>NZ_KL647133.1:435281-439740 GCF_000725805.1 Streptomyces xanthophaeus | reverse complement strand
ACCGGTGAACACCCACTCGTCCCGGTCCCCGACCGGAACCGCCGCGCTCAGGATCGGGTGATCCATCCGGCCGAGCCCGGCCGCGGCCGGATCGCCGGAACCGACGCACTGGTCGAGCCAGTACCGCTCGCGCTGGAAGGCGTACGTCGGCAGCTCGACGCGCTGCGCGCCGGAGCCCGCGTAGAACGCAGCCCAGTCCACCGGCAGCCCGGCGACATGCGCGTGGCCCAGAAAACCGGCGAACGCCTCCGCCTCCGGGGTACGGCCACGCAGCACCGGGACGAACACCGAACCTTCGGTGTCGAGGGTCTGCTGGGCCATCGCGGTGAGGACGGCGTCCGGGCCGACCTCGACGAACCGGGTCACACCCTCATCGGCCAGCGTCCGGGCACCGTCCGCGAAGCGGACCGCCTCTCGTACGTGGGAGACCCAGTAGGCAGGGTCGGTCAGCTCGGCGGACACCAGACCACCGGTCAGGTTCGACACCACCGCCACCTGCGGCTCGTGAAACGTCAGCCCCTCGGCGATCGCACGGAACTCGTCGAGCATCGGCTCCATCAGCGGCGAGTGGAAAGCATGGCTGACCCGCAGACGCGAGGTCTTGCGCCCCAACTCGACCCAGGCGGGCAGCCATTCCTCGAGCGCCTCCACAGCACCCGAGACGACCACGGCCAGCGGACCGTTCACCGCAGCGACCGACAGACGCCCCTCGAACCCGGCCAGCGACTCCGCGACCTCAACCTCGGTCGCCTGAACAGCGACCATCCCGCCACCTGCAGGCAGCGCACCCATCAAGCGGCCACGCGCGGCCACCAGCCGGCACGCATCCTCCAGCGACAGAACCCCCGCCACATGAGCGCAGGCCAGTTCACCGACCGAATGCCCGACCAGGACATCCGCCCGGATGCCCAGCGATTCCAGCAGACGGAACAGCGCCACCTCAACCGCGAACAGCGCAGGCTGCGTGAACTCCGTCCGGTCCAGAAGCCCAGCCTCCGGCGAACCCTCCGCCGCGAACAACAGCTCCTTCAACGACCGGCCCAACAGCCCATCCAGGTAGCCGCAGACCTCATCCAACGCCTCGGCGAACACCGGATAGGCCTGAGCCAGACCCGCACCCATCCCCGCACGCTGCGCGCCCTGACCCGTGAAGAGGAACCCGGTCTTCCCTGACACCAGCCCGGCACGGTCCTGCTCCTCGGCCAGCGCACCCAGGCCCGCCAGCAGACCTTCACGATCAGATGCCACCACCGAGGCGCGCTGGTCGAACTGCGCCCGCGACGTGACCGCGGAGAACGCCACGTCCACCACGTCGAGCTCCGGACGCTCCAGCAGATGCGACCGCAGCCGCCCCGCCTGCGCAGCCAACGCCTCCGCACTCTTACCCGACACCACCACCGGCACCACCGGCGGACGGTGGGTGGACGGCACCGAGGCGGCGACCGGCTCCTCGGCCGGCGCCTCCTCCAGGATGAGGTGGGCGTTCGTCCCGCTCACACCGAACGACGACACACCCGCACGACGCGGCCGATCAGCCGACGCGGGCCACTGCGTGGCCTGCGTCAGGAGCTCGACCTCGCCCGCCGTCCAGTCGATGTGCGGCGAAGGCTCGTCCACGTTCAGCGTCTGCGGCAGCACACCGTGCTGCATCGCCTTCACCATCTTGATCACACCAGCCACACCAGCCGCAGCCGACGTATGACCGATGTTCGACTTGATCGAACCCAGCCACCCAGACGCGTACCCGTCCCGTGACCCTCCACAGCGTCCACATCGGCAGGCGACAGCCCCGCACTCGCCAGGGCCTGACGGATGACACGCTCCTGCGAAGGCCCGTTCGGAGCCGTCAGACCGTTGCTCGCACCGTCCTGGTTGATCGCACTGCCCCGGATCACAGCCAGCACCTTGTGCCCGTTGCGCCGCGCCTCCGACAACCGCTCCAGCGCGATCAGGCCGACGCCGTCGGAGAAGCCCGTGCCGTCCGCGGCGCCCGCGTACGACTTGCAACGGCCGTCCTCCGCCAGACCCCGCTGACGGCTGAACTCCTGCAACAGGAACGGCCCCGCCATCACCGTCACACCACCGACCAGGGCCAGCGAGCACTCACCCGAACGCAGCGCCTGCGACGCCAGATGCATCGCCACCAGCGACGAGGAACACGCCGTGTCCACCGTCACCGCAGGGCCCTCGAAACCGAGGCTGTACGCGATCCGGCCCGACACCACACTCGTCGTCGTCCCCGTCAGACGGAAACCCTCCAGCTCCGGCGGCATCGTCAGGCTGTAGTCCATCGGCACCACACCGGCGAAGACGCCGGTGTCGCTGCCGCGCAGCGACGTCGGGTCGATCCCCGCGTCCTCCAGCGCCGCCCATGCCGCTTCCAGCAGCAGCCGCTGGTGCGGGTCCATCGCCAGTGCCTCGCGGGGGCTGATCCCGAAGAACCCCGCGTCGAAGGCACCGGGTTCGTCGAGGAAGCCGCCGCCCCGCGTGTACACGGTCCCGGCCTGGTCAGGGTCGGTGTCGTAGAGGCGTTCCAGGTCCCAGCCGCGGTCGGTCGGCAGGCCCGAGATCGCGTCCCGGCCCTGCGCCACCAACTGCCACAGCTCCTCCGGCGACGTCACCCCACCCGGATACCGGCACGCCATGCCCACGATCGCCAACGGCTCGACGTCGCGCTGTTCCAGGTCCCGGATCCGCCGATTGGCCGTGCGCAGCTCGCCCGTCACCTTCCGTAGGTAGAGGCGCAGCTTCTGCTCGTCCACCGTCGAGCCGCTCCGTGTTTCTTCCCCCGCGGCCTGGTTCATGCCATTCCGATCTCTTTGTCGATCAAGTCGAAAATCTCGTCGTCGGACACTTCGTCGAAGTCGTCGACACCCTCGATGAGCGCGTCGTCCAGGTCGCCGTCCATGCCGCTCAGGAGTGACCGCAGGCGGTTGCCGAGGGAGCGAAGGCGCAGCTCGTAGGCGACCAGTTCCTTCCCGTCCCCTGATGCCAGCAACGACTCCATCTGCTTGAGCGCCTCGTCCAACGGGGATGGTTTGTCTGCCTGTTGTCCGCCCACGCGCTCTTCGAGAAGCCGGGCGACGGCCACCGGAGTCGGGTGGTCGAAGACCAGCGTGGTCGGCAGCCGCAGGCCGGTGGCTTTGGTGAGGCGGTTGCGCAGCTCGACGGCGGCCAGTGAGTCCAGTCCGATCTCCTTGAAGGAGTGGTCGGCGTCGATCACGGACGCTGACGCGTGGCCGAGTACTGCTGCCACGTGCGTCCGCACGAGTTCCTGGACGGCCCGCGTCCGATCGCCTTCGGGAATCCCCGCGAGCTGTTCGGCCAGCGAGCCGCCGGCCGATTCGGTGCGCCGGGCGGGTTCGCGGACGAGTCCGCGCATCAGGCCGGGCAGCGTGCCGGACTGCGCCTGGGTGTACAGGACTCCGGAGTTCAGCCGCACCGGCACCGGTACGGCCGTGTCGAGCAGTTGGGCGGAGTCGTACAACGACAGGCCGAGTTCGTTGGACAGGGGCTCGATGCCCATCCGGGACCAGCGCGTCATGCTTCCTTCGTCGAGCGTCCCGGCCATGCTGCGGGCTTCTGCCCACAGGCCCCATGCCAGGGAGAGGGCCGGCAGGCCCGCATCCCGGCGGTGTGCGGCCAAGGCGTCCAGGGTGGAGTTGGCGGCCGCGTAGTTCGCCTGGCCGGGGCTACCGATCAGGGCAGCGACCGAGGAGAAGAGGACGAACGCCGACAGGTCCATGTCCGCCGTCAGCTCGTGCAGGTGCAGGGCCGCGTCGATCTTCGGCCGCATCACCCGCTCCACCTGTGCCGGGGTCAGGGACTCGATCACCCCGTCGTCCAGGACGCCCGCCGTGTGGATGACCGCGGTGAGCGGCTGCTCCAGCGAGCCGATCAGTTGCGCGAGCCCGGCGCGATCGGCGACGTCACACGCCGCCACCCGCACCTGCGCGCCCAAGGCCTCCAGTGCGGCCTGCAGTTCCGGTACGCCGTCGGCGGCGGGACCGCGCCGGCTGACGAGGAGCAGGTGCCTGGCTCCGTACTGCCGGACGAGGTGTTCGGCGAACACCGCGCCCAGGCCACCCGTACCGCCGGTGATGAGGACCGTGCCGTCCGGGTCCAGCGGAGCCGGGACCGTGAGGACGACCTTGCCGGTGTTGCGGCCTTCGCGCAGGAAGCGGAACGCGTCCGCGCCGCGGCGTACGTCCCACGTCCGGATCGGCGCGTGCTCCAGCACCCCCTTGTCGAACAGGGACACGACCTCGGACAGCATCTCCTGGATCCGGTCCGGGCCCGCCTCGAACAGGTCGTACGACCGGTAGCGGACACCGGGGTGGTCGTGGGCGACCCGGCCCGCGTCGCGGAGGTCGGCCTTGCCCATCTCGATGAACCGTCCGCCGCGCGGCAGCAGGTCCAGCGAGGCGTCGATGAACCCGCCCGCCAGGGCGTTGAGCAC
>NZ_KL647133.1:433727-435246 GCF_000725805.1 Streptomyces xanthophaeus | reverse complement strand
TCGCCGTCGCCAGGACCTCGACGCCCCAGTGCCGGGCCAACTGCACCGCAGCCATACCCACGCCACCGGCCGCCGCGTGCACCAGCAGCCGCTCGCCGGACTGCACGTCGGCGAGGTCGACCAGACCGTAGTAGGCGGTGAGGAACACCAGAGGTACCGAGGCCGCCTGCGTGAACGACCAGCTCTCCGGCATCGGCACGACCATCCGGCCGTCCGTGATGGCGACCGAGCCGAAGCCGTCGGGCACCAGGCCCATGACCCGGTCGCCGGGGGCGAGGCCGGTCACCTCGGCGCCGACCTCCAGGACGACACCGGCGGCCTCGCTGCCCAGCGGCGCCTCACCCGGGTAGGTCCCGAGCGCGATGAGCACGTCCCGGAAGTTCAGGCCCGCGGCCCGTACGCCGATGCGTATTTCACCGGTGCGCAGCGGGCGATCGGCGCCCGAGGGTGCGATTTCGAGGTCTTCCAGCGATCCCTTGCGTTCGATCGACAGGCGCCATGCGCTGTCGGGGGACGTCACGGTCTGCCGCGTACGCGCCAGGCGCGGGACGAGCACCCGTCCGTCACGGACCGCCAACTCCGTTTCCCCCGAGGCGAGAAGGGAACCCCAGGGGATGTCGACGACCGCACCATCGCCATCGCCACCTGCGTCTACGTCTACGTCTACGAGGACGAACCGTCCCGGGTGTTCAGACTGGGCGCAGCGCACGAGCCCCCACACCGGTGCCAGCTCCAGCTCAGGTGCATCGTCTCCGACCAGGAGACCTCGGCGCGTCACCACGACCAGCTGCGAATCGTCAAGCCAGGTGCTCGCCAGCCACCGCTGGACGAGAGCGAGGGCGTCACAGGCCACGGCGCGGGCCGCCAGGGCGGCATCCGCCGCATCCGGCTTCCGGATCTGCACGACGACCGCCTCGGGGACCGGGGCCCCTGCGGCGACGGCATCCTCCAGCGCATCGAGGTCCGTGAAGCGCTGCACCGACTCCGCTACCGGCAGCGGCTGATCGCCGAGGGCGACCAGGTGGCCGTCCGAGGTGTCCGTGGTCCCGACGAGGTCGGTCCAGTCGATCCGGAACAGCGAGTTATTCGTCGCCGGCCGTCCTCCGCCGAGCTTCGCGCGCTCGGCCGGGCGGAAGACGAGCCGGTCGACACCGCCGACCGCCGTACCGTGCTCGTCGGCGAGGTCGATCCGCAGCCCGGAGCCGTCCGTCGGCGTGATGCGCACCCTCACCCGGGAACGGCCCGGCTGCCCGAAGCGGACTCCGGACCAGGAGAACGGCAGTTGAGTGATCGACTCGTCCCCGGTGCTCATGGCTTCCAGGCCGCCGTGCAGCGCGGCGTCGAACAGGGCCGGGTGAATACCGAAGGCGCTTGCCGTCTCGGCGTGCTCGTCGGGGAGCGTGATCTCCGTGTAGACGGTGTCCTGGTCGCGCCAGGCGGCCCGTACGCCCTGGAAGGCCGGCCCGTATTCGTAGCCGAGGTCGGCGAGCCGGGCGTACAGCACGTCGGTGGCGAGGCG
>NZ_KL647133.1:0-433617 GCF_000725805.1 Streptomyces xanthophaeus | reverse complement strand
ACCGGTGAACACCCACTCGTCCCGGTCCCCGACCGGAACCGCCGCGCTCAGGATCGGGTGATCCATCCGGCCGAGCCCGGCCGCGGCCGGATCGCCGGAGGCAGAACTCGGGGACAGCCAGTACCGCTCGCGCTGGAAGGCGTACGTCGGCAGCTCGACGCGTTGTGCGCCGGAGCCCGCGTAGTACGCATCCCAGTCCACCGGCAGCCCGGCCACGTGCACCTGGCCGAGGAACCCGGCGAACGCCTCCGTCTCAGAGGCGCGAGCACGCAACACCGGGGCGAAGAGGGCCCCGTCGATGTCCAAGGTCTGCTGGGCGAGCGCGGTCAGGACCGCCGCCGGGCCGACCTCGACGAACCGGGTCACACCCTCGTCGGCCAGCGTCCGGACACCGTCCGCGAAACGGACGGCATCCCGCACGTGGGAGACCCAGTACCCGGGATCCGTCAGCTCGTCAGTGACGAGGCCGCCGGTCAGGTTCGACACCACGGCCACCTGGGGCCGGCGGAACGTCAGCCCCTCGGCGATCGCACGGAACTCGTCGAGCATCGGCTCCATCAGCGGCGAGTGGAACGCATGACTGACGCGCAGACGCGTCGTCTTACGCCCCGACTCGACCCAGGCCGGCAGCCACTCGTCGATCGCCTCCAGACCACCGGAGACCACAACCGCGGCCGGTCCGTTGATCGCGGCAATGGACAGACGCCCCTCGAACCCGGCCAGCGACTCCGCGACCTCGGCCTCGGTCGCCTGAACAGCGACCATCCCGCCGCCGGCAGGCAGCGCACCCATCAGCCGGCCACGCGCAGCAACCAGCCGGCACGCATCGGCCAGCGACAGAACCCCCGCCACATGAGCACAGGCCAGCTCACCGACCGAATGCCCGACCAGGACATCCGCCCGGATGCCCAGCGACTCCAGCAGACGGAACAGCGCCACCTCAACCGCGAACAGCGCAGGCTGCGTGAACTCCGTCCGGTCCAGAAGCGCCGCCTCCGGCGAACCCTCCGCCGCGAACAACAGCTCCTTCAACGAACGCCCCAGCAGCCCGTCGAGCTGTGCACACACCTCGTCCAGCGCCTCAGCGAACACCGGATAGGCCTGAGCCAGACCCGCACCCATGCCTGCACGCTGCGCGCCCTGACCCGTGAACAGGAACCCAGTCCTGCCCGCTACCAGGCCAGCCCCGTCCTGCGGCTCAGCCAGCGCACCCAGCCCCGCCAGCAGACCCTCACGGTCCGAAGCCACCACAGCAGCCCGCTGGTCGAACTGCGCCCGCGACGTCACCGCCGAGAACGCCACGTCCAGCACATCCAGCTCCGGACGCTCCAGCAGATGCGACCGAAGCCGCCCCGCCTGCGCAGCCAGCGCCTCCACGCTCTTACCGGAGACCACCACCGGCACCACCGGGGATCCACCGTCCGAAGCCGGAGCAGGCTGTGCAGCCGGCGCCTCTTCCAGAATCAGGTGGGCGTTCGTGCCACTCACGCCGAACGACGACACACCCGCACGGCGCGGCCGGTCAGCCGACGCAGGCCATTCCGCGGCCTCGGTGAGGAGCTCGACCTCGCCCGCCGTCCAGTCGATGTGTGGCGAGGGCTCGTCCACGTTCAAGGTCTGAGGCAGCACACCGTGCTGCATCGCCTTCACCATCTTGATCACACCAGCCACACCAGCCGCAGCCGAGGTATGACCGATGTTCGACTTGATGGAGCCCAGCCGCAGCGGGCCACTCACACGTCCCTGACCGTAGGTCGCCAGCAGCGCCTGCGCCTCGATCGGGTCACCCAGACGCGTACCCGTGCCATGGCCCTCCACGGCATCCACATCGGCGGGCGACAGCCCCGCACTCGCCAGCGCCTGACGGATCACGCGCTCCTGCGAGGGCCCGTTCGGCGCCGTCAGGCCGTTGCTCGCACCGTCCTGGTTGATCGCACTACCGCGGATGACACCCAGGATCCGGTGGCCGTTGCGCTGCGCGTCCGAAAGACGTTCGACGACGAGCAGACCCAGACCGTCCGAGAAGCCCGTGCCGTCCGCGGAGGCCGCGTACGACTTGCAGCGGCCGTCCTCCGCCAGACCCCGCTGACGGCTGAACTCCTGCAGCAGGAAGGGCCCCGCCATCACCGTCACACCACCGACGAGCGCAAGCGAGCACTCACCGGAACGCAGCGCCTGCGACGCCAGATGCATGGCGACGAGGGAGGACGAGCAGGCCGTGTCCACCGTCACCGCAGGGCCCTCGAAACCGAGGCTGTACGCGATCCGGCCCGACACCACACTCGTCGTCGTCCCGGTGAGGCGGAAACCCTCCGCCTCCGGCGGCATCGAACCGCTGAAGTCCGGCGAGGTGCCGTAGTCCATCGGCATGACACCGGCGAAGACGCCGGTGTCGCTGCCGCGCAGCGAGGCCGGGTCGAGCCCCGCGTCCTCCAGGGCCTCCCAGGACGCCTCCAGCAGCAGACGCTGCTGCGGGTCCATGGCCGCGGCCTCACGCGGGCTGATCCCGAAGAAGCCGGCATCGAACTCGCCGATCCCGTTCAGGAAGCTGCCGCCCCGCATGTAGATGGTGCCGACCCGCTCGGGGTCCGGGTCGTAGAGCCGTTCCAGATCCCAACCCCGGTCGGTCGGCAGACCGCCGACCGCGTCGCGTCCTTCGGCAACCAGCTGCCAGAGCTCCTCCGGCGACGTCACCCCGCCCGGGTACCGGCACGCCATGCCCACGATGGCCAGCGGCTCATCGGACCGGTCGCGTCGCGTTGTCGGGGCCGGTATCGACGCCTGGTCGGTCCCGTCGACCTCGGAGAGGAGGTGACGTGCGATCGCGGTGGACGTCGGGTGGTCGAAGACCAAGGTCGTGGGCAGCCGGAGACCGGTTGCCTCCATGAGTCGGTCGCGCAGTTCCACACCGGCGAGCGAGTCGAACCCGAGGTCCTTGAAGGCCCGGACAGGGTCAATCGCGGACGAGGAGGAGTACCCGAGTACCGCTGCCACCTGCGCCAGGACCAGATCCAGCACGGCCCGTTCCCGCTCGGCACCGGCCAGGCCGGCCAACCGCTGGGCCAGCGGCCCGTTGCCGAGCTGGGATTCGGCAGGCTCCTGCGTCGTCGGCCTCGTCCACTCGACGGCGGAAGGGTCCCCGGCTTGTGCGCTCGGGGAGAGCCAGTACCGCTCGCGCTGGAAGGCGTACGTCGGCAGCTCGACACGCTGCGCACCGGAGCCCGCGTAGAACGCATCCCAGTCCACCGGCAGCCCGGCGACATGCGCCTGACCGAGGAACCCGGCGAAGGCCTCCGGCTCGGAGACGCGGGCACGCAACACCGGCGCGAAGAGAGCCCCTTCGATGTCCAGGCTCTGCTTGGCCAATGCGGTGAGGACGGCGTCCGGGCCGACCTCGACGAACCGGGTCACACCCTCATCGGCCAGCGTCCGGACACCGTCCGCGAAACGGACCGCCTCCCGCACGTGGGAGACCCAATACCCCGGATCCGTCAGCTCATCGGTGACGAGGCCACCGGTCACATTCGAGATCACGGCCACCTGAGGCTGGTGGAACGTCAGACCCTCAGCAACCGCACGGAACTCGTCGAGCATCGGCTCCATCAACGGCGAGTGGAAGGCATGACTGACCCGCAGTCGCGAGGTCTTACGGCCCAACTCGACCCAGGCGGGCAGCCATTCCTCCAGCGCCTCCACGGCACCCGAGACGACCAGCGCAAGCGGACCGTTCACCGCCGCGACCGACAGACGGTCCTCGAAGCCGGCCAGCGACTCCGCGACCTCGGCCTCGGTCGCCTGAACCGCAACCATCCCGCCACCAGCAGGCAGCGCACCCATCAACCGGCCACGCGCAGCCACCAGCCGGCACGCATCAGCCAGCGACAGAACCCCCGCCACATGAGCGCAGGCCAGTTCACCGACCGAATGCCCGACCAGGACATCGGCCTTCACGCCCAGCGATTCCAGCAGACGGAACAGCGCCACCTCAACCGCGAACAGCGCAGGCTGCGTGAACTCCGTCCGATCCAGAAGCCCAGCCTCCGGCGAACCCTCCGCCGCGAACAACACCTCC
This sequence comes from Streptomyces xanthophaeus, assembly GCF_000725805.1. GTDB lineage: Bacteria > Actinomycetota > Actinomycetes > Streptomycetales > Streptomycetaceae > Streptomyces > Streptomyces xanthophaeus. The sequence goes on along the minus strand of NZ_KL647133.1, from coordinate 429,545 downwards.
TTCAACGAACGCCCCAGCAGCCCGTCGAGCTGTGCACACACCTCGTCCAGCGCCTCGGCGAACACCGGATAGACCTGAGCCAGACCCGCACCCATGCCCGCACGCTGCGCGCCCTGGCCCGTGAACAGGAACCCAGTCCAGTGCACCCAGCCCCGCCAGCAGACCCTCACGATCCGAAGCCACCACAGCAGCCCGCTGGTCGAACTGCGCCCTCGACGTCACCGCCGAGAACGCCACATCAACCACACCCAGCTCCGGACGCTCCAGCAGATGCGACCGCAGCCGCCCCGCCTGCGCAGCCAACGCCCCCGCACTCTTACCGGAGACCACCACCGGCACCACCGGCGGAGCGACGCGCAGTTCAGGTTGCGGTACCGCCGGGGAAGGCCCGGCGGTGAGGACCATGTGGCAGCAGCTGCCGCCGATGCCCAGGGAGGTCACCCCCGCCGTGAGGGGCTGGTCCGCGGCGGGCCACGGCTCGTTGGCCGTCACCACGCGCAGGCCCAACTCGTGCAGGGCGATCTGCGGATTGGGCCGCACGAAGTTCAGGCTCGGGACGAGCTCGCGCCGGTCGATGCACAGCGCGGTCTTGATGAGGCCGGCGATTCCGGCGGCGCCTTCGAGGTGGCCGATGTTGGTTTTGACCGAGCCGACCGCGAGCGGGCTGCCGGACGGGCGGGTGCCGCCGAAGACGGATCCCAGGGCCCGTGCCTCGATCGGGTCGCCCACCCGGGTTCCCGTTCCGTGGAGTTCGACGTACTGGACCTGGGAGGCGTCGATCCGGGCGTTCTCAAGGGCCTCGGTGATCGTGCGGCTCTGGGTGTCGCTGCTCGGGACGGTCAGTCCGCCGTCGCCCGAACCCGTTCCGACTGCGCTGCCTTCGATGACCGCGTAGATGTGGTCGCCGTCTTCGACGGCCTGTGCGAGCGGCTTGAGGACGACGAGGCCGCCGCCCTCGCCCCGGACGTAGCCGTTGGCCCGCTCGTCGAAGACGTAGCCCTTGCCGTCCGGCGACAGTGCGCCTGCCGCTTCGACGACGCCGGTGCTGAGGGGCGACACGTTCAGGTGGACACCGCCCGCGAGGGCGATCTCGCTCTCACCCTTGCGCAGGCTCTCGCAGGCGAGGTGGACGGACACCAGCGAGGACGACTGGCCGGTGTCGACGGTCAGGCTCGGGCCTGCGAGGCCGAGCGCGTAGGAGATCCGGTTGGCGACGATCGAACGCCCCAGACCGGTCAGGGTGTGGCGGGAGATGCCTTGCGCGCCCGATATCGCGACGAGATCCGCGTAGTCGGCGGCCATGACTCCGAGGAACACACCGGTCTTCGGCGATACCCCCGGTGTGACGACGATTCCGGCGTCTTCCAACCCCTGCCAGGCGAGCTCAAGCGCCAGCCGCTGCTGCGGGTCGATGTGCGCCGCTTCGCGCGGCGTTATGTTGAAGAATTCCGGATCGAACTCGTCGACCCCGTCGATGAAACCGCCGAGATCGGGACCGAAAGGGCGCTCGGCGTCACGGGCGCGGGTCGCGTCGATACCTCGGTTTAACAGACTCCAGATCTCGCCGGTTCCCGACGAATCCGGCAGTCGAGCCGCGATTCCAATGATCGCGATCCGCTGAGTGCGCATACCAGTCACGACATCCCCCGTTGTCAATGACAACCCCCGTTGTCTAATGCGTGAAAACCCGCCAATTGACCCTGGTGAATGGGTTCACGAGTTCACGCATCGCAGAAGGTAGCAGCCCGGCCACTCCCGCACATTGACCTGTGAGACACGTCACAGCGTAACTACTTGCAAGTAACCTCGTTACTTGCAAGTAGCCTTTTCCGGCCCTTCCGTGATCACGCTCCCGGTACTGCCGGTGCACGCCCCGCAACCGCTGCCCATTGACGGCGAATGGAGCTCCGGACGAGCCGTCGTCTCGTGTCACCGGAATTTCGACGGTCTCCAACGGCGTAGGTGAATCACCTGGTCAACGGCGCTCGACGGAGTCCCCCGCCGCTCCGGTCCGCGTACGCCCGCGTGAACGGCGCGCTTCCTGCGCACGGTCGGGGCCGATGGGCGCTCGGACGCCGCTCCGGGGCGCCGGGAGCTACGGGCGCCGGCGTGCGCGTCCCGCCCAGGCCGCCCTTCTCAAGCGATCCTCAAGCGGGGTTCGAGTGGTCTGTGCAACGGCGCGCACCACGACCTCCGGCCGACTTGTCGGCGGGCCCGGTCTCCGTGGTAGACGGTCCCCGGGAAGCTCTCACCGGCCACACGCCGGCCACCCACCGACTGCCCACCGTCTGCCCGCCGGCCGATGCGCGCATATACACGAACACCCGGACCGACAACAGCCCTCTGCACGCCCTCTTCCACCACTCTCCAAGGGAGTCGACACCGATGAAATCCCCCGATCTCGTATCCGGACTTCCCTTCCTCGACGCGCACGAACTGATCGTCGCGGCCCCCGTGCCGACGACGTGGGATTCGCTCAACAAATGGGTCGCCCGGACACATCTGGGCATCAGCAGCGGATTCGCTCATCTCGTGGGCACGGATCCCCGCACCGTCACCGGCACGCTCCCCGAAGAAGGCTCCACATTCCCCGGCTTCGCCGTGGCTGAAAGTGTCCCCTGCGATCGCTTGACACTCATGGGGCGCCACCGCTTTGCGCAGTACGCGCTGATCTTCGTCCTCTCCGAACATCCGGCGGGAACGATCATCGGCGCGCGTTCACACGGGCTTTTCCCCGGATTCACCGGGGTGGCCTACCGCAAATTGGTCATCGGCTCCGGCGGACACCGCATTCTCGTCCGGCGCATGCTCCGCGAAATCGCCCGGAACGCAGAGCGCCGGCACCACGGCTGATCCCGACGGCACCCGATAGCGAAACCAGACAGGGGTGGCTTAAAACCGCCGGTCTTCCCTCATGGGAGGCACTTGGGAGGCACTTCTGCTTCCGTATACGGAAACGAGCGAGGGGCCGGTTCGGATTTCTCCGAACCGGCCCCTCGCTCTACGACTCTTTCGAGTCGGGACGACAGGATTTGAACCTGCGACCCCTTGACCCCCAGTCAAGTGCGCTACCAAGCTGCGCCACGTCCCGTTGTGCTGTCGGTCGTACTTCCACCTGGGGTTTCCCCCGTCCCGGCGGCACATGCAGAACATTACCCCACGGCGAGGGGTGTGCATGCACCGGTAATCACCGCGGGGCAGGATGAAGGGGTGAACGTACGGGACAGGGACGATGCGGGGCGGGCGCGGAGCGCGCGGCCCAGGGACGGACTGGGGCGACCCCTGCCCTACGGGGCGCCGGGTGTGGAGCGGCAGCCCGAGGGGGTGGTGCGCTCCCCCCTCGAAACGGTGCGCGAGGCGCAGCGGCTGCTGGACGCCGGGATGCCCTTCCATGCGCACGAGGTGTTCGAGGACGCCTGGAAGTCGGGGCCCGAGGAGGCGGCCCCGTTGTGGCGGGGGCTCGCCCAGCTCGCGGTCGGGCTGACGCACGCCGCGCGCGGGAACTCCGTCGGCGGGGCGCGGCTGCTGCTGCGCGGGGCGGCCGGGATCGAGGGGATCGACGGGGGGCCGTACGGGGTCGGCGTGCCGGGCCTGGTCCGGTGGGCCTGGGAGCTGGCCGGACGGGTGTCACCGGACGGCCCGGCCGTCGATGCCGCCGTGGAGGCGCCGCCGCTGGCGGCGGAGGGCCAGGCGGCGGAGGGCTAGGCGGCGGGCTGGAGCAGGTCCCAGCGGTTGCCGTACAGGTCCTCGAAGACGGCGACGGAGCCGTACGGCTCGTGGCGGGGCTCCTCCAGGAAGCGGACGCCCTCGGCGGTCATCCGGGCGTGGTCCCGCGTGAAGTCGTCGGTGTGGAGGAAGAAGCCGACGCGGCCGCCGGTCTGGTCGCCGACGCGGGAGTGCTGGGCCTCGTCCTTGGCGCGGGCCAGCAGGAGCGCCGATTCCTTGGCGCCGGGCGGGCGGACCACGACCCAGCGGGAGCCGTCGGGGCGGGCGGTGTCCTCGGCGAGGTCGAAGCCGAGGGCGCTGGTGTAGAAGTCGATGGCCTCGTCGTAGTCGCGGACCAGGAGGGCGGTGAGGGCGATGTGTGCGGGCATGCCCCTATTGTGCGGCTACGAGGACGACGTCGAGGGTGCGGGGGCCGTGTACGCCTTCCACCCGGTCGAGTTCGATGTCGCTGGTGGCCGAGGGGCCGGAGATCCAGGTCAGCGGACGGGTCGGGTCCAGGAGGGGCAGGGCCCCCGGCACGGAGTCCACGACCTGTGCGGGGACGCGTACGAGGCAGATGTGGTGGTCCGGGACGAGGGTGATGCGGCGCCTGCCCTGGGAGGGGCCGCCGTCGAGGACGATCGTGCCCGTTTCGGCGATGGCCAGGGCGCAGCCGGTCACCACGGCGTCCACCCGGTCCAGGTCCCGTGCGGTCTGGTCCGCCCGGTCGGGCACGGGCGTGGCGGGCAGGCCTTCGGGCCAGTCGAAGCCGGGTTCGGGCGGGAGCTGTACGGAGGCGGCGTCCGCCAGGAGGTGCCTGAGCAGGTCAGGGAGCCCGGCCTCGTCCGTGCGGTGGACCCTGGCCCGGTATTCGGCCAGGTTCGCGGCGAGGAGGTCCACGCGCTGCTGGGGGGTGCGGGTGCCGTGGACCTGGAGGTAGTCCCGGGGGATCGCGGGCTCCTGGCCCGGGCCCTGGCCCTGGCCCGGTTGCGGTTCGCCCACGGCGCGGCGGATGCGGCCGAGGATGCGGTCCTTGCTGCTCACGTTCGGGTCTCCCGTTCTCGGGTCCACCAGTCGCGGAAGGACTCCGCGGGGACGGGCGGCAGTTCGCGGCTGTCGGTCCAGGCGCGTCCGGGTCCGGGCAGGCGGCGCGGGCGCAGTCGGCGGGCGCGGGCCAGCAGGCGCTCGCCCGCGCGCAGGGCGCCGGGGTGGTCCAGGACCAGGCGGGCGGCGCGCATGGCGGCGCGTTCGGCGGTGTGACCGTGGGCGGGGCGGATCCGGACGCGGATGCCCTCGCGGGTCACCGGCCCGCCCTGGACGACCCGTTCGCGCAGGTGGACGAGGATCTCGGGGATGTCGATGGCCACCGGGCAGACCTCGTAGCACGCTCCGCAGAGGGTGGAGGCGTAGGGCAGGGAGGCGTCGATCTCGCTCGCGGTGCCGCGTAGTTGGGGGCTGAGGACGGCTCCGATGGGGCCGGGGTAGACCGAGCCGTAGGCGTGGCCGCCGGCGCGTTCGTAGACGGGGCAGACGTTGAGGCAGGCGGAGCAGCGGATGCAGCGCAGGGCCTGGCGGCCGGTCTCGTCGGCGAGGGTGTCGGTGCGGCCGTTGTCGAGGAGGACGAGGTGGAAGGCGGTGGGTCCGTCGCCCTCGGTGGTGCCGGTCCACATGGTCGTGTACGGGTTCATGCGTTCTGCCGTCGAGGAGCGGGGCAGGGTCTGGAGGAAGATTTCCAGGTCGCGGAAGGTCGGGACGACCTTTTCGATGCCGACGACGGAGATGAGGGTCTCGGGGAGGGTCAGGCACATCCGGCCGTTGCCCTCGGACTCGAAGACGACCATGGTGCCGGTCTCGGCGACCATGAAGTTGGCGCCGGAGACGGCGACTTTCGCGCGCAGGAACTTCTCGCGCAGGTGCAGGCGGGCCGCCTCGGCCAGTTCCCGCGGGTCGTCTGAGAGTCCGTCCGGTGCGGGGCGGCCCCAGTGGTGCATCTCGGTGGCGAAGATCTCGCGGATCTCGGCGCGGTTGCGGTGGATGGCCGGGACGAGGATGTGGGAGGGGCGGTCGTGGCCGAGCTGGACGATGAGTTCGGCGAGGTCGGTCTCGTAGGCGGCGATGCCGGCCGCTTCCAGGGCTTCGTTGAGGCCGATCTCCTGGGTGGCCATGGATTTGACCTTGACGACTTCGGGCTTTTCGGTGTCAGGGCCGCAGGCGGCGCGGACGAGGGCGGTGACGATCCGGTTGGCCTCGTCGGCGTCGGCCGCCCAGTGGACGGTGCCTCCCGCGGCGGTGACGGCCTCCTCCAGCTGGAGGAGGTAGCGGTCGAGGTGGCGCAGGGTGTGATCCTTGACGGCCTTGCCCGCGGCGCGCAGCCGGTCCCAGTCGGCGAGTTCGGCGACGGCGCGGGCCCGCCGGTCGCGGATGGTGTGGGTGGCGCGGCGGAGGTTGGCGCGCAGGACCTCGTCGTGTACGGCGTCCCGGGCGGCGGTGGGGAAGGCGGGCATGCCGAGGTGGGTGACCGTGGGGTCGGTCATCGCAGGGGGTCCTCCTCGGTCGCGGCCAGGATCTCGGCGAGGTGCAGGGCCCGTAGGGGGCTGTCGGTGCGGCGCAGGAGGCCGTCGAGGTGGGCGAGGCAGGAGTTGTCGGCGCCGCACAGGACGTCCGCGCCGGTGGAGCGGGCGTTCGTGATCTTGTCGGTTCCCATGGCGGCGGACACGTCCGGGTTCTTGAGGGCGAAGGTGCCGCCGAATCCGCAGCATTCCTCGGCGCCGGGCAGTTCGACGAGGTCCAGTCCCTTGACGGCGGCCAGCAGGCGGCGCGGCCGGTCGCCGAGTCCCAGTCCGCGCAGCCCGTGGCAGGAGGGGTGGTAGGTGACGGTGTGCGGGAAGTACGCGCCCACGTCGGTGACCTGGAGCACGTCGGTCAGGAACTCGGTCAGTTCGTACACGCGCGGGACCAGTGACCGTGCCGCGTCCGCGAGCTCGGTGCCCCGCCCCTCGCCGGCGGCCTTGGCGCCGATGCGCGGGTAGTGCTCGCGGATCATCGCGGCGCAGGAACCGGAGGGGGTGACCACGTACGGGTACCCGGCGAAGGCCCGGGCGGTGCGCAGCACCAGCGGTTCGGCCTCGTGCCGGTAGCCGGTGTTGTACTGGGGCTGGCCGCAGCAGCTCTGGGCGGCGGGGAAGTCCACCTGTACGCCGAGCCGCTCCAGGAGGCGTACGACGGCGATGCCCGTTCCCGGGTACAGCGCGTCGTTGACGCAGGTGACGAACAGGGCGGCTCGCATGACGGGCAGAATAGCCGGGTGAAGAAGTTCTCAGTGATCGGCATCGGCGCGGGCGACCCGGACCACCTGACCCTCCAGGCGGTCCGGGCGATCGGCGCGGCGGACGCATTCCTCATCCTGGAGAAGGGTGAGGAGAAGGCGGACCTGACCGGGCTGCGGCGGGCGATGCTCGACGAGCACGCCCGCCCCGGCCACCGGCTGGTGGAGGGCCGCGACCCGGACCGCGACCGCACCCCGGCGGACTACGCCCCGACGGTGGACGGCTGGCGCAGTGCGCGGGCCGAGCTCTTCGAGCGGTTCATCGCCGAGGACCTGGCGGAGGGTGAGACGGGGGCGTTCCTGGTCTGGGGCGACCCCATGCTCTACGACTCGACGCTCGCCATCCTCGACGAGGTGCTGGAGCGGGGCCGGGTGGCGTTCGAGCACGAGGTCGTGCCGGGGATCAGCAGTGTCTCGGCGCTGCTGGCGCGGCACCGGACGAATCTGAACCGGGTGGGGCGGCCGGTCCAGATCACCACCGGGCGCCGTCTGGCCGAGGGCTGGCCCGAGGGCGTGGACGACGTGGTGGTGATGCTGGACGCGCGGCACGCCTTCACCGCCCATCTGGACCAGGACCTGTTCATCTACTGGGGGGCCTACGTGGGCACCCCGGACGAGATCCTGGTCTCGGGGAAGCTGGCCGAGGTGGCGGGGCGGATCGAGGAACTCCGCAGCGAGGCCCGGGCCCGCAAGGGCTGGATCATGGACACCTACCTGCTCCGGCGGAACTGAGCCCGGACACCGGACCGGGCTCAGGCCCGGCTCAGGCCCGGCTCAGGCCAGGAAGCCGGCGAAGGCCGCCGCGAAGCGTTCGTACTCCTCGGGCCGGTTGTAGACCTGCCCGCAGACCCGGATCCCGCCGCCGCCGGGCCGGGGCCAGATCAGCACGCGGGTGCGCAGCTTCGCGGCGATCTCCTCGCGCAGGGCGGCGGCGGCGTCCTGCGTCTCGGCGGTCCCCCGCGGCAGCAGCAGGGCGCGCATGGGGAGGCCTTCGGTGTGCGGGAGGGCAGTGAGTCCGGGGATCCGCGCGAGGAGTTCGGCCCCGTGCGCGGCGAGCGCGCAGTTGTGGGCGCGGACCTCGGCGGCGCCGAGGCGTTCGATGAGGCCGAGGCCCTCGGGGGCGGCCAGCCAGCCGGTGTAGTCGGCGGTGGCGCGGTACTCGACGGAGCGGGGGAAGCCGCGGTGGTCCTGCCAGGAGGGGGCGAGGGCGCGGACTCGGGCCCGGTGGGCGGGGGCGACCGCCAGCAGGGCGCTCCCGGACGGGGCGTAGCCCCATTTGTGCAGGTTCCCGAACCAGAAGTCGGCGCCCGTGGCGATCGGCTGCGCCAGCGTGCCGGGGGTGTGGGCCCCGTCCACGATCGTGGTGACCCCGCGCGCGGCGAGGTCGGCGAGGAGCCGGGGGCCCGCGATGAGGCGGGCGGTGGGCGAGCTGACGTGGTCGAGCAGCGCGACCTTGGTCCGGGGCGTGAGGGCGGCCAGCACCGTCTCGCGTACGGCGTCCTCGTCGGGCAGGTGCGGGTCCAGGGCCACGGTGGTGACGGGGGCGCGGCGGGCGGCGGCCGCGACGACGGTGCCGTAGCCGTGGTCGGTGACCAGGATCTCGTCGCCGTCGGCGAGCGGGACGGCGTCGAGGGCGAGGTGGGCGCCCTCGGTGGCGTTGGAGATGAAGGCGATGCCCTCGGGGTCCGCTCCGAGGTGGGCGGCGATCCGGCCGCGGGCGTGGTCGAGCCGGTCGGGAACGGAGTTGAAGAAGGCGTCGGGGTCGGCGTGGGCCTCGGCGCGCAGGGCCTCCTGGACCTCCTGGACGGGGACGGGCACCGCTCCGTAGGAACCGTGGTTGAGGTGGGCCGTACCCGGGTCCAGCCGGAAGAGGCCGGGGCCGCCGGGGAAGGCGGACGGGGTGGCGGGCTGGGTCACGGGTTCCTCCGGGCGGTGGGTTGCGTCGTCCTGTTCCCGGATCATGCAGCCCCGTCGCCCGCGCCGGGAAGGCCAATCCCGCCGAGGTGGCCTGTCTGCCGCACCGGGGAGTGGCGTCGGCCGCCCGGGGCATCCGACGCCACCTCGGCGGTGACCGGGAAGTTTCGCCGGGTTGCTCGTCGGTTGGTTGGAAATGACTTCTCCAGCCAGTGTGGGGAGGCGGGATGTCGCAACCGGTCCGGGTTCGCAGGCTGACCGAGCAGAAGGGGCAGCGACTCCAGTACGTCGTCCGGCGAGGCAGTAGCAGCTGGGTGCGGTTCCGGCGGGCGATGATGCTGTCGGCCTCGGCCGACGGCAGCACGGTCCCGGTCTAGCCCGTCTGGTCCCAGGGCGTCCGCCGGGGAGGGCGTCCCCTGACGGCGGCGGCCTGCATGCCGGCGTACATCCGCATGTGCGCAGCAAGGTAGGGCTGCGCGTGTCCAGCGTCCACCCGTTCCCAGGGCGGGCTCGGTGCCGGCCGCTTTCGCTACTGTGTCGTTCCAAGATCAAGAGGGGTGGCCGGGAGAGCACCCCCGTTGTAGAGGGCGACTGATGAGAAACGATGGGCGCATACGTCTGATCCGGTGGGTGCGAGGCGGCCTCGCCGTGGCCTGCAGCGGGCTCCTGGCTGCCTGCGGCGGTACAGCGCAACCAGGCCGGTCCGCCGCGGACACAGGAGTCCCGCCCGGGGCGTCCGCCCCGGCGAGCCAGCCCCCCTCTCCAGCAGCCGAGTGGATCGAGGGACGAGGGCCCGTGCTCTCCGTGAAGACCGGGTCGTACCCGCACTCCGTGCGGATCGCGGACGCCGACCTCAGCCCCGACGCTCCCGGGTCCCCGGCACCGCAGGGCCTGACGCACATCAAGCTCCTGCTGAAGGTCACCAGCACTCCCGGACGCCCCATGAAGGCCCCGCATCCCAAGGCCTACTGGGTGGTCAAGTACGACGGCTGCGAGGCGGCCCAGAAGGCGCGCAGCCTGATCGCCTGCGGAGGCATGGACGACGGGAGCAAGTACTACACCGAGGAGCAGATACGCAACGAGGACTACAGCACCGGCATATACAACCAGTTCGGCGACCTGGAGGCTGACACCCCGTACTGGATCGTTGCCTGGCAGCTGATACCGGAGAAGGCGGACCTGTCCGGGGCACAGCTGTGCGAGGCGATCAACGGAGCCCCGGACAACTGCATTCCACTCGGGACGATTCGCCAGGACGGTGCGACGAGCCCCACGACCGGCTGAACCGGCCTCGGTCGGGCGGCCCATACGAGTGCGGCAAGAGGGCGGTCACCATGCGCCCTGGGTGATGGAACCGAGGTCAGCAAGCCCTCGACCAGGCTCGGCGCCCCAGGGCCGGGGCCGGGGCAGGACTTGACCGAAAGGACACCCCGAGGAGCACCCCACGGAGATGAATACGTAGCCGTGTACCGGCCTGAGCACATTCAGATGTACGCCGACAGCCTGAACTGACTACACCCGCTCCTGATGCACCCTGATCCCGGTCGGCCTGAGTCTGTGGATCGTTGCCCAGGCTGCTCGCTCGATCAGTCCTTGAGCCCACTCTTCGAGATCGTCTCCGGCATCGTGGAAGAACCACGAATCGAAGCTTCCGAGGGCCTCCAGGGCGGGTGCGCGTCCATATCTGAGCTCGCAGTGGACCTGCACGTAATGGTCGTGATCACCGTCGCTGTCGGAGATCTCGAACTGCCGGGTGAGGTCAAGCGTGAACGCCGGAGGACCGTCGAACGCGTGGGTCCCGTACTGGAACAGAAGACCGTCAGCGTCGGGTGTGTCCGAGACGTCGAACAGCCGTCGGCCGAATCGGAGGAAGGCGAGCCAGAGGTCTTCCGTGACCAGTTCGTCCAGCGCTCGCTTCCCTGATCCCAGTTCGCCCTCAAGCAGTCCCACGGCCTCGTCCACCGACAGTCTCCGCGTCATGCCCGACCTCCTCGTCCAGCGCAGCCGGGCTCAGCCTGCTGACCCCGGTGAACCTTCCCGGTCAGAGCACTAGGGAGTCTCCCGGCCGCTGGTGGCCGCGTAGTACTGGAGGTCCTGGACCTCGACCTTGTGGTCCACCGGGTAGGGCAGTTCCACTTCCGCCCTGGTCTTTCCGTCCCGTACGACCTGCGCCGAGCTGGTGCCCGTCTTCAGGGGCAGCAGTTCGGAGTGGATGCCGGCGGGCGCGTCGTGGGTGTTCTTGGCCGGGCCCACGGCCGTCCGGACGTCGGCCGGGGCGGTGAGGAAGCTGAGCACCTCCACCGTGTCCCGGGGGGCGGCGCTGCCCTTGCGGAGCGACATGACCAGCGACTGGTCGCCGGTGGGGTCGGCGGAGGCGAACTGGGTGCGGGCCGTGAGGTACAGCGTGTCCCGGACGATCTTCGGCCAGCTGCCCGTCTTGAACTTGGTCAGGTAGTACGAGGTCAGGTCCAGGTAGGCGTAGCCGTTGTGCTGGGAGGGTGCGAACTGGCTGCCCTCGGAGTAGTCGTTCCAGGTGGTGAGCTGCACCCAGTCCGCGCCGTCGTCGATGGCGCGGGTCCAGGTGGAGCGCAGGGTCGCGGTGTTGCCCGCCTCGTCGTAGATGCCCTGGTTGGGGCGGGCGTCCTGGACCGACACGGGCTGCATCCAGATCTTGCCCAGGCCGTGCGCCCGCCGGACGTCGCGCGTGGAGCTGTCCTGGCCCACGTAGCTGCGGCTGCCCCATTCGGAGAAGCCGTAGCTGATCGGGGCGAAGTCCGCGCTGTTCGCCTGGAAGTCGAGGAAGAGGGGGACGAAGGCGGTGCGGATGCCGTGCCGGGACTTGAGGGTGTCGATGACCCCGTTCCACCAGGCCACGCTCTTCGCCTCGGCCTTGAACGGGGAGACGACGAGCCGGCCGTCGCCGAGCCGGTGGGCGGACGGTGCCTTGCCGAGGGCGGCGACGGCGTCGGCGAGGACGCCCGGGTCGTCGGTCTTCAGGGAGGTCATGTCGGGCATCAGCATGATCTTGAAGGCGGGGTCCACCGACCGTGCGGCCTCCATGAGCATGGTGGAGCGCTCCCAGTTCTTGCCGGAGAGGGAGAGCATGTCGAGGGTGAACCCGTCGATCCCGGCCGCGCGGGCGGTGCGCACCTCCTGCTGGAGGTTGGCCAGTTCCCAGGCGCCGCTCTTGGGCTGGACGGGCAGCGGCCGGTCGCGCAGCAGGCCGCCGTAGCGCTCGTGCTTGCCGCTCTCGCCGTCCGGGTTCAGGTAGTTGCGGGTGTAGTAGTCGGTGTCCGCGCTCGCGTTGTCGAGGGACAGCGGGTACGGGGTGAAGTAGTGGGCGAACACCAGCTTGCGGCCCGCTTCGCCGGAGCGCAGGGCGGCGGGCTGCGGCATGTCGAAGGGCAGTGCTCCGGTGGGGCGTGCGGACCCGGGGTCGGCCGTGGCCTTCGGATCGGTTTCCGCGGCGGCCGCCTCGGTGGGGGCCGGGCTCTGCGTCGGCGGCGGGGTGGGCGGCTCGGCCGGGCCGGTGGACGGGGCGTCGGGGACGGGGCGGGCGGCGCCGGGCACTTCGGTGTCCGTGGCCTGGCCGGCGCGTGCGGAGGCACCGCCGAAGGGGTCCCAGGCGATGCCGGTTGCCGCGCACACGCCCATGAGGAGGAAAGCGGAGAGCAGGGTCGCCAGCAGGGGCCTGCGGCCCCGGAAGCGGGGTCTGCGCCGGTGCGACAGCGGTCGCGCCGCCCGCCGGTCTGCCCGCCGGTTGCCTGTCATGTGGTCCCTCCCCGGAATATGCCCCGAGTGGGGGCTGCACAGCAGTAGAGCCCATTACCGGCTGCCGGACAACCGTTCCCAGGCGGCCGGGCCGAGACACGTACGTCACGGGGACCACGGGAACTACGCCGCCCGCTTTGCCCGGGCCAATGCGGCCCCCGCGGCGCGGACCGTTCTGGGGCACGGGCCCGGGGCGTTCCCGTGGCACCGCGAACGCATGCGCAACTCCTTTCCGTTCGCTCCGTTCACGGGCCTCGCGACGGGCCGGCGGCAGGGTCAGCGGAGGTGGTCGGCCGGTTTCCGCCGCGCGGACCGCGCGCCGCGCCGGGGTCGGGGGCACCGGCCGCGTCCGGCGTCTACGTCCGCTCCACCGTCCGGCCGATGCGGGTCACGTACGCCGCGGACGGCCCTGCACCGCCCGCGGACGGGACGCTTCGCGCCGTCCCGCACCGGAATACGTCATTCCCCTGGCCTCGTCGCCCAGTTGGCGCATAATCGTCGACACGCGGCCTGAAGGATCCCTGTTGCCGCGCTTGGTCACGTATGCAATGGGGGGCATCGTGCCGATGAGGGATTCGGGATCGACCGGATCACTGCCCGCTACGTCCGACGAACTGTCACGGCTGCTCACCGCCGTCCGGCGGGGGCGGGTGCTGACCGTGACCGGAGGCTTCCGCGAGCCGCGGAGCCTGCTCGTGCGGGACATCGCACGCAGGCTCTCGTCCAATTTCTACGACGGGGCGGCCGTCGTCGCCATGGATCCCTTCCGCGGCGTCTACGGGGTCCGCGACCTGACGGCCCAGCTGCGCTGCGGTCCGGGCCTGCCCCCGCTGCCGTACGGGACGGCGAACACCGTCTCCTGGCTGGCCGAACGGGACATGCTGCTCGTCCTGGACGGCACCGACCAGCTCGGCCCGGACGCCCGGACCTGGCTGCGGAAACTGCTCGCGGTGGCCCCAGGACTACGGATCCTCGCGGCCGGCCGGTCACCGCTGGCCTTCGAACAGGAACGGGTCCACCGGCTCTGACGCCTCCCGGCGGGCCCGCGTAACACCGCCGCCACGGCACTGCCACGCTGCGGCCACAGCCCTGCCACAGCCCAACCCTAGGGTCTGACCTGCGGGTTTCGACGGCGCGCGCACCGAAGCCGCCGCCGGCCCGCGTACGTACGTCAACTCCCCCGCGCGTACAGGAGACCCTTCGTGAGCGAGCACACCAGCGCGTCCCGTCAGCCGGGCCGCAGCACGGTCGGCAGGCGCGGCTTCCTCGCCGGCGCCGCCGCCGTGGCCGCGTCGGCCACCGCCACCGCCTTCGCCGGTCCCGCGGCAGCAGCAGCGGCCGGACCCCGGCCGAACGTCCTGCTGATCGTCACGGACGACCAGCCCAAGCACACCGACTGGGCCATCTCGAAGACCATCGACTGGCTCGGCGGTCACGGCGTCACCTTCACCCACGGCCACGCCGCCACCCCGCTGTGCTCCCCCTCCCGCTCGTCGATCTTCTCGGGGCAGCACGCGCACCACCACGGCGTGCGCAACAACGCCGCATCGCACAGCCTCGACCAGTCCACGACGGTGCAGCGCCACCTGAAGCAGGCCGGCTACCGCACCGGGCTCTTCGGCAAGTACCTCAACTCCTGGGCGCTGGAGGACAATCCGCCGCACTTCGAGGAGTGGGCCCTGCTCCAGCCGGGCTTCACCAACGCCCGCTGGAACATCGACGGCACCGTCCAGCAGCTCCCGGGCTACACGACCAACGTCATCAAGAACAAGACGCTCGCCTTCCTCGACAAGGCGGCCACCGACACCCGGCCCTGGTTCGCGTACGTCACCCCGTACGCCTCCCACGAGCCGAACACCCCCGCAGCCAAGTACGCCGAGACCCCGGTGCCCGCCTGGAACGGCCGGCCCTCGGTCCCCGAGGACGACCGCTCCGACAAGCCCGGCTACGTCCGCAACGCCACCGCGACGCTCGCGGACGCCAAGGAGCTGCGCCGCCGCCAGCTGCGCGCCCTGCTGTCGGTCGACGACGCGGTGCAGGCCATCCACGACAAGCTCGAAGCCCTGGGCCAGCTGGAGAACACCCTCGTCATCTACGTCGCCGACAACGGCTACACCTGGGCCGACCACGGCTGGCTGAAGAAGTCGGTACCCTACTCCCCCGCCCACGAGGTGCCGTTCTACCTGTCCTGGCCCGCCGCCGGGCTCGGCTCCGGCACCACCGACAGCCGGATCGTCGCGAACATCGACATCGCCCCGACCATCCTCGACGCGGCCGGGATCACCCCGGGCACGCCGCAGGACGGCCGGTCGCTGCTCACCCCGGCCGCCCGCGACCACCTGCTGGTCCAGTGGTGGAAGCAGGGCACGGGCGGCACCGGCCCCAAGACCTGGGCCTCCTACGTGGCCAAGGACAAGCAATATACGGAGTACTACGACCTGCACACCGATGCCACGGGTGCGGTCTCGGGGACCGGGCAGGTCACGTTCCGCGAGTACTACGACCTGGTGAGCGACCCCTACCAGCTGCAGAACCTGCTCCACCAGGCCACCCCGCAGCAGGAGCAGGCCCTCGGGATCCCGGCGCTGGCCGCAGCCCTGGCCGCCGACCGCGTCAGCTGATCCCCGTCCCGCCGTCCCCCTTCAGGAGCCACCCATGCCGCCCAAGTCCTGCTGCTCGCCCGGCCGGGAGCCCGCCGCCCTGCTGACCGTGGCCCCGTCCGCCGCGGCGGGCGGGCCGGTGGCCGGACCGGTCGTCGGACCGGCGGCCGGACCGGTCGTCGGGCCGGCGGCGCGTCGGGCCGCCCGCGGTCTCGTCGACATCGCGGGCGGCCGCTACCTGAGGGGGACGCAGGACCCGGACGGGTTCCCGGCGGACGGCGAGGGACCCGTCCGGGAAGAGCGGGTCGGGGCCTTCCGCATCGCCGCCACCACCGTCACCAACGCGCAGTTCGCCTCCTTCGTGAAGGCCACCGGCCACGTCACGGAGGCGGAGTCCTTCGGATTCAGCTTCGTCTTCGCCGGATTCCTGCCCGCACCCCTCGCCGAGGCCTCCCCGGCGGTCGCCGGGACCCCGTGGTGGCGGGCGGTCTCCGGGGCGCAGTGGCGCCGTCCGGAGGGCCCCGGCTCCTCGTTCGCGGCGCGCCAGGACCATCCGGTCGTCCACGTCTCCTGGAACGACGCGCAGGCGTACTGCGCCTGGTCCGGCACCCGGCTGCCCACCGAGGCCGAGTGGGAGTACGCGGCCCGCGGCGGCCTCGAACAGAAGCGGTACCCGTGGGGCGACGAACTGCGCCCGGACGGACGCTTCATGTGCAACATCTGGAACGGAGACTTCCCGTCCCACAACACCCGGGCCGACGGGTACGCGGGCACCGCGCCCGCCAAGGCCTTCCGGCCCAACGGGTACGGGCTGTACCAGACGGTCGGCAACGTGTGGGAGTGGTCCGCCGACCTGTTCGCACCGGCCGGCCCGCAGCGGGCGATGCGCGGCGGCTCGCACATGTGCCACGACTCGTACTGCAACCGCTACCGGGTCGCGGCCCGTACCCGCAACACCCCGGACAGTTCGGCCGGGAACATCGGCTTCCGGGTGGCCGCCGACGTCAGTCCGGCTGCCGGCTGAGCATGCGCCAGGCCGGTGCCGGGCAGCGGCCCTGGGGACGGGATGTGAGGAAGAGCCCGTAGTCCACCCGGCGCGGGGCGCGGCCGGTCTCCACCCAGTGGGCGCGGCCGGAGACCTTGTCCCAGCCGTCGTTCGGCAGCCGGATGTGGTCGGACCGGCCGTCCTTGTCCTGGCTGGTGATCTGGGCGACCTCCGCGTGGTCGGCGTGGGCGGCCAGCACCACGCAGTAGTGCCGCATCTGCTGCCCGGGGTCCTCCCGCAGCGGCACCATGGCCAGCCATATCTCCCCGGGGGCCGGCCTGCGGGCACGGGTCGCGGTGGCCGGCCGTGCGCCGCGGGTGGCGGGCCGTGCGCCCCGGGTGGCGTCCCAGCGGCGGACCGCCCACACGAAGACGAGCGCCACCAGGCCTGCGGCCGTGCTCTCGGCCACCGCCCGCACGTTCCAGGCGGGATGGCCGCCGACCTTGCTCTGCGTCCACCACAGCGCGGCCGCGACCAGCGCCAGCAGACCCGCGGCCCGGGCCAGGACCAGCCACCACAGGAACGGGCGGCGCCGCCCGGCGAACAGGGTGAGGGCGAGGGCGGTGACGACGGGGAAGGCGTAGAGGGCCAAGTACTGGGTGAAGCCGTGCGGTTGCTGCGGCGGGCTCTGCTCGGCCAGCAGGTCGGGCAGGGCGACCGGCACCGCCAGCAGGTAGCCGACCGTCGGCAGGACCACCATGAGCAGCAGGAACCCCGCGCAGCCGATGCCGGCGCAGGACGTGTCGGAGCGGCGTGCCACCGGACCTCCCCCTCGATCGACGTCGGTGAA
The DNA here is from genome assembly GCF_000725805.1 of Streptomyces xanthophaeus. Lineage (GTDB taxonomy): Bacteria > Actinomycetota > Actinomycetes > Streptomycetales > Streptomycetaceae > Streptomyces > Streptomyces xanthophaeus. Next base: position 412,395 of record NZ_KL647133.1, on the reverse strand, counting down.
CGCTAGCGCACCGTCCGGGGCGGGGCCAGCGGCCCTGGGACGGCCGGGCCCGGGAACGGGTCCGCCCCGGCGGGCGCAGGGCCGGCCGGGGCGGATCACGTCGTACGGGGTGCGCTACGGCTGGGGTCAGCCGAGGGTCGCGATCGCCTGGTTGAAGGTGGCGGACGGGCGCATGATCGCCGCGGCCTTGGCCGCGTCGGGCTGGTAGTAGCCGCCGATCTCGGCCGGGGAACCCTGGACCGCGATCAGTTCGGCGACGATCTTCTGCTCGGACTCCGCCAGCGTCTTGGCGAGCGGGTCGAAGGCGGCCGCCAGCTTCGGGTCGTCGGTCTGGCGGGACAGCTCCTGCGCCCAGTACAGGGCGAGGTAGAAGTGGCTGCCGCGGTTGTCGATGCCGCCGAGCTTGCGGCTGGGCGACTTGTCCTCGTTGAGGAAGGTGCCCGTCGCGCGGTCCAGCGTGTCGGCCAGCACCTGGGCGCTGGCGTTGCCGGTGGTGACGGCGAGGTGCTCGAAGGAGACGGCCAGCGCGAGGAACTCACCGAGGGAGTCCCAGCGCAGGTAGTTCTCCTTGACCAGCTGCTGGACGTGCTTCGGGGCGGAGCCGCCGGCGCCGGTCTCGAAGAGGCCGCCGCCGTTCATGAGCGGGACCACCGACAGCATCTTGGCGCTGGTGCCCAGCTCCAGGATGGGGAAGAGGTCGGTCAGGTAGTCGCGCAGCACGTTGCCGGTGACCGAGATGGTGTCCTCGCCGCGGCGGATGCGCTCCAGGGAGAAGGCGGTGGCCTCGACCGGGGAGAGGATCTTGATGGTCAGGCCGTCGGTGTCGTGCTCGGCGAGGTACGTCTTGACCTTGGCGATCAGCTGCGCGTCGTGCGCGCGGCTCTCGTCCAGCCAGAACACGGCCGGGACGCCGGTGGCGCGGGCGCGGGTGACGGCGAGCTTGACCCAGTCCTGGATCGGCGCGTCCTTGGTCTGGCAGGCGCGGAAGATGTCGCCGGCGGCGACCTCCTGCTCCAGGACCGTGGTGCCCGCGGCGTCGACGAGGCGGACGGTGCCCGCGGCGGCGATCTCGAAGGTCTTGTCGTGGCTGCCGTACTCCTCGGCCTTCTGGGCCATGAGGCCGACGTTCGGCACCGAGCCCATGGTGGAGGGGTCGAAGGCGCCGTGCGCGCGGCAGTCGTCGATGACGACCTGGTACACACCGGCGTAGCTGCTGTCCGGGAGGACGGCGAGGGTGTCGGCCTCGGCGCCGTCCGGGCCCCACATGTGGCCGGAGGTGCGGATCATGGCCGGCATGGAGGCGTCGACGATGACGTCGGACGGCACGTGCAGGTTGGTGATGCCCTTGTCGGAGTCGACCATCGCGAGGGCCGGGCCCTCGGCGATCTCGGCGTCGACCGAGGCCTTGATCGCGTCGCCGTCGGGCAGCGCGGCCAGGCCGTTCAGGATGGCGCCGAGGCCGTCGTTGGGCGACAGGCCGGCGGCGGCGAGGGTCTCGCCGTAGCGCGCGAAGGTCTTCGGGAGGAAGGCGCGGACCACGTGGCCGAAGACGATCGGGTCGGAGACCTTCATCATCGTGGCCTTGAGGTGCACGGAGAACAGGACGTCCTCGGCCTTGGCACGCTCGATCTGGTCGTTGAGGAAGGTGCGCAGCGCGTCGACGTGCAGGACGGAGGCGTCCACGACCTCACCGGCGAGGACCGGTACGGACTCGCGCAGGACGGTGGTGGTGCCGTCGGCGTCGACGTGCTCGATGCGGAGCGTGCCGGCCTCGGCGATCACGGCGGACTTCTCGGTGGAGCGGAAGTCGTTCTCGCCCATGGTGGCGACGTTCGTCTTCGACTCGGAGCTCCAGGCGCCCATGCGGTGCGGGTGCGCCTTGGCGTAGTTCTTGACCGAGGCGGGGGCGCGGCGGTCGGAGTTGCCCTCGCGCAGGACCGGGTTGACGGCGCTGCCCTTGACCTTGTCGTAGCGGGCGCGCGTCTCGCGCTCCTCGTCGGTCTTCGGGTCGTCCGGGTAGTCGGGGAGGGCGTAGCCCTGGCCCTGGAGCTCGGTGATCGCGGCCTTGAGCTGCGGGATCGAGGCCGAGATGTTCGGAAGCTTGATGATGTTGGCTTCCGGGGTCTTCGCCAGCTCACCGAGCTCGGCGAGGGCGTCGGCGATCCGCTGGCTCTCCTCGAGGTGCTCGGGGAAGCTGGCGATGATCCGACCTGCCAGGGAGATGTCACGGGTCTCGACATTCACACCGGCCGTCGACGCGTACGCCTGGATCACAGGCAGGAACGAATACGTCGCGAGGGCCGGGGCCTCGTCAGTGTGCGTGTAGATGATGGTCGAGTCAGTCACCGGATGCTCCGCTCCACAGTCTGCGTCTCTCGTCTGCAACATTGCTCGACATCAAGATATCTCGTGATCGGGCCGGTCTGGACAGCCCCCCGCCCCCGGCTTCGCGAGACGCGCGTCACCCCGGCCCGGTCCGGGAACGCCGAAAGCGCCGCGGCCGACGTGTTCCGCCGGCGGCGGCGCTGCGGTGGTGCGGGCGGTCGGGCCCGCTCAGGCGCGGACTGCCTTGGGGCTGGGACCGTACTCGTTGGCCTGCGGCTGGCCCTCGGTGGCGAAGAGGACGATCAGCCAGATGCCGCCGATGAGGGGGATCAGGCCGATGAAGTACCACCAGCCCGACTTGCCTATGTCGTGGAGCCGGCGCACGGCGAGGGCGATGGAGGGGACGACGACCGCCAGGGCGTAGATCCAGTAGAGGATCAGGTTGGCGCCGAGCAGCGTGTCGACGAGCAGCACGAGCAGGGCCACCGCGATGTTGCACAGGACGAACATCCAGAGTTCCTGCCTGCGGGCGCGGCCGGAGAACTCGGCGTACTTCTTCAGGACGTCGGTGTAGTAGTGCATGCATCCCCCCGTCGGACGGTGCGCGGGCCCCCCCTGCTGGAGCAGGCCGGGGCGCAGAATTTATGCCCCCTTTACGGCAGGATCAAGCCACCCGGGGCGCATCAAATGAGGTGCGGGCGAAGGGGGTTGGGGGCGGCCCGGGACGCGGAGGAGGGGTCCCGTCCCGGGCCGCGGCGGGGGTCACCCGATGTGGAAGGAGTCTCCGTAGACCTTCCAGTCGAGCGGGGTGTTGAGGTTCAGGTTGCCCTTGCGCAGGAAGACCCGCTGCGCGGTGTCCACGCGGCTGGTGTCACTGTGGGCCTCTTCCTGCTTCATCGCCCAGACGCGGGCGTCGAGGTAGGCATTGAGGTAGGCGGTCTCGTTGCCGCCCTGGGACGGGGGCTTCGCCTTGGCCAGGGCCCGCTTGCGGATGTTGCGGAAGCTGGTGGGGTCGGTGCCGTCGCCGTGCATGACGATGGCGTCGTAGTAGATGAACTGGCCGAGGACGCCGAGACCGTCGGCCTTGGCCTGGCGGACGGACGGGTCGAAGTAGACGCGGTCGCGCTCGTGGTCCTGGGCCTTCTTGAACTCCGCGTCCTGGGCCGCCTTCGCCCAGTCCTTGGTGAAGTTCGGGTCGAGGCCGGCGTGGGAGTCGCTGCCGTCGACCGCGCGCAGGGCGGGGAGGTACTTGGCGAGCACGTTGCCCGGCTTGACCTGGGTGTAGTACTCGACGAGGTCGAGCATGTCGCCGGTGCCGGAACAGAAGCCGATGATGCCGGCCGTGTAGCCGCGACCGTCGCCTATGTCCTCTATGTACTTGTACTGGGCCTTCCAGTCCAGCGAGGAGTTCTCCGCGCTGGAGACGATCTTCATGGCGATCTCCTTCTTCGCCGGATCGTCGAGCCCGACGGCCGCCTCTGTGACGACCTGCGCCTGGGTCCGCGCGGGGGCGGAAGGCGCGTCGGGGGCGGTGGCGTGAGCGGTGACCGGTATGGCGAGAAGGGCGCTGCCGAGCAGGGCGCTGATCGCCAGCTTCTTGCGGTGAGGTGTGAACACAAGGCCTCCGTGGGGGAGTTGAGGCGTTCCTGTTTCGTTAGGAAACTTTACTGCCAGATGCAGCCGGTCCTCAAGACCCCGGACTCCCCCGGGTTGTCGCGCGGGTGTCCGCGGGTGTCCCCCTGTCAGAGCCAGCCGTTGCGGCGGAAGCCCCGGTGGATCGCGAAGCAGGCCACCGCCATGACGCCGAGCACGGCCGGGTACCCGTAGGTCCAGTGCAGCTCCGGCATGTGGTCGAAGTTCATGCCGTACACCCCGCAGACCATCGTCGGCACGGCCACGATCGCCGCCCACGCCGTGATCTTCCGCATGTCCTCGTTCTGGGCCACGGTCACCTGGGCGAGATGGGCCTGCAGGACCGAGTCGAGGAGGTTGTCGTAGGCGCCGATCTGCTCCGTGGCGCGCGTCAGGTGGTCGGCGACGTCCCGGAAGTACGCACGGCAGTCCGGCGGGATGACCGGTATCGGCTGCGTGGCCAGCTGCTGGAGCGGGCGGTCCAGCGGGGCCACCGCCCGGCGCAGTTCGAGGAGTTCCCGCTTGAGCTGGTAGATCCGGCCCGCGTCGCCCCGCCCGCCGTGCTCGCTGAACACCGCGCTCTCCACCGCGTCCATGTCGTTCTGCACGGCGTCCGTGACGGCCGCGTAGTCGTCGACCACGTGGTCGGCCATCGCGTGCAGGACCGCCGCCGGACCCACGGCCAGCAGCTCCGGCGCGTCCTCCAGCGCCTCGCGGACGGGGCCGAGGGTGCCGCGGCCGCCGTGGCGGATGGTGATGACGAAGTCCTCGCCGGTGAAGGCCATCAGCTCGCCGGTCTCCACCACCTCGCTGGTCGCCGTCAGCTCCTCGTGCTCGACGTAGCGCACGGTCTTGAAGACGGAGAACAGTATGTCGTCGTAGCGCTCCACCTTGGGCCGCTGGTGCGCGTTCACGGCGTCCTCGACGGCCAGGGGGTGCAGGCCGAACAGCCGGGCCAGTCCGGCGAGCTCCTCCTGGGAGGGCTCGTGCAGACCGATCCAGACGAATCCGTCGCCGGTCTTGCGGACCCGCTGGAGCGCGTCCTCGACCTCCGAGAAGCCCTCCTGGCGCACCCCGTTCTGGTACACCACGCAGTTGACCACCGCGCTGCCCAGCGGCGAGCGCGCCGGGTGGCTGAGATCGACGGCGCGACGGTAGCCGCGGCGCACGGCCCGGCGCAGGCTGCTGAACATGGACAACGGTGTACTCCCCTTCGGCGGATCACCGGCAAGTGTGCCACCGCCCCGGAGCCGCCCCCTCCGGGCACCGCCCGGGCACGTCACCGGCAGGCGTCAGCCCCGGTCGATGAACACGCTCGTCGACTTCACCCGCGCGATGGCCCGCGCCCCCACTTCGAGGCCGAGCTCCTCCACCGCCTCGCGGGTCAGCAGCGACACGACCCGGTGCGGTCCGGCCTGGATCTCCACCTGCGCGTCGACCGTACCGAGCTTCACCCCGGTGACGATGCCGGGGAAGGCATTGCGCGCCGAGGTGTGCGGGGCCTCGTCACCGTCCGCGCCCTCCTGCGCGACCTCCACGCAGAACGCGGCCAGGTCGGGCCCGTCCACCATGCGCCGCGTGCCCTCCCGGCGGGTGGGGAAGCGCTCGGCATCCGCCCAGCGCCGCGCCGTGTCGACGCTCACGCCCAGCAGCCGCGCCGCCTGGCCGATCGTGTAGGACTCCATGGCCGCAGCTTAGGCGGTGTGCGGCGGGCTCAGCGCAGCGCCTCGGCCGCGGCGGCCGCGATGACGTCCGCCACCGCGGACAGCACCGGCGAGTCCAGCTTCCACTGCTGCCAGTACAGCGGCACGTCCATGGGCCGCCGGGGCGCCAGCAGCACCAGCTCCCCGGACCGCACCAGCGGCGCGGCCTGCGGTTCCGGCACCAGGCCCCACCCCAGCCCGGCGACGACCGCGTCGCGGAAGCCCTCGGAGGTCGGCATGTGGTGCCGCACCGGTCCCGCGCCTCCCCGGGGCCGGCGCGCCAGGGTCCGGACGAACGCGTCCTGGAGGTCGTCCTTGCGGTCGAACACGATCGTCGGCACCTCCTGCAGGTCCTGCGCCAGCGCACCCGTCAGGTACCGGGCCGCGAAGGCAGGACTGGCCACGGGCAGGTACCGGGCCAGCCCCAGCCGCCGTACGGTGCACCCCGCGACCGGGTCCGGGGAGGAGGTCACCGCGGCCATCACCTGGCCCTCCCGCAGCAGCGCCGTCGTGTGGGACTCGTCCTCGCGGTGCAGCTCGAAGCAGACGGGCGGGTCCTGCGGCACCCGGGACAGGGCCGGCAGGAACCAGGTGGCGAGGGAGTCCGCGTTCACCGCGATCGGCAGCCGGACCGGGCCCATCCCGTCGGCCATCCCCAGCTCGGCGCGGGCGTCCCGCTCCAGCCGGGCCAGCTGCCGCGCGAACCGGACCACGACCTGCCCGGACTCCGTGGCCCGCACCGGCTTCGTCCGCATCAGCAGGACCCGTCCGGTCCGCTGCTCCAGGGCCTTGACCCGCTGGCTGACGGCCGACGGCGTCACGTGCAGGGCGGCGGCCGCGGCATCGAAGGTGCCCTCGTCGACCACGGCCAGCAGCGTCCGTACCTGGTCCAGGGGAAGCTCGTCCATCACGAGTGCTAATGGTACGTAAAAATCTTTAGCTGTACTGAACCGTTCCGGCTGCCTAGCGTCGGTGTCATGACACACGGCATCATCACGGCGGCCCTCGCCGGTTTCGGCACCGGCCTCTCCCTCATCGTCGCCATCGGCGCACAGAACGCCTTCGTGCTACGCCAGGGCGCCCGCCGCCATGCGGTCCTCGCCGTGGTCGCCATCTGCGCCCTCTCCGACGCCCTGCTCATCGCGCTCGGCGTCGCCGGGGTCGGCGCGTTCGTCACCGCCTGGCCGGCCGCGCTCACCGTCGTCGGCCTGGCCGGCGGCGGATTCCTGATCTGTTACGGGGTCCTCGCGGCCCGCCGCGTCCTGCGGCCCGTTCCCGGCGCCGCCCTCACGGCCGAGGGCGGCGCCGCCGGTTCGGGCCGCCGCGCGGTCCTGACCTGCCTGGCCATGACCTGGCTCAACCCGCACGTCTACCTGGACACCGTGCTTCTGCTGGGCTCCCTCGCGGCCGACCGAGGTGACCTGCGCTGGGCCTTCGGCATCGGGGCCGTCGTGGCCAGCCTGACCTGGTTCACCACCCTGGGCTACGGAGCCCGGCTGCTCAGCGGCCTCCTCGCCCGGCCCTCCGCCTGGCGGGTCCTGGACGGCCTGGTGGCCGCCACCATGGTCACGATGGGCGGGATGCTCCTGGCCCGGGCCTGACCTGCCCCGGGAAGTCCCGGTCACCGGCGGCGAGCCTGCTGTAGGCGGCCGCGACCTTGGTGAGCCAGGCGACTTCCGCGCTGAAGTTGTCCGAGTCGCGGTCGTCGAAGCCGCCCTCGTCCTTGTTGTCGTGGGGGATCGTGCCGGTCCGCTTGGCGTCCAGCGCCCGCTTGATCTGCGCCGCCTCCGTGAAGGCCTGCCGGAACTCCGCGCCCGCCTCCCCCACGGGCCCGTCGGCGGTGCCGGTGGTGGTGCGTTCGATGTACGGGCGCAGGTCCCGCCACCCGTCGCGGATCTCGACGACCCGCCGGTGGAGCCGGTAGTCGAGGTCGCGGAACGAAGTCCCCGGCAGCTCCAGGGCGATGCCCGGGGAGGACTCGTACAGGTCCCGCCAGAGCGGGTAGAGGACCCGGTAGGACCGCAGGGTCCGGGTCCACTCCAGCAGGCGGATCGCCGCGGGGCCCCAGGAGGACATGGTCAGGCTGAGGGACAGCGTGACGATGCCCACCGCGTTGAGGAGGGAGGCGAGGGCCTCCTTCCACGGACCGATGTCGATTCCGGCGGCGATGGTGAGGACGTTGACCGTCCTGACGATCTGGTAGACGAGCAGGACCAGCGAGGCCACGGACAGCAGGTGCAGCCCGTGCCGCAGCGAGGCGTTGTCCGTCATGCGGGCGTAGGGACCGCACTGGAGGAACATGTTCACGCAGGGCACGGCCTGGGAGGCGATGAACACCAGCAGGTAGGTCAGGAGCAGCGGATCGCCGCTGCCGTCGAAGTCGAGCGGGGCCCGGGACGGGCCGTCGGCGAGGAAGAAGAGGCCGGTCAGGACCACGGTCAGGGTGCTGCCCGCGGCCATCCAGTACCGGGTCCTGCGCGCCGCTTCCTCACCGGTGGCGGCCCAGCGCAGCAGGATGACCTGCGCGCTGATGCAGAAGGCGACGGCCGCCAGGTGCATGACGAGGATGGCGAGGTTGCCGACCCCCAGGAGGGTCGCGTCGTCCATGGCCACGGCGCCCATGGTGAAGGTGAGGCACTGGAACAGGAGCGTCGTGATCAGCGTGCGGTAGGTGCTGTCCTTCCAGCTGCGCCGGCCCTGGCACAGGCGGTACACGAGTGCGGCGTACGACGCGACTGCCGCGACGACGAAGCAGAGCATTCTGATGGTGTTCACGGTTGGGCTCTCCTGCAGGTGATGCGCGAACCGTACCGGCTGCCTCCCCCAGCACAAAGATCGAGGGGCCGCTCCGGGAGTTTCCGGAGCGGCCCCTCGATCCACGGGTCTACGGGTCTACGGGTCTACGCCTCGACGTCGACCATGACCCAGTCGCTGATCTCCCGCCACTGGACGATCGCGTCCTGGTGGAAGGGGTGGACGAGGTAGCGGCCGACCGCGTCCATGTCGTCCAGGAGTCCCTCGACGAGGAAGTCGTAGGCGATGGCGCGGTCCGAGATGTTGCGGCCGTGGCGCCATTCGTGGAGCTCGGGCACCTCGTCGCCGATCCGGGAAGTGGTGCGTTCCGCCGCCTGGGCGCGCGGGTCGCTCCAGTCGATGCCCGGCTTGAATTTGAAGAGTACGACGTGGCGTATCACAGCGGTCCTCCAGTGGAGCGGTTCAAGGACGGGCTTCGGTGAGCTGCTCGTCGGCGGGTACGACGCCGCGGCAGAGCCTGAGGACGCTCATGGCGATCGGTGTCCCCCGGGGGCCGAGCACCTCCTGGTAGCGGCCGAGCACCTCGGCCTCGCGGGCCAGGACCGTCCGCGTCCCGCCCGAGCCGATGCGGTTGCGCTGGATGCGGTCCGATATGCGGGCGCGCTGGGTGAGCAGTTCGATGATCCGCGCGTCGAGACCGTCGATCGTCCGGCGGTCCCCTTCGATACGGTCCCTGACATCAGTGTCGCCGTTCATGGCCTGGTTCCTTTCCTGGGCGGGTGTTTGCTGAAGTCGGCGATGCGGGCGACCGCTTCGCGGAGCCGGTCCTCCGGCGCCAGCAGGCTGACGCGTACGTAGCCCTCGCCGTGCTCGCCGAACCAGCGGCCGGGGGCCACCGCCACCTTGGCCCGGTGGAGGAGTTCGTCGGCGAACGCGACGGAATCCGCAGCGCCCTCGGGCAGGGGCAGCCAGGCGAAGATCGAGCGGGGTACGTCGAGCTGCCAGCCGGCTTCCCGCAGTCCGGCGACGAACACGTCCCGTCGGCGCTCGTAGATCGCCGAGAGCTCGTGGACGCAGTCCTGGGGGCCGGTCAGCGCCGTGACGGCGGCCCGCTGGATGAACGGCGGGAGCGAGACGTAGTAGTGCTCCTGGATGAGGTCGACGGCGGCGATGACCTCGCGGTTGCCGACGACGGCGCCGATCCGCCAGCCCGCCATGTTGAACATCTTCGACAGCGAGATGAACTCGACGCCCACCTCCTTCGCCCCGGCCGCCGCCAGGAAGGAGGCCGGGGGCTCGCCGTCCAGGCTCAGGCCCCCGTAGGCGAAGTCGGAGGCCACGATGACCTCGTGCTCGGCCGCGAACCGTACGGTGCGCTCGTAGAACTCCGGCGGGGCGGTCACCGAGGTCGGATTGTTGGGGTAGTTCAGGAACATCAGCTTGGCCTCGTCGGCCACGGCCGGGTCGAGCGCCCCGTAGTCGGGGAGGAAACCGTTGCCCTCCAGGAGCGGGAGGGGGTGCATGCGCGCCCTGGCGAGCACCACCCCCGCCCAGTAGTCCGGGAAGGCGGGGTCCGGCATCAGGCACACGTCACCCGGGTTGAGGAAGCACTGGCTGATCTCCACCAGGCCGGCCTTCGCGCCGAAGAGGATCGCGACCTCGGTCCCCGGGTCCAGCTCGACCCCGTGGTTGACGGCGTACCACTGGGCGATGGCGGCCTTGAGTTCGAGCAGGCCGGAGAAGGCCGGGTAGCGGTGGGTGGCCGGGTCGAGCACCTCCCGGCGCAGGGCCTCGACGATGTGGGGCGGCGTGGGGAGGTCGGGGTTGCCCTGGCACAGGTTGACCACGTCCTCGCCCGAACCGACGAGGTGCGCGATGCTGCTCCCCATCGTGGCGAAGGAGCTTCTGGGCAGGTCGAGGAGCCGTCGTGCGGGTTCAGTTCTCACGTGCCACCGCCTCGGCGCCGGACAGCGGGGCCGGCGCCCCGTCGGGGGCCGCCGTCCGCCCGCCGCCGCGCAGCCGGGCCCATCCGCTCAGGGCGAAGGCGATCAGCGTGACGCCGGCGCAGACCCAGCCCACGGCGGAGAACCCGTACGCGGTGAACAGGGGACCGAGCAGCGCCGCACCGAGGGCGACGGCGAGGTTGGTGGCCAGGCTGTAGAAGGCGAGGATGGTGCCCCGGTGCGTCTGCGAGGTCTCGCTGAGGAGCGTGCTGAGCAGGGTGACGACCAGGCTCTGCATGGCGCCCCAGAGGAACAGGCAGAGCACCAGCAGCCCCGTCCAGCGGCTCACCTGCGGGATCACCGCCAGGGCGGGGACGAGACCGGCCAGCAGCCCGACGAGGACCCGCTCCTTGCCGAGCCGGTCGGCCCACCGGCCGGTGACGAAGCTCGTCGCGAACCCCAGGCCGTACAGGAGGATCATGACGCCGGTCATGGAGCTGCCGTCGCCGAACCGGTCCTGCAGGGCGGTACCGAGGTAGGTGTACATCCCGTAGAAGCCGAGCATGTTCAGGAAGGTCGCCAGTACGTACAGGGCCACCTTGGGCGCCAGGAAGGCCCGGGCCGCGGACCGTAGCCACCCGTCCGGGGAGGGCGTGGCGGAGTCCTCCGTCGAGCGGGGGGTGTCCTCGGCGTCCGGCCGGGCGCCGCTCTTCGTGAACAGCATCACGCCGGTCACGAAGACGCCCAGGACCGACAGCAGTCCGAAGGTCCAGCGCCAGCCGGCCGCCTCTCCGACGAAGGATCCCAGCGGCACGCCCACCACCAGCGAGATCGACCAGCTGGAGACCAGGATGCCCATGGCCCGGCCCCGGTGCTGGTACGGAATCTGGTCGCCGACGAACGCGTAGGCCGTCGGGACGAAGGCACCCGTGGCCAGACCGGCCAGGGCACGTCCGGTGAAGAACACCCCGGTCCCGGTGGCGAACGCGCACAGCAGGGTGCCCAGGACGAACGCGCCCATGCCGATCGTCAGGGCGAGACGCCGCGAGAAGCGGTCGCCGAGCGGGGCGAAGAGCAGGGCGCCCACCGCCGTCGCGATGCCGTAGGTGCTGACCGACAGCGCCATCACGGCCACCGACGTGTCGAACGACCCGGCCATGCTCGCGAGCAGCGGCGAGACCACCAACTCCTCGGAGCCGACGGCGAAGATGCCCGCCATCAGGGCGAGGACCGTCAGCACGGGGAACCCGGCAGCGCGTTGCTCGCCGCTCAATCGGTCCGACACTCCAACCAACCTTTCCTTTGTTGCTACGGGAGTTGTCGGCCTAGATGGCCGTGTAGCCGCCGTCGACGGTCAGGGCGGCGCCCGTGATGAACGACGCCTTCTCCGAGGCGAGGAAGAGGATCGCGTTCGCCACGTCCTCGGGGGTGCCCAGGCGCCCGATCGGGTTCAGCTTCGCCTTCTCCTCCTTGACGGACGCGTCGTGGCCGATGGACGTGTCGGTCATGGGGGTGTCGATGATGCTGGGGCAGACGCAGTTGGCCCGGATGTTGTACCGCGCGTAGTCGACGGCCAGCGACTTCGTCAGCATCATCACGCCGCCCTTGGTGGCGTTGTACGCGGCGATGCCGGGCCAGGCCACCAGCCCGCTGACGGAGCAGACGTTCACGATGACCCCGCTTTCGGCGTCGACCATCGCGCGCAGCGCGTGCTTCGAGCACAGGAACATGCTCTTCAGGTTGGTGTCGACCAGCCGGTCCCACTCCTGCTCGGTCATCTCGTGCAGGGGCGTGGATATCTCGATGCCGGCGTTGTTGACGAGGACGTCGACCGCGCCGTAGGTCTCCGCGGCGGTGGTGATGAGGTGCCGGCAGTCGGCCTCGCTGGTGAGGTCCGTCCTGACGAAGATCGCGTCGTGGCCGTCGCGCGTGAGGTCGGCCACGACGGCGGTGCCGGACTTCTCGTCGATGTCCGCCACGACGACCTTCGCGGCCTGTCGGGCGAATTCGATCGCGGTCTGCTTCCCGATGCCGGACGCGGCACCGGTGACCACGACCACAGTGTCCTTGAACACGGACTGGTCTCCTCCTGTACGTCCTACACGCATGTCAGTTGTCCGCCGTCGACCGATATCTGCTGACCGGTCAGGTACGAGGCTTCGTCGGAGGCCAGGAATCCGATGAGGGCGGCGACCTCTTCGGCGCTCCCCGGCCGGGCCATCGGGATGGCCCTCTGCAGCCGGTCCTCCGCCTCGTCCGGCGTGATGCCGCCGGCCCGGCTGATGTGCTCCACGGCGCGGTCGTAGCGCTGGGTCCGGATGGTCCCCGGGTGGACGCAGTTCACCGTCACGTTGTCCTTGGCGTACCGGCTCGCCAGGTATTTGCTGGCATTCGACACGGCCGCATTGACCAGGCCCGAAAGGAACATGCCGTCGGCCGGTTCCTTCCCTATGTTCCCGACGATGTTGACGATCCGCCCGAATTCATTGCGGGCCATCACCGGGGCCACGGCCTTGATCAGGTCCAGATACGGTACGAGTTTCCGATCCATCGCGGAGGTCACGTCGCCGGGATCCGTGACGTCGAACGAGCCGGGCGCCGGACCGGGCGCATTGTTGATCAGCACGTCGATCCTGCCGAATTTCCGCTCGGCGCCCGCGATCAGCTCGGCACGGAACGCTCGCGACGTGATGTCCCCCGGAACGACGGACACGTGCTGCCCGCCGCCGGATTCCTGGGCGACTTCTTCCAGCGCGCTCCGAGTGCGCGCGCTGAGGACCGTCGCATATCCCTTGGCGCACAGATGCAATGCGGTGGCCCGCCCGATTCCTTGACTGGCCCCGAGGACCACGGCCACCCGCGTCACGGGTTCTCCTGCTCCGTCTCCGGCTTGGGCACCCGGTGGTACCTCGGCGGGATGAATATGTTGAGGGAACGCGCCAGAGCGGTGTGGGGATTCTCGGCGCTGTGCCCTTCCTGGCTCGCACAGAAGTAGGTGCCGCCGAAGCGGAGCTCATGGCTGGTTTCCTCGACGGTCATGTCGTAGCGCCCGTCCAGGCATATCCCGATCTGCTCGTGGGAGTGCTTGTGGTACGGCATCTGACCACCGCCGGGTATGTCGGCGAGCATCAGCTCGATCCAGTCGGCGAGGAAGAACGTCACGTCCATCTTGACGAACTTGCGTGACTCCAGCGGCCCGAGGAAATAGCCGTCCGGCGCGGGGTAGGTCTCACCCGACTTGCTGCGGGTGATCTCCAGCAGGACGGTCTGGTCCGCGGACGGGTTCACGGCGTGGAGCCCGACGAGCGGCGGGACGACGTAGACGTCCTGCTCCGGCCGCATCAGCTTCGTCGCGCCCTCGACCGTCACGGAGAGTTCCCCGCTCACGACCATTCCCACCTGCGCTTCAGCGCGGGACCCGTTGATCGCGGTCACGCCGGGGGGAATGAAGGTGACGCGGACTTCCGTGTCGTCGCGCCGGTAGGACTCGTGTCGGACACCGTTGTCATGGATCACGACGTCGGGTGCCGGGAAGTAGCGTCGTTCGTGCGTCTGAGTGGTCATCGCTGTGCCCTTCGCGAGAACACGGTCCACGTCATCGGGATCCGCGAGAACTTGTAGACGAATTTCAGGTTGTGCTGCCGCACCGCCTGTTCGTTCGTGATGGCGATGTCGTAGAGCCCGTCGGCCACGTCGCGGGCGGCCTGGCTCGTCGAATTCGAGGTGTCCACCTGCACCTCGTGGTCGAAGTGGTACCGCAACAGCGGAACGGGCGCCGGGTGGGACACGATGGTTTCCTTGAAGAGCATCTCTTCGCGGAATTCGAAGTCGGCCCGCGTGGCCAGTCCGTACTCGGGGGTGTGCCCCCGGAACACGATCGCCGGCTCCAGCCGGGGATTCATGTAGAAGGCGTTGATCTTCTGGTAGGCGTGGGCCACCAGTGCGAGATCGACCTGACCTTCTGAGAGCGCTTCCATGCAGCCTTCATAGGTGTCGTTCAGGACGATCTCAAAGGGGCCCCGGTCGCGAAGAATACTGGACATCGACTGCGCGATGTACTCACTGCTGGTCCCTCTCGGCCCCAACGTCCCCAGCCGTAAGGACTTCTCCGGGTCGGCGGGTACGAGCGCGTCAAGCGCTCGCCATTCCATATCGGGCAACTGCAGTATCTCCACGCTTCACTCCTCTCCGAGGCTGTCTTCATGGATGCTCTGATCCCGGCGTCGGTTCCATGGGATGCGCCGCAACCGGCGAATTCTGCACAGCCTCGCAACGGCCGCACAGGGCAGGCCCCACGGGAAAGACCGGCAGGCGCACGCTCTTTCACCCGGCCCCGGTATCGATCTTGGGGAAATGAACATACAGGGAGCGGTGAACGGCATTCAACACGCGTAGGAGCTTGTCTGAAAATGCATCATTTCAGGTCTAGACCTTCACTCTCCAAGCCTCGGCGGGCGAAGTTTCGGATCGATTTCCAACCGATGAAGATGCAGCCCCACAACCGCCCGGCCCCCGCAGCCCGTGGCCCCGTCGACCTCGGGGGCGAGTCGATCTGGTGTCCAGCATGTGAGACGGCCCGCGACGCGAACCAATACGCCGGCCCCGCCCCGGCACCAACACCCCCGCAGAACCGGAATGGTTCGGCGCGTTTCAGTCGTTCAGCACCACCGAAGACACCCGTCCGAGCCGTCCTTCCCGCTCAGGTGACGGGACCGGCGCTCAGGTGGGGGCTCGGGGCCGGTATCCGCAGGCCGACGGAGGGCGCCTGACGGCGGTCATGCACACTGCGGCCCGGCACCCCCTGCCGTGGATGCCGGGCCCCCCGACCGGACATGCTCACCGTGCCCGCCCGTGGCCCCGGTCCTACGCTCGGGGTATGCGACGCCGCCAGATGCACATGTCCGACGAGGCGCAGGCCGCCCTGCTCTCCGCGCTGCAGGAACTCCGGACGGAGCTGAAGGTCCCCACGGTGTTCCCCAAGCGCGTGCTCGCGGCGGCTGACGAGGCCGCGACCAAACCGCAGCCGCCCGCCGAGGACCGCACCGACCTGCCGCTGTTCACGATCGACCCTCCGACGTCCCAGGACCTCGACCAGGCCATGCACCTGGAGCGGCGGGCCGGCGGCGGTTACCGCGTGTACTACGCCATCGCCGACGTGGCCGCCTTCGTCGAGGCCGGCAGGCCGCTGGATGCCGAGGCGCACGACCGGATCGAGACGCTGTACTTCCCCGACCTCAAGGTCCCCCTCTACCCGCCGGTCATCTCCGAGGGACCGGCGAGCCTGCTGCCCGACCGGGTCGTGCCGGCCCTGCTGTGGCAGCACGACCTCGACGCCTACGGCAAGCTCACCGCCTCGACCGTCGGCCGGGCAAAGGTCCGCAGCCGGGCGAAGCGCCACTACAGGGAGGTCCAGCAGGCCATCGACGCGGGAACGGCCGAGGAGCCCGTCGCGCTGCTGCGCGAGATCGGCAGGCTGCGGGAGGCCATCGAGGCCGACCGCGGCGGGATCTCGGTGAACCTGCCGGACCAGGAGGTCAGCCTCGACAAGGACGGAACGTTCCGGCTCGGCTACGTGGCCACGCTGCCCGTGGAGGGCTGGAACGAGCAGATCTCCCTCATGACCGGGATGGCGGCGGCCCAGATCATGCTGGACAGCGGTACCGGGATCCTGCGGACGCAGAAGGAGACCTCCGATCCGAACGTGGTCCAGCGCGTGCACGACATCGCCACGTCACTGGGCATCGATTGGCAGGCCGGCCTCTCGTACGCCCAGCTGGTGCGCACGCTCGATCCGAACGACCACAAGCACATGGCCTTCCTCAGCGAAGGCACGGCGATGCTGCTCAGGGCCGAGTACACCGTCTTCCGCGACCACCAGATCCCGGTCGACAAGATCCACGCGGCCATCGCGGCCCCTTACGCGCACTGCACGGCTCCGCTCCGCCGCCTGGTCGACCGGTACGCCGGCGAACTGTGCGTGGCCGCGTGCGCCGGCGGGGCCCCGCCGGACTGGGTGCTGGAGGCCCTGTACTGCCTGCCCTGCGACATGGAGCGGGGGAAGGGGAAGGTGGCCGAGCGTGATGCGGTGGACCTGGCGGAGGCCGCGACGCTGAAGAACCGCGTGGGCGAGGTCTTCGACGTCACGATCATCAACACCGAGAGGGAATCCGGCAGCCCGAAGGAGGGCACGGCGCACCTGGCGGAGCCCGCTGTCATGGGCAAGATCACGTCCGGCACGCCCCTCCAGCTGGGCGCGAGCGTCCGCGCCGAGCTCAAGCGCGCCGACCCGTTCTTCGCGGGCAAGCAGAAGGTCCTCTTCAGAGCGGTGTAGCGCCCCCAACGCCTCGCACGCGCGGCGATCCTGACGATCCGTTCGCCGAACCCGTGTCCTGCGACCATCACGGCCCCGGACACACGAAAGGCCGTCCTCCCATGATGAGAGAACGGCCTCCGACCTGCTAAAAGCATGGTCGGGACGACAGGATTTGAACCTGCGACCCCTTGACCCCCAGTCAAGTGCGCTACCAAGCTGCGCCACGTCCCGATGCCCGTTGACCTGGGGTTTCCCCTGGTTGAACGTGCAGGAGAACAATACCGCACTTCCCGGGGTGGTCGCGCGCACCTTTTCGGCTCCGGCCCGCCCGGGCCGTTCTTGACCTCGAGCGAAGTTGAGGTTGCACGGTAGGGGCATGACGCAGATCGCCGCGGACACGGAGTTCCGCCACCAGGACCTGGCCCGACTCATGGCGCTCATGACCGGCGCCGAGAAGCACGGGCCCGCCGCCACCTCCACCCTCGACGTGCTGTGGGTGCTCTACGACCGGGTGCTCCGGGTGGGACCCGGAACCGCCGGGGACCTGGAGCGGGACCGGTTCCTGCTGTCCAAGGGGCACGGACCGATGGCGTACTACGCCGTACTCGCCGCGAAGGGGTTCTTCCCCGTCTCGTGGCTGAGCGGGTTCGGCTCGTACGACTCCCCCCTCGGCCACCACCCGGACCGCACCCTGGTCCCCGGCGTGGAGATCGGCAGCGGCTCGCTCGGGCACGGGCTGCCCCTCGCCGTCGGTACCGCGCTCGGGCTGCGGGCGCAGGGCCTGGCGGAACCGGCGGTGTGGGTGCTGATCGGGGACGCCGAGCTGGACGAGGGCAGCAATCACGAGGCGCTGGCCTACGCCGGGTCGGCCGGCCTGGAGCAGCTGCACACCGTCGTGATCGACAACGACTCCGCGACCCACGGCTGGCCGGGCGGGATCGCGGCCCGCTTCGAGGCCGCCGGCTGGTCGGCGGTGACCGTGGACGGGCGCGACCACGCCGCACTGCACGCCGCCTTCACCGCGGCGCATCCGGGCCGGCCGCACGCCGTGGTCGCCCGCGTCGAGAAGAAGTACTGAGAACCACCACAGGACCACAGGGACCACAGGATCAGGGGACGTCGATGGACACCATGCGGGAACGCTTCATCTCGGTCACGTCGGGGCTGCTCGACGAGGACCCCAGGCTGGCACTCGTACTCGCGGAGATCACCATGGACGGGTTCCGGCCGGCCCAGCAGCGCCACCCGGAGCGCGTGATCAACGTCGGGATCCGGGAGCAGCTCCTCATCGGCGTCGGCGGCGGCCTGGCGCTGACCGGCCTGAGGCCGGTCGTCCACACTTTCGCCAGCTTCCTCGTGGAGCGGCCCTTCGAGCAGGTCAAGCTGGACTTCGGGCACCAGGGCACGGGCGGGGTGCTGGTCAGCGCGGGCGGCAGCTACGACTGGCCGGCCGGCGGGTTCACCCACATGGCGCCCGGGGACGTGGCGCTGCTGGACACCCTCGAAGGCTGGACGGTCCACGTGCCGGGACACCCGGACGAGGCCGAGGAGCTGCTGCGGCACGCCTACGCCGCGGGGGACGACAAGGTGTACGTGCGGCTCTCCCAGCAGTCGAACACCGCGCCGCGCCCGGTGCGGGGGCCGGGCTTCCAGACCGTACGGGAGGGCCGCAGGGGTGTGGTGATCGCCGTCGGCCCGATGCTGGACAACGTCCTCGCGGCGGCCGAAGGACTGGACGTGAGCGTGCTGTACGCCCCGACCGTGCGCCCCTTCGACGACGCGGCGCTGCGCGAGGCGGTCGGTCGGACCACGGCCGAGGTGGTCCTCGTCGAGCCCTACCTCGCCGGCACCTCCTCGACCGCGGCCGGCGCGGCCCTGGCCGAGGTGCCCCACCGGGTCCTGGGCCTGGGCGTCGGCCGCGCCGAGCTGCGCCGCTACGGCTCCATGGACGAGCACCTCGCCGGCCACGGCCTGGACCCGCGCTCCCTGCGCGAGCGGATCGGCTCCTTCCTGCGGCCCGTCGCGGCGCGGTGACGGCAGCGGCGGCGGGCCGGACACCGCGGTCGGGCCCGGCGGACCGGGCGGACCGGGCGGACCGGCACTGCGTTGCGCTCCCCGCTCAGTCCGGGTCCGCGCGCAGCTCCGGATGGGCGGCGGCCAGCCGTTTCGGGGCCGCCAGCAGCCAGGAGTCGGTCAGGATCGCGCGCAGTTCGTCCGCGTCCCGCAGGGCGGCCAGCCGGACCCGGAGCCAGGCGTAGTTGTCGTCGTGGCCCTCGCGGAGGAAGAACTTCTCGGGCTCCGCAGCGATCAGCCCGGCCCGGTCCTCCTTGGGGCACTTCACCCCGATCGTGGTGTCGTCGTCGGCCAGCGAGACGAAGATCTTCCCGCTCACCCGGAAGGTCGGCATGCCCCAGGCGAGCTTCTCGCTGCTGTCCGGGAGGGACAGGGCGATCGTGCGGACGTCCTGCGCGGTCGTGGCCATACCCGCAGCTCCTTCGCGGCCTCCGGCGGTTCCTTCTCCGACGACGGTAGACCCCGTCACCGACAACCGCCCCGCGCCGCCCTCACGTCCGCCGGTCCTCCCGCTCGTGCAGCAGCGTCACCAGGTCCGCCGCGAGTGCCTTGACGGTGGCCAGCCCCGCCGTCCCCCAGCGCCGCGGCACCACGTCCACCGCGCACACCGTGCCGAGGACCACCCCCTGCCGGTCGGTCAGCGGGGCGCCCACGTAGGAGCGCACCCCGCTCTCGTCGACGACGGCGTTGCCCGCGAAGCGCGCGAAGTCCCGTACGTCCTCCAGCACCAGCGCCCGGCGCCGCACCACCACGTGCGGGCAGTAGCCGTGGTCGCGGGCCAGGACCCGCGCGGGGTACCCGCTCGCCGGGGCCTGCGGGGTGTGGTGCAGGCCGGCGAAGAACTGCCGTTCCTCACCGATGAAGTTGACCCCCGCGTAGGGCGCGGCCAGTTCCTCGCAGACGCGCCGGGCGAAGGCGTCCAGTTCGGCGTCCGTGCGCTCCCCCAGGCCCAGTTCGCGCAGGCGCACCACGCGTGCGGGCGCTTCCCGGTCCACCGGCGTGAGCAGCAGGTGCCCGGTCGATTCGTAGTACGTCATGGTGGTTCCCCCGACTCCGAAAGCGATGAGGACGTAGAAGGTGTGGAAGTAGAAGGTGTGGAAGTGGACGAGCCGGCCGTGGACATGCACAGGAGGTGACGGACCAGGGCGGCCAGCGCCCCCGTTCCGGAGCTCGCCAGGCGTGCGTCGCACCGTACGACCGGCACGTCCGGGCCGAGCCCCACCGCTTCGCGCACCTCGCCGGGCGTGTAGCGGTGACCGCCGTCGAACTCGTTGACGGCGACGATGAAGGCGATGCCGCGCCGTTCGAAGAAGTCCACGGCGGGGAAACAGTCGGCGAGGCGGCGGGTGTCGGCGAGGACCACCGCGCCCAGTGCGCCCGCGCACAGCTCCTCCCACAAGAACCAGAAGCGCTGCTGTCCGGGCGTGCCGAAGAGGTAGAGCACGTGCCGCCCGTCCAGCGTGATCCGGCCGAAGTCCAGCGCCACGGTCGTCGTGGACTTCTCCCGGACCCCCTCCAGCGGGTCCGCGGCCTCGCTGAGCCCGCTCAGCAGTTCCTCCGTGCTCAGCGGCTCGATCTCGCTCACCGCGCTCACGAAAGTGGTCTTGCCCGCGCCGAATCCCCCCGCGATCAGGATCTTCAGCGTCACGGGGGCCGGCCCCGGCGGCGCCGCCGGGGCCCCCGGAGCCGGAGCGGAGAGGGCCGCGGGGGCCGGTGCGTCACAGTCGTTTGCGTAGGCCATCGAGCACCGCCCGGAGCAGGTCCTGGTCGTCGGCGGCGAAATGCGCGCCGCCCGGGTAGCGGGGCGCCTGCGCCATGACGGCCCCGTGTTCCATGAGGTCGGAGAGCAGCACCTTCACCACCACCGCCGGGAGCCTCAGCTGCCCGGCCACCTCGGCGACCGTGACCGCCGCGGAACCCGCGCACAGCCGCAGCACGAGGGTGTGCTCCGCACCGAGCGGCCCGCGCGGCCGTACGCCGGTCGCGGTCACCAGCGAGAGCAGGTCGAGGGCGACGCCCGGCCGGGTCCGCCCGCCGCTGGCCGTGTACGGGCGCATGACCCGGCCCGCCGAGTCGTCGCGCCACGGTGTGTCCCGCCCCCTTCCCGTGCCCGGTTCCTTCCCCGCCCCGTACGGGGCTCCCTGCGCGTAGGCCCCCCTCGCGCGGGCCCTCATCGCTCCGGGTCGGCGACGGGCCGCCGCGGCGGCGCCGCCAGGTACGGGCGTACGCTCTTGACCAGCATCGCCATCTCGTAGCCGAGCACCCCGGCGTCGGCCTCGCGGTCCGCGAGGACCGCCAGGCAGGTCCCGGAACCGGCGGCGGAGACGAAGACGAGCGCGGAGTCGAGCTCGACCACCACCTGCCGGACCCCGGCGCCGTCGGCGAAGCGGGATCCGGCGCTCCGCCCCAGCGAGTACAGCCCGGAGGCCAGCGCCGCCATGTGGTCCGCGCTGTCGGCGTCCAGGCCGTGCACGCAGGTCACCAGGCCGTCCGCGGTGAGCAGTACGGCGCTGCGCGTGTACGGCACGCGTTGTACGAGGCCGCTGAGCAGCCAGTCGAGGTCCGAGAGCCGAGAGCCGGTCTTCGTCGCCACTTCGCCGCCCATGGGGGTGCGCTCCTTGCTGCCGAGGTGAGGGGTGGGGGTCGGGGTCACGGTCATGTGCGGTGCTCCGTCTGCGCGCGGCCGAAGCCCCGTTGGAACGCGGCCATCAGGCCCGAGTCGTGCAGGGGTTGTTCGGTGTCGTCGGCCCGGCGGGGGGCGGGGGTCTCGCGCAGCTCGGGCGCGAGGTGCTGCTGGGCCCGGCGCCGGGGCAGCGGCGGGCGCCGGTGCTCCGCGTCGACGGGCCCGGCCGGTTCCCGCCCCGGGGCGGGCACGGACACCTGGGCGTGCGCAGGTGCCGTGGCGGCCACCTGGTCAGGCGCGGGAGCCGGGCCCTGCACCGGCGCGGGTGCCGGGGCCTGGGCCTCGGCCGGAGCCTGTACCCAGGCGGATGCCGCGGCCCGGGCGGCGGTGTCCTCGGGCGCGTTCCCGGGCGCGTTCCAAGGCGCGTTCCCGGGGCCGTTGTCTGCCCAGACCTCCAGCCGGGGCCCTGACCCGGCACCCGGCCTGGGGCCGGGCAGGTTCCCGGAGCGCTCCTGCGACCAGACCTCCAGGCGCGGGTCGGCTCCCGCCGCCGGGGCCTCGGCCGTGGCGCCCCAGGCCGGTCCCGGGGCCTCCTGCCGCGGCACGGTGACCCGTACGGGCTCCAGTGGCGGCGTCACCCCCGCCCCCTCCCCGGTCCCCCAGGACGTGGCGCGGGAGCCCCCGGCGGCATCGGCCGCGCCCGGCGCCTCCGCGCCCAGCAGCTCCTGCGGCAGGACGAGCACGGCCAGTACCCCGCCGTAGATGTTGGACTTGAGCTCGACGGCGATGCCGTGCCGGCGGGCCAGCGCCGAGACCACGAACAGGCCGATGCGGCCGTCCGCCAGCAGGTGCCGGACGCTGATCTGGTCGGGGTCGCAGAGCAGGGCGTTCATCCGGTGCTGCTCCTCCGCGGGCATGCCCAGCCCCCGGTCCTCCACCTCGACCGCGATTCCGGCGGTGACGCGTTCGGCACGCAGCACCACGTCGGTGTCAGGGGCGGAGAACACCGTGGCGTTCTCGACCAGTTCGGCCAGCAGGTGGACCACGTCGGCGACTGCGTGCCCGCGGACGCTGCCGCCGGACGGGGGCACCACCTTGACCCGGGTGTACTGCTCGACCTCCGCGACCGAGGAGCGGAGCACCTCGCTCAGGTCGATGGGCCGGGTCCACTGGCGGCGGGAGGCGGCGCCGCCGAGCACGGCCAGGTTCTCAGCGTGCCGGCGGATCCGGGTGGCGAGGTGGTCGACGTGGAAGAGCTCCTTGAGCAGGTCCGGGTCCTCGACGGTGTCCTCGAGCTCGTCCAGCAGCGAGATCTCGCGGTGCACCAGGGACTGCAGGCGCCGCGCGAGGTTGACGAAGACCTCCACCTTCCGTTCGCTGTCGGACGGGGTCGCCGGGGCGGCCAGCCGTACGAGGGTCGCGTGCGCCTGTTCCCGGGCGCCGCGCAGCTCCTGCGAGAGCAGCCAGAACTCGTCCACCCCGGCCGGATCGGTGCCGACCGGCGGGGAGGTCGGGCCGCCGCGCACCGGCCGGGGCGGTGCCTCGCCCCGTTCGAGCCGGTCGGCGGCGGTCCGCAGCTCCTGGCGGCCGCGCACGCTGGAGCGGCGCAGCGCCTCGCACCGGTCCTGGACGGCCTTGGCCGAGCGCTGCGCCCCGAGCAGGGCGGCGGCGAGCGCCCCGGCGACGAGCAGGGCGCAGCCGGTGAGCACCGGCCACAGCCGGGCGTCCCGGGCCCCCGCTCCCCCGCCGAGCTGAAGGGTGAAGATCACCGCGGCGGCGCCGCTGAGCCCGGCGGCGAGGGTGGGCAGCAGGGCGGCGCGGAGCAGCTGGGGGCGTAACTGCCGGCCGGGACCGGTGACGGGGTGTCTCGACGGGGAGTGGCGGGCGGCGCGGAGTCCGGACATCGGCGTCCTCGGTACGTGGGGCCCGGCCCCCAGCAGTTCCCGGGGCCCGGTGTTGATCACCGAATACCCACGCTAGACCGCATACTCCCGCCCGGGACGGCCAGTTGGGGAACTTCGCCCGGCTGCTTACCGCTCCCGGTGGAGCGCTCGTACGACAGCCCGATTCCCCGGGGTGGCCTCCGGCGCCTTTCGGCCACCGGCGGGGGTCCGCGGGGCTCCCGCGGCCCCGGCCCGCACCCGGGCGCACGCCCGAACAGCCCGACACCGCCCGAACGGCGATCCCACGGCCCTGCAACCCCACGGGCCCCAGGCCACGGGGCCCAGGTCACGGGGCCCAGGTCACGGGGCCCACGATCGAAGCGCTTCGGCCCACGGGCCTCGGGGCCGCTGGGCCAGGGGCCACCAGCCACGGCCCGGGCCAGGGAGCCACCGGCCACTCGCCACGGGCCACCGGGCCGCGGGGCTCACCGGGCCACCGGGCCGCGGGGCCACGGGGCCGCCGGGCCACCGGGCCGCGGGGCCACGGGGCCGCCGGGCCACCGGGCCGCGGGGCCACCGGGTCGCGGGGCTATGACCCGACGCGCCTCGGGCCACGGGCCTCGGGGCCGCTCACCCAGGGGCCATCGGTCCCACGGGCCGACCGGACCCGCTAGGAGCCCACGGCCTCCTGCTCCTCGCGGCCCGTCGGCGCGGGACGGGCGGGCGCGGACGGGCGGGGCTCCCCGGCCGCCGGGGCCGGCCGCGCGGGCGGGGACGCGGTCACGAACGGCCGCCACCACGGCACGGCCGGGACTCCGGCTGCTCCCGGCTCGAACGGCTGCCCGGGAATCGGCAGCGCCACCGCCGCACCGGCCCCCTCGGCCGCTGCCAGCGTGCCCTCACCCGGCTCGTCCCACGGGTGCGGGGCCAAGTTGAAGGTGCCCCAGTGGATGGGGAGCATCGTGCCGTGCGGGGTGCCGCCCTGGAGGTCGAGGTGGGCGCGCATGCCCTCTTCGGGAGTCATGTGGATGTCGGGCCAGTACTCGGAGTAGGCACCGATCTGGATCATCGTGGCGTCGAAGGGACCGTGCTCGGCGCCGATCTCCTCGAAGCCGGGGAAGTAGCCCGTGTCCCCGCTGTGGTAGATCCGGTGCTCGTCCCCGGCGACGACCCAGGAGGCCCACAGGGTGTGCTGCTGGTTGCGCAGGCCGCGGCCGCAGAAGTGCCGGGCAGGGGTCGCCGTGAGCGAGAGCCCGGCGATCTTGGTGGTCTCGTTCCAGTCGAGCTCGCGCAGCCGGTCGGCCGGGACGCCCCAGCGCTCCAGGTGCGCGCCGACGCCCAGCGGAACGGCGAAGACCGTGTCCGTCCCGGCCAATTCCTTGATCGTCGGCAGGTCGAGGTGGTCGTAATGGTCGTGCGAGATGACCACCACGTCGAGCTTGCCCAGCGAGGCCAGCGGCACCGGCACCGGGTGCAGCCGCTTGGGCCCCGCGAAGGGGAAGGGCGAGCACCGCTCACCCCACACCGGGTCGAACAGCACCCTGCGCCCGTCGATCTCGGCGAGCACGCTGGAGTGCCCCATCCAGGTCAGCCGCAACCCGCTGACCGGCGGCTTCGCCAGATCGGCCAGCGTGGTCGGGTGCACCGGGATCGGCGCGCCCGGGCTCCTGCGGAGCCTTTGCTCCTTGTGGAAGTAGATCTTGGCGAATTCCTTCATCGAGCCGGAAGGCCGCGTGCGGGCCCCGACCGGGTTCTGGAACACGCCGTCGGCGAAGTTCGGCGAGCGGCGGATCCGCTCGAGCCGGGCGCCGGACGGGTCCGCGCCGAAGGCTTCGGGCCGCAGGGCGCGCAGCCGTGGACGCAAGGGACGGGAGCCGGTCAAGGCGCCTCCTGGGAGGATGGGGTCTGCGTGGCCGTAGAGGTCTACGACCTTCCCAACGCACACCCGCCCCCAAGGATTCCGCTTCGGGCCTGCGACCCCCGGCGTTCGGCCGTCCGCCCGCGTTTCGGCCGCGCGGCCCGCCCCTCGCCGCGCGGCCTCCCCGTACGGGACGCGCCTAGAGCGGCATCAGGTCCGGCCGCTTCGCCTCGACGTGGTCCCCGGAGGACTCCCCGCGCAGCCGTCGGCCGATCCACGGCGCCAGGTGCTCCCGGGCCCACTGGATGTTGTCCCGGGTCACGTCCACCGATCCGCGCGGCTGCTCCGGCGGCCACGGCTGGTCGGGATCGGTCGGCACCTGCATGCCGAGCACCTGCGCGGCGCGCAGCGCCACCCGGGTGTGGCCCTCGGGCGAGAGGTGGAGCCGGTCGGTGTCCCAGGCCCGGCGGTCCTGGACGGACCTGAGCGACCACAGGTCGAGCACCGGGCACTCGTAGCGGTCGGCGATGGCGCGGACGTGCGCGCTGTACGTCGCCACCTTGCCCCGGATGTGTCTGAGGACCGGCACGCCCCGGGTGTCGAAACCGGTGGTGATCATGACCTGGCCGACGGCTCCGGTGAGGTCGGCGACGGCGGCCTCGAACCGCTCCGCCACGTCGTCGGGGTCGCTGCCGGGCCGGATGATGTCGTTGCCCCCGGCGCAGAAGGTCACGAGGTCCGGTGCGAGGGCCTTGGCCCGCGGCACCTGCTCGGCCACGATCTGGTCGAGGAGCCGGCCGCGTACGGCCAGGTTCGCGTACCGGAAGTCGTGCTCGTCACGCTGGTCGGCCAGGAGCACGGCGAGCCGGTCCGCCCAGCCGAGATAGGAGTCCCCGGGTCCCGGGTCTCCGACGCCTTCGGTGAAGCTGTCCCCGATCGCCGCGTACGAGCCGATGGTCTTGAGTTTCGTCGTCGTCGCTGCCACGGGACAACATCCTTCACCTCCGTGGGCGACCTACGCCAACGTAAGCAGGGGTTGACGGACCGTGATCTGTACCACCTGGCGGATAAGGAATAAGTAACACGTGAGGCCGGGGCCCCCCTCGGGTCCCGGCCTCACGTGTGTTCTGGTGCCGACGGCGGGTGCCGTCAGAGGCTCGCGCCCTTGGAGCGCAGGTAGGCGATCGGGTTGATGTCCGAGCCGTAGGAGGGGCTCGTCCGGATCTCGAAGTGCAGGTGCGGGCCGGTCGAGTTGCCGGTGGAACCGGAGAGTCCGATGGTCTGTCCGGCGGTGACGCTCTGGCCCGCCGAGACGGAGAGGGAGGACAGGTGGGCGTACTGGGAGTAGTTCCCGTCGGCGTGCCGGATGACGACCTCGTTGCCGTACGAGCCGCTCCAGCCGGCGGAGACCACGGAGCCCGCGCCGACGGCCCTGACGGTGGTCCCGGAGCTCGCGATGAAGTCGACGCCGGTGTGGTAGCCGGAGGACCACATGCTGCCCGCGACCTTGTACTGGGTGGAGATCCCGCCGCCGACCGGGGCGACGAAGCCCGCGGCCGAGGGCGCCTTCGCCTCGGCCGGGGCCTTCTGTGGAGCCGTCTTCTTCGGAGCGGCCTGCTGGGGAGCGGCCTGCTTCGGAGTGGCCTGCTTCGGGGCCGCCTGCTGGGGGGCGGCCTGCTTCGGGGCCGCCTGCTGCGGAGCCGGCTCGGCGGCGGGCCGGGCCGGGGCGGCCTCGCCCTTCGCACCGAGCGTCAGCTTCAGGCCCGGGTGGATCAGCGACGGGTCGGTGCCGACCGCCTCGCGGTTGTCGGCGTAGAGCTGCTCCCAGCCGCCCGTCAGGTGGCGTTCGGCAGCGATCTTGGAGAGGTAGTCGCCCGGCACGACCGTGTACACGGTCGGCGCGGCCTGCGGGGCCGCCTGCGGTGCGGCGGCCTGGAGCTGCACCGCCTGGGGGGCGGCCTGGAGGGCCTGCGTGACGGGGGTGGCGGCGCTCGCGGCGGTCGGCGCACCGGCGGCGTGGGCACCGGCAGCGCCCATCAGCGGCAGTGCGAGGGCGGCGCCCCCGGTGCCGGCGACGGCGAAACCTCGCGCTATGGAACCGGACTTGGGACGGCGGTGCTTACCCTTTGCAGGCATGGCGAATTCCTCTCCGTCGCCTGCGAGGTGAGCTGTCGGGTTCGGACTGGAGATGTCCGGCCGTACGGAGGGGACACACGGAACAGCTGTGTCACTTATGTACGGCTTCACCCCTAGCCGTCCCGGATGCAAAGATCCGGCACGGCGACTTACCTGGTTCCCCCGCTCCTGCCGCGCGCGTGAATAGTCGGGTGCGGTTCCCGGGCGGCGGCAGGATTCGGCGGTCCACCCGGATCGAGGGCGAAGCTATTCCAGTCGGAGCAGGGGAACAAGCCACGAATTCCCTGACGGATTCACAGGGATGAGGGATCGACGGAATTCCGGTCACCCTGCGTCCATTCCCCACCGCCAACAACCGCCCCTGCCGGGCCATTCGGCTTTCGCGATCAGACACTCACGGTCACCGTATGATCTGGCTCACGGGGAGGTGCCCGATCTGGCCTCCGTTTACGGCAAGTTGTTGCCAAGTAGTGTATTTCGGACACCCCACGACGATGCGGAGGAGTTCCCGTGACCCAGCAGATACCCCCGGCCCCGCCGACGCACCCCGGCCCGGACCGGGTGCCGGAGCCGGAGCTGACCGGAGTGCGCAATTTCCGTGACGTGGGCGGACTTCCGGCCGCCGGCGGACGGAGGGTCAGGGCGGGACGACTGTTCCGAAGCGGACATCTGGCACATGCCACCGAAACAGATGCAGAGTTCCTCATCTCGCTCGGTCTGCACACCATCTTCGACTTCCGCAACAACGCCGACCACACTCTGGAAGGTCCGGACGTCGAACTGCCCGGCGTGCGCAACGTGAACATCCCGCTGTCGGACCCCGCCGACGGCAAGGAGTTCTGGAAGATGGTCCGCGAGGGCGAGCTCGACCAGCTCCGCGCCCTCCTCGGCGACGGCAAGGCCGCGGCCCGGATGGCGAACTCGTACCGCACCATCATCGAGCGGCGCACCGCCGAACACAGCCGGGTCGTGCACGCCCTCGCCGAGGACAGCGTCCCGGCCCTGATGCACTGCGCGGCGGGCAAGGACCGGGCCGGGCTGTCCGTCGCCGTCACCCTCCTCGCGCTCGGCGTCGAGCGCGAGGCGATCGTGGCGGACTACCTGGAGTCGAACGCCCCGCACCGGCGCTACCGGGTGCGCCGCAGCGGCGAGCCGGTCGAGGCCCACTCCCCCGAGGTGATGGAGCTGCTCGCGCCGCTCTTCGACGCCCGCGCCGAGTACCTGACCGCCGCCTTCGACACCATCGACGAGCGGTGGGGCGGGGTCGAGCCCTACCTCGCCGAGGGCCTCGGGCTCGCGCCCGAGACCCTCGGCCGGCTCCGCGACCGCCTGCTGACCGGACCGTAGGGGCAGCGGCAGCGGAAGGGGCGGTCAGCGGTTGCCGACCGCCTGCTTCACCAGGGTCCGGCCGAAGTCCCACATCAGGCCGGACCCTCCGTGGGCCTCGTCCATGACCTCGCGGAAGGCGCCGACGAACCGGTCGACGTCCCGCTCGTCCACGATCAGCGGCGGGATCAGCTTGATCACCTCCAGGTGGTCGCCGGAGACCTGGGTGAGGATCCGGTGCTTCTGGAGCAGCGGGACCACGACCATCTGCGCGAA
Source organism: Streptomyces xanthophaeus (assembly GCF_000725805.1). GTDB lineage: Bacteria > Actinomycetota > Actinomycetes > Streptomycetales > Streptomycetaceae > Streptomyces > Streptomyces xanthophaeus. The sequence goes on along the minus strand of NZ_KL647133.1, from coordinate 383,550 downwards.
CAGCCCCTTGCGGGCCGCCTGGAGCACGGTCCACCGGCTGCGCAGCCCCAGCGAGGACGGCCGGCCGAACTCGATGCCGATCATCAGGCCGCGCCCCCGCACCTCGTGCAGCAGCTCGTACTCGTCCACCATGGCGGCGAGCCGCCCGCGCAGCAGGTCGCCCATGGCCCGGGCGTTCGCCACGACCTGCTCGTCCTCCATGACCGACAGCACCGCCAGCCCGGCCGCCATCGCCTGCGCGTTGGAACCGAAGCTGGCGGAGTGCACGAGGACCCGGTCCATGGACGAGTAGACCTTCTTGAAGATCCAGTCCTTGCCCAGGGTCGCACCGACCGGCACGTAGCCGCCGGACAGGGCCTTGGCCACGCACACCAGGTCGGGCTCCACGCCCGGCTCGTGCTGGTACGCGTAGAAGTCGCCGGTACGTCCGAGCCCGGTCTGCACCTCGTCCGCGATCAGCAGCGCCTTGTTCCGGTGGAGGAGTTCCTGCGCGGCGAGCAGGAATCCTGGCGGGGCGGCCAGGACCCCCTTGCCCTGTACCGGCTCGACGACGAAGGCGGCCACGTCCCCGCGCCGCAGCTCCCGCTCCAGGGCGGCCAGGTCCCCGAGCGCGATCTTCGTATCGGGCAGCAGCGGGGCGAAGCCGTCCCGGAAGCCGCCCTCCCCGTTCACCGACAACGAGCCCGTGGTCAGCCCGTGGAAGGCGTGGTCGCAGTAGAGGACCCTCGGCCGCCCGGTGGCGTACCGGGCGAACTTCAGGGCCGTCTCCACGGCCTCCGTGCCGCTGTTGCCGAAGAAGACCCGGTCCAGGTGGGGGCTGTACGAGAGGAGCTTCTCGGCCAGCAGCCCCGGCAGCGGCTGGCAGTCGAAGCGGGTGAGGTCGGCGAGCTGGGCGTCCAGGACGTCGTGCAGGGCCCGGCGGACGACCGGGTGGTGCCGGCCCAGGCCCATCACCCCGAACCCGGCCAGCATGTCGAGGTAGTCGTTGCCCTCGGCGTCCCAGAAGTGGGCACCCTCGGCCCGCTCGTAGACCTTGTCGAAGCCGAGGGTGTGCAGCATCCGGGGCAGCTGGTGGTTGAGGTGCCGGGCGTGCAGCTCGTAGCGTTCGGCCCCGCGCGCGGCCAGCAGGGCGCCGAGGTCGAAGCCCCGGCCGCCCTCCCCCTGTCCTGCGGGGGTCATGCCGACGTGCCCCGGTTGCTGGCGATCGTCTCCCGGGCCGCGCGCAGGGATTCCTTGAGCGAGCCCATGGTAGCGAGGACGGCGGTGGGTTCGTAGCCGCAGTGCGCCATGCAGTTCGCGCAGCGCGGGTCCTTTCCGCGGCCGTACTTGCTCCAGTCGGTGTCGTTGATCAGCTCCCGGTACGTCGGGACGTACCCGTCGCTCATCAGATAGCAGGGGCGCTGCCAGCCGAAGAGGGAGTAATTCGGAATGGCCCAGGCCGTGCAGGGGAAGTCGGCCTTGCCTTCCAGGAAGTCCAGGAAGAGCGGGGAGTGGTTGAGCCGCCAGCGGGCCCTGTTGCCGCCCGCGAATGCCTTCCTGAAGAGCTCGCGGGTCTGCTCGACTCCCAGGAAGTGTTCCTGGTCAGGGGCCTTTTCGTACGCGTAGGCAGGCGAGATCATCATCTCGTCCACCTTGAGGTCGTCATTGAGGTAGTTGAGCACCTCGATGATCGTCTGCGGGGTGTCGGTGTTGAAGAAGGTGGAGTTGGTCGTGACCCGGAATCCGCGCCTCTTCGCCTCCTTGATGGCCTCCACGGCCTCGTCGAAGACGCCTTCCTTGGCCACCGACTCGTCGTGCCGTTCGCGCAGGCCGTCGATGTGCACGGCGAAGGCGAAGTAGGGGGACGGGGTGAACTTCTCGATCTTCTTGCGCAGCAGCATCGCGTTGGTGCAGAGGAAGACATACTTCCGCTTCGCCACCAGCTGCCGGACGATCTCGTGGATCTGCGGGTGCATCAGGGGCTCTCCGCCCGCGATGGACACCATGGGTGCGCCGGACTCCAGCACGGCGCCGACCGCCTGGGCGACCGGCATGCGCTGCTTGAGCACCCCCGCCGGGTGCTGGATCTTCCCGCACCCCTCGCAGGCGAGGTTGCAGGCGTAGAGCGGTTCCAGCTCGACGATCAGCGGGAACTTCTCACGCTTGCGGAGCTTCTGTTCGAGCAGATAGGTCCCGACCCTGATGGTCTGGCGCAGCGGCATGGCCATCTGGCTCACCTCCTGGGGAGCAGCGAAGAACGGTGCCAGTCATAAAACGCGGGCAGTACGGCACGCAATACGCGGAAGGCCGATATTCCACCGCGGACCGTGCCGATGCGGACGAGCTCATGCTCCGGAGCGTCCACGATCACCCGGACGGCCGCAACCGGGCGGCTCCCGCCGCCGGTCGCGCTCCACAAGGTGGCCGCGGACTCCATGTCGACCGCGATGGCGCCGGTGGCGCGCAGCTGCGCGCGCTCCTGGCCGCGGACGACGTGGTCTGATCCGGTCAGGGGGCCGATGTGCACGGTCCGGCCGGGTACGGCCCGGGCGAGTGCCTCGGCGAGCAGTGCGGTTCCGGTACAGCTGACGGTTCCGTGCGGGTCCCGGGTCTGATCGGCGACGACCAGGTCACCGGGGTGCATACCGGGTACCAGCCCGGCGCAGAACCCGGTCGCGAGGACGGCGGCCCGCTCCATCCCGGGCCGCTCCAGCGCCCGTCCGACGGCCCGTTCGGCCGCGCGCGGGCCCATGCCGGTGCGCAGCAGGGTGTGCCTGCAGGGCCGTGCACCGCGGGCTCCGCGGCCGGCGCTGCGCAGCGCGGCCTGTTCGATGCGCAGGGCGCAGGCGACCAGCAGCGGGGTGGCGGCCGCCTCGGCGGCGCCCATCACGCCTCCCCGGCCGGGGAGGCGTGCGCCCGGTCGGGGGCGAAGGGTTCCCCGTACAGGTAGCGGCCGAGCGCGGTCAGCGGGAACACCTGCCGGTACAGGTGGTAGTTGATGGAGAAGTCCCAGGGGAAGCCGGTGCCCGTGAAGTACGGCTCGTCCCAGGAGCCGTCCTGCGCTTGCGTCCGCACCAGGTAGGCGATGCCGCGCTCCACGGCCCGGCCCTCGCGTTCCCCGGCCGAGAGCAGGGCCATCAGCGCCCACGCCGTCTGCGAGGCGGTGGACGCGCCCTTCCCGGCCCACGTGCGGTCCTGGTAGGAGCGCTGGTCCTCGCCCCACCCGCCGTCCGCGTTCTGTACGCTCTCCAGCCAGCGGACGGCCCGCCGGATCGCGGGATGTCCCGGAGAGATGCCGGCCGCGGTGAGCGCGGGGACCACCGATCCCGTGCCGTAGACGTAGTTGGTGCCCCAGCGGCCGAACCAGCCGCCCTCCGGCTCCTGTTCGGCCAGCAGCCAGGCGATGCCGCGCAGGGTCCGGGCGTCACCCGCCCGGCCCTCGAAGGCGAGCATCTCCACCACGTGGGCGGTGACGTCGGCCGAGGGCGGGTCGATGACCTCGCCGAAGTCGCAGAAGGGCAGCCGGTTCGGGAAGGGGCTGGTGTTGTCGGCGTCGAAGGCCCCCCAGGCCCCGTTCTTCGACTGCATGCCGAGGTTCCAGGACACCCCGCGGGCGATGGCCGCCTCCACCCTGGCCGGGTCGGGGTGCTTGATGCGGCGCAGTGCGAGGACCACTTCGGCGGTGTCGTCGATGTCGGGGTAGGTGTCGTTGTGGAACTCGAAGGCCCAGCCTCCCGGAGCCAGGGCGGGCCGCTGCACGGCCCAGTCCCCGGTGCGGACGATCTCCTCGCCGAGCATCCAGTCGGCCGCCTTGACCAGCGCCGGGTGGTCGGGCGCCAGACCCGCGTCGGCCAGTGCGATCGCGGCGAGGCAGGTGTCCCAGACCGGGGACTGACAGGCCTCGATCATGCGGGCGCCGTCCTCGCGCCACACCGCGAAGCGGTCCAGGGACTCCAGTCCGGCGCGCATCACCGGGTGCCGGAGGTCGTAGCCGAGCAGGTGCAGGGCGATGACGGAGTACACGGCGGGCGGCTGGATGCCGCCCCAGCAGCCGTCGTTCTCCTGGCGCTCGACGATCCAGCGGCCCGCGCTCGCCATGGCCGCCTTGCGCAGCCGGCGCGGGGCGAACCGCCGGTAGACGTGCAGGGCCTTGTCCATCCGCTGGAAGGCGCCGTCCCAACTGGTCAGCGGGGCAAGCTGCTTGACCGGGTTGGGCATCCGGGCGTCGGCGTGCAGCTCGTCCAGCGCGAAGGGGGCCGGGCGGACCGGGCGCATCGCGGAGACGACCGTGAGCGGGACGATGGTCTGACGGGCCCAGCAGCCGAAGTCGTAGATGTTCAGCGGGACCCAGGGCGGCAGGAACACCAGCTCGGGCGGGAGTTCGGGCAGGTGGTCCCAGTTCCACCAGCCGAAGAGGGCCAGCCAGATCCGGGTGAAGACCCGGGCGGCGGCGATCCCGCCGTGGGCCCGGATCCAGGCCGAGGCGCGGGTCATGTGCGGTGTGTCCGGCGCGTCACCCGCCAGGCGCAGGGCCACGTACGCCTCGACGGTGGCGGACAGGTCCGGCGGTCCGCCGTGGAAGGTGGCCCAGGTGCCGTCCTCCCGCTGCTCCCCGCGGATGAAGAGCGCCGAGGCGTGGGTGGTCGCCTCGTCCCGGATCCCGAGGAACTGGCGCAGCAGCAGGTCCTCGGCGTCCATGGTGACGTTGGTCTCCAGGTCGCCCTTCCACCAGCCCTCGGCGTCCTGGCGCGCGAGCAGGTGCCGGGTGGCCCGCGCGGTGGCCTCCTGCGCGCCCCGTACGGGATCCCGGCCCGGGTCGGGCCCGCCGGGCGGCGCGGCCGTTCCCGGCCCGGCGCGGCGGGTCGCGTCCGGCAGGCTTCCCTCCGCCGGGCCTGGGGCGGATCGCGGCGCGGCGCCCACCCCGGTGTCGGCACCGCGGGCGTCCGCGGTGCCGTCGGTCGTCGCTGTCATGGCTTCCCCTTAGAACAGTGTCCTGTGCTGTGCTGGGGTCTGCCGTCGGCCGGAGCGCACCACTTTCAGGTGGCGGCGCCGGCCGGCGACTCGCGATTCATATATTGGACCGGTACGGGGCGGTGATCACCTCTTGCGCACGACGACGAAGTCGGCGAGGGCGACGAGCTGGTCGCGCACCCGCTGCGGCATGTCGACGTCGTCCAGGGCCCGGATGGCGACGGCGTGCTGGCGGCGCGCCTCGTCGGCGGTCCACTGACGGCCGCCGGCGGCCTCGATGAGCGCTGCCCGGGCGGCGAACTCCTCCTCGGAGAAGCTCTCGAAGTCGTTGCTCTTGGCGTCGGCGGCCAGCAGCTCGGCGAGTTCCTCGCAGGCGGGACCGCCCGCCGCCAGGGCGGCCACGACCGGCAGGGACTTCTTGCGCTGGCGCAGGTCGCTCCAGGTCTGCTTGCCCGTGGCCTCCGGGTCGCCCCAGATGCCGAGGAGGTCGTCCACCGCCTGGAAGGCCAGCCCCAGGTGGTAGCCGTACTCCTCCAGCTTGTCGGCCGTGCGGTCGTCCGCACCGCCGAGGACGGCGCCGATCGAGACGGCACAGGCCAGCAGGGCACCGGTCTTGTTGCCCTCCATCTCCAGGCACTCCTCGACGCTGACGCGCTCGCGGTGCTCGTAGGCGATGTCCTGCGCCTGCCCGTCGATGAGCTTGCGGCTGGCGGTGGTGAGCCGGCGGGTCGCGCGGCCCGCCTCCACGGTGCCCAGTTCCAGCAGGAGTTCGTTGGCGAGGGCGAAGAGGGCGTCGCCGACCAGGATGGCCTGGGCGGGGCCGTGCACCTTCCACACCGTGTCGCGGTGACGGCGCTGCTCGTCGCCGTCCATCAGGTCGTCGTGCAGCAGCGAGAAGTTGTGCACGAGCTCCACGGCGACCGCGCCGGGCACGCCGACCTCGGCGGCCGCGCCCGCGGCTTCCGCGGAGATCAGTGCGAGGGCGGGGCGCAGGGCCTTGCCGCCGTCGCCGTCAGCGGGGTTGCCCTGGGCGTCGATCCAGCCGAAGTGGTAGGCGGCGACGGTGTCCATGGGCGCCGCGAGCCGGGCCACGGCGGCACGGAGCACGGGAGTCGACAGCACGCGGCCGCGCTCCAGGAGGGCGAACGTGTCCGCCTTCTCCGCTCCCGCGCCCGCTGCGCCACTGCCGGCATCCGTGTTCTCGACAGCCGGATTCCCCGGGTTCACTTGCTCTCCTCTGGTTCCTGTACCTGCTGTACGGGTGGTGCTGATGGTCGTCATGCCGCCTCCTGCAGAGGGTGTTCGCTGGGGCGGCCGAGTGCGGTGAGCGCGGCGTGCGCCGCGCTCAGTCCGCTCCGGACGGCGCTCTCCATGGTCGCGGGCCAACCCGTCGCGGTCCATGCACCGGCGAGATAGAGCCCCGGCGTGTCGGTCCGCGGTCCCGGCCGCAGCCGGCCGACTCCGGGTGCCGGGGCGAAGGTCGCCGTGCGCTCCCGGGTGACGAAGAAGTCCCGGACCTTGGCGCCGCGGGCGGCGGGCAGCAGCCGCTCCAGTTCGGGCAGGTACTTGGCGCGCAGGACCGAGACGGGTTCGTCGATGTCGTCCTGGGCGACCGACTGGGACAGTGCGAGGTACTGGCCGCCGTCGGGGAGTCCCGAGGATTCGGTGCGGTCGAAGACCCACTGGACCGGGGAGCCGAGGGCGGCGAAGAAGGGCTGCTTGAGCACCTTGCGGTCGTAGACGACGTGGACGTTGAGGATCGGCGCGGTGCCGATGTCGAGGAGCTTGTCCGGGTCGGCGAGGGCTCCCGGGGGCAGCAGTGCGTGGGCCTCGCGCTGCGGCACGGCGAGGACGACGGTGTCCGCGTCGAGGGACTCCTCCTCGGTGTCGACCCGCCATCCGCCTTCCTGGGTACGGGAGACGACGGTGGCCCGGGCGCGCAGCACGGTCCGTACGCCGGCCGCGTCGAGCGCCTTGCGGGCGAGCGTGTCATGCAGGTCGCCCAGCGGGACCCGGGCCCAGCCGATGTCGGCGGCGCCGCTCTCGGACAGCAGCCCGGTCTTGAAGACCATCGCGGCGAGCCCGAGGGAGGACTGGTCGGCGGTGGCGTTGAGGGTGGCGATGCCGACGAGGTCCCAGAGGGCCTCGATGGTGCGCGGTGACTGACCGTAGCGGCCGAGCCAGGTCGCGAAGTCCAGGCCGTCGAGCGCCGGGTCGGCGGGGTCCAGGCGGCGCAGCGCGAGGGCGGCGCGTCCCACGCTCGCCCGTTCGGCGAGGGAGAGGTGCGGATAGGTGGCCAGGGACGCGGCCAGGTGCAGGGGTACGGGCAGGGCGCTGCGGCGCAGCCGGCCCAGGCGCGGCCCGCGGGGGTGGGCCACGTCGAGGACGGGTACGTCGAGCCGGTCCTGGAGCGGGGCGAGGGCGGCGCCGTCGATCCGGTCCAGGAACCAGCGGTAGGCGGTGCAGCAGCGCAGGTACACGTGCTGGCCGTTGTCCACGGTGAGTTCGCCGCGCTTGAAGGAGAAGGCGAGCCCGCCGAGCCGCGGGCGGCCTTCGAGGAGGGTGACCTCCAGGCCGGCGTCGGCGAGGCCGAGGGCGGTGGTGACTCCGGCGAGTCCGCCGCCCACGACGACGGCGCGCTGGTGGCCGGTGGGGGTGTCGCTTCGGCTCATTCTCCGTCTCCCGTCGGGTGCCGTTCTGCCGGGGCGGCGGTGGTACGGGCCGGGGTCATCAGGTCCGCCTCCGGTTGCTCTGACGGGAGATGGTCCGCGCGTCGAGGCCGGACAGGCCGCGCACGGCGACGTACGCCTTCTCGTGGGGCGGCAGCGAGACGCGGCCCCGCAGCACGGCCCCGGGCTCCCGTTCGATGCGGTCGAGGAGACGCCGGTAGATGCCGGCCATGGCGGCCACGCAGGCGCCGCTGCGCCGGTCCAGCAGGGGCAGCAGCCGGTAGCCCTCGGTGAACAGGGCGCGGGCGCGCCGTACTTCGTGGTGGACGAGGCCGGCGAAGTCGGCTCCGGCGGGTGGCCGGGTGCTGCCGAACCCTTCGGAGCAGCCGAACTTGGCGAGGTCCTCGGCCGGCAGGTAGGTGCGCCCGTTGCTCGCGTCCTCGCGGACGTCGCGCAGGATGTTGGTGAGCTGCAGGGCGAGGCCGAGGGTGTCGGCGTACTCCGCGGCGCGCGAGGCGTCCGCGGCGGCGGGTCCGGTGGTGGCCGCCGTGCCGAACACGCCGAGGGAGAGGCGCCCGATGGCTCCGGCCACGCAGCGGCAGTAGACCTTGAGGTCGTCCCAGGTCTCGTAGGTCTCGCCGCGGACGTCCATGAGGACTCCGTCGATGAGTTCGTCGAGACCGCCGAGCGGGATCGGGAAGCGGCGGGCGGCGTGCGTGAGGGCGACGGCGACGGGGTCGGTGTCGTCCTCCTCGATCTCCCCGGAGCGGATCCGGTCGAGCAGGGCGCGGGTCTCCTCCAGCCGGGCGAGCTTGGCACCGGGCGCGAGCGTCCCGTCGCCGATGTCGTCGACGCGCCGGGAGAAGGCGTACAGGGCGGACATGGCGTGCCGCTTGTCGGTGGGCAACAGCCGGATGCCGTAGGCGAAGTTGCGCGCCTGCGACCCGGTGACGGCCTCGCAGTAGCTGTAGGCCGCAAGGACCGGTGCGGACGGCGCGAACGGTGCTGTCGGGTGTGCGGGGCCCTCCACGATCGGGCTCACCCCTTTCTCGGCGCTGTGCGCAGGACGGCGGCCACCTCGCGGAGCAGGCCGCGCTTGGTGGCCTTGGGCGGGCCGGGGAGTACGTCGAAGCCGGCGGCGGTGACGGCTCCCAGGGCGGCGCGTCCGCCTCCCACGAAGCCCGCGAGCAGCAGCCGGAGCCGGCCGTGCACGCTGGCGACGAGCGGGGTGCCCTCGTCGAGGAGGTCGCGGGCGCGCCCGGCCTCGAAGGCGATCAGGGCGCGTACGGAGGCCCCGGCGGAGGGGGCCGCCAGGTCGGCCTCCGTGACGTGGAAGCGGCGCATGTCCTGGGCGGGGAGGTAGATCCGGTCCCGGCCGAGGTCCTCGGTGACGTCCTGGAGGTGTTCGGCGATCTGCAGGGCGGTGCAGACGGCGTCGGAGCGGCGGATGCGTTCGGGGGTGCTGGTGCCGGTGAGGGAGAGGACGAGGCGGCCGACGGGGTTGGCGGAGAGCTCGCAGTAGCGGGCGAGGTCCTCGTAGGTCTCGTAGCGCGTGACCAGCTGGTCCTGGCGGTTGGCCTCGATCAGGCCGAGGAAGGGCTCGGGGGTGAGGCCGTGGGCGCGGACGACGGGCTGCAGGGCCAGCAGGAGCGGGTGGCGCGGGGGGCCGCCGGTGCCGCCGGAGCCGTTGAAGACGCGGTGCAGGTCGGCTTCGAGGGCGTCGAGCATGGCGAGGCGGTCGTCCGTGGCGGCGGGGTCGAGGCCGAGGAGGACGGCGTCGCGCCCGCCGGGGGCGAGGTCGCCGTCGCCGATGTCGTCGACGAGGCGGGCGTATCCGTAGACCGCCATGAGGCCTTCGCGCCAGGCGCGCGGGAGGAAGGAGGGAGCGACGGGGAAGTTCTCCGTCGCGGCCTTGCCGAGGGTGGTGCGCGCGTGGACCGTGTCGGGCAGGGGGCGGGTGCTGTGCCCCGGGGTCACCGCCCGCCGCCCGGGGCGGGGACGGCCGTATTGCCTGGGGGCCGGAGAATTCCCGTAGCCATTGCCGTCACGTCTCCCGTTCTACACTGCCGACCTAATACATCCTATTTCGGACACGCCGCCAGGAATTTCCCCGGGCCGCCCCGGGCCGTTCACCTGCGGGGAATCGTCCCCTCTTGTCCCCCATTGAGGACTGCCTCAGCTTACGCTGTACAACGGCGCGGAAGCCTCTCGGGTATTCGCTCCGCCACTGGATGTCGTCCGGAGCTCCGCCGGCGCACGCGCAGGCCCCCGCCGCGGTGCGCGGCGGGGGCCTGCGGAAATCCGCTGGGACCGCGCGGAATCGCGCGGTGATCCGGGAACGGATCAGCCGTTGGTCGCCTTCTCGTACGCCGAGACGACTTCCTCCGTGGGCCCGTCCATCAGGAGTTCGCCCTTCTCCAGCCACAGCACCCGGTCGCAGGTGTCGCGGATGGACTTGTTGTTGTGGCTGACGAGGAAGACCGTTCCGGCCTTCTCCCGCAGTTCGCGGATGCGGTCTTCGGAACGCACCTGGAAGCTGCGGTCACCGGTGGCCAGGGCTTCGTCGATCATCAGGACGTCGTGGTCCTTCGCGGCCGCGATGGAGAATCGCAGACGCGCCGCCATGCCGGAGGAGTAGGTGCGCATCGGCAGCGAGATGAAATCGCCCTTCTCGTTGATGCCCGAGAAGTCGACGATGCTCTGATAGCGCTCCTTGATCTGCTCGCGGCTCATACCCATCGCGAGACCGCCGAGCACGATGTTGCGCTCGCCGGTGAGGTCGTTCATGAGCGCGGCGTTCACACCCAGCAGCGAGGGCTGGCCGTCGGTGTAGACCTTGCCCTCCTCGCAGGGCAGCAGGCCGGCGATGGCCCGCAGCAGGGTGGACTTGCCGGAGCCGTTGGAGCCGATCAGGCCGATCGCCTCGCCGCGGTACGCCGTGAAGGAGACCCCGCGCACGGCGTGGACCCGGCGCACGCCTCGCTCCTCGCCCTTGTTCCGGCGCAGGATCTTGCTGAGCGCCGCAGTGGCCGCGCCCTTGCCGGCGCCTCCCGTGTTGACCCGGTAGACGATGTGCACGCCGTCGGCGATCACGGTGGGGACGCGCCCCTGAGTCTTGTCAGCCACGGCCGTAACGCTCCTCAGACTTCCAGAAGTACACGAAGCCGCCGAGGCCGATCACGGCGGCCCAGCCCACGGCGAAGAGCCACACGTGCGGGGGCAGGTTGCTGCTGCCGTAGTCGTCGATCAGCGCGAACCGGATGAGGTCCATGTAGATCGCGACCGGGTTCCACAGCAGCACGTCACTGATCCACTGCGGCTGGTCCTTGAGGTAGATCCCGATCGGGAACATGACGCCGGAGGCGTACATCCAGGTGCGCATGACGAACGGCATCAGCTGCGCCAGGTCGGGGGTCTTCGAACCCATCCGCGCGAAGATCATGGCGAGGCCGGTGTTGAAGACGAACTGCAGCGCCAGCGTCGGGATCACCAGCAGCCACGAGAGCTGCGGGTAGTTGCCGAAGCTGATCGCGATGATGAAGACGACGATCATCGAGTACATCAGCTGCTGGAGCTGCTGGAGCGAGAACGACACCGGGAGGGCGGCCCGCGGGAAGTGCAGGGCCCGCACCAGTCCGAGGTTCCCGGAGATCGCCCGGACGCCCGCCATCACCGAGCTCTGGGTGAAGGTGAAGACGAAGATGCCCATCATCAGGAACGGGACGTAGACGCCCGGGGGCATCTCCTTGCCCGCGCCGAGGATCAGGCCGAAGATCAGCCAGTAGACGGCCGCGTTCAGCAGTGGGGTCGCCACCTGCCAGACCTGGCCGAGTTTCGCCTGGCTGTACTGGGCGACCAGCTTGGCCCGGGAGAAGGCCATGATGAAGTGGCGCCGGCCCCAGAGCTGCCGTACGTAGTCGCCCAGACCGGGCCGGGCCCCGCTCACGGAGAGGCCGTACTTCCTGGCGAGCTCCGCGGGGCTCAGCCCCGCGTCTTCGGACGGCGGCCTGCTCGTGGCGAGGGCGCCGTCGTGGGTTGTGTCACTCACAAGTTGAAACTTTCGTCTTCAAGATGCGGCCAGGTCGGGCATCAGGCTGGTGGCACGAGGCCCGTGATCGCGCCATGTTCCCAGACGCGGGCTCGTCAGATGACAGGCGGTCTGCCCAGCCGGGTCAGCCGCCAGACCGTACGCCATCTCATGGGGCGCCGGGGACCGCAGGGAGTGGTCCATCCCTCCCTGAAACCGCCGAACCATGCCTTGAGCGCCGGTGCCGAAGGTCTGCGCAGGAGCGTCAGCAGGAGCCAGACGCCCACGTAGACCGGGACCAGCGGAGCGGGCAGGTTGCGGCGGGCGAGCCACACCCGGTTACGAGCCACCATACGGTGGTAGACCGCGTGCCGGGAGGGGGCGGTCGTCGGGTGCAGGAGCACCATGTCCGCCCGGTAGTCGATCAGCCACCCCGCGTCGAGCGCCCGCCAGGCCAGGTCGGTCTCCTCGTGGGCGTAGAAGAACTCCCCCGGCAGGGCCCCGACCTGTTCGAACACCTTCGTGCGGACGGCGTTGGCGCCGCCCAGGAAGGTCGTCACCCGGGAGGAGCGCATCGGGTCCGAGGCACGCAGCCGCGGAACGTGCCGCCGCTGGGTCTCGCCGGTGTCCGGATCGGCGATCCGGAAGCTGACGATCCCGAGTGCGGGGTCCTCCGCGAAGGCCTGGCGGCACAGCTCGGCGGTGTCGGTGCGCTCCAGCAGCCCGTCGTCGTCGAGGAAGAGCAGGGCGTCCACGTCGCTGCCGCCGGGGCCGAAGGCCTCGATGCCGACGTTGCGGCCGCCCGGGATGCCCAGGTTCTCGGGCAGCGAGACCGTACGGACCTCCGCCGGGAGCCCCGTGACCTCGACACCCTGGCCCACGACGACGACCTCGACCGGGTCGCCCTCCTGCCGGGCCACCGAGTCCAGGAGCGCCTTGAGCTCGTCGGGCCGGTTGCCCATCGTGATGATCACGGCGCCCAGCCGCATCGGGGCACTCACTTGAGCCTGCTGGAGGCCAGGATGGACACCAGGTGCAGCACCGTCTGGAGCATGGCGATGGCGGCCAGTACGGCCACGCCCACCCGGGAGTAGAACAGGTCGCCGCGGACCTGGTCCAGGACGGCCAGCAGCAGGATGAGCAGCGAGGCCTCGATGCCGAGGACCAGGCGGTGGAACTTGAGCGCGGCCGCGGCCCGGCGGGCGAGCGCCATGCCGGACGAGCGCGGCTCGGCCGCGGCGTCCTTGACCACGGGCTTGCCGGCCTGGTGGCGGGCGACGCCGACCAGGTCGGTCTCGGCCTTGATCAGGATCGCGCCGAGCGCCGCGAGGGTGCCCAGGAAGGCCCACAGCCAGTCGATCCGCCCGGTGCCCCACAGGTCGGAGGCGCGCAGGCCGAAGCCGACCAGCACCGCCGCGTCGCACAGGTAGGCGCCGACCCGGTCGAGGTAGACGCCGGAGAGCGAGAACTGCTTCTTCCAGCGGGCCACCTCGCCGTCGACGCAGTCGAGCAGCAGGTACAGCTGGACGGCCACCACGCCGAGCACGGCGCCCAGGATGCCCGGCACCAGCAGGGCCGGGAGGGCGAGGACGCCGGCGAGGGTCATGACGTAGGTCAGCTGGTTCGGCGTGACCTTGGTCGTGACCAGGAGGCGGGTGATGCGCAGGGAGACCTCGCGCATGTAGAGGCGCCCGCCCCAGTGCTCGCCGCTGACCCGGTCCTTGACGCCCGCCGGGTGAACGACGGGCCGGAGTTCAGCTACGGATGGTCTTGGCATAGTCGGAGTAAGCGTCCCTGATCTCGGCTGCGGACAGGTTGAGGTGCTCCAGGATCGTGAAGCGTCCCGGACGGGTCTGGGGGGCGTACTCGACGGCCGCGACGAACTCGTCCACGCTGAACCCGATCTCCTCGGGGAGCACCGGCAGGCCGTGGCGGCGCAGCACCTGGGCGAAGAGCCCGGACTGGTCCACGGCGCCGCGCAGGTGCATGGCGAAGGCGGCGCCGATGCCGACCTGCTCCCCGTGGAGCGCGGAACGCCCGGGGTAGAGCAGGTCGAAGGCGTGGCTGATCTCGTGGCAGGCCCCGGACGAGGGCCTGCTGTCCCCGCTGATCGACATGGCGATGCCGGAGAGGACGAGCCCCTCGGACAGCACGGTGAGGAACTCGTCGTCGCCGCAGCCGCCGGGGTGGCGCAGGACGGACTCGCCGGCGGTGCGGGCCATGGCGGCGGCCAGGCCGTCCACGGCCTCGCCGGTGATCTTGTGCGAGAGCTCCCAGTCGGCGATCGCGGAGATGTTGGAGATCGCGTCGCCGACGCCCGCGCGGATGAACCGCACCGGGGCGTCCTTGATCACGTCGAGGTCGATGACCATGGCGATCGGGGTGGGGACGCCGTAGGAGCCGCGCCCGTTGTCGTTGTCCAGGATGGACACCGGCGAGCAGATGCCGTCGTGCGACAGGTTGGTGGCGACGGCCACCATCGGCAGTCCGACCCGCGCCGCGGCGTACTTCGTCACGTCGATGATCTTGCCGCCGCCCAGGCCCACGACGGCGTCGTAGCGACGGCCCTTTATGTCGTCGGCCAGCTTCACGGCGGAGTCGATGGTGCCGTCGGCGACCGGGTACCAGTCGGCGTGCGGCAGTACGGGCTCCAGCTTGGCGCGCAGCGCCACGCCGGAGCCGCCGCTGATCGCGATCGCCAGCTTGCCGGAGGCGGAGATCCGCTGGTCGGCCAGCAGGCCGGCCAGATCGTCCATCGCCCCGCGGCTGATGTCGACGACGACCGGCGAGGGGATCAGCCTCGTCAGTACTGGCATGCGATCGTCCGGCCCTTGGCGAGGTCGTCGTGGTTGTCGATCTCGACCCACTTGACGTCGCCGATGGGAGCCACGTCGATCGTGAAGCCGTCGTTGACGAGCTGCTGGTAGCCGTCCTCGTAGTAGAGGTCGGGGTCGCGCTCGAACGTGGTCTTCAGCGCCTCGGCCAGCTGCTCGGCGGCCTCGGGCTCGATGAGGGTGACACCGATGTACTCGCCCGTCGCGTCGGCGGGGTCCATCAGCTTGGTGATCTTCTGCACGCCCTTGCCCTCGGCGGTGACGACCTTCATCTCCTCGTCGGCCAGGTTCTTGACCGTGTCGAGGGCGAGGATGATCTTCCGGCCTTCGCCGCGGGCGGCGAGCAGGGTCTTCTCGACGGAGACGGGGTGGACGGTGTCGCCGTTGGCGAGGATCACACCCTGCTTGAGGACGTCACGCGCGCACCACAGGGAGTAGGCGTTGTTCCACTCCTCGGCCTTGTCGTTGTCGATCAGCGTGATCTTGACGCCGTACTTGGCCTCCAGCGCCTCGCGGCGCTCGTAGACGGCTTCCTTGCGGTAGCCGACGACGACGGCGACCTCGGTGAGGCCGACCTCGGCGAAGTTGCCGAGCGTCAGGTCGAGAACCGTCAGGCTCTCCTCCTGGCCCTCGGGACCGACGGGCACGAGGGCCTTGGGCAGGGTGTCGGTGTAGGGACGCAGGCGGCGTCCGGCACCGGCCGCGAGTACAAGGCCGATCATGCTGCTTCTCCTTCGTCGTGAACGGCGGGTGCTCCGGAGGAGACCCAGAAGCGGATGCTCTCCACGAGCACCACGAGTGCCACGTACACGGCCAGGACCGTGAGCGCGACGGGGAACGCGTCCCGGGGAAGGACTGCGGCGAGGACCACGGTCAGCAGGACCCGGCCCTCTTGGCCGCCGGTCGCCCGCACCAGCCAGCGCGGGGGCGCGCCCGAGCCGCCCCGGATGCGGTAGACCGTGTCGTAGTGATGGTAGGCGACCGCCGCGACCAGTCCGAATGCCGCGGGAAGGGCTCCCGGGACGTCCGATCTGGCGGCGAGGGTGAGGACCGTCACGTATTCGGCGAACCGGAAGAACGGCGGGATCAGCCAGTCGAGGGGGCCCTTGAGCGGGGCCGAGAGGGCCGCTCCGCAGAGCGCGAGATAGCCGGCCGCCGTCCCGATGAGCCACGGGTCGCCGTAGTCGCGGGTCAGGGACCCGCCGACGATCAGCACGGCCGCGATCGCGGCCAGCCACACCGCGCCGCGGTCGGGCCGCTTGCCGGGGCGGGGGCCGCCGGTCCAGGCGAGGACGCCGGAGTCCGCCAGCTCGGCCAGGGCCTGCGCCGCCCGGTCCGTACGGGTCGCCTTGCGCGTCAAGGAGCGCAGGACCCGGCCCGCGGTGGTGTAGAGCGCTCCGAAGGCGCAGCCGACGAGGAGCGCGTAGAAGACGGTCCGCGGGGTGGTGAGGGCGGTCAGGACCGCGATCATCGCCCAGCGCTCACCGATCGGGAGGATGATCATCCGCCGGACCCAGACCGTCCAGCCGACGCTGTCGAGCCGGTCGGACAGGGCTGCGGTCGGGCTGGTGTTGGCCGTCGCGTCGTGGTTCGCCTCGTTGAAGGAGAAGTCGACGACGTGCCGGCAGGTCATGAGGATCATCGAGCCGAGCGCGAGGGCCCAGACGTCGTCGCCGTTGCGGGCCGCCCCGAGCGCCAGGCCCGCGTAGAAGGAGTACTCCTTGGCGCGGTCGAAGGTCGCGTCGAGCCAGGCGCCCATCGTCGAGTACTGGAGCGAGTAACGGGCGAGCTGCCCGTCGGTGCAGTCCAGGACGAAGGAGACGAGGAGCAGCACGCCGGCCGCGACGTAGCCCCAGCGGTCGCCGGTGGCGGCGCAGCCGGCCGCGATCAGCGCGGTGATCAGCGAGGCGGTGGTGACCTGGTTCGGGGTCAGGCCGCGGCGCGCGCACCAGCGGGCGATGTAGCGCGAGTACGGGCTGATGAAGAAGGTGGTGAAGAAGCCGTCGCGGGACTTGACGGCCGTCCGCAGGCGGACGGCCTCCTCGTCCACGGCGGCCACGGCGGCCACGGCCGCGTCCCGCTCGGGGGCGGTGGCCGGGACGGCCGCGACGAGCGTGCCGAGGTCCGGGCGCTGCACGGTGGCGCCGGCGGCCTCGGCCCCGGCGGCGAGCCGGTCGGCGTAGGGCCCGGCGCCGTCACCCGCGGTGGCGGCGGCCTCGTCCAGCGCGCCCCGGGCCGGGGGCTGCACGGCGAAGGCCCCCGGGACGGCGCAGGCGTCGAAGCGGGGGTCGGTCAGGGCGAGGCGCAGGGCGTGCACGTGGCCGACGAAGGCACTGTCCACGACGGCCACCCGCTGGTCCGCGGGGACACCGGCCAGTGCGGCGGAGACCTCTTCGGGACCGGCGGCGGGACGGACGTCGAACCCGAGGCCGCGCAGCTCGTCCGCGAGCGGTGATCCGGGGACCGGCAGGCCGGTGAGGATGACGGTCGGCAGACGAACTCACTCCTTGCGACGGATTCTGGACCGGCGCCTCGGCAGGCGGCGGCACGTCGGCAGAGGCTATCGGATGAATGGAACCAGGGGTTCATCACCCGTTTACGCCCCGATAAGCCGAATATTCCCGCGTCCCGGGCCCGGCCGTGATCATCATTGACGACCGCGCGCAGGGAGTCCAAACCGGCCCCGATGTTAGGGTGGCCGCAGGCTCGTGCGGATCCCGCACAGGCGTCCCGAACATCCTCAGGGTGACCGAGCGAGAAAGAGGTGGGGTTGATGACCGTCGTCAAGGTCGCGGCCATGGGCAGCGAACTCCGGCACATCCCCACTTCCTTCCGGGCACCCGGCCAGGTCCGATCCCAGAGCTGATCTCACAGCCGATCGCACCCCGTCGGCCGGGGCCCCCGTTCAAGGGTTCACGTTGACCGACCACACCAAGAACACCGAGCACACCCGCACCACCGAGGACACCAGCTCCTCCGACGCCGTCGTCGAGGCGTTCTTCGCCCTCCACCACGGTCTGCCCCGGCAGGCCCCCGGTTCGGACGCCACCACCCGCCACCTGTTGTCCCTGTGCGGACCGCTGCCCGAGCGGCCGCGCGTACTGGACCTGGGCTGCGGTCCGGGCCGCAGCGCCCTGCTGCTCGCCGCCGAGGCGGGACGTCCGGGCAGCGGCGGCGCCGAGGTGACCGCCGTCGACCTCCACCAGCCGTTCCTCGACGAGCTCGCCACGGCCGCCGCGGCCGGCGGGCTCACCGACCGCGTCCGCCCCGTCACCGCGGACATGGGCGCGCTCCCCTACGAGGACGGCTCCTTCGACCTCGTCTGGGCCGAGGGTTCGGCCTACTCCATCGGCTTCGACACCGCGCTCGCGCGGTGGAAGCGGCTGCTCGCACCCGGCGGCACCCTCGTGCTGACCGAGTGCGAGTGGACCACCAGCGAGCCCTCCGCCGGAGCCCGCGCCTTCTGGGACGCGCAGTACCCGCTGCGCTCCACCGCGCAGAACCTCGCCGCCGCCCAGGCCGCCGGGTACCAGGTCCTCGGGGTGCACCACCAGCCCGACGCGGACTGGGACGCGTACTACGGCCCGCTCGCCGAGCGGGTGCGCGGCGCCCGCGCCGAGGCTCCCGGGGCCGCGGCCGCGCTGGCCGCCGTCCGCGAGGAGCTCGACGTACGGGCCCGCCACGGGCACGAGTACGGGTACACCGGCTACGTGCTGCGTCCGGTGACGGCCGGCGACGGCCCGGCCTGGCCCACCCGCCCCGAGACCCCGGCCGACGTGGCCGCCGTACGGGCGGTCAACCTGGCGGCCTTCGAGACCCCTCTGGAGGCGGATCTCGTCGACGCGCTGCGCTCGGACGGCTCCTGGGTGACCGGGCTGTCGTACGTGGCCGAGGGTCCGGACGGGTCGGTGGCGGCGCACGCGCTGCTCACCGTCTGCCGGGTCGACGGCGTACGGGCCCTGGCGCTCGCGCCGGTGGCCACCGCGCCCGCGCTCCAGCGTTCCGGGGCGGGCAGTGCCGTCGTACGGGCGCTGCTCGCGGCCGCGAAGGAGCGCGGTGAGGCGCTGGTGCTGGTCCTGGGGCATCCGGAGTACTACCCGCGCTTCGGTTTCGTACCGGCGTCGCGGTTCGGGATCCGGGCCCCGTTCGAGGTTCCCGACGAGGCGATGATGGCCCTGGTGCTGGATGACAGCGCTCCGGTTCCTTCGGGAACCATCGCCTATCCGGCTCCGTTCGGCGTCTGATCCGAGGCTGATCCGGGTCTGATCCGGGGCGCTCCGCCGCGCCTCCCGCTGCTGCCCCCCGTCGTTTATCACGCGACGGGGGGCAGACATGCGCGGATCACCGAAGTAGGGACAAGCCTCTTTTGTACGGCAGACTGAAGGCCGAAGTCCGAAGCGAAGGATGGGTATGCCGACCACACCAGCCACCGCCGCGAGCAGCGCGTCCAACGGCACCGGCACTCAAGAACCGATCATGCTCGAACTGGTCGACGAGTCCGGGAACACCATCGGCACGGCGGAGAAGCTCTCCGCCCATCAGGCGCCCGGGCAGCTGCACCGGGCGTTCTCCGTGTTCCTCTTCGACGAGCAGGGCCGTCTGCTGCTCCAGCAGCGCGCCCTCGGGAAGTACCACTCCCCCGGCGTCTGGTCGAACACGTGCTGCGGTCACCCCTATCCCGGCGAGTCGCCCTTCGCGGCAGCGGCCCGGCGGACCCATGAGGAGCTGGGGCTCTCCCCCTCGCTGCTCGCCGAGGCGGGGACCGTGCGCTACAACCACCCGGACCCCGCATCGGGTCTGGTGGAGCAGGAGTTCAACCACCTGTTCGTGGGACTGGCGCAGGCGGCCGTGCGGCCGGATCCCGAGGAAGTGGGCGACACCGCCTTCGTCACGGCGGCGGAGCTGGCGAAGCGGCACGCCGAAGCTCCGTTCTCGGCCTGGTTCATGACGGTGCTCGACGCGGCGCGGCCGGCGATCCGCGAGCTGACGGGCGACGCGGCGGGCTGGTAGCCGGCAGCCCGTTCAGAGCGTCCGGGCGACGGGCGCGGCCGGGGCGGGCGGTGCGGTGAGCGGCAGGGCCGCCCAGATCACCTTGCCGCCGGTCGCGGTGTGCTCCACGTCGCAGACCCCGCCCGCCTCCCGGGTGACCTCCCGGACCAGGAGCAGGCCCCGGCCGCCGGTCTGGCCGTAGTCGGCCTCCAGCGCCTTGGGGCGGTACGGGTGGCTGTCCTCCACGGCCACCCGTACCCACTCCCGGCCGATCGCGACCTCCACGGCCACCTCCGGCGAGAGCAGGGCGGCGTGCCGGACGGAGTTCGTCACCAGTTCGGAGACGATCAGCAGCAGCGAGTACACGAGGTCCTGCTGGGCGGGCACCCCCTGGCGCCCGAGCAGGTCCCGGACCGCACGGCGGGCCTGCGGAACGGATTCTTCTACGGCGGGCGCAGTGAACCGCCACACGCCCTCGTACGCGAGGGGGTCGGCCGGGAGCTCCGGCTCACCCCCTCTGGCCGGCGGGACGCTCCCGCTGTCTTCCATGTTCCGTCCCCCGTCTTCGCGCTCGATCGTGTCCACGCGTCAAGAGTGGGGAACGGGCTGGTCCGGACCGGACCACTGACCAGAAGTCAGCGTCATTCGGACGCTTTCTGAACGCTGGCGTATGACAGAGTCAGTTGTTCGACTGTTCCTGATCTCCTACTGGCCGGTTCTCCGCCGCCTCGCGCGTACCGCCCTCCGCGCCCCGCCCCGCCGGGACCTCGTCTTCCCTGACCAACCCCAGGATGCGCCGGGCGCCCAGGCCCGTCGCGATCAGACTCAGGCCGTCGAACAGCAGCGCGAGGGAGAAGAAGGTTCCGATCACGTACAGACTGTTGCCGGGCCAGTTGGACAGGATCAGGACGCCCAGCAGGATCCCGAAGGCACCCTGCACGAGCGCGAGCCCGAAGTTGGCACCCCGCACCACCAGCGCGCCGACCAGCCGGAACACCCCGCCCGTGAGGAAGAGCAGGGCCGCGAACATGGTGAGCGCCTCCGCGCTCGCCTCCGGCCGCATCAGGATCACGAACCCGGCCGCCAGATTGATCGCGGCGACGATGACGGCGAGCCAGAAGTAGTTCCCCTTGCGGGACTGGACGGCGTGCAGCAGGCCCACGACGCCGCCGATGAGCAGCAGCCAGCCGAAGAGGAACATCGAGGTCAAGGTGGCCACGCCCGCGTAGACCAGGCCGACCAGACCGGCCAGGACGAGGAGCACCCCGAGCAGCGTCAGCCAGCCGAAGCTACGGCTCAGCTTCTTCTTCTCGCGCTGCGGGTCGGAGCCCTTCGGGGCCGCGTCCCTCACCTCGGAACGGTCTGCGCCCATGAGCGTGCCACCTCCTCGCACCCCCCGGACGGACTCCCTTGATCATAGGAGCGAAGGCCCGGGATAGCATCCGGCGCATGGAAGCAGCCCTGGACGCATCCCTCCTGCACACGGTGGCCGACGGGGTCGCCACCGTCGTCATCTCGCACCCCGCCAAGCGCAACGCCATGACGGCCGCGATGTGGCGGGCGCTGCCGGAGCTGCTGAAGGAACTGGCCGCCGACCCGGCCGTACGGGTCCTCGTGCTCACCGGCGCCGGCCCGACCTTCTGCGCCGGGGCCGACATCTCCTCCCTGACCGGGGACGAGGACCCGCAGGCCCTCGCCGTGGCCGCGGAGGAGGCCCTGGCCGCCTTCCCGAAGCCGACCCTGGCCGCGGTCCGCGGGTACTGCGTGGGCGGCGGCAGCCAGCTGGCGGCCGCCTGCGACCTGCGCTTCGCCGAGGAGGGGGCCTCCTTCGGGGTGACCCCCGCCAAGCTCGGCATCGTCTACCCCTCCTCCTCCACCCGGCGGCTGTCCGCGCTGGTGGGCCCGTCGTGGACCAAGTACCTGCTCTTCTCGGCCGAGTTGATCGACTCCGAACAGGCGCTGCGCGCCGGGTTCCTGAACGAGCTGCTGCCCGCGGGCCGGCTGGACGAGCGGGTGGCCGACTTCGCCCGGATCCTGACCTCCCGCTCCCGGCTGACGCAGGCGGCGGCCAAGGAGTTCGCCGACGGCCGCACGGACCGGGACGGGTACTGGTCCGGCCAGGCAGCAGGCAGCGGCGACGCCGCGGAGGGGGTCGCCGCCTTCCTCGGGCGCCGGGCGCCCGTCTTCCGCTGGCCTACAGGGGACTGACCCCGCGCAGCCGCGCGACGATCTCGGCCGGTGCCTTGTCCGGGGAACCGGCGTCGTAGGGCGGCTGCGGGTCGTACTCGGTCATCAGCTGGACGGTCTGGGCGAAGGTGTCCCCCGCGATCCTGCCGAGCAGGGTGAGGCCCATGTCGATCCCCGCGGACACCCCGGCGGCGGTGACGTACTTGCCGTCGAACACCACGCGCTCCCCGGTGGGCTCGGCCCCGAACCGCGGCAGCTGGTCCAGGTACAGCCAGTGGCCGGCGGCCCGGCGGCCTTCGAGCAGTCCGGCGGCGGCGAGCAGCAGGGAGCCGGTGCAGACGGAGGTCGTCCAGGTGGTGGTCGCGTCGACGGCGCGCAGCCATTCGAGGACGGCCGGGTTCTTCATCTCCACCTCGGGGTGCGGTCCGCCGGGCACGATGACGATGTCGGGCCGGGTCACCTCGCCGAGGGCCTTGTCGGCGACCAGGGCGAGCGAGCCGTTGTCGGTGCGGACGGGGCCGGGGCGCTCGGACACGAACACCGTCTCGGCGCCCTCCAGGCGGCCGAGGGTGTCGAAGGGGCCGATGGCGTCGAGGGCGGTGAAGCGGTCGTAGAGCAGTACGGCGATCTGCATGGCTCCTCCGGAGCGGTCGGGGTCTGGGTCTCTCGGGTCTGGTCTGTCTCTTCGGGTCTTTCCGGGTCTCTTCGGTGCGTCCGGTCCGGTGCCCGCGGTCAGGCGCCGAAGCGGCGGCGGTACTCCGTCGGGGGCTGGCCCAGGGTCTTCACGAAGGCCCGGCGCAGCGCCTCCGGGGTGCCGTAGCCGCAGGCGCGGGCGACCTGGGCGACGCCGACGGAGCTCTCCTCCAGCAGACGACGGGCGTGCTCCACCCGCACCCGCTCCACGTACCGCCCCGGCGTCACCCCCGTCTCCGCCTGGAAGGCCCGGGCGAAGTGCCGCGGCGAGAGCCTGGCCCGGGCGGCGAGGGCCTCCACGCTCAGGTCCCCGCCGGGATGCTCGGTGATGAACTGCTGTACGTCCCGCAACGGCTCCCGCCGGGCCGTCTGCGCCTCCAACTGCGCGCTGAACTGGGCCTGGTTGCCGGGCCTGCGCAGGAACACCACGAGGTGCCGGGCGATCTTCAGCGCCACGTCCCGCCCGTGGTCCTCCTCCACCAGCGCCAGCGCGAGGTCGATGCCCGCGGTGACCCCCGCCGAGGTGGCCACTGGCCCGTCCCGCACGAAGATGGGATCGGGCTCCACCTCCACGGCCGGGTAGTCCCGGGCCATCTGCTCGCACACGTTCCAGTGCGTCGTCGCCCGCCGGCCGTCCAGCAGCCCCGCCTCCGCGAGCAGCAGCCCGCCCGTGCACACGGACACCAGGCGCCCCGCGGCACCCCCGTGGGCGCGCAGCCAGTCGGTCAGCCGCGGCTCGAAGTCGGCCGTGTACTGCCCTCCGGGCACCAGCAGCGTGGTCCCCGGGCCCGGCCGGGCGCCCTCCAGGTCCCCGTCCGGGAGCAGGGCGAGCCCGCTGGTCGTACGGACCGGCGCGCCCCCGGGCGAGACGGTGCGGATCGCGTACGCGTCCCGGCCCGGGAAGTGGCCGAGGGCGGCGAAGACCTCCACAGGCCCGGTGACGTCCAGGCTCTGCACCCCGTCGTAGAGGACCACGAGTACGTTTCGCAACGGCATGACCCCATGGTGTGACGCGGGCTCCTACGTCTGCAATGCCGGGCTTCCCACCTATCCGGCCATCCGTGGGTCACCCGTCCGCCCGGATAGAATCGGCAGATCATGACTGCAACCCTCGTCGCCAAGAAGCTCACCGCCGCGCACGGTGAGCGCACGCTCTTCGCCGATCTCGACCTCGTCGTCGCGCCCGGCGACGTCATCGGCCTCGTCGGCGTGAACGGCGCCGGGAAGTCCACCCTGCTGCGCCTGCTCGCCGGCCTGGACACCCCCGAGACCGGAGAGCTCCGGCTCTCCCCGCCCACCGCCGCCATCGGCCATCTCCCGCAGGAGCCGGAGCGCCGGCCCGGGGGCACCTCCCGGACGGAGTCTGGGGGAGAGTCGGTACGCGACTTCCTGGCCCGGCGGACCGGGGTGGCCGCCGCCCAGGCGGAGCTCGACGCGGCGACGCAGGGCCTCGTGGACGGCACCCCAGGCGCCGACGACGCGTACTCCACCGCGCTGGACCGGTGGCTGGACCTCGGCGGCGCCGACCTCGACGAGCGGGCCCAGGAGGTCGCCGACGACCTCGGCCTCGCCGTCGGCCTGGACCTCCCCATGACGGCCCTGTCCGGCGGCCAGGCCGCCCGCGCGAACCTCGCCTCGCTGCTCCTCTCCCGCTACGACGTCTTCCTCCTCGACGAGCCGACCAACGACCTGGACCTCGACGGTCTGGAGCGGCTGGAGCGGTTCGTGAAGGGGCTGCGCGCGGGCACGGTCGTCATCAGCCACGACCGCGAGTTCCTCACCCGGACCGTCACCAAGGTCCTCGAACTCGACCTGGCCCAGCAGCAGATCAACCTCTACGGCGGCGGCTACGACGCCTACCTGGAGGAGCGCGAGCGCGCCCGCAACCACGCGCGCGAGGAGTTCGAGGAGTTCGCGGACAAGAAGTCGGCCCTTGAGGGCCGCGCCCAGATGCAGCGCAACTGGATGGACAAGGGCGTGCGCAACGCCCGCCGCAAGGCCTCCGACAACGACAAGATCGGCAAGAACCTGCGCGGCGAGTCCAGCGAGAAGCAGGCCGCCAAGGCCCGCCAGACGCAGCGCGCCATCGAGCGGCTGGACGTCGTGGACGAGCCCCGCAAGGAGTGGGAGCTGCGGATGGAGATCGCGGCGGCCCCGCGGTCGGGCTCCGTGGTGGCCACCCTGCGCGAAGCGGCCGTCAAGCGGGGCGACTTCGGCTTCGGCCCGGCCAGCCTGCAGATCGACTGGGCGGACCGGGTGGCGATCACCGGGGCCAACGGAGCGGGCAAGTCCACCCTCCTCGCCGTGCTGCTGGGCCGGCTGGCGCCGGACTCCGGCTCCGCGACCCTCGGCTCCGGGGTCCTGGTCGGCGAAGTGGACCAGGCCCGCGGCCTGTTCCTCGGCGACGAGCCGCTGCTGGAGGCCTTCTGCGCGGCGGTCCCGGACACCGAACCGGCCGAGGTCCGCACCCTGCTGGCGAAGTTCGGGCTGAAGGCGGCGCACGTCCTGCGCCCGGCGGCCACCCTCTCCCCGGGCGAGCGCACCCGCGCCGCCCTGGCCCTGCTCCAGGGCCGCGGGGTGAACCTACTGGTCCTGGACGAGCCCACCAACCACCTCGACCTCCCGGCGATCGAGCAGTTGGAGGCCGCCCTGGAGGCGTACGAGGGCACCCTGCTGCTGGTCACGCACGACCGCCGGATGCTGGACGCCGTCCACGTGACCCGCCGCCTCCAGGTGGCGGACGGCACGGTCACCGAGCTGTAACCGCGTCCTCCACGACCCGCCCCGCAGGTGCTGCGCGCACCCGCCGGGCGCGCCCGCCCCGGGGCGCGGTCACGCGTCCCGGTCTGCCGGAGGCCGGCGGGTACGGGCCATCTTCCGGGCCACGAACCCGCGCGGGAGGTGGCGGGCCGCGAGCGCGTAGGCGCGGTAGCGGCCGCCGGTGATGCTGACCGGGCGGCGCAGCGCGAGGTCGCGCAGGGCCCGGTCCACCACGGCTTCCGGCTCCAGCCAGACCGCGTCGCGCAGGGCGCTGACGTCCATCCCGGCCCGCTCCTGGAACTCGGTGCGGGTGAATCCGGGCACCACCGCCAGCACCCGGACCCCGTACGGCTCCATGTCCACCCGGAGGGACTCGCTGAAGGCGGTCACCCAGGCCTTCGCGGCCCCGTACGTGCCGGTGGGCAACAGCCCGGCCACCGAGGAGACGTTGAGCACGGCGCCGCGGCGGCGCTCGCGCAGCCCCGGCAGGACGGCGTGGGTGAGCCGCAGCGGCACCTTCACCAGCAGGTCGAGCATCCGCTCCTCGTCCTCGACCGGGCTGTACGGGAAGGGCGCGGGCAGGCCGAAGCCCGCGTTGTTGACGAGCATGTCCACGGGCCGGTGGCGGTCGGCGAGCCGCGCGGCGACGGCCGCGCAGTCCTGGGCGTCCAGCAGGTCGGCGGGCAGCACCTCGCAGGCAGTGCCGTATTCCCGGCGCAGCGCTTCGGCCACGGAGTCGAGCCGGTCCTTGTCGCGTGCCACGAGGACGAGGTCGCAGCCCTTGGCCGCGAACCCGCGGGCGAAGGCGGCGCCGAGTCCGGTGCTGGCCCCGGTGATGAGTACGGTGGTCAAGGCTTTCACTTCCTAGCGGTCGTGCGCGTCACGGGGTGAGAAGGCGGTGGTGGCCGGCGAGGCGTAGGCACGGGCCACGTCCACGAGGAAGGCGGCCTCGTCCTCCAGGCCGCTGCCCTCGGCCGAGGTCTGGAGGGCGGCGGGCAGGGTCAGGGTGCCCGCCGTGCCCGCACCGGTCTGCCCGGACCGGCCCGCGAGCTTCGCCCGCCGGGCTTCCTTGAGCACGCAGGCCAGCGCGGCCGCGGTCCGCCGCTGCTCGGGGATCCCCTGCCCGGCTACGTGGCCCTGGGCGAGCTCGGGGACGCCCGGGGCGACGTACTCCCCCAGGATCAGGATCGCGTCGCGGGTCTCGATGACCTTGCGGTACACCAGCAGGTTGCGCGGGACGGGCGGCCAGAGCAGCTCCACGACCCGGCCGGCCCGCGGCTTGTTGAGGGCCACGTGCGGTACGGCCTGGACCAGGTCGCGCCACAGCGGCCACAGCCGCCACGCGGTGGCGATGTCGCCCGTGCTGCGGCGCAGGACGAACAGGGTCGGCACCAGGATCGCGGCGGCGCGCAGCAGGCCGTGCAGGTTCATCAGCAGCGGCAGGGCGGGCATCGCCCAGGTGCTGCCGAAGAGGGCCTTGAGCAGGTAAGCGAACCAGAACAGCCCGGCCAGCGCGGTACCGAGGCCGAACAGCCGCAGCCCGGCGGCCAGCCCCCGGCTCGCGGTACGGCGGCTGTAGCGCCAGCACAGCGCCACGCAGACGGTGTTGGCGATCACGTGGGCGGAGATCAGCACGAGCCAGTACGCGAGGGAGGGCACCGGATCGCCCACCGGGGGCATGGTGTGCGTGCCGTGCCCGGGCGCGGCCGCGTCCAGGACCAGGAGCACGGTCAGCCAGGCCACCGTGGCGGTCCAGGAGGCGAGCTGGAGGCGGCGGCCTCGGGTGGCGGCGGCCACGAAGTAGAGCACGGCGCCCGCCGACAGCACGCCGATGAGGTTGCGGACGAGGCCGACGGCGTGCGAATGGTGCGGGTCGCGCATCGCGTAGGTGACGACGGCGGGGAGGTTCAGGGTCATCGCGGCGGCGGCCGTGGCCACGGCCAGCCACAGGCCGCGCTGGCGCGGGGAGCGCAGGGCGGCCGGGGCGCGGAGCAGGACCGCGATCCACAGGCACACCACGCTCGGGACGGCGAGCCAGTCGCCGATGGCGGTCAGGTCAGCTGCCATCGTTCGTCCGCTCCCGGCCCTGGTCGGGGCGTTCTTGGCGTTCTTGGCGCGCGTGCCGTTCGTAGCCCATCGCGGACTCCAGGCGGGACAGGGTGTCCCCGGCGCGGGCGGCCGACTGCGGGGCGGCGTGCGCGGTCCGGATGCGGATCATGCTGGCGAGCATTTCCGCCTCCTGCTCCTGGCGGGTGGTGTAGTTGGTGCGCCCGAGGACGACCGGGGCGTCGCCGTCGACCTCCTCGCCCTCCACGGAGTGGTGGCCGAAGAGGATGTGGCCGAGCTCGTGGAGGACGATGTGCTCCCGGTGCAGCGGGGTGGTCTGGGCCTCGTAGAAGACGTAGTCGACGCTGGCGGTGCCCACCCACAGGCCGCAGACCCCGGACTCCGCCGCCTCCTTCGGGAGCGGGTGGAGCCGGATGGGCCGGCCCCGCTGGTCGGCTATGTGCCGGCACAGTCCGTCGAGGGAGAACGGCTGGGTCAGATCCAGATGGCCGAGAATCTTCTCGCACCTCTTGCGCAGGCTGAGTTGCGGGTGGCGCATGTGATCCCTCTTCGGACCCTTTCGCGGGCAGCGTCGGTAGGCGTGCGTGGGCAGGGGCATGACATCCAGTGCCTTCAAGGCGGCCTCGGGGAACACGGTCCTGAGGGGGACACGGAAGCCCGTTCGCCGGAAGGACGAACGGGCGTTCCATCATGCCTACAGATCTTGTACGGGAGTTGGCAAGGCGTTCCCCCTGCCGGGGTGCCTATTCGGCCAATTCGTACGCAGACCCCCACACCCCGGGTGGCCACAACCCACCCGGTCCGACTGCTAGCGCTTGCGGCGCTCCTCGGGGCCGGTGAGGCCGGCCCTGCGCAGGGCGTCGGCCATGGCGCTGTTCGCCGGTGCGGGTCCGGCGGCGGCGCCGCCCTGGCGCTGGCCGCCCTGCCGCTGTCCCTGGCCGCCCTGGCCCCGCTGTCCGCCCTGGCCTCCCTGGCCGCCCTGGCCGCGCTGCTGCGGGGGACGGCCGCCACCGCGGCGGTCCTGCCGGTCCTCGCGCTGCTTGGGCGCGCCCGCGCCGCGCTCCGCCCCGGCCTCGTCCTCCAGCCGCAGCGTCAAGGAGATCCGTTTCCGCGGAATGTCCACGTCCATGACCTTGACCCGGACGATGTCCCCGGGCTTGACCACGTCGCGGGGGTCCTTGACGAAGTTCTTCGACAGGGCCGACACATGCGCCAGGCCGTCCTGGTGGACCCCGATGTCGATGAAGGCGCCGAAGGCGGCGACGTTGGTGACCACGCCCTCCAGGATCATCCCGGGGGCCAGGTCGCCGATCTTCTCCACGCCCTCCTTGAAGGTGGCCGTCTTGAAGGCGGGGCGCGGGTCCCGGCCCGGCTTCTCCAGCTCGCGCAGGATGTCCGTGACGGTCGGCAGACCGAAGGCGTCGGTGACGAACTGCTCCGGGCGCAGGGAGCGCAGCACCGAGGTGTTGCCGATCAGCGCCGCCACCTCGCCGCCCGCCGTCTTGCCCATGGCACGGACCACCGGGTAGGCCTCGGGGTGCACGGAGGAGGAGTCCAGCGGGTCGTCCCCGCCGCGGATCCGCAGGAAGCCCGCGCACTGCTCGTACGCCTTCGGGCCGAGGCGGGCCACGTCCTTCAGGCCCCTGCGGCTGCGGAAGGGGCCGTTGGCGTCGCGGTGCGCCACGATGTTCTCGGCGAGTCCGCCGCTGATGCCCGACACCCGCGACAGCAGCGGGGCGGAGGCGGTGTTGACGTCGACGCCGACGCCGTTCACGCAGTCCTCGACCACGGCGTCCAGCGAGCGGGAGAGCTTCATCTCGGACAGGTCGTGCTGGTACTGGCCGACGCCGATCGACTTCGGGTCGATCTTGACCAGTTCGGCGAGCGGGTCCTGGAGGCGGCGGGCGATGGAGACGGCGCCGCGCAGCGACACGTCCATGTCCGGGAGTTCCTGCGAGGCGAAGGCGGACGCCGAGTACACCGAGGCGCCGGCCTCCGAGACCATCACCTTGGTCAGGTTCAGGTCCGGGTGGCGCGTGATGAGGTCCCCGGCGAGCTTGTCGGTCTCGCGGGAGGCCGTGCCGTTGCCGATGGCGACCAGCTCGACCGCGTGCTCCTTCGCGAGGCGGGCGAGCTTGGCGAGGGACTCGTCCCACTTGTTGGCGGGCACGTGCGGGTAGATCACGTCCGTCGCCACGACCTTGCCGGTGGCGTCGACGACGGCCACCTTCACACCGGTGCGGAAGCCCGGGTCGAGGCCGAGCGTGGCCCGCGTGCCGGCGGGGGCGGCGAGCAGCAGGTCGCGCAGGTTCGAGGCGAAGACCCGCACCGCCTCGTCCTCGGCGGCGGCGCGCAGCCGGGTCCGCAGGTCGATGCCGAGGTGCACCTGGATCTTCGTGCGCCAGGCCCAGCGGACCGTGTCGGCCAGCCACTTGTCGCCGGGTCGGGCGCGGTCCGCGATGCCGAAGCGGCGGGCGACCATGCCCTCGTACGTGGACGGCCCGGGGGCGTCGGCCGGCGGCTCCGGTTCCAGGGTGAGGTCGAGCACGTCCTCCTTCTCGCCGCGCAGCATCGCGAGGACGCGGTGCGAGGGCAGGGCGGTGAACGGCTCGGCGAACTCGAAGTAGTCGGCAAACTTGGCGCCCACCTCCTCCTTGCCCTCGCGGACCTTCGCGGCGAGCCGGCCGCGCCCCCACATGCGTTCGCGCAGTTCGCCGATCAGGTCGGCGTCCTCGGCGAACCGCTCGGTGAGGATGGCGCGGGCGCCCTCCAGGGCCGCGGCGGCGTCCGCCACGCCCTTGTCCGCGTCGACGAACGCGGCCGCGGCTGCGGCCGGTTCCACCGACGGGTCGGCCAGCAGGCCCTCGGCGAGCGGCTCCAGACCGGCCTCACGGGCGATCTGGGCCTTGGTGCGCCGCTTTGGCTTGAAGGGCAGGTAGATGTCCTCCAGCCGGGCCTTGGTGTCGGCCGCGTTGATCCGCGCCTCCAGCTCGTCGGTGAGCTTGCCCTGCTCCCGCACGGACTCCAGGACCGCCGCGCGGCGGTCCTCCAGCTCGCGCAGATACCGCAGCCGCTCCTCAAGGGTGCGCAGCTGGGCGTCGTCGAGCATCTCGGTCGCTTCCTTGCGGTAGCGCGCGATGAACGGCACGGTGGAGCCGCCGTCGAGCAGCTCGACGGCGGCCTTGACCTGCCGCTCCCGTACGCCGAGCTCCTCGGCGATCCTGCCTTCGATGGACGTCGTCACGATCGGGTCCCGCCTGCCTTCGTTGTGCACTGGAAGGCTGCCAATTGTGGCAGGTGGCGGTGGCGGACGGCGGGACCCCGCCGGTTGCCGTCCGGTGCGGCCGGTCAGACCTTGCCGAAGAGGTCGGCGGGGAAGGCCCCGGCGGCGACCGCCTTCATGACGAAGCCGCCGCCGAGTGCGTGCAGTCGGGCCAGCCCCTCGGCGCCGAGGTGCTCGTACGGGGCGGCGTCGAGGCGGTCGGTGTCGGCCTCCAGGCGCTCGCGCACCGCCTTGCCCTCTTCGGTGAGCTCGCGCTCCGCGTCGAGGATGCCGCGGCTGCGGAGCCGGTCCACGGCGGCTTCCAGATCGCTCTGTTCCCAGCCGCGCATGCCCTTGATCCACTTCGAGGTCATGCCGCGGCCGGTGGCGCTGTGGCTGACGAGGGCCTCCAGGGGGTCGAGGCCGGCGATGAGCAGGGCGGCGAGGTGGCCGTCGCCGCGGTGCTCGCGCAGCAGGGTGGTGGCGTGCCACAGCCGCAGGTGCGGCTCCTCGGGCACGGGGAGGTCCGCGTGGGCGGCGTAGAGGGTGCGGGCGTGCCGGGTGCAGCCCTCGGTGGCACGTATCGCCAGGTCGGCTGCCTCGGCGAGCTCGGGAGAGGCGAGGGTCTCGCTGCCGAGCAGGCGGCGCAGGGTGGTGTCGGCGGCCCGCAGCCGTGCGGCGAGGGCCTCCTCGGGCGAGACGGTGTCCCACACGGCCGGCAGGTGCCGGGCGATGAGGTCGTGCCGGTAGTTGGAGAAGGCGGCGGTGACGGCCCCCGGGCCGACGGCGCCCATGGCGGCGGAGCGGCTGGCGAGGTTGACGGCGACGGGATGCGTGACGCCGAGGGCGGCGAACTCGGCGGCGATGTCCGGCGAGAAGTAGATGGTGGCGTGCAGCGGGTTGATGGCGGCGTGCCAACAGCGGCGGGCGGCGAGCGCGGGGATCGTCATGCCGCGTAGGTTACCGACTGCTTGGTATGCCGCACCCCTGCCGGAAGCGGGAAAGCGCGGACGGGCCGTGCGCGGGCACGGCGGGGCGCGGCAGGTGCAGGCTCGGCGGGGCGCGGGCGCGGCGGGGTGCGGCGGGTTGCGGGCGAGGCGGGGCGCGGGCCGCGGCGGGGCGCGGGCGCGGGCGAGGCGGGTGCGGTTTCTGGACTTCCTGGCGGGGCGGCTCCGCGGGCGGTGCGGCGCCCCGGACCGGGTCCCCGCTGCGCGCCGCGCGCCGCGGACGGCGGCCCGGCCCCGTCCCGTGACGGCCGAATGGCGATCGTGTGACAGGAGGGGTCGTAGACATGACCTGGGGCGGCAAGGGTGAATACCGTCGAACGACGAGACCTTGAACTGATGTGTCTCCCCTACCCCTTGGAGTCCTTCGTGCACCGCAAAGTCATCGCCCCGAGCGTGCTCGCCGCCTCCCTCCTGCTGGTGATCCCGGCGTCGGCGGCGAGTTACGGTCCGGGAGCCCCGGGTATCGGCGATCCCTACTACCCGGCCAGCGGCAACGGCGGCTACGACGTGTCCCACTACGACCTGCGCCTGCAGTACCAGCCGAAGACCGACCTCCTCGAGGGCACGGCCACCCTGATCGCGACGGCCAAGCAGGACCTGTCCCGCTTCAACCTCGACTTCGGGCTCAAGGTCAGCGAGGTCCGCGTCAACGGCGCCAAGGCGAAGTTCGCCACCTCCGGCACCCAGGAGCTCGAAATCACCCCGGCCAAGCCGCTGGCGCGCAACAGCCAGGCGACCGTCGTCGTGAAGTACGCGGGCAAGCCCTCCGAGTTCAAGGTCGACGGATGGTCGGCCTGGGCCCGCACCCCGGACGGCGGTGTCGCCGCGCAGGAGCCGGACTCGGCCATCTGGTGGTTCCCGAGCAACGACCACCCGCTCGACAAGGCCACCTTCGACGTCTCCGTCAACGTCCCGGACGGCACCCAGGCCATCAGCAACGGCGTGCTCCAGTCGCAGACCTCCAAGCTCGGCTGGACGCGCTTCAACTGGCGTTCCAACAAGCCGCAGGCCACGTACCTGGCCACCCTGGCCATCGGCAAGTTCGACATCACCACCGACAAGACGGCCAGCGGGCTGCCGGTCCTCAACGCGTACAGCAAGGACCTCGGCGACAACGCGGGCGCGGCGCGGGCGAGCATCGAGCGGACCACCGAGGTCGCGGAGTGGCTGGAGGGGGTCTTCGGCCCGTACCCCTTCAACGCGCTCGGCGGCTACGTGCCCAACGTGACCAGCGGCTTCGCCCTGGAGACCCAGACCCGGCCGTTCTACAGCCCGCGCCAGTTCGCCAATGGCGCGAACGTCTCGGTGGTCGTGCACGAGCTGGCCCACCAGTGGTACGGCGACAGCGTGTCGGTCGAGGGCTGGAAGGACATCTGGATCAACGAGGGCTTCGCCCGCTACAGCCAGTGGCTGTGGTCGGAGAAGGAGGGCGAGGGCACCGCGCAGGAGCTCGCCGACTGGACCTACGCCTCACGCCCGGCCGAGGACCCGTTCTGGCAGGTCAAGCCGGGTGACCCGGGTGCGGAGAACCAGTTCCACGGCGCGGTCTACGACCGTGGCGCGCTCGCCCTGCAGGCGCTGCGCAACGAGATCGGCGACGAGAAGTTCTTCCAGATCCTCAAGGGCTGGCCGACCGAGCGCGCCCACGGGAACGCGAAGGTCGGTGACTTCGTCCGCTACGCGGAGCGGGTCTCCGACAAGCCGCTGGCCCAGCTGTTCGAGACCTGGCTGTACACCCCGGGGAAGCCGGACGTCTCCGCCCTGAACCCGGCGCAGCCGTCGGCCCGCTCGCTCCGGACCGCACCGTCGGCCCAGGGCGCCCCGGCCGCCCAGCAGGTGGAGCCGAAGTCCTGGAAGAAGATCGCCGCGACGAACTCCGTCCACGAGCACGACGACCACTGAGTGGTCAGCGGGCGGCGGCGCGCCATCGGGCGCGCGCCGCCCGCGCGATCGGCAGGTACCGCAGCCGCTCGGGGAGCAGCGGCACGAGCAGCCGCAGGACGGTGCTGAACCGCCGGAGCCTGCGCTCCTGGGCCGGGCTCCACTCCAGCCCCACGGCCGCGCGCGCCTCGGGCGGCATGTACCCGACGGTGACGAAGGCGCGCAGGCGCAGGAACGCCGTGCGCAGCACCGGCCAGGTGAGCCGCAGCAGGAGCCGGGCGACGGGCCCGCCGGCCTCGGGCCGGGGCAGCGGCACGTCGGTGGCGACCAGCTCCCGGGCCACCTTGGTGGGCTCGATCTCCTCGGCCAGCATGCGGCCCCAGTACTCCCAGTACGCCTCGATGCTCTGCGGCATGTCCCGGTCGTGGATGCCGAGGATCCGGCCGACCTGGAGCCATTCCCGGTAGAGCTGCCGCTCCTGGGCGGGGGTGAAGCGGCGCAGGAGGTAGCGGCCCGCGTACAGGTAGACGGGGAAGCCGGTGGCGTGCACCCAGCCGTAGCAGGCGGGGTCGAGGGAGTGGTAGCGCCGGCCGCGGGTGTCGGTGCCCTGGATCTCCCTGTGCAGCCTGCGGACCCGGCGGCCCTCCTCGGCGGCCTCCTCGCCCCCGTACACCCACAGCTGGACGGAGCGCAGCGAGCGCTCGCCGCGGCCCCAGGGGTCGGTGCGGAACACGGAGTACTGGTCGACCCCGGCCCCGATCGCGGGGTGGGCGACCTGGAGGGTGAAGGCGGCGGGCAGCATCAGCAGGGCTCGGACGTCCCCGGCGATGGTCCACAGCACCCCGCCGGGCGGCGGGGGCTCGGGGTCGGTGCGGCGTCCGGCGCCGGGCCCCGCATCGCGTCCTGCGGGCTGCTCCGTCGTACTCATGTGTCCAGTATGACCGGCTGCGTTCGCGGGTCTCCCCGCGATGTCCCTGGCCGGACAGAAAGTCGCTGCACGGGTGTTACCCAGAGGTAACCGTGGCTGCTTGGATGGCGGAGCCGATCTTCCCCCGCAGGAATGATGGAGACCCCCATGCCTCAGCTCTCCCACCGCCGTCACCGCGCCGCCGCCGCGGTCGTCGCGTCGGCCGCCGCCGTTGCCCTGGCCGCCACCACCGCTCCCGCCGCCACGGCCGCTTCCTCCGAGGGCGCCGCTGCCGCGCCGCGGCTGAGCGTCCTCTCCTACAACGTGTTCCTGATGAGCAAGAACCTGTACCCGAACTGGGGCCAGGACCACCGGGCCGCCGAGATCCCCAAGGCCTCCTTCTACGGGGGCCACGACGTGGTCGTGATCCAGGAGGCCTTCGACAACGGCGCCTCGGACGCGCTGAAGGCCAACTCGGCCGCGCAGTACCCGTACCAGACCCCGGTCGTCGGCCGCAGCAAGAGCGGCTGGGACGCCACGGGCGGCGCCTACTCCTCCACCACCCCGGAGGACGGCGGCGTCACTGTCCTCAGCAAGTGGCCGATCGTCCGCAAGGAGCAGGTGGTCTACAAGGACGCCTGCGGCGCGGACTGGTGGTCCAACAAGGGCTTCGCCTACGTGGTGCTGAACGTGAACGGCGCCAAGGTCCACGTGGTCGGCACGCACGCCCAGTCCACCGACCCGGGCTGCGACGCGGGCGAGGCGGCCGAGATGCGCGCCCGCCAGTTCCGCACGATCGACTCCTTCCTCGACGGGAAGAACATCCCGGCGGGCGAGCAGGTGATCGTGGCGGGCGACATGAACGTGGACTCGCGCACCCCCGAGTACGCGTCCATGCTGGCCGACGCCGACCTGGCGGGCTCCGACACCCGCACGGGCCACACGTACTCCTTCGACACCGCGCTGAACTCGATAGCGAAGTACCGCTACCCCACCGACCCGCGCGAGGACCTGGACTACGTCCTCTTCCGCAAGGGCAACGCCCGCCCCGCGGGCTGGGAGAACAACGTGGTCAAGGAACAGTCGACCCCCTGGACGGTCTCCAGCTGGGGCACGTCCTACACGTACGACAACCTCTCGGACCACTACCCGGTAATCGGCCGCTGAGCCAGCCGCCGTCCCGGCTGCGCCCCCTCCCTGCCTTCGGGCCTGGAGGGGGCGGTACCGTCGCGTCCTGGCTTCAGCCCTTCTCACCGACGGCAGCCCGCAGCCAGTCGAGAGGGTCCTGCCCGAGCAGCTCCCGGGCAAGCCGCTTACCCGTGTCCGTCGTGAGCCGGGCCTGGCTGTTGTCGATCCACCGCTGCGCGGCCTCGTAGCCCTGGGCCTTGTACTCGATGCCCTGGAGCATGCACTCCAGCTTGTCTGCATCACGCGCGCAGACCGCCTCGGGCGAATCCTTCGCCTCGTACTCGGCCACCAGGTCCTGAATCGCGGAGGCCAGCACCTCGGGCATCCCGGCGGTCTGGTCGGCCGTGACGGCCTCCGGTTCGGCGCCGGTCGAGTACTTCTTCCCGAGGTGGTTCACGTCTCCGGTACGGGTCTCCTGGGTGTCGTGCCAGACGGCGAGGAAGGCCGCCCGTGCGGCGTCGGCGCCCTCCAGCTTCGCGATGACGGAGGCGATGATCGCCGTACGCCAGGAATGTTCGGCGACGCTCTCCGGCTGATTGATGCCTGCCATCCACCAGCCCGTGCGGCGCGCGTGCTTGAGCGTGCCCGCTTCGTAGAGGAAACGCGCCACCGCGGACAGGTCGTCAGCCACTGTGTCTCCTTCTCACGCCTCGGCGAGGCGGATCGCGTACCGGATGCCCTCCAGCTCTCGGCGCGCACGCGTCGAGGCCTTGGCGCCATCCAACAGCACCGGCAGCTGCCCGCGCAGAGCGCGTCCCGCGGCCGAGCCGGTGCGGAGCAGCCGCGGGCGCGCGGCGAGGAGCGCCCACAGCGAGTGCACATGGAGATCGAAGAACCCGTGCTGCGGCGCGAGCACGGCCACGAGGTGCTGGAGCAGCCGGTGCCCCTGCCACGGCATGGTGCCGGGGGCGGCGATGAAGTCGTCGGACAGCTGGGGGTGGGCCGACTCCCCGATCCAGTAGGCCCAGTAGCTGAGGTTCGCTGCTTCGCCGGCCTCGTCGTCGTCCAGAGCCGTGGCGATGAAGTGCTGCATCCGCTCCCGATCCCCCTGCCGTGCGGCCACGGCGGCGACGGACCGGGACGTGAGCCATTGGGTCAGCCAGTCGGACGGCCGGTCCACCCTGCGCTGTTGGGCCAGCCAATCGAACGTGTCCGTCGCGTCGTCGTAGCCCGCGAGGTACATGGCTTGCCTGCGCAGGAGGAACTGGCGGTCAGCCTGGGCCTCTTCGGCCATGCGCCTCATGTGGCCGAAGAACCGGCGGCGCTCCTCCTCGGTCAGCTCCGGGCGGCCGGATGCGGGTCCACGGCGGGAACGTGTGACGGCTTGGACAGCTCGTACGGGTTCTGGTACCTGGCCGTTCAGCGGCCAGGCGAGCACCTCGACGAGGTCACGCTGTAGGACACACCCTCCCAAGGGGCTGTCAGCCGGTGCCCCCTCGTCGTCCAGGGCATCGGCCAGCAGTACGTCAGCTTCCAAAGCCCTTTCAAGGGCCAGGAGCAAGGAAGGGCTCGCACCCATGCGCATCAGTCGGTGCCGGTGCGCCAGCACCTGGCCGACAGGAAGGGCGGTCAGGGGGCGTCGACCGGTCTCCCATCCGGCGACCGTGTCCACCGAGACCGCGAACACCTCCGCGAGGCCCTCTTGCGTATGTCCGAGATGCTCACGGATGACGCGGAACACGTAGCCGGAAACGATCCCGCTGCGACCTCGTCGCCGGCTTCCCTGACCGACGGTCAGGGCGGAAGTCGGAGTCTTGCCCATGGCGCTCCCTCTGCCCAGGCGCATGGCCGGGCAACCCGTACTCACAGTCACTTCGAGCAGCTCAACCGGGAATCTACGCTCATTTCTGTGGTCACCGGGGCACTCAGCGTAGCGGTACGAAGCCGACGAGCGGCGCGCCGGACCTCCTCCGATTCGACACCCGATGAAGACAGTTGGGAGCGCCGGGCATGGCGAGCACCATCAAGAGACCAGAGCACTTGGAGCTGTTCCCCCGGCGATGGCCGGTCCCGCCGGACTCGTGCGAGGAGTGCCACCACCACGCGAGCGGGTGCGGGCACACGACGCCGGCGACTCGTCCCGCGTGAGCGACCTGAACGTCCTGATCCGCCGGCACCACCCGGAGCCGGCCCGGTGACCGGGGCCTACGAGGACCTCCCGCACCGCCTGCTGCGCAAGCGCGTCCGCGACATCGCCTCCGGAGCCGAGG
This sequence comes from Streptomyces xanthophaeus, assembly GCF_000725805.1. Taxonomy (GTDB): domain Bacteria; phylum Actinomycetota; class Actinomycetes; order Streptomycetales; family Streptomycetaceae; genus Streptomyces; species Streptomyces xanthophaeus. The sequence continues at coordinate 345,919 of NZ_KL647133.1, read as the reverse complement.
GCGAACTGATGGCCGTGGTCAACGAGAGCGTGTCGCACACGGGCGTCGAGCGGTGGGCGGAGCTGGCGTACATCCGCATCGCGTCCGGCCGCGAGATCACCACGGCCGTCGCCAACATCGAGGCTGCCGGGTGAGCGGCGTACCCCTCACTGCTTCCGCCAGCTGCGGTACAGCCGTAATCGTGACGGGCGCAGCCCACTGAGCCCCCGCCCGGCCGCGCAGCCTCACCCGCCTCCGCCACGACGAATCAGGGAGCACCGCCGCATGACTACCACGAGGGACGCCCGCACTCTCATCAGCGCTGCCGAGTTCGAGGGGGTCGTCGCAACCGTCGCCAGCAACAACCCCGACATGAGCCAGGTCAACGCCGAGCGGATCACCGAGGAGGGACTCAAGTTCGTCGCCGCAGCCGCAGTGTTCCCTGGCTGCATGCGGCCATCTCGGACCGTCGATGAAGGGTGGCACGCCCTCATCCTCCACACCGCCGTGTACGCCGGACTGTGCTCGCGGCTGGGCCGGTTCGTGCACCACCTGCCGGAACTGCCCGACCCCACCCGCTACACCCCGGGCGCCCTCGACTCCACCGTGGGCCGGATCAGGCAGGCCGGGTTCGAGCCCGACATGGACCTGTGGACCGGCCCCCTGGGGGGCATCCCCGTCGCCGCTGGCTGCCAGCACGACAATCAGTGCTCGAACGGCAACTGCGAGGCCACGTGCCGCGAAGACCACCCCAACTAGGTCGGCCTCGCTAGGCTGATGGGTTATGACCGCGTGGCAGAGCAGTGAACACGGACCCTTGATCGCCCACCTGCGGGAGCTTCGCCGCAGGGGCGGGATTCCCCGGCGTCGCAGCGAGGTGACCACCGGGTGTGCTGCATGTCGGGGCATCCGACGGACGATCCTCGTCGACGGTCAGATGCGCATCCTGTACAGCGAGCCGTGCCTGGCCTGCCAGGGCGGCGGTGCCACCGAAAAGGCCCATACCCCAGCCTGAGACCGCCCCTGGCCCGGTGGGCAGGTGCCCGCCCACCGGACCTGGACGTTGGGGTTACGCCCGGGGCACGCCTTCCGGTTCCCCTGGCGTGACTCCGCCGGGCTCCCCGTACGGTTCCCCGCCGGGCTCGTCGTACGGCTCCTCGTAGAGCCCCTCGATCAGAGCCGCGTACTTCTCGCGGACCACGCGGCGGCGGAGTTTCAGCGAGGGGGTGAGCTCACCGGTCTCGGGGCCCCACTCCCCCGTCAGCAGCCGGTACCGCTTGATCTGCTCGGTGCGGTTGAGCCGGGCGTTCGCCGCCTCGACCGCGCGGGCGACCTCCTCGCGGACCGCCGGGTGCGCGGCGAGGCCGTCCGGGGTCCCGGCGTCGATACCGCGCGCCGCGGCCCAGGCCGGGGCCAGTTCCGCGTCGAGGACCAGCAGCGCCACCAGGTAGGAGCGGCCGTCGCCGTGGACCATGGCCTGCCCGATCAGCGGGTGCTCCTTGACGGTGTTCTCCACCAGCGCCGGGGAGACGTTCTTCCCGTTGGAGGTGATGATCAGTTCCTTCTTGCGGTCGGTCAGCCAGAGGAAGCCGGCCTCGTCGAGCCGCCCGATGTCCCCGGTCGCGAACCAGCCCTCGGCATCGGCCGCGTCCTCCAGGGAGCCGTCCGGCCGCAGGTAGCCGCCGAAGACGGTCTCCCCGCGGGTCAGGATCTCCCCGTCCTCGGCGAGCTTCAGCTCCAGCCCCTCGATCGGGCGGCCGACCGAACCGAGCCGGAAGGAGTCCGGACTGTTGACCGTGCACACGCCGGAGGTCTCGGTCAGGCCCCAGGCGTCCATGATGGTGATGCCCCAGCCCGCCCAGAAGCGGACGACGTCGATCGGCATCGGCGCGGTGGCACTGGCCGTCCACACCAGGCGGTCCAGCCCCGCCAGGCCCAGCAGCGGGTCCAGCACCCGCTCCTTGGCCCGGGCGTACGAGGCTTCGAGCGCGGCCGGGGCCTCCTCGCCGCGCTCGCGGTGCCCGGCGCGGGCCCGGGCCAGGTCGTTCGCGGCCTCGATGGCGGCGCGCTGCTCCTCGGGGAGCCGCGCCAGCACCGCCCGTACGGAGGCGGCGAGCTTCTCCCACACCCGGGGCACGCCGAAGAACTGCACCGGGTGCAGCTCGCGGACCGCGGCGGACACGGCGGTCGGGTCGGCGCACAGCCGGACGTGCGCGGCGCGCAGCAGTGGCAGGTAGATGCCGAGGATCCGCTCGGCGACGTGCGCGAAGGGCAGGTAGCACAGGTGCTCGGCGTGTTCGGGCAGGTCGGTGCGGCGGTCCAGGCGGACCGACTGGAGCAGGATGTTGCGGTGGGTGAGCCGGACGCCCTTGGGGTCACCGGTGGTGCCGGAGGTGTAGACGACGGTCAGCGGGTCCTCGGGGCGGCTCTCCCGCCAGGCCTTCTCGAAGGCGTCCGTGCGGTGGCGGCGGGCGCCGCTCGCGAAGAGGGAGCCGTAGCTGAGGTGCGGGCCCGCTTCGGCGGCCTCCGCGACGACCAGCCGTTCCAGGGGCACGGTGGCGTCGGCCAGCAGCGGCTCCCAGCGGCCGAGCTCGCGGGCGCCCTCGACGACGGCGGTCCGGGCCCGGCTGTGGCGGGCGATGTGGGCTATCTGCTCGGGCGCGGAGGTCCCGTAGACGGTGACGGGCACCGCGCCGAGGTGGACGAGGGCGAGGTCGCTGAGCCAGTGCTCGGGGCGGTTGCCCATCATCATCAGCACGTGTTCGCCCCGCTCGACGCCGATTGCGGCGTAGCCCGCGGCGAGCACCGCGACCTTACGGCGGACCTCGGTCCAGCTGAGGGTGGTCCACGGGGCGTCGCCGGGGCCGGAACGCCACGAGAGGGCGGGCAGGTCCCCGTAGTCGGCGGCGTTGCGGGCCAGCAGGGCGGGGAGGGTGAGCTCCTCGGGTCGTCCGGGCAGTCGCAGTTTCGTGGTCATGGGCAGCTCCTGGCCGTTTCACATCGTTGGTGCGACAGCAATACTGTTGAACCCAAGCTGTGGAGCAGAGAGCGAGGCGCAGACGATGGCCGACCAGGCACCCGAGCCGATGCTCACCGTGGACGAGCTGGCGGCCCGGGCGGGCGTCACCGTCCGCACCGTACGGTTCTACAGCACCCGCGGGCTTTTGCCCCCTCCCGTGATCGGTCCTCGCCGGGTGGGCCACTACGGCCCGGAACACCTGTCCCGGCTGGCGCTGATCGAGGAGTTGCAGAACCAGGGCATGACCCTGTCGGCCATCGAGCGGTACCTGGACGCGCTGCCCGACGACCTGAGCGCGCACGACCTGGCGATCCACCGGGCGCTGGTGGCCAGTTGGGCCCCGGACGCGGCGCTGGAGGCCTCCCGGACGGAGCTGGAGAAGCGGGCGGGGCGGGGCCTGTCGGACACGGACGTCCAGCGGCTGACCGCGATGGGCGTGGTGGCCCCTTCGGGGGACGGGTTCCGGGTGGACGTGGGGCTGCTGAGGCTGGGCGTCGCCCTGCTCGACGTGCCCATCGCGCACGAGACGATCCTGGCGGCCCGGACGGTGCTGATGGAGCACACCCGGTCGGCGGCGCACGAGCTGACGGCGCTGTTCCGGGACGAGGTGTGGGGGCCGTTCACCGAGGAGGAGAGCGATCCGGAACGGGTGGAGTCGATGAAGGCCCTGTCGGCGCACATGCAGCCGATGGTGGTGCAGGCCCTGGTGACGGCCTTCCAGCGGTCGCTGAAGGCGGAACTGAAGGCAGCGTTCGTCTCGGAACCGGAACGGACACCGGACACCGGCCCGCAGGCCTGAGCGGCAACTGCCGCGCCCTGCGGATAGGTTGACGGACATGGCAGTCATTCACCGCACCACCATGTACCCCGGCAAGCTCGAACTCCTCACCGGCTGGCTGCCCTCGCGGCCCTGGTACCAGGGCTCGGAGGGCGCCGTTCCGCAGCTCGCCAAGGCGGGCGGCTTCCGGCTGGACGACCCCGAGGGCGAGGTGGGCATCGAGTTCATGGTGGTCACGGACGGCTCCGGCGACGCACCGGTCGCCTACCTGGTGCCGGTCACCTACCGCGGGGCCCCGCTGAAGGGCGCGGAGGAGGGCCTCATCGGCACGTCCGAGCACGGGGTGCTGGGCCGCCGCTGGATCTACGACGGCGCCCACGACCCGGTCCTGGTGGAGCAGCTCCTGGCGCTGCTGGCGGGCCGGACCACGGCCCAGGACCAGAACGCGAGCGACGCCCCTGACCCGACGGTCGAGGTCCGCACGGACGCCACGGACGCCACGGGCGGCGAGGATGGCGGGGGCGCCCCGGACGCCATGGGTGGCGTGCCCGTGGGCATCACCGGCTCCGGCCGGGTGGCGGAGAACGCCGGGGCCACCGTCGTCGCCGTGGGCCGCGCCTCCGGGGAAGGGCCGGACCTGGAGCTGACCGTGTCCCGGGTGCTGCGCCCCGGGCACGCCGCCGGGGACGCCGTGCGGGGGCAGGTGCTGGCCGGGTGGTCCGCCCCCGACGGGACCGGGGAGCACGGGGTGTTCGCCTTCCTGAGCGGCGCCGGCCAGTAGGAACGGAACGGAGCGAAACGTCCCGGGCCCGTCTTCACGGGCCCGGGACGGCCGCGCTAGTCGGCGTACGTCTCGCCCCGTTCGGCCTTCGCCACGAGGGAGGCCGGCGGGGTGAAGCGCTCGCCGTACTGCGCGGCGAGTTCGCGGGCACGGGCGACGAAGCCCGGCAGGCCGCCCTCGTAGCCGTTGATGTACTGGATCACGCCGCCGGTCCACGCCGGGAAGCCGATGCCCATGATGGAGCCGATGTTGGCGTCGGCGATCGAGGTGAGGACCCCCTCGTCGAGGCAGCGGACGGTGTCCAGGGCCTCGGAGAAGAGCATCCGCTCCTTCATGTCCTCGAAGGGGATCTCGTGGCCCGGCTTGGTGAAGTGCTCGCGCAGGCCCGGCCAGATGCCCGCGCGCTTGCCGGACTCGTCGTACGCGTAGAAGCCGGCCCCGCCGCTGCGGCCGGGACGGCCGAACTCGTCGACCATGCGGTCGATGACGGTGTCCGCGGGGTGCTCGGCCCACGCACGGCCCTCGGCCTCGAAGGCTTTGCGGGTCTCGTTGCGGATCTTGCGCGGGAGGGTGAGGGTGAGCTCGTCCATCAGCGAGAGCACCTTGGCGGGGTAGCCCGCCTGGGCCGCGGCCTGCTCGACTGAGGCGGGCTCGACGCCCTCGCCGACCATGGCCACGCCCTCGTTGATGAACTGGCCGATGACGCGCGAGGTGAAGAATCCCCGGGAGTCGTTGACCACGATGGGCGTCTTGTTGATCTGGCGGACCAGGTCGAAGGCGCGGGCGATGGCCTCGTCGCCGGTCCGGGCGCCCTTGATGATCTCGACCAGCGGCATCTTGTCGACGGGCGAGAAGAAGTGCAGCCCGATGAAGTCGGCGGGCCGCTTCACGCCCTCCGCGAGCCCGGAGATGGGCAGGGTGGAGGTGTTGGAGCAGAGCAGCGCGTCGGGCGCGATGACGTCCTGGATCTCCTGGAACACCTTGTGCTTGAGGGCGGTGTCCTCGAAGACGGCCTCGATGACGGCGTCGCAGCCCGCCAGGTCGGCGGCGTCCGCGGTGGGGGTGATCCGGGCGAGCAGTTCCTCGCGCTGGGCCTCGGTCGAACGGCCCCGGGAGACGGCCTTGTCGAGGAGCTTCTGCGCGTAGCCCTTGCCCTTGGCGGCGGCCTCGGCGCTGACGTCCTTGAGCACCACCTCGATGCCCGCACGGGCACAGGAGTAGGCGATGCCCGCGCCCATCATGCCCGCGCCGAGGACGGCGACCTTGCGGACGGTGCGCGGCTCCACGCCGCGGGGGCGGCTGCGGCCCGCGTTGACGGCCTGGAGGTCGAAGAAGAACGCCTGGATCATGTTCTTGGCGGTCTGTCCGGTGACCAGCTCGGTGAAGTAGCGGGCCTCGATGGTCAGCGCGGTCTCGAAGTCCACCTGGGTGCCTTCGACGGCGCAGGCCAGGATGTTGCGCGGCGCCGGGTACGGGGCCCCGTTGAGCTGCTTCTTCAGGTTCGCCGGGAAGGCCGGCAGGTTCGCGGCGAACCGCGGGCTGGACGGCGTACCGCCCGGGATCTTGTAACCGGGGACGTCCCAGGGCTGCTTCGACTCCGGGTTGGCGTCGATGAAGGCGCGGGCCTTGGCCAGCATCTCCTCGGGGGTGGCGGCCAGTTCGTGGACCAGACCGTTGTCGAGGGCGCGCTTCGGGTTGTACTGGGTGCCCTGCAGGAGGACCTTGAGCAGCGCGTCGGCGATGCCCATGAGGCGCACGGTGCGGGTGACGCCGCCACCGGCGGGGAGCAGGCCGAGGGTCACCTCCGGCAGGCCGATCTTGGAGCCGGGCGCGTCGAGGGCGATGCGGTGGTGGCAGGCGAGGGCGATCTCGTAACCGCCGCCCAGGGCGGCGCCGTTGATGGCGGCGACGACGGGCTTGCCGAGGGTCTCGATGCGGCGCAGCGAGCCCTTGATGGCCGTGCCGGTGTCGAAGGCCAGCTGGGCGTCCTCGGGGCGCAGCCGGATCATGTCCTTGAGGTCGCCGCCCGCGAAGAAGGTCTTCTTGGCGGAGGTGAAGACGATGCCGCGGATGGAGTCCCGCTCGGCCTCGGCGCGGTCGGCGATCGCCGCGATGGAGTCCTTGAAGGCCTGGTTCATCGTGTTGGCGGACTGGCCGGGGTCGTCGAGGACCAGGGTGACGACGCCGGTCTCGTCCTGTTCCCAGCGGATCGTGGTGGACTCGCTCATGTTCGCTACTTCCGTGTCAGAGGTGGGATCAGGGATCAGGACGGATCAGATGCGTTCGACGATGGTGGCGACGCCCATGCCGCCGCCGACGCACAGGGTGACGAGCCCGTAGCGCTTGTCCTGGCGCTCCAGTTCGTCGACGACGGTGCCGAGGATCATCGCGCCGGTGGCGCCGAGCGGGTGGCCCAGCGCGATGGCGCCGCCGTTGACGTTGACCTTGTCCAGGGAGACGCCCATGTCCTTCACGAAGCGCAGGACGACGCCGGCGAAGGCCTCGTTGATCTCGATGAGGTCGATGTCGTCGATGGTCAGGCCCGCCTTGGCGAGGGCCTTGCGGGTGGCCGGGGCGGGGCCGGTGAGCATGATGGTGGGCTCGGAGCCGGAGACGGCCGCCGAGACGATGCGGGCGCGGGGGCGCAGGCCGTTTCGCTCGCCCGCCTCGCGGGAGCCGATGGCGACGAGCGAGGCGCCGTCGACGATGCCGGAGGAGTTGCCCGCGTGGTGGACGTGGTCGATCTTCTCGACCCAGTGGTACTTCTGCAGGGCGACCGCGTCGAACCCGCCGAGCTCGCCGATGTCCGCGAAGGAGGGCTTCAGCTTGGCCAGGGTGTCCGCGGTGGTGCCGGGGCGGATGAACTCGTCGTGGTCCAGGACGACCAGGCCGTTCCGGTCGGTCACCGGGACGACGGACCGGGCGAAGCGGCCGTCCTTGACGGCGGCGGCCGCCCGCTCCTGGGACAGGGCGGCGTACTCGTCGACGTCGCGCCGCGAGAAGCCCTCGATGGTGGCGATGAGGTCGGCGCCGATGCCCTGCGGGACGAATCCGGTGTCCCAGTTGGTCATGGGGTCGGCGAACCAGGCTCCGCCGTCGGAGGCCATCGGGACGCGGGACATCGACTCCACGCCGCCGGCCAGTACGAGGTCCTCCCAGCCGGAGCGGACCTTCGCGGCGGCCATGTTGACGGCCTCCAGCCCGGAGGCACAGAAGCGGTTCTCCTGCACGCCCGCCACGGTGTCCGGGAGCCCGGCGGCGATGGCCGCGATACGGGCGATGTCCGAGCCCTGGTCGCCGACCGGGCCGACGACGCCCAGCACGATGTCGTCGATGGTGGCGGGGTCGAGGCCGGGGTTGCGCTCGCGCAGGGCGTGGATCAGCCCGACGACCAGGTCGATCGGCTTGGTGCCGTGCAGGGATCCGCTGGCCTTGCCGCGGCCGCGCGGCGTGCGGATCGCGTCGTATACGTACGCTTCGGTGCTCACTGGTCAAGCCTTTCTGGAGGTCCGGCGTCAGCCGAGGAGGGAGCGGCCGATGATCTCTTTCATGATCTCGGTCGTGCCGCCGTAGATGGTCTGGATGCGGCCGTCGGTGAAGGCCCGTGCGACCCGGTATTCGGTCATGTATCCGTAGCCGCCGTGGAGTTGCAGGCAGCGGTCCGCGACGCGCTTTTGGAGTTCGGTGGCCCACCACTTGGCCATCGAGGCGTGTACGTGGTCCAGTTCGCCGTTCGAGTGGTCGGCGATGCAGCGGTCGAGGAAGGTGCGGGTGACGGCGCACTCGGTGGCCATCTCGGCTATCTCGAACCGGATGTGCTGGAGCTTGGAGAGCGGCCGCCCGAAGGCCTCGCGCTCCTTGACGTACCGGGTGGTGATCTCCAGCAGGTGCTCGGCGGCGGCGATGCCCGCCATGGCGATGCCCATCCGCTCCTGCGCGAGGTTGGTCATCAGGTGGAGGAAGGCGCCGTTCAGCTCGCCGAGCAGGTTCTCCTTCGGCACGCGGACGTCGTGGAAGAAGAGCTCGGCGGTGTCCTGGGCCTTCTGGCCGATCTTGTCGAGGTTGCGGCCGCGTTCGAAGCCCTCCGCGCCGCGCTCGACGACCAGCAGCGACAGGCCGTGCGCCCCGCCCTCGGGGGTGGTCCTCGCGACGACGATCACCAGGTCGGCGAGGATCCCGTTGGAGATGAAGGTCTTGGAGCCGTTGAGCACCCAGTGGTCGCCGCGGTCCTCGGCCGTCGTACGGATGCCCTGGAGGTCCGAGCCCGCGCCCGGTTCGGTCATGGCGATGGCGGTGATGGTCTCGCCGGAGCAGAAGCCGGGCAGCCAGCGGCGCTTCTGCTCCTCGGTGGCGAGCGAGGTGAGGTACGGGCCGATGATGTCGTTGTGCAGGCCGATCGCGAGCCCCGGGGCGCCCGCCCGGGTGAACTCCTCGGCTATCACCGCGGCGTAGCGGAAGTCGGTGTTCCCGCCGCCGCCGTACTCCTCGGGCACGGCCAGGCCCAGCAGGCCCTGCCGGCCGGCCGCCAGCCAGGCCTCGCGGCTGACGATGCCGTCCTTCTCCCACTGCTCGTAGTGCGGCAGCACCTCCTTGGTGAGGAAGGTGCGGACGGTCTCGCGGAACGCCTCGTGGTCGGCGTCGAAGAGCTGGCGCTTCATCGCGCGGCTCGCTTCATCGGGGCTCCTCAAAGCCAGTTCTTGACGGTTTCGATCAGGCGGGCCGGATCGGGGCCGACGGGGGTGACGTTAAGCATGGTGACCCCCGCCTCCCGGAAGGCCTCGATGCGTTCGCGTACGTAACCCTCGGGCCCGCACAGCGTCATCAGTTCGCAGAACTCGTCCGGGACGGCGGCCGCGGCGTCGCGCTTGCGCCCGGAGAGGTAGAGCTCCTGGATCCGGCGGGCTTCCTCCCCGTACCCGTAGGCCACGGCGAGGTCGTTGTAGAAGTTCTTGCCGACCGCACCCATCCCGCCGACGTACAGCGCGATCTGCGGGCGGGCGAGGTCCCGTACGGCCGCGGCGTCCGCGCCGATGGCGAGCAGGCCGCCCGCCACCGTGTGCAGCGGGCCGAGCTCCGGGGACCGCTTCGCGGTTCCTTCGGCGAGCGGGCCGCCCCACACCTCGCGGGCCTTCTCCGGGATGAAGAGGGTGGGCAGCCAGCCGTCGGCGATCTCGGCCGTCAGGCGTACGTTGGCCGGGCCGAGCGAGGCGAGGTAGACGGGGATCGCGTCCCGTACCGGGCGGGTGAGGATCTTCAGCGGCTTGCCGTGCCGGCCGCCCTTCTCGGGCGGCAGCGGCATGTCGGTGATGCCGTGGTGGTCGATCGTCTCGCGGCGCCAGATCCGGCGGCACAGCTCGACCGTCTCGCGGGTCCGGCCGAGCGGCTTGTCGTACGGCAGGCCGTGCCAGCCCTCCACCACCTGCGGGCCGGAGGCGCCGAGGCCCAGGATGGCGCGGCCGCCGGAGATCGCGTCCAGTCCGGCGGCCGTCTGGGCGATCAGGCCGGGGGTGCGCGAGTAGACGTTGAGGATCGCCGAGCCGATCTGCATCCGCTCCGTCCGGGCGGCGAGGTACCCCATGATCGTCGGGGAGTCGAAGCCCCAGGCCTCGGCCACCCAGACCGCGTCCAGGCCCGCGCTCTCCAGCGCCGCCGCCTCGTCGGCGGCCCGGCGCGGATCTCCCGCGTAGTCGAGCATCATGGACAGTTCCATCAGCGTTCCTCCCCGAGCAGGGCCGGTACGTCCCAGTCGGCGGCCACCGACGCGGTGTGCGCCCCTGGCAGGGCGGGCCCGCCCACGGCGGCGGCCGGGGTCGCCGAGAACCGCGGAGCGGGCGCGGGCTGGACGATGCCGCCGACTTCGGTGAAGGTGCCGCGGGCGGCGAGGTGCGGGTGCCCGGGGGCCTCGCGCAGGGAGAGCACCGGGGCCACGCAGGCGTCGGTCCCCTCGAAGACCTCCGTCCACTCCTTGCGCGTACGGGACTTGAAACGGGCGGCCACGCTCTCGCGCAGCTCGCCCCAGCGGGCCAGGTCCTTGCGGGCGGGGGCCCGGTCCTCGATGCCGAGGAGTTCCACGAAGGTGTCGTAGAACTGCTGCTCCAGCGCGCCGACGGCCATGTACTGGCCGTCGGAGGTCTCGTAGGTGCCGTAGAAGGGGCAGCCGCCGTCGAGGAGGTTGGCCCCGCGCCGGTCCTGCCAGCCGCCGGCCGCCATCATGCCGTGGATCATGGCGGTGAGGTGGGCGGTGCCGTCGACGATGGCCGCGTCGACGACCTGCCCCGTACCGGTGCTGCGGGCGTGCTGGAGGGCGGCGAGCACCCCGATGACCAGGTAGAGCGAGCCGCCCGCGTAGTCCCCGACGAGGTTGGCGGGTACGGCCGGGGGCTCCCCCGGGCTGCCGATCATGCCGAGCGCGCCGGTGACGGCGATGTACGCGATGTCGTGCCCGGCGGTGTGGGCGAGGGGGCCTTCCTGTCCCCAGCCGGTCATCCGGCCGTAGACCAGCCGGGGGTTGCGGGCGTGGCAGTCGGCGGGGCCGACGCCGAGCCGCTCGGCGACCCCGGGGCGGAAGCCCTCGATGAGGACGTCGGCGCGCTCGACCAGGTCCAGGACGCGGGCGGGGCCCCCGTCGGACTTCAGGTCGACCAGCACGGAGCGCTTGCTGCGGTTGGTGACGTCGAAGGCGGGGTCGACCGCGAGTCCGCCACCGCCCGGCCGGTCCACGCGGACCACGTCCGCGCCCAGGTCGGCGAGGAGCATGGCGGCGAACGGGCCGGGGCCGATGCCCGCCAGCTCGACGACGCGCACTCCGGCGAGCGGGCCGTTCCCGTTCCCTGTCACTGCCATCGAGCCCCCAGCGTTGTTAGCCGCACGGTGTGACACAACTGATGTAACACCAGCGATGCTAGGAACGTGTCCCACTCAGCACAAGAGCAAGCGCTTAGCCGTTTGCCTCGATCCGGGCGTCCAGCTCCTTGACGTGCCGCTTGAGGGCCACCGTCCGGTAGCTCTCCTCCACCCACTCGCACAGCACCTGGAGGGAGGGCGCCCCCTTCTCCCCCAGGGGTACCGAGACCCAGCCGGACCGGCCCAGACCGTACCCGGTGGGCTCCGCGCCGGGCGCCGTCAGCGCGTGCCCGTGCAGCGCCTCGTCCTTGAGCTTCACGGACAGGCCGGGCGGCTGGGGGCCGTCCGTGTTGCCCAGGAAGACGAAAATCTTCTTGTTGACCTTCATCACGCAGTCCTCCGGCCCCCACGGGTGGTCCTCCACGGCCTCCGGAAGCCCCAGCGCGAACTCCCGCACCGCCTCCCACTTGCGCACCGCAGCCTGCCCGGCCTTCATGACGCCTCCTGCTACCGCTGGTCACACCTGCCCGCGCGGGCAGCCTGTCCTCACGCTAGCCTCAGCCACCGACACCAGCTGGGAGGAGCGGTCATGAACGCACAGGTTCGGCAGGACCCACCGGAACGGGCCTACGACGTGGTCCTCTTCGGCGCGACGGGGTTCGTGGGAGCACTGACCGCCGAGTACCTCGCCGCGCACGCACCGGACGGCTGCCGGTGGGCCCTCGCGGGCCGGGACCTCGGCAAGCTGGAGCGGCTGCGCGAGCGCCTGTCCGCCGCCCGTCCGGAGTGCGCGAAGCTGCCCCTGCTGCAGGCCGACGCCGGGGACGCCGCCGCCCTGCGGGAACTGGCCGCCTCGACCCGGGTGCTGGCCACGACCGTGGGTCCGTACATCTGGTACGGAGCCCCGCTGGTCGCCGCCTGCGCCGAGGCGGGCACCGACTACGTGGACCTCACCGGGGAGCCCGAGTTCGTCGACCGGATGTACGTCGAGCACGACGCGCGGGCCCGGGAGACCGGTGCCCGGATCGTGCACGCCTGCGGTTTCGACTCGGTCCCGGCCGACCTCGGGGCGTACTTCACGGTGCGTCAGCTCCCCGAGGGGGTCCCCCTGACGGTCGACGGGTTCGTACGCTCCAACGCCCTCTTCTCGGGCGGCACCCTGGCCTCCGCCCTCACCGCGGTCAGCCGCGGCCCGCAGACCCTGGCCGCCGCCTCCGCGCGCCGGCTGCACGAGCCCCGGCTGCTGGGACGCCGGGCGCGGGGGCCGGTGGGGGCACCGCGGTTCAGCCGCGAGACCGGCACCTGGGCGCTGCCGCTGCCCACGCTGGACCCGGCCGTCGTGGCCCGGTCGGCGTCCGCCCTGGAACGCTACGGCCCCGACTTCCGCTACCGGCACTACGCCTCCGTCAAGCACCTGCCCGTCGCGCTGGGCGGTACGGCGGCGCTGGGTGCGACCGTGGCCCTGGCCCAGTTCCCGCCCGCCCGACGGCTGCTGATGAACCGTTGGGAACCGGGACAGGGGCCGGACGCGGAGCGCCGGGCCCGCAGCTGGTTCACGCTGCGGTTCGTGGGCGAGGGCGGCGGACGCCGGGTCTTCACCGAGGTCTCGGGCGGCGACCCGGGCTACGGGGAGACGGCGAAGATGCTGGCCGAGTCCGCGCTGTGCCTGGCCTACGACCCCGTACCGGAGGCCGGAGGGCAGCTGACGACGGCGGTGGCGATGGGCGACGCACTGCTGGACCGGCTCCAGCGGTCCGGGATCACCTTCCGGGTGGCGCACAGCGGCTGACCGCGGCCGGCCGGGGCCTGCGGGCCCCGGCCGGCCCGCCGGGAGCCCGGTCCAGGGCTCAGGAGGCCTCGCGCAGGGCGCGGCGGCACAGGGAGTCCGCGTGCCGGGTGGTCTCCGGGATCCGGAAGCGGGGGCTGAGGGCCAGGACGTGGGCGCAGGCGTTGTCCAGCGAGACGCGGTGGCCGACGGAGACGTACACCGGCTTGATCCCGTGCTGGGTCCGCAGCGCCCGCCCGACCTCGGCGCCGTCGGGCGCGAGCAGTGCGGCCCCGTCACCGCGCCGTGCGCCCGGCTCCTCGTAGGTGAAGGTGAACGGGTTCTTCGCGACCCCGACGGACGGCAGGCCGGTGACCACGCCGAGGTGGCAGGCGAGACCGAAGCCGCGGGGGTGCGCGAGGCCGTAGCCGTCGCAGACGACGAGGCCGGGCCGCACGCGCAGGGAGTCGAGGGCGGCGAGCACGGTCGGCAGCTCACGGAAGGCGAGCAGACCCGGAACGTACGGGAAGCTGACGTGCCCGACGGCGGTGGCCTCCTCCACGACCTCAAGGGTCGCGGCGTCGAGCACCACGGCCGCGGCGGCCACCAGGTCCCGGGCGTCGTCGTAGGCGACGTCCACGCCCGCGACGAGGCCCTGGCCGGGCGGCGGGCCGGGCTCGGTGAGCACGACCTGATGGCGTAGTTCGTCCTGTATCGCCCGGGCCTCGGCCTCGTCGGCGGGGATCTTCGCACTCGTCATGATGGAGCGAGAGTAGCCTGGCGATCATGTTCGTCATGGAGCTCACCTACACCGCGCCCATCGAAGCCGTCGAAGAGGAGATGGACGCCCACATCGCCTGGCTGGACGGCCACTACGCGGCGGGCGTCTTCCTCGCGTCGGGCCGCAAGGTGCCGCGCGACGGCGGCGTGATCCTGGCCGGCGGGGTCTCCCGTGCCGAGATCGAGAAGATCGCCGCCGGGGACCCCTTCGCGGTGGCGGGCGTCTGCGCCTACCGGATCACGGAGTTCATCGCGACGAAGACCTCGGCCGACCTCTCGACGGTCCGGGAGAGCCCGCTGGCCTGATCACGGGTCGGGCCGAGGGGGGCGTCCGAGCCGCACAGCACTTGAGGGAGGGCCGCAGGGGCCTGCCCGGCCCCTGCGGCCCCCGCGGCCCCTCCGGCCCTCCGGTCAGCGGCGTTCCAGCCGCGCCACCCGCCCCTTCTCCCCCGCCGCCCAGCAGGCCGCGTCCGGCGTGCAGTCGACGGTGTCGAAGGAGCCCGGGTCCAGGGGCCGCCAGGTGCGGCCCCCGTCGGTCGTGACGTCCGTGCCGGTCGGGCCGACGGCGAGGGCCGCACCCCGGGTGTACGGGAACCAGGCCGCGCCCGAGCGGTAGGCGGGCGGCGGGGTCACGGCCTGGCGCCAGGTCCGCCCCGCGTCGGCGGACACGGCCGCGGCCTGCGGGGAGGGCTGGCCCGTGCGGTAGTCACCGCCGACCGCGAGGCCCGTCGTACGGTCCCGGAAGGCGAGGGCGAAGACCCCGCGCGCCGGATCGCCCGCGGGAACGGTGGAATCGGCGACCCGCCAGGTCAGGCCCCGGTCCGCGGAGTGCAGCACCCGTGCGGTGGCCCCGCCGCCCGTGGCCAGCCAGACGTCCCGCGGGCCGGACGCGACCAGGCACTGGCCGCTCGCGGCGAATCCCGCCTCGCCGGGCAGCGCCTCGGGCATGCCGGAGGCGGGCAGCACCCGCCAGGTGCGTCCGCCGTCCTGCGTGGACAGGATGCGGAACTTGCCGTCCACCGGGTCGCTCATCGCCAGGCCGTGCCGGGAGTCGAAGAAGGTGAGGCAGTCGTAGAAGGCACGCGGGTCGGGATTGCGGAAGGTCTCGGTCCAGGTGGCGCCGCCGTCCTCCGTGCGCAGCACCCTGGAGGCCTCGCCCTCCCCGATGGACAGGGCCACCGCGCGCCGCGCGTCGAAGGCCTCGATGTCCCTGAGTTCCAGCCCCTCCGCGACGGCGCCCGGCGGCGAGACGTCCCGCCAGCTGCGGCCGCCGTCCACGGTGCGCAGGACGGTCCCCTTGGAGCCCGCCACCCAGGCCGTCGAACGGCTGACCGCCGCCAGGCCGCGGAAGCGGGCGTCCTTGCCGGTGTCCTTCAGCGCCCAGGCCGCGCCGCGCAGTTCGGACGGAGTTCCGTCCGGGGAGGCCTGGGCGGGTGCCGCCAGGAGACCCACCGATAAAACCGCCGCGCACATGCCAATTCCCAGAAGTCTCATGGCGCCGGAAGCTAACGCACCCCGGATCGGCCGTCCAGGGCGCCTCGGGAAGAGCGTCCGCGCCACCTTTGCACGGCGTTGGGCCTGTGGAGTGATCGGTAACAGGCCCTTCTTCACCCCCTCCATGACCTGCGAAAGCAGCTGGTCCACCTTCCGGCGTCTCCACCGGCACCGTCACTCTGTGCGATCACACGGACGGGTTCCGGCCAATCGGTGACACAGCTCACGTCATCTCGCATGCACGGATTTGCCGATTCCGGCGTCTATCCGGTTGCCGGGCTCCACCCCCTCAGTCCGGCAGCAGATCCGCCGCAAGGGAGTGCGCCTTGATCACTGTCATCGAGCAGGCCGTTCAGGCCCGTCTGGTCGCCACCGCGCCGAAGGTCGAGACCGTGCCCGTCACACTCTGCTACGACCGTGCGGATCCGTTCGCCGTACGGATGGCCTTCCCCGCCCCGGCCACGCTGGAGGGCATCGAGGTCTCGTGGACCTTCGCGCGCGAGCTCCTGGAATCCGGCCTGGACCGCCCGACGGGCAGCGGCGACGTGCGCGTGCGCCCGTACGACGCCGACCGGACCACCGTCGAATTCCACGCGCCCGAGGGCGTCGCGATCGTGCTCATGACCACGGCCGAGCTCCACCGGTTCCTGGAGCGGGCCGCCACCGTGGTGCCGCCGGGCCTGGAGCACCTCTACCTCGACATGGACCACCGGCTCGCCGAGCTGATGCGCGACACCTGCTGAGCGCCGGGCGGCGCCCGCTAAATCCGATTGCGGACGGCTCCGGCCGTCCGTAGCTTCGTAGGTGCCCCATTGCCGCCGAAACGGAGCAGGACATTGCTCGTCTGAGGTTCGAGACACCGACCACCCCTCCCGTGACCTTCCGCGTCACCGGCTGACCGTCGGCTGTCTCCCCGCGTTGCACGCACCACTCACGCAACCTGGAGGCCTCTATGAGTCACGCCCCTGCATTCATC
Organism: Streptomyces xanthophaeus; assembly: GCF_000725805.1. Lineage (GTDB taxonomy): Bacteria > Actinomycetota > Actinomycetes > Streptomycetales > Streptomycetaceae > Streptomyces > Streptomyces xanthophaeus. The sequence goes on along the minus strand of NZ_KL647133.1, from coordinate 329,504 downwards.
ACCTGCTCCGCCCTCTCCTTCGACTGGCCCGACGGCACTCCCGTGTTCGAGGGGTTCCAACTGGCCGTCGGCCCCGGCCGTACGGGCCTGATCGGCCTCAACGGCTGCGGGAAATCCACGCTGCTGAAGCTCGTGGCAGGTGAACTCACCCCGTCCGAGGGCCAGTTCTCCGTCGCAGGCACGGTCGGCTACCTGCCGCAGAACGTCACGCTCGACACGGAGCTGCGCGTGGACGAGGCGCTCGGGATCCACCCGGCGCGCGCCGCACTGCACGCCATCGAGGCCGGCGAGGCCACCGAGGCGAACTTCACCGCGGTCGGCGACGACTGGGACGTGGAGGAGCGGGCCCTGGCCACGCTCGACCAGCTCGGCCTCGCCCGGATCGGCCTGGACCGCACCGTCGGCGAACTGTCGGGCGGCGAGTGCGTCCTGCTGCGGCTGGCCGCACTGCTGCTCGCCCGCCCCGACGTGCTCCTGATGGACGAACCCACCAACAACCTCGACCTGCGCGCCCGGCGCCGCCTGTACGCGGCGGTCGAGTCGTGGACCGGGGTGATGGTCCTGGTCAGCCACGACCGGGAGCTGCTGGAGCGCGTCGACCAGATCGCCGACCTGCGCGACGGCGAAGTCCGCTGGTACGGCGGGAACTTCACCGACTACGAGGCGATGCTTGCCGCCGAACAGGAGTCGGCGGAGCGGATGGTCCGCGTCGCGGAGGCCGACGTACAGCGGCAGAAGCGCGAACTGGCCGACGCCCAGGTCAAATTGGCGCGTCGCAAGCGGTACGGCCAGAAGATGTACGAGAACAAGCGCGAGCCGAAGATCGTGATGGGTGCCCGCAAGCGCGCCGCGCAGGAATCGGCCGGCAAGCACCGGATCATGCACACCGAGAAGCTGGCCGAGGCGAAGGACCGCCTGGACCAGGCGGTCGAGGCGGTGCGCGACGACGACGAGATCCGCATCGAGCTGCCCGCCACCCGGGTCCCGCCCGGACGGCGCGTGCTCACCCTGACCGACCTGCACCTGGCGCACGGGGCCGCCGTCCGCGGCGGGTGGGAGCTGCGCGGGCCGGAGCGGATCGCACTCGTGGGCCGCAACGGCTCGGGCAAGACCACGCTGCTGCGCACGATCGCCGGGCAGCTCGCACCGATGTCCGGGGAGGCGGTGGCCCATGTGACCACACGCTTCCTGCCGCAGCGCCTGGACGTGCTCGACGAGAGCCGCTCGGTGGTGGAGAACGTGGCACGGTTCGCCCCTCAGGCCACGAACAACCTGGTCAGGGCGCGCCTGGCGCACTTCCTGTTCCGCGGCGCCCGGGCGGACCGGCCGGCCGGCACCCTGTCGGGCGGCGAGCGGTTCCGGGCGGCGCTGGCCGCGCTGCTGCTGGCGGAGCCCGCGCCGCAGCTGCTCATGCTGGACGAACCGACGAACAACCTGGACCTGGCGAGCGTGCGGCAGCTCACGGACGCGCTGGACTCCTACGAGGGCGCACTGGTGGTGGCCAGCCACGATGTGCCGTTCCTGGAGTCGATCGGCATCACCCGGTGGCTGCTGCTGGACGGCGACCTGCGGCCGACCACGGCCGAGGAGGTCCGCGAGACCCTCTGGCACGCGTAGAGCGGGCCCGGGGTCCCCCGGGGGCGCGGCGGGGCGGACACCGGCACGGGCACGGCACGGACAGGTACCGGAATGCCCGAGTCCGCCCCGCACGCCCGCCGGGGTCCGAGTCGTCAATCTGGGGTCGTCGGACCCACCTGCGGGCATGAGTTTGTCCGCGGCGGTTCCCCTCCAGACCCCTCCTAAACTGCATAAATAACTGGACGTAACCGGACATAGGTAGGCCTGGGGCTTGGCTCGTCTTGATGTCGCGCTTAACCTACGACTCCGTAGGCTACGGAACCGTAGGTAATTCGCTTTGCACCCAGGAGTACCCGTGACGATCACCTCTCCCCACCTCGGCAGCTCGGAGGCGTGGACCGACGCCAAGCTGCTGTTCGCGCTGGAAGAGGTGGTCGAGAAGGAACTCAACCGCCATCTGAAGGTCACCAAGGACTGGATGCCCCACGAGTACGTCCCGTGGAGCGACGGCCGGAACTTCCCGGGCTTCTTCGAGGACGGCGAGGCCTGGGACCCGGAGCAGTCCAAGGTCACCGACATCGGCAAGATCGCGCTCGTCGTGAACCTGCTGACCGAGGACAACCTCCCCAGCTACCACCACGAGATCGCCTCGCTCTTCGGCCGCAACGGTGCCTGGGGCACCTGGGTGCACCGCTGGACCGCCGAGGAGGGCCGCCACGGCATCGTGATGCGCGACTACCTGCTGGCCTCGCGCGCCGTGGACCCGGACAAGCTGGAAGCATTCCGGATGCAGCACATGTCGGAGGGCTTCGAGTCCGACAACCGGCACTCGATGCTGCACTCGGTGGCCTACGTGGCCTTCCAGGAGCTCGCCACCCGCATCTCGCACCGCAACACCGGCCACCAGTCCGGTGACCCGGTCTGCGACCGGATGCTGGCCCGCATCGCGCAGGACGAGAACCTGCACATGGTCTTCTACCGGAACCTGCTGGGCTCGGCCTTCGAGCTGGCCCCGGACCTCACGATGCAGGCCGTGCGCGACGTGGTCGTCAACTTCCGGATGCCCGGACACGGCATGCCCGGCTTCGAGCGGATGGCCGCGCAGATGGCGATCGGCGGGGTCTACAACCTGCGGATCCATCACGACGACGTCCTGAGCCCCGTGATCCGGTTCCTGAAGATCATGGACATCGACGGCCTCGGCCCCGAGGGCCAGAAGGCCCAGGAGGAGCTCGGGCTCTTCATGAACGGCCTGGACAGCGAGGCCCGCAAGTTCGACGAGCGCCTGGCCGCCCGCGCGGCCCGCATCGCGGCCCGCAAGGGCTGAACGAGCCCCACCTCGGCCCGCCTGCAGGCCTGACGTCGGACCCGCCCTCGGACCCGCCCTCAGGCCTGACCGGTTTCCGCTCGCTCGCCCGAGTGACGCCGATTGCCCTGGCAGAGCCGCGCTCTGCCAGGGTTTCGCGTCATGACCTCGCTCCGGGTGGACATCGACCAGCTGACCCGCCTGACACGTGCCCTCGACTCCGCCCTGGTCTCGCTGCGCGAGGCCCGGCGGGCACTGGACCACGTAAGGGCCGACCAGCTCGGCACCGCGGACCTCGACGCCGCCTGTGACGGCTTCCAGGACCGTTGGGCCCACGGCGCGCGGGAGCTGACCAAACGCGTCAAGCGCGTACGGGAGGGCGTGGACCGCAGCGCGGCGCAGTACGCGGAGCTCGAGGCGGCCGTCCGCGAGGCCTTCCGCCGGGCGGCGGCCGACCCCCGTGCCTGAACACACCGCCCTGGGCTTCGACCCCGCGCCCGGCAATCCCGCAGCGGTCCTGGCCCTCACCAAGAAACTGGCCGCGTCGGCCGCCTCCCTCGGCGAGGCCGCCCGCGTGGTCAACGCCCTCGTCTCGCAGAGCTCGGCCTGGCAGGGCGAGGCCGCCACCGCCTTCCGCGCCGCCCTGTCGGACGACCTCCCGCGCTACCTGGGCTCGGCGCACACCTCCCTGGCGGAGGCCGCGCGCCGGCTCACCTCGTGGCACGACACCCTGGTCGCCCACCGCGCCCTGGCGGCCCGCTACGCCACCCTGGCCGCCGCGGCCAAGACGGAGGACTCCCTGTCGGACACCCGCCGCCTGGCCCGCGAACTCGCCGAGGAACACCGGTCGGCGGCCCGCCGCGTGGCAGACACCCTGAACGCCACGGCCGCCCGCCTGGCCCCGAAGGAACCGGGCGTCCTCGCCTCGATCTGGCACAAGATCACAGACGACCCGGGCGACGCCCTGTCGAACGCGTCAGCGGTCCTGGGGTTCGTGGGTGCCCTGGTGGCCCTCGCTTGCCCGCCGGCCGGGCTCGCGATCATGCTCGTCGGCAGCGGCCTCTCCCTGGCCGCCTTGGCAACGCACACCGCTGACCCGAAGTTCCGCAAGTCCCTGTCCGACGGCTTCACCAAGGGCGAGTTCGACGCGGACTTCTGGAAGAGCGGCGTGACCCTCCTCGGTGACACCGCCGGCACTGTCCCGGGCTTGGCAGCTGTGGCCTCTGGAGCCAAAGCCGGCACGGCCGCCGCCCGTGCAGCGATGGCCGCAGCCCCAGAGAGCAGTGCGCTCTCGGCGCTTGCACCCGGAACCACCGCCTTCAGGCAAACCGCATGGAGTACCGCCGACGACCTACGGCAGATGGAGAGTCCACTCACAGGCTGGGCTCTGCGGTCATCTACACAATCCACCAGGGACCGGGTGGGAGTGGCCGTGGTGGGGGCCGGGGCGGCCACCGCCGGACTCGACTATGCAAGTGACGATGAGACACTCGAGCACAGCACCACCGCAGTGGACGGCGCACGGGGCGTTCTGGACGACACACCCTCAGCCGTCGCAAAAACAAGCCATATCTGGACGGTGCTGAGGCCGTGACGAGTCACCACGCGCTGCCCCCAGTCTGGTTCCGGCTGCCTCCTGGATTCCACGACATCGGTCTCACCGACAGAGAGCTCTTGGACGGCATGGCCGAGGCTCTGGGCAGCCCTGACGCCCAGCGGGAGTTGGCCCAGCTCATGGACGGCCTCGACCAACTGTCCGGACATGACGTCGTCCACACGTCCATCTGCTTTCACCCGGATGCGCCCGGCAGCGTCACCACCGCCCTGTTCTCGCTGACTACCCAGCGTCTGGAGCAGCCCAACCCTCGGCTCTCCGTGGCACGAACAGCTCTGTCCATCGCCCGCGCCACTCTGTGGAGAAGCTCGCACCGGCGGTTCATCGAACTGCCGTCAGCGCTCCCGTGCTACTTGATCTCCGGGGTCATTTCCGTCCCCGGCCTGGAAAGGGAGTTGTTCCAGGCCAGAGCCGCCACCGCTCACGCAGACGGGATCCATCTGCTGGTCCTCGACTTGACCAGTGCCTCAACCCAGCACGCTGACGCGTACACAGACATCCTCGAGGCGATCGTTCACACCATGAGCTTCGCCGATCCTGCACCCAGCAAGCCGACGTCTGCCGGGACCTCGCGCATCCAGGAGTTGCTCCGATGAGTCTCGCGCTCACCAAAGTCGCCTGGGACCACCCGCCGACGGCTGTCGGGTACCAGCGGCTGGTGGTCCGTCGCGCCGTATGGGTGCTCAGTCTCGGTGTCCCTCCCCTGGCAACCTTTGCCTGCGTCGGCCTCGTGCCGCATGCCGGGGTCGCGTGCGCTCTGATCACGATGCTCGTGTCGCCCCTCCTGCCCTGGGTGGCCATCGCCTACGCGCGGAGGCGGCGGGTGGCTGGCGTGCTCCAGGCCTACCCATGGCGCGAACTGCCCTGTCAGCAGCCTGCGAGGGCGACCGGGAGCCCCGCAACCATCCTCGTCCCGTTCCGCGAGAACTTCACGGCCACGTTCCGCACCATCCCGTTCCCCATGGATCTGGCCGAGCGGGAAGACGGCACCCCGGGCCGGATCTGGTTCGCGGGGGACCCCCGCTTCGGTGGGGTCGTTTCGCCCGTCGGGGGGCACTACCCCGTGCGGGTCGTGCCCCATGTTCCGCGGCGGGAGGAATGCGGCGGCGACGGCTTCGACCTCGCCCTGCGGGTCGGGCTCGTGCGGCGGAGCGGGAAGGCGACTCGGACCTGATCAGCCGCGGGGACGCAGGGCGAGGCGCTCGGATTCCGAAAGGCCGCCCCAGACGCCGAAGCGCTCGTCATTGGCCAGGGCGTATTCCAGGCACGCCGCCCGACCCTCGCACGCCCCGCACAGCCGCTTCGCGTCCCGGAGGGACGAGCCGGGCTCCGGGAAGAAGAAGCCCGGGCCCGTCTGGGCGCAGAGCGCGAGGTCGTACCAGGCGGGGGCGGTGGTGGTGGAAGCACTGTTCATCGACATGCCGGAGATCCTGACCGCCACGGATGGACGTCCTATCAACGCCTGATCAACACCGCACCCCGCCCCACCACAGAGGCACTGCCCATCGAGCATCGCACCCGCCACTGACAACGCCGCCCACAGAGTGAACGACCGTGCGTTCGGTAAGATGCCCTCATGGCAGACGGACGCGTGGAGCGCGGGAACCAGACGCGGCGAGCCGTTCTCGAAAGGACGGTGCGCACGGCTTCCGTGGACGGCCTGGAGGGGCTGTCCCTGGGGAAGATCGCCGCGGACCTCGGGCTGAGCAAGAGCGGCGTCTTCGCCCTCTTCGGCTCCAAGGAGGATCTCCAGCTGGCCACCGTACGGGCCGCCGTGGAGGTGTTCGTCGCGCAAGTGGTGCGGCCCGTGCGCGAGGATCCCGCCGGTCTCGCCAAGGTGTGGCGCCTGTGCGAGCTCTGGCTCGACTACTCCCGCGGGCGGACCTTCCCCGGCGGCTGCTTCTTCTACGGCGTGTCCGCGGAGTTCGACGCGCGCCCCGGCCCCGTACGCGACGAGATCGCCAAGGCCCGCTCCGACTGGACGCGTTACGTGGAGCGGGTCCTCGACGAGGCTCGGCAGGCAGGCGGTTTCCGTGCCGGGGCCGACCCGGCGGAGGTGCCGCAACTCGCCTTCGAGTTCATCGCGCTGATGGAACTGGCCAACGCGCATTCCGTCCTGCACGACGACCCTTCGGCGTACGAGCGGGCCGGCCGCGGCATCCTCGCCCGGCTGCGCGCGGCGGCGGCCGATCCGGACGAACTGACTCGGTAGCCGTCAGCCGACCGCCGCCACGGGCTCGGTGACGAACCCGACGGCCGCCGCGATGACTTCCGGGTCGGCCAGTACGCGCCGGTGCCCCAGCCCGGTGGTCTCGACGAGGCGGGCCTGGGCGCCGTAGGCGGCCGCGAGGGCGCGGGACTGGTCCGGGGCGGCGACGTCGTCGTCCGTGTCGTGGATGAGGAGGATCGGTGCTGTCGGCCCTTCGGTGCCAGGGCGCCTGCGGGCGTCGAGCCGCTGCCAGATGTCGGCCTCCCCGGGGAAGAGCCGGTTCTCCACGTGGCCGCGCAGGGCGGCCTTGACCCTTGCGGTGAGGCCGAGCCGGGACGCGAACCCGTCCGTCAGGTAGTCGAAGTCGGCGACGGCCCCGATGCCGACGATCCGGTCGGCCCGCACCCCGTCCCGCAGGACGAAGACGGTGGCGAGCACGCCGAAGGAATGGGCGATGACGGCGGAGAAATCGCCGTGCTCCGCGTGGAGTTCATGAATGATGGCGCGGTAGTCGAGGATCGTGGAGGCCTTCCCGCCGGACTCCCCGTTGCCGGGGGCGTCGAAGGCGACCACACTGCGGCCCTCGGCCCGCAGCGCTTCGACGAAGCCGGCGAACCGCGAGGCGCGCGAGGACCAGCCGTGCACCAGCAGGACGGGCCGCTCGCCATCGCCCCATCGGTACGTGGTCACGGGTACGCCACGTACGACCAGCCGTCCGGTCTCGGCCTGCGCGAACACCGCGGCCTCCGCGGGCCGCAACCGCGCACGCCCGAGGGGCCGGACGAACAGACCGAAGGCCGCGCGCCCGGCGGTCCCCGGCGCGATCCGGGCGGCGGTGTTGAGGGTGGCGCTCAGGAGTGAAGCCATGGGAGACATGCCCGGTTCTCCGGATCTTCTCAGGGTGCCCAGATGACAGGGGAAGGGAAGTGCGATGGGGAGATATTAGCACGATCGTTCGTGCTAATTCTGGGACGGCTGCACTCCGCCCTGTCACGCCAACCGCCAGGTCGGCAACGACCGGTCGCGCCTGTCGACAGCCACCTCCAACGGCGGCGGGTACATAGGCTGACCGGCTGTGGCCGGCCATGCCCCCGACAGCGGGCAGGAAGCTGAGAAGGGAAGCGCGACGTGGCAATCTGCTTCGAACTCGTAGTGAACTTCGGCAACAACACCGAGGCGGCCCGGAAGGCCGCCCTCACCGACACCGAGCCATGGGCGCTTCGCGCAGGCACCCATCGCATCCCCCTCCACCGGCCGATACTGAGCACCACAGGCCCCCACATCCAACTCTCCGTCCTCCCGCTGGCCGTCGGCTGGGGCGTCGCACTCGACGGAAGCCTCCCAAGATTCCAACTCTCGGCAGCTGAGCTCACCGAGCTGGGACACCAGCTTTACGGCCTGCTCGCCACGTTCGACGGATACGTCGCTGCGCTGGTCGGCTGGGATCCCGAGTCGTTGCTGGACCCCGCTGAACTCAAGAGGGAGTGGTCCGAGGAACTGGCCGATGGCACTCTTCACGGGCTCGTCCTCTGCGAAGAGCTCCACGACGACCTGGGCCTGGGCGACGACTTCGTCCCGTTCCGGCCCGGCTATCGCTGGTTGCCGTACCAAGGTGAGAAGCCGAGCAACCTCACGGCCGAGTAGCGACGGCGGGGCTTCGAACCGGTCAGCGGAGCGCGTCCGCCTTGCGGGCAACGGAAAACCCTTCGACAGGCAGAGCCGGGGCGGGCCATGATCCGCCTTCGTGTCCGTACCGAAGCAGTCCCTGGTCCGTGCCGCCGCGTACAACAACGCCGAGTGGTGCGCGGCGATGAGCCGAACGCACGGGGTGGCGGGCCGGTTCGGGCCGCAGGCCTGGGCCGCGCCGTCCCGTACGCCGCTGTACTACCCCGACGCTGTGACGCTGGTCCCGGGCGCCGATCCGGCCGCGCTGGCCGCCCGCATCGACACCGCGCCGGGCGCCTCCGTCAAGGACAGCTTCGCCGACCTCGACCTGACGGGCGCCGGGTTCCGGGTGCTGTTCGAGGCGCAGTGGATCCACCGCCCCGCGTGCGCACCCGCCATCGCGTCAGATCTGAGCTGGGGCGTGGTGAGCCACCCGGACACGCTGCACGCCTGGGCGCTCGCCTGGGCTGACGGGGACGGCAACTCGGGCCTCTTCCGGCCTGCACTGCTCGACGACCCCGACACGTTCGTGCTCGCCGGACGCTCTGCCCACGGCAGGGTGCTGGCCGGCGCGGTGGCGAGACGTAGCGGCCCCGTGGTAGGCATCACCAACGTCTTCGCGCTGGACGGCGGCCCTGACGTGGCCTGGCCGGTCGTACTGGACGCCGCGAACCGGCTCTTCCCCACGCTGCCCGTGGTCGGCTACGAGCACGGGCAGGACCTGGCGGCCGCCGTTCGCCACGGCTTCGAGCCCATCGGTCCGCTACGGATCTGGCTGCGTGCCTGATCCGCAGACGGAGGCGCTGAGCGTCACGCGACCTCCGGGCGCCGGGGCGTCTTCCGCGTCTTCATCCCGCCGACGATGAGCGCCAGCCCCACGACCACGACGCCGAGGTAGGCGGTGGACGGAAGGTCGACGACCTTGTGCATCCAGCCCCACTCCGTTCCGAAGAAGGTCTGCGAAGCGAAGCTGACGAGCCCTTGGGCTCCTACGACGTAGCCGATGCTTTCGACGGTGTATCCGATGGTTGTTCGCACGGATCAACCCTCTCGCGGCAGCGCCGCAACAACGTCCTCCGCAGGGCCGAAAGCGCAGTAGGCCAAAGGATGCAGTCGGACCTGGCGCCGTCATCGAGGAGGGCTGGGACGGCCTGTCCTCGATGACGGCATCATGGCCGACGCCGCTCACCGGCGGCGGCCGGACCGACGGCCCGGGCTCACTTCAGGTGCCGGGCGAAGAACCGGGCTCCGTCCTCCATTTCGGACTGCGGGACACCGGTGTGCCCACCGAGGTTGGCGTGCAGGGACTTCTCCTTGGAGCCGAAGGCGTCGAACAGGTCGAGGGCCGCCTGCCGGTCGTTGCCTTCGTCGTCCCACTGCAAGAGGACCCGCAGCGGAATGGTGACCTGGCGGGCCTCCTCGAAGATGGCGGCGGGGATGAAACTCCCGGCGAAGAAGCCGGCGACCGCGATGCGCGGCTCGACGGCTGCCAGGCGGACGCCGATGGAGATCACTCCGCCCTCGAACCCGACCGGGCCGCCGGTCTCGGGCAGCGCAAGGAGCGCGTCCAGGGCGGTCTGCCATTCCGGGACCGCCTTTTCGACCAGCGGGAGGATGAGGGCGTCCACGATCTCGTCGCTGACCGGCTCGCCGGCCTCCATCACCCGGCGCAGGTCGGCGCGGGCCTGCTCGGCGGCGGCCCAACGGGGCCGGTCACCGCTGCCGGGGAGCTCGATGGTGGCCGCGGCCCAGCCGTACTCCGCCGCGTAGTACCGGGCCCGCCCCGCCAGCCGGGGGTACATCCTGCGCAGTCCGAGGGGAGGGTGGCCGATCAGGATCAGCGGCGCCGGTGCGGATGCGGATGCGGGCGTCCACAGGATGCCGGGGATCTCGCCGAGGGTGAATTCGCGCTCGAGGACGCCGTCGTCGAGGCGCTGCTCGGAAGTGAAGTGCATGGTCGTGCCTTTCGGGAGGGCTCATGTACGGCGCTCCCGGACGACTTATCGCCCGACCGTGACCCCGGAGGAGAGCACCCATGTCAACAGGTTCACGGGTACCACCTCCTCGTTCTCTCGCACGGCCTCCCGAAAGCTAGCAGCGGCCTCCGCGGGCCGGCAATCGGGTTTTCGGAGGCTCTGTGGCTGTGGTGCGCTCGCCACCAGGCCGCGAGGGACCGGTCAGGAGTAGAAGCCCTTGCCGTATTCGGCGCGGCTCATCGTGAAGTCGGCCGGGCGTTCTCGGCGCAGGTACTCGTAGCGGGACCGGAAGATCCTTGCACGGCGCTCGGCCGCAGCCCGAGCGGATTTCTGGGATCCGTGCGGTGGTCAGTCCTCGTGCTTTGCGCGGCTCGGCTGGACGCGCTTGGGTTCGCCCGGCATCTTCGGGTAGTCCGGCGGGTAGGGCATGTCTCCCAGGCCGTGGTCGTGCTCGTCGCGGTCGGCGAGTTCCAGGACGGCGTCCAGGGTGAAGGCGTGCTCGTCCATGTCGGCGTGCAGGTCGCCCAGTTCGGCGAAGCGCGCCGGCATCGTCACGATGTCGAAGTCCCGCGGCTCCGCGTCGTCCACCTCGTCCCAGCGCAGCGGGGCCGACACCGGGGCGTGTGGGCGGGGGCGGACCGAGTAGGCGGAGGCGATCGTGCGGTCGCGGGCCGTCTGGTTGTAGTCGACGAAGATCCGCTCGCCGCGCTCCTCCTTCCACCAGGCCGTCGTGACCTTGCCCGGCATCCGGCGTTCCAGTTCGCGGCCGAGGGCGATCGCGCACCGACGGACCTCGGTGAAGGTCCAGCGCGGTGCGATCGGCACGAAGACGTGTAGCCCGCGGCCGCCCGAGGTCTTGGGCCAGCCCCGCAGGCCCAGTTCCTCCAGCAGGGCCCGCAGTTCGTGCGCCGCCGCCACCGCGTGGTGGTAGTCGGTGCCCGGCTGCGGGTCCAGGTCGATGCGCAGTTCATCGGGCCGGTCGGTGTCGTCTCGGCGCACCGGCCAGGGGTGGAAGGTGAGACAGCCCAGATTGGCGGCCCACAGGACGGCCGCGGGCTCGGTCGGGCAGATCTCGTCGGCCGTGCGGCCGCTCGGGAAGGCGATGTGGGCCGTCGGGATCCAGTCGGGAAGGTTCTTCGGCGCCCGCTTCTGGAAGAAGGACTCGCCCTCCACCCCGTCGGGGAAGCGCTCCAGGGTCGTGGGGCGGTTGCGCAGGGCGCGCGTGATGCCCTCCGCGACGGCGAGGTAGTACTCGGCCACGTCCCTCTTGGTGAGGCCGCGCTCCGGGAAGTACACCTTGTCCGGGCTGGACAGCCGTACCTTCCGCCCGCCCGCCTCCAGCTCGATCGCATTTCCGGCAGCACCCATGAGCGCCACCGTAGGCGGGCCCGGCCGGGCGCGCATACCGGGCGGGCCCGGACGTACCACCGCAGAATCGAAGGCATGGATCTACCGGTGATGCCGCCCGTGAAGCCGATGCTCGCCAAAGCCGTGGCGAAGATCCCGCCCGGGATGCAGTACGAGGCCAAGTGGGACGGCTTCCGCGCCGTCGTCCACCGCGACGGCGACGAGGTGGAGATCGGCAGCCGCACCGGGAAGAGCCTGACCAGGTACTTCCCCGAGCTGGTGACGGCCCTGAAGGAGAATCTGCCGGCCCGTTGCGTCGTGGACGGCGAGATCGTGATCGCTCATGGCGGGCGCCTCGACTTCGACCGGCTGACCGAGCGCATCCATCCCGCGCAGTCCCGCGTCACCCTCCTCGCCGAGAAGACCCCCGCCAGCTTCGTCGCCTTCGATCTGCTCGCACTCGGCGACGATTCGCTCCTCGACACGCCGCTCACCGACCGGCGCGCCGCCCTCGTCCAAGCCCTTTCCACTGCTCGGCCCCCCGTCCATCTCGCGCCCGCGACCACCGACCCCGCGCTCGCGCAGGAGTGGTTCGAGCGGTTCGAGGGCGCCGGGCTCGACGGGGTGATCGCGAAACCGCTCGATCTGCCCTACCGGCCCGATGCCCGGCTCATGTTCAAGATCAAGCACGAGCGTACGGCGGACGCCGTCGTCGCAGGTTTCCGTTTCCACAAGAGCGGTCCGATTGTCGGATCGCTGCTCCTCGGCCTCTACGACGACAGCGGCGCCCTCCAGCACGTGGGGGTGTGCGCCGCCTTCCCCATGAAGCGCCGGGCCGAACTCGTCGAGGAACTCGACCCGCTCCGGATGGCCGACGCCACGGGGCACCCCTGGGCGGCCTGGGCCGAGGAGGAGGCCCACGGGAGCGCCCGGCTGCCGGGCGCACAGAGCCGCTGGACCGGGAAGAAGGACCTGTCCTGGGTCCCGCTGCGCCCGGAACGGGTCTGCGAGGTGAAGTACGACCACATGGAGGGCGACCGCTTCCGGCACACCGCCCAGTTCCGCCGCTGGCGGCCCGACCGCACCCCCGAGAGCTGCACCTACGCCCAGCTCGAGGTGGTGGTCGGCTACGACCTGGACGAGGTGTTGGGCGGGAAGGGTACGCAGGACCCGTAGGGCACCCGGGCGGACGTGTGTGGTTCTCGCCTTCTCCCCTCCCCCGCCCCCTGACCTCACGAAGCCTGGCCTTCGCGGTCTCCTGAGCCTTGCGGGTCCTGGCCCTCCGGGCAGGTCAGCTTCTCCCACACCACCCGGTCCGGCCCCGCCGCGTTCGGCGCGTACTGCGGGCGCGCCGCCAGCCAGCGCGCCACACGGGCCCGGACCTCCGGGTCCGCGTACGCCCGGTCCGGCGTGTCCGCCAGGTGCCGGACCCTGGCCCGTGCCCGCATCACCTCGGGGTCCTCCAGCGCGCAGTCGAACAGCGCCGCCTGCTCGCGCGACGCACCCGTCCGGGCTGCGCCGGTCGCGAAGCGCTCGCCCACGGCGGCGTCCACGACCACCTGGAAGTCGAACCACGGCTTCAGCGTGCGGACCGCCCAGGCGTGGTGGTCCGCGGCGAACAGCTCCGAGCCCGGGTCCCGGTGGGCCGTACGCGCCACCCTGCGCGCGGCCCACAGCGCGAGCGAAGTGCCCTGGCCCAGGGTCGGGTTGGTGTGCGTGATGGCGTCCCCGACCGGCACCAGACCGGACACCACCGGGCCCCGCTCGTCGACGAGGGCGCTCCACCGGTTGTCCAGGCCCGCGGTGGCCACCACCCCGGACAGCGGTTCGGCGCCCAGCTCCAGCCAGGCCGCGCCGGGAGGGAAGCAGCGGGCGGCGGCCTCGAAGACGGAGGGGTCGCGCAGGGCGGTGCGGGTGCTGTCCCCGGTGTGGACGATCAGGGTCACGGCGAACACCCGGTTGTCGGCCGGGAAGACCGCACATGCGGCGAAGGTCCCGCCGGTGACCGCCCACGGGCGGCGCGGCCCTTCCGCCATGCCGTCGGGCAGCCGGTACCAGCGGCAGAAGTACGCCAGCCCCGTGCGGTGCCGTTCCACGACGGGGGGACGGCAGCCCGCGGCGGCCAGCCAGCGCTCGACACCGCCGCGCCGCCCGCCCGCGTCCACGACGAGGTCCCCCTCGTGACGCCCGGCCTCGGTCGTCACTCCCGTCACCCGGACCTCAGCCCCGGCCCCGGCCCCGGTCCCGGGTGCTGGCGCGGGTGCCGTGGTCAGGCCGGTGACCGGCTGCCCGTACCGCGCCACGACACCCGGTTCGGCGCGCACCGCCGAGGCCAGGGCGCTCTCCAGCACGATCCGCCGGGCCTGGATCATCACGAGGTCCTCGTCTCCGGGCCGGGCGGGCGGCCGTACGTCGAACCAGTCGAGCTCGTGCCGTTCGCACGCCCCGAGGCGCAGCATCTCCTCGTGGACATCGGGCAGTTCCGACCGCAGGACCGCGCGCGCGGCCCCGAGCAGCACGTGCGGCTGGGTGGCCTGCGGTACGGACGGGCGGCGCCAGCCGAAGAAGTCCCGGTCGAGGGCGGTGCCCGGGGCCCGGGGGTCGCGTTCGAACAGTTCGGCCGTGTGCCCCTGCCGTGCCGCGAGCAGGGCCGTGGCCAGCCCGCCGATCCCGCCACCGATGACCAGCACATGTGTCATGTGGAACGCCCCCCGAGCCGTGGGACCGCCGAACGGTACGACGATCAGACCGCCCAGAGCCTGCGCGGACGAGGGCGGCCCGAAACCCGCACAACTGTCCGATACCGCACCCCGATACCGCACCGGACGCCGTCCCGTGCCGGTCAGCCGCCCCTTCCGGCCCGCTCCGGCCAGCTCCGGGCCACTCCGGCCCGCTCCGGCGCCTTCCGGCCCCGGTCACTCCCGGCGCGCCGCCCCCGTCCCCGCGCCCGCGCCCGCGCTCGCACGGTGTGCCTCGACCGCCCGCCGGGCCTCCTCCTCGATCAGGTCGGTGTTGATCGCGACGGCCGCCTTCAGGCCCTGGGCCGCCGCTCCCGCGATCTGCTCCGTCGGCGCCGTCACGTTGCCCGCAACCCAGACCCCCGCCAGCGCGGTGGCCCCGGTCGCCGGATCGGAGGGGACGCAGGTGCCGATCGCGTGGCCGTCCCGCTCCACGGCGACGGCCGGCAGGCCCAGGCTCGTCAGCACGCCCGAGCGGGCGGCGAACCGGGGCGCCACCACCAGCGCCCGGCACGCCACGGAGGTCCCGTCGGCCAGCGTCACCCCGGTGAGCCCTTCCTCCCCGACGGCCAGGCCGGTCACCTCGCCCTCGGCCACCGCCACGCCCAGGGCGGCCAGCAGTTCCCGGTCCTGCACGGTGAGCCGCCGGGTGTGGGCCAGCAGGGTGACCCGCTCGCTCCAATTCCGCCACAGCTGCGCCTGGTGCACGGCGAGGGGCCCGGTGGCCAGTACGGCGAGCGGCTCGTCGCGGACCTCCCAGCCGTGGCAGTACGGGCAGTGGAGCACGTCCTGCCCCCAGCGCTCCCGCAGCCCCGGCAGCCCGGGGAGCTCGTCCACCAGCCCGGTCGCGACCAGCAGCCTGCGGGCCCGCACCGTGGACCCGTCCCCGCAGCGGACCAGGAAGCCGCCCCCGGGCAGCGGGTCGGCGGCGACGGCCGTGCCCTGCCGGATCTCCCCGCCGTAGCCGGCCACCTCCGCGCGGCCCTCGGCCAGCAGCGCGGCCGGGCTGTGGCCGTCGTGGCCGAGGTAGCCGTGCAGGTGCGCGGCGGGGGCGTTGCGCGGGGTGCCCGAGTCGAGTACCAGCACCGAACGCCGGGCCCGGACCAGGGTCAGCGCCCCGGCCAGTCCGGCGGCCCCGCCGCCCACGACCACCACGTCGAACCGGTTCGCCATCTCGTTGTCGTCCATGCCGGCGAGGGTCCGCCTACGGGGGCTCCCTTGACAAATCATGTTGCCGAAGCAGCAAATGGAGTCATGGCCGCCCAGGAGCAGGACGAAGAGATAGCGGGTGTGCTCACCGCCGTCGGGCCGCGGCTGCGCGCGCTGCGCCGGCAGCGCGGCACGACGCTGGCGCAGCTCAGCGAGTCCACCGGGATCTCGCTCTCCACCCTGTCCCGGCTGGAGTCCGGGCAGCGGCGCCCGACGCTGGAACTGCTGCTGCCGCTGGCCAAGGCGCACCGGGTGGCCCTGGACGAGCTGGTCGGGGCGCCGGAGACGGGGGATCCGCGCATCCGCCCGCGCCCGTTCGTCCGGCACGGTTCCACGTACGTGCCGCTGACGCGCAGTTCCGGCGTCGGGGTGAGCGCCTTCAAGATGATCCTCCCACCGCATGAGGGACAGCTGCCCGAGCTGCGGGTGCACGAGGGCTACGAATGGCTGTACGTGCTCTCGGGGCGGGTCCGGCTGCTGCTCGGCGAGCACGACCTGGTGCTGGGTCCCGGGGAGGCCGCCGAATTCGACACGCGTACCCCGCACGCCTTCTTCAACGCGGGTCAGCAGCCCGCGGAGTTCCTCAGCCTCTTCGGGCCGCAGGGCGAGAGGATCCACGTACGGGCCCGGCCCGGCCCCTCGACGGAAGGACGGCCATGACCACTCCCGACCGGAACGACGAGGATCCCGGACGCCAGGAACGCCCCGAACGGGTCACGCCCCGGCCCAATGCCGTCGTCGGCGTCGGGCTGGTCGTGGTGGGCCCGGACGGCCGGGTGCTGCTCGGCCAGGCGCACGACGGCCGCTGGGAGCTGCCGGGCGGCAAGGTCGACCCCGGGGAGGACTTCGAGCGGGCCGCCGCCCGGGAGCTCGCCGAGGAGACGGACCTGCGGGTGTCGCCCGAGGGGATCCGGGTGCTCTCCGTGCAGATCGACGCCAAGGCCGGCACGACCCGGCTGACGGCGGCCGCCGTGACCACCACGGCCGAGGGCGTGCCGGCCGTCACCGAGCCGCACAAGATCGTCCGGTGGGAGTGGTTCGCCCCGGCCGAGATCCCGGCGGCCCTGTACAGCCCCTCGGCGGCCGTCCTGCGCGCCTGGCGACCGGACCTCACGACGCTGCCGCGCCCGACCTCGGCCACGTACGCCTACCCGACCGCACCGTCCCGGAACCAGCCCCTCTGATCCCGTCCGGGCCGGGGCCCGCACGGCCGGGCCCAGCCGGCCCGCCCGGCCCTGGCCCTGGCACTGGCACTGGCACTGGCCCAGGCTCTGGCCAGGGCTGCCCACGTGAGCATCGCCCGCCTCTACTCCAGGATGCGTTCCGCGTCGTCCGGAACCCAGGGAAAGGGGACGTCGGGCCACCGTGTGGAGGCCCACGCGTCGACATCGACGGCGAGAACGGCATCCATGAAGGCCTGCGGCGGTCGGTAGCCGTGGGCGGTGACGTAGTGCGTGATCAGGAACGGAGCGGCGAAAGCGACGCCGGGCCCGCCCGGAATCCGCACCTCCCCGTTTCCTTCCGGTGCGTGGTCCTCAGGACACAGGTCGCACTCGTGCCAGCCGAGGCAGACGTTCATCCACTGGACCTTCTGAACGGCCTTCAGCTTCTCCACGAACGCCGTGGGGACCGCCCCGGTCGAGTACGGCTCGCCGGCTTCCAGCCAGCCGATGTTCAGACGGGTGTACGCCGGTCGGTACCAGAGGGCGTAGAAGCCGGACTCCCTGTCCGTGAACTCGTCCTCGTCCCGATAGTCGTACGCGCTGAGGTCTTCGTAGAACACCCGCACATCATCGCCCCCCGCCCTAGCCCGGCAGGGACCGCCTGGGGGCGAAGTTGCCGTCGCGTAGGTCCTCCGCCAGGAGGCGTTTGGCGATCGCGTCCGCCG
Organism: Streptomyces xanthophaeus; assembly: GCF_000725805.1. Lineage (GTDB taxonomy): Bacteria > Actinomycetota > Actinomycetes > Streptomycetales > Streptomycetaceae > Streptomyces > Streptomyces xanthophaeus. The sequence goes on along the minus strand of NZ_KL647133.1, from coordinate 311,973 downwards.
CCACCCGCAGTTCGGCGCTCCGAGGCCGTCCGCGGTCCTTCTCCAGCTGGTCCCCGAGCCACTGCGCCCAGGCCTGCGAGATCGTCGCCGCCTCCCGCTCCCCCGCCACGGTGAGCGTGAGGAAGGCGTCCGCGCGGGTCAGGTAGCCCTCGTCCACCATCCGGTCGAAGACCGGCAGCAGCACCTCTGGCGGTAGCGAGCGCCGTGAGGCGATCACGCCCAGGCTGGCGTGGCCCACGGTGCGCGTCAGCAGCTCCACCTGCATCACCGCCCACGCCCCCGCGATGTCGAGCCGCGTGTCCGAGGCGGCGACGATCCCGCGCGCCGTTTCCGGCCCCATGTTCCGTACGAGTTTGCCGACGGCCAGCTCCAGCAGCTTGGCGGAGTCCCCGGAGGCCGTGGCGGGCGAGGCGAAGCCGTCGCCCATGTCCGTCGACCCGGCCCGGGCGCTGTCGCGCAGCTTGACCTGCTTGAGGAAGAGCGCCACGACGAAGCCGACCACGGCCACCGGCACCGTCCACAGGAACACCGTCTGCAGGGCGTCCGCGTACGCCGCGATCACCGGCGCGGCCGCCTCCGGGTCCATCCCGTGCACGCCCTGCGGGCTCTGCGCGGCCGCGCCCAGCTCCGCGGGGTCGGCCCCGGTGGCCCGGGACGCCTCGGCCACGGCCGTTTCCAGGCCGGGCCCCAGGGTGTTGGCGTAGATGGTGCCGAAGACGGCGGTCCCGAAGGCGCTGCCGAGGGTGCGGAAGAAGGTGACGCCGGAGGTGGCGGTGCCGAGGTCGGCGTAGTCGACGGTGTTCTGCACGGCGATGGTCAGCACCTGCATGCACAGGCCGATCCCGGTGCCCAGCACGAACATGTACAGGGATTCCAGCCAGGTGCTGGTTCCCGGCCCCATCAGCGACAGCAGGTAGAGGCCGATGCCCATCACCGCGCAGCCCACGATGGGGAAGATCCGGTAGCGGCCCGTCTTGCTGGTGGCGTTGCCGCTGTAGACCGAGGCGATCAGCAGGCCGATGACCATCGGCAGGGTCCGTACGCCCGACACGGTGGCCGAGTCCCCGTCCACGTACTGGAGGTAGGTCGGCAGGAAGGTCATCGCGCCGAGCATGGCGAAGCCGACGACGAAGCTCAGTACGGAGCAGACCGTGAAGACGGGGTTGCCGAACAGCCGCATCGGGAGCATCGGTTCGGCGGCCCGGGACTCCACCACGCAGAACGCCGCCAGGGCGAGCACCCCGCCCGTGAACAGGCCGATGATCACCCCGGAGGTCCAGGCGTACTCGTTGCCGCCCCAGCTCGTGCCCAGGATCAGGGCGCTCGCGCCGGCCGAGACCAGGGCGATGCCGAGGTAGTCGATCACGGTCTTGCCCGAGGCCCGTACCGAGGGGATCGTGCGGGCGGCCGCGATCACGACCAGGATGGCGATGGGCACGTTGACGTAGAAGCACCAGCGCCAGCTCAGGGAGTCGGTGAACAGCCCGCCCAGCAGCGGCCCGATGACGGTGGCCACGCCGAAGACGGCGCCGATCGCGCCCTGGTACTTGCCCCGTTCGCGCAGCGGCACCACATCGGCGATCAGTGCCATGGCGGTGACCATCAGGCCGCCGGCGCCGATGCCCTGGACGCCCCGCCACACGATCAGGAGGGTCATGTTGCTCGCGAACCCGCACAGGAAGGAGCCGCTGATGAAGATGATCGCCGACAGCTGGAAGATCAGTTTTCGGCCGAAGACGTCACCGAACTTGCCGACGAGCACCGTCGCGACGGTCTCCGCGAGGAGGTAGGCGGTCACCACCCACGACATGTGGTCGCCGCCGCCGAGGTCCGCCACGATCGTGGGCAGGGCGGTGCCCACGATGGTCTGGTCGAGGGCGGCCAGCAGCACGCCGAGCATGATCGTGCCGAAGATGACGTTGCGCCGCCGCCGGTCGAGCACGGGGGGCGCCGCTCGCGGGGCGGCGGGGGCGTCGGCGCTGGCAGTGGTCACATCTCGCACTCTCACAGCGCCCCCGCCCGGCCGCATGCGCACTGGGCCGGACGGGGGACCCCGCCGGGGCCGGGCCCCCGGGACGGCCGCGGCCACCGGGGCGGCTCGGACCGCCGCGGCCGCCGGGGTTCAGCGCAGGTGGGCCAGGCCCGGATGGGCCTGCGCGTAGCCGTCGACCAGGCGGCGGGCCACGGCGACCGAGTCGACCAGCGGGTGCAGTGCGAAGGCCTTCACCGCGTCCGCCCGGGCGCCGCTCGCCGCGGCCGCCAGGACCTCCCGTTCGACCGCCTTGACGGCCGTCACCAGCCCCACGGCGTGCAGCGGGAGCGGGGCGACGGACACCGGATGGGCGCCGTTCGCGTCGACCAGGCAGGGGACCTCGATGACGGCCTCGTCGTCGAGCACGGACAGCGTGGAGCGGTTGCGGACGTTGAGGATGAGCGTGGCCCGCTCGTCGCGGGAGATGGCCCGCATCAGGGCCAGCGCGACCTTCTCGTAGCCGCCCGACTCCAGGTCGCTCTCCTCGCGCTCGCCGGCCCCTGCCGCCTCGCGGTTCTCGGCCATGTACGTGGCCTCGCGCTCGGCCCTGGTCCGGTCCCAGGCGGCGAGCGCCGCCCCGGGGGGCAGGCCGTCGCGGCCGGCCTCGGCGTAGAAGCCGCGCTGCTGGTCGCGCAGGAACGCGCCGCGGGTCTGCTTCGCCTCCTGGTAGGCCCGTACCGTGTCGCGGTTGAAGTAGTAGTAGTGCAGGTACTCGTTCGGGATCGCACCGAGCGAGCGGAGCCACTCCGCTCCGAAGAGCCTGCCCTCCTCGAAGGACTCCAGCGCCTCGGTGTCCGCCAGCAGCCGGGGCAGCTCGTCGCGGCCGCCGATGCGCAGCCCGCGCACCCAGCCCAGGTGGTTGAGGCCGACGTAGTCGATCCATGCCTCCTGCGGCCGGGCACCCAGCAGCCGCGCGACGCGCCGGCCCAGCCCCACGGGCGAGTCGCAGATGCCGATGACCCGTTCCCCGAGTTCCTCGGCCATCGCCTCGGTCACCAGGCCGGCCGGGTTGGTGAAGTTGATGACCCAGGCCTCGGGAGCCACCCTGGCGATCCGCCGCGCGAGGGCGCGCGCCACCGGCACGGTCCGCAGGCCGTACGCGATCCCGCCCGCGCCGACCGTCTCCTGGCCCAGCACTCCTTCGGCCAGGGCGACCCGCTCGTCCGCGGCGCGCCCGTCCAGACCTCCGACGCGGATGGCGGAGAAGACGAAGTCGGCGCCGCGCAGGGCCTCGTCGAGGTCGCCGGTGGCCGTCACGGCCGGGGCGTCCGGCAGCCCGGCGGCAGCCGCCTGGCCGGCGAGGACCCGGGCCATGGCACCGAGCCGCGCGGGGTCCTCGTCGTACAGGGTCACCCGGGTCACCCGGCCTTCGGCACGGTCCGCGAGCAGGGCTCCGTAGACGAGCGGGACCCGGAAGCCGCCCCCTCCGAGGATCGTCAGCCGCACGTCCAACCGCCCTTCGCCGTCACCGCTCCGCGCCGGTGCCACGATCCGTGGCATCCCCGCCGCACACGGGCGGCGGGGTACCAGTCTGCCCCGGTCGGTTACTCGCCGAGCGGCGGCACGGCTCGCAGCCGGGCGCCCTGCGGCGGGGCGAAGCCGCCGCCACGGACCGGGCCCACGGGCACGCCCTGCGGCGCGGAGAGGATCAGGGTGATCCGGGTCAGCCCCATCTCACCCAGCATCCTGCTGCTTTCGGCCACCATCCGGCAGCGCACCAGCCCGTACCTCGGGTCGGGGTGGCGCACGGTGCGCACCGCCCCGTCCTGTTCGGCGGCCTCGGCCCCGTGCGTGCTCAGCCAGTGCGGCACCCCGTACCGGTAGGCCGCCTCCATGAACGGGTCACGGGCCACCTCCTGGCGGATGCTGCGCAGCCCCTCGTCCTCCGGGGCTCCGGCCAGCGCGTTGGCGAACTGGGCGAGCAGGGGCACGCACCAGGCCGGCTCGTGGTCCTCCAGGACCGCCGCGGCGTCCGGGTGGAACAGTACGAAGCGCAGGAAGTTGTCGTCCGGCAGCGCCGTGGGGTGCGGCCGTACGGACTGGAAGAGCTGGTCGAAGGCCGAATTGGTCAGCGCGACGTCCCAGCGGTGGTCCACCAGGAAGCTCGGGTAGGGCACCGCCTCCATGAGTGCGGCGTAGTCGCACAAGTAGTCGCGCTGGGCCGGGTCCTCGGGGAGCCGGCCGTCCTCCGAGGCCCGCCAGGTGAGCGGCGGGTCGCGGTCCACCATGACGCGGAAGAGCCAGAAGCACTGCCGCTCGCTCATCTCCAAGGCCTCGGCCAGGGCGAGCAGCTTGCGGTCAGTCCACTCCTTGACCAGGCCCCGTTCCCAGTTCCCGTACGCCCGCACGCTGATGCGCAGCCGTGCGGCGATGTCTTCCTGGCTCAAGCCCAGTTCTTCGCGGCGCTGGCGCAAAATCTCCTTGCGTCGCTCCGACCGCACGGCGCCGCGTGCCGACTCATCGCCCGCCAGGCGCTCCCCGTCGGCTCGGGCGAGGCCATCGGACGGGCCCACCGCTGCGAGATGTGGCACCGAGGGCTCCCCCTCCTCACGGTCTGGATCTTCATTTCCTGTGGCGATCCTGCTACCGACTTCATTCGAGTGTCAACTATTGTGGCAATTCCAGCCTGCCGACAGCTCATTCCCGCCACAGCTGTGGCAAGTTCTGGTCCTCCGGAGGCGGAGCGGATAGATTCCAGTGGCCGACACGTGCCCGTACCGACCTCGCGCGATCTAGGAGAACCACTGGTGACAGACGGCTTCCCGGCTCCCGTCGCGGTGGCCAACGCACCCTTGGCAGCCACCGTCACACGGGTTGCCGAACTCGCGGGCAAGATGGGCCGCGAACTGAACCAGGTCTTCGACCTGCGGCGGCTCTCGGAGGCCTCCGGCGTCCCCACGGACGTGGTCAGGACCCTGCTGGAAGGACGGCCGGCCGGCGAACCCGATCTGCAGGCCCGTTTCCTCCAGCGCCTCGACCTGCTGCGGCGCACCCGGGTCAAGTCCAACGGGCGCCGCTACACGCAGCAGGAGATCGCCGACGGCGCGGGCATGTCACGCCAGCAGGCCGGGGCGCTGATCAACGGCGACCGTCGGCCCACCATGGAACACTGCGACGCGATCCAGCGGTTCTTCGGCGTCCACGCGGGGTTCCTCACCGCCCACGACGCCGACGCCCTGACCGACGCGCTCCAGCGGACCGAGCAACAGCTGCTTCAGGACTTCGCTGGCCGCGCGCGGGAAACCGTACCGGCCTCGGCCGCTTCGGCAGGCGATCCGCTGGCAAGACTTCTCCAGAACCACGGAGTGCGGGGCATCGCCTGGCGCGCCGCACAACTGCCCAGCGACAAGCACCGGGACAAGGTGACCGAATGGCTGGACATGCTCCTCGAAAGCGTAAAACCGAACGAATCCTGACCCAGTCGAAAGTCTGGGTCTGATCCTTGAGTCCTGGTCCGGATCCGCGCCGACGGGGAGAACGGTGAGCATAGGCAGAGAGCAGCGGCGGTTGTGCGGGGAGCTGGTGGCCGGCATCCGGCTGACCGCCCCCGTGGAACCCGTGGACCTCTACGCTGCCCTCTGCGAGGGCATGAGCAGACACCGTGGCCGCAGGGTGGACTTCCGGATGGCCGCGTTCCCGCCGGGCACGGCCAGCGGGCTGTGGCTCGACATGGCCGACCGCGACCTGGTGGTCATCGAGGAGCGCACCGCTCCGGACCACCAGCTGGTGATCCTCGGCCACGAGCTGTGGCACATGAAGGCGGGCCACTGCAGCCACCACGTCGACGGCGCCGCCGTCGCCGCGCGGCTGCTGACCGACGAGGCGGACATCGGCGAGACCGTCCGGCGCGTGGCAGCGCGCACGCGCGCGGACGTCCAGGAGGAGACGGAGGCGGAGACCTTCGGTTTACTGCTGGGCAGCAGGTGCAGGACGTGGCTGGCCGGTTCGGCGAGCCACCGGGCTCCGGCCCAGCGTGACCAGTTGGCGGGCCGGATCGAGGCCTCGCTCGGATACCGGGGGCACAGGAACGACCGTTGAACGGCGAGGACTACTACATACCGGCAGGCGCGATGGCCATCGCGCTCGCCTTCAAGGTGCCGGCCCTGCGGCACAACTGGCGCGACCCGCTGCTGCGCTCGGTCTGCGCCCTGCTGACCCTGGCAGGGCTGGTCTTCACGTTCGCCGCGCCGCCGACCATCGCCGCGGTCAACCGCTGGACCGGCATCGTCAACGTCTCTGCCCCGCTGGTGTACTGCCTGATCACCGCGTTCAGCGCGTCCTGCCTGGTCCTGATGGTCAACTGGCGGGGCGGGCCGCCCGAAGAGACCAGGCGCATCTCACGGCGCTGGATCCTGGCCTACAGCATCGTGATCGTCGCCCTGGTGGCGCTGTTCGCCCTCGGTGAGACCCCGGTCGAGCGGCTGCGCGACTTCGACACCTACTACGCGAACACGCCGTACATCGGCATGATGATCACGCTCTACCTGCTCGCGCACCACGTGGCGGCCGTCGTGATGGTCGTGCTGTGCTGGCGCTGGTCGCTCCAGGTGCGCGGCTGGCTCCGCGTCGGCCTGGTGATCATCGTCTCCGGCTACATCTTCAACCTGACCTACGACGCCACCAAGATGACCGCGGTCGTCGCCCGCTGGCTCGGGAACGACCTGGACGGCCTGAGCACCTACGCCGCCCCGCCGCTGGCCTCCCTGGGCGCGCTGATCAGCGCCATCGGTTTCGTGGTCCCCCTCGTCTGCCAGCGCCTCTCGGACAACTGGCACACCTGGACGACCTACCGTCGGCTCGGCACGCTCTGGCACGAGATGCAGATCTCCGCGCCCAGCGGTACCCCCTCCGTCCAGATGTCCTGGTGGACCGCCGGCGAGCTGCGCGTGATCCAGCGCGAATCCGACATCCACGACGGCTTCCTGCACCTGGGGCCCTACTTCGACACGCGCCACCGCGACGACGCCTATGCGAGCGCCGTCGCGGCCGGGGCCGACGAGGAGACCGCCCGCGCGGTCGCCGACGCCGCCATGGTCGCGGCCGCCGTCCAGGCGCGCTCCGCGGACCCGGAGGGCCGGGTCATCGTGGCCAGCGAGGAGACCGTGCTCGACACCGCGGACGGGCCGCGCGACCTGCTGAGGATCTCGCACGCCCTGCGCCACTCCCCGGTGGTCGCGTCCGTACGCCGGGAAGTGGCCCCGTCGGGCAGCAGCAGCCGCTAGCGGGCGGCGGCCGCCGCCAGGGTCGGGAACAGGTCCTGGAAGGGGCCTGCCGAATCGATCCCGTCCCGGCCGTAGGGGGCGTCGAAGCTCCACACCATGAACAGCAGGAACACGATCAGCGCGCTGAACAGCCCGGCCAGCAGAAGCTCCCGGCCCGACCGGCGGATCTGCAGGGTGAAGATCAGGCCGACCGTGACCACCCCGCCGACCAGCAGCCCGAACCAGACCACCCCCGGGAGCGTGGACTCGGAGCTCTGGGTCCGCGAGTGGCGTGCGTCGTCGGCGGCGGCGATGTGGTCCAGCAGCGGCTGGTAGGCCTGCGCCTGGAGCTCGGTGGCCGGGCTCTGGTGGGTGACGTCGGTGCGCAGCTTGCCGAGGAGCTGGGCCCCCTCGGGCGAGGCGCCCTCGCCCGAGGTCAGCAGCGGCCAGTCCACGGCCACGGTGTGGGAGACGTAGGCGTCCACCTCACCGCGGATCCGGTCGCGCACGGCGGCCGGATAGACGTCGGCGCGCTGGGTGACCTCGTACAGCGCCTGGGCCTCGCGGCGCACGCTGTCCTCGGCGGCGCCGCGCGCCTCCCAGACCCCCGCGATGGCCAGACCGAGCACGATCGCGTAGACCACGCCCACCATCATCGTCATGTACTCGATGACGTCGGGGGTTTCGCTGGTGTCCTCGTCATCGGCGGCCCGGCGGTGCCGGATCGCGGTGATGGTGAGGACGAGGGCGCAGACGAGCGCCATGGCGATGGCCAGGACCAGCCATTCGGACACGTGGATTCTCCCGGTGTGGATCGGTGGGGCGGTGGGTCAGTGGTGGGCGTGCGGAGGCCGCTCGCAGGCCGGCCCGCACGGGTCGGCCGCGCCGGTCAGCCGCGGCCCTTGGAGCGGGGCCGCAGCGCGGCGGCTGCGAGGACGGCGGGGGTGGTGACGACCACCATGAGCATCAGGGTGGACATGCCGGCCGGGTTGCGCCGTTCCACGGCGACGGAGCGGTACGGACGCACGTGGAAGGCGCTGACGCGCGCGACCGCGGCTGCGGGGAGGGCCCGCTCGGGGGCTTCGGCCGCGGCCCGTACGGGCTCGGCCGCCGGGCCCGGTGCGGGCTCCGCGGGCTTGTGGTCCTCGACCGCCCCGGCGGCCCCCGGCTCCGCGGCCGGTCCGCCCGGGACGGGTGCCGCCGGGACGGGACGGGCTGCCGGGGCGGCCGGCCCGGGGGGCCGGGGCGTGCCCCCCGGGTGGTGCACGGTCGGGCCGCCGGTCCCGGGCACGAGGGCCGGGACCGAGGGCTTGACCGACGGACGGGTCCCGGGGGGCCGCGGCTGCCCGGCGGGCACGCACAGGTCGATCCGGGCCCCCCGGCCATGGCCGTCGCCCGCGACCGCCACGTGGCCGTGCAGGGGGCAGAGCGCCGCCACCAGACCCGCCCCGGCGAAGTACTGCCAAGCGGTCACCGCGCGTCCTCCCGATTCCGCAGCAGATGTAGGGGTTACGCCTGAAGAAACGATCACGGCTCGGCTTCGATACGCGGCAGACAGGTCAAGATCCATGCCGCAGGGGTCACTTCAAGCCATCGGCGGCAGTAGCCTGCGCCGATGGACGAGTGGGAGCGCTGGGAACGACGGGTCCAGACGGCCGCACATCCCGTGGCGTACCGGCTGCTGAGCGCGGCCGGGGCGCGCGGCCCGGTGGTGCGGGTGCCGCGGGTCGGTGTGGTGGTCAGCGACGCGCGCCTCGCCCGTGAGGTGCTCATGGACCCCGAGCGCTGGACCAAGACGGGGCCGGGCGCGGCGGGCGGCCTGTGGACGTCGGTGCTCGGCCCGCGGGTGCTGATCAACACGGAGGGCTCCGAGCACGCGGCGCTGCGACGGCGGCTCGGCCCACTGTTCACTCCCGGCCATGTGGCGGCCGTCTGCGAACGGGTGCTGCGCGCCCCGCTGGCCGCCCTGGAGCAGCGGCTCGCCGCGGGCGGGGAGGTGGACCTCGTACGGGTCGTGCGCCGGGGCGCCACCGAGGTGATCCGCGAGCTCGTGGGGCTGCCCGACTCCTCGGCCGACTTCGCCGAGGCCGCCGCGGTGGTGGCGGGGGTCCGGCTCTGGCGCACCTCGCTGACCGGGCGTCAGGCGGACCGGGCCCGGGCCGCCCTGGCGCGCCTGAGCGAGGCGGCCGTGGCGGCGTACCGGGCTGGCGACGAGAGCACCGTGCCGGGGCGGCTGCGCGCGCTAGGCCTGGACGAGGCCGAGGCCCGGGGCGCGGTCGGGGTGTTCCTGCTGACCGGCACGGAGACGCTGGTGTCCTTCGTGCCGCGGCTGGTGGCGCTGGCCCATGACACCGGCCGGGGGCCCGAGGGGATCACCGACGCGCTGATCGAGGAGGCCCTGCGGGTCACCTCCCCCACTCCCGTGATGCTGCGCAGCGCGGCCGGGGCGGGGCGGCTCGGAGGGGTCCGGGTGCAGGCCGGGGAGCGGGTGGTCATCGCCACGCTGCTGTGCACGCGGGCCTACGGGCCCTTCGCGCCGGACCGGGCGGCCGCCGCGGCCCCTGCGGGCTCGGGGGACTCGGCGGGCTGCCCCCGTGCGGGTGCGGGCGGGGGTGCGGGCGAGGGCGTGCGCGATCCCGCGGAGCTGCGCCGGCTGTGGTTCGGCGCCGGGCCGCACTTCTGCCTGGGGATGCCGCTGGCGATGGCCGAGATACGGGCGGTGACGGGGGCCCTGCGGGGTTTTCCCGGGCTGGAGGTCGTGGGGCGCAAGCCGGCCCGGGGGGTGCTGATCCCCGGCTACGAGCGGCTGTCGCTGCGCGCGGCGCTCCCGGCGCCCTGATCCCGCTGCGGACGCCCTGATGCCGCTGCCGCTGCCGCTGCCGCTGCCCCTGGCCCTGGCCTACCGGTCCTGCCGTTGCCGGTCCTGCTGCCGCTGGTCCGGGTGCGCCGCCCCGGGGGCCCGTACCGGCGTCCGCGACGCGGCCTCGGCCAGGATCCGCAGGGCGGCCTCGGAGGGCGATCCGGCCGCCGCCGTGTAGGTGATCAGGCTCTGGTCGGGATCGTCCGGCAGGTTCAGGCTCTCGTAGGCGAGGGTGAACTCGCCGACCAGCGGGTGGCGCAGGTGGTAGCCGCCGTGGCTCTTCTCCGCCACTTCCTGGGCCGCCCACAGGCCGGCGAATTCCGGGCTGCGCTCGGACAGTTCCTCGACGAGCGCGGCGAACCGGCTGTCGTGGGGGTGGCGTCCGCGGTCGAAGCGCAGGTAGGCGACGAGGTCCTGGGCCTTGCGCTCCCAGTTGACGAACCGTCCGCGCACCTGCGGGTCGAGGAAGACCAGCCACGCCTTGTTGCGGCGCTCCGGGGGCAGGGCGCCGAAATCGGTGACGAGGGTGGCGAACAGCGGGTTCCAGGCCAGGATGTCGGTGCGGCGGCCGATGACGAAGGCCGGGGTCTGCGGCATCGACTCCAGCAGTCTGCGCAGCCCCGGCCGGACCTCCTGGGCCCGCTCCGCCCCGGCCTCGGCACCGGCGGACTCCCCGCCGCCGCGCCCCGCCGTGCGGACGAGCCGGGTGAGGTGGGCGGTTTCGGCCGGATCGAGGCGCAGGGCGGCGGCGACGGCGCCGAGGACGGAGTCGGAGACGTTCTCGGCGCGGCCCTGTTCGAAGCGGGTGTAGTAGTCGACGCTCACCCCGGCGAGCTGCGCCAGCTCTTCGCGGCGCAGGCCCGGCACCCGGCGGCGGCCTCCGTAGGAGCGCATGCCCACGTCCTCGGGGCGGATCCGTGCACGTCGGGACCTCAGGAAGTCGCCGAGATCCGTCCGGGGGCCGCTCTGGTTCATGCCCACGAGCTTACGCGGACGGCTCAGTCGACCGAGAGAGCCGGGCCCGTGATCATGAGGCCGAGATCGTGGCCGGCGTAGGCGAAGAACGCGAACATCACCAGCGCCGCTCCGCCGAGCGAGAGGTCCTTGAAGAACTGCGTCTGCTCCATCATCCGGGCCTGCGGGTCGCTCTCCTTCCAGAAGGGGTGCATCAGCAGGGCCGCGGCGAAGCAGAAGGCCGCCAGCGCCAGCGCGCCGAGGTCGGCCCAGATCCCGAGGGCCACGCTCACCGCACCCGCCAGCATGACCACGCCGCTGACGAAGGTGGCCGCGAAGGCCATCGGCACCCCGGGCGAGGCGGTGTACCCGGCCATCTCCCGGGTCTTCGTCACGTGGGCCACGCCGGAAGCGGCGAAGAGCAGGAGGAACAGCAGGCGGCCGATCAGTACGAGGACGTCCATCATGACCTCCCTGGAGATCACGCGCAGGGGCTATGTTCACTTATGTCCCCTTTACTATGATCCACTCGTCCGGCCCACTCCGCCACGGCGCCCGCCCCTCCCCCACCCGATGATCGGAACATCATCCGGCGGGGTCAGCTGGGATCAGCAGCGGCATCAGAGGAACGCCCTCGACCGGGGCATCGCCCTCCTCGCCCACCGGCTGCGGCACCGGGGCGCGCTGCTGATCGCCGCGGTGATGCTGGTGTTCTCCGTGCTCGGCACCGTGGTGGGCTTCGCCGAGGAGACCCTCGGGTTCTACGGCCTGCTGGTGCCGCTTCCCTGTGCGGATTCCTCCCCGGCGACCGCGAGCAGCAGGCGACCGCCGAGGACCAGGAGGAACCGGAACTGACCCGGCTGCACAAGGCCGTGCTGGTGCTGCTCGTCCTGGTCTTCTCCTTCATGATCTTCTCGGTCATCATCCTGGGCGCGGCCGACTTCGTCTCCCCCGCGCTGGTCATCATGCCGGCGCGCGGGGTCACCGTCATCATGAACAACTCGAAGATCAGGGCCCTGGTGGTCACCGCCTGGCAGTCGGCCAGCGGCTGGATGAACCTGTGGGTGCCCACCACCGCCGTGACCATCGACGGAGTCGCCCTCGCCAAGGTCGGCTACGACCGCTACCTGCGGTTCGTCTGGCCCCTGTTGGCCATCCTCCTCGTGCTGATCTGCGGTTTCCTGGCCCTGGGCGCGGTGATGTGACCCGCCCCCGCCTACGCTGGGCCCATGTCCGACTCCGTGTCCCTCCCCGAGCCGGCGGCCCCCGAACCACCCGTCGCCGTCTGGGCGGTGCTGCGCCGGCCCCTGCACTTCCTGGGCTCCTGGTGGCCCTGGCGGTGCTGGGGCTACCTCGGCAGCGGCTTCCTCCTCGGGTACGCCGTCCTGCTCACCCTGGCCCTGCTCCTGGGGCTGGGGGTGGTGCTCGCGGTGGCCGGGATCGGGCTGCTGCTCCTGCTCGGCGCCGTCGTGGGCGCGGTGCCCCTCGGAGCCCTGGAGCGGCGGCGGCTGCGCTGGGTGGAGCCCGCGCGGGTGCCGGACCCGCACGCCTCCCTCGCCGGCGCCGGGGCCGCGGCGTGGCTGCGGACGAGGCTGCGCGAGCGGGCCACCTGGCGGGAGCTGGGGTACGCGGCCCTGCTGGGACCGGTCTTCGGGGCCGCCGGGTTCGGGGTCGTCGCGCTCCTGGCCTTCGCCCTGCTGCTCGTGGCGACCCCGGTCATCGCCTGGGCCATCGCCCCGGACACCTTGATGCTGATCCCCGGCCGGCCGCTCTCCGGCCCGCTGGAGGCCTTCGGCGGCACCGCCGTGGGACTGCTCCTCGCCGCGGTGGCGGCGTACGCGGGAGCCCTGCTGGCCGGGGCCCAGGTGAAGACCGCCCGGCTGCTGCTCGGGCCGCGCGAGGAGGACGCGCGGGTGCTGGAACTGACCCGCTCCCGGGTCCGCCTCGTCGATGCCTTCGAGGCCGAACGGCGGCGCATCGAACGGGACCTGCACGACGGCGCGCAGCAGCAGCTGGTCGCGCTCAGCATGACCCTGGGGCTCGCCGAGCTCGAACTGCGCAAGGTCCCGCAGGCCGCCGAGGCCGCCGCCCTGGTGGGCCGCGGCCGCGGCGAGGCCAGGGTCGCCCTTGAGCAACTGCGGGAGCTCGTACGCGGGATCCACCCTCAGGTCCTCACCGACCACGGGCTGGCGGCGGCCGTGGCCGAGGTGGCCCTGCGCCATCCGGTACCGGTGTCCCTGGACCTGGACGTACCGCGGCTCGACGAATCCGTGGAGGTCACCGCCTACTTCACGGTCACCGAGGCGCTGGCGAACGCGGCCAAGCACAGCGGTGCCTCGCACGTCACCGTCGTCGGTAGGGTCGAGGGCGACCGGCTCACGCTCACCGTCACCGACGACGGCCGCGGCGGGGCCGATCCCGGCGCGGGAGCCGGACTGACGGGACTGGCGGACAGGGTGGCGATGTTGAAGGGCAGGCTGGTGGTGTCCAGTCCGGTCGGCGGACCGACCGAACTCAGGGCGGAGGTCCCGTGCTCCGGCTGATCCTCGCGGAGGACTCCGTCCTGCTGCGCGCCGGACTGACCGAACTGCTCACGCGCGGCGGCCACCAGGTCCTGGCGGCCGTCGGCGACGCCGAGGAGCTGCTGCGGGCGGTGGCCGCGGAGCGCCCGGACGCCGTCGTCACCGATGTCCGGATGCCGCCCGGACTGCGCGACGAGGGGCTGCGTGCTGCTCTCGAACTCCGCTCTCGTGACGCCTCGTTGCCCGTGCTGGTCCTCTCGCAGTACGTGGCCACCGCGTACGCGACCCAGTTGCTCACCGGGGCTTCGGCGGCCGGGCTGGGCTACCTCCTCAAGGACCGGGTCGGCGAGGTGGCCGAATTCCTCGACGCCCTGGAACGGGTCGCGGCCGGCCAGACCGTCATCGACCCCGAGGTGGTACGGGTCCTGCTCAGCCGCCGGTCCACGGCGGACCCGCTCGCCCGGCTCACCCCGCGCGAGCAGCAGGTGCTGGCCCTGATGGCCGAGGGGCTCAACAACCAGGCCCTGGCGGGCCGCCTGTTCATCAGCGAGGCCGCGGTCGTCAAGCACGCGTCCAGCATCTTCATGAAGCTCGACCTGGACGCCACCGAGGGCAACCGCCGCGTCCTCGCGGTCCTGGCCCACCTGTCGGGCCGTCAGGCCTGACCGGGTCAGCACGCCTGCCGTGCGAGGTCCTCGAACGCCTCTCGCGTCATCGTGCCCCGCAGGGTCAGGACCTCTCCGGCCGGCAGCCCGGCCAGTCGGCGGGCGTCGAACGTCACCGAGGCACTGTAGGCGTAGGAGTCATCGGGATCGGCGAACGCGAGCTCGTAGGAGTGGCCCGGTACCAGGTCCTGTGGACCGCGGCTCTCGGCCGCCCATGACGCGGGCGGGGCGAACAGGGGGAAGTCCGCGGCCTCGTGCAGCCCGGGGGCGTACCAGCCGTTCCAGGACTCCTCCGTCGGGGAAGCTCCCGGTGCGACGTCCTGCGCCCCCTCCGGCGCGGGCCCGTCCGCGCCGCGGAGGCCGGTGCCGCGCAGCCCGGGGGCGCGTACCCGGCCGTCGCCCCCGCACGGCCGCAGCAGCGCGTGCGCGGCGCCCTGCTGGTCCACGTACACCGCGGCCAGCGGCCGTTGCTCGGGCGAGCAGCCCGCCGAGGACAGCACGATCACCCCGCCCAGTGCCGCGCCGAGGCAGGCTCGGACCTTCGCACCCGTCCAAACCCGCATCGATCCACCCCTCCGTGAGCCTCCACCCCGCGCGCAGTCTCGCACGCGGGGTGGAGGCATCGGACGGTGAGGCGGCGGACAAGGCCTTGCGGTCGGCGGCCTGGTTCTCCTGGCCCGGGGTTCGCTCGAACTGATCGAGTGCGAAACTCAGTTGGGACACGACGACCAAGGGAGTCCAGGGCATGGCAACAGGTGCCTCCGAGGGCCAGGATCCAACAGCAGGCATACGCGGGCAGCGGGTCCTCGACCTCCTGGACAAGGCGATCGACCTCCAGAGCCCGCTGGTGCGCAAGAACATCGCCCGGGCCCGCCAGCGGAACCCCGGGGCGACACCGGCGCAGGTGATCCGCAATCTGGAGCGGATGTACGTCAGTGCCCTGACCGGGACGGGCGCTGCCGTCGGCGGAACCGCAGCCGCGCCCGGCGTCGGTACGGGAGTCGCACTGGCACTGTCGGCGGGCGAGGCCCTCTCCTCTCTTGAGCTGGGCGCCCTCTTCGCGCTCTCGGTCGCCGAAGTCCACGGAGTCCCCATCGACGAGATCGAACGCCGCCGGACGATCGTGATGGGCATCATGCTCGGCGGGGGCGGCTCCGCCACCATTTCCAAGGTCGCCGAGCGCACGGGGCAGCACTGGGGCCGTCAGGTGGTCGCGAAGGTGCCCGTCGAGACGTTGCGGCAGATCAACAAGATCCTGGGGAGGAACTTCGTCACGAAGTACGGGACCAAGCAGGGAATCATCGTTCTCGGCCGGGTGGCACCGTTCGGCATCGGCGCCGTGATCGGTGGCGGCGCCAATGCGGCCATGGCCGGTCTGGCCGTGAGGGCCGGCCGTCGCGCGTTCGGCCCGCCCCCGGCGTCGTGGCCGTCGCCGGCTCCCAGCACCCCTCCGACCTCCTAGGACGCGCAAGGGTTGGTGTGCGGAGCCGACGGAAGCGGGTAACGTCTTTCAGACGCCGATTTACGAGTGAGAGCGTGATGGGCCCCTGCGGACGTCCTTCGACGTCGCCGCCCGTCCCCCGCCGGTGAATCCGTAGATCACTTCGCATCATGACCGGGAGAACCCGTGACCGTCAGCAAGAACATCAACAACCCCGTGGGCCAGGGCGGCGGCCAGCGCAAGAGGCTGTCCCGCGCCGAACGGCAGAACAACGGTCCGCACCGCAACCTCGACCGCCAGGGTGCCGCCGACCAGAAGGCGGAGCTGGTGCGCAAGATGCGCGAGAAGGCCGGCGTCGACGAGGGCGCCGGGCAGGCGGGCGACGACACCGCACAGGACTGACACGCCACCCCGCCGCAGGGCGGGCACCGTACGGGGCAGGGCCCGGACCGCGACGCGCGGTCCGGGCCCTGCCGGCGTACCGGGAGCCTTGCCGGCGTACCGTGCGCGGCCGGTCCGGTCAGCTCCCGTCCTCCGCGGGCCAGCGGCCTTCCACGTGCAGCCGGATGAGCGCGGCGTGCGAGAGCGGGCTCGTGAGGTCGGCGACGTCACCGTTGGTGGTGTAGTCGAGGAGGACGACGTCCGTCTTGTCGCGGAGCCGCTCGACCAGATCCGCGACGCGGTGTTCGAGGACCCACCGGTAGGCCGGCAGGTAGATCCGGCGGCGGGCCGTCTCGTAAGGCAGGAGCCGGTCTCCGCCCGGTCCGGTGCGGTGGCCTCGGACGGGGCCGTGGCGGCGCACCGTCCGCTTCAGCCCCTTCATCGTGGTGACGTCGAGCTTCGCCGGATCGACGTCGGCGTGCTCGAAGACCTTCAGGGCTTGCCAGATGCCCTCCACCGACTGGCCCGTCACACCGTCGCCGTAGGGCACCGGGATGCCGCCGTGCGGGTAGAACGGGCTGAGCCGCACCCACGGCTGCGCCGCCCTGGAGGTCACGTCGATGATCTCCGCGCCGGGGAACGCGGCGTTCAGCGACGCCTCCCCACGGCGACGGCCGGCCACACGGATCGGCATTTCAAGGCTCCCCTGCCTCGGTGACATGAAGCGCCCAGCATTCCCCACGCCACTGACATCTCTCCGGGTACGGCCGACGGGCGGCCGCCGGACCGCCCGTCGCGGGGGCCTACGTGCCCTGCTGCGGGGCCCTTGCCCTGATCATCAGGGCGGCGAGCAGGCCCGCGAGCAGCAGGCCGCCGGCCGCGCACCACAGGGTGGTGGTGTAGGCGCCCAGCACCTCCAGGGTGAGCGCGTCGGGCTCGTGCGAGGCCTCGCTCAGGCGGTTGACCATGACGGTGCCGAGCAGGGCCCCTCCGATGGCCTGGCCCAGGTGGTGGGCCGTGGCCAGGGCGGCCGAGGCCGCGCCGGTGTGCTGCGGGGTGACGGCGCCGGTCACGGTGGCGTAGAGCGGTACGAAGGCCAGGCCCAGGCCGAAGCCGACGAGCAGCATGCCGGGCAGTACGCCGCCCTCGTACGTGCTGTCGGCGCGCAGGCCCGCGAGCAGGGCCACCCCGACGGCCGTGACCGCCAGGCCGGCCAGGACCAGGACCCGGGGCGCGGTACGGGTCAGCAGGCGCGCGGCGACCTGGGTGGCGCCGACCAGGGCCGCGGCGGCCAGGGGCAGCTGGCCCAGCCCGGCCGAGGACGCGCTCTCGTCGAGGACCTGCTGTGCGAAGAAGCCCAGGCCCGGGAAGAGGGCGACGAAGGCCACGCCGACGAGGAGGAGCACCAGGAGGGAGCCCAGCCGGCTGCGGTCCGCGAGGAGGTGCGCCGGGAGCAGCGCGCCGGACGCCCTGGCCTGCCACCGCAGGAAGGCCACGATCAGCGCGACGCCCGCCCCGAGCAGTGCCTGGGTCTGGCCGGACCAGCCGATCGTCTCGGCCTCGGCCAGGCCGTAGGTCAGGGCGGCGGCTCCCGCCGAGCCCAGGAGCACGCCGAGCGCGTCGAAGCGGGCGCCGGTGCGGCCCGGGCGGTCGGGCAGCAGGGTGAGGGCCCCGACCAGGGCGAGCACGGCGAGGGGGACGAGCGACCACAGGGCCATGCGCCAGTCCGCGGCCTCGGAGATCCAGCCGCCGGTGAACACGCCGAGCGCGCCGCCGCCCGCGGCGACCGTCGCGTAGATCCCGAAGGCCCGGGCGCGTTCCTTGGGGTCGGTGAATCCGGTGGTCACCATGGACAGTGCGGCCGGGGTCAGCAGGGCGGCGCAGGCTCCTGCAAGGGCGCGGGCCGCGATCAGCATCTCGGGGTTGGCCGCCAGGCCGCCGAACGCTGCGGCCGCCGCGAATCCGACCAGGCCGGTCACCAGGATCCGGCGGGGCCCGAAGAGGTCGGCGAGGTGACCGCCGAGGAACAGCAGCCCTCCGAAGCCGAGCAGGTAGGCGGCGAACAGCGGGTCCAGACCGGAGACGTGGAGGCCGAGTGCGGCCTGGGCCTGCGGCAGGACGAGGGTGAAGTGCGCCGCTTCGACCAGCACCAGCAGTTGGGCCAGGGCGAGCACCAGCAGGCCCCACCAGCGCCTGGGGTGCGGTGCGGCCGGACCCTCGGAGACGGAGAGCGACAGGGGCGGGCCGAAGCCTTGTGCCGCGCCGAATCCCTGCGCCGGGGGCGTGGGGGCGTACGCGGGCGGCGGGGGCGTGGACCCGTACGGGGAACCGGGCTGCGGCTCCCGCTGGGGCGGCACGAGGCGCGGGTCGGGCGTCGCGGCGGGCGGGCCCGCGGCCGCAGCTCCGGCTCCGGCTCCCGCTCCGGCTCCGGCTCCGGCTCCGGCTCCGGCTCCGGCTCCGGCTCCGGCTCCGGCTCCGGCGACGCCGCTCGACCCGGCGGGCGATGCCGGGGCGTAGTCCAGCAACTGCGCTGCATGGCGCCCCAGTTGGGCCAGTACCGTGCCCGGCAGCCACTCCCCGACACCGTCCGCCGTCGTACGCGCGGCCACCTCCTCGGGGGTGGGCCGCAGGGCCGGATCCTTGTGCAGGCAGGCGGCCACGAGGTCGACGAGCGACTCCGGGACCCCGGTCAGATCGGCCTCCTCCTCGGCGACCCGGAAGAGGTGGGCGTTGAGCCCGGTGTCCCCGGCGCCGAAGAGGAGCCGCCCGGTGGCGGCGTAGACGAGCACGGCGCCGAGGCAGAAGACGTCGCTGGCGGAGGTGAGTTCGAGGCCGCGGACCTGTTCGGGGGACATGAAGCCGGCCGAGCCGATCAGCATGCCCGTGCGGGTGTGCAGGCTGTCCCCGGTGAGACTCTCCATCGCCCGGGCGATGCCGAAGTCGATGACGCGGGGGCCGTCGACGGTGACGAGGACGTTGGAGGGTTTGAGGTCGCGGTGGATCAGACCCGCCCCGTGCACGGCCTGCAGGGCGAGGGCGAGCCGGTTGGCGAGGGTGCGGACCGAGTCCTCGGGCAGCGGCCCGAAGTCCTTGGCGACCACGGTGTGCAGGTCGGGCCCCGGGATGTACTGGGTCGCCACCCAGGGCACGGCGGCCTCGGTATCGGCGTCGAGCACGGCGGCCGTCCAGCTGCCGCCCACCCGCCGCGCGGCGGCGACTTCACGGGCGAAGCGCCTGCGGAACTCGGGGTTCCCGGCGAACTCGGCCTGTACGACCTTCACCGCCACGGTACGTCCGCCCTCGGAGCGGCCCAGGTAGACCAGGCCCATGCCGCCCGCGCCCAGCCGGGCGATCAGACGGTACGGGCCTATGCGGTGCGGGTCTTCGGCGATCAGCTCGTCCACGGGAGCAAGATAGTCGAACTATCCAACAGCTGGGGACCATCAGGCGATTCGGGTGTCCCGCTCCTGCGCCCGGCCCCGTGTCCCGGCGGACCGGAAGGAGCCCGTCACGATGCGGGAGGCCCTCGGGGCGGCCCGCCCGACGGCCCCCTGGACGGCCGCCGACCGGGCCCAGAGCGCCAGCAGGACCGGCAGCGCCAGATAGCCGAAGCGGCCGGCGGGTGCCAGCAGGAAGGCCAGCGTGAGGCCGAGGGCGAGGCGGTCGGCGGCGGCCACCAGGGTCCGCGGCGGCCGCACCGCCAGCGAGAGCGCGACCACCAGAGCGCCCCCCAGGAGCAGTCCCACCGTCAGGTACCAGCCCCAGTCACCCAGTCCGGCCAGCAGCCGCCCCGGCAGCGGACTGCTCGCCGGGGTCGGCACCTCGGCCCGCCCGGTGGGGAAGGCGAACACCTGCCGCCACAGCTCGCCCGGCTGGAGCACCGCGCCCGGCAGCACCAGCAGGGCCGTGCCGGCCAGTGTCACCAGCGCGCAGCGGACCGCGGCCCGCCCGCCCCGGCAGGCCGCGAGCAGGGCCACCGCCACGGCCACCGCGGGCAGCGCCGTCCACTTCAGCGCGCACGCCCCGGCCAGCGCCGCTCCGGCCACGGCCGGCCGTCCGGCCGCAGCGGCCGCCAGGGCCAGGCAGCACAGTCCGGCCAGGGGCAGGTCCACCCCGCTCACCGCCAGCGGCAGGGCCACGACCGGGGAGGCCACCAGGGCGGCCGGGAGGGCGGGCCGGGTACTGCCCAGCACCCGCCGGGCCGCCCACAGGCAGCCGAACAGGGTCGCCGCGCACCAGATCCGGGCATCGCCCAGCAGCCGCACGACCCAGCCGTCGCCGCCCGCGCCGCCACCGCCGAGCAGCGCCCGCGGGAGTCCGAGCAGGGCCGTGCCCGGCAGGTAGGGGGTGTACTCCTCGACCCGCTCGGGCCCGTCCACGTAGAGCCGGCCCGACTGGAGCAGGAGCCGCCCCGCCCGCTCGATGACCGTGACCTCCGACTGGCCCCGTCCGGTCAGCACGAGCCAGAGCAGGGGCACCGCGACGGCCCCCAGCAGGGCCGCCACCAGCGCCTCGCGGCGGCGGCCGAGGAGGGTGGCCGCGGCGGCGGCCAGGTACCCGGCGGCCGCGCACCAGCCCCAGAGCCGGTGCGGTGCCAGCGTGGAGAACAGCGGGAAGGACAGGGCCCAGGCGGCTGCGAGCAGCCAGCCGACGGTCCGGTGAACGGTGCGGGAAGGGGTCATGGACCCATTCCAGCCGCGGGGCCCCGCCCGGTCTGCACGCTCAAGGGGACACTTCGCGGTGGGGTTTTCCCTACCCGTAGGGGGTGTTGGCGGGGCGTTCGCGGGGGCGTCGGTACGGCCGGATACGCGTGAGGGGCGCGACCCTGTAGGTCGCGCCCTTCACGTCACGTGCTCATCGGGCTCCGGTCAGCCGCGTGCCGACGGTTCAGGCCGCCTCGGGGGAGCCGCCGAAGCGCTCCTTGTACGACTCCAGGTCCTCTTCGGTGATCTTCGCGAAGAGGACCGGCGGGACGGTGAACGGCGTCCCCGCCGGAACGGCGTCGAGGGCCTTGGCCTGCTCGGGGGTCACCCAGGCCGCCGTGTCGTCGGCGAGCGTGAACGCGGAGCGCATGGCGCGGGCCGAGGCCGGGATGAGCGGCTCGGAGACCACCGAGTAGAGGTGGATGAGGTTCATCGCGGTGCGCAGGGTGAGCGCCGCGCCCTCGGGGTCGGTCTTGATCTCCAGCCAGGGGGCCTTCTCCTCCAGGTAGGAGTTTCCGGCCGACCACAGGGCGCGCAGCGCGGCCGCGGCCTTGCGGTACTGGAGGTCCTCCATGTGGCCCTCGTACTCGGCGAGGAGCTCGGCGATCTGCTCGCCGAGCTTGGCCTCGGCCCCGCCGGCGGCGGTGCCCGCCGGGACCTCGTCGCCGAAGCGCTTGCGGGAGAAGGAGAGCACGCGGTTGACGAAGTTGCCGAGGGTGTCGGCGAGGTCCTTGTTGACCGTGGCGGTGAAGTGCTCCCACGTGAAGGACGAGTCGTCCGACTCGGGCGCGTTGGCGATGAGGAAGTAGCGCCAGTAGTCGGCCGGGAGGATCTCCAGCGCCTGGTCGGTGAAGACGCCGCGCTTCTGCGAGGTGGAGAACTTGCCGCCGTAGTACGTCAGCCAGTTGAAGGCCTTGACGTAGTCGACCATCTTCCACGGCTCACGGACACCGAGCTCGGTGGCCGGGAACATCACGGTGTGGAACGGGACGTTGTCCTTCGCCATGAACTGCGTGTAGCGCACGTCCTCGGCCTCGTACCACCACGACTTGTAGTCGCGGTTCGCCGGGTCCAGGTCCGACCACTCCTTGGTCGAGCCGATGTACTCGATCGGGGCGTCGAACCAGACGTAGAAGACCTTGCCCTCGGCGGCCAGCTCGGGCCAGGTGTCGGCCGGCACCGGGACGCCCCAGTCCAGGTCGCGGGTGATGGCGCGGTCGTGCAGGCCCTCGGTCAGCCACTTGCGGGCGATGGAGGAGGCCAGCTGCGGCCACTCCTCCTCGTGCTGCGCGACCCAGGCCTCGACCTCGTGCTGGAGCTTGGACTGGAGGAGGAAGAGGTGCTTGGTCTCGCGGACCTCCAGCTCGGTGGAGCCGGAGATGGCCGAGCGGGGCTCGATCAGGTCCGTGGGGTCCAGGACGCGGGTGCAGTTCTCGCACTGGTCGCCGCGGGCCTTGTCGTAACCGCAGTGCGGGCAGGTGCCCTCGACGTAGCGGTCGGGGAGGAAGCGGCCGTCGACCGGCGAGTAGACCTGCCGGATCGCACGCTCCTCGATGAAGCCGTTCTTCTGGAGCTGGCGCGCGAAGTGCTGGGTGATCTCGCGGTTCTGCTCCGAGGAGCTGCGGCCGAAGTAGTCGAAGGACAGCGCGAAGCCGTCGTAGACCGCCTTCTGGGCGTCGTGGGCCTGCGCGCAGAACTCGGCGACCGAGAGGCCGGCCGCCTTGGCGGCGAGTTCGGCGGGGGTGCCGTGCTCGTCGGTGGCGCAGATGTAGAGGACGTCGTGGCCGCGCTGGCGGAGGTACCGGGAGTACACATCCGCCGGAAGCATCGACCCGACCATGTTGCCCAGGTGCTTGATCCCGTTGATGTACGGAAGCGCGCTGGTGATCAGGTGTCGAGCCATCCTCGGATGCTCCATTTCATATATGCGGTACCACGTGGCCTGCCGGGCGACGATGCGGTTCATCGTATCGAACCGCCCAAAGGCCACGTCCCGCTTTTTCACTGGGTGGACATACGTGAAAGCGAGGGCAGTGACCTCTCCGTCACGGCCCTCGCAATGGGCCAATGTTACAGCCGGTGGGCGGTGCCACCGACCCGTCAGTCCCGGCCGCCGCCCTCCCCGTCGAGCGCGGTGACGCGGCCGCCGCCCGCGAGCCGGCCCGTCAGCGAGACCGCGGCGCCCTCCGGCCCGGCGGGTGCGGTCAGGGTCCGGCCCGCCGCCTCCGCCCCGACGGCACCGGTGGCGGTGATCCCGGTGACCTCCCGGCTGCCGGCCGCGAGCTGGTACCAGCGTCCGGCCGGGGACCGCCACCGGGTGCCCGCGAGGAGGTGCTGGCCGAAGCGCCCGCAGGCCGCGGTGGCCCGGGCCCGTGCCACGTCCTGCGGCGGCCCGGACGGCGGGCTCAGCCGGACGAGCACGTCGCCGGGGCCTTCCCAGGACGAGGCCCTGGTGCAGGACCACACGCCCCGGCCGCCGCCGTCGGGCAGCTCCGAGGCGGCGAACTCCCAGACGTTGACGGCGCGCACCCCGCCGCCCCGCACCTCCCGCAGCCGGCAGGCGATGGGCGCCCAGGCGGCCCGGGCGGCCGGTCCGGTGGCCTCGCGCGGCTGCCGCGCGGCGACGGCGCCCGGCCCGTCGGGCAGCGGCGTGTAGGTGAGGTGTACGGGGGTCAGCGCGCCCAGGTCGGCGAGGACGAAGGAGTGCTTCTCCACGATGCGGGCCGAGGAGGTGACTTCGAGGACGGGCCAGGCCCCGCAGGCGCCCTCGGCGGGAGGTACGGGGACGGGTTCCGTGACCCCGTCGGCGGCGAAGGCCAGCGGCCTGGTCCCGTCCCCGGCCCGGAGCAGGTCGCGGGTGCCCGCCGCGGCGATCCACGGGGCGAGCAGGTAGCGGGCGCGGGTTCCGCCGGAGCCGCGGACCAGGGTGAGTGCGGCGGCGGTGGTGACCCCGGCCTCGTCGGTACGGGCGAACTCCAGCTCCCGTCCGCGCTGCCCGCCGGTGGCTTCGGCGTAGCGCACCACCCGTTCCCCGTCGAGCAGGAGCACCACGGTCCGGCCCTCGCTGTCCCCCGCGTACAGCAGCTGCGGGGGCCGGGCGGGCAGGTCGGCGGCGGTCCCCGGGGCGACGCCGACCCGTACGCCGCCGCGCTGCACCTGCGCGTACGGGGCCTGCGCGTACGGGTTCTGCGCGGCGGAGGCGGAGGAGCCCGGGGCGGAGGGGCTCCCGGCGGAGGCGGCCGGGGCGGAGGGGGTCCCTGCGGAGGCGGATGAGCCCGGCGCGGAGGAGGGCACCGGCCCCCGGGCGGCCACGGACGACCAGGTGCCGAGCGCCCGCGCGAGCAGCGCCCGGTCCTCGGCGCGCGCGCCGCGGGCGGGCCAGGCGGTGAAGTCCACCCTGGCGGTGTCGGCCCAGGCCTGCGCCGGGACCCGCTGGAGGCGGCCGGGGTCCAGCGCCCCGGCGCCCGCCGAACCGCCCGCGGGCCGCGAGGCGTACGGCTCGGGCGGACCGTCGGCGACCAGTACCCCGGCGACGACGGCGAGCGCGGCGGCCGCGGCCCACCCGGCCCGCATCCGGCGGCGCCGGCGCAGCAGGTCGGTGGGGCGGGTGCTGACCACGCTGGCGTCGAACTCCGGGCGGCCCAGCTCCCGCAGGAGCGTTTCACCGACCCGCACCGCCAGGGCCTCGCCCATCACGTCGGCGGGGGCCGGGACACCGGCCGCGCCCAGCAGCCGGGCGGCCGCCTCCTCGGGCAGGCCGTCCATGCGGTGCAGGACGAACGCCGCCCGGACCGGCGCGGGCTCATCCGCCAGCGCCCGGGCGGCCTCCTCGATGCCCCCGGCGGGCGGCCACAGCCGCAGCCCCCACACGAAGGGCGGGAGCGGCGGCCAGCCCGCGCGCGCCAGGGCGGTGCCGGCCCGCCCGGCGGGAGCGAGGCAGCCGCGCAGGACCCGTACCCGCACCTCGGCGAGCGGTCCGCCGGGGCTGTCGGGGCCGCCCGGACCGCCGCGCTCGCCGCCTGCGCCGGAGCGGGGCAGCGCGCGCTGCACGGCCCGGTGGGCCAGCAGCACCCGGCTGTGGCGGCCGAGGGAGTCGGGGAGCGTGAGGTAGGCGAGCCGTACGAGTCGGGGGTACTGCTCGACGAGGACCGCCTCGGCCTGTTCGAGGGCGGTGGAGCGGAATCGCGGTGATGTGCTCACGTTTCCGACAAACGAGTGAATCTTGGGATGGTCACACCCAGTGCACCGACATCGGCTGGCGGCATATGCATACGCGCTGGTTGCAGGCCTGCCCGATCGGCATCGATCACGAGCCGATCATCACCGAACGTAATATTTCCAGGTTTCCTCTTCTGCGCCCCGCGGATGCGCCCGCGCTGATTTCCTGAGCCCGCACAGGGGATGAGGTGGAACGGTGAGCGATGGCGGACCGGAGGAGTCCGGTGGGGCCGTGGGACTGCCGAGCCGGCGTCGGCGGCCGACTCCCATGAGCCAGTGGGACGCGGCGGCACGCCTGTCGTACTGGGCGTTCCACGCCGACCGGCGGCCTGCGTACATGCGGTTCGCGTACCTGCACCTGGGTTCCGACGCGGCGGCCGAGCAGACGGTGGACGCCGCCTTCGACTCGATCATGAGCCAGTGGCTCCGGATGCTCCACATGGACCGGCTGGACGCCTACGCCTGGACCGTCCTCAAGCACTGCATCGTCGACCGGGAGCGCCGCCGCTCCCCCCGGCAGCAGCGTCCCGAGCCGATGGACATCAGCGCCTTCGAGGCCGCCCTGAAGGAGGCTCACGCGGACCAGTACGAAGTACTGACCGACACCATCCGCTTCTACTCCGCCGTGTCCCGGCTGGCCGAGCGGCAGCGCGATGCCGTCCTGCTGCGGTACGGGCTCCGGTGCTCCCCCGGCGAGGCCGCCGCCGTCATGGGCGTCGACGAGGCCACCGTCGGCTCGTACCTCGGCCAGGCGCACCGGCGGCTCTCCCGCCTGCTCGACACCCCCGCCGAATCATGAGCCGCCGCGACCGCCGCGACCGCCGCGAGCAGGGGGACGCCGACGGAACCCCCCGCTCCCTCGCCGAGTTCCTGGCCCGGGCGGGGGTCCGCGACCGCTACCCGCACTACGACCTCGGCGCGGCCGAGGCCCGGCTGCTGCGCGCGCCGCGCGGGGCCGGCATCGCGACCCGGACCCGGCGCCGCTCCTCCGGCTGGAGCGACCCCGCGCGGGACTGCCCGCTCGACGCCGAACGCGCCCGGCGCGACCTCAAGGCCGCCTGCCTGGCCTCCGTGTGCGCGCCCGAGGCGCAGGCACGGCTCGGCTCCTTCGTCGCCCACGCCCACACCGACCTGGCCGGCGCGGTCGTCTTCGGCTGCCTGCTGCACCTGTCCGGGATGCGCGAAGGGGCCCGGTTCTGGTGGCAGTTCGCGGCGGGTTCCGGCAGTCCGTGGACCGCCCCGGCGGCCTACTGCCTCTTCCTCGACCACTCCCGCCGCGGCGAGCACCACGACGCCGGGCTCTGGGCCCGCGAGCTCGGCCGCCGCGGTTTCCGGCCGAGCGGGGCCCGCGACCTGCGGGAGGTGCGGCTGTGCGCCCAGGCGGCCGTCCTGCGCTTCGTGGAGCAGTCCGACGACCCCGATCTGGGCCCGGTGCCGCTGCCGCGGCCCGGGCTGCCCGGGGTCCTGGCCGCGTTCCTGCCCCCGCGGGCCGCCGCCGCGCCGGCAGCGCCCGACCGGCCCGCCGCCGGTCCACTGCGGAACCCCGCGCTGACGGCGGCGGCCCGCAGGACGGCCGTCCAGGGCTCCGGGACCGGCGAGGCTCTGGCGGAGGCCCGTCGCGCGCTGGCCGTCGTACGGGTCCTGGAGAGGCATCCGCTGGGGGTGCGGGGCGGACAGCTCGGCCGGGAGTCGGGCCTCGCCGAGGCGGAACTCGGTCCCCTGCTCGCGATGCTGTGCGAGGAGGAGTACGCGTACCGCCCGGGCGCCGGGGTGTACGCACCCGGCCCGGCCCTCGACCGGCTCGCCGCGCCCGGGGGCAGCGGGCTGGCGGGACAGCTCCAGCGCACCCTGGCCCTGGCGCGGGACAGCGCGGGCGCGGCGGTGTACCTGAGCCGGTACGCCGACGGCGAGGTCCGCATCACGCAGATGGCCGACGGGCCCGGCACCCCGCCGGTCCAGGAGTGGGTGGACTTCCGGGCGGCGGCCCACGCCAGCGCGGTCGGCAAGTGCCTGCTGACGCAGCTCGACCACGACGGCCGCGCGGACCACGTGGCCCGGCACCGTCCCGCGCGCCTCACCCCGCAGACCATCACCGACAGCAGGGCCCTGTTCAGCGCCCTGGACGCGGTGGCCCCGGGGGCGCCCGTCTTCGACCTGCGCGAGTACGCGCCCGGAGTGGTCTGCTCGGCGGTCCCGATCGCCACCGGCGACGCCGCCGGGAGCCTCGCGCTCTCCCTGCCCGCCGTCCACGCCCACCGCCTGCCCTCGGCCACCGGGGCCCTGCGGCGCAAGGCCGTTCCGGTGCTGCTCGCGCTGCTGCTGAGCGGCGCGATCCCGCCGGATCCGGCGGCCGCGCCCGCCGCCCCGGACACCACGGAGGCCCCGGAGCCGCAAGGCCCCGGCGGCGCGGGCCCCGCCGAGTACCGGGCCGGTACCGAACCGCAGCCCCGGCCCCTGCCGCAGCAGGCGCGGGCCCCGGTCACCCCGGAGACCCTGCGCCACCTCCGGCGGCTGTTCCGCACCCCGCTCACCGGCGCGACCCTGCCGTCCGACGGCCCCCACCTGGTCAGCGACAGCACGGCCGCGGCCGCCTACCTCTTCGACGCCGCCCCGCCCACGGGCCGGCCCTGCCTCGCGCTCCCCCACACCTTCACCGAGGTCGCCCCGGGCAGCCTGACGACACCGGACGGCCTGGTGGTCCTCCACACGTGAGCGAACGGCTCCCGCTGGCGCCCCGGCCGAGTCGCCGATCAGGTCGCCGAGGTGGAGCCGTACGGTCCGGCGGCATCGTACGAGGGCGCGAGGGGGCACTGACAGGCGACGCCGTCCGTGGAACGCAAAAGAACCCCACCGGAGTGGGGTTCTTGCTTGTGTCCGAGGGGGGACTTGAACCCCCACGCCCGATAAAGGGCACTAGCACCTCAAGCTAGCGCGTCTGCCATTCCGCCACCCGGACCAGGTGGTCGGCCCCGGTTTCCCGCGGCGACATGGACAACAATAGCAAAGGATCGGCGGGGCTCCGACCACATATTTGCCCGGCCTCCGGTCCGCCACGCCGCGCTGACCTGCATGCATGCACAGCACAACGCCGCGAGACGAATCGTCTCGCGGCGTGTGGCCGTCCTGCGGCGGCGCCGTGGCGGGTCAACCCGCCTGCGCCCGGGGGCGTCCCGCTCAGGGGCAGCTGATGACCTGGCCCGCGTAGGAGAGGTTTCCGCCGAAGCCGAAGAGGAGGACCGGGGCCCCGGAGGGGATCTCGCCGCGTTCCACCAGCTTGGACAGCGCCATCGGGATGCTGGCGGCCGAGGTGTTGCCGGAGTCGACGACGTCGCGGGCGACGACGGCGTTGACGGCCCCGATCTTCTGCGCGAGCGGCTCGATGATCCGCAGGTTGGCCTGGTGCAGGACGACCGCGGCGAGGTCCTCCGGGGCGACCCCGGCCTTCTCGCACACCTTGCGGGCCAGCGGCGGGAGCTGGCTGGTGGTCCATCGGTAGACGGACTGGCCCTCCTGCGCGAAGACCGGCGGCGAGCCCTCGATCCGGACCGCGTGGCCCATCTCCGGGACCGAGCCCCACAGCACCGGGCCGATGCCCGGCTCCGCGCAGGCCTCGACCACGGCCGCGCCCGCGCCGTCGCCGGTGAGGACGCAGGTGGTGCGGTCGGACCAGTCGGTGATCTCGGTCATCTTGTCGGCGCCGATGACCAGGGCGCGGGTGGCGGAGCCGGCCCGGATCGCGTGGTCGGCGGTGGCCAGCGCGTGCGTGAAGCCCGAGCAGACGACGTTGAGGTCCATCACGGCCGGGCCGCCGCCCATGCCCAGCTTGGCGGCGACGCGCGCGGCCATGTTGGGCGAGCGGTCGATCGCGGTGGAGGTGGCCACGAGGACGAGGTCGATGTCGTCGGGGGTCAGGCCCGCGCTCGCCAGGGCCTTGCCCGCCGCCTGGTAGGCCAGCTCGTCGACGGGCTCGTCCGGGCCCGCGATGTGCCGGGTCTTGATCCCGACGCGGGACCGGATCCACTCGTCGGTGGTGTCCACCCTGGCCGCGAGGTCCTCGTTGGTGAGCACTCTCGCGGGCTGGTAGTGCCCTAGCGCCACCACTCGTGAACCGGTCATGGGCGGGGTCCCCCCTCGTACGGAAGTCAGGATCACCCAGCTTCGCCTGCTACTGGTGGGTACGGGGGCGCGTGACCCGACAGGATTCCGCTACTGGAATTTGGAGATTCCCGAGGATCTTCCTGCCGGGAGCGGGGTGCAAAACGGAACCGGGAGAATGACCTTGTCGGATGCAGACGAGAACAGAAGGGGTGGGCTGATCACCATGGGACGGGTCACCGAGCGCCGTCGCGTCGTCCGGATCCGGAACGGGGTCGCAGGGGTCCGGCCGGACACGCTGGTGGCCGAGGAGCCGCTGGAGATAAGGCTGAACGGCAAACCGCTCGCCATCACGATGCGCACACCGGGGGACGATTTCGCACTCGCCGTGGGCTTCCTGGTGAGCGAGGGAGTGCTCGGCGCCGCCTCCGAGGTGCGGGCCGTCACTTACTGCGAGGGCGCGGACGAGGACGGTGTGAACACCTACAACGTCGTCAACGTGCAGCTCGCCGCGGGAGTTCCGGTGCCGGACATCACACTGGAACGGAACGTCTACACCACCTCCTCCTGCGGCCTGTGCGGAAAGGCCAGCCTGGACGCGGTCCGCACCGCCACCCGCTTCCCGGGAGCCGCCGCCGCCGACCCCGTACGGGTCCCCGCGGAGCTCCTCGGCAAGCTCCCGGACCGGCTCCGCGCGGCCCAGAAGGTCTTCGACCGGACCGGCGGGCTGCACGCGGCCGGTCTGTTCTCGGCGCAGGGCGAGCTGCTGGACGTACGGGAGGACGTGGGGCGGCACAACGCCGTCGACAAGGTCGTCGGCCGGGCCCTGCAGGGCGGCCTGCTGCCGCTGACCGGCGCCGTCCTGCTGGTCTCGGGCCGGGCCTCCTTCGAGCTCGCGCAGAAGGCCGTGATGGCGGGCATCCCGGTCCTGGCCGCGGTCTCGGCCCCGTCCTCGCTGGCCGTGGACCTGGCACTGGAGTCGGGGCTGACGCTGGTGGGCTTCCTGCGCGGGGCGGACATGAACGTCTACGCGGGCGAGGAGCGGATCACCTTGTAGCGGGGCGGACGGCTCCCCGTGCGGGGCCGGTACGGGGCTCCCCGTTCGGGCCCGGCACGGGTGCCCGGGCTGCGGGCCCGGCACGGCTCCCCCTGGGGCTCCCCTCAGCGGCCCCGGCGGGAGCGGCGGCCCACGGCCGGTGACGGCTTGGGCTCCGGCGGGTCGATGCGGTGCAGGTCGAGCGTGGCGGGAAGCGGTGTGGCGCCCGGGCCGCCCGACTCGGCCCAGGCGATGATCTCGTCGGTCGCCGTGTCGTCCAGGGCCCAGCCGAACCACACCGCCCGGGCGCCACGGCGGCGGGCCTCGCTGGTGGGCTGCACCACGATGACGTTGGCCTGCGCGCAGGGGCCGAGGCACTCGCTCGTACGGACGGCCAGCCGGCCCCCGGAGGCTTCGGCGGCCTCGCGCAGCCGGGCGAGCTGCCCGGCGTGGTCGGAGCCGGGATTCTTGCGGGGGTCACCGCAGCAGCACCCGCGGCAGACCACGAGGGTGCAGGGGCGTTCGGCACGGGCGGCGATCGGGCGTATCCAGGTCACCGCCGCACGTTACCGGGCCTGCCGGGCGGGGTGTTGGGAGCTCCAGGAGACCTCCACCACACGGGCGGCGGGAAGTTCGCCGCCCCGGCCCCTGGAGTCCCCCGCGCCCCCGGCGTCGCCGACGTCGTCCGCGTCGTCGTCCGCGTCGTCGAGCGGGTCCTCGGCGCGGCGTCGGGCGAGGACCGCGCAGACCATGAGCTGCATCTGGTGGAACAGCATCAGTGGGAGCACGGCGAGGCTCGCCTGGGCCCCGAACAGCACGCTGGCCATGGGGAGTCCGGCCGCCAGGCTCTTCTTCGACCCGGCGAACTGGACGGCGATGCGGTCGGCGCGGTCGAAGCCGAGACGCTTGGCCCCGTACCAGGTCACGAGGAGCATCACGCCGAGGAGCGCGGCCTCCACCAGCAGCAGGGCACCGAGGCGCGGGAGGCTCACCTGCTGCCAGACCCCGGCGGCCATGCCCGCGCTGAAGGCCGCGTAGACGACGAGCAGGATCGAACCGCGGTCGACGCGGCCGAGGACCTTCTTGTGGCGGACGAGGAAGCCGCCGACCCAGCGGCGCAGGAACTGGCCGAGGAGGAAGGGCAGCAGGAGCTGGAGGACGATCTTCAGCAGGGAGCCGAGGGAGAAGCCGCCCGCGTGGCCACCGAGCAGGAGCGCCGCGAGCAGGGGGGTGAGGAGGATCCCGGCGAGGCTGGAGAAGGAGCCGGCGCATATCGCGGCGGGGACGTTGCCCCGGGCCATGGACGTGAAGGCGATCGAGGACTGGATGGTCGAGGGGACCAGGCAGAGGAAGAGCAGGCCGCTGTAGAGCGGGGGCGTCAGGAGGGTCGGGACCAGGCCCCGGGCGGCCAGACCGAGGAGGGGGAAGAGGAGGAAGGTGCAGGCGAGCACGGTGAGGTGGAGTCGCCAGTGCCGGAACCCGTCGAGGGCCTCGCGGGTGGAGAGCCGGGCGCCGTAGAGGAAGAAGAGCAGGGCCACGGCCGCGGTGGAGGCGCCGTCCGCGAGGGCGGCGGCCGCGCCGCGGGCGGGCAACAGGGCGGCGAGGCCGACGGTGCCGAGCAGGGCCAGGACGTACGGGTCCAGGGGCAGCCTGGCGGGGAGGTGCGGGCGGCGCATGCGCGGGGTGCTCTTTCGCTGTCGGGGCGGGGTGCCCATGGGTTGGGGTGGGGTGCTCCCGCCTCCCGCTCAGGGGCAGGTCGGGGGTCATGCCTACGGGCGCGGGCGGGTGCTCCCTGCGCCCGCCCAGCGGGCAGGTCGGGGTGCTCCCGCGCCCGCCCACGGGCAGGTCGCTTCCCCGCCCATGCCCACAGGCAGATCGGGGTGCCACCCGTTCCCACCCACAGGCAAGTCGGGTGCTCCGCCACCCACCCACATGCAGGTCAGGGGTGCCACCCTTTCCCGCCCACATGCAGGTCAGGGGTGCCACCCTTTCCCGCCCACATGCAGGTCAGGGGTGCCACCCTTTCCCGCCCACAGGTAGGTCAGGGGCGCTCCCCACTCCCACCCGGGGGCAGGTCGGGCGCTCCCCGCTCCCGCGCACAGGCACGTCGGGTGGCTCCCCCGCCCGTGCCCACGGGCAGGTCGGGTCGCTCACCTCCATCGTCACCGGACGGCAGTCATCGGGAAACCTGCACACTGCACTCACTGTCATCGCGAAGCGCAATGACACCGCCCTAACATGGGGGTATGTACGACCCCGTCCAGTTGCGCACCTTCCTCACGGTCGCCCAGACGCTCAGCTTCACCCAGGCCGCCGGGCGGCTCGGTGTGGGGCAGTCCACGGTCAGCCAGCACGTGCGGCGGCTGGAGGAGGCGACGGGACGGCCGCTGTTCGTCCGGGACACGCACCGCGTGGAGCTGACGGAGGACGGCGAGGCCCTGCTGGGCTTCGCCCGGACGATCCTGGAGGCGCACGAGCGGGCGGCGGCCTTCTTCGCGGGTACGCGGCTGCGCGGCCGGCTGCGGTTCGGGGCGTCGGAGGACTTCGTGCTGACGCGGCTGCCGGAGATCCTGGAGGGCTTCCGGCACGAGCACCCGGAGGTGGACCTGGAGCTGTCGGTGGAGCTGTCGGGCACCCTGCACGAACGGCTGGACGCGGGGCGCCTCGACCTGGTGCTGGCGAAGCGGCGGGGTCCGGGGGACGAGCGGGGCCGGCTGGTGTGGCGGGACCGGATGGTGTGGATCGGGGCGGAGGGGCTGCGGGTGGACCCGGAGCGGCCGGTGCCGCTGATCGTCTTCCCGCCGCCGGGGATCACCCGGGCGCGGGCACTGGAGGCGCTGGAGCGGGAGGGCCGGGCCTGGCGGATCGCGTGCACGAGCGGCAGCCTGAGCGGTCTGGTCGCGGCGGCCCGGGCCGGGCTCGGGGTGATGGCGCACACCCGGGGCCTGATCCCGCCGGGACTGGTGCGGGTGGGCGGGCTGCCGGAGCTCGGGCCGGTGGACTTCGCACTGCTCCAGGGACAGCGGCCGACCCCGGCCTCGGACGCCCTGGCCGCGGCCGTCCTCGGCGGCGCGGACCGCCTCAGCCGTGCCTCCTGACCCGGCGGACCCGGCGGACCCGGCGGGGCCCCCGCGGGCGGGAAACCGCTGGCTGCGGAGGTCTTGTGGAGGAATCCGCAGGCTGATCATCTGTAGCCGGGCGTGGGGTAGCGTCGCCGCGCCGTGCGGAGAGGAGCGTGACCTTGCGCGAGATCACCGTCCCGCCGGTCGCCACGGGCGCGCCCGTCGGCGGCCTGGCCGACGTCGTCTTCCAGCATGCCCGCCAGGATCCCGGCCGGGTGGTGCTCGGCCGGAAGACCGGGGGGATCTGGCGCGATGTGACCTCACGGGAACTGGCGGCGCAGGTGCTCGCACTGGCCAAGGGGCTGCTGGCCCAGGGAGTGCGGTTCGGGGACCGCGTCGCGGTGATGTCCCGCACCCGGTACGAGTGGACGCTCTTCGACTTCGCGCTGTGGGCCGTCGGGGCACAGCCCGTCCCGGTGTACCCGACCTCCTCCACCGAGCAGGTGCACTGGATCCTGTACGACGCGCAGTGCACGGCCTGTGTCGTGGAGAACGAGGACCAGGCCATGACCGTGGGCTCGGTGATCGACCGGCTGCCGATGCTGCGCCGGCTGTGGCAGCTCGACACCGGGGCGGTGGACGAGCTCGTGGCCGCCGGGAGCGGGGTCGCCGAGGACGTCGTGCACCGCCACCGGAGCGCCGTGACCCCCGACGCGGTCGCCACCGTCATCTACACCTCGGGCACCACGGGCCGCCCGAAGGGGTGCGTGCTGACCCACGCGAACTTCATGTACGAGGCCGACACGCTGGTCAGCCGCTGGGAGTCGGTCTTCCGGGCGCGCCCCGGCGAGGAGCCCTCCACCCTGCTCTTCCTGCCGCTGGCCCACGTCTTCGGGCGGATGGTGGAGGTGGCCGCGGTCCGGGCCCGGGTCAAGCTCGGGCACCAGCCGGTGCTGGCGGCGGCCGAGCTGCTGCCGGACCTGGCCGCGTTCCGGCCGACCTTCGTACTCGGGGTCCCGTACGTCTTCGAGAAGGTCTTCGCGGCGGCCCGCCGTACGGCGGAGGCGCAGGGGCGTACGGGGCCCTTCGACCGGGCGGTGGAGACGGCGGTGCGGTACGCGGAAGCCCGCGAGGAGAAGGCCTTCGGCACCGGACCGGGGCCTTCGGCGGGGCTGCGGATGGAGCACCAGCTGTTCGAGAAGCTGGTGTACGCGAAGGTCCGCGAGGCGATGGGCGGCCGGGTGCGGCACGCGATGTCGGGCGGTTCGGCGATGTCGCGCCGCCTCGGGCTGTTCTTCGAGGGCGCGGGGATCACGGTGTTCGAGGGGTACGGGCTGACGGAGTCGTGCGCGGCGGCGACGGCGAACCCGCCGGGGGCCACGAAGTACGGCACGGTGGGCCCGCCCATCCCGGGCAGTACGGTGCACATCGCGCAGGACGGGGAGGTGTGGCTGCACGGCGGGCACATCTTCTCCGGCTACCTCAACGACCCGCACGCCACGGATGAGGTGCTGCGCGGCGGCTGGCTGGCGACCGGGGACCTGGGGCGGCTCGACGAGGGCGGGTACCTGACCATCACGGGCCGCAAGAAGGAGATCCTGGTGACCTCCAACGGCAAGAGCGTGGCCCCCAACGCCCTGGAGGAGCGGGTGCGTTCGCATCCACTGGTGTCGCAGTGCGTATTGGTGGGCAATGACCGGCCCTACATCGCCGCGCTGCTCACCCTGGACATGGAGGGGGTCGCGCACTGGCTGGCCATGCGCGGCCGGCCGCAGCTGGGGGCCGCGGACCTGGTGCACGACGAGGAGCTGACGACGGAGGTCCGCAGGGCGGTGGTGGCCGCCAACACCCTGGTCTCGCAGGCCGAGGCGATCCGCAACTTCCGGGTGCTGGCGGATCAGTTCACGGAGGAACAGGGGCTGCTGACCCCTTCGCTGAAGCTGAAGCGGCGGGCGATCGAGAAGACGTACGCCAAGGAGGTCGCGGCCCTCTACCAGGCATGACGTACCCGGCCGGGGCGCCGTCCCATGGATTCTGACGGTCCATCACTTTACTTCGTCCTTGATATTGACGATCCGTCAGGTCGCGCACAGAATGCGGGGATTCCGACCGGAGGGGATCCTTTACATGTTGCGACCGATCCGCACCCTGGCCGCCGCGGCAGCGGCCCTCGCGCTCGTCTCCGCCTGCAACTCCGCCTCCACCTCCAGCGGCACCGGCCCGAAGCCCGGCCCCGCCGGGAACGCCCGCGGGGTGACCGCAGACTCGATCAAGGTCGGCGGGATCGTGTCGATGACCACCGCCAGCGGCTACAGCAAGAAGGACACCGACCTCGGGGCCAGGGCGCGCTACCTCAGAGCCAACGCCGAGGGCGGCGTCAACGGACGCAAGATCGAATACCTCGGCGCGGAGGACGACGGCCAGGACCCGGCGAAGAACCTCGCCGCAGCCCGCAAGCTCGTCCAGCAGGACAAGGTCTTCGCGGTGTCCCCCATGAGCTCGGTGACCTTCTCCGGAGCCGACTTCCTGGAGCAGGAGAAGGTCCCCACCTTCGGCTGGGGCACCCTGCCCTCCTTCTGCGGGCCCAAGTACGTCTACGGGTTCAACGGCTGCCTGGTGCCCACCCCCGGCGGAACCCTCAACCAGACCTGGCCCGAGGGCATCGCGCAGATCCTCGGCGGGGCCCAGGGCAAATCGGTGGCGGTCATCGCCAACGACAGCGACGCCGGCAAGTTCGGCATCCGGACCTTCCAGCAGGGCTTCACGAGCGCCGGGTTCACCGTCTCCTACGCCAAGGCCTCCGTACCCGGCACGGCCGTTCCCAACGACTGGTCCGCGTACGTGAAGGAGATCATGGAGAGCAACGGCGGCAAGGCGCCGGACGCCGTGGTCTCCGTGATGCAGACCCCCAACAACATCGGTCTGTTCACCGCACTCAAGCGCAGCGGCTACAAGGGCCTGATCTCCGACCCCACCGACTACGACCCGGGCCTGCTCGCCAAGGACGCCACCAAGCAGGCGCTCGACGGGGTGCACGTCCTGCTGCAGTTCCAGCCCTTCGAGTCGGCCGATCCGCAGATGGCGCAGTTCAAGGCCGACATCAAGGCGGCCGCGGGCGGCCAGGACGTACCGCTCAACATGCACATGATGACCGGGTACATGTCGGCCGACCTGTTCCTGTCCATCGCGCAGAAGGCGGGCAAGGAGCTGACCGTCGAGTCCTTCCAGGCCGCCGCGCAGGGCTTCTCCGACACCGGCACGCTCGTCGGCGACCGGGCGGAACCCAAGGGGCAGAAGGACAGCTTCGGCTGCGGGGCGCTCGTACAGCTGAAGAACGGCGCGTACGAGGTCTCCGTCCCGTTCAAGTGCTACGAGCCCATCCCCTTCAAGTAGAGGACGCGGCATGGGCGATCTGCTCGTCTTCGTACTGAGCGGTCTGGTCTCCGGCGCCCTGTACGCACTGCTGGCCACCGGGCTGGTGCTGTCGTACTCGGCGTCCGGGCTGTTCAACTTCGCGCACGGGGCCACCGCCTACCTGTGCGCCCTCACCTTCTACGAGCTGCACTCGGGGCTCGGCTGGCCCGCGGTGCCCGCGGCGCTGCTGGTGGTGTTCGTCCTGGCCCCCGCCCTGGGCTGGGGGCTGGACCGGCTGATGTTCCGGCGGCTCGCGCGGGTCGGCGAGACCGCGCAGATCGTCGCGACCATCGGGCTGCTGGTGGCCCTGCCGGCCGCCGGGCTGTGGGTGGTCGAGCTGCTGGCCGACGCGGGCGCACCGGTCAAGCCCGCCGAGAACCAGTTCGGGCTGCCGGGGGTGGGGCCCAGCCCCGCGAAGTCCTGGCAGCTCACGGAGGGCGTCGGCATCGACTCCGACCAGCTGATCACCTGGGTGGTGACGGCGCTGGTCGCGGTGGCGCTGTGGGTGCTGATGCGGCACACCCGGCTGGGCCTGCGGCTGCGCGCCGCCGTCGACAACCGGTCATTGACCGAGCTGCGCGGGATCAGCGCCGACCGGCTGTCGTCGGTGGCCTGGATGATCGCGTCGGGGCTGGCCGGGCTGGCGGGGGTGCTGGCGACGCCGCTGCTGGGGCTGTCGGCGCACGACTTCACCCTGTTCCTGTTCGTCTCCGCGACGGCGGCGGTCATCGGGCGGTTCGCGTCCGTACCGCTCGCCTTCGCGGGCGGGCTGGGGCTGGGCGTCCTGCAGAACCTGGTGGCCGGATACGCCTCCTTCGCCGAGCGGATCACCGGCTTCCGCACGGCGGTGCCGTTCCTGATCCTCTTCGCCGGCCTGCTCCTGCTCACCCGGCGGGCCCGGACCGCCGGGGTCGCGGCCACCGACGCCCCGCCGGTGGACCACCTGGCCGGGGCGTCCTGGGGGCGGCGCTGGGGGGTGTGGGCAGCAGGTGCGGGGCTGCTCTGCGTGGCCTTCTACACCGTGACGACCCCGTTCTGGAGCGGACTGCTGGCCCAAGGACTGGCCATCGCCCTGGTGTTCATGTCCTTCACCCTGGTGACCGGGCTCGGGGCGATGGTCTCGCTGGCCCAGGCCACCTTCGTGACCGGCGCCGCGCTGGTCGCCGGGCTGCTGATGAGCCGCGGCTGGCCCTTCGTCGCGGCACTGGCGGCCGGGACCCTCGTCGCGGCCGCACTGGGAGCGCTCGTCGCCCTGCCGGCGCTGCGCCTGGGCGGGCGGTCACTTGCGCTGGCCACGCTGGCCCTGGCCTTCCTCGCCGACCAGGTGCTGTTCCAGCTGAGGTGGCTGCGCAACGGGGACGCGGGCTGGCCGGTGCCGCGCCCGGTGATCGGGCCGGTGGACCTGTCCGACGACCGGGCGATGGGGGTGGCCCTGGTGGTCCTGGCCGCGCTGGCCGCCGCCGGGCTGAGCGCGCTGCGCAACTCCCCGTCGGGGCGCGCGATGCTGGCCGTACGGTCGGCTCCCGCGGCGGCGATGGCCTCGGGGGTCTCCGTCCTGCGGACCAAGCTGCTGCTCTTCACGCTGTCGGCCGGACTGGCCGGGTTCGGGGGCGTCCTGTACGCCTCGTACAACACCCGCATCACGGCCACCGATTTCACGGCGATGACCGGGCTGGTGTGGCTGGCGGTCGTGGTGGCCGCGGGGGTCCGCAGGCCGCAGTACGCGGTGGTGGCCGGGCTGGTGTTCGCCGTGGCGCCGCGGCTGCTCGCGGACTACGTGACGGAGTCGGCCCATCTGCCGGTGATCCTGTTCGGCCTGGCGGGACTGGCCCTGGCCAACGACCCGGACGGGTACTGCGCGGCGGTCTCGGTGCGGCGGGCCCGCAGACGGGCCGCAGCCGCGGCTCCTGCCCCGGTGGCGGTCAAGGCTCCTGCTGGGGCTCCCGCCCCGCCTCCCGCTGCGGTTCCCGCCCCGCCTCCCGCTGCGGTTCCGGCCCCGGTGCCCGCGCCCCGTACTCCGCCCGCCGGTGGCGGGGCCGTGGCCGCGGACCGGCCCGCGCCGGTCGGTGGCATGGCCGTGGCCGCGGACCGGCCCGCCCTGGAGCTGCGCGGCGTCACCGCCGGGTACGACGGGGGCCTGGTGCTGCACGGGGTCGACCTCACCGTGCGCAGGGGGGAGATCCTCGCCGTGCTCGGGCCCAACGGGGCCGGGAAGAGCACCGCGTGCCGGGTGGCCGCCGGACTGCTGCCCGTGTCGGGCGGCTCCGTGCACGTGGGCGGGCGCGACGCCACGGCCGACGGGGCCGTGCGCCGGTCGCGGGCCGGGGTGCTGCTCGCACCCGAGGGCCGCGGGATCTTCCCCGCGCTCACCATCGAGGAGAACCTGGCCCTGTACCTCGGCGGGGCCGAGGCCCGGGCCGCCGTCTACGACCGCTTCCCCCGCCTCGCGGAGCGGCGCGGGATCCCCGCGGGTGCGCTGTCCGGCGGGGAGCAGCAGATGCTGGCCCTGGCCCCGCTGCTCCAGCGGCCGCCGGAGGTGCTGATCGCCGACGAGCCCTCGCTCGGGCTCGCCCCGCGCGTCGTGGACGAGGTGTACGCGCTGCTCACCGAGCTCCGCGGGGCCGGGACCGCGCTGCTGCTCGTGGAGGAGAAGGCGGCGGAGATCCTCGGGATCGCCGACACCGTCGCCTACCTCTCCCAGGGCCGGGTCTCCTGGTGCGGCCCGCGGGCCGAGGTGGAGGCGGACCGGCTGACCGAGGCCTATCTGGGGATGGCGACATGAGCGGATACGTACTTCAGGCCCGTGGCGTCAGCGTGCGGTTCGGCGGCGTCCGCGCGCTCACGGGGGTGGACCTCGGCATCCGGGCGGGCGAGGTGTGCGGGCTGATCGGGCCCAACGGGGCCGGGAAGACCACCCTGTTCGACGTCCTGTCCGGGATCCGGCGGCCCGACGAGGGGCGGATGCTGCTGGACGGCACGGACATCACCCGGCGCTCCCCCGTCTGGCGGGCCCGGCACGGCATGCGCCGGACCTTCCAGCGCCAGCAGTTGTTCGGCCAGCTCAGCGTGGCCGACAACGTGCTGGTGGCGCAGGAGTGGCGGGGCGGCGGGGGCGGTCTCGCCGCCGACCTCGTCGCCTTCCCGGCCCGCCGGGCCCGGGAACGGGCCCGGCGGGAGCGGGGCGAGCGGGTGCTGGCGGGCTGCGGGATCGGCGCGCTCGGGGCGGAGTACGCCGGCGGGCTGCCGGTCGGGCAGGCCCGGATGGTGGAGCTGGCCCGGGCGGTGGCCGATCCGCCGCGGGTGCTGCTGCTGGACGAGCCGGCCTCCGGCATGTCCGCTCCCGAGCGCGAACGGCTCTCCGCGGTGGTCCGGCGGCTGGCTGCGGAGGAGGGCTGCGCGGTGCTGCTCGTGGAACACAACGTGGCCTTCGTGATGGACCTGTGCACCCGGGTGGTCGTCCTGGACCTCGGAGCGGTGCTCGCCGAGGGCACGGCGGCCGAGGTCCGGGCGGACCCGCTGGTGCGGGAGGCGTACCTCGGGGCCGCGTGAGGCGCCCGTACGGGGTGCCGGACCGGGCCCCGTACGGAGTACCCGGCCAGGCCCCGTACGCGGTGCCGGGCCGGGCCCGGGCGGCGGGAATACGTCGCACGGGGGGCCGGTTGTCGACCCTCGTACGCCGCCTCACCACCGACGCGAGGGAAGCACCAGACGTGAACCAGGTCCCCACCATCCAGCTCAACAACGGCACCGCGATGCCCCAGCTCGGCTACGGCGTGTGGCAGGTCCCCGACGCCGAGGCGGAGCGTGCCGTCGCGACCGCGCTGGAGGCCGGCTACCGCAGCATCGACACCGCGTCCGTCTACGGCAACGAGAGCGGCACCGGCAAGGGCATCGCCGCCTCCGGGCTGCCCCGGGAGGAGCTGTTCGTCACCACCAAGCTGTGGAACGGCCCGAAGCAGACCTGGGACCGGGACGCGGTGCTGCGCGCGTTCGACGACTCGCTGGACAAGCTGGGCCTCGACCAGGTCGACCTGTACCTGATCCACTGGCCGCGCCCGATGCGCGAGGACTTCCTCACCATCTGGCAGTCCTTCGAGGAGATCGCCGCGAGCGGCCGGGCGAAGGCCGTCGGCGTGTCCAACTTCCGCCCCGCGGACCTGGACCGGCTGGCCGGGGTGAGCGCGCTGGTCCCGGCCGTGAACCAGATCGAGCTGCACCCGCTGTTCCCGCAGGCCGAGCTGCGCGCCCTGCACGCCGAGCGCGGCATCGCCACCGAGGCCTGGTCCCCGCTGGGCCAGGGCAAGGAGCTGCTGACGCTGCCGGCCGTCACCGCGATCGCCGCCAAGCACGGCCGCAGCGCCGCGCAGGTGGTGCTGCGCTGGCACCTGCAGCTGGGGAACGTCGCGATCCCGAAGTCCGTGACCCCGGAGCGGATCCGGGAGAACCTGGACGTCTTCGGCTTCGAGCTGGACGCCGCCGACATCGCCGCACTGGACGCCCTGGGCGCGGGCTCGGCGGGCCGCCGGATCGGTCCGGACCCGGCCGTCTTCGACGTGTGAGCGGCGCCCGCGTGAACCTTTCCGAAGGGCTCTACAAGATCCGGAACGTGGAGAGCGGGCTGGTGCTCCAGCTGGAGGGCGCCTCCCGGGTGCGGGTCGGCCCCGACGGGCCGCCCGCCCCGGAGGCGGCCCGCCGGTGGCGGATCTCGCCGGTGCACAGCGGCGGCGGGATCTTCCACGTGGTGAGCGAGGACAACGAGCGGCGGCTCGACGTGGCGAACGCCTCGACGGAGAGCGGTGCCCGCGTCCAGGTGTGGCGGGCGAACGCCTTCGGTGCGCAGGAGTGGATCGTCGAGGAGCACCTCGACGACCCCGGGGTGGTGTCGCTGATCGCGTGCATCAGCGGCCTGCCGCTGGAGGCCGACGGGCAGGGCCGCACCCGGCAGGGCGAGGACACCGACTCCCCCGCCCAGTGGTGGCGCCTGGAACCCCAGTGACCCCTGGCGCGCCGGGCGCCCCGGGCGCCCGGCGCATCCCCCGCGCCCCGCGCCCGGGCCCTCAGGCCCGGGTGTAGCGGCGCAGGGTGTACGTCGGCTCCGCCCGGGGCTCGTCCGGATCGGGCAGCGCGCCCAGCCGGGCCGCCAGCTCCTGCGTGGTGGTCCCGCGCGGGCCGATCCGGGAGGCGTACCGGCCCGCCAGCAGGTCGGCGGCCGCCGCGCGCGGGGTGCGGCCCTGGCCGTGGCCGGTGAACCGGGCCTCGCCCGTGGGCCGCAGGCCCGCGCGGGCCGCGCAGTGCGCGACCTGCTCCGAGGAGTCGGCCGGGGCCGTCGTCAGGTGCGGTGCGAGGAGGACGTCGATGTCGCTGCCGACGTCGTGTGCGGCGTCCTTGTCCACGGTGGTGACCAGGACCCCGCCCGGGCGCAGCACCCGGCCGGCCTCGGCGACCAGCGCGGCGACGGCGCCCGGCTCCCGCAGCAGGTGCAGCAGCCAGACCGCGCTCACCGCGTCCAGGGAGCCCGTGCGGACCGGCAGCCGGGTCCCGGAGGCGAGGACCACCGGGACACCGCGGCGGGAGGCGGTCGCGGCCATCCCGTACGAGGCGTCAGCGCCCAGGACGCGCAGGCCGGGGCGGGTCAGCCGGATGGTGACGATGCCGGTGCCGCAGCCCAGGTCCAGGAGGGTCCGGGTGTGCGCCGGGAGCAGGCCGAGGACCGCCGCGGCGGCGGCCTCGGCGCGCGGGGTGCCGCCGCGGGTGGCGTCGTAGGCCCCCGCCTCCTTGTCGTAGTCGAGCAGGGTCTTCGGTGCGGGGTGGCTCAGCGGCACCGGATCAGCTCGCGCCGTGGGCCGGGGCGATGGCCTCGACCCGTTCGGCGAGCGCGAAGTCGGTCTCGGTCACGACGCCGCCCGCGTCGTGGGAGTTCACCGACAGGCGGACGGTGTCGTAGCCGAGGGTCAGGTCGGAGTGGTGGTTCAACTCCTGCTGGACGGAGGCGATGTGGGCGACCAGGGCGCTCGCGGCGAAGTGCGTTCCCAGCCGGTAGGTACGGAAGATCCGGTCGTCCTCGAAGGCCCAGCCCGGGAGTTCCCGCAGGCGGTCCTCGATCTCCTTCTGCGACAGCGGCTCACTCGGCATGCACCGGCTCCTTTTTCCCGTGACGTGGAGTCAAGGTTCGCACAGCGGGCGCCGGTGTGACCCTTTCGCGCCATAGTGCGCCCGGGTACTTCCGTGCCTTCCGTGCCGGGCGCGGCGCCCCTATGCTC
Organism: Streptomyces xanthophaeus; assembly: GCF_000725805.1. Taxonomy (GTDB): domain Bacteria; phylum Actinomycetota; class Actinomycetes; order Streptomycetales; family Streptomycetaceae; genus Streptomyces; species Streptomyces xanthophaeus. The sequence continues at coordinate 269,129 of NZ_KL647133.1, read as the reverse complement.
CTGCGCCGGACAGCACTGTTACCAGCGGTAACGAAGGGGCACCGGATGGCGGGCACGGGAAGTTCCAGACGTACGTTCATGGCGGGAGCGGCGGCCGGCGCCGGAGCACTGACGGCTGCCGGGGCGACGACGGCCGCAGCGGCCACGGCAGCTCCTGCGGGCGCGGCGGCCACGGCCGCATCGCCCCGGGCCGCCGGCCGCCGGGTGGCCGTACTCGGCGGCGGGGTGGCCGGCCTGACGGCCGCTCACGAACTGGCGGAGCGCGGCTACGCCGTCACCGTGTACGAGCGCCGGGCGCTCGGCGGCAAGGCCCGCAGCATGGACGTGCCCGGCAGCGCCCGCGGCGGACGCCGGCCGCTGCCCGCCGAGCACGGCTTCCGCTTCATCCCCGGGATCTACCACAACCTGCCCGACACCATGCGGCGCATCCCCTTCCCCGGGAACCCGAACGGCGTGTGGGACAACCTCGTCGCCCCGCGCGAGATGATGTTCGCCCGGGCCGGCGGCCGCGAGGACCTGCGCGCACCCATCCCCTGGCCCGGCCACTCCGCGGCCGACCTGACGCCCGACGAGCTGCGGCGCGCCCTCGGCGGCATCCTCCAGACCCTGGTCCGCCTCCCCCTGCACGAGACGGCGTACTTCCTCGACCGGGTGCTCGTCTTCCTGACCAGCTGCGACGAGCGGCGCGACGAGGTGTGGGAGCACACGCCCTGGTGGGAGTTCGTGCGCGCCGCGCAGATGTCCGCCGAGTACCAGCGCATCCTCGCCGTCGGCATCACCCGCAACATCGTGGCCACCAAAGCCGAGGAGGCCTCCACCCGTACGGTCGGCACCCTCGGCGAGGCCTTCGTCTTCAACGCGCTCGGGCGCGGCGCGGACGGGCCGCCCGACCGGATCCTGAACCTGCCGACCAACGAGGCCTGGATCGACCCCTGGGAGGCCCATCTGCGCTCCCTCGGGGTGGAGTTCAGGATCGGCTGGACGGTGCGCGAGGTGCAGTACGGCGGCGGCCGGGTGAGCGGGGTCGTGGCCTCGGACCCGGCCGGTACGCGGCAGACCGTCACCGCCGACCACTACGTGTCGGCGCTGCCCGTCGAGCACGCACGCCGCACCTGGAGCGCGGCCCTGCGGGCCGCCGATCCGATGCTGGGGCGCTGCGACAAGCTGGAGACCGACTGGATGACCGGCATCCAGTTCTATCTGACCGAGCGGGCCCCGCTCGTGCACGGACACCTCAACTGCATCGATTCCGCCTGGTCGCTGACGGCGATCCAGCAGGCCGAGCACTGGCCGTCCCGGGACTTCCCCGCCCACTACGGGGACGGCGCGGCGGTGGACTGTCTGTCGGTGGACATCTCGGAGTGGGACAAGCCGGGCATCCTCTACGGCAAGACGGCCAAGCAGTGCACCCGCGACGAGGTGGCGCGGGAGGTGTGGGCGCAGCTGAAGGCCTCCCTCAACGACACCGGGCGGACCCTGCTCAGCGATTCCGCGCTGCACTCGTGGTTCCTGGACCCGGGGGTGGACGGGCTCGGCACCCCTCACCCCACCAACGAGGACGAGCTGCTGATCCACCCGACCGGCACCCTCCACAACCGGCCGAGCGCGGGCACCCGCGTCCCGAACTTCTTCCTCAGCGGGGACTACGTGGCCGTCGACATCGACCTGGCCACGATGGAGGGGGCCAACGCCTCGGCACGCGCGGCCGTCAACGCCCTGCTGGACCGGGACGACTCCCAGGCCGCGCGGTGCACCGTGACGCCGCGCTACCGGGCGCCGGGCATGGAAGCCGCCCTGCGGCACGACCGGTGGCGCTACCGGCTGGGCCTGCGGAACGTGTTCGACGTGGGATGAGCCGCGTGGGATGAGCCGCGTGGATGAGCCGCGCCCGGCTGGGCGCGGACAGCGGCTACCGTCGTGGGCATGACGACGGCGAAGGTGGGCGCGCTGCTGCGCGACTGGCGGGAGCGGCGCGGGATCAGCCAGCTGGAGCTGGCGGGACGCGCCGACTCCTCCTCCCGGCACATCAGCTTCGTGGAGAACGGGCGGTCCCGGCCGAGCGAGGAGATGGTGCTGCGGCTCGCGGACCACCTGGAGGTGCCGGTCCGGGACCGCAACGCCCTGCTGCTGGCGGCCGGTTACGCCCCGCGCTATCCGCACACCCCGCTCGACGACCCGGCGATGGGCGTGCTGCGCGAGGGCCTGGAGCGGCTGCTGACCGGCTACGAACCGTATCCGGCACTGGTGGTGGACGGCACCTACACGGTGGTGGCGGCGAACCGGGGCATCACGATGCTGCTGGACGGGGTGCCCGGGCACCTGCTGGAGCCGCCGCTGAACGCCATGCGGCTCACCCTGCACCCCGAGGGCCTCGCCCCGCGGATCCACAACCTGAGGGAGTGGCGCGGGCACCTGCTGGCGCAGATGGAGCGGCAGATCGCCCTGTCCCGTTCGGCGCCGCTGCGCGCCCTGTACGAGGAGGTGGCGGCGTACCCCGTGCCGGACCGGCCCGGGACGGACGGGCCTGCGGACGCCGAACCCGAGGAGGCGGTCCCGTACATCGCCCTGCCGCTGCGGATCGAGCACGACGGCCAGCTGCTGTCCTTCGTCTCGTCCATCTCCACCTTCAACACGCCGATGGACGTGACCGTCGCCGAGCTGGCCATCGAGACGATGCTCCCGGCCGACCCGGCGACGGCGAAGTACCTGCGCTCACTGGGCTTCTGAGCCGCGCGAGCGCAGGGCCAGCTGCTGGAGGACGGCGAACGCGGCGACGGTGAGGGCCTGCGCCGCGATCCACACCGCCCCGGCGGTGGTGGGCGAGAACCACGCGAAGAGGGAGACCAGGCTGAGCACGGCCCAGGCGTAGTTGGCCTCGACCACGCAGGTCACCGGGAAGGCCGGGGGCTGCCGGCGCGAGGCCAGCAGGCCCACGGCGGCCCCGTAGAGCGTGAGGAGGACGCCGAACACGAGGACGGTCGTACGGCCGACGCCGAACAGCTCGCCGAGCGGGCCCGCGAAGGCCACGTAGGCGAGGGCGTTGGCGGTGGTGACGATCGCGTCGAGGGCGAGGAACCGGCGCAGCGCGATCTGCGGGGCGGTGGTACGGGCAAGGGTCGCGAACACGGTCACGGACATGGCGGGTGAGCCTCCGTCGAGGTCGATTGCGCTGGTGGGAGCAGGCCCCGGAGCCGAGTGCGCGACCCCGGAACCCGCTTCCACCACTGTGCCGCGCAGGTCCGGAGCGGTCGATTACCTGAGAGGTAACGCGCGCCGACCGGCGGTCTCCCGGGAGGGCGGGGGATCCGCCCTCCCGGGGCCCGCAGGCCTGCGCCGTGCGCCCCTGTGCGCCGCCGGGCGCCCTCTTGCGCGATGCGCGTGCGGCCAGCACGGTTTTCCTTGATGCTGCTCGGCGCTGCGGCGCACGAGGGGGAGGGCGGTGCCATGGGGTCGGCTACGGCATGGGCGCGTGCGACGTTCGGCGATGTGGCCCACCAATTGGTGGACATCATCCCGGCTTGCCTGCGACGGGCCCACGAGAGGGCGCGCAACGGTCACGAGGGCGTCCACACACAGACGTTGGAGGCGTACGGGCACGGGCTGTACGCGGCTCAGTACGAGGAACTGGCGGCCGGACTGGGTTCCGTGGGCGATGCCACGGCGGTGCGCCTGCAAGGACGCACCGTGGTGGTGCTCGCGGACCGCGTGATCTACCCGATCCGGTACGCGAAGAAGAACGTCCCGGTGACCGCCGCCCGGCTGCGCCGTGCCACGGGCTTCCGCGCGGAACTGATCCGCCGGCACGGCCCGGAGCCCATGCAGCAGGCGCTCGACCTGGGCCTGGACGAACTGGAGGACCCGGAGGTCCATCCCGACCTCGGGATCCTTCCCGAGGACGTCCGGCTGGTCCTGGTCGCCTACGCCTGCGCCATGGACCGCGGCGTGATGCACATCGAGTGGGGCTCCGCCGAACTGCGCCGGGAGGACCGGTACCTGCTCTGGCACCACCACGAACCGCTGCCGGCCACTGCCCCGTAGCGCCCCCCGGCGACTCGGGTCGCTGTCAGTGGCGGCGCCTACCCTCCGGCCATGAGCGTGATCGGTGAGTACTTCCGCGTGTCGCCCGCCGAGCTGGAACGTGCCGTCCGGGAACCGGACCGGATGCGCGAGTGGATCCAGGAGATGCAGGACTCCGAGCTGGATGCCGGGGCTTCGCCCGCCGGGGCGCGGCACTTCTCCACCTACAAGACGTGGGACCTGTTGCGCTTCCTCCTGCGGCGGGCGAGCTTCCCCGTGGACGTGGTCCACGGGGAGGAGCCGCTCGGAGCGGCGGGCGACTGGGGGTACGGTCCGCCGCTCCACCTGACCGCGGACCGCGTCGGGCTCGCGGCCGGGGCGCTGGGCCGCCTGACGTACGACCAGCTCCTGAAGGGGGTCGACGCCGCGGAGCTGCTCGCGGCGGACGTCTACCCCCTGGGCTGGGAGGACGAGGCCTCCCTGGAGTGGGGCAGGGACTACTACTGCGGACTCACGGAGTACCTCACCGCGGCGGCAGCCGAAGGGCAGGCCGTGATCGTGCGGCTGGACTGACGGAGCGACCGCCCCGCCGGAGCAACTCTCTCCCCGGCGACCGCGCCACCGGCCGTGAGCCGCATGGCAGGGGTCGGTGGTCGGTTGTCCAGCGGCATACCAACCTTTCTTGAGCCCCACGGCAGGAAATGTTGAGGGCGGCCTGGTTCCGCGGGAGTCGGGAGGTTACGCTTCGTGCAGCCCAGCCCCACTCGAACGCCTTGTCGACATACGGAGAATCCGCAGGTGCGAGCCGCCGCCCGACCCGACCTCGCCGCGGCCTGGCGTCGGATCGAGGAACTGTCCGGGCAGCGCGGCCAGGATCCGGCCGCGGTGCTGTCCGTGGAGCGGCTCAGCCACCTCTCCGGGGTCGAACCCGCGCGCGTGTCCGGGGTGGTGGCGGGCACCGTCGGCGAACTGCCGCTGGACCAGCGCGTGCACCTGCGGTTCCTGCGGCTGCGGGCCACCCGCCGCGACAAGCACGGCCGGGAGTGGCCGCTCGCCGCCATAGCCGACGACTTCGACGCACCCGGCGCCTCCCTCGGCCCCCTCAACGCGGGCACCGGACTGCCGCGGCTGGGCCACGCGGCGGGCGTCCAGCGGTTCTTCGGGGTCTACGCGGGTTTCCTCCTCGCCGACAGCAAGAGCGCGGTGGAACGGGCCCTCGCCCTCGCGGCGGCCACCGCGCCGGAGCGGTGCGACGACCTCGAACACCTCTCCCACCTCACGGGCATGACCCCGCAGGCCATCCGGCTGACCCTCGACGGCAGGCCGCCCCGGCTGCCGCTGAAGGAGCAGGTGCACCAGCGGTTCGAGCACCTGCGCCGGACCCGTCCGCGGGAGGACGGCCAGCCCCATTCGCTGGCCGCCATCGCCAAGTCCTTCGACGCCTCCGGCCAGTCCCTGACCCGTCTCGCCCAGCGCGAGGGACTGCCGAACCTGGCGGCGGCCGCCGGGATCCAGCGCTTCTACGGGGTCGACGGCGGCTTCCTGATGGCCGAGGACGCCGAGGCGATCGCCACCGCACTGTCCGGGATCGAACGCGAACTGGAGTCGACCGAGCGGGAGGCGCAGAACCCGATGCTGGCGGTGATGCGGGCGCACGACGTACGGAGCATCGTCACCAGGGCCGGACGGCTGTCCCCGCAGGGCTGGAAATCGCTGGCCGACCACCTGGACGACCTCCTCGCGCGCGAGGGGCAGCTCGGAATACCGGGCACGAAGGGCGGACCGGCGGCCGATGGCCGCACCGCCGAGGGGAAAGCGCCATGAGGACCACACGGGCCATGCGAAAGCTGGGTTCCGACCTGCTGAAGGACATCCGCCTGGAGCCGCCGGGCGAGGTCGCGGAGGTCATCGGGGGGCTGTGCGCCGCCTACGCCCGCCACCGCGGCAGTGACCGGCAAGTCGACTTCCACTTCGCCTCCTTCCCGCCCGACACGGCGAGCGGCCTGTGGCTGGAGCTCGACGACATCGACCTGATCGTCGTCGAGGCGCACACCCGTCCCGAGCACCAGCTCGTCATCGCCTGCCACGAGCTGTGGCACCTGGACGAGGGGACCAGCGACAGTCTCGGGCCGGGCATGGCGGTCGCCGCCCGGCTGACGGGACGCCACGGCTGCCTCGCCGAACTGCTCGACCCGGGCAACGGGCTGGACGCCGTGGTCCGGCAGGCCGCCGCCCGGGCCGACCAGGGGGACCCGGCGGAGATCCGGGCCGAGATGTTCGGGCTGCACCTCGGCAAGCTCCTGCGGCCCTACCTGCCCGCACCCCGGGAAGAACAGTTCCCCGAGGCGATCGAGCGCATCAAGACCTCGCTCGGCTGGGGAAGCCCCGTGTCACGCCGGTGACCTGCGCCACGCCAGCCGCCGCACCCTCGCGCCGATGCCCTCAGCACGGCCCTGACAGAGAGCACGACACGATGAACCAGTCTTCCCCGCCCCGCCACGCCGTCGTCATCGGCGGCAGTCTGGCCGGCCTCCTCGCGGCGGCCGTCCTCGCCGAGCACGCGACGGTCACTGTCATCGACGCGGACCCGCTGCCCGAGGGCCCGGCGCCGCGCCGCGGGCTGCCGCAGGCCCGGCACACCCACCTCCTGTGGTCCGGCGGCGCCCGCGCCATCGAGCAGATCCTGCCCGGCATCACCCAGGACTGGACGGACGCGGGAGCCATCCGCCGCAGCCTGCCCACCGACCTGGTCACCAAGACCGCGCAGGGCTGGATCCCGCGCTGCGGGGAGAAGCAGTTCAACATCTCCTGCAGCCGCGACCTCCTCGACTCCGTCGTCCGCGCCCGGGTGACCGCCCTCAAGGGGGTCACCACGCTCCAGCAGAGCCGCGTACGGGGCCTCGAAGGCACCGCGGCCAAGGTCACCGGCGTCCGCGTCGACACCCCGCAGGAGAAGGACCTGCTGGTCAGCGCCGACCTCGTGATCGACGCCAGCGGACGCGGCTCGCGCGCCCGGACCTGGCTCCAGACCCTGGGCGTGAGCGGCATCCGCCAGGCCGAGGTCGACTCCGGCCTCGTCTACGCGACCCGGATCTTCGAAGCCCCGCCCGGGGCGCACGAGATGGGCTTCCCCATCATCAACGTGCAGTCCGACCCGCGGGTGCCCGTACCCGGACAGACCGCGACGATCGTGCCCATCGAGAACGGCCAGTGGCAGGCCACCCTCTCCGGCACCCGGGGCGGCCAGCCGACCGGCGACCCCGACCGGTTCATCCCGTTCGCCAAGGGCATCCGGGACCCGATCGTCGGCGAACTCCTCGAAGGCAGGAAGCCCCTGACGGACGTCGCCGTCACCCAGGGCACGGCCAACCGGCGCGTCTACTTCGAGAAGGCCGAACTGCCCGACGGCTTCTTCGCCGTCGGCGACTCGGTCGCCACCTTCAACCCCCTGTACGGGCAGGGCATGACGGTCGCCGCCCAGGGCCTGCTGGCCGTACGCACCCTGCTGCGGGCCAAGGGCCTCGCCCACCCCGGCTTCTGCCGCGAGGCGCAGCGCGCGATCGCCCCGCAGGTGAGCACCGCGTGGGAGCTGGCCACCTCGCAGGACATCCTGTACCCGGGGGCCACCGGGATGAAGCCGCGGGCCGGGACCGGCCTGCTCAACGGGTACGTCAACCGGCTGATGACGGGGGCCACCACCGACGAGGTGCTGACCGCCGCCCTGTTCAACGTCCTCACCATGAGCAGCACCCCCACCCACTGGCTGCGCCCCTCGGTGGTCTGGCACGTCCTGCGCGCCTCGGAGCGGGGCGCCCTCCAGGCGCCGCCGCTCTCCGTCGCCGAGCGGGCCGTCGCCGGACTGGGCCCGGCCTCCGGCCCGGTCTCCGGCCCGGTCTCCGGCCCGGTGGACCCGGTCGGCCCCGCGGACGCCGTCGGACAGGCCCGGTGAACGGCGGGCTCCTGCTGTACCTGCCGGGATTCCTGATGGTCCTGGCCCTGCTGATCAAGGCGCCCATGCTGCGCCGCGACTGGGACCAGCCGCTGAACCGGGCCGCGTGCGCGCTGCTCGTCGTGGGCGCTCCGATCAATTTCCTGGCGGCGCCGCCGACGATCTCCGCCGTCAACCGTTTCACCGGCGTGGTCAACTTCTCCGCGCCGCTGGTGTTCTGCCTGGCCACCGTGTTCTCCGGGACGTGCGTGGTCCTGGTCCTGCAATGGCGCGGCGGCCCGGCCGGGGCCGTGCGGCGGGCCACGCGGCTGACGGCCGCCGTGTTCGGTGCGGCGACCGTGGCGATCGTCGTCCTGTTCCTGATCGGCGACGCACCGGTGGAGCGGCTCCGGGACCTGGACACGTACTACGCCACCACGCCGTGGATCCGCGAGATGATCGTCTGCTTCCTGGTGGCCCACACCGTGGGCACCTCGGCGCTGACCCACCTGTGCGCGAAGTGGCTGCTGCGCGCGGACCGTTCGCTGCGGCCGCTGCGGACCGGGCTGGCCCTGATCGTCGTCGGCGGGGTGCTGGACCTGGGCTACCTCGCCGCCAAGTGGGCCTCGGTGGCGGCCCGCTGGGCAGGCCGCGACTGGGTGTACCTGTCCACGGACGTGGCACCGCCCATGGCGGCCGCCGCGGGCATGATGGTCGGCGCGGGCTTCATCGTGCCCCTGGTCGGCGGCTCGACGGCCTGGCTGGACTACAGCCGGTACCGGCGGCTGACCCCGCTGTCGAAGGCGCTGCGCGGCTTCACCGCCTCCAACGCCCGCTCCGTGCCGCTGGCCTGGTGGTCGCCGGTCGGGATCCGGCTGATCCACCGGGAGTCCCTCATCGACGACGGGATCCTGGCGCTCGCCCCCTGGTTCGACCCGGACGTGCGGGCGGCCGCGTACGAGGCCGCGCGCGGGCAGGGCATGGACGGGGAACGGGCCGCCGTGGTGGCGGACGCGGCCATGCTCGCCGCGGCCTGCCAGAGCCGGACGGCAGGCGCCGCGCCGCGTCCCGGCGGCGGAGCGGGGAAGACGGACCCGTACCGCCTGGACAGCAGGCCGCTGACCGGGCTCGCCCGGGAGTTCCGCGGCTCCCCCATCGTCGACGCGGCGCGCAGGGGCGTACGGGCGCCGGCGGTGGCCTGAGACCCGAGGGCTCAGGCGGCCACCGGTGCGGGGACGGGGGCGGCCGTGGCGCTCTCCCCGGTCAGGACCCTGAGGCGTTTGGCGAAGAAGACCATGACGGCGCCCGCGGCGATCACCGTGGCGCCCTGCCAGAGGAAGTTCAGGCTCTGGCCGATCACCGCGTCGAGGCGGGGCAGCTGCGCGCCGATCGCATCTCCGGTGGCGGCCGCGAGGAACCAGACGCCCATCATTTGATTTGCGAAGGCCCGCGGCGCCAGCTTGGTGGTGACCGACAGGCCCACCGGGCTCAGGCACATCTCTCCCATGACCTGGATCACGTACACCCCGACCAGCCACATCAGGGAGACCTTGACGCCCTTGGAGGCGATGGCCGCGGCACCCGACATGACCACGAAGGAGGCGCCGGTCAGCAGCAGGGCCAGACCGAATTTGAGCGGGGTGCTCATACGGCGGCCCCGGCGCACCCAGAAGGCGGCGAAGAGCGGGGCGAGCAGGATCACGAACAGCGAGGGCAGGGACTGGGTCCAGCTGGCCGGGACGTGCAGGCCCAGCAGGCTCAGGTCGGTCTTCTGGGCGGCGAACAGGTTCAGCTCGTTGCCCATCTGGTCGTAGACCAGCCAGAAGAGCGTGGCGGCCAGGAAGAGCCACACGTAGGCCCGCAGCCTGGTCTTCTCCACGGGAGTGACCTTGGGGCTGCGGTACATGGAGAACAGCACCCCGGCCGGGACGACCACGGCGACGACGGTGAGCACGAAGGTGATGGTGTCGATGCTCAGCGCGTGCCCGGCGGCCAGCAGGGTGATCAGGACGGCCGTGAGGACCAGCCCGTACGCGGACGAGCGGCGCAGCCGGGACCGCTCGGCGGGGGTGAGGCGGACCACGGGCTCCTCGCGCAGCTGGGCGGAGAGCCGGCGCCCGCCGAGGACGTACTGGAGCAGGCCGAGGGCCATGCCGACGGCCGCGGCGCCGAAGCCGAGGTGCCAGTCGACCTCCTCGCCGAGGAAGCCGACGACGAGCGGGGCGATGACGGCGCCGAGGTTGATGCCCATGTAGAAGATCGAGTAGCCGGCGTCGCGGCGCTGGTCGTCCTCGGGGGCGTAGAGGCGGCCGACGAGGGCGGAGATGTTCGGCTTGAGGAGTCCGGTGCCGATGACGATGAGGACCAGTCCGGGCCAGATCAGGGCGGGCTGCGGGAAGGCCATCAGGGCGTGACCGGCCATGATCACCAGGCCGCCCCACAGGACGGCCCTGCGGGCCCCGAGGAAGCGGTCGGCGATCCAGCCGCCCGGCAGGGCCAGCAGCGAGATCATGGCCATGTAGACGCCTTCGACGGCCTCGGCGGTGCCCACGTGCAGGCCCATGCCGCCGTGGCCGCGGGAGGCGGCGAGGAAGTGCACGAGGATCGCGACCATGCCGTAGAGGCTGAACCGCTCCCACAGCTCGGCGAGGACGAGGGTGGCGAGCCCGCGCGGGTGCCGGGCGGGCCTGGTGGGCCGGGCGGGCCCGCGGGGCGCTTGCGTCTGCATGTCCACGGTTGCGTTCACAGGTCCAGTGCAGCGCCGCAGCCCGCCCCCGGGATCCTTCCTTCGGCCGGTTACCGGCGGAAACGGAACGCCCCGGACCGAAGGGCCCGGGGCGTTCGCCGTGCGGAAGGCGGTGCGGGAGGGGTCAGAGGTCCGCGAGGTCCAGGCCCGCCTGCGCGGCCGCGGCCTGCACGGTCTGCTCCAGCAGGACGGCGATGGTCATCGGGCCGACCCCGCCCGGTACGGGGGTGATCAGCGAGGCGCGGGCGGCGGCCGACTCGAAGTGGACGTCGCCGACGTTGCCCTCGTTGTAGCCGGCGTCCAGGACCACGGCGCCCGGCTTGATGTCCTCGCCGCGGATGAACTCGGCCTTGCCGACCGCGGCGACCAGCACGTCGGCCTGGCGCACGATCGAGGGCAGGTCCTGGGTGCGGGAGTGGCAGTAGGTGACGGTGGCGTTCTGTTCGAGCAGCAGCATCCCGGCGGGCTTGCCCAGGATCGCGCTGCGGCCCACGACCACGGCGTGCTTGCCGGTCAGGTCCACGTCGTAGGCGGCGAGCAGGCGCATGATGCCGCCGGGGGTGCAGGAGACGAAGCCCGGCAGCCCGAAGCCCATGGCGGCGAAGGAGTGCATCGTGACCCCGTCGACGTCCTTGCCCGGGGCGATCGCCTCGAAGGCGGCGCGCTCGTCGATGTGGTGCGGGACGGGGTGCTGGAGCAGGATGCCGCTGATCTCCGGGTCCTCGGAGAGCGCGGTGAGGGTCGCCACCAGTTCCTCGGTGGTGGTGGAGGCCGGCAGCTCCACGTGGCGGGAGGTGATCCCGGCCTTGGCGCAACGGTTCTGCTTCATCCGTACGTAGGTCACGGAGGCGGGGTCCTCGCCGACCAGGACGGTCGCGAGACAGGGCGCGGTGCCGGTGCGCTCGGTGATCTTCGCCGCGAGGGCGGCGGTCTCCTCCGAGATGCGGCGGGCGAGGGCGGTGCCGTCCATCAGCTGGGCAGTGGCAGTCGTCACGGGGTCTCCTGAACGTCGCTGCGGATCGCGGATCGCCCAGGCGCGCGGCAGTCGGCGTACGCCACGTACGCCGGGCCGCTCCCCGGTGGTGATCCACCCGAACGCCAGTCACGGCCCGCGGGCCACTCTAGTCGACATATCCGGTGGATGACGGGCGCCCGACCTGGGACGATCTAGACATGACGCGCACTTTCGACCACCTTGTCGCCGAAGCCGACGCGGTCTCCGTGGACGGCTGGGACTTCTCCTGGCTCGACGGCCGGGCGACCGAGCAGCGGCCCTCCTGGGGCTACCAGGGCCTGCTGCGGGAGCGGCTGGCCACGGTCCGCTCCGTGCTCGACATCCAGACCGGAGGCGGCGAGGTGCTCGCCGGGGCCGGTCCGCTGCCCCCGCTGACGGTGGCCACCGAGTCCTGGCCACCCAACGTCCAGAAGGCCACCGCGCTGCTCCACCCGCTCGGTGCGGCCGTGGTCGTCGACAGCGACGAGCCGCCGCTGCCCTTCGGCGACGGGGCCTTCGAGCTGGTCACCAGCCGGCACCCGGTGGCCGTCTGGTGGGACGAGGTCGCGCGGGTCCTGGCGCCGGGCGGCGCCTACCTCTCCCAGCAGGTCGGACCGGCGAGCGTCTTCGAGCTCGTCGAGTACTTCCTCGGCCCTCAGCCCGAGGAGGTCCGGCGCGGCCGGCACCCCGACGACGCGGTGGCCGAGGCCGCGCGGGCCGGGCTCGAAGTGGTCGATCTGCGCTCCGAGCGACTGCGGACGGAGTTCCATGACATCGGAGCCGTGATCTACTTTCTACGGAAGGTGATCTGGATGGTGCCCGGCTTCACGGTCGGGCAGTACCGGGACCGGTTGCGCGAGCTGCACGAACAGATCGAAAGCGACGGTCCGTTCGTCGCGCACACCGCCCGTTTCCTCGTCGAGGCCCGCAAAACGGGCTGACGGCGAGGCCGGACGGATCCGCGCCGGATCGGTTGCGCGGACACAGCGTGGCGCAGGTCACTCAATTCAGCGCGTAACGAATCGACTCGGGCGTGCGATGAACCGACAGGTGTCCTCGCGCGGCCACGGAATACAGACCCCCCTCGGGTCTGTTTCCCGAGTTCGCGCGATGATGTCCCGCCCGACCTTTATCTGTTCGCAACGAGAGGCTCCTTGTGTCGCTCAGCCCGTCCCGTACGTTCCCTCCGGAGATCGCCGAATCGGAGGCCCTCGTCGCGCTCGTCGAGCGCGGCCGCGAGCAGGGTCACATCAACGGTGACGACGTGCGCCAGGCCTTCGAGGCCGGCCGCATCCCGGTGGACCAGTGGAAGCGGGTCCTGCGCAGCCTGAACCAGGTCCTGGACGAGGAGGGTGTCGCCCTTCACGTCAGCGCGGCCCCCGCCACCAAGGCTGCAGCCAAGAAGCCCCGCAAGGCCGCCGCCGCCCCCGCCCGCACCGTGGCCAAGAAGGCCGCTGCCGCGCCGCGCCCCATCGGCGCGCGCAAGACGGCCGCCCCCGTCGCCGCCGCGGCGGCGATATCGGCAGACCCCGCGGCCGCTCCCGAGGACTCGGCGGAGACCGCCGAGCCGAAGAAGCGCACGGTCAAGAAGACCGCCGTGAAGAAGACCGCCGTCAAGAAGACCGCTGCGGCGAAGAAGACCGGAGCCAAGGACGCGGACGAGGGCGAGACCCCCGCCGCCGCCGAGGGCGAGGACTGGGCCGCCGAGGACCTCGCCGACGAGGCCGAGGAGGAGGCCCCCAAGACGGGCGGCTCCCAGGGCTTCGTCCTGTCCGACGACGACGAGGACGACGCCCCGGCGCAGACGGTCATGGTCGCCGGTGCCACCGCCGACCCCGTCAAGGACTACCTCAAGCTCATCGGCAAGGTGCCGCTCCTCAACGCGGAGCAGGAGGTCGAGCTCGCCAAGCGCATCGAGGCGGGTCTCTTCTCCGAGTACAAGCTCGAAGAGGAGGAGGACCACAAGCCCGCCTTCAAGCGCGAGCTGGAGATCCTCGTCGAGGACGGCCGCCGCGCCAAGAACCACCTGCTGGAGGCCAACCTCCGTCTCGTGGTCTCCCTCGCCAAGCGCTACACCGGCCGCGGCATGCTCTTCCTGGACCTGATCCAGGAGGGCAACGTCGGCCTGATCCGCGCCGTGGAGAAGTTCGACTACACCAAGGGCTTCAAGTTCTCCACGTACGCGACGTGGTGGATCCGGCAGGCGATCACCCGCGCCATGGCCGACCAGTCGCGCACCATCCGCATCCCCGTGCACATGGTCGAGATCATCAACAAGCTCGCCCGCGTGCAGCGCCAGATGCTCCAGGACCTGGGCCGCGAGCCCACCCCGGAGGAGCTGGGCAAGGAACTCGACATGACCCCCGAGAAGGTCATCGAGGTCCAGAAGTACGGCCGCGAGCCGATCTCCCTGCACACCCCCCTGGGTGAGGAGGGCGACAGCGAGTTCGGTGACCTCATCGAGGACTCCGAAGCCGTCGTGCCGGCCGACGCGGTGTCCTTCACCTTCCTCCAGGAGCAGCTCCAGTCCATCCTGGGCACGCTCTCGGAGCGCGAGGCGGGCGTGGTCTCCATGCGCTACGGCCTCAACGACGGCCAGCCGAAGACCCTGGACGAGATCGGCCGCGTGTACGGGGTCACCCGTGAGCGCATCCGCCAGATCGAGTCCAAGACCATGTCGAAGCTGCGCCACCCGTCGCGTTCGCAGGTCCTGCGCGACTACCTCGACTAGGCCCTCAGGCCAGTCGGAAGACGGGCCCCTTGGGTGTGAACGGCAGGGAGGCACCCTGCGGAACCAGATAGGCGTGCTCGCGCCGGATCCGCAGGGTGTCGCACCACCCGTCCGTGATCACCAGGACCGGGGCCCCGGGCGGGAAGTCCTCGGCCCGCTGGAGCAGGTCGATGCCCGGCTGCAGCACGGTCCCGCCCCGCCCCCGCACCTTCACCCGGCCCGCGATCTCGGTCGGGGGCAGATAGCCCGCGTCGTACGGCGCGGCGTCGCAGAACACCACGCGGGCCGCCGGTACGTCGCGGGCCTGCGCGTACGAAGCGATGGCGCCCAGCGCCTTGCCGAGCAGGGCCGCGGGCATGGACCCCGAGGTGTCGAGCACCACCCCGAACGTGCAGCGGGCGGTCTCCTCGGGCGGGAAGTACCGGCCCGCGCGCGGGATGTCCGGGGTCGAGGCCTGGCGGCGGGCCGGGCGCGCGTAGGACCGTACGGCCACCGGACGCGGCACGTACTCGTCGAACCAGCGGGCGAGGCGGGCGTCCCAGGGCACCGGCGGGTGGGCCAGCGCCCGGATCTCCTGGACCAGCCCGGCGGGCAGCAGCCCGCGCTCCCCGTACGCGTGCAGGTCGAAGCCCTGCACCAGGGCGCGCCGGTAGAACTCGTCGAGGTCCGTGTACGGGCCGGCTGCCGGGTGCGGCAGCGCTTCGCCCAGGATGTCGCCGACGCCCTTGCCCCGCAGGGTCGACAGGCGGCGCATCCGGCGCAGGTCGGTGGTGATGCGGTCGTAGACCTCCTCGGTGGACAGGCCCTTCAGCGCCTGGTCGTGGAGCAGCCCCTCGGGCATCTCGCCGACGCCCATCTCCACGAGCCAGCCGTTGACCACGTAGTCGGCGGCCACGTTGTGCAGGTACGGGTCGCGGCCGCCGCAGCGTTCGCCGTGGCGCAGGGCGGCGTGCAGCATCTCGTGGGCGAGGACGAACCGCCACTGCTCGTCGGTGAATCTGCGCAGCGGGTTGACGTAGATCTCCCCCGCGCTCGCGCTGACCGCCGCGACGGCGATGCCCTGGGAGCGGGCCAGCTCGGCGTCGGCGACGATCCGCAGCCCTGCGGCGAGGCCGCCGAGCAGCGGGTACGAGGAGACGAACCAGTTCAGGGCGCGGTCCCAGGGGTGCTGGCGGACCCGCTCCCCCGTGGTCCGGTCGCGGCGTCCGCCGGCCACGTCCATGGAGGCGGAGACGCTGCGGGTGAGGGCGTGCGCGAAGGCGGTCTCCCAGTGGGGGACGGTCGTGTTCCAGGCGTTCCAGGCCACCAGGACCTGGTCGGGGTGGTCCCCGGCGGTGCCGCACTGCGCGTACGCCTCGGGGATGCCGTCGCGGCGCCAGCGGGCGGCCAGGGTCTCCTCGTCGCCGCCGGGGTAGTCGGCGGGCAGGTGGTCCGGGGCCCGTCCGGCCGGGAAGGTGAGCAGGAAGCGGTTGACGACGGCGCAGCGGGCGGCGCGCTCGAAGCGGTCGGGCTGGGTCCGGTCCGGGTCCTTGGCGGCGGGGACGTGGCCGAAGCCGAGGTGGAGGAAGGCGTGGGCGAGCGTCCAGGCCCATTCACGGGGGTCGGCTCGCCGGGTGGGGTGGACGTGGACGGTGCCGTTGGAGTCCACGGCGGCCAGTCCCCCGGCGGGGGTGCCCGGGCACTTGGCCTGGCGGCAGATCCCGGCGTCCACGGCGGCGAGGGCCGGGTTCCGCTTGACCAGGGCGAGACCTTCGGCGAAGGCCTCGGCGGCGGGGTCGGGCCGTCCGTCCTTGCGGGCGCGGGTGCGTGCGCTCACCGGCGGGCCTCGACCAGGCGGGGCATGTCGCGGGCGGCTTCGACGAGGAACCAGGCGGGCAGGACGGGCAGGCCGTCGGCGTCGTCGGCGATGACGGTCTGGGCGACCTCGACGGAGATCTCGGCGAGCTGCACGAGCAGGGACTTGGCCCGGTGGGCGGTCTGCCGGACGGCGGGCGAGACGTGTTCCTTCTGCGCGGGGAGTTCCTTGACCAGGCGGCCGCGGAAGGCCTCGGCGAGGTAGTAGAGAAGGTCGCGGTCGGCGAGGCGGGTGGGCCAGGAGGCGTCGCCCTTGAGGATCGCCTCGATGCCGAAGGTGTGCCGGACGATCTTCGCGTAGCCGCAGAAGGAGACGGCGTGGGCGGGGGTGAGCGTGCCGTGCGCGACGATCTTCAGGGTCTGCTCGTCCATGCCCGTCCCGAAGGAGTGCAGGGCGTCGGAGAGCATGTGCCAGGAGCGCGGGGTCGAGAAGGGCTCCTCGGTCTTCGGCGGCGGCGACCAGAGGTGGTCGGGGCGGTCGGTGAGGTAGTCGGTGACCCAGGGGTGGATTCCGTTCTCGCCGGCCCACACCAGCCAGTCGCCCGCGGACGCCTGGAGGTGCACGTGGGTGAGACGGTTGACGAGGGCCGAGGCGATGGGGCGGGCGAGGGCGTTGTCGGTGGCCCGGTTGCCCGCGCCGATCACGATGGAGCCCGCGGGGAGTTCGTAGGAGCCGATCCGGCGGTCGAGGATCAGCGAGTAGAAGGCCTTCTGGACGTCCGGGGTCGCGGCGTTGAGCTCGTCGAGGAAGAGGCAGTAGGGCTCGTCGCGGGCGATCGCCTCGGGCGGGCAGAACACGGACCGGCCGTCGCGGATCTGGGGTACGCCGATCAGGTCCTCGGGGGCGAGCTGCGTCCCAAGGAGGCTGACGCACTCCAGCCCGAGGGAGTCGGCGAACTTGCGCACCAGCGAGGACTTGCCGATGCCCGGCGCTCCCCAGAGGAACACGGGCCGCACGGTGGCGAGGCCGAGGAGCAGTTCGGGGATCTGGGCGGGGGTGACGGTGACGGCGGCCTGCACGGACTTCCTTCGCGGCGGGAGGGCGGAACGCGCCCAGTGTGGGCGCACCCGGCTCCCGGCCGCAGCCGATTTTTTTCCCGTGCGGGGGCCGTCCTCGGACTTCGGGTCAGTGGATGACGCTGAAGCTGCGCCAGGGGAGGCTGGCGGGGGCGGTCACGTTGGAGAAGGTGGTGGCGACGTAGATGCCGTCGTCGCGGTCGCTCTTGCGGCAGTCCGGCGTCCGGTACAGGACGACGTCGACGAGCGTGTTGTTCTCCACGTGGGTGGCGCCGTGCGGGACGGCGATGCGGTGGCAGCCCGCCACCGGGGTGTTGGAGTAGCTCACTTCGAGCGTGGAGTCGTGGCCCCGGAAGCTGAGCATGCCCACTGTGGTCCGGCCCGCCGAGCAGGCGGTGGCGGTCAGCAGCAGTGCTGCGACCCCGGTCATGACGCCGATGCGCCGGCTGTGGGTCATGGCACGGTCCTCGTCTGTGCGGTGGCGGCTGTCAATGGGCACAGCCTGCCCCGGCCCGGCGGGGACGGCATCCGGGGTGTGGCCGTCCGGGTGAACCCCGCCGGGCGCCGGGCCCCTCAGGCTCCGGTGGGTCCGGCGGAGCGCCGGGCGCGGCGGGCCGACAGGACGGCGTGGACGAGCACGCCCACGAAGAGGAACAGCACGCCCTGGTAGACCGCCGCGTAGCCGGAACCGGCCACCAGCCACATCGAGAAGCCGAAGGCCAGGCAGGCGAGGACCGCGTCGCGCACGAGGCGGGGGCGGTCCACGCGCGCCGAGCGGCCCGAGGCGAGGAAGTACAGCTGCGCGGCGGTGGACAGCAGGTACGGGACGGTGGCGGTGAAGGTGGTGACCAGGACCAGGACCTCGAAGACCCCCTCCGAGCCGGCCGTGTAGTTGTAGACGGTCAGGGCCGAGGCGAGCGCGACGGTGACGAGGACGCCGACGACGGGCACGCCGCGCTTCTTCTTCGCGAAGGCCTTCGGGAAGAGCCCGTCGCGGGCGGCGGCGTACGGGGTCTGCGCGCTGAGCAGGGTCCAGCCGTTGAGGGCGCCCACCATCGAGACCACCGCTGCGCAGGCGACCGCCGTGCCGCCCCAGGTGCCGCCGAACATGGCGTTCACGGCGTCCGTGAAGGGGGCCTGGGAGCCGACCAGGGTGTCGTGGGCGACCAGGCCGAAGACGGCGAGGGTGCCGAGCAGGTACACGGCGGCGGCGCCGGCCGTGCCGAGGACGGTGGCCCTGCCGACGTTGCGGGCCGGGTCGCGCACCTCGCCCGCGCTGACGGCGGCGGACTCGACGCCGAGGTAGCTGAAGAGCAGGATCGCCGCGGAGGCGGAGACGGCGCCGACCGCGCTCTGGTCGGTGGCCCGGAAGGGGCCGAGGTTGTCCGGGTCGAAGAAGAACAGCCCGCCGACGGCCACCAGCAGGAGCGGGGCGAACTTCAGCACGGTCGCGACCAGCTGGACCGCGCCCACGTACCGGGTGCCGGCCAGGTTGGCGAGCGCGGGCAGCCACTGCACGGCCAGTGCGGCCAGGCACATGGACCACTTGTGGGCGCCGACGGCCGGGAAGAGCACCGTCAGGTAGCCGACGGCGGCCACGGCGAGGGCCGCGTTCGAGACCCAGGTCGTGATCCAGTAGCTCCAGGCGGCGAGGAAGCCGGCGAAGTCGCCGAAGGCGGCTCGGGCGTAGACGTACGGGCCGCCGGTGCGCGGGTGCTGCTCCGCGAGCCGTCCGAAGACGAGGGCGAGGGCGATCGCACCGGCGGTGAGCACGGCGAAGGCGACCAGGCTGATGGTCCCGAAGGGCGCCACCGAGGCGGGGAGGAGGAAGATTCCGCCGCCGATGATGTTGCCCATGACCAGGCAGGTGGCGATCGGGAGGCCGAAGCGGCGGGTGTGCGGGCCTCCGTCCGGGGTGGTCCCGGCGGCCCTCGCGGGCCCTGATGCCGGGCCGGCGGTCCCCGCGGTCCGGGTCGTTCCCGCGGTGTCGGTCGTCCCCGTGGCGGTCGTCCCCGTGGGTCCGCCCGTCCCGGTGGTCTCTGCGGGCGGGGCGGTGGTGCTGGTCATCGGTGGTGCGCCTCGGGTCGTCTCACATGGTGGGCAGGTCGACACATGGTCGGCCACCGCCCGACCGGCACCAAATCACCGGATTTCGTCCCGTGCGGGCGCCCCCGCAGAAGGAAGGGTTGCGCTCCCGTCGCCCTCCGGCCGGGGATCCTCCGCCGCCCCCGCGCCGGGCAGCGGGCCCGGCTGCCGGGCCGCTCGCGCCGCGGGCCCGGGTTCCACCGGGACCTGCGGCCCGTCCGCCTCCCGCAGCCAGCGCCGCAGGACGCGGTGCACCGACTCCGCGCCCACCAGTTCCGCGTCCGGGTCCGAGAGGTCCGTCGGCCACATCAGGAACGGGTGTCCCTGCTCCCCGCCCAGGCCGCCGTGCGAGCCGATCTGCTCCTCGAAGGCGTGCACCGCACCGGTCACGGGGTCGTACGCCGAGTTCACCATCACGTCGGCCACGTGCGGGAAGGAGTCGGTGCGCCGGACGGCCTCGGCCGCGCCCGGGCCGAAGGGTGCCAGGAACTCCTCCGCCTCCCCGGGCACGTCGAGGCGCGCCGTCATCCCGCCCGGGCCCAGCAGCACCCCGTCCACCAGCAGGAAGCCGACGCCCGGATGGTTGGCCAGGGTCGCCAGCAGCGCGGGGTGCGCCCGTTCGATCCACTCCCTGGAGGCCCGCCCGGGCACTTCCGGGAAGGAGATCAGCGCCAGGTTGCCCGAGGCCAGCACCACGGGCGCGGAACCGGGCTCCGGGTGGGCCTCCTCCTCGCCGTCCTCCTCCGGCCGGTGCAGGGCCGCGAGGACCGCCGCACGGGCCTCGGCCCCGCTGCGGGTACGGCCGGCCCGACGGGACACCGGCAGCCCGCAGCCCGCGCGCACGAGGTCCTTCAGGGTGAGCCCGTAGCGGCCCAGGAAGGTCTCCCCCGGGCTCTGGCCGTGGTCGGACAGCAGCACGATCCGGTACCGGCGCGGGGCGTGCTCGGCGACCCGGGCGAGCAGTGCCAGGCTGCGGTCGAGCCGGGCCAGGACCCGGTCGGTGTCCCGGCCGCTCGGACCGCTGTGGTGCGCGACCTCGTCGTAGGCGACCAGGTCCGCGTAGACGGCGGCCCGGCCCGCGAGCATGTCTCCGATCACGGCCGCCACCACCACGTCCCGTTCCACGACCGTGGCGAAGGCCCGGATCAGCGGGTACAGCCCGCCCCGCGACACCCTGGGCCGGTCCCCGCGCAGCCGCGCCCGTACCGACTGGCCGATCTCCCGGACCACCTCGGCGACGAAGGACAGGGCCGTGCGGACGGCGTTGGCCGGGTCGCTGAAGTACGCGAAGTAGCCCGCGCGGGACCGGTTCGCCCGGCCCCGCCGCGCCGAGACCGACAGCACCAGCGCCAGCTGGTCGGCGCCGCCGCTGAACAGGTTGCCGCGGCTGGCCCCGTCCAGACTGAGCAGTCCGCCGTCACCGGTGCGCTCCACGGCCCGCCGCTGGAGTTCGGCGGCGCTGGTCGGCCGGTTGCAGACGACCACCTCGCCGGTGTCCTTCTCGTACCAGCGGAAGGCGGGCACGTCGAAGTTGGAGCCGTGCAGGATGCCCAGCTGGCTGGCCCCGGTCTGGCTGGACCAGTCCGTACGCCACGACGCGATGCGGTGGCCGTCGTCCAGCCAGGCCTGCACGGTCGGCATCACGGCGCCGGCCGCGGCCCGGCGCAGCACCTCGTACCCGACCCCGTCGAGCTGGAGGAAGACCAGGCCCGGCGCGGGAGGGGCGGTGCCGGGTGCGCCCGCGCGGCCCTGCCTGCGGCGGCGCCGGTCGGCGAGCCGGTAGAGCCGCCGCCGGTAGGCCTCGTCGTCGCGCACGGCGAGCGCGGTCGAGGTCGCCGAGGCCACGGCGGACATCACCGCGGCCACCACGACGGCGGTCTCGGGCGCCACCTCGCCGCGCCCGTCGGGGCTCAGGCGGAGCGCCAGCAGCAGCAGCGAACCGTTCAGGAAGAAGACGAGCAGCCCGAGCACCAGGGCGGGCACCAGCAGCAGGGCCCGTACCAGCACCGGCCAGACCAGGGCGCTCAGCAGGCCGAAGGCCCCTGCGCCCCAGGCGGCGGTCAGTCCGAGCTGCGTGATGCTGGCGCCGTCACCGGACTGGAGCCGGAAGTCCGGCAGGATCCCGGCCAGCACCAGCATGGTGAGCGTGGACACCGCCCACACGAGGACCACCCGTACCAGGGTGCTGCCCGCGGTCCGCCACCGTCCTCGCCACACGCCGTACCCGCCTCACCGCTCCGGCCCGCGACGTGCCCGCGGACCCCCGTCCCGCCTCCCAGGCTCGCACAACGGCGCTCGCCGGGCCGGGCGACACGGTCCCGGTGCCGAGGTGGCGGTGGTGCGGTGGCGGTCGGGCGGGGCTCGCGCGGTCGGGTGGCCGGGCGGGCAGGCGGCCGGTCGGTCAGGTGCCGTCGTAGCCGGCGGTCGGCATGGACAGCCTGCGGTGCACCTCGGCCTTCATCGCGGACGTGTAGCGCGGCTCGTCGAGTCCGGCCGTCTCCAGCCGTACGCCGCGCCGTCCGCATTCGGCGGTGAACTCCTCGACGGAGCGCAGCGCGCGGGCCAGCACCCGGTGGTTGGCGGCGACGAACAGGTCGACCTGCCCGTCCTCGATCCCGGACCAGAGCCCGCAGTGGTCGGATCGCAGCCCGTAGAAGAGCAGTTGTCTCGTCACGACGTAGCCCTGGTCGGCGGCCCAGCGGGCGCACATCGCCTGCTGGCTCCGGGTGTCCACGGCGAAGGGATCGGCGTCCAGGTCTTCGAGCGGGGCCAGGCTGGCGATCGCGGCCACGCGCAGCTCTTCCATGCCGCCCGACCCTACTCCGAACCGCCGCCCGGGAGGAGGGGGTGGTCACTTCCGGTTCCCGGCGGATCTCCGGGGCAAGCTTTAGGCTCATGACCGAGGTACGGGTCCGGGCACGAGGGAGGGAGGCCGGATGCCGGTGGAGATCACCTGGTGGGGCCATGCCACGTGCACGGTCGAGGATTCCGGGGTCCGGGTGCTGACGGACCCGCTGTTCGCGCGGCGCCTGGCCCATCTGCGGCGCAGGCGCGGGGAGGTGCCCCCGCCCGCGGCAGCCGCCGCGGACGTGGTGCTGGTGTCCCACCTGCACTCCGACCACCTGCACCTGCCGTCCCTGGCCCGGCTCGCGACCGGTACCCGGCTGCTCGTGCCGCGGGGGACGCGCCGGGCGGTGCCCTCGCTGGCGCGCCTCGCCCGGGTGTGCGGGCTGGAGGTGACCGAGGTGGCGCCGGACGACGAGGTCGCCGTGCGCGACGGCGTCCGGGTACGGGCGGTCAGTGCGCGCCACGACGGGAGGCGGCTGCCCTTCGGCCCGCAACTCGCCCCCGCCCTCGGGTACGTGGTCCAGGGCGCGGCGCGGACCTACTTCGCCGGGGACACCGGGCTGTTCGACGCGATGGCCGACGAGGTCGGGCCGGTGGACGTGGCGCTGCTGCCGGTGGGCGGCTGGGGGCCCTACCTGGGGCCGGGACACCTGGACCCGGTGCGGGCGGCCACGGCCCTGGCGTCGCTGGCGCCCGCGGCGGCTGTCCCGGTGCACTACGGGACGTACTGGCCGATCGGTCTGGACGCGGTACGGCCGCACGAGTTCCACGCGCCGGGCGAGGAGTTCGCGCGCCACGCGCGGCGGCTGGCGCCGAAGGTGACGGTACGGGTGCCCGGGCACGGCGAGCGGGTACGACTGCCGTGATCCTGCGCGAGATCGCGGTGGCAGCCGGTCAGGTGCCGCCGGAGTCCACCCAGCAGGCGGTCGGATACCCGGCGCTGTTCCTCCTGGTGGCGCTCGGCGCGCTGGTTCCGGTGATCCCGACCGGGGCGCTCGTCAGTTCGGCGGCGGTGGTGGCCTTCCACCAGTCGCTCCCCCTGGGGCTGTTGCTGGTCTTCGCGGTATCGGCGCTGGCGGCGTTCACCGGGGACGTGACGCTGTACTGGCTGGGGCGGCGCGGGGTGCATTCCCGCAACGGGTCGCGCTGGCTGGAGGCGCTGCGCGGCCGGGCGACCCCCGAGCGGCTGGAGCAGGCGCAGACGAAGCTGGACGAGCACGGGGTGCTGGTCCTGGTGGTCTCCCGGCTGGTCCCGGCCGGGCGCATCCCGGTGATGCTGGCCTGCCTGCTCGCGGAGCTCCCGCTGCGCCGGTTCGCGCGGGGGGACGCCCCGGCGTGCCTGGCCTGGGCGGCGACGTACGGGCTGATCGGCATCCTGGGCGGCTCCCTGTTCTCCGAGCCGTGGAAGGGCGTCGCCCTGGCGGTGGGCCTGACCCTGCTGATCAGCGCGGGCCCCTCGCTCTGGCGCCGGCTGCGGCCGGGGTCCTGACCGGCCCGCCGGACCGCACCCCGCCGCAGGTCACGCTCCGGCCGCGTCCCGGCGCTGGACCTCAACCGCGGTTGACTTCCTAGGCTCCTGTGCAGCGCACGAACCGCGCGGAGCGAACGGAGCGGACCCACCATGGAGTACTCGCACGACGACGCCGAACTGATCCGGCAGCCCATCGGCTACTGGAGCTGGGCCGCCTACGACGCGGTCGTCGGCCGCACCCGGGCCGCACTCGCCGAGCTGGGCACCACCCAGCCGCAGTGGTGGGTCCTCGCCCAGGTCGCGACGGCCACGGAGGTGAAGACCCGCGACGAGGTGACCGCCGTCCTGCGGAACTACCTCGCGGTGGGCGAGGCCGTACTGGACGAGGAGACGGACACGCTCGTCGTCCGGGGCTGGATCACCCAGGACGCCTCGGGGCGCCTCGGGATCACCCCCGAGGGCAGGGAGTTCTTCGACCGGGCGGCGGCCCTCCAGGAGGACCTGTGGGCCGAGCGGCACGCGGGCATCTCCGACGAGGAGTACCTGATCGCCCTCAAGGTGCTCCAGCGGTTCGTCCACAACGTGGGCGGACGGGCCTGGCACCACTGAGTCAGCCGGGGGCCTGCGGTTCCAGGGTCCGGGAGGCGCCGATCGGCAGGTCCCAGAGGTCTTCCCGGGGCAGGCCGGCGCGGGCCCAGGCGGCCCTCGTCCGGTGGAGGGGCTCCATGACGGGTTCCGCCGACAGGACGAAGGCGCCCCAGTGCATGGGTGCCATCCGCCGGGCGCCGAGGTCGAGGCAGGCCCGTACGGCCTCCTCCGGGTCGGCGTGGACGTCGCTGAGCCACCAGCGCGGGGCGTAGGCCCCGACCGGCAGGAGGGCCAGGTCGATGCCGGGGTGGCGGCGGCCGATCTCGCCGAACCAGTGCCCGTAGCCGGTGTCGCCCGCGAAGTAGACCGTGCTCGGTGCCGCGCTGCGGGTGTCGGTGAGGGTCCAGCCGCCCCACAGGCTCCGGCAGGTGTCGGTCAGGGACCGCTTCGACCAGTGGTGGGCGGGGACGAACCCGAAGCGCACGCCGTCCAGTTCCGCGCACTCCCACCAGTCGAGCTCGGTGACCCGGGTGAACCCGCGGCGCCTGAACCAGCGGGCCAGGCCCGCCGGGACGAACAGCGCGGTGCCGCGCGGCAGCCGCTTGAGGGTGGGGGCGTCGAGGTGGTCGTAGTGGTTGTGGCTGATGACCACGGCGTCCACCGGTGGCAGGTCCTCCCAGCGGACGCCCACGGGCGTCATCCGGGTCGGGGTGCCGAGGATGCGCCGGGACCAGACGGGGTCGGTCAGGACGGTCAGCCCGCCGGTCCGGATCACCCAGCTGGCGTGCCCGGCCCAGGTGACGCACACCGTTCCGGGGGCCGCGGCGGGCAGCGGGGCGGGCTCGTACGGCAGGTCCGGGATGCCGCGCAGCCCTTCGGGAGCGGGCCGGAAGGCTCCCTCGCGGGCCAGCCGGGCGAAGGCACGGACGCCGGGCAGCGGGGTGGTCAGCCGGTCGGCGAAGGAGCGGGGCCAGCGGCGGAACTCGCCGAGGGGCCGGGGCGGAGCCATGTCGGGAGCCGGAGCCGCCGGAGCCGGGCCCGCACCCGGCGCCCGGGCCCCCGGACGCGGCGGAGCCGCCCGGTCCCGGGCGGGCGCGGCGACGGGGGCGAGTTCGGACGCGGCGGAGGCGGGCGCCAGCGCGGCGGCGGAGGCAGGCGCGAGTGCGGGGGCAGGTGAAGACGCGAGCGCGGCGGAGACAGGCGCCGATGCGGCGGCGGAGGCAGGCGCAGACGCGGTGACCGGGGCAGGCGCGAGCGCGGCGACGGGGGCAGACGGGGCGGCGGCAGACGCAGGTGCGGCGGCGGAGGCAGGCGCCAGTGCGGAGGCAGGCGCAGCCGCGAGCGGGGCGGTGGGCACAGGCGCGAGCGCGGCGGCGGGGGCTTCCGTCTGGTCGCTCATCGAGATGTCTCCGTTCACCGGTCGGGGATCAGGCCAGCCCGGCCAGGACTGATCCGAGGAGGTCCAGGGAGCGCCGTACCTGCGGGAGGCCGAGGGGGTCGGTGGCCGTGAGCGCGGCCAGCCGCTCCTCCGGGGT
This sequence comes from Streptomyces xanthophaeus, assembly GCF_000725805.1. Lineage (GTDB taxonomy): Bacteria > Actinomycetota > Actinomycetes > Streptomycetales > Streptomycetaceae > Streptomyces > Streptomyces xanthophaeus. Next base: position 243,316 of record NZ_KL647133.1, on the reverse strand, counting down.
GGCCCCCAGCAGCGGACCGGTCGACAGGCGCACGCGCAGCGCCCCCAGTTCGTCGGCGAACCGCTGCCCGCCCGGCGTGGGCGCACCGAGGCGTGCGCCGAGCCAGTCCTCCAGTTCCATGGCGTCGCCGACGCCGTTCCTGGCGAGTCCGGCGCGTAGCGGGCCGAGGTCGGCGTACAGGTGACGGCCCGCCTGCGGGGGCCGGGCCAGGGCCCCGACCGCGAGCAGTTCCCGGTGGGCGGCGGCGGCCACCACCCCGTGCAGGGCGGCGGCCGCCCAGGCACGTCCCGCGACGGCGTCGGGTTCGTCCAGGGCGTGCGCGGCGGCCCCTGCGACGGGCCCGGCGACCAGCGCGCCGGTGGCGGTGAGCACGTCGAGGGTCCGGGCGCGCAGCCAGGTCCCGCGCGGGGTGGCGGGGAAACGCACCACCGCGGCGGGCCAGCCCGCGGGCAGCAGCGCCCCCGACAGGTCGACCAGGACCGCCGCCCGGTCGGGGAGCATCTCGGCCGGGCTCAGGACGAGGGTCTCGTGCGGCCGGTGCACGGTGTCGCGCCAGCTCTCGTCGCTGACGACGAACAGTCCGGCGGACTCGGCGGCCTCGCAGGCCTCAAGCAGCAGCTCGGGCGGCGGCACGGTCGCGGTGGGGTCGTCGGCCACCGACAGCAGCAGCACGCGCGGGTCGCCGCCCTCGGCCCGCACCCGCCGTACGGTCTCCAGCAGGGCGTACGGGTCCGGTACGCCGCCGCATTCGGCCGGGGTGGGTACGTGGTAGGCCCGCCGTCCCAGCAGCCGGACCTGCGGGGTCCACCAGGCGGGACAGGGCCGAGGCAGCAGCACGTCGCCCCCGTACGCGCCGAGCAGGGCGAGCAGCAGACCGGGAGCGCCGGGGCCGGCGGCCACGTCCTCGGGGGCGGTCACCAGGCCGCGCCGCCCCCAGTAGCGGCACGCGGCCTCGCGGACGGGGTCCCCTCCGCCGGGGGGTTCGGGGGCGGAGCGCCCGGCGGCCGCGGCGAGGACGGAAAGGAGTTCGGGGAGCACGGGCAGGCCGGGCTGGGGGGCGGGGGGACCGTACCGGACCGGACCACGCCCCTCCGCCGTCGTGCGCTGCATCCCCGCCACCGGTTCCCGCCTTCCGCGTCCGCACCGCTCCGTCCACTCCGCCAGCCTGCTCTTTATACGATTATTTGGTGCGGTATGCCCGTTGTCGAGGCGGTATCGGCCCCTCAGCCCTTCCGGCCCACGAGGGCGAGCAGCCGGGTCTGGGCGTTCGCGCCCGGCGGGATCTCCAGCGGCTCGGCGTACATGCCGCTCGCGGCGAGCCCGTCGGCGTACGGCATGACCTCCTTGACGGAGAACTCGACGAGGCCGTCCGGCAGCCGGTCGTCGGCGCCGATGCCCCGCGAGAGGTCCCAGGTGTGCACGACGCAGTCGGCGGTCAGTTCCGAGCAGTACGCCGATCCGAGTGCGGGCCCGTACGACAGCCGGACCGTCCGGTCGAGCACCCCGGGGGCACCGAACGCGGCGTGCGCGGCGGCCGAGGCCTGTTCCCAGGCGCCGACCGGGTCCTCGCCCAGCACGTCGCCGGAGAAGGCGTCGCCGAGCTCCTCCACGGTGCGGCCCTCGGTGACCAGCGGCGGGATCCACAACTGCTCCCCGGTCACGTGGTTGACCAGGTCCCGCACCGTCCAGTCCGTGCACGGCGTCGGCGCGTCCCACTGGTCGTCCGCGACGGCGCGCACGCGCTCGCCGAAGAGCCGCAGCGCCGCGGCGTGCTGTGCGAGCAGGGTGTCCGGCATGACCTCCACCGCCTCTGACAAAGGGTGTGCGACCCCCTGCGCCCACTCTCCTCGCACCCACCGGGCCCTGCCACCGCCCCGCCCGCTCCCCTTGCCGCGCAAGGGTGCCGTCCACATGTCAAAACGCAGGTCTCATATGCCGAACTGATCCTTTACGGTGGGGACAACGCTTCGACGAGGAGGGGCCAGGCCATGGAAGCCAGCAAGGAGACCGCCGTCTACACGCACGGCCACCACGAATCGGTACTGCGCTCGCACCGTTGGCGCACGGCCGCGAACTCGGCCGCCTACCTGGTCCCCGAGCTGCGGCCCGGCCTGTCCGTCCTGGACGTGGGCTGCGGCCCGGGCACCATCACCGCCGACCTGGCGGAGCTGGTCGCCCCGGGCGGCCGGGTGACCGCCGTGGACGCCTCCGCGGACGTCGTCGCACAGGCCCGCGCGTACGCGGCCGAGCGGGGCCTGGACGGGGTGGAGTTCGCCACGGCGGACGTGCACGCGCTGGACTTCCCGGACGACTCCTTCGACGTGGTCCACGCCCATCAGGTGCTCCAGCACGTCGGCGATCCGGTGCGGGCCCTGCGCGAGATGCGCCGCGTCTGCCGGCCGGGCGGGATCGTGGCGGCGCGGGACGCCGACTACGCGGCGATGACCTGGTACCCGGCGGAGCCGGGCCTCGACGGCTGGCTGGACCTGTACCGCCGGGTGGCCCGTGCCAACGGCGGCGAGCCGGACGCGGGCCGCAGGCTGGCGGCCTGGGCCCGGGAAGCGGGTTTCACCGACGTCCGCTGCACGGCGACGGCCTGGTGCTACGCCACCGCCGAGGAGATCGCCTGGTGGTCGGGGCTGTGGGCGGACCGCACGACGGCCTCCTCGTACGCGGACGTGGCCACCCGGGGCGGACACGCGACCCCCGCGGACCTGGAGACGGCCGCGGATGCCTGGCGCACCTGGGGCAGCCACCCGGACGCCTGGTTCTCGGTCCTGAACGGCGAGGTCCTGTGCCGCGCCTGACCCGGGGGCTGACGCGGGGCCCAGCCGCTGGCGCGGTGCCCGGCAGCAGCTTTGCCGCCGGGCCCCAACACCCGGCCTCACCCCGGACCTGACGGCGGTCCGGCGGGGCCGGGCCGTGGGCTGGTGCCGGGCCCGGCACCCGGCCTCACGCCGCGGTCGCACGCGGGGCCGGGCACGAAGTCCGACACCGGGTCTACGCGGGGCCGGCGCGGGTTCGGCTCGGGGCCCGGAGCGCGGTCCGACAGCAGGGCCCGACACCGGCTCACGCCGGGACCCGCACCCGGCCTCACGCCGCGGTCGCACGCGGGCCCGGCAGCAGGGCCCTGGCGCGGTCCGACAGCAGGTCTACGCGGGGCCGGCGCGGGTTCGGCTCGGGGCCCGGAGCGCGGTCCGACAGCAGGTCTGACGCGGCGTCCGGCACCGGGACCGGTGGTGGGGCTGGCGTTCGGTCCGGCGCGCCGGGGCTGGTGTCCGGACGGACATCCGCTTCGGCAGCGGATCCGGTGCCGCGTCGTTACGGGGTGCTCGGCGGGCGCATGCTGAAGTCGTAGCGGGGCGGCAGCGGGTGGTCGGTCAGGGCGGACCAGGCCTCGGCGAGGGTCTCCTCGCCCTCCCTGAGGTCCGGGATCTCGAAGCCGTCCTCGAAGACCCGCCGGGCCGCCGCCACATGCCCCTCCGCGGCCAGCAGCCGCGCCGCGAGCAGCCGGAAGCGGCCCTGTTCGCGCAGGCCGGGCCGCAGCCGGTCCCAGACGCTGCGGGCCTGGGGCAGCCGCCCGGCGGCCAGCAGGGCCGTCATGGCCTCCCGGCCCAGCGCGGACTCCGCGGCCGTCCACGCCTCGCCGCCCCGGCTCTCCCCGGCCAGGTCCTCGAAGGCCGCCGCGAAGCCGTCGGCCGCCCGCGCCGGGTCCCCTGCCAGGGCGTCCGCCACCGCGAGGCAGCGCAGCAGCGGCCACCGCGAGGGGGCCAGGGCCAGCCCGCGCTCCCAGCTCCGCACCGCCTGGGCCACGTCACCGGCGTGCCACTGCGCCACGCCCAGGTGGTATTCGGTGAGGGGGTCCGCCGGAGCCGTCTCCAGCATGTCCCGCCAGTGCGCGGCGACCAGGCTGGGTCCAGGCGGCGCCACCCGCTTCGGCGCGGGGAACACGCCCGTGCGCCACAGCTGCGCCCACGGCGCCTGTTCCTCGCCGAGGGTGGACTCCTCGAAGGGGGTGCCGGGCAGCTTGTGGCCCCCGCACAGCACCTCCAGCGCGCCCCAGCCCGATCCCGTCGCCAGCCGTTCGCCGGGCTCGGTGTCGGCGCGGCCGCGCCAGGCCTCGTAGGCCGCGTCCACCTGCTCCCGGGGCAGTACGCGGTCCAGCGCGCCGCCGGCCGCGGCGCGGGCCGCCGCCCAGTCGGCTCCGTGCACGGCCCCGGGGTCGGCCGAGAGCGGCCCGTACGCCTCCAGCCAGCTGAACTCCGCCCCGCCCTCCAGCCGTACGTGCTCCAGCTGGGTCCGCGCCAGACCGGCCTGGATCTCGGCGTAGCCGCCGGTGCCCGGCTCGGTCAGCCACTCCTGCCAGCGCCGACCGCCCGCCCCCGCGCCCCACACGAACAGCTTGCGCCCGCGCAGCCGGTCCGTGGAGGTCTGCGCGAGCCCGTGGCCCTCGGCGTCCAGCGAGGCGATCCAGGGCCGGGTCCCGCCCGGGACCTCGTAGAAGAAGTCGGCCGGGTGCGCGCTGCGCAGCGGGTACGTACGGTCCGCGTCCTCCCAGACGGGTACCGGGATCCGCCGCAGCGTGCGCTCGTAGCCGAAGTGCCAGGCCTCCTCGGCGGGGGCCAGCACCCGGGTGCCCGGGTCCTCCGGGACGGCGGTGTTGGACCACCAGTACACGGGCGCGGGCCGCTCGTGCGGGTTGCGCACGCGGACGCCGGCGTACAGGAACGCGGAGTCCTCGGGCAGCCACAGGTCGACCTGGAACGGCAGGTCGCGCAGCCGCTCCCATTCCCACATGCGCAGCATGACGCCGCCGTCGGGAGCCGGGACGAGCGCGGCGTGCAACGGGGCGCAGGACAGGGTGGTGTGGCCGGTGGCGCCGATGTTCCACTCGATGCCGCCGGAGAACCAGGCGCCGCTCAGGGCGAAGTTGGCGGGCTGGAACACCGGGTTGCGGTAGAGGAGTTCGCGTCCGGTGGGCAGGTGCACGAGGGAGTGGACGCGCCCGCCGAGCCCGGGCAGGACGGTGACCCGCAGGTGGGCGTTCTCGATGACGACCGCGTCGAACTCCCGTTCCGTGCGCTCGCGCTGGTACCCGTCGGCGACCCGCACGGGCAGCAGCGAGCGCAGCGGCCCGTACGCGATCTGCCGTGCCATGTCGCGCGGGAGCCCCTGGAGCGAACGCTCGTCCAGGACGTGCACCCCGTCGGGTGCGCGCAGCGCGGGCAGGGGGTTCTCGGGGCCGGTCGGGGCGGCGGGGAGCGTCAGTACGGCGCGTCGGACGGTGGTGGCCATGAAGAACAGGGAACACGCCACGGCGGCCGGTGCACAGGGGTTCCGCAGATCACCACCGGTCAGGATTACGCAAAGGACGTACGAGGGGTTACGCGAAGGCGCCCGCGACGAGGTCGGCGAGCAGTGCGCCCGCACGCCCGTCCGGGTCCAGGTCCGGGTCGTAGATGGTGACGTTGAGCCCCACGCACCGCGGTGAGCGCACCAACACCCCGAGCAGTTCGGCGAGTTCGTCCGGGATCAGGCCTCCGGCATCAGGGCTGTCCACGGCCGGCATCACCGCCGGATCCAGTACGTCGGCGTCCAGGTGCACCCAGAAGCCGGCGGTGACCGGCGGGTGGAGTCCCTCCAGGGCGGCCCGCGCCACCGGCCCCGCGCCGCGTTCGCGGATCTCCCCCACGGTGGCCGCCGCGATGCCCGCCGCGCTCAGCTCCGCCAGGTCGGCGTCCCCGTCCCGCAGGCCGAAGAGGCGTACGTCCTCGTCCCGCAGGTAGGGGGCCAGCCCCTCCAGGTCGGCGAGATCGGGCTGCCCGCGGCCCGTGGAGAGGGCGAGCTCCTCTCCCCCGGCCGCGCCGACGGGGCCGTTCACGGCTTCGTTCCCGGGGTGGCGGAAGTCCGCGGAGCCGTCGATCGCGGCCAGTCCGTAGCGTCCGAGCCGGCGCATGGCCAGGGCGGCGCCCAGCTGGATCGAACAGTCGCCGCCGAGCACGACGGGGAACTCCCCGTCCCTGAGGTGGCGTTCGATCCGGTCGGCGAGGGTGACGGTGTACGCGGCGAGGGCCTCGGCGTGGAAGACCCCGTCGCCCTCCTGCCAGTCGCCGCGGTCGTAGCGCGGCGGGACCACGACCCCGCCCTCGCGCGCCCCGAGCCGGCCGAGCAGGCCTTGCTCACGCAGGGCGCCGGCCAGCTTGTAGACCCCGGGGACGGTGCCGGGCGCGGGCGGACGCAGGCCGAGGTTGGACGGGGCGTCGAGGAGCACGAGGGATCGCATGGACCCATCCTGTGCCACGCGCCTGCGGCGGGCACGGCATTTCGCCCGCGACGGCCACCGCGGGCGCGGGACGGACGCCACCGGCGCGGGACGGACGGCACCATCCAGGGACGGACGGCGCGGGCGCCGGACAGCGGCACGGGCGCCGGACCACTCGCCGCCGCCCGGGACGGGCAGGACCGGCGCGGGAGGGCCGGGCGCCGGACGGGCGGGGCCGGGCGCCGGACGGGCGGGGCGGGGCGCCGCTAGCGGCGCCGCCGGGCCAGGTACGCCCCGCAGAGTCCGCCCAGGACCGCCGCGATCAGCAGGGCGCCCCACAGGGGCATCGTCACCAGCGGGATCAGCAGCCGGATCCGGGTCTGCGCGGTGTTCTCGAAGATGAACACCAGGGTGAGCACCACCAGCGCGGCGATCGAGGCACGGCGCGGCGTGATCATCCCGCGGGCCCTTCCGGAGCCCTTGGACGACGTGGGGGAGGTCATGGCCCCATCGTCCGCCCCCGGCGGGCCCGGGGCTCAGTCGTGCAGGGCCAGACGGGGGACGTCCCGCCGGTCGATCCCGAAGACCTGCGCGTACAGGGACAGTTCCGCCTCCAGCGCCCGGACCATGGTGCCGGCCCGCCGGAAACCGTGGCCCTCGCCCTCGAACGCCACGTACGCGTGCGGTACCGACCGGCCTCGCATGGCCGCGAGCAGCCGTTCGGCCTGGGCCGGCGGGCAGACCGGGTCGTCCAGCCCCTGGAGCAGCACGAACGGTGCGGTGATCCGGTCGGCGCGGGCCACCGGCGAGCGCTCGCGGCAGAGCACGGCGAGGGTCTGCGGGGGCCCGGCGAGGCCGTCGATGTAGCGGGACTCCAGGTCGTGGGTCTCCTCTGCGAAGCCGATCAGGTCCAGCACCGGGTAGATGATCGCCGCGCAGGCGTAGAGGCCGGTGGAGGCGAGGGAAGCCGCGGCCGTCCAGCCGCCCGCGCTGCCGCCGCGGATGGCGAGCCGGCCCGGGTCGGCGGTGCCCTCGGCGGCCAGCGCACGGGCCACTGCCGCGCAGTCCTCCACGTCCACCAGGCCCCACTGCTCGCGCAGCCGCTCCCGGTAGGCGCGGCCGTAGCCGGTGGAGCCGCCGTAGTTCACCTCGACCACGCCGATGCCGCGGGAGGTGAAGTAGGCGATGTGCAGGTCGAGTACGGGCGGTACGTGGTCGGTGGGGCCGCCGTGCGCCCACACCACGTACGGGGGCAGTTCGTCGGCGGGGGCCCGGCAGGCGGGGTGGTGCGGCGGGTAGACGTGCGCGTGGATCTGCCGGTCGTCGGGGCCGAGGAAGGTGCGGCTCTGCGGCTCCGGGTAGTAGGCCGGGTCCGGCCGGGCCGGGCCGTCGGCGCCGCCGGCCGCGTCCGCCCCGGGCCCGGCCCCGCCGCCGATCACCCGGGCGTGCCCGCTGGACGTGTCCAGTTCCACCACCTCGTACGGGCTGCGCGGGCTGGCGGCGACCCCGTAGACCCGGGTGCCGCACACGGCGAGCGTCGGCTGCCAGGCCGTCCACGGGCCGGCCGCGTCCACCAGGTCGCCGCTGTCCGGGTCGAGCACGCCGAGCACCGAGGAGCCCTGCCCGTGCAGGACGGCGAGCAGCCCTCCCCCATAGCCTTCGGCCTGGGAGGTGCCCCCTTGGAGCGGCGCGAGCCAGCGCAGCCCGGGCTTCCACAGGGCGCCGCCGAACTCCTCCTCGCGGGGGCAGAGGTTGACCGCGGCGCCGGTGGCGGGGTCCACCCGGTAGGGGTTCCACCAGCCGCTGCGGTCGCTCACCGCCAGCAGGGTGCCGTCCGGGGTCCACTCCACCTGGGCGACGGCCTCCTCGGGGCCGCCGAGCACGGTGCGCGCCCCGGTCAGCTCCCCGTCCGCGGTGATGTCGGCGAGCAGCAGCTCGGTGCCGTCCCAGGGCATCCGGGGGTGGTCCCACACCAGCCGGGCGAGGCGGCGCCCGTCCGGGGAGATCCGGGGGCCGGTGCTGAACCGGTGCCGGTCGTCGGTGAGTTCGCGTACGGCGCCGCGGTCGCCCGCCGCCGTCCCGTCCAGCGGTACGGCGGCCAGCACCCGGCGCACGTCGGTGGGGGCCGGGCCGGTGAACTCCTCCAGCACGCACCAGACTTCACCGTCGCGCAGTACGGGGTCGGCCCAGCGCAGTCCGCCGCCGACCCCGGACAGGGGGGTGAGGGGCCGCGGAGCGGCGCCGTCGGGGGCGTCCGGTTCGTACGCGTAGAGCCGCTGGTCGGCGAAGTGGACGAACACCAGCAGGGGGCCGCCCGCGTCCCGCTCGGCCCCGGCCCAGGGGCTGCCGCCGTACTCGGTGACCCTGCTGCGCACGTTCCACGGGGCGGGCAGTGCCGTGACCGCGGGTCCGCCGTCGGCGGGGCGGCGCACCAGGGCGCGGCGGCCGCCCTCCTGCGGCCGGGGTTCGGTCCACCACACCTCGGGGCCGACCGCCCCGAGGTACTCGGGCCGCCCGTCGAGCGCGGCGGCGAGGCCCGCGTCGATGGGCGAGGGCCAGCTTCCGTAGGGCAGGGTGTCCGCCGCCATCACAGGGTTCCCCTCACAGAGTCCGCAGCGCGTGGTCGAGGACCCGGACGCCGAAGTGCAGGGCTTCGACGGGGACGCGCTCGTCCACCCCGTGGAAGAGGGACCAGTAGTCGAAGCCGGGAGGGAGCTTCAGGGGGGAGAAGCCGTAGCCGGTGATGCCGAGGCGGGAGAACTGCTTGGCGTCGGTGCCGCCGGCCATGCAGAAGGGCACCACGCGGCCGTCGGGGTCGAAGCGTTCGACGGATTCGCGCAGGATCCCGAAGGTCCGCCCGTCCACCGGGGCTTCGAGGGCCACCTCGCGGTGCGCGAACTCCCAGCGCACGTCGGGGCCGGTGAGGGTGTCGAGGGTGGCGATGAACTCGGCCTCGCCGCCCGGCAGCATCCGGCCGTCCACGTAGCCGGTGGCCTCGCCGGGGACGACGTTGAGCTTGTAACCGGCCTTCAGCATGGTCGGGTTGGCACTGTTGCGGACGGTGGCCTGCACCAGGCCGGCGGCCGGACCGAGCCCGGCGAGGACTGCGTCGAGGTCGAAATCGGGGCTGCGCGGGTCCACGGACAGGCCCTGGAGGGCGGCGAGTTCGGTGATGCAGGCGGTGACGGTGGCGGTGAGGCGGACGGGCCACTCGTGGGCGCCGATGCGGGCGACGGCGGCGGCGAGCCGGCTCACGGCGTTGGCCCGGTTGGGCTTGGAGCCGTGGCCCGCGGTGCCGTGCGCGGTCAGCTTCAGCCAGGCCGTGCCGCGTTCACCGGCGGCGATCGGGTAGAGGGCGGGTCCGGCGCCGGTGTGCAGGGTGAAGGCGCCGGACTCGCTGATCCCCTCCGTGCAGCCCTCGAAGAGGTGCGCGTGGCGGTCGGCGAGGAAGCCGGAGCCGTCGACGGCGCTGTCCTCCTCGTCGGCGGTGTAGGCGATCACGACGTCCCGGCGCGGCTTGATCCCGGCCCGCGCCCAGGCCCGTACGACGGCCAGCACCATCGCGTCCATGTTCTTCATGTCGACGGCGCCGCGGCCCCACACCACGCCGTCGCGGACCTCGCCGGAGAAGGGGTCGACGCTCCAGTCGGCGGCCTCGGCCGGGACCACGTCGAGGTGGCCGTGGACGAGGAGGGCCTCGGCCCCGCGGTCGGTGCCCTCGACGCGGGCGACGACGTTGGTGCGGCCCGGGGAGCGCTCCAGCAAGGCCGGCTCCAGTCCGGCGGCGGCCAGGCGCTCGGCGACGTACTCGGCGGCGGGGCGCTCGCGGCAGTCGCCGCCGCCCCGGTTGGTGGTGTCGATGCGGATGAGGTCCGAGGTGAACCCGACGGCCTCGTCGAGCGCGGTCTCGTCCACGGCTCCTGCCGGGGCCTCGGCGGTGATTGCGGGCATGTCAGCCATACTGCTCCTCCACGGCGGCCGAGACGACCGTCGTGACCGCCTTGAAGGTCCGGATCCCCTCGTACATCGTCTCGCTGCTGTACGAAACACGGCGTTCGCCGGACCTGTGCACGCCCGGGACCACGGTGGCGGCCATCGCCAGGTGCTCGGCGTCGAACTCCAGCTCCACGGCGAAGGGTCCGCCGAGGACCGGTTCGCGGCGGACCGCGAGGGCCGTGGCCTCCTTGGCGGCGGCGCGGATGTCGGCGGCGGTGCGGGCCGGGGTGCGGCAGACGGCGGCGTACCGCGAGACGTGGTCCTTGACGGCGACGGTGACGGCGTCCGGGGCGTAGCCCGCGGCGTCGACGCAGGTCAGGTCGTCGCCGGTGACCAGCACGACGGGGACCCCGTACTCGGCGACGACGTGGGCGTTGAGCAGGCCCTCGCTGGCGCGGACCCCGTTGACCCAGACGCCGGTGATGGAGTTGGCGAGGTAGGTGTGGGCGAGGACCCCTTCGGTGCCGGCCCCGGTGTGGTAGCCGACGAAGGCGACGCCGTCCACGTCCCCGTGCTGGACGCCTTCGACCATGGACAGGGACTTGTGGCGGCCGGTGATCATCTCGACGCGTGCGTCGAGCCGCTCCAGCAGCAGGTTGCGCATGGTCCAGTGGGCCTCGTTGACGAGGACCTGGTCGGCGCCCCCGTCGTAGAAGCCGAGGACGGCGGCGTTGACGTCGGAGGTGAACATCGACCGGCAGCGTTCCCACTGGGGTGTCCCGGGCAGCACGTCGGCGGGCCAGGTGACGCCGGTGGCGCCTTCCATGTCGGCGGAGATGAGGATCTTCATCGGGCCCCCGGGCGGTCGGTTGCACGCGGTCCGGGCACACGGTCCGGGCACGGACGGCCGCACGCGGCGCGGACGCCGCGCGCAGGGGCCCCACCCTAGCCGCCGGGGGCCCGTACGGCCCGGGGCCACGCCCGGCTGCCGGCGGCCGGTGCGCCGCCGGGAAATCCACCCGAACCGGTGAGCCCCCGCGTCCCGCGCGGGCACCACCGGTCAGCCGGCCGGCAACGCCCGGTCTCAGCCCTCGACTTCGCCCGCCAGATTGGCCAGCAGGGTGTCGTAGATCCGGCCGAGGCCCTTGGGCGCGAAGGTGCGCTCGAAGAAGCCTCCGATGCCTCCGGCGCCGTTCCACACGCTGGTGACGACGACCTTGGACCTGCTCTCGCCGGCGGGGGTGACCACCCAGGTGGTGACCATGGTGGAGTTGCGGTCCTTCTCCACCAGCTGTCCGTCGGTGGGCTCGGTGACCTCCAGCAGGCAGTCGCGCACGCGCTTGCTGGTGGCCTGGAGCTTCCAGTGGACGAGGGTGCCCTCGCCGTCGCCGCCCTCGCGCACCTCGTACTCGCTGAAGTGCTCGGGCAGCAGCTTGCCCCGGGTCCCGGCGTAGTCCGCCAGCGCGTCGAACACGGTCTCCGCGTCGGCCGCGATGATCCGCTCCGTGGTGGCCTCGACCTGCGCCATAGCTGTTCCTCCCGCAGTTGTCCTCGCTCGTCACGGCGAAGCCAACCACCTCCGGCCCGGGCGCCCAAATCCGGGCCGGACGGTGCGGGCGGAAGCGGCCGCCCGCACGATCATGGGAACACTTGTTCTATTCTCGGCGCAGAGCTACCGAGGGAGGCGCCCATGCGCTGGGACCATCTGACCGAGCGGCCCGCGGGTCCGGCCGCGCTCTTCGGGGCCGGCTCCGTCGTCACGCGGACGTTCGACACGCCCGAGTTCCGCGGGATCACCTTCCACGAGGTGCGGGCGCGCTCGGTCCTCAACCGGGTGCCGGGCGCCTCGCGCATGCCGTTCGAGTGGACCGTCAACCCCTACCGGGGCTGCAGTCACGCCTGTGTCTACTGTTTCGCCCGCAACACCCACAGCTACCTCGACCTGGACACCGGTCTCGGCTTCGACTCGCAGATCGTCGTCAAGACGAACGCCCCCGAGGTGCTGCGCCGCGAGCTCGCCGCGCCCCGCTGGAGCGGCGCGCACGTCGCCATGGGCACCAACGTCGACTGCTACCAGCGCGCCGAGGGCCGCTACCGGCTGATGCCCGGGATCATCGAGGCGCTGCGCGACCGGGCCAACCCCTTCTCCGTCCTGACCAAGGGCACGCTGATCCTGCGCGACCTCCCCCTCCTGCGGCAGGCCGCCGAGGTCACCGAGGTCGGGATCTCCGTCTCCGTCGGCTTCACGGACACCGCCCTGTGGCGGACCGTCGAACCCGGGACCCCCTCCCCCGCCGCCCGGCTGGCCGCCGTACGGACCCTGACCGACGCCGGCCTGGAGTGCGGGGTGCTGATGGCGCCCGTCGTCCCCTTCCTCGGCGACTCCCCGGAGCAGCTGCGGGCGACGGTCCGCGCCGTCGCCGCGTCCGGGGCCACCTCCGTGACACCCCTGGTACTCCATCTGCGGCCCGGGGCGCGCGAGTGGTTCATGTCCTGGCTGGGCGAGCACCACCCCCACCTGGTCGGGCGGTACGAGCGGATGTACGCGGGCGGCTCGTACGCGCCCACCTGGTACCAGCGGCAGATCACCCGCCAAGTGCACGAGCTGGCGGCCGCATTCGGCATCGGCCCCGGAGGCCGGCGGGAGACCGGGCGCGACCTTGCCCCCGGGCGGCACGGGGACCGGCCCGCGGAGGCCGCGGCCGCTGCGCCGGTGCAGCTCACCCTGCTGTGAGCGCCGGCAGCCCCTGAGGACTCATCACATCGGGCCATTACAGGCCCCAATACCGCCTTCCGGCCTCGGTTTCCGGGACGATTCCGCCCAGAACCCTCGGCTGGGAGGCCCCATGCTGCACCCCTTGAAGAAGCGCGCCGCCGTACTGCTGGCGATCTCCACCGTCGCCGCCGCACTGGCCAGTCCCGTCACGGCCGCCCCGGCGCCCTCCGCACCGGCGCCGTCGAAGGCGGACCTGCGCTGGACGGACTGCGCGACCCCCCGCTACCCGACGCTGCAGTGCGCCTCCCTCAAGGTCCCGCTCGACCACGACCTGCCCGCCGGGCGGCAGATCTCCCTGGCCCTCACCCGGGTCCGGCACACCGCCGCCACCTCCCAGGGGCCGCTGCTGGTCAACCCCGGCGGCCCGGGCGGCAGCGGCCGCAGCCTCGCCGGGTTCGTCGCCTCCGCGCTGCCCAAGGACGTGGCCGCGCAGTACGACGTGATCGGCTTCGACCCGCGGGGCGTGGGCCGCAGCGAGCCGGCCCTCGACTGCGGGAACGGCCACTTCAGCCCCGTACGGCCGGACTCGGTCCCCCGCGACGCGGCCACCGAACGGGCCAACCTGAAGCGGGTGCGGTCCTTCGCCGAGTCCTGCCGGGACAAGCACGCGGACGTGCTCCCGCACATCGGGACCGTCTCGGCCGCCCGCGACCTGGAGGTGCTGCGCACCGCGCTGGGCGCCGAGCAGATCAGCTACTTCGGCTACTCGTACGGCACCTACCTGGGCGCGGTGTACGCCAAGCTCCACCCGGGCAAGGTGCGGCGGCTCGTCCTGGACTCCGTGGTCGACCCGGGCGGGGTCTGGTACGAGGACAACCTCGCGCAGGACCGCGCCTTCGACGCCCGCCACAAGGCCTTCCTGGCCTGGGTGGCGCAGCACGACGCCACGTACGGGCTGGGCACGGACCCGGCGCGGGTCGAGGAGCGCTGGTACGCGATGCGCGAGGACCTGCGCCGCACCCCCGCGGGCGCGAAGGTGGGTCCCTCCGAGCTGGAGGACACCTACATGCCGGGCGGCTACTTCAACGGCTACTGGCCGAACCTCGCGGAGGCCTTCTCCGCGTACGCCGTGAAGGGGGACCCCAAGCCGCTGGTGGCCGCGTACGAGCGGTTCGGCGCGGTGGAGCCCTCCGCGGGCAACGGCTACAGCGTGTACACGGCGGTGCAGTGCCGGGACTCGGCCTGGCCGAAGGACTGGAACAGGTGGCGGGCCGACATGTGGCGCACGCATGCCGAGGCCCCGTTCATGACCTGGAACAACGCCTGGTACAACGCCCCGTGCGCGTTCTGGCCGACCGAGTCGCTGCAAGCCCCCGACGTGACCAACGACGCCCTGCCGCCCGCCCTCCTGCTCCAGGCGACGGAGGACGCCGCGACGCCCTTCGGGGGCGCGCTCAGCATGCGGGACAAGCTCAAGGGCGCGGCTCTGGTCGTCGAGGAGGGCGGCGGCAACCACGGCATCGCGCTGAGCGGCAACAAGTGCCTGGACGAGAAGGTGGCGGCCTACCTGCGGACGGGGCAGGCCGCGGACGCCACCTGCCCGGCGCAGGCGGCCCCCAAGCCGGCCGCGGCCACCCGGGCGGTGACCCCCTCGGCGGGCGGCGCGGCCCTGCACGGGCTGCTGGGCTTCCGCGGCTGAACCCTTCCGGGGCAAGATCGTCCCCATGACCACGCCGACGGACAGTCACCTCACCCGCATCGCCGCTCCGGAGGGCGTGAGCCCCGGGACCGGCTACAGCCACGTCGTCTGGGGCACCGGGCGGTTCGTCGCGGTCTCGGGGCAGTGCGCCCTCGACGAACGGGGCGAGGTCGTGGGCGCCGGCGATCCGGCCGCCCAGGCCCGGCAGGTGTTCGAGAACCTGCGCCGGTGCCTGGCGGCGGCCGGGGCGACCTTCGACGACGTCGTGAAGCTCACCTACTTCGTCACGGACGTCGCCCACCTCCCGGCGGTCCGGGAGGCCCGGGACGCCGTGATCCCCGCCGACCGGCTCCCCGCGTCCTCCGCGGTCCAGGTCGCGGCGCTGTTCCGGCCCGAACTCCTGCTGGAGGTGGAGGCCTTCGCCGTCGTCCCCGAGGCCCGCTGAGTCCGGCCCGGTCCGGCCGCGTCCGGCCGCGCTCAGCCCCGTCCGGCCGCGCTCAGCCCAGCGCGCGCAGGGCGGCCGTCGCCGCCACCGCGAGCCGGGGGTGCGACTGGGCCCGGGTGAGGACCTCGCGGGCGCGCGGGTCGCCGAGGGCGCCCAGTCCCTCGACGCAGGCGAGTGCGACCCGCCAGTACGGGTCGTGCGGTGACAGCAGCCGGGACAGCGTGGCGATCAGCGCCGGGGCCGATTCCGGGGCGCGCAGGGCGGTGAGCAGCCGGACCGGCTGGAGGGCGTAGGCCGTGCGCAGGCCGTTGGTGGCGAGGGCGGCGGCCGCGCGGGCGGTGCGGGGGTCGCCCAGGACGGCCAGGGCCTCGGCGGCGGCCGTGCAGCGGGGCGGGTCCCGGTGGTTGAGGAGGAGCACCAGGGACTCGAAGGCCCGGCGGTCCCCTGCCAGCCCCAGCCGGTACGCCGCCAGTTCGCGGGCCCACAGGGGCAGCCCGGACTCGGTCAGGGAGGCGGCGAGGGCGTCCGGCCCGGCCGCGAGCAGCCGCTCGTACTCCGGGGACTGCGCCGAACCGATGGCTTCCGCACGCAGGCGCTCCAGCACGTCGTTCACGCGGGCCACCCTAGGGCGCCGCGGAGACCGCCGTGGTGCCTTCTCCCGTACGGGGAGGAGCGGGATCACGAGGCCTGATGATCGATGATCGATGATCGGTACATTTGGGCGGTACAGGTCACATCTCCGCGCTCTGGCGCAGCAGTTACCGGCGAGTTACTGTCGCTTCAACACGTACGAGGGCGGCCTGGTGACGCAGCCGCCCCGTGCCGGTCGGTTCGTATCCGAACGGCGTGGCCCCGGGACAGGGCCGCTCCGTCCCCGCCCTTCCGGGCCTTCGCCCCTGGGCTCCTCCCGCACGGTTCTCCGTACGGCATCAGCGCGCGCCGTGCGCCGCGCGCCCCTCAGTCGTCACCCTCTTCCACTGGAGTCCCTCGATGGACCGTCCGTCCAGTCACCCCACGCTCCGCACGATCGCCGTCGTCGGCCTCGGCACGATGGGCTCCGGCATCGCCGAGGTCCTCGCCCGGGCCGGTCACGAGGTCATCGGCATCGACATCGACGAGAGCGCCGCCCGCCGGGCCACGGCCGCCCTCGCCTCGGCCACCGCCCGTTCCGTCACCAAGGAGCGCCTCAGCGAGCAGGAGCGCGCCGACGTGCTCGCCCGCTTCCGCACCTTCGGCGACCTGACCGCCGCTGCGGACGCCGACCTCGTCATCGAGGTCGTGCCCGAGACGTACGAGGTCAAGCAGCAGGTGTTCCGCGAGCTCGACGCGGTCGTGCGGCCCGACGCCATCCTGGCGACCGGCACCAACGCGCTCTCGGTGACCCGTCTCGCCGCCGAGTCCCAGCGCCCCGAGCGCGTGCTGGGCCTTCACTTCTTCAACCCGGCCCCGGCGATGAAGCTGGTCGAGGTGGTCTCCTCGGTCCTCACCGCCCCGCCCGCGGTGGAAGCGGTCACCGAACTGGCCCGCTCGCTCGGCAAGGAGCCGGTCGCGGTCGGCGACCGTCCCGGCTTCGTCGCAGACGGGCTCCTCTTCGGCTACCTCAACCAGGCCGCGGCGATGTACGAGTCCCGGTACGCCTCCCGCGAGGACATCGACGCGGCGATGCGGCTCGGCTGCGGCCTGCCCATGGGCCCGCTGGCCCTGCTCGACCTGATCGGCGTGGACACCGCCCGGACCGTCCTGGAGGCCATGTACACCTCCTCGGGCGATCGGCTGCACGCTCCGGCCCCGATCCTGGGCCAGCTCGCCGAGGCGGGCCTGACCGGGCAGAAGGCCGGGCGCGGGTTCTACACGTACGAGGCTCCGGGCAGCTCCACGGTCGTCCGTGACGCGCAGACCCCGCTGGAGGGGAGCGGGGTCGGCGGGGGACTGCCCGTCCGCTCGGTCGGCGTGGCCGGTTCGGGCACGATGGCGAGCGGGATCGCGCAGGTCTTCGCGCAGTCCGGGTACGCCGTGGTGCTGGCCGCCCGCAGCCAGGAGAAGGCCGAGGCCGCGAAGGCATCGATCGGGAAGTCCTTGGGCCGTGCGGTGTCCAAGGGCCGCCTGACCGAGGAGGCGGCCGCCGCGACCCTGGAGCGGATCACCCCGGCCGGCTCGCTGGACGCCTTCGCCGAGGTGGACCTGGCCGTGGAGGCCGTCGCCGAGGACCTGGCGGTCAAGCAGGAGCTCTTCGCGGCCCTGGACAAGGTCTGCAAGCCGGGCGCGGTGCTGGCCACGACCACCTCCTCGCTGCCGGTGATCGCGGTCGCCCGGGTGACCTCGCGTCCGCAGGACGTGATCGGCATGCACTTCTTCAACCCGGCCCCGGCCATGAAGCTGGTCGAGGTGGTCCGCACGGTGCTGACCACCGACACCGCGCACGCCACCGTCCGCGAGGTCTGCCTCAAGGTGCGCAAGCACCCGGTGGACTGCGGTGACCGGGCCGGCTTCATCGTGAACGCGCTGCTGTTCCCGTACTTGAACAACGCCGTGAAGATGGTCGAGCAGCACTACGCGAGCCTCGACGACATCGACGCGGCGATGAAGCTCGGCGGCGGCTACCCGATGGGACCGTTCGAGCTGCTCGACGTGGTCGGCCTCGACGTCTCACTGGCCATCGAGAAGGTCCTCCACAAGGAGTTCCGCGACCCGGGCCTGGCCCCCTCCCCGCTGCTGGAGCACCTGGTGGCGGCGGGCTGCCTGGGCCGGAAGACCGGCCGCGGATTCCGTGAGTACGCCCGCCGGTAAGGGGACACCCGCTGACCGGCAGGCCCATGAGCCGGATGCGTGGGGAGGGCTGCTCGGGTCCGCCGGACCCTCACGGCGGACTGACCCTCCCGAGCCCAGTGCGGGCTCTCCCCCGCATCCATCCCCCCTGCACCCCCCGCAGGCGCGGTCCCCTGCGCAAATGAAGTACTTTCGCTCTATGTCCCAGCCCGCCAAGACCTCACCCCGCGCCTCCTCGGCCTCCGACGCCCCGGAGAGCGCGGCCGGCACCCGGGCGGCCGCACAGCGGCTCAAGATGCGGCGAGAGCTCGCCGCGGCCGCCATGGAGCTGTTCGCGACCAAGGGGTACGAGGCGACGACGGTCGACGAGATCGCGGCGACCGCCGGGGTGGCGCGGCGTACGTTCTTCCGGCACTTCCGGTCCAAGGAAGAGGCGATCTTCCCGGACCACGACGACACCCTGACCCGCGCCGAGGCGGTGCTGGACGTGGCCCCGGCGCACGAGCACCCGCTCGACACGGTGTGCCGCGGGATCAAGGAAGTCATGAAGATGTACGCCGCCTCTCCGGCGGTGTCGGTGGAGCGCTACCGGCTGACCCGCGAGGTACCGGCGCTGCGGGAGCGGGAGATCGCCTCGGTGGCCCGGTACGAGCGGCTGTTCACCCGCTACCTGCTGGCCCACTTCGACGAGCACGAGCCGCACGACGGCAACGACGACCCGCTGCTGGCCGAGGTGGCCGCCTCCGCGGTGGTGACCGCCCACAACCACGTGCTGCGGCGCTGGCTGCGGGCGGGCGGGCAGGGGGACGTGGAGGCGCAGCTGGACCACGCCTTCTCGATCGTGCGCAAGACCTTCGGCACGGGGATCGGCGCGGGCCGCACCCTGAGCGCGGCGCCGGCCGCTCCGGCGGCCGTCCGTACGCAGGGTGAGGTACTGGTCGCGGTGGCCCGTACGGACGCTCCGCTGGACGAGGTCATGCGGACCATCGAAGAGGCACTGAAGCAGAAGTAGCAGCACCCGACGCGACACGCGTCACAGCGGCCGCTCCCGTTCCGGGAGCGGCCGTTTCCGTTTGTCCAGCTTGCCCCTACTCGCCGGTAACTCTGATCGATCATCGCTCATCGGTGCAGGTCAATCGGCAAATGAGAGAAAGTTTTGGCACGCGGTGCCTTGCTGAGTGACACGGGGTGCCATACGTTGAATCTCGTCCGGATGTCCCCGCGACCCACGCCCAACCCGGCACGGAACGCGCCCCGGATTGCCTGCGTCACCAGGCACCGCACGCCCCACCACGGGCTGCCCAGCACCACCGCACCAGCCGGACCGACGGCACACACACCACACACCACATGCACCACGCACCCCCGTTTACCTCAGCGCACCCTCATCAGCGCTAGCCGGAGGCTCTCCCGTGAAGGACATCCTGGACGCGATTCAGTCGCAGTCCGCCACTGCCGCAGACTTCGCAGCCCTGCCGCTCCCCGAGTCGTACCGCGCGATCACCGTGCACAAGGACGAGGCGGAGATGTTCGCCGGGCTCACCACCCGCGAGAAGGACCCGCGCAAGTCCCTGCACCTGGACCAGGTCCCCGTCCCCGAGCTCGGCCCGGGCGAGGCCCTGGTGGCCGTCATGGCCTCCTCGGTCAACTACAACTCGGTGTGGACCTCGATCTTCGAGCCGGTCTCCACCTTCAGCTTCCTGGAGCGCTACGGGCGCCTCTCCGAGCTCACCAAGCGCCACGACCTGCCGTACCACGTCATCGGCTCCGACCTCGCGGGCGTCGTCCTGCGCACCGGCCCCGGCGTCAACGCCTGGAACCCGGGCGACGAGGTCGTCGCGCACTGCCTCTCGGTCGAGCTGGAGTCCTCCGACGGCCACAACGACACCATGCTCGACCCCGAGCAGCGCATCTGGGGCTTCGAGACCAACTTCGGCGGTCTCGCCGAGATCGCCCTGGTCAAGTCCAACCAGCTGATGCCCAAGCCCGGCCACCTCAGCTGGGAGGAAGCCGCCTCCCCCGGCCTGGTCAACTCCACCGCCTACCGCCAGCTCGTCTCCCGCAACGGCGCCGGCATGAAGCAGGGCGACAACGTCCTCATCTGGGGCGCCAGCGGCGGCCTCGGCTCGTACGCCACCCAGTTCGCCCTCGCCGGCGGCGCCAACCCGATCTGTGTCGTCTCCTCCCCGGAGAAGGCCGACATCTGCCGAGCCATGGGCGCCACCGCGGTCATCGACCGCAACGCCGAGGGCTACAAGTTCTGGAAGGACGAGCACACCCAGGACCCGAAGGAGTGGAAGCGCTTCGGCAAGCGCATCCGCGAGCTCACCGGCGGCGAGGACATCGACATCGTCTTCGAGCACCCCGGCCGCGAGACCTTCGGCGCCTCCGTGTACGTCACCCGCAAGGGCGGCACCATCACCACCTGCGCCTCGACCTCGGGCTACATGCACGAGTACGACAACCGCTACCTGTGGATGTCCCTCAAGAAGATCATCGGCTCGCACTTCGCGAACTACCGCGAGGCCTGGGAGGCCAACCGCCTGATCTCGAAGGGCAAGATCCACCCCACCCTCTCCAAGGTCTACTCCCTGGAAGAGACCGGCCAGGCCGCCTACGACGTCCACCGCAACCTCCACCAGGGCAAGGTCGGCGTCCTCGCGCTCGCCCCCGAAGAGGGCCTCGGCGTCCGCGACCACGAGATGCGCGCCACGCACCTCGACGCCATCAACCGCTTCCGCAACGTCTGAGACGCCTCAAAGGCCAAAGGGACAGCCTGAGATGACAGAGCGCCAGAAGGACCGTCCGTGGCTCATGCGGACGTACGCCGGCCACTCCACGGCCGAGGCGTCCAACGAGCTGTACCGCCGCAACCTCGCCAAGGGCCAGACGGGTCTGTCGGTCGCCTTCGACCTGCCGACCCAGACCGGCTACGACCCCGACCACATCCTCGCCCGCGGCGAGGTCGGCCGGGTCGGGGTCCCGGTCTCCCATCTGGGCGACATGCGGCGGCTGTTCCAGGACATACCCCTGGAGCAGATGAACACCTCGATGACGATCAACGCCACCGCCATGTGGCTGCTGGCGCTCTATCAGGTGGCTGCCGAGGAGCAGGGCGCGGACATCTCCCAGCTCCAGGGCACCACGCAGAACGACATCGTCAAGGAGTACCTCTCGCGCGGGACGCACGTCTTCCCGCCGGGACCCTCGCTCCGCCTGACGACGGACATGATCGCGTACACGGTCAACCACATCCCGAAGTGGAACCCGATCAACATCTGCAGTTACCACCTGCAGGAGGCCGGGGCCACCCCGGTCCAGGAGATCTCGTACGCGATGTCCACCGCGATCGCCGTCCTCGACTCCGTGCGCGACTCGGGCCAGGTGCCCGAGGAGCGCTTCGGAGAGGTGGTCGCCCGCATCTCCTTCTTCGTGAACGCGGGTGTCCGCTTCATCGAGGAGATGTGCAAGATGCGCGCCTTCGGCCGCATCTGGGACCAGGTCACCCGTGAGCGCTACGGCATCGAGAACGACAAGCAGCGCCGCTTCCGCTACGGCGTCCAGGTCAACTCCCTCGGCCTGACCGAGGCCCAGCCGGAGAACAACGTCCAGCGCATCGTGCTGGAGATGCTGGCCGTCACCCTCTCCAAGGACGCCCGCGCCCGCGCCGTGCAGCTGCCGGCCTGGAACGAGGCGCTGGGCCTGCCCCGGCCCTGGGACCAGCAGTGGTCGCTGCGCATCCAGCAGGTCCTCGCCCACGAGAGCGACCTGCTGGAGTACGAGGACATCTTCGCGGGATCCCACGTGATCGAGGCCAAGGTCGAGTCCCTGGTGACCGAGTGCCTCGCCGAGATCGACCGGATCCAGGAGATGGGCGGCGCGATGGCCGCCGTCGAGTCCGGTTACCTCAAGGGCGAGCTGGTCTCCTCGCACGCCGAGCGGCGGGCCCGGATCGAGGCCGGCGAGGACAAGATCGTCGGGGTCAACTGCTTCCAGCAGACCGAGGAGAACCCGCTCACCGCCGACCTGGACGGCGCCATCATGACGGTGGACGCGGCGACCGAGGCAGTGACCGTGGAGCGCATCGGCCGCTGGCGCGCCGAGCGGCAGGAGTCCTCGGACCGGCAGGGCAACGGCGACCCGTTCGTCTTCCCCACCACCCAGCAGGCGCTGGAGCGCCTCAAGGAGGCGGCGGCCGGTACCGAGAACCTGATGGAGGCCACCCTGGAGTGCGCCCGGGCCGGCGTCACCACCGGCGAGTGGGCGAGCGCCCTGCGCGAGGTGTTCGGCGAGTTCCGGGCCCCGACCGGGGTCTCCTCGGCCCCCGTGGCGGTCACCGCGGAGGAGGGCACGCCGATGGCCCTCGTCCGCGCGAAGGTCTCCCGTACGGCCGAGGACCTCGGCTCCGGGCGGCTGCGGCTGCTGGTCGGCAAGCCCGGCCTGGACGGCCACTCCAACGGAGCCGAACAGATCGCCGTGCGGGCCCGTGACGCGGGCTTCGAGGTGGTCTACCAGGGCATCCGGCTGACGCCGGAGGAGATATCCGCGGCCGCGCTGGCAGAGGACGTCCACTGCGTGGGACTGTCCATCCTGTCCGGATCGCACAGCGCCCTCGTCCCGGACGTGCTGGAACGGCTGCGCGCGGCGGGGGCGGGCGACATCCCCGTCGTCCTCGGCGGCATCATTCCGAACGCCGACGCCATCGCGCTCAAGGCGGCCGGAGTCGCCGCCGTCTTCACACCCAAGGACTTCGGTATCACGGAGATCATCGGCCGTATCGTCGACGAGATCCGGAAAGCGAACAAGCTCGACCCTCTGGAGGTCCCCGCATGACCACGCCCACGTCTCCCGTGAACCGGCTGCGCCCGCGTCGCTCCTGCCTCGCGGTTCCGGGCTCGAACCCGCGCTTCCTGGAGAAGGCCCAGGGCCTGCCGGCCGACCAGGTCTTCCTCGACCTGGAGGACGCCTGCGCGCCACTCGCCAAGGAAGGCGCCCGCCACACGATCGTGGACGCGCTGAACAACGGCGACTGGACGGGCAAGACCCGGGTCGTGCGCGTGAACGACTGGACCACGCACTGGACCTACCGCGACGTCATCACCGTCGTCGAGGGCGCCGGCCAGAACCTCGACTGCATCATGCTGCCGAAGGTCCAGGACGCCCAGCAGGTCGTGGCCCTGGACCTGCTGCTCACGCAGATCGAGAAGACCATGGGCTTCGAGGTCGGCAAGATCGGCATCGAGGCGCAGATCGAGAACGCCAAGGGCCTGGTGAACGTCGACGAGATCGCCGCCGCCTCGCCGCGGCTGGAGACGATCATCTTCGGCCCGGCCGACTTCATGGCCTCCATCAACATGAAGACGCTGGTCGTGGGCATGCAGCCGCCCGGCTACGGCGCGGACGCCTACCACTACATCCTGATGCGGATCCTGATGGCGGCCCGCACCCACAACCTCCAGGCGATCGACGGCCCCTTCCTCCAGATCCGCGACGTGGACGCCTACCGCGAGGTGGCGGGCCGGGCGGCGGCGCTGGGCTTCGACGGCAAGTGGGTGCTGCACCCGGGCCAGGTCGACGCGGCCAACGAGGTCTTCTCCCCCTCGCAGGAGGACTACGACCACTCCGAGCTGATCCTGGACGCCTACGACTGGTGCACCTCGGAGGCCGGCGGCAAGAAGGGCTCGGCGATGCTCGGCGACGAGATGATCGACGAGGCCAGCCGCAAGATGGCCCTGGTCATCGCGGGCAAGGGCCGGGCCGCGGGCATGCAGCGCACCAGCAAGTTCGAGATCCCGGAGGCCTAGGACCATGCAGTTCGGACGCACGTACGAAGAGTTCGAGGTCGGCGCGGTCTACAAGCACTGGCCCGGGAAGACGGTCACCGAGTACGACGACCACCTCTTCTGTCTGCTGACCATGAACCACCACCCGCTCCACATGGACAGCAACTACGCCGAGAACACGACCGACTTCGGCAAGAACGTGGTCGTGGGCAACTACATCTACTCGCTGCTGCTGGGCATGTCCGTGCCGGACGTCTCGGGGAAGGCCATCGCCAACCTGGAGATCGAGTCCCTGCGGCACGTGGCGCCGACCTTCCACGGCGACACCATCTACGGCGAGACCACGGTCCTCGACAAGACCCCGTCGAAGTCGAAGAACGACCGCGGCATCGTCTACGTGGAGACCAAGGGCTACAAGCAGGACGGCACCCTCGTCTGCGTCTTCCGGCGCAAGGTGATGGTCCCGACCGAGACGTACATCAAGGAGCGCGGCGGCGAGCAGCCCGGCCGCCCCACGCTGAAGGAACAGGGGAAGTAGCCATGGCCCGACTCGCCCAGACCGCCGGGCTCACGGACGTCCAGCGGGAGATCCTCAAGACCGTCCGCGAGTTCGTCGACAAGGAGATCATCCCGGTCGCGACCCAGCTGGAGCACCGCGACGAGTACCCGCAGGACATCGTCGACGGCCTCAAGGAGCTCGGCCTCTTCGGCCTGATGATCCCGGAGGAGTACGGCGGCCTGGGTGAGTCGCTCCTCACCTACGCCCTGTGCGTCGAGGAGATAGCGCGTGGCTGGATGTCCGTCTCGGGCATCATCAACACGCACTTCATCGTGGCGTACATGCTCAAGCAGCACGGCACGCAGGAGCAGAAGGACCACTTCCTGCCGCGCATGGCGCTGGGCGAGGTGCGCGGCGCGTTCTCGATGTCCGAGCCGGCCCTGGGCTCGGACGTGTCGGCCATCTCCTCCAAGGCGGTGAAGGACGGCGACGAGTACGTCCTGAACGGCCAGAAGATGTGGCTGACGAACGGCGGCAGCTCCACCCTCGTGGCGGTCCTCGTGCGAAGTGACGAAGGACACCCCGAGGGCACGGCGCCCCACAAGTCGATGACCACCTTCCTCGTGGAGAAGGAGCCGGGCTTCGGTGAGGTCCGTCCGGGTCTGACCATCCCCGGCAAGATCGACAAGATGGGCTACAAGGGCGTCGACACGACCGAGCTCATCATGGACGGACTGCGCATTCCGGCCAATCGGGTCCTCGGCGGCACGACCGGACGCGGGTTTTACCAAATGATGGACGGGGTCGAGGTCGGCCGCGTCAACGTGGCGGCGCGTGGCTGCGGCGTCGCTCAGCGTGCTTTCGAACTGGGCGTCTCTTATGCCCAGCAACGTCACACTTTCGGAAAGCCGATCGCCGAACACCAGGCCATTCAGTTCAAGCTGGCCGAGATGGCTACCAAGGTCGAAGCCGCCCATGCGATGATGGTCAATGCAGCACGCAAAAAGGACTCCGGGGAACGAAACGACCTCGAAGCAGGGATGGCGAAGTACCTCGCCTCCGAGTACTGCAAGGAGGTCGTGGAGGACGCCTTCCGCATCCACGGTGGATACGGATTCTCGAAGGAGTACGAGATCGAGCGCCTCTACCGGGAGGCCCCGATGCTGCTGATCGGTGAAGGTACCGCCGAGATCCAGAAAATGATCATCGGGCGACGTCTGCTCGAGGAGTACCGCCTCCAGGGCTGAAAGTACCTTTTGTGGTGAATCATCCATGGGTTCGTCGCAAACGGGTCACAGGCAGTCACTGGCCGACGGCCATCGACTCGGCTTCTGGCTTGCCCAGTTGTTGCGTGCAACCGATAGCATTCCAGTAAAGCCGCCGTCCCGTCCCCCCGTTTGCGGCGCGGCAATCACCCGCTACGAAGGTCATCCATGCCCCACAGCCAAACCTCTGCACCTCGCGTCGGCTTCCTGAACGGACGTCTCGCACGCGGAGCATCGCCGTGGCTTCTGCCGACCGTCGCCACCGCGGCGCTCAGCCTCACCCGGGCGCGCAAGTCCGGGCGCTGGGCCGCGGCGGCCGTGCCCGCCACCGCGCTCGCGGCGGGCATGCTGTGGTTCTTCCGCGACCCCGAGCGTGAGATCGCTCAGGGCCGTGTCATCTCGCCCGCCGACGGTGTGGTGCAGAGCATCATGCCGTGGAAGGACGGGCGGACCCGGGTCGCGATCTTCATGAGCCCTCTGAACGTCCACGTCAACCGCGCGCCCCTCGCGGGCACGGTGACGTCCGTGGAACACGTTCCCGGCGGGTTCGTCCCGGCGTTCAACAAGGAGAGCGAGAACAACGAGCGCGTCGTCTGGCACTTCGACACCGAGCTCGGCGACATCGAGATGGTGCAGATCGCCGGCGCCGTCGCACGCCGCATCGTCCCGTACCTGCCGGCCGGCACCAAGGTGGAGCAGGGCGAACGCATCGGTCTGATCCGCTTCGGCTCCCGCGTCGACATCTACCTCCCCGAGGGCGTCGAGGTCGCGGTCGAGGTCGGTCAGGCCACCACCGCGGGGGTGACCCGAATTGACCGTGACTGACCCCGAAACTCCTTCGACTCCGTCGCAGGGCTGGGTGCCCGAGTCCGTCGAGGAGGAGTCCGCCGAGGACGACATGCCGCTCTCGCTGCGGCTGTCGATAGCGGACACCCTCACGCTCGGTAACGCGACCTGCGGATTCATGGCGGTGTACTTCACCACCACCGGAATCCTCATCCCGCACCTCACCGGCAGCGGCGAGTCGGGCATGGCCCGGCACAGCGCGGCGACCGCGGTGATACTGATGCTCCTCGCGGCGGTCTTCGACCTCTTCGACGGCATCGTGGCCCGCAAGCTGCGCAGCTCGCCGATGGGCGCCGAGCTGGACAACCTGTCCGACCTGATCAGCTTCGGCCTGGCTCCCGCGTACTTCGTGCTCGTCTACGGCATGGTCGCCGACGACGCGCACCAGAAGATGTCGGCGCTGGCCGCGATCGTGGTGCTGCTCGCCGTGGTGCTCAGACTCGCCAGATTCAGCTGCGTGACGATGAAGGACGGCATGTTCCAGGGCATGCCGAGCCCCTTCGGCGCGCTGACGGTCGTCTCGATCGTGCTGCTGGAGCTGCCGTTCGTCCCGACGCTGCTGGCGATCATCGGGGTGGCCTGGCTGATGGTGAGCCGGGTTGAGTACCCCAAGCCGCGGGGTGTCCTCGCGGTGGCGATGCTCAGCTGGATCGTCGGTGCGATGGGTCTGCTGGCCGCGTGGGCGTTCGACGCGCCGGGCGGTGCGGCCCTGCTCCAGACGGGCTGTGCCCTCCAGATCGCGCTGGCGGCCACCATCCCGCTCTTCGCGACGACCCGCCGGGCGAACACCTTCCGGCACAACCGCCGCGAGGCCCGCGCCTCGCTGCGCTAGACGTACGCGAAAGGGCCCCCGGATGCCGATGGCATCCGGGGGCCCTTTGTCGTTCCCGCCCGCCGTCCGGGCGGGGGACGCCTCAGCCGGCCGGAGTGAAGCTCTTCGCCGCCTCGGCGACCGCGGCCTCCTTGACCACCGTCAGGCCGCCCGGGGTCTTCGCGTCCGGCTTCATGATCACGCTCTGCCGGGTGGAGGGGGCCTTCGGGTCGGAGAAGTCGTGCGTGATCCCGAAGCCGCTGTCGTACGCCTTCAGGCTCAGCAGGGCCTTGCCGACGCCCGCACGGGTGAGGTCCTTGTCGGCGCAGGCCTTCTTCAGGGCCTCCCCGTAGACCGAGGCGGCCGTGTACCCGGCCACCACGCCGTTGTCGAGGTCCGCGCCCGGGTACTCCGCCTTGTAGGCCGCGGCGAGGGCCGCCGGAGCCGCGGCCGTGGAGCCGATCGGGAGGGTGGACGCGGCCACGTAGTAGTCCTTCTGGAGCGCCGCGCCCGCCGGGGTGGCGAGCAGCTGGGGCGCGTACGCGGAGTTGTTGCCGACCACCGGGACGTTCCAGCCGCCCGCGGCGGCCACGCCGACCAGCGAGGCGGCCTGGCGCGGTCCGGCACTGATCACGACGGCCTTGACCCCCGCCTGCTTGAGCGCGGCCACCTGCGCGGACATGTCGTTGTCGGTGGGCTTGATCTTCTGCTCCACGACCGTGAGCCCGGCCTCCTTCGCCGCGTGCTTGGCCCCGGCGAGGGCGTTCTCGCCGTAGTCACCCTCGAAGTACACGTGGCCGATCTTGTCCCCAGAGGCGATGCGCTTCTCGTCGAGGAGGTAGCCGATGGCGTTGACCGTCTCGATGTCGTAGGTGGCCCCGATCGTCCGGATGGACGGGCTGCCCAGCAGGGAGGCGGACCAGGCCTGCGGGACGACCAGGCCCTTGTCCTGGCCGTCGATGCGATCCTTGACCGCGGCGACGAACGGGGAGCCGATGAACTGCGCGAAGCCGAGGACCTTGGGCTCCAGCTCGGTGTAGGCCGCCAGCGCCTTCTGCGGGTCGTAGCCGTGGTCGCGGACCGTCAGCTCGTACTGGCGCCCGCAGACGCCTCCCGCGGCGTTGGCCTGCTTGACCCAGAGCTGCTGGGCCTGGGTGACGCTCTTGCCGAGCGAGGCGTAGACGCCGGTCATGTCGGTCAGGGCGCCGAGCTGCACGGTGGTCGCGGTGACCCCCGGGCCGGTCTTGACACCCCCCTCGGACTGCTTGTCCTCGCTGCCGCCGCCCGCCTTGGAACTGCACCCGGCGGCGCCGGTGAGGACGAGCGCGGCCAAGGCGGCCGCCGTACCGAGTCGTGCTCCCTTGCCGGGGCGGGATCTCTTCACGCTGTCTCCTTCGGGGTTCGTGCGGGCTTGGAGGGACGGATGCGGGCGAGCCCGCCGGGCAGGAACAGGACGACCGCGACGACGGCCGCGCCGTACAGGTAGCGGGACGCCTCGCCCGGGGAGACCCCGCCCGTGCCGGGGGCGGAGACGAGCGGGAGGGCGTCGCTGTAGCGGGTGAGCAGCTGGGGCAGCAGGGAGACGAAGGCGGCGCCGATGACGGCGCCCGCGACCGTGCCGAGACCGCCGATCACGATCATGGCGAGGTACTCCAGGGCGAGGACCATGCCGAAGTAGTCGGGCACGGTCCGCTGGAAGACCAGGGCCAGCAGGACCCCCGCCAGACCCGCGTACATGGACGACAGGACGAAGACGGCGGCCCGGTAGCGGGCCACGGGAACGCCCATCACCCCGGCGGCGATGTTGTGGTCGCGGATGGCGTTCAGGGCGCGTCCGGGGCGCCCGCGCAGGACACCGCGGGCGAAGAGGGCGCAGCCCAGGAGTGCGCCGAGGGCCACGTACCAGAGCTTCTCGGCGGACTGGAAGGGGACGGCTGCGACGACCGTCTCGGTGTCGTCGAAGGTGATCCCGAGGAGGGACAGGGGTTCGACGGCCCGGCCGTTGAAGCCGCCGGTGAGGGAGGTGGCGTTGAACAGGACGTGCTGGCCGATGAAGATCAGCGCGAGGGTGGCGATGCCGAGGTAGGCGCCGCGCAGTCGGCCGGCGATGGGGCTGAACAGTCCCCCGGCGGCTCCCGCGAGGGCGACGGCGAGGAGGGCCGCGAGCCAGCTGGGCAGGCCCAGCCCGACCAGCTCGTGGCCGCCGGAGCGGCCGCCGTCCCCGGCCAGCGCGCAGTACCCGTACGCGCCGACGGCGAGGAAGAAGGCGTGCCCCATGGACAGCTGTCCGGTGGCGCCGGTGAGCAGGTTGAGCCCGATCGCCCCGATCCCGGCGGCGATGGCGAAGAGCCCGGCCTGGAGCCAGAACCGGTCGAGGTAGAAGGGCAGGGCGAGCAGGAGGGCGCCGCCCGCGGCCCAGAGGGCGTACCGGACCCGGCCGGGGCGCGGCCCGCGGCCCGCGCCGCCCGTTCCTGTGCCCGTGCCCGGGAGCGCCGGGGCGGCCTCGGTCGGGGCGGCCGCGGCCCCGGGGATCACGTCAGACACGGGCGAGCTCCTTGGTGCCGAAGAGGCCCGCCGGACGCAGCAGCAGCACCACGACCATGACCAGGTAGGGGGCGAGGTCGCCGATGCCGCGGCCGAGGAAGGCGAGCTGGCTCTGGTAGCCGGTGGCCAGGGCCTCGGTGACGCCCACGATCAGGCCGCCCGCCAGGGCGCCGGTGGTGGAGTCCAGGCCGCCGAGGATGGCCGCGGGAAAGGCCTTGAGGGCGGCCAGGGACGTGGCCCGTTCCAGGCCTGGGGTGGGGAAGACGGTGAGGAAGAGGGCGGCCACGGCGGCCAGGGCTCCGGCGACCGCCCAGGCGGCCAGGGAGACCCGGCCGAGCCGGACGCCCATCAGCGCGGCGGTCTCGGGCTTCTCGGCGGCGGCGCGCATGGCCACGCCCCAGGCCGTGAAGCGGAAGACCAGGAGGAACGCGCTGATCATCAGGGCCGCTGCGGCGAAGGCGGCGATGCGGGTCTGCGGGAGGGTGACCGGGCCCAGGTGGACCACCGCGTCGCCCCACGGGTCGCCGAGTGCGAGGACGTCCGTACCGATGCGGCGGGTGAGGTCGGTGGTGAGCAGGATGTCGACGCCGATGGTGACGATGGCGAGGACGCTGTGGTCCTGGCCCCGGTAGCGGCGCATCACCAGGAACTCGACGCCCGCACCGACGGCGGCGGCCGCGCCGATGCCGACGGCCAGGGCGGGCCAGAAGCCGATGTCGTCGTGGAGGACGGCGGTGACGTACCCGCCGGCGAGCAGGAGGGAGGCGTGCGCGAAGTTGACGACCTCGGTGGCCTTGAAGATGACCACGAAGCCGAGGGCGATCAGGGCGTAGACGGAGCCCATGGAGAGCCCGCCGAGCAGCAGTTCCAGGAAGGTGGTCACGCGGCCGGTTCCTCCTCGCCCAGATAGGCGCGCACGACCGCGGGGTCGTTCTGCACCTGGGCGGGGGTTCCGCCGCCGATCCGTCTGCCGAAGTCGAGTACGGTCACCGCGTCCGCGAGCCGCATCACCACCCCCATGTCGTGTTCGACCAGCACGATCGATATGCCGAGGCCGTCCCGGACGCCCGCGACGACGGCGGCGGTGCGCCTGCGTTCGTCGGCGGTCATCCCGGCGACCGGTTCGTCCAGGAGCAGCAGCCGGGGCTCCATGCACAGGGCCCGGGCCAGCTCGACGAGCTTCTGCTTGCCGTACGGGAGGGAGCCCGCGGGGGCGGCCAGGTCGGCTTCCAGACCGACGAAGGCGGCGATCTCGCGGACCCGTTCCCGGTGGCGGCGGTCCTCGCGGGTGGCGGCGGGCAGCCGCAGCCCGGTGGCCAGGAAGCCGGACCGCATCAGCCGGTGGCGGCCGAGCAGCAGGCTGTCGGCGACCGTGGTGTGCGGGGGCAGGGCGAGGTTCTGGAAGGTACGGGCGATGCCGAGGGCCGCCACGGCGTGCGGGGCGAGTCCGGTGAGTTCGGCGTCGCCGAAGCGGACGCTGCCGGACGCGGCCCGGTAGACGCCGGAGAGCACGTTGAAGCAGGTGGACTTGCCCGCGCCGTTGGGCCCGATGACGGCGTGCACGCTGCCCGGCTCCACGGTGAAGGAGACCCCGTCGAGCGCGGTCAGCCCGGCGAAGCGGACGGTGACGTCGCTGACGGTGAGCGGCGGGACGCCGGGGGCGGGCGCGGCGGGGGCGGGCAGGCCGGGACCCGGCCGGACCGGTCCGGAGGGGCCGGGGATGCTGGGGCCGGTCATGCGGACCACCGGGCCAGGGGGCGGGGCGCCGCCGGGGCCGGGGCGTCCTCGCCGGTGAGGCCGAGGTAGCGGCGGCGGACCTCGTCCGAGGCGGCCAGCTCGGCGGCCGGACCCGCGAGGGTGACCTCCCCGACCTCCAGGACGTACGCGTACGAGGCCAGCCGGAGCGCGAGCGCCGCGTTCTGCTCCACCAGCAGCACCGAGGTCCCCGAGGCATTGATCTCGGTGATCGTCCCGGCGATGACCGCGGCCATCTTCGGCGCCAGCCCCAGGGAGGGCTCGTCCAGGAGCAGCAGCCGGGGGCGGGCCATCAGCGCCCGGCCGAGGGCGAGCATCTGCTGCTCGCCGCCGGACAGCAGCCCGGCCCGCTGCCCGGCCCGCCCTGCCAGGACCGGGAACAGCTCGTGGACCCGGGCCAGCGAGCGGGCCACGTCGGCCCGGGACCCGGCGCGGGAGCCGAGGGCTCCGGCCCGCAGGTTGTCCGCGACCGTCATCCGGGCGAACACCTGCCGCCCTTCGGGCACTTGCACCACCCCCGCGGCCACCGCCCGGTCCGGACCCAGTCCGTCCAGCGGCCGGCCGTCGAAGCTGATGCTCCCGGCGGTGACCGCGCCCCGGTGGAACCCGAGCGTCCGGGACACCGCACGCAGCAAGGTCGACTTTCCCGCGCCGTTGCCGCCGAGCACGACGGCCACCGCGCCCTCCGGCACGTCCAGCGACACGTCGCGCAGTGCCCGTACCGGCCCGTAGCCGACGGACAGCCCGCGCACCTGAAGCGAGGCCACATCCCCTCCTACCGCCAAGCCCTCTCCGGGCGTTGTGCTGGCGCACAGACCAGCACCGGGGGGCGGCGCCCGTCCACGGCCCGAACCGGAATCGCTGCCGATGACCAGCCGGGACCGGGGTGCGGTTGTGCAGCGGCACAGACCTGCTGACGGGGCCCCTTACGCAGGCGCCCGGCGGATGACATCCTCTGCGGCCATGGGCGGACGCAGGGCGCGCACGGAAGCGGAGTGGTCGGTGCTGCTGACGGCGGCCGAGGTGCTGCTGGAACGCGTCCCGGCGCTGACGGAACAGCTGATCGGCGACCTGGCGAAGCACTCCCCGCTGTTCGACCTCGCGGTGCCCCGTGACGAGCACTGGCAGCAGGTCACCGAGGCCATGCGGTACGGCATCGAGGCCTTCGCGGCGCGCCGCTCGGACTCCCGCAAGGACCTGGACTACGCGCAGGAGCTGGGGCGGCGGCGGGCCGAACAGGGGCTCCCGCTGGACCTGTTGCTGTACGCGTACCGGCGCGCCGGGCGGCTGACCTGGGACGCCCTGCTGGACATCGTCACGGAGGAGGATCCGGAGGCCCTGCCGGTGCTGGCCCGGACGGCGGGCGCGATGTGGGCCGGGATCGAACAGCAGGCGGCGGCGACCGCCGAGGCCTACCGGGAGGGCGAACTGGAGATGCGGCGGCGCAGCGACGAGCGGGTGCAGGCGCTGCTGGACGCGCTGCTGGAGGGGAACGCCGCGCCGGGGCTGGCGGCGCGGGCGGCAGCGGGCCTGGACCTGCCGGAGCAGGGCCGGTACGCGGTGGTCGTGCTCCCGGTCGACCGGCGGGACTCGGTCCACCGGGTGTCGGCCGTGGGCGGGATGCGGCTGTTCTGGCGGATGCGCGCGGAGCACGAGCTCGCGGTCGTGGCCCTGGGGTCCTCCTCGCTGGACGAACTGGCGGCGGAGCTGGCCGACCGCTGCCCGGGCCCCGGCGGGATCGGCCCCGTGGTGGACGGGCTCGCGGAGCTGGGCCGGGCCAGGCGGCTGGCGGAGACGGCGCTGGCCACCTGCGGGGCGGAGGACCGGTCCCTGGTCCGGCTGTCGCAGCGGCTCCCCACGGCCCTGGTCGTACGCCAGCCCGAGCTGGCCGCGGAGCTGGTGCAGGAGGTCCTGGGTCCGCTCCTGGAGCTGGACCCGGCGGACCGGGCGGTGCTGCTGGAGACCCTGGACGCCTGGCTGGCCGCGGAGGGGTCCGCGGGGCGGGCGGCCACGCGGCTGTACTGTCACCGCAACACGGTCTTCAACCGGCTGCGCCGCCTGGAGCACCTGACCGCCCGGTCGCTGTCGCGCCCGCACGACCTGATCGCCCTGACCCTGGCGGTATCGGCCCACCGGCTGGCCGGGACGGCGTAGCCTTGATGTCGGAAAACCGCCAGCCCCACACCGTCCGCCCCGGGATCCTGGATCCATGCACACCGACACCGAGCGCTGCGTCAGAGCCGTGCAGTCGAAGGACGCCCGCTTCGACGGCTGGTTCTTCACCGCGGTCCTGACCACCCGGATCTACTGCCGTCCCAGCTGCCCGGCGGTACCGCCCAAGGCACGGAACATGACCTTCCTGCCCAGCGCCGCCGCATGCCAGCAGGCCGGGTTCCGGGCCTGCAAGCGCTGCCGGCCCGACACCAGCCCCGGCTCCCCCGAGTGGAACGCCCGGGCCGACGCCGTGGCCCGCGCCATGCGGCTCATCCAGGACGGGGTCGTCGACCGCGAGGGCGTGCCCGGTCTCGCCGCCCGGCTCGGCTACTCGACCCGCCAGGTCGAACGGCAGCTCGGCGCCGAGCTCGGCGCCGGGCCGCTGGCCCTGGCCCGGGCGCAGCGCGCCCAGACGGCACGGCTGCTCATCGAGACCTCCGAGCTGCCGATGGGCGACGTGGCCTTCGCCGCCGGGTTCTCCTCCATCCGCACCTTCAACGACACCGTCCGCGAGGTGTTCGCGCTCTCCCCCAGCGAGCTGCGGGAGCGGGCTGCGAAGGCCGGCGGCCGCCGGGACGCCGGGCCGCGGATCCCGGGGACGATCAGCCTGCGGCTGCCGTTCCGGGCCCCCCTCAACCCCGACAACCTCTTCGGCCACCTCGCCGCGACGGCCGTACCGGGCGTGGAGGAGTGGCGGGACGGCGCCTACCGCCGCACCCTGCGCCTGCCCTACGGCACGGGCGTCGTGGCCCTGACCCCGCAGCCCGACCACATCGGCTGCCGCCTCGCCCTGACCGACCTGCGCGACCTCACCGTCGCCATCAGCCGGTGCCGCTGGATGCTCGACCTGGACGCCGATCCGGAGGCCGTGGACGGGCAGCTGCGCCGCGACCCGCTGCTGGCCCCGCTCGTGGACAAGGCCCCGGGGCGCCGGGTCCCCCGTACGGTCGACGCGGCGGAGTTCGCCGTACGGGCGGTCCTGGGCCAGCAGGTGTCCACCGCGGCTGCCCGTACGCACGCCGCCCGGCTGGTCACCGCGTACGGCGAACGCGTCGAGGACCCGCACGGCGGGCTGACGCACCTGTTCCCCTCGCCGCAGGCGCTGGCCGGGCTGGATCCGGAGGCGCTGGCCCTGCCGCGCAGCCGGCGCACCACCTTGACCACCCTGGTCACGGCCCTCGCCGACGGTTCGCTGCCGCTCGGCATCGACAGCGACTGGGAGGCGGCGCGG
Organism: Streptomyces xanthophaeus; assembly: GCF_000725805.1. Taxonomy (GTDB): domain Bacteria; phylum Actinomycetota; class Actinomycetes; order Streptomycetales; family Streptomycetaceae; genus Streptomyces; species Streptomyces xanthophaeus. Next base: position 208,544 of record NZ_KL647133.1, on the reverse strand, counting down.
GCGCGGCTGGCGGCGCTGCCGGGCTTCGGGCCGTGGACCACGGAGGTGATCGCGATGCGGGCGCTCGGCGACCCGGACGCCTTCCTGCCCTCCGACCTCGGGGTGCGGCGGGCCGCGCAGGGGCTCGGCCTGCCCTCCACCCCCGCCGCGCTGACCGCCCGGGCGGCCGCCTGGCGGCCCTGGCGCGCGTACGCCGTGCAGTACCTGTGGGCCACCGACGCCCACCCCATCAACCACCTGCCCGCCTGAGGAGCACACCGCACATGAGCGTCACCACCCGCACCACCGGCAACACCACCGGCAAGCAGTACACCGTCGTCGACAGCCCGCTCGGGCCGCTCACGCTGGTCTCCACCGGCGGAGTCCTGAGCGCCCTCTACATGACGGACCACCGCCACCAGCCCGGCGAGGAGACCTTCGGGGAGCGGGTCCCGGCCGGCGCCGCCCCGTTCGGTGAGGTGGTCCGCGAGCTGACGGCGTACTTCGCCGGGGAGCTGAGGCAGTTCACCGTGCCGGTGCACCTGGAGGGCACCGAATTCCAGCGCAGCGTGTGGGACCAGCTGCTGCGGATCCCCTACGGCGAGACCTGGTCGTACGGGCAGCTGGCCGCGGAGCTCGGCAAGCCGAACGCCTCGCGGGCGGTGGGCCTGGCCAACGGGAAGAACCCGGTCAGCATCATCGTCCCGTGCCACCGCGTCATCGGGGCCTCGGGCGCGATGACCGGCTACGGCGGCGGGCTGGACCGCAAGGTGCGGCTGCTGGAGCTGGAGCAGAAGTGACCCCGGCGCCGGCGGTGTCTCAGACGACGGCGAGCGGGACCAGGAGGGCGAAGGCGGCGCCGGCCTCGACCGCGTAGCCGAAGAGCGAGGGGTGCTGGACGGGGGCGGCGAGCAGGACCACGCTCTGCTGGGCGGTGGCCGCCTCGACCCAGTCGGGCTCGGCGCCGAGGTTGCCCTGGTACCAGCCCTCGCAGGCGCCGGGCCCGGTGACGGCGAGGAGGTCGTCCTCGCGGCGGTAGAAGGCCTGCCAGCCGGGGGCGGGCGCGGACCAGGCCTCGAAGTCGGTGAACTGGGCCCAGCCGCCCTCGCGTATCGCGGTGTCGAAGAGCCAGACGGGCGTCCCCTCGGGGGTCACCTCGCCGCCGGCCTGCTGGTCGGTGGTGAAGTGGACCATGGCGAGGGCGTCGGGCCCGTCGGCGGTGCTGGGCCAGGCGTACATGGTGATCATCTGCTGAATTCTGTCCTGCTCGGCGTCGGCACGGTGTCAGGGGTCCCCGGTGTCACGAGGCGGCAGGGCGGCGGCCGTTCTCCAGTTCCACGGTGCCCTCGCCCGACTCCAGGACGCGGCAGGCCTCCACGGCGCGCAGACCGAGGGATCCGTGCAGGTGGGCGGTGAGTTCGGCGGGCTCGACCAGCCGCCAGGACAGGAGCTCCTCCTGCTGGAGCTCGATGGAGGCCAGCTGCTCGGCGTCCAGCACCCCGCCGTCGTAGAGGTACGCGACGATCGGCGGGCGGGCCGGGCCCAGCACCCAGTCGACGGCGAGCAGCCGGCCGAGCGGTACGTCGATGCCGATCTCCTCGGCGCTCTCGCGGCGGGCGGCGCTGCGCGGCGACTCGCCCCGGTCCGACTCGACGGTGCCGCCCGGCAGGACCCAGCCCTCACGGTAGTTGGGCTCGACGATCAGGACCCGGCCCTGCGCGTCCCGGTAGAGGGCGGCCGCTCCGGCCAGCACCCGGGGCAGGCTCGCGATGTACGTGGCGTAGTCATCCGTGGTGGTCACGCCGCAACCCTACCCAGCCGTCCCGGCACCCGGGCCGGGGCCCGTGTCGTCGCGGGTCCTGGACTCGGCCACGCGCCGCAGCCTCGGGTGGCGGGCGGCGTTCTGCTCGGTGATGGCGTCGCCGACCATGGCCCGTACCGCGTCCCGCATGCCGTGCAGGGCGTGGTGGCGGGCGGGTCCGGCGCCGGGGTCCTCGCGGAGCTCCTTGACCAGAGCCCAGCACAGCAGCAGCATGACGACGACGAAGGGCAGCGCCACCAGGATGGTGGCGGTCTGCAGGGACTTCAGGCCGCCCGCGACGAGGAGCACGGCGGCGACGGCGGCCATCAGCACGCCCCAGGTGACGACGAGCCAGGTGGGCGGGTGCAGGGAGCCGCGGCTGGTGAGCGAACCCATCACCAGGGAGGCCGAGTCGGCGCTGGTGACGAAGTAGGTCATGACCAGCAGCATGGCCGCCCACGAGGTGACCGCGGACAGCGGCAGGGCGTCCAGCATCGCGAACAGCGAGGCCTCCGTGCCCTCCTTGAGCTCGGCGGCGAATTCGACGACGCCGGTGGAGTCGAGCCGGATCGCGGTGCCGCCCATCACGCAGAACCAGACGACGGTGGCCCCGCTGGGGACGAGCAGGACGCCGATGAGGAACTCGCGGATGGTGCGGCCGCGCGAGATGCGGGCGATGAAGGTGCCGACGAAGGGGGCCCAGGAGAGCCACCACGCCCAGTAGAAGATCGTCCACGCGCCGAGCCAGGCGGAGTCGGTGAAGGCGCCGGTGCGGCTGGCCATGGGCAGCAGCTGGTCGAGGTAGCCCCCGACGCTGGAGGGGATCACGTCGAGGATGTAGACGGTGGGGCCGAGCAGGAAGACGAAGAGCATCAGGGTGGCGGCGAGCACGAGGTTGATGGTGCTCAGCCATTTCACGCCCTTGTGCAGGCCCGAGAAGGCGGAGAGGACGAAGGCCGCCGACAGGGAGCCGATGATGACCAGCTCCACGCCGGTGGAGTCCTCGATGCCGGTGGTGAGGCTGAGCCCCTTGGACACCTGGAGGGCTCCCAGTCCGAGGCTGGTGGCGGTGCCGAAGACGGTGGCGAAGACGGCGAGCAGGTCGATGGCCTTGCCCGGCCACCCGTTCGCCCGTTCCTCGCCCATCAGGGGGACGAAGGCGGAGCTGAGGCGGTTGCCGCGGCCCTTGCGGAAGGTCGCGTAGGCCAGGGCGAGACCGGCGATGCCGTAGATCGCCCAGGGGGTGAGGGTCCAGTGGAAGAAGGAGTACTCCATGGCCGCGAGGGCGGCGCCGCCGGTGGCGGGGGCGGCCCCGGAGGCCGGGGGCGGGTTCAGGTAGTGGGTGAGCGGCTCCCCGACCCCGTAGAACATCAGGCCGATGCCCATGCCCGCGCTGAACATCATGGCGATCCACGCGAGGTTGGTGAACTCGGGCTCGGAGCCGTCGGCGCCGAGCCGGATCCGGCCGAACCGGCTGATCGCGAGCACGACGCACATGACGAGGAACACGTCGGCGGCGATCACGAACAGCCAGGCGAAGTTCTCCAGCACCCAGGCGAGCGCGGTGCCCGACGCCGCGTCGAAGGAGTCCCCGGCGAGCGCGGCCCAGGCGACCACGGCCAGTACGGCGATCACGCCCACGATGACGACCGTGAGGTCGGGCGCGCCCTCGCCCGGGGTGTCTGGACGTGACTGTTCCGGTGAATCCGCGCTCATGCGGCCACACTATGCAGGCGTATATACCTATTTAGGGGCATGGCGCGCCGGGTGTGGCCCAGAGCACTCATGGGCATAGGAGGATCCTCCGGATAAGCTCATGGCGGCGCGACTGCACTGTTCGATAGCAAGGGAATAGCAAGGTGACGGACGGAGCAGTAACTGAGACCGCGCGCGTGCTCATCGCCGCGGACAAATTCAAGGGCTCGCTCACGGCCGTTCAGGTCGCGGAGCGAGTGACGGCAGGCCTTCGCAGGGCCGTACCGGGCGTGGAGATCGAGACCCTCCCGGTCGCGGACGGCGGCGACGGCACGGTCGCGGCCGCGGTGGCGGCCGGTTTCGAGCGCCGGGAGGTACGGGTCACCGGACCGCTCGGCGACCAGGTCACGGCCGCTTTCGCGCTGCGCGAGGGCACCGCGGTGGTCGAGATGGCCGAGGCCTCCGGGCTCCAGCTGCTGCCCGCGGGCACCTTCGCCCCCCTGACGGCCACCACGTACGGCTCGGGCGAGCTGCTGAAGGCCGCGCTGGACGCGGGTGCGCGCTCGATCGTCTTCGGCGTGGGCGGCAGCGCCACCACCGACGGCGGCGCCGGCATGCTGGCCGCCCTGGGCGCCGTGTTCCTGGATGCGAACGGCGAACCGGTCGGTCCGGGCGGCGGCGCACTGGCCTCGCTGGCCTCGGCCGACCTGTCCGGCATCGACCCCCGCTTCGCCGACGTGGACTTCGTCCTCGCCAGCGACGTGGACAACCCGCTGACGGGCCCGAAGGGCGCGCCCGCGGTCTACGGCCCGCAGAAGGGCGCCTCGCCCGAGGACGTGGCGACGCTCGACGCGGCCCTGGCCCACTTCGCGGTGGTGCTGGAGAAGTCGGTCGGCGCGAAGGCCGCCGAGTGCGCGGTGCTCCCGGGTGCGGGCGGCGCGGGCGGCATCGGCTACGGGGCGCTGCTGCTCGGCGCCACGTTCCGTCCCGGCATCGAGCTGATGCTGGAGGTGCTGGGCTTCGCCCCGGCCCTGGAGCGGGCCACGCTGGTGATCACCGGTGAGGGTTCGCTGGACGAGCAGACCCTCCACGGCAAGGCCCCGGCAGGTGTGGCGGCAGCCGCGCGTGCGGCGGGCAAGCCGGTGGTCGCCGTCTGCGGCCGTCTGCTGCTGGACCAGGAGGCCCTGGAGGCGGCCGGCATCCGCCGGGCGTACTCGCTGACGGACCTGGAGCCCGATCCGGCGAAGTCGATCCCGAACGCGGGTCCGCTGCTGGAGCAGGTCGCGGCCAACATCGCCGCCGACGTCCTCTGACCCACCCGTACGGTGCGGCCCGGACCCCCGCTGGGGTCCGGGCCGCGGCCGTTGCCGGGGAGCGGTCCACGGGGCCCGGGTGCCCTCCCGGAGCGCACCCACGCGCACCGCCCGGCGAAGTCCGTCCCTGCAGCCACTCCCAAACAAGCGCGACAGTGTTAGAAATGGCTCATGACCGGACGTTTTGGTCGGCAGCCGACCGGATGGGGCCAGCGCCTGCGCGCGCGCCTGTCCAAGTGGGTCCACAGCGTCGCCGGTCAGGTCTTCGCCCTCAATGCCGTGATCGTGCTGATACTGATCACCGCGGCCGCGGCGGCCCTGGTGGTCCAGGCCCGCTTCGACAGCCAGCGCGACGCCGCCAACCGCTCGCTCGCCGCCGCCGAGGCCTTCGCCCACGCCCCCGGCCTCCCCGAGGCCCTGCGCTCCAACGACCCGACCGCCGCGCTCCTGTCCCTGGCCGAGGAGGCCCGCAAGGCCGCGGGGCTGGACTTCATCGCCGTCATGAGCACCGACGGGATCCGGTACACCGACTCCCGGCCCGAACTGATCGGGAAGCGCGCCACCGGAGACCTGGCGCGCGCCGCAGCGGGCCAGTCCTTCACCGAGGCCTTCACGGGCGAACCGAGCGACGCCGTGCGCGCGCTGGTTCCCGTACGCGACGCCAGTGGCGCCGTGATCGGGCTGGTCGGCACCGGCATCGAGGTGGAGAACGTCTCCGACACCGTCGAGGACCAGCTCCCGCTCCTGCTCGGCGCCGCCGCGGGCGCGCTGCTCCTCGGCACGGGGGGCGCCGCGCTGGTCAGCCGCCGGCTGCGGCGCCAGACCCACGGCCTGGGCGCCGCCGAGATGACCCGGATGAACGAACACCACGAGGCGGTCCTGCACGCCGTGCGCGAAGGCGTCATGATCATCGACGCCGGCCACCGGCTGGTCCTCGCCAACGACGAGGCCCGCCGCCTCCTCGACCTGCCCCCCGACCCCGAACAGCGGCACGTCGGCGACCTCGGCCTCGAACCGCGCACCGCGGAACTGCTCGTCTCCGGCCGCGTCGCGACGGACGAGGTGCACCTGGCGGGCGACCGGCTGCTCGCCGTGAACGTACGCCCCACCAAGCCCTACGCGGGCCAGCCGTCCGGCACCGTCATGACGCTGCGCGACTCCACCGAACTCGCCGCGCTCTCCGGCCGGGCCGAGGTGGCCCGCAGCCGCCTCCAGCTGCTGTACGACGCCGGGGTGCGGATCGGCACCACCCTGGACGTGGTGCGCACCGCGGAGGAGCTCTCGGAGGTGGCGGTCCCCCGCTTCGCCGACTTCGCCACCGTGGAACTGCTGGACCCGGTGCTGCGCGGTGACGAGCCCTCCGTGGTCAGCGGGCTGTACACCGGGATGCGCCGGGCGGCCATGAGCGGGGTCCGCACCGACCAGCCGCTCCAGCCGGTCGGTGACGTCATCCGGTTCGACGTGCCGACCGCGCCGATGGCCACGGCCCTGGACGCCGGGCACGCCGTGCTCGCCCCCGATCTGAAGGCCGCGATGGGCTGGCGCGCCCAGGACGCCCCCGGGACGCGCGTCGCCCTCGACTACGGGCTGCACTCGCTGATCTCCGTACCGCTCCAGGCGCGGGGCGTCGTCCTCGGCATGGCCAACTTCTGGCGGGCCGCCGACACCCCGGAGCCCTTCGACGAGGAGGACCTGTCCTTCGCCGAGGAGCTGGCGGCGCGCGCCGCCGTCTCCATCGACAACGCCCGCCGCTTCACCCGCGAGCACGCGATGGCGGTGACGCTCCAGCGCAGCCTGCTGCCGCGGGTGCTGCCGGACCAGAGCGCCGTGGACGTCGCCTTCCGCTACCTGCCCGCGAAGGCGGGGGTCGGCGGGGACTGGTTCGACGTGATCCCGCTGCCGGGCGCCCGGGTGGCGCTGGTCGTCGGCGACGTCGTCGGGCACGGGGTGCACGCGGCGGCCACGATGGGGCGGCTGAGGACCGCGGTGCACAACTTCTCCACGCTGGACCTGCCGCCCGACGAGCTGCTCGGCCACCTGGACGAGCTGATCAACCGGATCGACCAGAACGAGAGCGGCGGGGGCGCCGAGGGCGAGGCCGCGGACGCGGAGGGCGGCGCCGGGGAGGACCTGGGCGGCGGACCGGCCCAGGTCACGGGCGCCACCTGCCTCTACGCGGTCTACGACCCGGTCTCCGGGCGCTGCGTCATGGCCAGCGCCGGACACCCCGGTCCCGCCCTGGTCAGCCCCGACGGATGGGTGGAGTTCCCCGAGCTGCCCACGGGGCTCCCGCTCGGCGTGGGCGGCATGCCCTTCGAGGCCGCCGAGTTCCAGCTGCCCGAGGCGAGCCGGCTCGTGCTGTTCACCGACGGCCTGGTGGAGGACCGGGACCGGGACTTCGACACCGGGCTGCGCCTGCTGGGCGAGACACTGGCCCAGCCCGGCCGCAGCCCCGACCAGGCCTGCGCGGACGTGCTCTCCGCACTGCTGTTCCCGAACCCGAGCGACGACATCGCGCTGCTGGTGGCCGACACCCGGCGGCTGGAGGCGGACCGGATCGCCGAGTGGGAGGTGCCCGGTGCCCCTTCGGCCGTCTCCCGGGTGCGCAACGCGGGCTCGGCCCAGCTCACCGCCTGGGGGCTGGAGGGCATCTCCTTCACCACCGAGCTCATCCTCAGCGAGCTGATCACCAATGCCATCCGGTACGGGAGCGCGCCCGTGCGGGTGCGTCTGCTGCGCGACCGGAGCCTGATCGTCGAGGTCTCCGACGGCAGCAGCACCTCCCCGCACCTGCGGTACGCGGCCACCACCGACGAGGGCGGGCGCGGGCTGTTCCTCGTCGCGCAGTACGCCTTGCGCTGGGGCACCCGCTACACGGACCGCGGCAAGGTCATCTGGGCCGAGCTGCCGCTGACCGGGGACGGCGGGCCGGCAGAGGCGGCTGAGCCGGACCTCGACGCGCTGGAGGACCTGGCCTGGTGACCCGGGGGCCCCGCGGCCAGGGCACGCCGCGTCAGGGCCGGCGGGTCCGGGCCAGCAGCACCGCCACGTCGTCCTGCGGGGCGCACGGCAGCAGCCGCTCCAGGACCGTGTCGCACAACTCCTCCAGCGGCTGGTCCGCCGCGCTGAGCGCCTGTGCCAGCTGGTCCATGCCCTGATCGAGGTCGCGGTCCCGGGCTTCGATGAGGCCGTCGGTGTACAGCACGAGCAGGCTCCCGGGGGACAGCCGGACCTCCTGCGTGGCGAACTCCTGCCCGCCTCCCGTGCCCAGCGGGGTGCCGGGCGGGCCGTCGAGGAAGCGGATCCGCCCGTCCGGGCCGACCACCGCGGGCGGCGGGTGTCCGGCCCGGGCGATCACGCAGCAGCCCGTCTCCGGGTCGTGGACGGCGTAGACGCAGGTCGCCATCTCGTCCTCGCCCAGGTCGGCCACGACGGCGTCGAGGGAGCGGAGCAGCTGCGCGGGGGGCGTGTCGAGGCGCGCGAGGGTGCGTACCGCCGTACGGAGCTGGCCCATGACGGCCGCCGCGTGGATCCCGTGCCCCATGACGTCCCCGATGACCAGCCCGGTGCGCCCGCCGGGCAGCCGGATGGCGTCGAACCAGTCCCCGCCGACGTCGTGGTCACTGGCGGGCAGGTAGCGCCCGGTCAGCTCCAGGCCCGCCACTTCGGGCAGGGCGCTGTTGGTGAGGCTGCGCTGGAGGGTGAGGGCGGCCTGCCGCTGGTGGGTGTACATCCGGGCGTTGTCGATGTTGAGGGCCGCGCGGGCGACCAGCTCGTCGAGCAGGACGCAGTCCTCCTCGTCGAAGGGCTCGCGCTCGCGCGTGCGGGTGACGGCGACCGCGCCGAGCACGGTGCCGCGGGCGACCAGCGGGACCATGCGGGCCGAACCCAGGGTGGCGAGGTAGGCGCGCAGCCGCCCGGCGCGCGGGTCCCTGATCAGTGCCGGGATGTCGGAGGTGTACAGGTTCATGGACCGGCCCTCGGCGATCACCTGCTCGTAGACCGTGCCCGTGGGGATCCGGAAGGTCTGCCCGGCGGCGAGTTTCGCGGTGGGGGCGGCCGGGTCGGGGAAGGAGGCCGCGAGGCGGCGCAGGACCCCGTGCGTGGACGCGGCCGCCTCGTCCGGTTCGAGCACCGCCTCCAGGAGCTGTACGTCGGCCGAGTCCGCGAGCTGCGGTACCAGCACCTCCACGATCTCCTGGGCGGTCTGGCGCAGGTCCAAGGTGGTGCCGACGCGGGTGCCCGCCTCGGCGAGGAGGGCGAACCGGTGCCGGGCGCGGTCGGCGTCCGCCTGGGCCCGCTGGCCCTCGGTGATGTCGATCAGCGAGGCGATCAGGCCGAGGCGGCGGCCGGCGCCGTCGAGGAGGGGAGCGTAGGAGCAGGACCAGGTCCGGTCGTGCTCGGGATCGGCCGGGGTGCGGCCGGTGCGGCGGACGTCGACGACGGCGGTGCCCCCGTCGAGGGCCCGCTGCATCATCGCCTCCAGCGCGGTGGCGTTGACCCCGGGGACCACCTCGGTGAGCCGTTTGCCGAGGTGGTCCTCGGCGGAGACCCCGTTCATCCGGGCCAGGGCGTCGTTGACCCGCAGGAAGCGCAGGTCGGGGCCGAGGGTGGCGAGGCCGATGGGCGACTGGGTGAACAGGCTCTGGAGGGCGGCCAGCGAGTCCCGCATGTGCAGGACCTGGGAGGTCTCCACGGCGATGAGCAGGGCTCCCGTACCGCCCCCGGCGTCGCGGGCGGGCACGATCCACATCTCCATCGGGACCCGGTGCCCGTCGCGGTGGCGCACCGGCAGGGTGCCGACGACCGTCTCCCCGGCCTGGACCCGCCGGGTCAGCTCGTCGGCGAGCTCCCGGTTGGCCTCGGGGACCAGGACGGAGCTGCCGGGACGGCCCAGGACGTCCTCGCGGCGGTGCCCGAGCAGGTCCTGTGCGGCCAGCGACCACTCGGCGATGCGTCCCTGCGCGTCCTCGCGCCACAGGGCGATCGGCAGCAGCTCGCGGAGCACGCCCGCGTAGCCGACGGCCGCCGCCGGCTGCTCCGGCACCTCGCTCGCGGACTGGTAAGTGTCCAATGCACCGACCTCACCCCGGGGGGTCTGATTCCTACCGATTCACCCTATCCGAGGGCTCGGCGCGGGGCGCTGCGTCCACGGAGGGCGGCCGGGCGGACGGGGCCGGGACGGGGTCCGGCGCCTCAGCCGAGGGCGCCGGCGGTCCGGGCGGCCCGCACGGCCCGGGGTACGCCGGCCGGGTCGAGGACGCCCGCGATCCCCCGGGCCAGGCAGGGGATCCGGTCCACGGGGATGCCCGCGATGTTGATCCGCCCGGAGGTGGTGCCGTAGACGGCGAACTCCCTGCGCAGCCTGAGCATCTGCTGCGAGCTGAGCGGCAGCATCGAGAACATGCCCTTCTGCCGGGCGAGGGACGCGGCCAGCGATCCGTGGCCCAGCGCCTCCAGGCGGGCGGTCAGCTCCGTGCGGTTGGCCGCGATCCGGCCCCGCATGACGTCCAGCTCCGCACGCCAGGCGGCGCGCAGCCCGTCGTCGTCGAGGATCGTGGTGACCACGGCCGCGCCGTGCTCGGGCGGCATCGAGTACAGCGTCCGGGCGGCGTTCTGCAGGGCCGTCTCGGCGTGCCGTACGGCCCTGGCCGAGGAGCCGAGGACGATGGCGCAGCCGGTGCGGTCGCTGTAGAGGCCGAAGTTCTTCGAGCAGCTGACGGCGATCAGCAGCTCCGGCACCCGCTGCGCCAGCATGCGGGTGGCCCACAGGTCGGCTTCGAGCCCGTCGCCCAGCCCGTGGTAGGCGAGGTCGACGAAGGGCACCCAGCCCGCGCGGACGGACAGCTCGGCCAGCGCTTCCCAGGCCTGGCGCGAGGGGTCGGCTCCGGTGGGGTTGTGGCAGCACCCCTGGAGCAGGACGACGTCGTCGCGGCGGGCGCCGGCCAGGTCCCGCAGGGCCGCCTCGGTGTCGAAGTCGCCGGCCGCGTCGCGCCAGGCGTAGGTGCGCACGTTCAGGCCCGCGGCCTCCAGGATGGGCCGGTGGTTCACGTAGGCCGGGTCACTGATCCACACGGTGGCGCCCGGGCGGGTCCGGCAGATCAGGTCGGCGAGCAGGCGCAGCGCCCCGGAGCCCGCGACGGTCTGGACGGCCGCCGCGCGGTCGGCCGGTCCGCCGGCCCCCAGGACCGCGCCCAGCAGGGCGCGGTTGAAGGCGGCGTTGCCGGAGAGCCCGCGGTACTCCTTGGACTCGGAGCGCTCCGCCAGGCGTATCTCGGCCGCGCGCACCGCGGCCATGACCGGGGTGCTCCCCGCCTCGTCGCGGTAGACGCCGAGGACGAGGTTGAGGCGTTCGGGCCGCTCGTCGGTGCCGAACTCGTACGTCAGGTCCCACAGCGGGTCGGTGGGCGGCGGGGGAAGGAGCTCAAGCATCTGCGGGGACCTCGGGACGGTGACGGACGGGGGTCGGGGTCGGGGCCGGAGCCGGGACGGGGGCCGCCGGGGTGCGGGGGCGGCGGTTGGCGAGGACCACGCCCACGGTGATCAGCGGTACGCCGATCAGGACCGCGACGGTCGGGGACTCGCCGAGCACCGGGACGGCCAGCAGGACGACGGCGACGGGGCTGAGGCTGCCGACGACGGAGCTGCGCCCGGCGCCCAGGCGCCGGATGGCGAAGGCGTACAACAGGCCCGCGCACAGTCCGACACCGAGCCCCTGCACCACCAGGAACAGCGCGATGTCACTGCCCGCGGCGTGCGCGATGCCCGTCGGGAGCACCCCGGTCAGGACCAGGAGCCCGATCACCGCGAAGGACGGCAGGCAGAGCAGGCCGATGGAGCCGACCGGGTCGAGGTCCACGTCGCGCAGACCGACCGTGTACAGGGCCCACAGGCCGCTGGCGACGAGGAGGGTGCCGGCGCCCTCCAGCACGTCGGCGTCCACCGGGACCACGTAGCGCCAGACGAGGGCGGCCACGCCGAGGGCGATCAGCGCGAGCCCGGCCGGCTGGGTCCCGCGGGGGGCGCCGTGGCCGCGGGCGGCCATCAGCGCGCTGACGAAGAGCGGCACCATGCCGGGGACGATCGAGCCGACGAAGGCGGCCGAGGTCAGGGCGCCGCCGTGCATGGCCGCCAGGAAGAACGGCACCCCGGCGCCACAGACGATCTTGGCCGCGGGTCCGGGCCGCACCGCGAGGATGCGGTGGCGGCGGCGCCACAGGGCGGGGAGGAGGACGAGGAGCGGCACGCCGAAGCGCAGCAGGGCCGCGTCGGCGGGCAGCAGGGAGGAGGCGCTCAGGGCGCGGGCGCTGAGGGCGAAGGCCGCCCAGATGGCCACGGTGACCAGCAGCGCCGCCATGCCCTCGGCCTGCGGGGAGAGCCCGCGCCGGCCGGGGTGTCCGGCCTGCGGGGCTGCCATGGGGGGAGGCGCGGCCGCGCCGGTGGTGTTCGTCGCGACCAAGGGAAACGCTCCAGCCTCTGGGACACGGGCCGGTCCGGTCCGTGCCTGGGCAACGCTAGGCCCTGGGGCGGGGCAGCCGATTGCCAGTTCTGTCCCCCAGGCCTACGTTTGGGGCAGGATCTGCCAAGGACCGCGGAAGAGCGGGCACGAAGGCGTCCGAACCTCCACGAACCACCCAGAACCTCCGAGGAGCGCGGCCATGGACGCGGTCGATCTGCAGATCATCCGGGAGTTGCAGGCCGACGGCCGCCTCTCGAACCAGGACCTCGCCGACCGCGTCCGGCTGTCCCCCTCCCCCTGCCTGCGCCGGGTCCGGCGCCTGGAGGAGGCGGGCCTCATCCGCGGCTACACGGCCATGGTCGACCAGGTCGCCTTCGGCCTGCCGGTCACCGTCTTCGTCCGGATCCGGCTGGAGCGTCACACGGCGGAGGCGGTCCGGCTCTTCGAGGAGCACGTCGCGGGCATCGAGCACATCCAGGACTGCTATCTGATGGCGGGGAGCAGCGACTACCTGCTGCGGGTGGTCATCGAGGACCTGGAGGCGTACGAGGCCCTGGTGCGGCACCGGATCCACGCCATCCCCGGCATCGCCTCGATCGAGTCGAGCTTCGCCTACGGCAGCGTCAAGCAGTCCCGCACCTACCCCCGCCCGCGCCCCGGACCCGGACGCCCGACCCCTAGGTGACCCCAGGTCAGCCGCCCCTTCCCGTAGGGGAGTTGTCGGGGCGATCACCCATGGCGGCGGCACGGGACGGGCGCCAGGGTTGAGCCATGACAGAGCGAACAGCAGCGATCACCCGGTTCTCCTTCGTGGCGGCCCCCGTCCTCCTCGTGTTCTACGGGTCCGTACGCCTCCTGGCGGAGGGGTCCAAGGAGCCCGGCGCCGCATGGACCACCGGCCACCTCGCCTTCCTCCTGGGGGTGTTGTTCTTCGGGGTGGTCTGCGAGGGGCTGCGGCGCACCGCGGCCGCTTCCGGCGGACCGGCACGCCGGCGGGTGGCCCTGGCCGGGGCGGTGGCCGGGCTGGCGGGCACCGCGGCGGCCGCCGCCCAGGCCGTGATCGACCTGTACGCGGGACTCCGGGCGGCCGACAAGCCCGAGATGAGCGACATCTTCGCCCGGGTGCAGGACGTTCCCGGTGTGATGCCGGTCGTGTAACCGTCGTGCCGCTCTTCCTGTACCTGGGAATGATCACCCTGCTCGCCACGCTGCGGGGCCCGGGCGCCGTCCGCTCCCTGGTGCTCTTCGCCCTGGGCACGGCCGCGATCGCGACGAACCTGGACCTCCTGCCGCTCGGCGGCCTCTGCTACCTGCTGGCCTTCGCTCCCCTGCGCCGGCGGATATCCGTGGCGCAGCACCAAGAGCGTGCAGGAGCCAGGTAGGAGCAGGTAGGAGCACAGGTAGGAGGATCGCTCCCCGGCCCGGAACGCGACGTCGCATTCCCGCCAGCACCGGTGGGCCCGCTCACGAGAGGGTCGGCGAAGGCCCGCGTTCCCGAGCGCGGGCCCTTCCGTCCGGCACTTGGCGAAAGGCCCGCGCATGCATGTCGTCCCCGGTCTCAAGGTCCTGTACTTCGGCACGCCGGTGGTGCTGATCAGCTCGCTCAACGAGGACGGCACGGCGAACCTCGCACCGATGTCCTCGGCGTGGTGGCTGGGCAGGTCCTGCATGCTCGGTCTCGGCAACAACGCCCAGACCACCGCGAACCTGCTGCGGGAGGGCGAGTGCGTGCTCAACCTGCCCTCGTCGGCGCTGGTCGATGCGGTCGACCGGATGGCGCTCACCACCGGAAGACGTGCCGTGCCGGACTACAAGGTGAAGCAGGGCTACCGGTACGAGCCGGACAAGTTCTCGGCCGCGCGGCTGACCGAGCAGGCATCGGATCTGGTCCGGGCCCCCAGGGTCGCGCAATGTCCGGTCCAGCTGGAGTGCCGGGTCGTCTCGGCGCACCCCTTCGGCGGGTCCGAGCCGGACGCCACCGCCTTCGAGGTCGAGGTCCTGCGTGCCCATGTCGAGGAGGACCTGGTCATTCCCGGGACGCACCACGTGGACCCGCTCGGCTGGGACCCGCTGATCATGAAGTTCTGCGAGTTCTTCGGCGGTGGGCACAACATCCACCCGTCGAGGCTCGCCGAGGGCTGGAACATGCCGCACCGCAGCCGGCCGACGGCCGTCTGAGCAGGGATCCGAGGCATGCCCCGCGGGGGCGGCGGCTCAGCGGCCCGCGGTGACGGCCGCCTCGAACACCTCGTACGCCGCCCGGTCGAAGAGGACGAAGCGGACCTCCTCCACCAAGGTGTCGGCCGCCCGCACGCTCTCCACGGCGATCTGGGCCCCGTCGTCCATCGGCCAGCCGTAGATGCCCGTGGAGATGGCCGGGAAGGCGACCGTACGGGCGCCCAGCTCGTCGGCGACCCGCAGGGACTCGCGGTAGCAGGACGCCAGCAGCTCCGAGCGGTCCTCGTCCCGCGACCAGACCGGGCCGACGGTGTGGATCACGTGGGCCGCGGGGAGCCGGCCGGCCGTGGTGGCGACGGCCCGGCCCGTCGGCAGGCCCTTGCCGTAGTGGGAGCGTCGCAGGTCCTCGCAGGCCGCGAGGATCTCCGGCCCGCCGCGGCGGTGGATGGCGCCGTCCACTCCCCCGCCGCCGAGCAGCGAGGAGTTCGCGGCGTTGACCACGGCGTCGGCCTCCTCGGCGGTGATGTCGCCCTGGACGAGGGTGATGCGGACCATCAGGAGTCCTTCCGAAGGCTGCGCCACACGGCCTTGGCGGCGTTGTGCCCGGACATGCCGTGCACACCGGGGCCGGGCGGGGTCGCGGAGGAGCAGATGAAGACGGCCGGGTGCGCCGTCGCGTACGGGAAGAGCGAGGGCTTGGGGCGCAGCAGCAGCTGGAGTCCCGAGGTGGCTCCGCAGGCGATGTCCCCGCCGACGTAGTTGGGGTTGCGGGCCGCGAACTGCGGCGGGCCGGCCGTGGCGCGGGCCAGGACCAGGTCGCGGAAGCCCGGGGCGAACCGCTCCAGTTGGCGCTCGACGGCATCGGTGAGGTCGCCGTCCCAGCCCGCGGGGACGTGCCCGTACGCCCAGAACACGTGCTTGCCGGCGGGCGCCCGGCCCGGGTCGACGAGGCTGGGCTGCGCGGTGATGAGGAACGGGTTGCGCGGGGCCCGGCCGCCCGAGGCGAGCTGGAGGGCGGCGTCGATGTCGCGGCTGCCCGGCCCGATGTGGACGGTGCCCGCGCGGCGCGGCTCCTCGGCGGTCCACGGGACCGGGCCGTCCAGGGCGTAGTCGATCTTGAAGACGGAGGGGCCGTACCGGTAGCCGTCGTAGGCGCGCCCCAGGCGGGCGATCCGTGACAGTGCGGTCGGCGAGGTGTCGAAGACGTAGGCCCGCGCGGGCGGGAGGTCGTCGAGCCGCTTCACCTCGAAGCCGGTGTGGACGACCCCGCCGAGCGCGCGCAGGTACGCGGTGAGGGCGTCCGAGATGGACTGCGAGCCCCCGCGCGGCAGCGGCCAGCCGTTCGCGTGCGCGGCCAGGAGGAAGACCAGGCCCACCGCGCCGGTGCCGATCCCGCCGAGCGGGGCGTTGACGTGCGCCACGAGTCCGGAGAGGAGGGCGCGGGCCCGGTCGTCGCGGAAGCGCCGCAGCAGCCAGGTGGACGGCGGCAGTCCGGCGAGCCCGAACCGGGCGAGGGTGACCGGATCCCGGGGCAGCGCCGTACTGGGCAGGGACATGAAGTCCCGGGCAAGGGTGTCCCATCGGCCGAGGAACGGCTCCACCAGCCGCCGGTAGGTGCCCGCGTCGCGCGGCCCGAAGGAGGCGGCCGTCTCCGCGACCGAGCGGGAGAGCACCGCGGCGGTGCCGTCGTCGAAGGGGTGGGCCAGCGGCAGCGGGGCGTCCAGCCACTCCAGCCCGTACCGCTTCAGCGGCATCGTGGCGAAGACCGGCGAGCCCACGCCGAGCGGGTGCACCGCCGAACAGGGGTCGTGGCGGAAGCCCGGGAGGGTCAGCTCCTCGGTCCGGGCACCACCGCCGACCGTGTCCCCGGCTTCGAAGACGGCCACCGAGAAGCCGCGCCGGGCCAGTTCGACGGCGGCCGTCAGCCCATTGGGCCCCGCCCCCACCACGACCGCATCGAGAATCGACGGCACTTGCGACTCCTTCGTCCGGCGGCGCCACTGCACCCAGGATATTCCGCCCGCAGGGACGGATTCGTCGCCCGGTCCTGCCGGGCGCCCCTCACTCTCCCCGCAGCAACTCGCGGATCCGTACGGCCGTGGTCTCGTCGCGGCCTACCGCGAAGGGCAGCGCGTTGTCCCGGTCCACCCGGAAGGGGACGCCGTCGACCGTGCTCTGGGCTCCGCCCGCCTCCGCGACCAGCAGCAGCCCGGCCGCGTGGTCCCAGGCCGAGGGCCAGGTGAAGGCCAGGCCGTCCATCTCCCCGCGGGCCACCTTCAGGTACTCCAGGCCCGCCGAACCGCAGGGCCGGGCCGCCACCCCGGGGACGTCCAGGCGCGTGAGGGTCCGCTTGTCGGCCTCGGAGGTGTACAGCGGGTGGGCCATGGCGATCCTCAGCTCGGCGCCCGGCTCGGGCGAACCGCTGTGGATGCGCACGCCGTCGACGTAGGCGCCCTGCCCGCGCACGGCGGTCGCCAGCTCCTCCAGGGCCGGGGCGAAGGTCCAGGAGGCGAGGATCTCCCCGCGGTGGGCCAGGGCCACCAGGGTGCAGAAGGCGGGGTTGCCCGCGACGAACTGCCGGGTGCCGTCCACCGGGTCCACGATCCACACCGGGGCGTCCGCGCGCAGCGCCCCGTACACGGTCGGGTCGGCGTGGACGGCTTCCTCCCCGACCACGGCCGAGCCGGGCAGCAGCCGGGTCAGGGAGGCCGTGAGGTGCTCCTCCGCCTTGCGGTCCGCGACGGTCACCAGGTCGTGCGGTCCGCTCTTCTGGTCCACCTCGTGGTCGGCGAGCTGCCGGAACCTCGGCATGATCTCGACCGCCGCCGCCTTGCGGACGGCCTCTTCCACATCGGACAGGCCACGGGCCAGGAACTCATCGATCATGCCCCCAGCAAAGCACGCCCCGCCGACAAACCCCACCGCCGGACGGGACGGACGGCCGGACAACGGGTGGACACCCGGTGAACCCGCCATCGGCGGCATCCCGCCGCGAGGGCCCTGCGCCGCGGCCGTCCGGCCCTCACAGCGCTTCGTCGGCGGCCCGGTCCATGAACGTCTGCAGCGCGGCCAGCTGCTGCCGCACCGCCTCGGCGAATTCCTCGCCCCGCTTGTTCACGTCGACGCCCGCGGGGCCCCGGTCGATCCAGTCCGTGGCCAGCTTGCCCACCTCGGTGGAGCGGGCGTCGATCGCCTCCAGGTCGTGCCGGCCCTCCGGCGTGGTCACCAGGCGCACCGTCGTGACGGACCGCGCCAGGTCCGTGTTGGCCGGGGCGAACCTGTCCTCGAACTGACGCCGCCTCTCCTGAGCGGTCTTGCCGGGGTCGAGGCTCACGGACAGCAGCTGGGCGGCTTGCTGCACGTACTTGTTCGTGCTCGCCGCGAGCTCGACGTAGGCGGCCCGCCGGACGTCCGCCCGCCGTGCGGCGGCTTCCGCGTGGTGGGAGTCCTTGGCCTCGAAGTAGGCGAGCGTGCTTCCCGTGAGACCGGCCAGGGCGCCGATGCCCGCTCCGACGAGCGCGGCGTAGGCCGATCCGTGCGGCTTCGCCCGCTCGCGGGTCCCCTCGTCAGCCCTGTCCTTCTTCTGTGTCATGCACTACCCGTACCGCGGCCGGCGCCACCCGGCACCTCCAACCACCTGGAGGCACGAATCCCCCCGCAGGGGCCGCGTCAGGTCGCGGCGCCTGCGGGGGGGGGAGCTTCAGGGCGTCACAGGATCTCGATGGAGTCGACCTTGGGCGGACGGTTCGGGAACGTGATCTCCGTCCAGCGGTTGACCCGCACGGAGTCGCCGTTGGCGTCGTAGTAGATCAGGTCGTTGTTGCCGGTGGAAATCTTGTCGACCCACCAGCCCCCGAACCCGGTCCGCCCCTTGTTCGCGTAGCAGTCCACGCTCTGCCGGCCTCCGTCGTGGGACCAGATCTTCAGGAAGTTCTCACCGCCACGGCACTCGACGTGATCGATGGCGAACGCGTTGCCGGGGACGGTCAGGGTCAGTGATGCTGCCGCGGCGAACACCACGGCAGCCGATCGAATCAACCTCTTCGGCGTCATGAGCACGATCTCTCCTTCACGGGAATCGAGCGGAAACAGGGCGCGCCGCACCCACGGGCACGTCGGCAACCCACACCGCGACGGTCCGGCCATCGACCTTCGCGGTTGCACACCGAGACTCGCCCGCGATCGGTGGCCCCTGCAATCAAATCCGCTGTGCGCGACTGGAATTCGCACCATGTTGTCCCGATTCAGACCTCTGATGGACAGTTGAAACGTTTGAGCGCCTTGGCCCTTTTCGGCCACAGACCACGGCGGTGGCGGACGGAGTGCTCCGTTGGAGTGGTCCGTGGAGTTCACGCACGTCCGGGAGCGCCTCGGCTCCGAAGCAGGCGTGCGCTCCGCCCTCACCTGGGCGGCGCACGAGACCACGACTTCCCGAAAGGTGAACATGCGCACTCGCAGCACCGTTCTCGCCCTGTCCGCCGTCCTGGCGATGGCCTGCGCGGCCCCCGCTCTCGCCGCCTCCGACAACGGCACTCCCCCGGTGACCCTGCCCGCCATGGAGCACAAGGGCCTCGCCGCGATCGGTCTCACCGCCGACCAGCGGCTGGTGGAGTTCGATGTCGACAAGCCGTCCAAGAGCGTCCCGGCCCGGAGGGTGTCGGGCCTGACGGGCGACGCCAAGCTGGTCGGCATCGACTTCCGCGTCCAGAACGAGAGGCTGTACGGCGTCGGTGACCGGGGCGGCGTCTACACCCTGGACACCGGCAACGCGCGGGCGACGAAGGTCTCCCAGCTGACCGTCGCACTCTCCGGGACGTTCTTCGGGGTCGACTTCAACCCGGCCGCGAACCGGCTGCGCGTCATCTCCGACACGGGCCAGAACCTGCGCCACAACATCGACGACGCGGCAGCGGCCCCCGGCACCGCCGTCGACGGCCCGCTCACCAACCCCGGCACCCCGCCCGCCACCGCCTCGGGCGTCACGGGCGCCGCCTACACGAACAACGACCTGAACGCGGCAACGGCCACGACCCTGTTCGACCTGGACACCCTGGCCGACCGGATCTCGCTGCAGTCCCCCGCGAACGCCGGCACCCTCGCCCCCACCGGCAGTCTCGGCATCAACGCGGTACCGGACGCCGGCTTCGACATCTACTCCTCGCCCAGGACCGGGACGAACCGGGGCTTCGCCACGATCAGCACGGGCGGCTCCTACGCCCTGTACGAGATCGACGTCCTGAACGGCAGGGCGACCAGCCGCGGTGCCTTCCCCGGCCGCACGCAGGTCACCGACATCGCGCTGCCGCCGAACCAGGGCTGATCGCCCACCGGCGGGCATCGGGCGGGGCCGCTCGGGGCGGTCCCGCCCGATGTCACCCGTCCGTGCGTACCCCGCCGACGCAGGTCAGGTCAGGTCAGGTCAGGTCAGGTCAACGCCGGGATCACGTACTGCCCGTAGGCGTCGATCGTGGCCTCCTTCGCGTCGTGCATGTCGTAGACGGCGAACTGGTCGACGCCCAGGTCGCGCAGGATCCGCAGCTTCTCGATGTGGGCCTCCACCGGGCCCAGCAGGCAGAAGCGGTCGACGATCTCGTCGGGGACGAAGTCGGCGGACGGGTTCCCCGCGCGGCCGTGGTGGCTGTAGTCGTAGCCCTGGCGGGCCTTGACGTACTCGGTGAGCTCGTCCGGGACCATCGAGGAGTGCTCGCCGTAGCGGGTGACGAGGTCGGCCACGTGGTTGCCGACCATGCCGCCGAACCAGCGGCACTGGTCGCGGGCGTGGGCGAGGTCCTCGCCCACGTACGCGGGGGCCGCCACGCAGATGGTGATCGAGTCCGGGTCCCGGCCCGCCGCCTCGGCGGCCTCCCGGACGGACTTGATCATCCATTCGGTGAGGTAGGGGTCGGCGAGCTGGAGGATGAACCCGTCCGCCTTCTGTCCGGCGAGGGCCAGGGCCTTGGGCCCGTACGCCGCCATCCACACCGGGAGCTTCCCGTCCCTGATCCAGGGGATCCGCAGCGGCTTGCCGTCGACGAGGGCCTCGCGGCCCTCGGCGAGGTCCCGGATGACGTCGATGGCCTCGCCCAGGCGGGCCAGGGTGTTGGGCGCGCGCCCGGCGACGCGCATCGCCGAGTCCCCGCGCCCGATCCCGCACACCGTGCGGTTGCCGAACATGTCGTTGAGGGTGGCGAAGGTGGAGGCGGTCACCTCCCAGGTGCGGGTGCCCGGATTGGTGACCATCGGGCCGATGTGGAGCTTGCGGGTGTGCTCCAGGATCTGGCTGTAGATGACGAACGGCTCCTGCCACAGCACGGCGGAGTCGAAGGTCCAGCCGTAGCGGAAACCGTTGCGCTCGGCGCGGCGCATGAGGCTGATGACCTGCGAGGCGGGCGGGTCGGTCTGCAGGACGAGGCCGAAGTCCATACGGGCGGCTCCTTACGTGCGCTTACAGGTACTGGCAGGTGGAGCGGGGGATGTAGACCCCGTGGCCGGCCCGCCCGGTGAACTCGCGCCGGTCGATGACGAGTTCGCCGCGCGAGAGCACGGTGTCGACGCGTCCGGTGATCCGCTTGCCCTCGTACGCCGAGTAGTCCACGTTCATGTGGTGCGTCTCGGCGGAGATGACCTGCTCGGCGTGCGGATCGTAGAGGACGATGTCGGCGTCGGAACCCGGCGCGATGGTGCCCTTCTGGGGGTAGAGGCCGAACATCCGGGCCGGGCTCGCGCAGGCGATCTCGATCCAGCGGCGGCGGCTGATGTGGCCGTCCAGGACGGCCTGGTGAAGGAGGTCCATCCGGTTCTCCACGCCCGGCAGGCCGTTGGGGATCTTGGAGAAGTCCCCGCGGCCGAGCTCCTTCTGGCCCCGGAAGCAGAAGGGGCAGTGGTCGGTGGAGACCACCTGGAGGTCGTTCGTCCGCAGCCCCCGCCACAGCGCCGCCTGGTGCTCGCGGGGCCGCAGGGGTGTGGAGCAGACGTACTTGGCGCCCTGGAAGTCGGGCTCCGCGAGATTGTCGGTGGACAGGAACAGGTACTGCGGACAGGTCTCGCCGAAGACCGGCAGGCCCTTGTCACGGGCGGCCGCCAGCTCGGCGACGGCCTCCTCCGCGGAGACGTGGACCACGTACAGCGGGGAGCCGGCCACCCGCGCGAGCTGGATGGCCCGGTGGGTGGCCTCGGCTTCGAGGAGCACCTTGCGGACCTCGCCGTGGTGGCGGGGGTCGGTCTCCCCGCGCGCCAGGGCCTGTTCGACGAGCACGTCGATCGCGATGCCGTTCTCGGCGTGCATCATGATCAGCCCGCCGTTGCCGGAGGCCCGCTGCATGGCGCGCAGGATCTGCCCGTCGTCGCTGTAGAAGACACCCGGGTAGGCCATGAACAGCTTGAAGGAGGTGACGCCTTCCCCGACGAGGAGGTCCATCTCCTTCAGGGTGCCTTCGTTGACGTCCGAGAGGATCATGTGGAAGGCGTAGTCGATCGCGCAGTTGCCGTCGGCCTTGTCGTACCAGGTGTCGAGCCCCTCCCGCAGGGCGTGGCCCACGCTCTGCACCGCGAAGTCGACGATGGTGGTGGTGCCGCCCCAGGCGGCGGCGCGGGTGCCGGTCTCGAAGGTGTCCGAGGCCGCGGTGCCGCCGAAGGGGAGTTCCATGTGCGTGTGCGCATCGACGCCGCCGGGGATCACGTACTTCCCGCTCGCGTCGATCGTACGGTCGGCCGTCCAGACCTCGGCGGCCGCGGAGCCGTGGGCGGCCAGGGCGGCCACCCGGCCGTCCTCGATCAGGACGTCGGCGTGCAGTTCGTCGGCGGCGGTGACGACCAGACCGCCGCGGATCAGGGTGCGGATGCTCATGGGAATCCCCCTACGGGATGCTGCGGAGCGCCTGTTCGAGGATCTCGGCGCCTTCTTCCGCCTCGGCGACGGTGAGGGAGAGCGGCGGCGCGATGCGCAGCACGCTGGTGTTGTACCCGCCGCCCTTGCCGAGCAGCAGCCCGCCGGCGCGGGCGGCCTCCAGGACGGCGGCGGCCGCGTCCGGGTCGGCCCGGTCGGTGCCGGGGCGGGTCAGCTCCAGTCCGGCCATCAGGCCTCGGCCGCGGACCTCGCGTACGGCCGGCACATGGGCGGCGATCGCGCGCAGCCGCTCCAGCAGCAGGCCGCCGACGCGGCGGGCGTTGCCCTGGAGGTCGTGCTCCAGCAGGTACGAGAGGTTGGCGACGCCGGCGGCCATGGTGACCGGGGAACCGCCGAAGGTGGAGATGGAGTTCGCGTCCAGGCAGTTCATCACCTCGGCGCGGGCCACGACCCCGCCGATGGACATGCCGTTGCCGATGCCCTTGGCGAAGGTGAGGATGTCCGGCGGGCCGTTCTGGGCGTGCGCCTGCCAGCCCCAGAAGTGCTCGCCGGTGCGGCCCCAGCCGGTCTGCACCTCATCGCTGATCCACAGGATGCCGTGCCGGTCCAGGACCTCGCGGAAGGCCCCGTAGAGCCCGTCGGGCGGTGAGGTGAACCCGCCGACGCCCTGGATCGGCTCGGCGAGGAGCGCGGCCACTCCCCCGCGGGTCTGACCGAGCACGTCCTCCAGGTCGGCCACGGCCGCCGCGGTGAAGTCGGCGTCGGACAGGGCGGCGAACGGGCCGCGGGTGCGGACGGCGCCGTGGACGTAGTGCGTCTGCAGCGGCGAGAGGCTGGTCGGGGACCAGCCGCGGTTGCCGGTGACCCCGACGGTGGAGAAGGACCGGCCGTGGTAGCTGTTGCGCATCGCGAGGATCTGGTTGGAGCGGCGGTACGTCGTCGCGAGCAGCAGGGCCGTGTCGTTGGCCTCGGTGCCGGAGGTGGTGAAGAAGACCCGGGCGTCGGGGATGCCGGACAGCGCCGAGACCCGTTCGGCCAGTTCGACCATCGGCCGGTTCAGGTACAGGGTGGAGGAGTGGATGATCCGCCCGGCCTGTTCGGAGACGGCCTTGGTGACCTCGGGCAGGGCGTGGGCCGTCATCGTGGTGAGGATGCCGCCGAAGAAGTCGAGGTAGCGGTTGCCGTCCGCGTCCCAGACGTGGCGGCCCTCGCCGTGGGTGAGCTCGATGGGGCGGTCGTAGTACAGCGCGAGCCAGTCGGGCAGGACGGCGGCGTGGCGGCTGTGCAGGGGGATCGGGTTGGTCACGGCTGTACGAGCCCTCCGTAGGCGTCGGGGCGGCGGTCGCGGTAGAAGGCCCACTGGTCGCGGACCTCCTTGATCAGGCCGAAGTCGAGGTCGCGGACGAGGAGTTCCTCCTCCTTGTCGCTGGCCACGTCGCCGACGAACTTCCCCCGCGGGTCGACGAAGTAGCTGGTCCCGTAGAAGTCGTTGTCCCCGTACTCCTCCTGGCCGACCCGGTTGATGGCGGCGATGAAGTACTCGTTGGCGACGGCGGAGGCGGGCTGCTCCAGCTGCCAGAGGTGCGCGGAGAGGCCCCGGTGGGTGGCGGAGGGGTTGTAGACCAGCTGAGCCCCGGCCAGACCCAGTTGGCGCCATCCCTCGGGGAAGTGGCGGTCGTAGCAGATGTACACGCCCACCCGGCCGACGGCGGTGTCGAAGACGGGCCAGCCGAGGTTGCCCGGACGGAAGTAGTACTTCTCCCAGAAGCCCTTGACCTGGGGGATGTGGTGCTTGCGGTACTTCCCGAGGTAGCTGCCGTCGGCGTCGATGACGGCGGCGGTGTTGTAGTAGAAGCCCTCGCTCTCCAGCTCGAAGACCGGGACGACGATGACCATGCCGGTCTCGCGGGCGAGGTCCTGCATCCGGCGGACGGTCGGACCGTCGGGGACCGCCTCGGCCCAGCGGTAGTGCTCGGGCTCCTGGACCTGACAGAAGTAGGGGGCGTTGAACACCTCCTGGAAGCCGATGATCTTCGCCCCCTGAGCAGCGGCCCGGCGGGCGTGCTCCTCGTGTTTGGCGATCATCGTTTCGGTGTCTCCGGTCCAGGTGGCCTGGACCAGCGCGGCGCGGACGACTTGGGCCATGAGCTGCTCCTCGCGACGGGAACGCCGGTTCTACGCACGTAGACGGAGTGCGTAGGGAGTAGAACGTAGGCCTCGGCACAGCGTGGGGCAAGACCGCGTTGCGCGGTTGGAGTAGTCGATCACGTTACGTCTCCCCGCGGTCGTTAGCGGTCAGGAGACGGGCGTTTTACGCCATGGCAATTCCGGCCACGCGCAGGGCGTGGACCAGGTCCCGGTGCCGGGGCCCGGACAGGGCGCGGGCCGCGTCCAGCAGCCGGGGAGCGAGCCATTGCGGGTCTCGGCCGGCGAGCCGCGCCGCCTCCTCCGCGGTGCGGACCCGGACGAAGGCGCCGAGCAGGGCCTCGGCCTCCCGGGTGTGGCCGGCCCCGCCGAGGGCGAGGGCCGCATCGGCGATCTCGGCGGTGGGGCGGGCCACGCCCTGACGCAGCAGCGCGTCGCTGTCGGCCTCCCGGCCCGCCTCGCCGAGCGCCGCCGCGGCGGCGGCGAGCCGCTCGGGCGGGAGCGAGGCGGCCTCCCACAGGAGCGTGGCCCAGTCGGCCGCGAGCCCGGCGCGGGTCAGTTCGGCGGCGAGCCCGGGCAGCCGCCCGGCGGGCCAGGCGGCCGCCTCGCACAGCAGCACGTGGGCCTCGCCCGTACGCCCCCGGGCGCGCAGGGTGAGCAGTTCGGCGACGAAGGCCCCGGTGGGGCGGGCGCCCGCCGGAGACGGGGACGAAGACGGGGAAGGGGCGGGGGCCGGGGCGGCCGTGGGGGCGGGATGGCCGAAGCGGGCCCCGCGCGGCGCGGCGCGCACCGGGTCCGGTCCGGCCGCGGGGGCCTGCGCCTCGTAGCCCGGCGGCGGGGTGAAGTCGGCGGCCCCGGAGGGCGCGGCTCCGGCGTATCGGGCCCCTCCGGCGCGGCGGCCGGTGCGCAGCCACCGTCCCTCGGCGCGCCCGACGGGCGGCTCCGGCTCCGGCGCCTCCGGTTCCGGGGCCGGGGCCGCGGCCCCGGCAGGGGTGGTGACAGGGGCGGCCTGCTGGGGCCGGGCCACCAGGGGCTGGGGCCGCTCCGCGACCCGCTGCCGCGGTACGCCCGGCAGCGGCGGGCCGTCCTGCCCCGGCCCTGCGGGGCGGGTGGCCGCGGCCAGCCGGGCGCTCAGGTCCTCGTACCGGGCCGCGGCACGGGCCGCGTCGTCCCGGGTCCAGGAGAGCTCCCGGTCCAGGACGTCCGCCTCGGCCCGGTCGGTCGCGCCGGCCCGGCGGGCGGACAGGCTCCGCAGGGCAGCGTCCGCCTCGGCCCGCTGGGTGTCCGCCGTGGTGAGCAGGGTCCGCAGCTCCTCGGTGCCGCCCGGCAGCCGGTCCCACGCGCCGACCGCGGCGGCCCGCAGCCCGGCCGCGTAGGCGCCCTCGCGCGCCGCGAACTCCTCGCCCCGCAGTCCGGCGAGGTCGCGCAGCAGCGATTCCACGACGTCCCACGGCGCCATCGCGGCCCCCTGGAGACAGGCCCGCACGCCTTCCGGGTCCCGGCGCAGGAATTCCCCGTACCAGCCTGCCCCGGGATCCAGTCTCTGGGTCAACCCCCGCAGATAGTCGGAGAATTGACTGATCGCCAGCGAAGTCGCGGTCTCCATGACCGCATTGCACCCCACCCGTGTTACGGGCGCGCTACGGGAATCTCAAAGCTTGACGGCGATCGCGGTGTGCGGCCTCTTGCCCCGCCGCCAGAGCGTGGCGGGCACGTCCACCGCCCAGAACTGCCAGGTGTACTTGCGCGACATCAGGGCGCGCACCCGCCGCAGCCCCGCCTCGTCCAGCAGCCGGGCCCGCCCCTCCAGGACGGGCGCGCCCTCCTCGACGCGGCCGCGCACGTCGCATGCGGTCACGGTGACCCGCCCGTCGCGGGCGATCCGCTTCACCTTCCAGGAGTCGCTGCGCGTCCACACGTACAGCTCGCCGCCGTCGGCCACCGCCCAGACCGGGGTCGCCACCGGCGTGCCGTCCTTGCGGAAGGTGGTGAGACTGACGTACCGCGCCCTGCCGAGCTCTTCCATCGTCATGCCCCGACATTAGGCGACCGGGTGGAGGTCCACCCCTGCCGGTGGAGCCTTTCCAGGCCGTCGAGGAGGAGGTCGAGGGCGAACTCGAACTCGAACTGGTCGTCGCAGATGCGGCCGACGGCGGATTCCTCGTCGTGGGCGGCCGCGGCGGCCAGCTCCGCGACGCGCGGGTACGCCCCCGCCAGCGCGGCGAGCGCGTCCGCGGTCATGCCCGGGGAGCCGGCGGGCGCGGGATCGTCGAACAGCTCCTGGCTGAAGCCGAGCAGGCGGCTCCCCATGGCGTGCATGACGTGGTGGGTGAGGTCGACGGAGAAGCCGCCGTCGCGGAACGTGCCGATCATCGAGTCCAGGTACGCCAGCACGGCCGGGGTCGGCGCGGTGCGCGACTCGATCACCTGCGCGGCCCAGCGGTGGCGCAGGAGCTCCTGACGGGCCGACAGGATGCGGCGGCGGACGATGTCCTTCCAGCCGGAGCCCTCCAGTGGCGGGGCGATCCCGGCGACGACCGCGTCGACCATGCCGTCCAGGAGCTGTTCCTTGTTGGCCACGTGCTTGTAGAGGGCCATCGGCACGACGCCCAGTTCCTGGGCGAGCCTGCGCATGCTGAGCGACTCGATGCCGCCGTCGTCGGCGAGCGCGACGGCGGCCCGCAGCACCCGCTCCCTGTTCAGCGGCTCCCGGCGCGCGGATCCCACGTGCTGTGCCATCCCGACCCTCTCCTCGCCGCTGGGCACCGGCCGGCCACCCCGCTTGACGAGTGTACGGCGTACGCCTACGGTGACCGCCAGGTGTACGGCGTACACCTCGAAGGTCGAAGGGACCGATGATGAGCCCCAACCGAAGGACCGCGGCACTCGCGGGCACGCTGTTCCTGGTGACCGAGGTCGCCGCGATCGGGGGGCTGGCCCTCTACCAGCCACTGCTCGACGGGGCGCCGGGCACGCTCGCCCCGGGCGCCGGCACCTCGGCGCTGCTCGGGGCGCTGTGCGAGCTGGTGCTCGTGGCGGCCGTCATCGGGACCGGGGCCGTACTGTTCCCGGTGGTGCGCAGGCGGCACGAGGGGGTGGCGGTGGGATACCTCTGCCTGCGGCTGCTCGAAGCGGTGGTGATCACCGTCGGGATCCTCGGCGTCCTGACCCTGCTGACGCTGCGCCAGGACGCGGCAGGGGCGGCGGGAGCGGCGACGGCGGTGGGCGACGCGGGGGCAGACCGGGCCCTCGTGGCCCTGCACGACTGGACGTTCCTGCTCGGCCCGAACGTGGCCCTGGGCCTGAACACGGCACTGCTGGCGTACCTGATGTTCCGCACGAGGCTGGTGCCGCGGCCCATCGCGGTCCTGGGCCTGATCGGGGGCCCGCTGATCTGCATATCGGCGGCGGCCGTGGCGGCCGGGCTCTACGAGCAGGTCTCGGTGGCGGGATCGGCCGCGGCCCTCCCGGTGTTCGCCTGGGAACTGGCGCTCGCCGCCCGGCTCCTCACGAAGGGGTTCGACCCGGCCCGCGTCGCGGCGTGACCCCCGCCGCCCGTCAGGCGGGGACGAAGGCGCAGCGGCGCAGTACGTCGTCCAGCGAGAGGCCCAGCGCCTCGGCGAGGGCGGCGACCGTGAAGAAGGCGGGGGTGGGGGCCCGGCCCGTCTCGATCTTGCGGAGGGTCTCGGCGGAGAGTCCGGCGCTCGCGGCGACCTCGACCATGCTGCGGGGACCTCGGGCCTCGCGCAGCAGCGCGCCGAGCCGCTCGCCGCGCTCGCGCTCTTCGGGGGTGAGGGGGGTACGGACCATGCCCCCATCCTACCCCCGCACCCCAATAACTATCCCGTTAAAGTTATACCGGTATAGTTATTGGCATGGTGGAACTCAAGACAGAACAGTCGATCGACAAGATGCGCGCCGCGGGACGGGTCGTCGCCCATGCCCTGGCCGCCGTACGGGACCGGGCTCAGGTCGGCGTCTCCCTGCGGGAACTGGACGCGGCGGCCCGCGAGGTGCTCCGCGGGGCGGGGGCGAGCTCGCCCTTCCTCGGCTACCGGCCGCGGTTCGCCCCGGTGCCCTTCCCCGCGGTGATCTGCGCCTCGGTCAACGACGCGATCGTGCACGGCATCCCCGGCGACCACGTCCTGCGCGACGGCGACCTGGTCAGCATCGACTGCGGGGCGAAGCTCGGCGGCTGGGTCGGCGACGCCGCGGTCAGCTTCACCGTCGGCCGGGCCCGCCCCGCCGACCTGCGGCTCATCGCCACGGCCGAGGCGGCCCTGGCCGCGGGCATCGCGGCCGCCGTCGTCGGCAACCGGATCGGGGACATCGCCCACGCGGTCGGCACGGTCGGCCGCGCCGCCGGGTACGGCATCCCCGACGGCTTCGGCGGTCACGGCATCGGCCGCAGCATGCACGAGGACCCGGGCGTGCCCAACGAGGGCCCGCCGGGACGCGGGATGAAGCTGCGCGCCGGCATGGTCCTCGCGATCGAGCCGATGCTGGTGGCGGGCGGCACCGACGACTACACCTGCGACCCGGACGGCTGGACCCTGCGGACCGTCGACGGCAGCCGCGCCGCCCATGCGGAGCACACGGTCGCGATCACCGCCGACGGCCCCCGGATCCTCACCGCCCTGTGACCCCTACGGCGTGCCGCGGGGGTGGACGACCATCGCCGAGCCGCCGCCCCGCCGGCTGGTCTCCGCCGCGGCCAGCCAGCGCCCGTCGGGCAGCCGCTGGACACCGGTGGCCGCGCCGATCTCCGGGTTCTGCCGGAACCCGTGGCCGATGGCCTCCAGTTCGGCGCGCAGCGGGCTGTTCCACAGCCCCGGCTCCAGCTCGGTGGTGGTCTGGTTGCGCTGGCTGGCCCGGGGCGCGGCGATCGCGTCGACCAGCGGAAGACCGCGGTCCACGTGGCCGGTCAGGGTCTGGAGCACCGTGGTGATGATGGTGGCACCGCCCGGGGAGCCCACCGCCAGGACGGGCCGCCCGTCCTCCAGGACGATGGTCGGCGACATGGAGGAACGCGGCCGCTTGCCGGGACCGGGCAGGTTCGGGTCCGGGACCCCGGGGGCGGCGGGCGCGAAGGAGAAGTCGGTCAGCTCGTTGTTGAGCAGGAAGCCCCGGCGGGGCACGGTGATCGCGCTGCCGCCCGTGGACTCGATGGTCAGGGTGTAGGAGACCACGTTGCCCCAGCGGTCGGCGACCGTCAGGTGCGTGGTGTTCTCCCCCTCGTAGGTGGTGGGTGCGGCCTGCCCGGTCGTGGCGCACGGCGCCGGGTTGCGCGGGTCGCCGGGGGCCAGCGGGCTGGTCAGCGCGCGGTCCGGGGAGATCAGGCAGGCGCGGGCGTCGGCGAACCGCTGGGAGAGCAGCTCCCGGGTCGGCACGTCCTCGGCGGCCGGGTCGCCGACCCAGCGGCCCCGGTCGGCGAAGGAGATCCGCGAGGCCTCGATGAAGCGGTGCAGGTACTGGGTCTCGGAGAGGGCTCCGAGGTCGGTGCGCTCCAGGATGTTCAGCGCCTCGCCGACGGTGGTTCCGCCCGAGGAGGACGGCGCCATGCTGTAGACGTCCAGGCCCCGGTAGCCGATCCGGGTGGGCGCCTGCCGCTTGGTCTCATAGGCGCGCAGGTCCGCGGCGGTCAGGTCGCCGGGGCGGACCTTGCGGGTGGCGGCGGGGTCGACCGGGGGCTTGCGGACGGTCCGGACGATGTCCTCGGCGATCGGGCCGCGGTAGAGCGCGCCGGTGCCCTTGCGGCCGAGTTCCGCGTAGGTCGCGGCGAGGTCGGGGTTCTTGAAGGTGGAGCCGACCACCGGCAGGGCGCCGCCCGGCAGGAACAGCTTGGAGGTGGCCGGGAAGTCCCGGAACCGGGCCTCGTTGGCCGCCGTCTGGGCGCGGAAGGTCGCGTCCACGGTGAAGCCCTTGCGGGCCAGCTTCTCGGCGGGCTCCAGCAGTTCGCGCAGCGGCCGGGTGCCCCAGGCGTCGAGGGCGCTCTTCCAGGTGGCGGGGGTGCCCGGGACCCCGACGCCGAGGCCGCTGGTCTGGCCCTCCTCGAAGGGGATGGGCAGTCCGTTCTCCTGGAAGAGGCCGGCGGTGGCCGTCGCCGGGGCGGTCTCGCGGCCGTCGATGGTCTGCACCCGCCGGGAGGCGGCGTCGTAGTGGACGAAGTAGCCGCCGCCCCCGATGCCCGCCGAGTACGGCTCGGTGACCCCGAGCGCCGCGGCGGTCGCGACGGCCGCGTCCACGGCGTTGCCACCGGAGCGCAGGACGGCGATCCCCGCGGCGGAGGCGTCGGCGTCGACACTGGCGACGGCCCCGCCGTAGCCCACGGCCACCGGGACCTTGGCCGGGGGCGGCGCGGCCGACGGCGGCGCGGCCGCGCCGGTGGCGACGAGCGCACCGGCGAGGGCGAGCAGCGGTAACGTGCGGGCGGCAGGACGGTGCATGGAGGACCTCCGGTCGGCAGCGTGCGCCGAGCCTAGCGGCCACCCCGCCGCCCCGGCAGTGGACCGCCCCGCGCCGTCCCCCTCCGGGTGATCCCGCACCCCCGCCCGGCCGGTCGGCGCCCCTGCCCTGGCCAGGACCCCGCCCGGGACCCGCCGCGGGTGAACAGGCACGGCCGCGGCCCCTGTTGTGGGGCTGACCCCGTGCGGATCATGCCCTAGCATCCGGCGCATGAACGACGACGTGCGCAACATCGTGCTCGGGGTGGTGGCCACCGCACTCAGTGGAGGGTTCGGCTGGTTCTCCCGTACCTACCTCTGGCGGCGCGCGCTCCGCCGCAAGCAGGCCTTCCTCGGCCTGCCCACCGGATCCGACTGCCTGTTCGTGGTCAACCGGCAGATGGGCGGCACCGATTCCTCGCTGCACCGCAACGACGCCTTCGCCCTGCTGGAGATATCCGCCCTGATCAAGGACTGCGGGGCGACCGTGCAGATCGTCACCCACGACGCGGCCCGCCAGGGCTTCGGCGAACGGGCCGAGTTCTGCGTGGGAGGACCCGTCTCCAACGCCCGGACCACGGCGCACCTCTCCTCCATGCTGCCGGGGGTCCGCGTCGACACGAACAGCGAGCGCGGTCCGGACCGGGGCTCGATCAAGGTCGGCGGGGAGACGTACCGGTGGGAGAAGGGGCAGACGGAGTACGTGCTGCTGGCGCGGCTGACCGCCGGCCGGGCCTCGCGGCCGGTGTTCCTGCTGTCGGGGCAGACCGCGAACAGCAACCAGGCCGCCGCCCGTTACCTGGCCAAACACCACGAGCGGCTGGCCCGCACCTACGGCCGGGACTCCTTCTGCGTCGTCCTGAAGGTGATCAACTCCGACGCCTACGGGCCCGACGTGACCGAGCTGGTCGCCGACGTCAGCGCCGCGGCCCGGACACCCGTAGCGGCAGACGCGTGATCCCGTTGATGAAGTTGGACACCAGCCGGCGCGGCGGGCCCGCCAGTTCGGGCGCGGGCATCAGGCGGATCCACTCCTCGTGGAGGGTGCGCAGCTGGAGCCGGGCGAAGTGGGCGCCGAGGCAGACGTGCGGGCCGTCCCCGAAGGAGACGTGCGGATTGGGCGTGCGGTCCAGGGCCAGGCGTTCGGGGGCGGTGAAGACGCGTTCGTCGTGGTTGGCGGCGGCGTGGAACACCACCACCTTGTCCCCGGCCCGGATCCGCTGCCCCGCCAGCTCGGTGTCGGCGGCGGCCGTGCGCCGGAAGCTGAGCACCGGCGGGTGGACGCGCAGCAGTTCCTCCACGGCCGTCGCCACCGGGACCCGGCCGTCGGCGAGCTCCCGGTAGGCCTGCGGTTCACCGGCCAGTGCGAGCAGTCCGCCCGGGGCGGCGCTGCGCACGGTGTCGTTGCCCGCGACGGTGAGCAGGAAGAAGAACATCTCCAGCTCGGCCGGGTCCAGCCCGGCCCGGGCCAGCGCCGTCATCACGTCGTCGCCGGGGTGCGCGAGCTTGTGGGCGGCCAGTTCCCGGGCGTACGCGAACATCTCGCCGAGCAGGGCCGGTGAGCGCGGGTTCAGCGGAACTCCGTCCGGGCCGAGGCGGGGCGCGGGGGCGTCCTCGGGGTCCTGGTAGCCGATGATCCGTACGGTCCACTCCAGCAGCAGGGCGCGGTCGGAGGCGGGGACGCCCAGCAGATCGGTGAGGTTCAGCAGGGCGTACTCGTCGGTGACGGTCCGCACGAGGTCGGCGGCGCCGTCCTCGGCCTGTTCCCGCGCCGCGGCGAGCAGGGTGCGGGCCCGCTCCCGTACCCGTCCGGCGAAGGCGTCGACGCGGGCGGGGGTGAAGGCGCGGGCGACCAGGCGGCGCAGCCGGCCGTGCTCCCCGAGGGCTGCGGCCGGGTCCTGGTTGAGCATGGTGCGGCGCAGGAAGGGCAGGTCGGCGGGGTCGGGGTCGCGGATCTGGGTGGCCCCGAGCCAGGAGGAGTACGCGCGGTGGTCGCGCAGGACCCGTACGACGTCGGCGTGCCGGGTGACCGCCCAGAAGCCGGGTCCGGCGGGCCAGCCCATGACCTGCGGTTCCGGCTGCCAGGCGACGGGATGGTGCGCGCGCAGCAGCCGGTAGCGGGCGTGCGGGACGCCCTCGGCGTAGATCCGGGGGTCGAAGACGTCGGGAACCTCGTGGTCCATGGGCCCACCGTGGCGTGGGCGACCCCCGGCCGCAAGAGGGCGTCCGGAGCCTGTCGAGGAGTCCGGGTGTCCTGGGCGGCCGGGGTGTTCAGCGGCCGATGTCGCAGCGCTCCCCGGCGAAGGCGGAGTCCGGGCCGCGCAGCATCACGTCGACGGTTCCGCTCTCGTTCACGGCGACGGACACCGCCGTGCAGACCAGCTGGCGCCGGGCGACCTGCGACAGCTCCTGGACCTTGAAAGGGACCCTGACGTCGACGACGCCCTCGCCGGGGAACGTGACGCCGACCGCCCCGGCGTTGCCCTCCAGGGCCGGCAGCCGGGTGCCGAGCCCGGCGGCCCGCTCCTGCGGTCCGGGGCCGGCGAGCAACCGCAGCAGGGTGCCGGTGGGGGACGAGGGCGGCGAGTCCACCTGTGGCGACGGGACGAGCTTTCCGTCCGGCGTCACGAAGTACACGAGGCCGGAGTGGTCGCGCGGCCCGATGACCACGGAGGCCGCGGCCCCGCTCTCGATCACGCCGGTCGGCTTGATCCCGCAGCCGGCCGTCAGCAGGCCCAGCAGGGCGGCGGCCACGGACGAGGCCGTCCGTACCCGGGTCATGCGCGGGCCTCCAGGGGCATGTCGACGGTGAACACGGCTCCTCGGCCGGATCCGTTCGCGGCCCGCAGGGTGCCGCCGTGCAGCCGGACGTTCTCCAGGGTGATGGCGAGGCCGAGGCCGCTGCCCGCGGAGCGGGTACGGGCGGCGTCGGCCTTGAAGAACCGGTCGAAGATGTGCGGCAGCACCTCGGGGGCGATGCCGGGCCCGCTGTCGGCGACCTCGATCAGCAGCCGCTCCCCCTCCCCCTCCGGACCGGGCCGGGCGTCGACGGTGACGGTGACGGGGGCGCCGCCGTGCTTGAGGGCGTTGCCGACGAGGTTGGCGAGGACCACGTCGAAGCGGCGCGGGTCGAGCCGGGCCCGGACCTCGTGCGGCAGCCGGGTGGTGACCCGTCCGTCGTCCCAGTGGCGGCGTTCGAGGGTCTTGGTGACGGCGACGGCGATGTCCACGTCGTCCAGGTTGAGTTCGGCGGCGCGGGCGTCGAAGCGCGATATCTCCATCAGGTCCTCGACGAGGACGGCGAGCTTGCCCGTCTCGGCGCTGATCAGCCGCAGGGCCTTCGCGGTGTCGGGGTCGAGGTGGGCGGCGTCCTCGTCGAGGACCTCGGTGACGGCGAGCATCCCGGCCAGCGGGGTGCGCAGTTCGTGCGAGACGTCGGCGGCGAAGCGGCGGGCCCGGACCTCTGCGTCCCGGAGTTCGCTCACCGACTGTTCGAGGGCGCGGGCGGTCTCGTTGAAGGTGCGGGCGAGGCCGGCGAGCTCGTCGGCGCCGCGGACCTCGATGCGGGTGTCGAGGTGGCCCCGGCCGAGGCGCTGCGCGGCGCGGCGCATGTCCCGGACCGGACGGAGCACCCCGCGGGCGGCGAGCAGGGCGGGGATCACGGCGATGGCGAGACCGGGGACGGCGCCCTGTTTGGCGGCGTCGACCATGGCGTCGACGGTGTCCCGCTCGGAGGTCAGCGGCATCAGGGCGTAGAAGACGAGGCCGGTGGGTTCCCGGAGTTCCTTGTGGGTGAAGACGGCCGGCATGCCGATGGTGAGGTACGGGTCCCCGTCCGCCTCCACCCGCTGGAAGGCGCCGTGCGGATTGGCGGTGACCTGCCGGCGGAGCTGATCGGTGACCACGTCGGATGTGACCGGGGTCGTGTTGGAGACGGCGTGCAGGTCCCCGTACTCGGCGAACACCCCCCACGGGTGCGGTTTGCCGCGCTTGGCGAGATCGGTGACGACGGCCTGGAGGGTCTCCTGGTCCATGGGGACGCGGAAGGCCTTGGAGTCGATCAGGTCGCGCAGCGTGCTGACGGCCGTGTCCTGGCTCTGCGTGAGGATCGCGTTGCGCGCCTTCTGGTAGGTGAGGGCGGCCGTGGACACCGCGCTGATCGCGGCGACGAGCAGGAAGGCCGCGATCAGGCGGGTGCGCAGTCCGAGCGGTGCGATGCGTCTCATGTCCGGCCCCCTACAGCGGGCCGAAGCGGTAGCCGAAGCCCCGCACCGTCTGGATGTAGCGGGGGCTGCCCTCGGGGTCCTCCACCTTCAGGCGCAGGCGGCGCACGCACGCGTCGACCAGCCGGGCGTCGGCGTGGTAGCTGTGGTCCCACACGTATTCGAGGAGCTGTTGGCGGGAGAAGACCTGTTCCGGTGAGGCGGACAGGTGGAGCAGGAGCTTGATCTCGCTGGGGGCGAGGGGGACGCGTTCGCCGCTCTTGGCGACGGTCAGTCCCGAGCGGTCGATGGCCAGCTCTCCGTGGTGCTCGACCCCGGGCCGGCCGCCGACCGGGTCGTGCAGGCGCCGCAGGACGGCCCTGACGCGGGCCTCGATGACCTCGGTGCGGGCGGGTTTGACGATGTAGTCGTCGGCGCCGGCTTCGAGGCCGACGACTATGTCGAAGTCGTCGCCGCGCGCGGTGAGCATGATGATCGGCACCTCGCTGGCGTCCCGGATCCGGCGGCAGACCTGGACGCCGTTCATCCCCGGCAGCATCAGGTCGAGCAGGACGAGTTCGGGGCGGAAGCTCCCCATCAGGACGAGGCCCTCCTCGCCGGTCTCCGCGGCACTCACCTCGTGGCCGCGGCGGCGCAGGCCGAGGCCGACCCCTTCCCGGATGGAAGGGTCGTCCTCGATCAGGAGTATGCGTGGCATCGGGTCAGCGTCCCAGGGTCGATCGTGCGTTTCCTCGTCCTAACGGCCGGTCTTGCGCCGCAGGGATTGAAGCAGGCCGGTGATCTCCGTCAGGCGCAGCGGTCCGGCGAGGAGGACGACGACCAGGGCGATCGCCACGGTTCCCGTCCCGGCGGCGGCGAAGTTGCCGAAGCGGTCGGCTGCGAGGGCGGCCCCGTATCCGGCGGCGGCCGCGGGAACGCAGGCGGCCAGGAGCCGCAGGTGGGTCCGTACGGCCGTCGTGCGGCGTTCGCTGCGGGTACCCGTGCGGGGGCCGAGCCGGCGGGCGAGGGTGTACGCGGTCACGGCCGCGCCCGCGGTGAAGGCGACGGAGGAGGCCGCGGCCATGCCGGTGACCGCCCAGCGGGGGGACAGCAGGAAGTACGCGGCGGCGGACAGCCCGGCGTTCAGCCCGGCGATGACCAGGTTGAGGAAGAAGGGGGTGCGGGTGTCGGAGAGGGCGTAGAAGCCGCGCGAGAGCACGTACTGCGCGGAGAAGGCGATCAGGCCGGGGGCGAAGGCGATGAGCATGCCCGCCATGACCTCGATGTCCGCGGCGGTGGTGCGGCCGTACTCGAAGACGCTGCCCATGACCCAGGGGGCGAGGGCGGCGAAGACGGTGGCGGCGGGCACGACGAGGGCGGCGCTGGAGCGCAGCGCGTACGACAGCTCCCGGCGCACGGTGGCGAGGTCGCCTTCGGCGGCGGACGCGCTCATCCGGGGCATCAGGGCCGTGACGAGCGAGACGGTGATGATGCCCTGGGGGACGATCCACAGCTGGTAGGCGTTGCTGTAGGCGGTGTAGCCGGCGCCCGCGAGGCCCGCTGCGTCGGCCTGCGCCCCGGTGGTCGTGGAGAGCCGGGTGACGACCCAGTAGGCGATCTGGTTGGTGAAGACGAGCATGACCAGCCAGCCCGCGTTGCGCAGCGGACGGCCGAGGCCGCTGCCGCGCCAGTCGAAGCGGGGGCGCCAGCGGAAGCGGGCGGCGCGCAGCGAGGGGATCAGGGCGAGGGCCTGGAGGACGATGCCCGCGGTGGTGCCGATGCCGAGGAGGCGGGTCTCGGCGGCGGTCAGGCCGTCGGCGGCGTCGTGGGAGACGTAGAGGAAGAGCCCGAAGACCGCGATGATCACGAAGTTGTTGAGGACCGGGGTCCACATCATCGCGCCGAACCGGCCGCGGGCGTTCAGCACCTGACCGAGCAGGGTGAACAGCCCGTAGAAGAGGATCTGCGGCAGGCAGTAGCGGGCCAGGGCCGTCGTGGTGCTCGCCTGGGCCCCCTCGTAGTCGGTGTAGGTGGCGACGATCAGCGGGGCCGCGAGGACCGCCACGGCGGTGAGCGCGAGGAGGGCGGCCGTGCAGGCGGTCAGCAGCCGGTCGGTGTAGGCGGAGCCGCCGTCGGCGTGTTCCTTGGCGGCCCGGACCAGCTCGGGTACGAAGACGGCGTTGAGCGCGCCGCCGACGAGCAGCATGTACAGGATGTTCGGGACGGTGTTGGCGACGGCGTAGCTGTCGCCGAGCAGTCCGGTGCCCAGGGCGGCGACGACGACGGCGGAGCGGACGAAGCCGGTGGCGCGGGAGACGACGGAACCGGCCGCCATGAGGGCGCCGCTGCGCAGCACCGACCCCTTGGCGGGGGCGGGCGCGGAGGCGGGCGCGGGCGTTGGGGCAGGCCCGGGAGCCGTGTCCGTCGCGGGTCCGGCCGGCGGGGCGGTCTGCGCCCCGGGGGGCGTCGTCCCGGTGGTGGTGCCGTGGCTCACCGGCGGGCCAGGTACGCCTGGAACGCCTTGTAGAGGGCCGTATTGGCGTATCCGTCCATCGGGGTCTCCCACTCGCCGAGCGTCTCGACGACCTGCCCGCCGGTGCCGAGCTTCCAGCGCAGCAGCCCGAAGGATCGTTCGTCGGGGTCAAGGGTGGAGGGTATCCCGCGCATGTCGTACTCGGTCGCCCCGAGGTCGTGGGCGTCGGACATCATGCGCCACTGCAGGGCGTTGCTGGGGCGTACCTCGCGCCGGTGGTCGGCCGAGGCGCCGGTCTGGTACCAGACCCGGCTCCCGGCCACGATCATCGTGTGGGCGGCGAGCACCTCGCCCTGGTGGACGCCCAGGTAGAGCCGCATCCGGCCGGGCTCCTCGGCGTTGAGGACGGCGTACTGCTGCTCGTAGTACGCGAGGGAGCGGCCGAGCCGGAAGCCGTCGCGGGTCTCGGTGATCCGGAGCAGCCGGTAGAACTCGGGGAGGTCGGCGGCGGTGCCGAGGACGGTTTCCACCCCGGCCTTGGCGGCCTTGCGCACGTTGCGGCGCCATTCCTGGTTCAGCCCGCACCACAGGTCCTCGCGGGAGCGGCCGGCCAGCGGGACGCGGAAGACGTGGCGGGGCTGGGCGTCGCCGTCGCTCTCGCCGCCGCAGCGCTGCCAGCCCCGGGTGCGCAGCCGGTCGGCGAGGGCCGCGCCGACCGGGTCCACCTCGGTGGCGAGCACGTCGGACACCTGCCGGCCCGGCCCGGTGGCGGACTTGACGGTGGCGGCGTCCCAGCGGCGGTAGGCGGGGGTGGGGCCGATGCGGACGGCGAAGGCGCCGGCCGCCTTGAGGTGGCGCATGAAGGGGCCGAGCCAGCGGTCGATCCGGGGGTCGGCCCAGTCGGCGACGGGACCTTCCGGCAGGTAGGCGAAGTATTTCCGGGTGCCGGGGAATTGCCGGTAGAGAACGAGTCCGGCCCCCTCGATTTCACCGCCCGGGTAGTGCCATCCGACCCTTTCCGAGCGCCAGAGGTCCTTTACCCCGGCCCAGGAGGGGTACTGGAGAAAGCTGGCCCCGCCGTGCCGGGAAAGGAAGGCCTGGTATTCGGCCACGGACAGGGTGCGCACCGTCAGCTCCGGCTCCTGACCCTGGTGCTGGAGCTGCGGGGTGGGGGTCACGAGCAGTGCACACATGGCTGACGAGCCTTCCTGTACGTCCTGTTGGGGGGATGTACAGGACTGTCACAGCCGACCGTGACCGGTGTGCGCAGCGTTTGTGACCGGACGATGACCGTTTCGCTGCGGTCCAGGTCACAAGCAAAAGACCGACATTTTCGGCGGATTGTGCAACCTAGAGTCGTGTCGTTCGCATCTACGTTTGCGAACACCCGATACTCCCGCTACTCGAAGGGGCCCTTCGTTGAGCCGCATACGCCGCACCGCCATGGCGGGTACCGCACTTCTCGCCGCCGCACTGACCGCCTGCTCGGGCGGGAGCGGCAACGGGGGCGGCGCCGACGACGGCAAGGCCGAGCTGAAGCCGAAGCCGGACATGGCGGTCTCGGTGAACCTCACGGGCGATCAGGTCAAGGCGGGCACACCGGTCACGGTGACCCTCGCCGAGGGCAAGCTGGCCCAGGTGAAGGTGACGGACGCCAAGGGCGCGGAGCTGCCGGGGAAGATAGCCGACGACGGGAAGACCTGGACCTCGGAGCGCAACGCCCCGCCCGGCTCGGAGTACAAGGTCGAGGCGCAGAACACCGAGAGCCAGAGCGCCACCACGCAGTTCAAGACCAGCGCCGCCGACAAGGTGAACAAGGTCTCGATCAACGTGCCCAAGGGCAGCACGGTGGGCGTGGCGATGCCGGTGTCGATCGTCTTCGACAACCCGGTGACGAACAAGGCCGAGGTGGAGAAGCAGCTCAAGGTCACGACCTCGAACAACACCGAGGGTTCCTGGGGCTGGATCAAGGACTACTCCGGCAACGACCGCGTCGACTGGCGGCCCAAGGAGTACTGGAAGGCCGGCACGGACGTGAAGGTCGAGATGAACCTGAACGGCGTGGACTCCGGCAAGGGCGGCGGCCTCTTCGCCAAGGACTACAACACCGAGTTCAAGATCGGCAAGGACCGCCGGATCGAGGTCAGCCTCGACACGAAGAAGATGTCAGTGACCGAGAACGGCCAGGCGCTCAAGTCGATCCCGGTCTCCGCCGGCACTCCGGGCGGCAAGAAGGCCTCCTGGTCCGGGAAGATGGTGATCATGACGAAGGAGGGCACCATCCGGATGGACTCCCAGACGGTGGGCCTGGACGACGCCTACGACAAGATGGTCGACTACTCGATGCGGCTCACCTGGTCGGGCATGTACGCGCACGCCGCGCCGTGGAACGCCGCCAACTTCGGCCGCGCCAACAGCAGTTCCGGCTGCGTGGGGATGAGCGACGCCGACGCCAAGGACTTCTTCGCCCAGTCCCAGGTCGGCGACCCCTTCGAGGTGGTCGGCCAGGGTTCCAAGGGCAACGCCGAGATCGGCAACGGCTACGGCGAGTGGAACCTGTCCTGGGACGAATGGAAGGCCAAGAGCGCGGCGACCGGCACCCCCCAGAACGGCTGAGCGCGCTCCGGCCCCTCCCTGCCCTTCACTGACTTTCGTTCAATTGTTACCACCACGTAACTTACTGACGGGTTACCCCCAGTAAGCCCCTCCCGTTACCGTCGGGTCACTTTGACACCCCCGGCGTACGCGAGGAGCGATTGATGGAACGCACCACCACCGCCGCAGCCGTGGCAGCCCTGTTGGCGGCAGCCGCCCTGGGCCTGGCCCCCCACCAGGCCCAGGCAGCTCCCGCCCCCGCCGCGGCCGTAGCCGCCGGCACCCCGGCGGCCTCGCCGGAACTCCGCTTCCACGACATCCCCGGCTCCGGCGGCATCACGCTCAAGGGCAACGTCTTCACCCCGGCCGACGCCTCACCCGGCCGGAAGTACCCCCTGATCGTGCTGCCCACCAGCTGGGGCATGCCGCAGATCGAATACATCGCCCAGGCCAAGAAGCTCGCCGACTCCGGCTACGTCGTGGTCAGTTACACCTCCCGGGGCTTCTGGCTCTCCGGCGGCCAGATCGAGGTGGCCGGGCCGCCGGACGTCGCCGACGTATCCGCCGTCATCGACTGGGCCCTCGCCCACACCCCCGCCGACGCGGACCGCATCGGCCTCGGCGGGGTCTCCTACGGTGCGGGCATCAGCCTGCTGGCCTCGGCGCACGACCCGCGCGTCAAGGCCGTGGTCGCGCTCAGTGGCTGGGCCGACATCATCGAGTCCATCTACTCCGGCCGCACCCAGCACCTCCAGGCCGCCGGGATGCTCGGCGCCGCCGGGTACCTCACCGGCCGCCCCGGCCCCGAACTCCAGTCGATCCTCAGCGACTTCCTCGGCTCCCGGCTGGAGAAGGAACAGACCATGATCGAGTGGGGGAAGAAGCGCTCCGCCTCCGAGCAGGTGGACCGGATCAACGCCAACGGCGCCGCAATCATGCTGGGCAACGCCTGGGGCGACACCATCTTCCCGCCCAACCAGTACGCGAAGTTCTTCGAGGAGCTGAGCGGCCCCAAGCGGCTGGAGTTCCGTCCCGGCGACCACGCCACCGCCGAGGCGACCGGCCTGCTCGGCCTGCCCAACGACACCTGGACCAACGCCCACCGCTGGTTCGACCGCTACCTCAAGGGCGAGCGCAACGGCATCGACAGCGAGGCCCCCGTCCAGCTGAAGTCCCGCAGCAACGACGGCTACGAGGGCTACGCCGACTGGAAGTCGGTCGGCTCCGGCGGCACCGAGAAGCTCGCGCTCTCCGACTCCGAGCACGTCTTCGCGAACGTCGACTCCGGGGCCAACGGCGGCATCCTCTTCCTCTCCAGCATCCTCGACCAGTTCGCCAAGGCACCGCCCACCGCCTCGGTCCCGCTCCTGCCCCGCGCCTTCGCCGCCGTCTGGCAGTCCGGGCGCTACGAGGAGGACCGCCGCGTGCGCGGCACGGTCCGGGTGCACACCACCGTCACCCCCACCAAGGCCGACGGCACCTTCGTCGCCTACCTCTACGACGTCGGCCCGCTCGGCATCGGCAAGCTGGTCAGCAACGCCCCGTACACCTTCCACGGCAGGACCCCGGGGCAGGCCTTCGGCGTGGACCTGGAACTGTTCTCCACCGCCTACGACGTACCCGCGGGCCACCGGCTCGCCCTCGTCATCGACACCGTCGACCCGCTCTACATCGAGCACAACCCGACCGGCGCGCAGCTGACCTTCTCCTCGCCGCGCACCGATCCCTCGTACGTCTCGGTGCCGCTGCGCGAGCAGTGATCCACGGCTGCTGCCGGGCGGGGTGGCCCTTCGGCGCTACCTCCCCTGCAGCAGCGTCCCCGGATCGGTCCCGGCGACCTCGACCGCCCGGGTCTTGACGTTGCTCCGCTCCCGTCTGGCCACCCACGTGGCGAACCAGGAGAGCAGCATGCACATCCCGATGTAGATCGGAGAGATGATCATGACGACGGGGATGAAGGGCAGGTCGTAGTCCAGGTTGGAGGCGATCAGCTTGCCCGCGTGCAGGAACTCCTCGTAGGTGATCAGGAAGCCGAGCGAGGTGTCCTTCAGTGCCACCACCAGCTGGCTGATGATGGCGGGCAGCATCGCGCGCACGGCCTGCGGGGAAAGGACGTAGGTCATCACCTGCGTCTTGCGCATGCCCAGCGCGTACGCCGCCTCGCGCTGCCCCCGGTCCACGGAGTTGATGCCGGTGCGGAAGACCTCGGCCAGCACCGAGCCGTTGTACAGGGTCAGCCCGGCCACCAGGGCGGGCAGCGGCTGGACCTTCAGCGCGACGAAGATGAAGAAGATCATCACCAGCACCGGCATGGCCCGGAAGAACTCCACGCACAGGGTGGCCAGCCAGCGCAGCGGCCGGTGCACCGAGAGCCGGCCCGCGGCGAGCACCGCGCCCAGCACCACGGAGAGCACGGAGGCGTAGGCGAAGGCCTTCAGGGTGTTGCCCAGACCCCTGAGCAGCAGTTCCTGGATGCCCTTGTACGTGAAGGGGGTCCACTTGGCGGAGGTGAACTGGTCGGTGTCGAAGAGCAGGTAGACCAGCCAGGCGAGCAGGGCGACGATCACCACCGTCGAGGCGATGCCGTAGAAGAAGTGCCTGCGCCGGGCCAGCGGGCCGGGGATGTCGTAGAGGGCGGTCGACTCGGTGTCCCCCTGGAGCGCGTGAGCGGTCATCGGGCGACTCCGTAGCGCTTCTCCAGCACGTTGAAGAGCGCGCTGATGGACAGGGTGATGATCAGGTAGCCGACGGCGATCCAGACGAAGGTCCAGACGATGCTGTAGCCCAGCTCGTTGAGGGTCTTGTAGGTGCCCAGCAGCTCGTTGACGCTGAAGGCGCCGGCGATCGCGGAGTTCTTGGCCAGCGCGATCAGGGTGGAGCCGATGGGCGGGATCACGGAGCGGAAGGCCTGCGGGAGGACCACCGAGCCGAGCGTCTGGCCGAAGGACATGCCCAGGCTGCGGGCCGCCTCGCCCTGCCCCTTGGGGACGGTGTTGATGCCGGAGCGCAGCACCTCGCAGATGAAGGCGGAGGTGTAGCAGCCCAGCGCGAGGACGGCGAACACCTGGAAGGGCAGGACCAGCCCGAACCGGGGCAGGCCCAGCAGCACGGCGAAGAAGAGCAGGGTGAGCGGGGTGTTGCGCAGGATGGTGACCCAGACCGTGCCGAAGACCCGGAAGGAGCCGACGGGGGCGACCCGGAACGAGGCCATCAGGAAGCCGAGGACCAGGGCGAGCAGGGAGGAGTAGACGGTCAGTTCGACCGTGCCGAGGAAACCCTCCCCGTAGAGCGCGAAGTTCTCTGTCAGTACGTCCATGGCGGTGCCCTCTCCCTCAGCTCGCCGGGTAGCGGTCGATGGCGGGCGGCGTCGGGGCGGGCTCGCCGGACAGGCCGAGCGTGGCCTCGTAGGCCTTCTTCCAGTTGCCGTTCTTCTCCTGCGCCTCCAGGGCGTCGTCGAGTGCGAAGCGCAG
This sequence comes from Streptomyces xanthophaeus, assembly GCF_000725805.1. Lineage (GTDB taxonomy): Bacteria > Actinomycetota > Actinomycetes > Streptomycetales > Streptomycetaceae > Streptomyces > Streptomyces xanthophaeus. The sequence continues at coordinate 164,945 of NZ_KL647133.1, read as the reverse complement.
GGCGTTGTCGCTGCGCGGTACGCCGATGCCGTAGGGCTCCTCGGAGAAGGGCTCGCCGACCACCTTGAGCTCCTCGGGGACCTTGGCCGCGTAGCCGAGCAGGATCGAGTCGTCGGTGGAGACGGCGTCGACCTGGTAGGTGAGCAGGTTGTCCACGCAGACGGAGTAGGTGTCGTAGGCGACGAGGACCGCCTTCGGGAACTCCTTCTGGAGGCGCTGGTACGGGGTGGAGCCGGCGGCGGAGCAGACCTTCTTGCCGGCGAGGTCCTCGGGGCCCTTGATGTCCTTCTCGTCCTTGCGGACCAGGAGGGACTGGCCGGCCATGAAGTAGGGCCCGGCGAAGCCGACCTGCTTCTTGCGGTTGTCGTTGATCGTGTAGGTGCCGACGTAGTAGTCGATCTGGCCGTTCTGCAGGGCCGTCTCGCGGTTGGCGGAGGCGATGGTCTTGAACTCGATCGTCTTGGGGTCGAAGCCCAGGGAGGCGGACATCATCTTGGCGATCTCGATGTCGAAGCCGGAGTAGCGGCCGCTCGCGGGGTCCTTCTCCCCCATGTACGGCTGGTCCTCCTTGGCGCCGACCACGAGGTGACCGCGGCGCTTGGCCTTCTCCCAGGTAGGCGAGTCGGGCAGTCGGAAGGCGGAGTCGACCTGGTAGACGGGCAGGTCCTCGGGCTGCGGCCCCTTGACCGGCGGGCTGCCGGGCTTGCCGCAGCCGGCCAGGGCGGCGAGGACGGCGAGGGTGAGGGCGAGGGCACGGACGGGGATCATCGGGCGGCCCCCTCAGTGCTTCAGGATCTTGGAGAGGAAGTCCTTGGCCCGGTCGCTCTCGGGGGCGGTGAAGAACTCCTCCGGGCTCCGGTCCTCGACGATCCTGCCGTCGGCCATGAACACGACGCGGTTGGCGGCGGAGCGCGCGAAGCCCATCTCGTGGGTGACCACGACCATGGTCATGCCCTCGCTGGCCAGCTGCTGCATGACCTCCAGCACCTCGTTGATCATTTCCGGGTCGAGCGCGGAAGTGGGCTCGTCGAAGAGCATCACCTTCGGGTTCATGGCGAGGGCCCGGGCGATGGCCACGCGCTGCTGCTGTCCGCCGGAGAGCTGGGCGGGGTACTTGGCGGCCTGGTCGGCGAGGCCCACGCGCTCCAGGAGTTCGCGCGAGCGCTGGTCCGCCTCGTCCCGCTTGCGGCCCCGGACCTTCATCTGGGCGAGGGAGACGTTGGCGAGGACGGTCTTGTGCGCGAAGAGGTTGAAGGACTGGAAGACCATCCCGACCTCGGCGCGCAGCTGGGCCAGTTCCTTGCCCTCCGCGGGCAGCGGCTTGCCGTCGAGCTTGATCGTCCCCGATTCGACGGTCTCCAGCCGGTTGATCGTCCGGCACAGGGTCGATTTCCCGGATCCGGAGGGGCCGATGATCACCACCACCTCCCCGCGGCCGACGGTGAGGTCGATGTCCCGGAGTACGTGCAACTCTCCGAAGTGCTTGTTCACGTCCCGCAGCTCGATCAACGGATCGACGGCCATGCGCTGCCCTGCCCACTTGTCGGTGTCGAGGTCCGCAAACTATCCAGCCGCCGAAGGGGACTTCAGCTCGACACGCCTAAAGGGGACATAAAGCTCATCTGGTCGTGCGGGATTCAGCCCTCGGAGGCCTCGGCATAGGCCTGGCTGAGCTCGGGGGACCCGGTCATCGCCCAGGAGACCCCCGATTCGATCACGTTCAGCTCCCGGCCCGAGGCCAGCCGGATCACCGGCTGGCCGTTCGGCCACACCTGCCACACGGCACCCTGAACGGTCCTGACGATCACGGTGCCCAGGTAGAAGCCCGCGTCGTTGCCCAGCCACGGCACCGCCTCGGGGTCCCGCCGCCAGCGGGGCATCAGCTGGTCGAGCTGCTCCAACGAGGCCGGGCTCTGGTCGAGTTCGAGCCCGGCCGACCTGGCCTGGTCGCGCAGCATCTCGCACTCCGCGAACAACTCGTTGACGCCGTCGGGGTCATCCGCGAGCGCCGCGGCGAGCCCCGCACCACCCTGTTCCGTTTCGTGCCGGTGGAGCCAGTTGCCCAGGAAAGGGATGTTCATACCGCCCAGCGTGGCACCAGGATCCCCGGCTGGCCACAGGGCGCGCCTGGATCGTTGCGGGCGGTCGTCTCCTCAGACGGTCTCGGCATCCAGGTCGAGGTCCACGACGACCGGGGCGTGGTCGGAGGCGCCCTTGCCCTTGCGCTCCTCGCGGTCCACGTAGGCGTCGGTGACGGCCTTGGTGAAGGGCTCGTTCCCGAAGACCAGGTCGATGCGCATCCCCTTGTTCTTCGGGAAGGCGAGCATCCGGTAGTCCCAGAAGGTGTAGGCGCGGTCGTACTTGAGCGCGCGGGGCAGCACCTCGGTGAGCCCGGCGGCGCGCAGCGCCTCCAGGGCGGCCCGCTCCTCGGGGGTCACGTGGGTGGCGCCCGCGAAGACGGCCGGGTCGTAGACGTCCTCGTCGGTCGGGGCCACGTTGAAGTCGCCGAGCACCGCGAAGGGCCGGGCGCCGGCCGCGTCCTCGGCGACCGCCGCCGTCAGGGAGCGGAACCAGTTCAGCTTGTACCCGTAGTGGTCGTGCGCGACCTCGCGGCCGTTGGGCACGTACACCGACCAGACGCGGACCCCGCCGCAGGTCGCGGAGATCGCCCGGGGCTCCTGGACCCCCTCGTAGTCCGGGCCGCCGGGCAGCCCCAGCACCACGTCGTCCAGGCCGACCTTGGAGAGCAGGGCCACCCCGTTCCACCGGCCGGTGGCATTGACGGCCGACTCATAGCCCAGCTCGCGCAGCTCGTCGTGCGGGAACTGCTCCGCGGAGCACTTGGTCTCCTGGATGCACAGGACGTCCGTGCCGGAGCTCTCCAGCCAGGCCAGCAGGCGCGGCAGCCGGGCGGTGATCGAGTTGACGTTGTACGTGGCGATACGCATGCGTCCCAACCTACCGCCCGGCACCGACAGTCACAGTTGCGTGCTGTCCCCGGCGGTGAGTCGTCCGTGGTCGGAGCCGCCGAGGGCGCCCAGGACCGTGTCGTAGACCGGCCTGGCGATGTCGGACAGGTACGCGTCGTGGACGTCGAAGGCGCGCCGCGGCTTGACCTCGCGGAGGTAGTCGATCACCTCGGAGACCTTGTTCCAGGGGGCGTGCACCGGGAGCATCAGGGTGTCGACCGGGGCGTCGGGCACGGTCAGCGCGTCGCCGGGGTGGAAGAGGGAACCGTCCACGAGGTAGCCGACATTGGTGATCCGCGGCAGGTCGGGGTGGATCACCGCGTGCAGTTCGCCGTGCACCTGCACCTCGAACCCGGCCGCGGTGAAGGTGTCCCCGTGGCCCACGGTGTGCACCCGGCCCGGGTAGGCGGGGGCGAGCCGGTCCGCGACGCTGCGCAGGGTCCACAGGGACGCCGCCGGGTTCGCGTCGAGCGCGGCCCGCAGCCGGCCCTCCTCGAAGTGGTCGGGGTGCTCGTGCGTGACCAGCAGGGCGTCCGCCCCCAGGCCCGCGTCCGGTTCGCTGAAGGCGCCCGGGTCGATGACGAGCGTGTGCCCGTCCTTCTCCAGCTGGACGCAGGAGTGCAGCCGCTTGGTGAACTTCATGATCCCAGGCTAGCGGCGGAACGGAACCTCAGGGGGTGGTCGAGGAGACCACGTAGACCTTGGAGACCTTGGGGTCCGTGAGGTCCACGGTGATGTCCCGGGTGGGCCGCGGGTCGTCCTGTTCGAGGGTGGTGCCGAGCCACTCGTCGTGGGTCTTCCAGTTCCAGCCCGCGACCGAGGTGTCGTGCGCGGAGATCGACACCCCGGGGGTCAGCTCCTCGCGGCTGGAGCCGACCGAGGTGAGGAAGGCGTCCAGCTCCGGCGGTGTGACCGCGAACTGGGTGTACAGCCGGCTGGTGCGCCAGTTGTTCGTCTCCAGGAAGCCGACCCGCCAGGCCTTGTCCGGGATCGGCACCTCGTAGATGCTGCGCTGCACCCGCGAAGGCCAGCCGGGGCGCACCTTGGTGGCGCCGACCTTGGCCGCCTTGTCGCGGCCGCTCTGGCGGCTCTGCTGCGCGGACACGGCGAGGTAGCCCGCGGGGACGCCGACCAGCAGCAGGATGATGATCGCGGTGATCCAGCGGCGCCGGACGACGTGCTTGCGGTCCTCGGCGGGCGGCGGCGGTACGGAGTCGCCGTCGGGTGCGGAGGCCTGGCGGGGCAGGGAAGGGGGCGTCACTGCTGTTCGTCGTCCTTGGATTCCGTGGGGGCCGCGGCGATGCGCCGGCCCAGCTGCGCGTAGCGCTCGTACCGCTCCACCCGGCGACGGGTGGCCCGGCGGAAGCGGCGGGCGACGAGCCGCGAGAGGTCGGCGGCGCCGACCATCCCCGCCTCGGGGCCGAGCTGCGCCTTGGCGATGCGGGCCTCGGGCCGGTAGCCGCGGCCGGTGAGGTGGCGGCGGAAGGCGTCCCGGGCGGGGCCGATCAGCAGGTCGTCGGCAGCGCTGACGCCGCCGCCGATGACGAAGCAGGACGGGTCGAGGGCGGCGGCGAGGTTGGCGATGCCGACGCCGAGCCACTGGCCGATGTCCTGGAGCAGTTCGACGCACATGGCGTCGCCCTCGCGGGCCAGCTCGGTGATCAGCGGGCCGGTGATCTCGGAGACGTTGCCGCCGACCCGGGCGATGATGTTGTAGGCGACCGGGGAGTCGGCGGCGGCCAGTTCGCGGGCCTCGCGGACCAGGGCGTTGCCGGAGCTGTACTGCTCCCAGCAGCCGCGGTTGCCGCAGGGGCAGCGGTGACCGCCGGGGACGACCTGCATGTGGCCGAACTCGCCGGCCACGCCGTACCGGCCGCGCTTGACCTGGCCGCCTTCGAGGATGGCCCCGCCGATGCCGGTACCGAGGGTGATCATGACGAGGTGGTCCTCGCCGCGTCCGGCGCCGAAGCGCCATTCCGCCCAGGCTGCGGTGTTGGCATCGTTGTCGACCATGACCGGGACCGCGAGCCGGGACTGGAGGGCGTCGCGCAGCGGCTCGTCGCGCCAGGCCAGGTGGGGTGCGAACAGGACCCGGGAACGGTCCGCGTCGACCCAGCCGGCCGCGCCGATGCCCACGGCGTGCACGTCGTGCCGGTCGGAGAGGTCCAGCACCAGTTCGACGATGGTGTCCTCGACGACCTTGGGGCTCTTCGACTTGTCCGGGGTCTCGGTGCGGATCTTCTCCAGGATGACCCCGTCGGCGTCGACGACGCCCGCCATCACCTTGGTGCCGCCGATGTCGATGCCGACGGTCGGGACGCGCGGGGCGGTCAGGTGCGACCGGCGCTCACGGGTCCCGACGGTCCGCAGGACGGTGCCCCGCGCCGCGCCACGGTGGGCGAGCGCGAAATCCCGGTACGTGCTCATCGAGTCGGGCCGTCCCTCAAGGTGCGGTGGTGCCGGGCGGGGTGTCCGGGCCGGATGGAGTGCTCTCCGGCCCCGATTCTGCCACTCTCTCCAGTTCGTGGCTCAGTTCGTCGAGCTCCGAGCCGCCCGCCATCTGCCGGGTGAGCTCGTCCAGCGTGATCGAGTCGCGGGTGTGGCTGCCCGCCATCGTGCCGCGCTTGAGGAGCACGAAACGGTCCCCGACCAGGTAGGCGTGGTGCGGGTTGTGGGTGATCAGGACCACGCCGAGGCCCGCGTCGCGGGCGGCCGCGACGTACTTGAGGACCACCCCGGACTGCTTGACGCCGAGGGCCGCGGTGGGCTCGTCCAGGACGAGGACCTTCGCGCCGAAGTACACGGCGCGGGCGATGGCCACGCACTGCCGCTCGCCGCCGGACAGGGTGCCGATCGGCTGGTCGACGTCGCGCAGGTCGATGCCCATGCGCAGCAGTTCGGCGCGGGTCGTCTCGCGCATGAATGCCACGTCGAGGCGGCGCAGGGGGCCGCGGCCCCGGGTGGGTTCGGAGCCGAGGAAGAAGTTCCGCCAGACGGGCATCAGCGGGACCACGGCGAGGTCCTGGTAGACGGTGGCGATGCCGTGGTCGAGGGCCGCGCGCGGGTTGGCGAGCACGGTCTCCTCCCCCTCGATCTCGAAGGAGCCCGCGTCGTGCCGGTGCAGCCCTGCGATGATCTTGATGAGGGTGGACTTGCCGGCGCCGTTGTCACCGAGGACGCAGGTGATCTCCCCGGCGGAGACCTCCAGGGACACCCCCTGGAGGGCGCGGATGTTCCCGTAGTACTTGCTGACGTCGGTCAGCTTCACCAGCGCGGTCACTTCGCCTCCGCCCGCTTGCGGACCCATGCGTTGAGCAGCGTGGCCAGCAGGAGCATCGCACCGAGGAAGAACTTGAACCAGTCCGGGTTCCACTGGGCGTACACGATGCCGTTGCTGGTCATGCCGAAGATGAAGGCTCCGACGGCCGAGCCGATGGCGGAGCCGTAGCCGCCGGTCATCAGGCAGCCGCCGATGACGGCCGCGATGATGTACAGGAACTCGTTGCCGACGCCCTCGCCCGACTGGACCACGTCGAAGGAGAAGAGGATGTGCTGCCCGGAGATCCAGGCGCACAGGGCGACGCCCATGTAGAGCCCGATGCGGGTCTTCACGACGGGTACGCCGGTCGCGCGGGCCGCGTCGGCCCCGCCGCCCACGGCGAAGATCCAGTTCCCGGCGCGGGTGCGCAGCAGGATCCAGGTGGCCACGGCGACCAGGACGAACCACCACAGGATAGTGACCTTCAGGGTGACCGAGCCGATGTTCCACTGCGAGGCGAACAGGGCGCGGGCCGAGGAGAAGCCCTCCATGTCGGCGATCGACTTGGTGGAGACGGAGCCACTGATCAGCTTGGTGAAGCCGAGGTTCAGGCCGGTCAGCATCAGGAAGGTGCCGAGCGTGATGATGAAGCTCGGCAGCTTGGTGCGGGTCAGCATGAACCCGTTGAAGAAGCCGATCGCCAGGGTGACCAGCAGGGACACCAGGACGCCGACCCAGACGTTGGCGGTCATCTGGTAGCTGAACATCGAGCTGAACAGCGCCGAGGTGGTGACCATGACGCCGGCGGAGAGGTCGAACTCGCCGCCGATCATCAGCAGGGCCACCGGGACCGCCATGATCCCGATGGTGGAGGCCGAATACAGGACCGTGCTCAGGCTGGACGCCTGCAGGAAGCTGTCGGCGGCGAAGGAGAAGAAGACGAACACGGCCGCGGCGCCGACCACGGCGCCCAGCTCCGGACGGCCCAGCAGTCTGCGCACCAGCGAGGTGGGCGCCAGCCGTTCGTCCACGGCGGCGGACGCGCTCATCGGCTGCCCCGCTTGATGAACTCCTCCAGCTCGGCCGCCTGGTCCGCGGTGACGATCTGCGGTCCGGTGAGGACCGGGCGGCCGCCGCCGAGCACGTCCGCGTTGTAGCGGTAGAGCCAGAGCAGGTCGACGGCCTCGTAACCCTGCAGGTAGGGCTGCTGGTCCACGGCGAAGCCGAGGGCGCCGGACTTCAGGTCGCGGGCCACCGACTCGTTGAGGTCGAAGGTGTCCACCTCGGCCTTGCTGCCCGCCGCGTCCTTGGCCTTGACGGCGGTCGGGGCGAAGGGGGCGCCGAGGGTGAGGATCGCGTCGACGGAGGGGTCGGCCTGGAGCTTCGCCTGGAGGGCGGCCTGGACGGAGGGCATGTTGGTGCCCTCGACGTACAGGTTCTCCATCGTGCCGGAGAAGGTCTTCTTCGCTCCGGCGCAGCGCTGCTCGTGGCCCACGTTGCCCTGTTCGTGCAGGACGCAGACGGCCTTCTTGCGGCCGCGCTTGTTCAGCTCGGTGCCGACCGCCTCGCCGGCGATCTCCTCGTCCTGGCCGATGTGGGTGAGGGCCCCGTACGCGGCGGACTGGGCGGATCCGGAGTTCACGGTGACCACCGGGATGCCGGCCTTGACGGCCTTGCCGATGACGTCCTTGAGGGCCTCCGGCTTGGCGAGGCTCACGATGATCCCGTCGACCTTCTGGTCGATGGCGTTCTGCACGAACTGCGCCTGCTGCTGTGCCTGGTCGTCGTGGGCGTAGACGAAGTTGATGTTGTCCTTCGCGGCCGCTTCCTTGGCGCCCTTCTGGACGATGTCCCAGAAGGTGTCGCCGTCGCCCGCGTGGGTGACCATCGCGAAGGTCCAGCGCGGGGTGGACACGGCCGGCCGGCCCGCCTCGGCGGCCTTCGCCCGCTCCTCGGCGCGCTTGCCGCCCGTGCTGCTGCAGCCCACGAGCGAGGCTCCCAGCACCGCCGCGAGGACGGCGCCCACGACGCGCACCCCTGTCCGAACCCTAGCCACGTCGCCGCGCCCTTCCCTCGTCCGTCTCGTCCGTCATCTCGTCCGTCATGATTCGGTCATTCCGGTTCCAGCCGCCCAGTATCCGCCACAGTGGACCATGAAGGGTCATCGGGGCGTGCCCGGGCAGATTGACAGGTCCCCCGTACGGGGTCACGTTGAGTGCATGCGCATCGGGCTCATCGGGACGGGACGGATCGGCTCGTTCCATGCGGCGGCCCTGGCCCGCCGTCCGGACGCGGGCTCGCTCCTGCTCGCCGACGCCGACCCCGCGCGGGCGGCCCGGCTGGCCGACCGGCTCGGGGCGACCGCCGCGCCCTCCGTGGAACAGGTCTTCACCTGGGGCGTGGACGCGGTGGTGGTGGCCTGCGCCACCGCCGGGCACGCGGAGCTGGTGGTACGGGCGGTGCGCGGCGGGCTGCCGGTGTTCTGCGAGAAGCCCGTGGCCCCGGACCTGGCCCGCACCCTTGCGGTGCTGCGCGAGGTGAGCGCGCTGGGCGGGGTGCTCCAGCTGGGCTTCATGCGCCGCTTCGACGCGGGCTTCGCCACCGCCCGGGATCTGGTCCGCTCCGGCGCCCTGGGCCGGCTGCACACCATCCGCACGATGACGGCGGATCCGGCGCCGCCGGACGCCTCGTACCTGGCCGGATCCGGCGGTCTCTTCCGGGACTGCATGGTGCACGACTTCGACATGGTCCGCTGGGTGACCGGGCACGAGGTGACCGAGGTCTACGCGGCCGGGTCCGATGCGGGGCCCCCGCAGTTCCGCGAGACCGGTGACGTGGACACGGCCGCGGCGGTGCTGACCCTGGACGACGGGACGCTCGTCAGCTCCACCGGCACCCGGTGCAACGGCGCCGGGTACGACGTGCGGATGGAGCTGGCCGGGGAGCTGGACCAGGTCTCCGCCGGGCTGGACGACCGTACGCCCATCGCCTCGACGGAACCGCACGGCCCGCCGCCCGCGACCAAGCCGTGGACCGGCTTCCTGGAGCGGTTCGGCCCGGCCTACGAGGCGGAGCTGGCGGCCTTCGTCCGGCTGGTGCGCGGCGAAGGGCCCAACCTCTGCGAGGGCGTCGAGGCGCTCGCCGCACTCCGGGTCGCGGAGGCGTGCGAGCTGTCGCGCCGGGAGCGGCGCCGGGTACGGCTGGAGGAGCTCCCGGACCTGTGACCAGGCCCGTGTGTGGGCGGGCATGGAGGCCACAGTACGACGGGCGGATCATGCTCCGGGGGGCCTGATCCGGACAATCGTTCAGCCCGCCGCGCGCCGCCCCCACGCGGTGCCCGCGAGGACCAGGGCCGCCCCGGCGAATCCGGTGACGCCGAGGTGCTCGCCGCCGATGGCGATGCCCGCGGCGGCCGCCCACAGCGGTTCGGTGCCGAGCAGCAGGCTGACGCGGGAGGGCGAGGTGCGCCGTACGGCCCACATCTGCACGAAGAAGGCGAAGAGGGTGCAGAAGACGGAGAGGAAGACCAGACCGGCCCATTCGGCGGGCCCGAAGTCGGCGGCCGCGGCCCAGGGGGTGTCGCCGGTGCCCGGTACGGCGGCCAGTACGGCGAAGACGAGGACGGCGCCGCCGAGCTGCACCGTGGTCAGGGAGAGCGAGTCGGCGTCCTGGACGGACTTGATCCGCGCCATCAGCAGCACGTGCAGGGTCCGGGCGAGCGCCGCGCCGAGGATGAGCAGGTCACCGAGCCCGGGGGCGGTGAAGCCCCCGCCCTGGGTGAGCAGGACGACCCCGGCGACGGAGACGGCCGCGGCGCCGAGGAAGGCGGCCGGGGGTGCCTCGCGCCGGAGGGCGGCCTCGGCGAGCGGGGTGAAGATCATGGTGAGGCTGATGATCAGCCCGGCGTTGGTGGCGGAGGTGTGCACCACCCCGTAGGTCTCCAGCAGGAAGATCCCGCCTAGTACGCCGCCCAGCAGACCCGCCCCGCGCAGCTGGGCGGGGGTCAGCACGCGCAGCCGCTGCCAGCCGGTGGCCACCAGGACGGGCAGCACCAGCGCGAAGCGCAGGACGAGCACCGCGATCACGGTGTGGGTGGTGGTGATGCCCTTCGCCGCGAGGTAGCTGCCGCCCCAGACGACGGCCACGGCCAGGACGGGCAGGTCGGCGGTCCAGGTCCGGCGGGGGGCGGTGGGTCCTGCTGGGGCGAGGGCGGGCGAGGCGGTGGTCACCGGGTCTCCAACGGCTGTGACGGAGTGGAGGCTTCGGCGGCTCGCACGGGTGCGCGCCCACGCTATCCGAGCCGATCATGCAGGTCGACCGCTTTACGGTCCGGGCCGGTCAGTCCCCGAAGGTGCCGAACTCGGCGCGGCCCTTCACCCGGTAGGTGTGCAGGGCCGTACCGCTGCCGGTGGTGCGCGAGGTCGTGAGCTCGAAGGCCGTCGGCAGCCCTCCCGTCGAGAACAGCTTGCGGCCGGCCCCCAGGAACACGGGGAAGACCAGCAGGTTCAGCTCGTCCACCAGGTCCCGGGCCAGCAGCCACTGCGCCAGCGCCCCGCTGCCGTGCACCTGGAGCTCGCCGTCGAGCGCGTCCTTGACCCGGACGATCTCGCTCTGGAGGTTCTCCCCGTCGATCACGGTGGTCCCGGCCCAGGACGGCTCCTTCAGGGTGGTCGAGGCCACGTACTTGGGGAGCCGGTTGAGGCGGCCCGCGACGGGGTCGGCCGGGTCGTCGTGCTGCGGCCAGTACCCCGCGAAGATCTCGTAGGTGCGGCGCCCGAGCAGGAAGGCTCCGGCCCGGTCGAAGACCTCTGTGACGAACTCCCCCATGCCCTCGTCGGCGAACGGCACGACCCAGCCCCCGTACTCGAACCCGCCGGTGGTGTCCTCCTGCGGCCCGCCGGGGCCCTGCATCACGCCGTCGAGGGTGAGGAAGGTGGTGAGGGTCAGCTTGCCCATGGCTCTGCACTCCTTGTTCGGTGGTGCGTCCTGGCGGATCGCGCACTCAGGGGTTCAGACTCGCGGCGGGCCGCGAACTCATCGGTGCGGCGCGCGAGGACACCGGGCCGCATTCCTGCCGGCGTAGCCCTGGCGGCGGGTACGCCGCAGGGGCGCACCCTGTGGGTGCGCCCCTGCGGGCCGTGCGCGCCCCGGGGGTGTCGGCCCCCGGGTGCGGGTCAGTTCCTGGGCGTCAGCCGCCCAGCTCCTGGTGGCGGGCGGTGTGCGCGGCCGTACCGGTCTCCGTCAGGGAGCCGTACAGGCGCAGGCGGGAGAAGCCGCCGTCCGGGAAGATGTCGATCCGGACGTGGGTGCCGACCGCCGGGGCGTCGAGCACGAAGCGGTGGTTGGTGTCGGGCTGCAGGCGGGTGCGCGGCAGGAACTCCGTCCACTCGCCCTCCTCGCCCGTCTTGACGGACAGCGAGGCCCAGCCGGCCGAGTTGCCCTTGAGGTAGGCGGTGTCGATCTCGACGGCGCGGATCTCGGACTCGGCGACGAGCTGGTAGCGGATCCAGTCGTTGCCGTTGTCGCGGCGGCGGGCGGTCTCCCAGCCGTCGTCCATCTTGCGGGAGCGGCCCGGGTTGATGGTGTTGGTCGGCGGCGAGTAGAAGCGGTTGGAGGCGTCCTCCACCGAGCCGCCGTTCTCCAGCGCCACGACGTCGAAGGTGCCCAGGGTGGCGAGCCACTGCGGGTCCGGTACGACCTCGCCGTACACGCGCAGGCGGGCGATGCCGCCGTCGGGGTGCTGGTTGACGCGCAGGTGGGTGAAGCGCTGCTCGGCGGTGACCTCGAAGCCGTTGGCCGCGTGGCCGCCGACCGCGGTGCGCGGGACGAGGGTGGTCCACTTGACGTCCTCGCCGAGGAGCTCCTCCGGGGTGGGCGCGAGCGCGCCTTCCCAGTTGGTGCCCTCGATGGAGACGGCCTGCGGCATGTTGCCGCGGAAGTGGGCGGTGTCGACGACGATGCCGCGGATCACGCCGGGCGCGCCGAGGCGCACCAGGGCGTAGTCGTGGTCCTCGGGGGTCGGCCAGGGCTGGGTGGCGGAGACGCCACGGCGGCGGCGGGTCTCCCAGCCGTCCATGATCTTGCCCTTGTGGCCGAAGTGCTCGGGGTCGAAGTGCGCGGCCTCGGCGATGAGCAGGTTCTCGCGCTGGGCGAAGAACTCGTCGTTGGCGAAGGTGACACCGGCGCCCAGCTCACGGGCGGCGAGGTTCGCGTACTGGGTGAACGGGAAGTCCGCGGTGCGGTAGTCCGCGTACGGGTCGCCGCCTCCGTACGGGTTCGCGTTACCGGTGAAAGAAGGAATCGCCACTGTCAGTTCTGCCTTTCGAGGAGGAGGCCCGTGGGCTCGGTCGGGGTGCCGTGGTCGGCGATCTGCGTACCGCGCAGCCAGGTGGACTTCACGACGCCGTGCAGGGTCTTGCCCGCGTACGCCGTGATCCGGTTGCGGTGGTGCAGTTCCGCGGGGTCCACGGTGAAGGTCTCTTCGGGTGCGAGGACCGCGAAGTCGGCGTCGCGGCCGGGCTCGATCGCGCCCTTCTGCGCGAGGCCCGCGAGTGCTGCCGGGGCGCTCGACATCCAGCGGACGACGTCCTCCAGGGAGCGTCCGCGGCGCCGCGCCTCGGTCCAGATCGCCGGGAGTCCCAGCTGGAGGGAGGAGATGCCGCCCCACGCGGTGGCGAAGTCGCCGGTCTTCAGGTCCGCCGTGGAGGGCGAGTGGTCGGAGACGATGCAGTCGATCGTGCCGTCGGCGAGCGCGTCCCAGAGCAGGTCCTGGTTGGCGGCCTCGCGGATGGGCGGGCAGCACTTGAACTCGGTGGCGCCGTCCGGGACTTCCTCGGCGGTGAGGGTGAGGAAGTGGGGGCAGGACTCGACGGTGATCTGCACGCCCTCGGCCTTGGCGGCAGCGATCAGCGGCAGCGCGTCGGAGGAGGACAGGTGCAGGACGTGGACGCGCGCGTTCAGCCGCTTCGCCTGGTCGATCAGGTTCTGGATCGCGGTGTTCTCCGCGTCCTTGGGGCGGGAGGCCAGGAAGTCCGCGTACTTGGGGCCCGGGTTCTGCGGGGCCGACTCCAGGTGGTGCGGGTCCTCGGCGTGCACGATCAGCAGGCCTCCGAAGCCGGTGATCTCCGCGAGGGAGGTGGCCAGCTGCTCCTGGTCGAGCTCGGGGAACTCGTCCACGCCCGAGGGCGACAGGAAGCACTTGAAGCCGTAGACGCCCGCGTCGTGCAGGGAGCGCAGGTCCTTGACGTTGTCCGGGAGGGCGCCGCCCCAGAAGCCGACGTCCACGTGCGCCTTGGCGCGGGCTACCTCCTGCTTGACGCGCAGGTTGGCGGTCGTGGTGGTGGGCGGCAGGGAGTTCAGCGGCATGTCGAGGATCGTGGTGATGCCTCCGGCCGCGGCGGCGCGGGTGGCCGTCCAGAACCCTTCCCACTCGGTGCGGCCCGGGTCGTTCACGTGGACGTGGGTGTCGACCAGGCCGGGGAGCAGGACGTCGTCGCCGAAGTCCTCCAGCCGGGCTCCGGCCGGTACCTCGGCCTCGTACGCCAGCACGGCCGTGATCTTCCCGCCGGCGACGGCCACCGAGGCGGCGCGCGTCCCCTCGGGGGTGATGACGCGCGTCGAGCGCAGTACCAGTTCCACAGCCACGTCGGACACCGGAACCTCCCCATCTACTTCCACAGAGCGAAATTCAACGTTCTGTTGACGGAGTCTTCACGCCGATGCGGGAGCAGTCAAGAGCGCCCGGACGGACCGCTGACACACCCGCACCGCAATTGGATGTTTCCACAGGATGGAATTAAGATTTCGCTATACAGAATGTAGCTACCACCACCTGGGGTGGGGCGGGTAACTTCCCGAGGACGTCCGCCACCCGGACAAACCGCCTCTGACCGGCGGGGACGGCAATCGCCCCGGCTCTAGGGCCGGCGCCGACCGACCGGTAGGCTGCTTCCTTGCCTGCCAGCACCGAAAGGACCGCGCCGTGCCGACGTCCAGCGCCAGCACCACCGACGCTTCCGCCAAGCCCACCGCCGCCAGCGGTGGCGTTCAGTCCCTCGAGCGCGCCTTCGATCTGCTCGAACGCATGGCCGATGCCGGGGGCGAGGTCGGCCTCAGTGAGCTCTCCGCCGCCAGCGGTCTGCCGCTGCCGACCATCCACCGCCTCATGCGCACCCTCGTGGCATGCGGCTACGTCCGCCAGCAGCCCAACCGACGGTACTCCCTCGGACCGCGCCTGATCCGCCTCGGCGAGTCCGCGTCGCGCCTCCTGGGCACCTGGGCCCGGCCCTACCTCGCCCGCCTGGTCGAGGAGACCGGCGAGACGGCGAACATGGCCCTGCTCGACGGGGACGAGATCGTCTACGTCGCACAGGTGCCGTCCAAGCATTCCATGCGCATGTTCACCGAGGTCGGCCGCCGGGTGCTCCCGCACTCCACCGGCGTGGGCAAGGCCCTCCTCGCCTACACCCCTGCCGACGAGGTACGGGCCCTGCTGGCCCGCACGGGGATGCCCGCGGCGACCGAGAAGACCATCACCACGCCCGAGGGCTTCCTGGATGCCCTGGAGCAGGTCCGCAAGACCGGCTACGCCGTCGACGACAACGAGCAGGAAATAGGAGTCCGCTGCCTGGCGGTCTCGGTGCCGAACTCGCCGACCGCCGCGGCCATCTCCATCTCCGGCCCGGCGGGCCGGGTCACCGAGCAGGTGGCGGAGTCCTTCGTGCCGATCCTGCAGGGCGTCGCGGCCGAGCTGTCGGTGGCCCTGTCCAACCAGAACCCGGCCTGACCGACACCACCCGCCTGGCAGGCGCAGCAGCACCCGAAGGCCCCGCCGCCCCTCGGCAACGACGGGCGACGGGGCCTTCGCGAAGTGAGTACGGTCTGCTCATGCAGAACATCGCGGTGGAGCAGCAGCGGGGGCACGTCCTCCTCATAGCCGGGGACGCCGCCGTGCGACGGCGCACCGTGCAGGTCGCGCCGAGCGCCAACCTGGCCGCGCTGGGCGTGGTGCCCGTCGCGATGCTGCTGGGCAGCGAGGTCCCCAGCGACACCACGTACCTCGACGGGGCCCGCGACCCCAACACCGTGCTGATGCGGCTGCGCACCGCCGCGGCCACGCCCGGCCCGCTGCTGGTCTACCTCTCGGGCCGGCTCAGCGTCGACCGCCGCAGCCGCCGCCTGCACCTGTGCCTCGCCGGGACCACTCCGGCCAGCGTCCGCTACACGGGGCTGCCCTGGGAGTGGCTGGGCGCCGAGCTGCGCGGCCGTCCCGCCGGGCTGACCACGGTGCTCCTCGACCTCGCCGCGGACAAGGCCGCCTGGCCGCTGCTCCAGGAGTACGGCAGCCTGCCCGCCTCGCCCTCCGCCGAGGTCTACGGGGTGGTCGCGCCGCCAGGCTTCGCGGGCGCCGGCGAGGGGGTCAGCGGCTACACCCGGGAGTGGATCAACCAGCTCCGCAGCAGCCCCGGGCGGCCCGCCAACCTCCAGCTGCACGCCTTCGCGGTGGGCTCCGCCGCCCTCCCGCCCGGCGCACTGGTCCTGCCCACCACCCGCGAGCTGGAGGCGGCAGGGGGCCGGGAAGCCGTACGGGAGCCCGTACGGGAGCCTGCGGGCGCGTCCGGGCCCGTACCGCCCGCCGCGGTCCCACAGGCCGCGCAGGGGCCCGTACCGCCGCCGCGCCCCGGCCACGCGCCCGGCCACGCACCCGGCGCCTCCCCCGGTCAGGCGCCCGGGCAGGACCCGCGGCCGCACATCCACGCCCTGGCCACCGCCGGACGGCACCTGGAGGCGGCCACCCTCGCCCAGGCCTGGGAGCAGCACGTCCTGCAGGCGTACGGGTACACCTCGGCGGAGGCCACCCAGTGGGCGGAGATCCGGGCCGACCTGGCGCGGATGGCGGGCAACTTCCGGCTCGCGACCCAGCTGTGGACCAGCGCCGGGCGCGCACGGCTGGCCCACCAGCCCCCGGACGCCCCCGAGGTGAAGGGCGCCGCCGCGGGCGCCCTCTACTGCTGGACCCAGCTCAAGGACCAGGCGGCGGCCGTGGAAGCCGGTCCGGAACTCATCAGCCTGCTGCGCGCCCTGCCCTCGCTCGACCCCCGCCACCTGGAACTGGCACGGCAGCGGCTCGAACTCCTCAGCCGCACCCCGATCGGACGCTGAGGCCCGCGCTGCTACGGCGCCGGGACCCGGGCCGGGCCGGGGACCCGGGCCGGGTCCGCCGCGTGGGTCAGGCGGCCGTCGGCCATCGTCGCGGTGCGGTCCATCCGTTCCAGGTGGGTGTGGTCGTGGGTGACCAGCACCGTGGCGGTGGAGCGTTCCCGGGTCAGGGTGACCAGCAGGTCCAGCACGGCGGCGCCGCGCTCGTGGTCCAGCGCGCTCGTCGGCTCGTCGACCAGCAGCACGGCGGGCTCGTTCATCAGGGCGCGGGCGATGTTGATCCGCTGGCGCTGGCCGCCGGAGAGCTGGTGGGGCCGCCGGTCCGCCTTGTCGGCCAGACCCACCGCGTCCAGCAGCTCCAGGGCCCGGCGGCGCAGCTGCCGGGAGGGGCGGCCGGAGAGGTGCGCCATGACCTGGAGCTGTTCGGCGGCGGTGAGCGAGGCCAGCAGGTTGGGCTGCTGGAAGACGATGCCGATCTTCTCCCGGCGCAGGGCCGACTTCTGCGCCGCACCGAGCCGGGCCGTGTCCTGGCCCGCGACCACGACCCGGCCGGAGTCGGGGGTGACCAGGGTGGCGGCGACGGCGAGCAGGCTGGACTTGCCCGATCCGGAGGGCCCGATCACCGCCGTGAGGGTGCCCGCGGGGACCTCCAGGCAGACCTCGTCGAGGGCGGTGAGGCGCCCGTCGCCGTCCGGGTAGGTGAGCGTGACGTCATGGACGATCAGGGTCATCGGGCGCTCCCGAGGGCGGTCAGCGGGTCGACGGCGGTGATCCGCCGGACGGAGAGGGCGGCGCCCAGCGCGCCGAGCAGGATCATGACCCCGGCGGGGACCAGCACGGTGGCGGCGTCGAGCACGAAGGGCACGTCCCCGCCGCTGATCAGCGCGCCGGAGGCGACGGCGAGGGCCGTGCCGAGTCCGGTGCCGACGGCGAGCATGACCACGGCCTGGCCGAGGGCGTCCCGCAGGAGGTACGGGGTGGAGGCACCCAGTGCCTTCAGGACGGCGATGTCCCCGCTGCGCTGGATGGTCCACACCGTGAAGAAGGCCCCTATGACCAGGGCCGAGATGGCGAAGAGAAAGCCGCGCATCAGCTGGAGCGAGCCGTTCTCGGCCTGGTAGGAGCCTATGGCGCCCAGGGCCTCGTCCACGGTCTGCGCCTTCGTGCCGGCGGCCCCGTCCCCGGCGGCCAGGTCCATGCCGTCGCCGGACAGGGCGATGACGGTGGCCAGGGTCTCCAGGGAGGTGCCGGGGTTGCCGATGCGCTGCCAGTCGAGGAGGTCCATCCAGACGACCGGGGTGTGGCTGTAGGAGGCGGTGCCGGAGACCGCGGCCACGGACAGTTCCAGCGAGCCGATCTTGACCTTGGCTCCCGCGGAGAGGCCGCCGAGCTCCTCGGCCGCCTTCTCGGTGAGCACCACCCGGCCCTGGCCCAGGCCGCTGCCGCGCGGCCCGGGCTTGCCGGGGCCGTCCCCGGGCTCCACGCCGAAGACGGACACGGCGGCGGTGCGCTCGCCCGAGACGGCGTTGGTGGTGCGGATGCCCACCGGCTCGGCGCTGCGCACCCCGCGCTGCGCCCGCCAGGCCTGCCAGGCGCTCTCGGGCACCTGGGAGTTGGTGAAGGAGACCTTCTGGTCGCCGCCGGGCGCGGCGAAGGCCAGGTGCGAGGCGGGCAGCCCCGTGACGGCCGAGATGTTCTCCCTGGCCAGCCCGGACGTGAGCCCGGACAGCAGGCCGACCAGCAGCGTGATCAGCAGGACGACGGAGCCCATGAGGGCGAACCGGCCCTTCGCGAACCGTAGATCTCTCCATGCGACGAACATGTTCCCCACCCTGGTCCTCCGTGCGGGCACAAGGCATCGCGCCACGGTAGCGATCCTCGTATCGAAGGGAGCATCCGGACATCAAACTTTTGGTTGACCGGGGCCGGCCGGCCCCCACTTACGCTGGTCGGGCCATGGCTTCCCCCGATCCCCGCTCCGCGCGCGCCCTCACCCCCGTGTCGAAGGTGCTGCGCCTGTGTCTGCACGCACTGCTCTTCGGCCTGCTCGCCCTCGCCGCCGGGCGGGCCGTCACCGCTTCCGCCCCCCGCTGCGAAGGGGTGGTCGCGGTGTGCGCGGTGATGGCCGCCGTGTACGTCATCGGCGTACGGACCCCCGCCGTGCACGGTTCGCCGCGCGCCGGGGCGGTCTGGCTGGCCGCTCTCGGGGCGGCCTGGGCGGGGCTGCTCGTCCTGTCCCCCGACGGGCTGTGGATCGCCTTCCCGCTGTACTTCCTGGAGCTGCACCTGCTGCGGCTGCGCTGGGGGGTCGCGGCCGTCGCGGTGACCGCCTGCGCGGCGATCGGCGGGTTCCTCCTGCACAGCGGTCCGCCGACCCCGGGGGCCTTCCTGGGCCCGCTGCTCGGCGGGGCCGTGGCGGTGGCGACCGTGCTGGGCTACCAGGCGCTGTACCGGGAGAGCGAACGCCGCCGCCAGCTGATCGAGGAGCTCATCGCCACCCGGGCGGAACTGGCGGCGGCCGAGCGGGGCGCGGGCATCCTGGCCGAGCGCGAACGCCTCGCCCGGGAGATCCACGACACCCTGGCCCAGGGCCTGTCGTCCATCCAGCTGCTGCTGCGGGCCGCCGAGCGGACGCTGCCCGCCGGGGCCCCCGCGGCCGAGCACATCGGCCGGGCCCGGCAGGCCGCCCAGGACAACCTGGCCGAGGCGCGCCGTTTCGTCCGGGCCCTCGCTCCGCCGGACCTGGAGCACGGCTCGCTGGCCGCCGCGCTGGAGCGGCTGTGCACGGGGGTGCCCGGGCCGCGGGTCCGGTTCTCGCTGAGCGGCACCCCGCGGGTGCTGCCCACCCCGTACGAGGTGGCCCTGCTGCGGATCGCCCAGTCGGCGCTGGCCAATGTCGTGCGGCACGCGCGGGCCGGGCGCGCCGAGATCACCCTGACGTTCATGGACTCCTCGGTCACGCTGGACGTGGTGGACGACGGGCGGGGCTTCGACCCCTCCAGCGCCCCCTCGGGCGGGGGCGGCTTCGGGCTGCCCGCGATGCGTTCGCGCGCCGAGACGCTGGGCGGGCTGTTCACCGTCGAGTCCGACCCCGGCCAGGGCACCGCCGTGGCCGTCACCCTGCCGCTCCCGGCGGACGCGGATGCCGCGCCGCTCCCCGGACCGGGCCCGGACCCCGTGGAGGCTCCCCGATGACGATCCGGCTGCTGCTGGCCGACGACCACCCGGTCGTCCGGGCCGGGCTGCGCGCGGTGCTGGACACCGAACCGGACTTCACGGTGGCCGCGGAGGCCGCGACCGCCGAACGGGCCGTGGAGCTGGCGGCCGCCGAGCCGGTGGACGTGGTCCTGATGGATCTCCAGTTCGGCCCGGGCATGCACGGCTCCGAGGCGACGGCGCTGATCACGGCCCGCCCGGGCGCTCCCCGGGTGCTGGTCCTGACCACGTACGACACGGACGCGGACATCCTGGCGGCGGTCGAGGCGGGTGCCTCGGGGTACCTGTTGAAGGACGCCCCGCCGGAGGAGCTGGCCGCCGCGGTGCGCACCGCGGCGGCGGGTCAGTCGGCGCTGGCCCCGGCGGTGGCGCTGCGGCTGATGGACCGGATGCGGACCCCTGCGGAGGCGCTGACGAAGCGGGAGCTGGAGGTGCTCCAGCTGGTCGCCGACGGTCTGTCGAACCAGCAGATCTCCAAGAGGCTCTTCCTCAGCCAGGCCACGGTCAAGTCCCACCTGGTCCACATCTACGCCAAGCTCGGCGTCGACTCGCGCACCTCGGCGGTCGCGGCGGCCGGCAGCCGCCGCCTGATCCGTACGCCCTGAGTCCGCGACGGGGCGCCCGGGGGCGCCGCCCGCGGCCGGCTACGCGACCCAGTGCGGCCGGTCCACCGCCGAAGGCAGGGGCACTCCGTCGTGGAAGGCGCTCGCGAGGCGGCGTACGCCCTCGTCCAGCTGCTGGGCGGACAGCGTGTACGGGATGCGCAGCCGGTGCTCGAAGGTGCCCGGGTCCACTCCGAAGCGGGCGCCGCGGCCGATGTGGACCCCGGCCGCCGCGGCCCGCTCGGACAGGGCGGAGCTGACCGGTTCGCCGAGGTCGACCCAGAGCGAGAGGCCGCCCGGCGGGAGCTGCCAGGACCATTCCGGGGTGTGCCGCTGGAGCGACTGCACCAGGGCCTCGCGCTGGATCCGCAGCTGGGCGAGGCGCACCGGCAGGTGCCGGTCGAGGCCCGCGAGCAGCGGGAGCGCGACGAGCTGGTCGAGGACCGAGCCGCACATGTCGGCCGCGACCCGGACCGCCGTCAGCTCGTTGATCATCTTCTCGGTGGCCCGGATCCAGCCGACCCGCAGTCCGCCCCAGTGGGTCTTGCTGAGGGAGCCGATGGTGACGACGTGGTCGGCGCCGCCGCGCGGGGCGAGCGAGGCCAGCGGCGGGGGCGCGGGGACGTCGAGGGCGATGTCGGAGATGGTCTCGTCGACCACCAGCCAGGTCCCGGTGCGCCGTGTCGCGGCCAGCAGCCGCAGCCGCTGCTCCTGCGGCATGAGCGCGCCCGTGGGGTTGTGGAAGTCGGGGATCGTGTAGGCCAGCCTCGGCACGGTCTGGCGCAGCGTGGACTCGGCTATCTCCATGTCCCAGCCCGCGTCGGACACGGCGATGGAGCCGGTTCGCAGCCGTGCGTGGCGCAGCGCGTCGAGGGCGTTGGCGTAGGTGGGGCTCTCGGTGACCACCCGGTCCCCCGGCCCGCAGAGCAGGCTGACCACGAGCGCGAAGGCCTGCTGGGCCCCGGCCGTGACCAGGATCTGCTCGGGGCGGGTGGGCAGGCCGCGCCGGGTGAAGCGGTCGGCCACGGCCGTGCGCAGGTCGGGCAGGCCGAAGGGGTGGTAGCCGGGGGTACGGGCGGCCGCGGGGAGCCGGGGGGCGGCCCAGGCGAGGGCTTCGGCCAGGGTGCCGTCCGGGGCGCCCATGGCGGCGATGGCGAGGTCGATGCCGGGATCGCCGTCGGCGCTGTAGCCGCCCGCCCCGACGAGGGAGTGGGCGCCGACGGGGCCGTGGCCGTCGGGGAGTTCGGTCCAGGTGCCGGCGCCGCGCCTGCTGCGGACGTAGCCGCTCTCGCGCAGCAGGTCGTAAGCGGCGGTCACGGTGGCCCGGCTGGCTCCGACGGCCTCGGCGAGTTCGCGCTCGGCGGGCAGCCGTACGTGCAGGGCGATCCGGCCGTCGAGGATCAGGGTGCGGACGGAGTCGGCGAGGGCCCGGTAGCCGGGGCGGGCCCGCACGTCGGCGGGCAGCAGGGCCGCGAGCTGACGGCTGCCGATGGTTCTGTCCGCCGTCTGGACCACTCGCCCGTTCGCCATGCCAACCTCCCCTGATTGGCTCTGACGTCCAGGCCAATCGAGGTCCAGACTCGCCGTATTGGCCCCCGATTGGCAAGGAGTCCCCGCGATGTTGACCGACCGTGACGAGCGCGCACTGCTGAGCGCCTCCGAGAACCGGATCTGCGAGCCGCTGCGGATCGGGGCCGCGCTGGCCTCCGTGCGCCGGACCCTGTCGGGGCGTGCACGGCGGTCCGGGAAGGAGCGAGAATCGGTGACATGTCCACCCACACCGGTCCGCCAGTGATCGCGGGCCTCCTGCTGGCCGCCGGTGGCGGCCGTCGCCTCGGCGGCCGCCCCAAGGCCCTGCTGCCCTACCGCGGGCGCCCGCTCGTCGAGAACGCCGTGCGCGTGCTGCGCGAGGCGGGCTGCGGGCCCGTGCACGTGGTGCTCGGGGCCTCGGCGGCGGAGGTCCGCGAGCGGGCCGACCTGAGCGGGTGCGTGGTGAGCGACAACCCGGACTGGGCGCAGGGCATGGGCTCGTCCCTGCGGGTGGGCCTCGCCTCCCTGGCCGGTACAGGCGCGGGCGCGGCTCTGGTCTCGCTGGTGGACCAGCCGGGCATCGGCGCGGCCGCCGTGGCCCGGGTGCGGGAGGCGTACCGCTCGCCGGCGTCCCTGGTGGCGGCGGCCTACGACGGGGAGCGCGGGCATCCCGTGCTGTTCGGCGCGGACCGCTGGGCGGACATCGCCGCGACGGCGACCGGCGACAAGGGCGCGCGGGTGCACCTGGCGCGGCACGAGGACGAACTGGTCCTGGTGGAGTGCGGGGACATAGCGGAGGCCTTCGACATCGACACCCCGCCCGACCTGGCACGACTGGCTTGAGTGGACCTCCGGCCGGCCTTGAGCAGGGGGTGACGACGGTGGCACTGAGGGCCACGAGGAAGTGGAATCTGTCGACTCAGAGAATCTCGACATCAACAAACCATTGAACTTCCACCATGAGGAAATTACTATCCACTGGTCAGAAGCGCCCTGAACCAAGAACGGCGCCCGCGACCGTATTCCGGAACTCTCCACACCCGACGGCACTGCGTGCCGTCTCGCGCGAGCATTCCCCCGCGGCCGCCAGGCACCGCCGCTGAAGGAGTGACAGTTATGTCCGCACCAGCGCCGTCTCCGCTGGCCATCGTCGACGCCGAGCCCCTGCCCCGGCAGGACGAGGTCCTCACCGGACCGGCCCTCGCCTTCGTGGCCGAGCTCCACCGGCGGTTCGCCCCCCGCCGCGCCGAGCTGCTCGCCCGCCGCGGCGAGCGACGCGCCGAGATCGCCCGGACCTCCACCCTCGACTTCCTCCCGGACACCGCACAGGTCCGCGAGGGCGACTGGAAGGTGGCCCCGGCCCCGGCGGCGCTGAACGACCGCCGCGTGGAGATCACCGGCCCGACGGACCGCAAGATGACCATCAACGCCCTGAACTCGGGCGCCAAGGTCTGGCTCGCCGACTTCGAGGACGCCTCGGCCCCCACCTGGGAGAACGTCGTCCTCGGCCAGCTCAACCTGATCGACGCCTACGAGCGCCGCATCGACTTCACCGACTCCCGGACGGGCAAGGCCTACGCCCTGCGGCCCGCCGAGGAGCTGGCGACCGTCGTCATGCGGCCGCGCGGCTGGCACCTCCAGGAGCGCCACCTCCGGTTCGAGGGCGGCCCGGCCTCCGGCTCGCTGGTCGACTTCGGCCTGTACTTCTTCCACAACGCGCAGCGCCTGATCGACCTCGGCAAGGGCCCGTACTTCTACCTGCCGAAGACGGAGTCGCACCTCGAGGCGCGCCTGTGGAACGACATCTTCGTCTTCGCCCAGGACTACGTCGGCATCCCGCAGGGCACCGTCCGCGCGACCGTCCTGATCGAGACGATCACGGCCGCGTACGAGATGGACGAGATCCTTTTCGAGCTCAAGGACCACGCGGCGGGCCTGAACGCCGGCCGCTGGGACTACCTCTTCTCCATCGTGAAGAACTTCCGTGACGGCGGCGAGAAGTTCGTGCTGCCGGACCGCAACGCGGTCACGATGACCGCCCCGTTCATGCGGGCGTACACCGAACTGCTGGTCCGCACCTGCCACAAGCGCGGCGCGCACGCCATCGGCGGCATGGCGGCCTTCATCCCGTCCCGCAAGGACGCCGAGGTCAACAAGGTCGCCTTCGAGAAGGTCAAGGCGGACAAGGACCGCGAGGCCGGCGACGGCTTCGACGGCTCCTGGGTCGCCCACCCCGACCTGGTCCCGATCGCGATGGCCTCCTTCGACGCGGTGCTCGGCGAGAAGCCGAACCAGAAGGACCGTCTGCGCGAGGACGTCTCGGTGGCCCCGGGCGAGCTCATCGCCATCGACTCCCTCGACGCGAAGCCCACCTACGAGGGCCTGGTCAACGCGGTCCAGGTCGGCATCCGTTACATCGAGGCCTGGCTGCGCGGCCTCGGCGCCGTCGGCATCTTCGGCCTGATGGAGGACGCCGCCACGGCCGAGATCTCGCGCTCGCAGATCTGGCAGTGGATCAACGCCGGCGTGGTCTTCGAGAACGGCCGCCAGGCCACCGCCGAGCTGACCCGCGAGATCGCCGCCCAGGAACTGGCCGCGCTGCGCACCGAGGTCGGCGAGGAGGCCTTCGCCTCCGGCAAGTGGCAGCAGGCCCACGACCTCCTCCTCCAGGTCGCGCTGGACGCGGACTACGCGGACTTCCTCACCCTGCCCGCGTACGACCAGCTGACCGGCTGACACTTGAGGTTCGGCTGAACGCACAGCAGCCGAAATCAGCGCCTCCGCCCCCGTTGCCCTTGTGGCAGCGGGGGCGGAGGCGTTTCCAGCCAACCGAGGAGCCGAACGACCGGTCGGTCGTTACCCCATCGTAATCTGCGGCTACCTAGCGGTAACAAGAGGCGGCGTGTCACCTTTCCGATTGCCACCGGCCGGCGGTGCCCCCACTTTCCCAGCCACGCAATGGAGTTGTACCTGGCTTCCGCGTGGCCGAACGCAGGAGTTCCGCAGTGATCGGATCCCGCACCGCCCTCAGGAAGAAGCCCGCCAGTCGAGTGCGACGACTGACCGCCGTCGGCCTGGCCCTCCCGCTCGCGTTCACCGCCCTGCTCACGGCCGGGGCCGGAACCGCTGCCGCGGGCCCCGGCACCGGCCCCACCGCCGTCGTCTCGCTGGGCGACAGCTACATCTCCGGCGAGGCCGGCCGATGGAAGGGCAACAGCCTGACCAACACCGGCAACCGGCTCGGCACCGACCGGGCCTGGGTCAGCGGCAGCACGTACGACCCGGCGAAGGTATACGGCGCCACGGCCGGCGGCTGCCACCGGTCCGACTCGGCCGAGGTGCGCAGCGCGGGCCCGATCGCCGACGTGGCGGTCAACCTGGCCTGTTCCGGGGCCACCGCGGAGAACGTGTTCCGGGCCTCGAACGGCGGCGTGGCCTACAAGGGCGAGGCCCCGCAGGCCGACCAGCTGGCCGCCGTGGCCGCCTCCCACGACGTCAAGCTGATCGCGCTGTCGGTCGGCGGCAACGACCTGGGCTTCGCCGACATCATCAAGGACTGCGCGTACGACTTCATCATCTGGAACTCGTACTGCTACGACGACCAGCAGTCCGGCGTCGACCAGAAGATCGACGGGGTCATGGCCAAGGTCGGCAAGTCCGTGGACGAGATCCGGGCCGTGATGCGCGGGGCCGGGTACGCCGACTCCTCATACCGGATCGTGCTCCAGTCCTACCCCTCGCCGATCCCGCGCGGCGCGGAGAACCGCTACACGCAGAGCGACTGGAGCCGGCTCAACACCGGCGGCTGTCCGTTCTGGAACCGGGACTCGGACTGGGCCCGCGACTCGCTCGTGCCGCAGCTCGCGAACCGGCTCAAGGGGGTCGCCGCCGCCAAGGGCGTGCAGTTCCTGGACCTGCGGGACATGATGCAGGGCCGTGAGGTGTGCGCGAAGGCCAGCAGCCTGGTCAGCTCCACGAAGCCGGCGTCGGCGAAGACCAGCGAGTGGGCCCGCTGGATCGACAGCAGCGAGACGCAGGGGCTGATCCAGGAGTCCATGCACCCGAACCACTTCGGCCAGCTGGCCGCGGGCCGGTGCCTGGCCCTGGTCGCCGCGCAGCCGGCCACCTCGGGCTTCTCCTGCAAGAACACCGCGGGCGCCGACCAGACGGGCATGTTCCTCAGCCCGGTCTCCTAGACCGTCTCCCGCACGGTACGTCGCGGCACGGCACGGCCCCTCTTCCCGGGCCCGCCGTGCCGTCGGCGCGCGGGACCCCGCCGGGGTGCCCGCGAGAGGCCGGTCAGCCGGATTCGTCGAGCACGGACAGCACGTTGCCCGCCGGGTCCTTGAACCAGGCGATGGTGGGCCCGCCGCCCGCACCGCGCACGATGCCCTTGTCGTCCGCCTCGAACCCCTCGTAGCGCTCCATGGTGACGCCGCGCGCGGTGAGTTCGTCCACGGCCCGGTCCACGTCGTCCACGGGGAAGTTCAGGACGGTGAAGCCCGCCGGCTCATGGTTGTCCTTCGGGTAGACCAGGACCGTGGCGTCACCCGCGAGGTGCAGGGCCAGGTGGCCCATGGTGCCCTCCTCCGAGACGCGCAGCCCGAGGGTCGAACCGTAGAACTCCTTCGCCTTGTCCAGGTCGTCGACCGAGAACCCGCTGAATGCCTTGCTGTCTGCGAACATGGCTGTTCCTTCGATGGGGCCCGTGCCACTCGTACTTCCCATCGTCCCCCCGCGCCCGTCGGCCGTCGATTCCGCACCACGCGCCCGGTCCGCACGGCTACGCGACGTAGCCGGCGCAGCCACCGG
Organism: Streptomyces xanthophaeus; assembly: GCF_000725805.1. GTDB lineage: Bacteria > Actinomycetota > Actinomycetes > Streptomycetales > Streptomycetaceae > Streptomyces > Streptomyces xanthophaeus. Next base: position 138,399 of record NZ_KL647133.1, on the reverse strand, counting down.
AAATCCGGGTGAGCGGCGCCGCACCGGCTGGCATGCTCGGGCGCATGGCAACCCGTACCGCACGTCCCAGTCTCTACATCTCCGTCGACGTCGAGGCCGACGGGCCCATCCCGGGGCCGTACTCGATGATCAGCTTCGGGGCGGCGGTCGCGGGGCGGCAGGACGGCGCGGTGTACACCGCCGCCGATCCCGAACAGCTCACCTTCTACCGGGAGTTGCGCCCCATCAGCGAGGAGTTCGTGCCGCAGGCGCTGGCCGTGAGCGGGCTGGACCGCGACCGGCTGCTGAAGGAGGGAACCGAACCGGGCGCGGCCATGGCCGAGTTCAGGACCTGGGTGCGGGAGGTCTCCGCGGGGGCGCAGCCGGTGATGTGCGGCTACCCGGCCTCCTTCGACTGGACCTTCCTGTACTGGTACTTGATGCGGTTCGGCGCCGACAGCCCCTTCGGCCACTCCGGCTGCCTGGACATGAAGACGCTCTACGCGACGAAGGCGCGGGTCCCGCTGCGCGCCGCCGTCAAGGGCCGGATGCCGCGCGAGCTCCTCTCCCGCCGTCCCCACACGCACCACGCCCTGGACGACGCGGTCGAACAGGCCGAGCTGATGAGCAACCTGATGCTCTGGCAGCCGTAGGCCGGCCCGCCCGGCCCGTACCGCGGTGGACGCACCGCACGGCGGCGCGTACGCCACACCCGCAGTGGGTGGCGTGCGCGCCGCCGTGGGGTCCGGCCGGGCCGGATGTCAGTGCACCGGCACCGGTTCCGGGGCGGCCGAGGCCGCGCCCTTGCCCGCGCCGAGGTGGTTGAAGGCCAGGTTCAGCAGGATGGCCACCACGCAGCCGGTGCTGATGCCGGAGTCGAGGACGACCAGCAGGTCCTTGGGGAAGGCGTGGTAGAAGTCGGGCGCGGCGATCGGGATCAGGCCGATGCCGACCGCGGCGGCGACGATCAGGGCGTTCTCGCCCTTCTCCATGGCCGCGCCGGCCAGGGTCTGGATGCCGCTGGCGGCGACCGACCCGAAGAGCACGATCCCGGCGCCGCCGAGGACCGGCAGCGGGACCACGCCGATGACGGAGGCCGCGATCGGGCACAGGCCCAGCAGGATCAGGATGCCGCCGCCCGCGGCGACCACGAAGCGGCTGCGCACCTTGGTCATGGCGACCAGGCCGATGTTCTGGGCGAAGGCGCTGCACATGAAGCCGTTGAACAGCGGGCTGATCGCGCTGCCGAGGGTGTCGGCGCGCAGGCCGCCCTCGATGGTCTTGGCGTCCGCCGGACGTCCGACGATCTTGCCGAGCGCGAGGATGTCGGCGGTGGACTCGGTCATGCAGACGAGCATGACGATGCACATGGAGATGATCGCGGCGACCTGGAACTGCGGGGCGCCGAAGTGGAACGGGGTCGGGAAGCCGACGACGGAGGCGTTCTTGACGGCGTCGAAGCTGGTCATGCCGAGCGGCAGGGCGATGAGCGTGCCCGCGACCAGGCCGAGCAGGATGGCTATCTGCTGGAGGAAGCCGCGCAGGAACTTGCGCATCAGCAGGACGATGACCAGGGTGGCGGCGGCCATGCCGATGTTCTTCATCGAGCCGTAGTCGGCGGCGGTGCTGTTCCCGCCCTGGGACCAGTTGAAGGCCACCGGCAGCAGGGACACACCGATCAGGGTGATGACCGTGCCCGTCACGACCGGTGGGAAGAACCGGACGAGTTTGCCGAAGTAGGGGGCGGCGAAGAAGCCGAGGACCCCGGCGACGATGATCGCGCCGAAGATGATGGGGATGGCATTGTCCCCCTCCCCCTTGCCGATGGCGATCATCGGGGTCACGCCGGCGAAGGAGACGCCGTTGACGAAGGGGAGTTTGGCGCCGATCTTCCAGAACCCGAGGGTCTGGAGGAGGGTGGCGAGGCCGGCGGTGAAGAGCGAGGCGCCCATCAGGAAGGCGGTCTCGGTGGCGGAGAGACCGACGGCAGGGCCGACGATCATGGGCGGGGCGACGACACCCGCGTACATGGCGGCCACGTGCTGGAGACCGCTGGTGAACATCTTGAGCGGAGGCAAGGTCTCGTCGACCGGGTGCTTCCCCTCCGGTACTGCGACTGCATCTTTGCGAAACCTGGGCATGGCGGCCACGGCTTCCTCCGGTCGGTTAAACACGTCGGCAGGGACGTGGGTGTCTTGGAGGTGGTACGAAAGCTGTGCGAGTCGAGCCTTTGTTCAGTTGTGGGTGGTGCGACTACGTGTCCCAAGGGGTGCAGAAACGATTCGCCCAAAACCGTTCCGCGCCGGTCGTCCTGTGTGGAGAAGCCGGTGGCAGGTTCACCGCCCCCGGGGGCGCCCTCGGATTGCCTCGGGCGCTTCCCGGGAACAGCTGCCGCGGACCCCGCTCGGGTCCGCGGCGACCGGCCGGGGGCCGTCCCCCCCGGCCGGACGGTGTGGACTCAGCCCTGCGCGGTGATCCGCGCGAGGCGCTGAGCCTCTTCCCGCGTGGACACGGCGATGGCGTCCTCGTCGGCGAAGAGGAGTCGGTTGTTCTCGACGATCTGCTTGCCGTTGACGAACGAGGCCGTCACGGGGGCCGCGGCACCGAAGACCAGCGCGGTGACCGGGTCGGCGATCGAGGAGTGCAGGAAGGTGCTCAGGTTCCACAGCACGAAGTCGGCGCACTTGCCGACCTCCAGCGAACCGATGTTGTCGGCGCGGCCGAGGACCTGGGCGCCGCCGTAGGTGCCGAGGCGCAGGGCCTGGCGCGCGTTGAGGGCGCGCTCGCGGTGGACCGGGTTCAGGCGGTTGATCAGCAGCGCGTTGCGCAGCTCGGTGTGCAGCTCACCGGACTCGTTGGAGGCGGTGCCGTCCACGCCGAGGCCGACCGGTACGCCGGCGGCCAGCATGTCCGGTACGCGGGCGATGCCGGCGGCCAGGCGGGCGTTGGAGGACGGGCAGTGCGCGACACCGGTCTTGGTGCGGGCGAACGCGGCGATGTCGGAGTCGTTCATGTGGACGCTGTGCGCCATCCACACGTCCTCGCCGAGCCAGCCGGTCGACTCGAAGTAGTCGGTCGGGCCCATGCCGAACAGTTCCTTGCAGAACTGCTCTTCCTCGACGGTCTCGGAGCCGTGCGTGTGCATGCGCACACCCAGGCGACGGGCCAGCTCGGCGCCCTGCTTCAGCAGCTCGGTGGAGACCGAGAAGGGGGAGCACGGGGCGACGGCGACCTGGGTCATCGCGTCGAAGGAGGCGTCGTGGTACTTCTTCACGGTCGCCTCGGTGTCGGCGAGCGCACCCTCAAGGGTCTCGACGGCGTGGTCCGGCGGCAGGCCGCCGTCCTTCTCGCTGCGGTCCATCGAGCCGCGGGCGAGGGTGAAGCGGACGCCCATCTCGGAGGCGGCGCGGATGATCGAGCCGGAGAGGTCGCCGGAGCCCTTGGGGTACACGTAGTGGTGGTCCATCGCGGTGGTGACACCACCGCGGGCCATCGCGGCCAGGGAGCCCTGGGCGGCCGTGTACGTCATCTGCTCGTCGATGCGCGCCCACGTCGGGTACAGCGCGACGAGCCAGTTGAAGAGGTTGTGGTCGGTGGCCAGACCACGCGTGATCCACTGGTAGAAGTGGTGGTGCGTGTTGACCAGGCCGGGGGTGACGAGGTGACCCGTGCCGTCGATCCGGCGGACCACGTTCTCGAGGTTCTCGGGGGCTTTGCCCGCACCGATCGACTCGATCTTGTTGCCGGCGACGACCACGTGGCCCGAGGCGTACTCGGTGTCGTTGGCGTCTACGGTCGCGATCGCACAGTTCTCGATGACGATGCGCTCGACCGCGCTGTCAAGGGCTGCCGATGCTGCCATGGGACTTCCTCGTGCTTTCAGTGGCGGTGCGGGCACGGCAAGGCCCAGGAGATTTGAGTGCCGGAGCCGGGGGCCTTGACAGCTGACAGTACTGCCGCCCCGTGTGATGCGTCCGGGTGCCGATTCAGGAAGCTGAAGGGTGTCGCGCCGTCCCGGGGCCACTGCGGAGCCCCGGGACGCGCGTGCCGCGTCAGAGGTTGGTCATGTCCACGGGGATACGGGCGTCTACGCCGTCCCGGAGAACAGTGGCCTCGATCAGACCGTACGGGCGGTCCGCGGCGAAGTACACCTCGTTGTCGTTCTTGAGGCCGAAGGGCTCAAGGTCCACGAGGAAGTGGTGCTTGTTCGGGAGCGAGAAGCGGACCTCGTCGATCTCCGAACGGTGGTTGATGATGCGCGAACCCATCTGGTACAGGGTCTGCTGCAGCGAGAGGGAGTAGGTCTCCGCGAAGGCCTGCAGCATGTGCTTGCGGGTCTCGGCGTAGGACTTCTCCCAGTTGGGCATCCGCTGCTCGTCGTCCGACCAGTTGAAGCGCCAGCGGGCCGACACCTGGGTGGCCAGGATGCGGTCGTAGGCCTCCTTCAGCGTCGTGTACTTGTCCTTCACGTAACCCCAGAACTCGGAGTTCGTGGAGTTCATGACGACGAGGTCCTTGAGGCCGGAGATGACCTCCCAGTTCTTGCCGTCGTACGTGATCTGGGTGACGCGGGTCTCCATGCCCTCACGGACGAAGGAGTGGTTCACCTCGTCGGAGCCGATGAACTTGGAGTTGGCGTCCGAGGTGGCGATCCGGGACCAGGAGTACTCCTCGATCCGGATGCGCGCCTTCTGGATCGGCTCCTGGCTGTTCACGAACCAGCGCGCCAGGTGGATGCCGAACTGCTCGGCGGACTCGATGCCGTATTCCTTGGCGAAGGCGTACACCGTGTTCTTGGTGGTGTCCGTCGGCAGGACGTTGGCGTTCGAGCCGGAGTAGTGGACGTCGTCCATGTCGCCGGAGAGGGCGACCGAGACGTTCAGGTCCTTGATGTGGTGGGTGTCGCCGTCCCGCGTGATCTTGACGACGCGGTTCTCTGCTTTGCCGTACTGGTTCTGGCCCAGAATCGTGGCCATGCTAGCTCCCTCGGTAAACGGAGTAGCCGAACGGGTTGAGCAGCAGCGGTACGTGGTAATGCTCGCCGGGAGTGACCGCAAAGGTGATCGTCACTTCCGGAAAAAACGCACCGCTGTCCCTTACGCGGGGGGCGTCCTGCTGCGCCTCGGCTTGCTTCTTGGAACTGTGCTTATTGAAGAAGTACGTCTCGGTCTCGAAGTCGAGACGTACGTGGGTGGTTCCCTCCGGCAGGGCCGGCAGGTCCTTGCAGCGCCCGTCCGCATCGGTGGCGGAGCCGCCCAGGGCCGCCCACTCGCCGTCCAGGCCCGTACGGGCCGAAAGGGAGATGGCGACGCCTTCGGCGGGCTTGCCGATGCTGGTGTCCAGGATGTGCGTGGACACCGACGCGGTGGTTTCGGTGCTCATGGTCACTCTCCTTCTACGAGTCGGGTCAGGCGGATCTTGTTGATCTTGACGAGCTCGCCGCGGGCGATTTCCCGCTCCTGCTCCGGCGAGTTGTCGATCCGGACCTTGACCGCGTCCCGCATGAACTCACCGGTCGCACCGGTGGCACAGATGAGGAAGACGTGGCCGAACTTGTCCTGGTAGGCCAGGTTCAGTTCGAGGAGTTCGCTCTTGAGCTCCTCCGAGGCACCGGCCATGCCGCGCTGCTCGCGGGCGGAGGTCGGGTCTCCCGGCTTCGGCCGGCCGATCGGCGCATGGCCTCCCATGGCCTCGCCCAGGTCCTCCGCGGTGAGCTCCGCCATGGCGGCCTCGTTCGCGGCGAACAGGGAATCGGCTGTGGCGAAGGGGCGCTGGGCGAGCAGTTTGCTCCCCCATGCCGAACTGGCGCACACCTCGTGCAGCTCGGCCGTGGCCGCGCTGTCGTCCAAGGCGTTGAACCGGGTGAGACCCGGGGTCGGACTCGAAGTCACGGTAGGCCTCCGTGGCCTGTTGTTGCTTTGACGGGCTGCGCATAGCTAACGCCCTCGACAACACGGCGTCAACACTTTGTTGAAACTTCCCGTACACAAAAGCCGCCGCCCGGGTGAATTGGGCGGCGGCTCGTGACTTTGGGTGACGCTGCGTTCACCCTTGGCTGTTCTTATTGGGGTTTTCCCTGTTCAAGTAGTTGTAGACCGTGAAACGGCTTACGCCCAGGGCGCCCGCGACCGTCTCCACACCATGCCGGACGGAGAAGGCGCCTCGCGCCTCGAGTATCCGCACGACGTCCTGCTTGGACTTCCGGTCGAGCTGGGCCAACGGTACGCCGTGCCGGCGCTCCAGGGCCGCCAGGATGTGGTCCAGCGAGTCCGAGAGCTGGGGCAGGCGCACCGCCAGCAGCTCCTGGCCCTCCCAGCTGAGCACGACGTCGTCGGGCTGCGCCAGGGCCGGATCCATGAGCTCGCCGCCCATCGCGTCCACCAGGGGCTTGACTGCGGTGACGAAGGGGTGGTCGCGGGGCTCGGTCACGGCGTCTCCTCCCCGACCACGTTGACCTGGAGGGAGACCCGGGTCGCCCCGGCCTCCAGGGAGTCGCGCAGCAGCGCGGCCACCGCGGCCAGCACCTGGCCGGACTCGCCTTCGGCCGTATTGCCGAACGGGCCGACGTCCACCGCGTCCAGCTGGGCCTTCTGGATGACCTCGCGAGCGGCCACGGCATGGGCAGGGGCCTCTTCGAGATCGAAGGGCTCGGTCGTGAACTCCACTCTCAATCGCACGCGGTCAAGCTACCCCGCGGTCGTCATTTTTCGAGAGTCCGCACTTGACATCTGCGACGAGCCCGATGCAGTCTTCCATCAAGCAGAAACTAACTTCCGCAATACGGAAGGAGCGCACACCCCTCATGGGATACACGGACCAGCGCTTCGATGTAAACCTTTCGATCCTCTTCACGGAACTCCCGCTCCTGGAGCGCCCCGCGGCTGCCGCCGCGGCGGGCTTCACCGCGGTCGAGCTGTGGTGGCCCTGGATCGAGACCCCCACCCCCGCCCAGGCGGAGCTCGACGCCCTCAAGAAGGCTCTTGAGGACGCCGGCACCCAGCTGGTGGGTCTGAACTTCTACGCCGGCCAGCTGCCGGGCCCGGACCGCGGTGCGGTATCGGTTCCCGGTGAGGAGTCGGAGCGCTTCAACGCCAACATCAACGTGGCCGCGGACTTCGCGGCCTCGGTCGGCTGCAAGGCGCTGAACGCCCTCTACGGCAACCGGGTCGACGGCGTCGACCCGGCCGTGCAGGACGAGCTCGCGCTGAAGAACCTGGTCGTGGCGGCTCAGGCCGCGGACCGCGTCGGCGCGATCCTCCTGATCGAGACCCTGAACAAGCCCGAGTCGCCGCTCTACCCGCTGGTGAGCGCCCCGGCCGGCATCGAGGTAGTGGACAAGGTCAACGAGGCCACCGGTCTCGGCAACGCCAAGTTCCTGCTCGACCTGTACCACCTGGCGATGAACGATGAGGACCTCTCCGAGGTCATCGAAAAGTACGCCGCCAAGACCGGGCACGTCCAGATCGCCGACAAGCCGGGACGCGGTGCCCCCGGCACCGGCGAGCTGCCCCTCGAGGCACTGCTCGACCAGCTGAAGAAGGCCGGATACGAGGGCTACGTAGGCCTCGAGTACAAGGCCGCCGACGCCGCCGCGTCCTTCGCGTGGCTGCCGGCCGAGGCCCGCGCCGCCAAGTAGGCGGACAAAGTCCAGGCGATCAGCCAGGCACGTCACGAACTTTTCGTACAAAGCATTAAGAGAAGGACCCTCATCATGAGCAACCTCCCCAAGATCGCCTGGATCGGTCTCGGAATCATGGGCTCCCCCATGGCCGAGAACCTCCTGAAGGCCGGCTACCCGGTCACCGGCTTCACGCTGGAGCAGGACAAGCTGGAGCGCCTCGCCGCCGCCGGCGGCACCGCGGCCGGCTCGATCGCCGAGGCCGTCAAGGACGCGGACGTCGTCATCACGATGGTGCCCGCCTCCCCGCAGGTCGAGGCCATCTCCTACGGTGAGAACGGCATCCTCGAGAACGCGAAGTCCGGCGCGCTGATCATCGACATGTCGTCGATCACCCCGCAGACCTCGATCGACCTCGCGAAGAACGCCGCCGAGAAGGGCATCCGCGTCATCGACGCCCCGGTGTCCGGCGGCGAGGCCGGCGCCATCGAGGCCGTCCTGTCGATCATGGTGGGTGGCGAGCAGGCCGACTTCGACGAGGCCCTGCCGGTCCTCGAGGCCCTCGGCAAGACCATCGTGCTCTGCGGCCCGCACGGCTCCGGCCAGACGGTGAAGGCTGCCAACCAGCTCATCGTCGCGGTGAACATCCAGGCGTGCGCCGAGGCCGTCGTCTTCCTCGAGAAGTCCGGCGTGAACCTCCAGGCCGCTCTGGACGTCCTCAACGGCGGTCTGGCCGGCTCCACGGTCCTGACCCGCAAGAAGGACAACTTCCTGAACCGCGACTTCAAGCCCGGTTTCCGGATCGACCTGCACCACAAGGACATGGGCATCGTCACCGACGCCGCCCGCAACGTCGGTGCGGCCCTGCCCGTCGGCGCGGTCGTCGCCCAGCTGGTCGCCTCGCTGCGCGCCCAGGGTGACGGTGGCCTGGACCACTCCGCGCTGCTGCGCGCGGTCGAGCGCCTCTCCGGCGACCAGGTCTGATCCGCCTCCGGGGCCCACGGGCCCCGGACCTCCCCGCGAGGGGACCTGAGTTTCCGGATGGCGCCGGTGCTGACACCTGTCCTGTCGCGCCCAAGTGCCGGCGCCGTCCGGATCACCTCTCTCCCACATCTTTGTTCAACAAACTGTTGACGTCGCGTTCACGCCGAAATTAGGCTGTTCCGCATGACGGAAGACGCCTTCCGTCAGCAGTTACCCGTACGGAAGGTCACCATGTCGAAGCGCACGCTGACGACCGAGTCCGGCGCCCCGGTCGCCGACAATCAGAACTCTGCCACCGCCGGCGTCGGTGGCCCGCTCCTGGTCCAGGACCAGCAGCTCCTCGAGAAGCTTGCCCGCTTCAACCGCGAGCGCATCCCGGAGCGCGTGGTGCACGCCCGCGGTTCGGCCGCGTACGGCCACTTCGAGGTGACGGACGACGTCACCGCGTACACCAGCGCCGCGTTCCTGAACACGGTCGGCAAGAAGACCGAGACCTTCCTGCGGTTCTCCACCGTCGCCGACTCCCTCGGCGGCGCGGACGCGGTCCGCGACCCGCGCGGTTTCGCGCTGAAGTTCTACACCGAAGAGGGCAACTACGACCTCGTCGGCAACAACACCCCGGTGTTCTTCATCAAGGACCCGATCAAGTTCCCCGACTTCATCCACTCCCAGAAGCGCGACCCCTTCACGGGCAAGCAGGAGCCGGACAACGTCTGGGACTTCTGGGCGCACGCCCCCGAGGCCACGCACCAGATCACCTGGCTCATGGGTGACCGCGGTATACCGGCGTCGTACCGTCACATGAACGGCTACGGCTCCCACACGTACCAGTGGACCAACGCCCAGGGCGAGGCCTTCTTCGTCAAGTACCACTTCAAGACGAACCAGGGCATCCGCTGCCTCTCGGGCGAGCAGGCCGCCGAGCTCGTCGGCTCGGACGCGAACTCGCACCAGACCGACCTGCTGCAGGCGATCGAGCGCGGTGTGAACCCGAGCTGGACCCTCTACGTCCAGATCATGCCCGCCGCCGAGGCCGCGGACTACCGCTTCAACCCGTTCGACCTCACCAAGGTGTGGCCGCACAGCGACTACCCGCTGCAGCGCGTGGGCCGCCTGGTCCTCGACCGCAACCCGGACAACGTCTTCGCCGAGGTCGAGCAGTCCGCCTTCTCCCCGAACAACTTCGTCCCGGGCATCACCGCCTCGCCGGACAAGATGCTCCAGGGCCGTCTGTTCGCGTACGCCGACGCCCAGCGCTACCGCCTCGGTGTGAACCACACCCTGCTGCCGGTCAACGCCCCGAAGGCCACGAAGGCCGAGAACTACGGCCGCGACGGCGTCATGGCGCTGCGCAACGGCTCGCGCCACGACAAGAACTACGAGCCCAACTCGTACCAGGGTCCGGCCGAGACCGGTCTGGCGCTCGGCGCCCCGAAGGCCGTCTCCGGCTACACGGGCACCCACGAGGCCCCGGCCCACAACAAGGACGACGACTTCTTCCAGGCCGGTGAGCTCTACCGCCTGATGTCGGAGGCCGAGAAGCAGCGTCTGGTGGCGAACATCGCCGGCGGCCTGTCTCAGGTCACCCTCGAGGACGTCATCGAGAAGAACCTGGCTCACTTCCACGCCGCCGACGCCGACTACGGCAAGCGCGTCGAGGAGGCCGTCCGCGCCCTGCGCGACGCCTGAGCCGCACAGCTGTACCGGGGACCTGACGGGAGGTCAGGTCCCGGGTGCTGAGCCCGAGCCGTGGACCCGGATGAGGGGTGGTACGCGGTGAGGGCAGGACGAGGACCGTGGCGGGCGTGCGAGCCAGTGCGGTGGTAATGGGTTCCGAGGCCCGTCTCTTGACCTGAGGGAGACGACGCCGGAGTTCTCGTCGCCGACCGCCACGGTCCCAGCCACTCCTCTCCCGTACAGGGGCGACGCACAGAGCCCCCTGTACGGACCGGAGGAGCCTCCTACTCCGCCCGGCGGTGCGAACGTCCTGTCGCGCCAGCCTCGCCCCGTCGGGCGGTCACAAACCAGAGCGCCGAGTCACGGACGGTCCCGTGACCCGGCGCTTTGTCGTTCCCCGCCCCATACCGTTGCGGAACTGCCGTTGCCCGCCCGGCGGACTCCGCGCCGGTCCCGCAGCTCGCGGTCGCGCAGCGGTCCGCGAAGGGCCTGCCCGGCGTGGCCTCGCCCACGGACGCCGCCCGCATCGACCGCCGCCGGGCCCCGCCCGCGGGCGGGAAGCCGCTAGGCGGTGATCGGTTCGGTGAGCTGTCCGTACAGCTCGGGGCGGCGGGTGCGGAGCAGGCCGAAGTCCAGCCAGTCGCGGCGCTGGTCGAGGTCGAGGTCGGCGACGAGGACGGCGGGGCGGTCGCGGGGCGCGCGCAGCATGACCCGCCCGTAGGGGTCGGAGATGAAGGAGGAGCCGTAGAAGGTGGAACGGCCCTCGGTCCCGACGCGGTTGGGCACGATCATGAACAGGGCGTTGGCCAGGCCGTTGGCGCTGATGGCGTGTTCCCACATCGGGCGGGTGTCGAAGTCGGGGAGGTCCACCTCGGAGCCGATGGCGGTGGGGTGGACGAGGATCTCGGCGCCGTGCAGGGCGTAGGCACGGGCGAGTTCGGGGAACCACTCGTCCCAGCAGGTGGGGAAGCCGAAGCGGGCGCCCTCGTGGGCGACGACCGGGAAGCCGCTGTCCCCCGGGCGGAAGCACAGGTCCTCGCGGTAGCCGGGGAAGGCGGGGATGTGGTTCTTGCGGGTCCGGGCGATGAGCGTGCCGTACGGGTCCACGCAGACGGCGGTGTTGTAGCCGAGGCCGCCGTCCCGGGCCCGTTCGTAGAGCGAGGCGTGGACGGTGATGCCGAGGCCGGTGGCGAGTTCGGCGGCGAGGCGGGCGGTGGGGCCGTCCTCGACGTCTTCGAGGTGCCGGGCGGCTCCGTCGGCCATCGGGTCGTCGGTGTTGCAGAAGTAGGGACTGCGGGTGAGCTCCGGCAGGCACACCACCCGGGCGCCCTCCGCGGCGGCCAGGGCCACGCCCTCGCGCAGCCGCTCGTCGTGCTCCTCCGCGTCGGGGTACCAGCGCATCTGGACGAGGCCGACGCGCAGGGAGCCCCGCTCGGCCGGCTCGGTGCGGGCCGGGGAGCCGAGGGGCGAACCGTAGGAGGTGAGGAGTTCGTAGCTCATGCGGTGGGGCCCTTCCGTGCCGTGGGGAGCTGCTGGGTGATGCAGTGGACCCCGCCGCCGCCGTACGCGAGTGCCGGGGTCGGTACGCCGACCACCTTGCGGCCGGGCAGGGCCGAAGCGATGGCGGCGAGGGCGGCCCCGTCGGCCCCGGAGCGGGTGTCGCCGCCCAGCGGGACCACGCAACCGCCGTTGGCCAGGTAGAAGTTGAGGTACCCGACCTCCACGGGTGTGCCCGCCACCTCGCCGTAGGTGGTCTGCGGGACGGTGACGACCTCCAGGGCGCGCCCGCGGGCGTCGGTGGAGGCCTCCAGGACGGCGAGGTTGGCGCGCATCCGGGCGTGGTCGGGGTGGGCGGGGTCCTCGGGGAGGGAGACGATCACCTTGGCGGGGGCGACGTAGGCGGCGACCCCGTCGACGTGGCCGTCGGTCTCGGTGTCCTCCAGGCCGCCGTAGGGCAGCCAGATGACCTTCTCGATGCCCAGGCGGCGGCCGAGTTCCTCCTCGATATCGGTGCGGCTCATCCGGGGGTTGCGGTTGGGGTGCAGCAGGCACTGCTCGGTGGTGATCAGCGTGCCTTCGCCGTCGACGGTGAGGGCGCCGCCCTCCAGGATCATCGACGAGTGGACGCGCGGGGTGCCGAGCCGGTCCAGGAGGAGGGAGGCGAGCTTGTCGTCGGCGGCCCAGGGGTAGTGCTTCTCGCCCCAGGCGTTGAACCGGAAGTCGACGCCGACCCGGGCGCCGTCCTCGTCGTAGGCGAAGATCGGGCCGGAGTCGCGCAGCCACGAGTCGTCCACCGGCAGCTCGATGACCTCTATGCCGTGACCGTCGGTGGCGCCGGCACCGGCACCGGCGCCGGCACACGCGGCGCGGGCCTCCTCGGCGCGGCCGGGTGCCGCGATCATGACGACGGGCTCGAAGGCGGAGATGGCCCGGGCCACGGCCGCGTACTCGCCGAGGGCCGCCTCGAAGGCGGGCCCCCACAGCTCGGCGCGGGTGGGCCAGACCATCAGGCAGGCCTCGTGTTCGGCCCACTCCGCGGGCATCCGCGCGGTCACGTTCGTCCTGCTCTTCGCAGTCATCAGGGGTGCTCCCTCGGTAGAGCATCCTGACTGAAATTTTAGTCAGGATGAACGAGACTGAAAAATCAGTCAGGCGGTCGGATGAGAGCTATCGTGGGACCTGACTGAAAGCTCAGTCAAGTGCTCATACGACGAAAGGTGCGGGCAAGAGTGGCCGACCGCCAGGCGTTGATCTTGGAAGCAGCCGTACGGGTCATCTCACGCAACGGCGTCAGAGGCCTGCGCGTCGAGGAGCTGGCGGCCGAGGCCGGCGTCTCCACGGCCTTGATCTACTACCACTTCAAGGACCGCGCCGGACTCGTCCAGCGCACCCTCGCCTTCATCAGCGACCGCGCCACCGGCTACACCGACGAGGCCCTGAAGGGCACCGAGGACGCCCGCGCCGTACTGCTCCAGCTGCTGCTCGGCGAACTCCAGGACACCCCCCGGGTCCGCGAGAACAGCACCGCCTGGGGCGAGTTGCGGGCCAGTGCCATCTTCGACACCGATCTGCGCGAGACCCTGGCCGAGTCCACCCGCTCCTGGTCCCAGGACACGGCGGACGCCATCTCGGACGCCCAGGCGGCGGGCCTCGCCGACCTGCACGTCACCCCCCTCGACGCGGCCGACCGGCTGACCGCCCTGGTGGAGGGCCTGAGCGAACGCTGGCTGAGCGGCTCCCTGACCCTGGAACGGGCGCGGGAGCTGCTGACCGGCGCGGTGGACGCGGAACTCGGCCCCCACCCCGGCTAGCAAGCCCCGGTCGGCGCCGCCCCGGGCATGCAGGACGGCCCCCGCCCCTCCTCGCGGAGGGAACGGGGGCCGTCGTCGTACCGCTGCGGGACCGTCGAGCGGTCCCGGCGCGGTCAGACCTTCAGGGGCTTGATCGCGGTGGGGGCGTGGCCGGACTCGGTGGCCAGCTCCTCGAACTCGGTGACGTCGCTCATGTCGACGGTCTTGCTCATCGAGATGTTGGTGATGCGCTCCAGGATGGCCTCGACGACGACCGGGACCTGGAATTCCTGGGCCAGCTTCTTGGCCTGCTCGAAGGCCTCGCCCAGCTTGTCCGGGTCGGTGACGCGGATGGCCTTGACGCCCAGGCCCTCGGCGACCTTGACGTGGTCGACACCGTAGACACCCAGCTCGGGGGTGTTGATGTTCTCGAATTCGAGGTTGACCTCGAAGTTGATGCCGAGACCGCCCTGCGCCTGACGGATCAGACCCAGGTAGGCGTTGTTCACCAGGACGTGGACGTAGGGGACCTTGTGCTGGGCGGCGACCGCCAGCTCCTCGATCATGAACTGGAAGTCGTAGTCGCCCGAGAGCGCGACGATCGGGGTCTCCGGCTCCGCGGTGGCGGCACCGATGGCGGCCGGGATGGTCCAGCCGAGCGGGCCGGCCTGGCCGCAGTTGATCCAGTTGCGCGGCCGGTAGACGTGCAGCATCTGCGCGCCGGCGATCTGGGAGAGGCCGATGGTGGTGACGTAGCGCGTCTCCGGGCCGAAGGCCTTGTTCATCTCCTCGTACACGCGCTGCGGCTTCATCGGGATGTTGTCGAAGTGCGTGCGGCGCTGCAGGGTGGCCTTGCGCTCCTGGCCCGAGGCGGCCCAGGCGGAGAAGTCCGGCAGCTTGCCCTCGGCCTTGAGCTCCTTGGCGACCTCGATGAACAGCTCGAGGGCGACCTTGGCGTCGGAGGCGATGCCGAAGTCCGGCGCGAAGATCTTGCCGATCTGGGTGGGCTCGATGTCGACGTGGACGAACTTGCGGTCACCGCGGTACGCGTCGAGGTTGTAGCCGGTGTGACGGTTGGCCCAGCGGTTGCCGATGCCGAGGACGAAGTCCGACTCCAGGAAGGTCGCGTTGCCGTAGCGGTGCGAGGTCTGGACGCCGACCATGCCCGCGCTCAGCTCGTGGTCGTCCGGGATGACGCCCCAGCCCATGAGGGTGGAGATGACCGGAACGCCGGTCAGCTCGGCGAACTCGACCAGCAGGTCGGAGGCGTCGGCGTTGATGATGCCGCCACCGGCGACGATCAGCGGACGCTCGGACTCCAGCAGGAACTGGATGGCCTTGGCGGCCTGGGCGCGGGAGGCCTGCGGCTTGTAGACCGGCAGCGGCTGGTAGGTCTCCGGGTCGAACTCGATCTCGGTCAGCTGGACGTCGATCGGGAGGTCGATCAGGACCGGGCCGGGGCGGCCGGAGCGCATCAGGTGGAAGGCCTCCTGGAACACGCCCGGGACCTGCGCGGCCTCCAGGACGGTCGTGGCCTTCTTGGTGACCGGCTTGGCGATCGAGGCGATGTCGACGGCCTGGAAGTCCTCCTTGTGGAGCTTCGAGACCGGAGCCTGACCGGTGATGCACAGGATCGGGATCGAGTCGGCGATCGCCGAGTACAGGCCGGTGATCATGTCGGTGCCGGCGGGGCCGGACGTACCGATGCAGACACCGATGTTGCCCGCCTTGGCACGCGTGTAGCCCTCGGCCATGTGCGAGGCACCCTCGACGTGGCGGGCCAGCGTGTGGTTGATGCCGCCCACGTTCTTGAGCTCGCGGTAGAACGGGTTGATCGCAGCGCCGGGCACGCCGAAGGCTTGCGAAACGCCCTCGAGCTTGAGGATCTCCACTGCAGCGGCGGCGGCTGTCATACGGGGCATCGAGTTCTCCTGCGGGTCCGACGGTCAGGCTTTTCCGTAATCCGGAAGTTTTGTTCTGCTATACGGAACAAGCTAAGCGGCAGTTTCGCGCACGTCAAGGCGCTTCAGCACCCCGGAACCCACCAAAAGCCGCTTCTCGCTTCGTGACTCGCACAAATTGGCCGCCCCTCTGGCCGGAATCCACGGGAATCCGAGGACTGACCGCCCCGGTGGTGGCCGGTGGTGGAGCATGGACCCACGCACGGCTACGGAGGGGTCCAGGTCTCATGGCGGAAGCGGTACCGGTGCGCTGCCCGGGGTGCATGCGCGAGAACAGCTACACCTCCCCGGTCTTCCCCTGCGCCTGCGGGAGCCCGGTGGTCCCGCCGCTGGACCTGACGGCCCCGCCGGAGCCGCTGACCCATCGCACCTGGTCGGACGCCTGGGTGACGGTGCGGTGCGCGAGCTGCGGGCGGGAGAGCGAGTGGCCGCATCCCGAGGTGGGGTGCGGGTCCTGCGGGACGGTGGTGCGACTCGCGGTCCATCCGCTGGAGCAGGACGAGCCGGAGCGGGCGGGACCGGAGCGTGCAGGTCGCGAGCAGCCGGGGTCAGGGCCGTCGGGTGCGCGGTCCGGATCGCAGCAGTCCGGTCCGTCGGGGGCCGGTCCTTGGACATCCGGTCCTTCGGCATCCGGTCCGTCCGGTCCGGAGCAGGGGGAGCACGGGGACGACACCGACGGCCTCCGGGACGAGCCGCCCGCGGGTACGGAGCGGGGCCTGCCCGGGGAGCCCGCGGCCGGTCCGGCCCGGCCGCCCGTGCGGCGCAGCCCGCGCCCCGGCCCCGTACCGCCGCCATCGGACCCCGCGGTGCCGCGGCCGCCGTTCCGCCCGGTGACCATCCGTACGGCCCGCGACGCCGTGGCCACGGCCGCGCTGTACCTGCGCTGGCTCGGCTTCCAGGATGTACGGCAGCCGGACGGGCGGCCGATCCCCTCCGCGGCCGTGGACCTGCGGGCTCCGGGCCTGGTCGCCCAGGTGGACCCGACCACCGCACCGGCCGGGCTGCGGGCGGTGGAATGCGTCTGGCTGAACGGACTCACAGCTTCCGCGACCAGCGTCTACTTCTCCCTCGCCGGATACACGGAGGACGCCCGCACCCGGGCGGACGACCTGGGCATACCGCTGTTCGTCATGGACCTCACCGGCATGCCGCTGCCGGTCAACGACCCGGCGGACGCACTGATCGGCACGGGGGCCTAGGCTCGGAGCGTTATCGCTACTTGTTAGCCGCCCTTCCTGCCGAGGAGAGCCCCCGATGAGCCTCTACGACATCCCGCTGACCACCCTGTCCGACGAGCCGACCAGCCTCGCGGCCCACAAGGGCAAGGCGATCCTGGTCGTGAACACCGCCTCGCAGTGCGGGCTCACCCCTCAGTACTCGGGGCTGGCCCGCCTGCAGTTCGCGTACGAGGCGAAGGGCTTCACCGTGATCGGCGTGCCCTGCAACCAGTTCGGCGGTCAGGAGCCCGGCAACGCCGACGACATCCAGACCTTCTGCGCGGCCGGCTTCGGCGTGACCTTCCCGATCCTGGAGAAGTCCGAGGTCAACGGGGAGAACCGGCACCCGCTGTACCAGGAGCTGGTGAAGACCCCGGACGCGGAGGGCGAGGCGGGGGACATCCTGTGGAACTTCGAGAAGTTCCTGATCTCCCCCGCCGGTGAGGTCGTGGCCCGCTTCCGCCCGCGCACCGAGCCCGAGTCCCCCGAGGTCATCGCCGCGATCGAGGCGCACCTGCCCGCGTAGCGCCCGGGGTCACCTCAGGCCGGTCACATCAGGCCGGTCACATCAGGTCGGCCTCCGCGTACTCCGCCGCCGAGCCGGCCGCGGTGAGGTCCCGCAGCTCCACCCGGCGGATCTTGCCGGACACGGTCTTCGGGAGCTCGCCGAACTCGATGCGGCGGATCCTCTTGTACGGGGACAGCACCGCGCGCGAGTGCTCGAACAGCGCCCGGGCCGTCTCCGGCCCGGGCTCCCAGCCGGCCGCCAGCGTCACGTACGCCTTGGGGACGGCGAGGCGCAGCGCGTCCGGGGCCGGGACGACGGCGGCCTCGGCGACGGCCTCGTGTTCCAGGAGGGCGCTCTCCAGCTCGAACGGGCTGATCTTGTAGTCGGAAGCCTTGAAGACGTCGTCGGCGCGGCCGATGTAGGTGAGGTAACCGTCGGCGTCGCGGGCGGCGATGTCGCCGGTGCGGTAGAGCCCGCCCGCCATGGCCTCGGCGGTGCGCTCCGGGTCGTCGCGGTATCCGGTCATCACCCCGGCGGGCCCGGTGCGCAGGTCCACGCAGAGTTCGCCCTCCTCGGGGGACTCCTTGCCGGTGACCGGGTCGAGGAGCACGATCTCGTAGCCGGGCGCCGGACGCCCCATGGAGCCGGGCTTGACCGGGACGCCGGGGAAGTTGCCGACCTGGAGGGTGGTCTCCGTCTGCCCGAAGCCGTCGCGGATGGTGATCCCCCAGGCCTCGCGGACCTTGTCGATGACCTCCGGGTTGAGCGGCTCCCCGGCGGCGACGGCCTCGCGCGGGGGCGTGGCCAGCTTGGTCAGGTCGGACTGGATCAGCATCCGCCACACGGTCGGCGGGGCGCAGAAGGTGGTCACGCCGTGCTTGTCCATCTCGGCCATGAGCCGCTCGGCGTCGAAGCGGGCGTAGTTGTGGACGAAGACGGTCGCGCCTGCGTTCCAGGGGGCGAAGACGTTGGACCAGGCGTGCTTGGCCCAGCCGGGCGAGGCGATGTTGAGGTGGACGTCGCCGGGGCGCAGGCCGAGCCAGTACATGGTGGACAGGTGCCCGACGGGGTACGAGGCGTGCGTGTGCTCGACGAGCTTGGGGCGGGCGGTGGTGCCGGAGGTGAAGTACAGCATCAGCGGGTCGGTGGCGAGGGTCTCGCCGTCGGGCGTGAAGTGGGCGTCGGCCGCGTACATGTCCTCCAGCCGCCGCCACCCGGCCGGGACCTCCGGTCCGGCGGCGATGCGGGTGTAGCCGCCGGGCACCTCGTCGAACTTGGCGGTGTCCTCGGCGCGCGCGATGACGTGGCGTACGTGACCGCGTTCGACCCGGTCGCGCAGGTCGGCCGCGCCGAGCAGCGGGGTGGCGGGGATGACCACGGCGCGCAGCTTCATCGCGGCGAGCATCACCTCCCACAGCTCCCGCTGGTTGCCGAGCATGACCAGGACCCGGTCGCCCGCGGCGACGCCCTGCCCGCGCAGCCAGTTGGCGGCCGCGTCGGACCGTACGGCCAGCTCCCCGAAGGACACGCTCCGGCTGGTGCCGTCCTCCTCGACGATGCGCAGGGCGTCGGCTCCGTTGCCGGTGGCGATGCGGTCGAACCAGTCCAGGGCCCAGTTGAAGCGGTGCGGCCGGGGCCAGGTGAATCCGGCGCGCGCGCCCTCGTAGTCGCCGCGGCGCTCCAGCAGGAAGTCCCGCGCGGCCAGGAACGCGTCGGCGGCGGTGTTGCGGGTGCTGTTCTGCGTGCTTTCGGTCATGCCAGGCATCGTGCCGTGTCCGGTGAAAGGACCACCAGAGCGGCGTCAGCCGTGGATTGACCCGAAGCGAACGGAGACCGTGCGGGCGGCACCTGCATCCGCGTCCGCGGTGTCGGACATGACTGCGGCCATCTGCTCCCCCTCGGCGGCGATCTCGTCCCTGCGCGCCTTGGTGACGCCACCGAAGAGCTCGACCGTCAGGGCGGCGCCGTCCAGCTTCCACAGCCCGGCGAGGAACCCGTCGACGAGCAGGGTGCAGTGGGCCTGGTTCCCCGTCCAGGTGCGGCCCTTGATCTCCGGCGGCACCACGCGGCTCCGGTCGGCGTGCGAGAGGAGGAGGTTGTCGAACTCGGGGAGGAAGCGCGGCGGCGCGGGCGTGTCGGCGTCGGGCCGGGGCGCACCGGGGAGGTCGAAGAGCTCGACCCCGCCCTCGTCCTGGAAGACGGCCAGGCCCGGACGCAGCCGCTCGAAGGCCTCCCGCAGCCGGGTCAGACCGGCCCAGACCTGCATGTCCTTGACGGAGGCGGGCCCGAAGGCGGCGAGGTAGCGCAGCACGACCTCGTCCACGGGCTGTGCCTGCCCGGCGCTCGTCCCCAGCCACTGCTCGACGGTGGTCAGCCGGACCTGCCCGCTGCGGCCCCACACCCCGCGGGGCGTCACCTGGACGAGCGGCAGCCGGCAGCGAGCCGCGACGGAGAGGGACTGCGGGTCGGCCTCGGGCCACTCCTTGAGCAGCTCCTCGCGGATCTCCCCCATGGTGCGCGGCGCACTCTCGACGAAGGCGCGGGCCCGCTCGGCGAGCTGGTCGAGGTCCACCCCGGGCAGGCCCTTGCGGAAGTAGCCGATCTCGCGGTCGCGGGCAGGCTGGACGAAGGGGCGCAGGGTGAGGGCGTCCCGGGCGGTGTGGGTGTGAATGGTGGAGCGCATGGTGACCATCCGGACCACCTCGCGGGACTCCATGAGCCCGGCCAGCTCGGCGGGCCGGAATCCGGCGAGGCGGGCATGGAGCTGGAAGTAGGGCGGCTTCACGTTCTGCGCCTGGAGCCCGAGGAGGTGTTCCACGGCGTCGCGCGCGGACATCTCGGCGCGGCTGAGGAGCAGCTGGCGGGCGAGCGTGGCACGGTTCAGTGCGCGGGTGCCGAGTACGGGATGCGGGTGCGTCGTCCTGGAGGCCATGACAGCAACCTAACCGTCCCTTGCGGACATCTTCTGTCCTCAAGGGCCACGCACGGCGCGAAGTCCGCGCCGGGGACCGGGGAAGTCGGCCGACCCCGCTCCGATGCCCCTTTCTCCCGTATATCCTGCACCTTGCCCGTAAACATACGTTCGACCGGGAGCTGACCTGCGATGTCGGAGCGTCCAGACCGCCGCCCCTCGCCGCCCGACCGCCACCCGGGCCCCGCATCCCCGGCCGGGGCCGCCGCGCAGGCGAACCACCGCAGCGTGATCGACTCCGCCGTCTACCGCGACGGCCGCCGGGTCGCCTCCCCCTCCACCCTGGCCGACACCTTCCGGCAGCTGCGCGGCGAACCCGACGGCATGGCCTGGATCGGCCTGCACCGGCCCACCAAGCCCGAACTGCACTCCCTGGCCGGTGAGTTCAACCTCCACGAACTCGCCGTCGAGGACGCCCTGGAGGCCCATCAGCGTCCCAAGCTCGAACGCTACGGAGACACCCTCTTCGTCGTCCTGCGCGCGGCCCGCTACCTCGACGCGCAGGAGGAGGTCGAGTTCAGCGAGCTCCACATCTTCGTCGGCCCGGACTTCCTGATCACCGTCCGCCACGGCGGCGCCCCGGACCTCTCCAGCGTCCGACGCCGCATGGAGCAGACCCCGGAACTCCTGCGCCTGGGCCCGGAGGCCGCCCTGTACGCCATCCTCGACGCGGTGGTCGACGGCTACGCACCGGTCGTGGAGGGAGTCCAGACGGACATCGACGAGATCGAGACCGAGGTCTTCCGCGGTGACCCGGCGGTCTCCCGCCGCATCTACGAACTCTCCCGCGAAATGGTCGAGTTCCAGCGCGCGACCCGCCCCCTGGTCGGCATGCTCCACGCCCTGATGGCCGGCTTCGCCAAGTACGGCACGGACGAGGAGCTCCAGCGCTACCTCCGCGACGTGGCGGACCACGTCACCCACACCAGCGAACGCGTGGACGGCTTCCGCCAGGCCCTGACGGAAATCCTGACGGTCAACGCCACCCTGGTCTCCCAACAACAGAACGCCGAGATGCGCGCCTTGGCGGAAGCAGGCTTCGAACAGAACGAGGAGATCAAGAAGATCTCCTCGTGGGCCGCCATCCTGTTTGCACCCACGCTGGTGGGAACGATCTACGGCATGAACTTCGAGACCATGCCGGAGCTGCGGTGGGCGGCAGGCTACCCCTTCGCAATCCTGCTGATGGCAGCGGTCTGCGTCAGCCTCTACGTCATCTTCAAGAAGCGCGACTGGCTGTAGACCGCACAGCAGAACCACTGATCAACTTAGCTCCTGCGAACGCACGGGAGTGGCTCTCAGGACCCCCTGGGGAGAATCTGGGGAGAATCCGCAGCCCGCCCATGCCTGGCGCTCCCCAGCGCCTTGGGGCTGGCTGCCCCACACCGCCGATCACCTTCGACTGCACGCAGTCGCGGACGGTAACGAAAGCGGGTGGCACAGCATCCGCTGTGCCACCCGTTCATCACGCCGCGATCGGGCCTCCTCCGACCTCTCGGCACCAGTACGTCTTGCCTCCCAGAGCCAGCGGCCGAGGCCGGTCCCTTGGGGGTGATGGTCCCTGAACTGCGGGTCAGCTGACCCAGATGCCCTCGGGCGAGAGCCGACGTGCAAGACTCCGGCCTGCGTCACTGATTGGGCTTGACCAGGACACGTCTGCAACCTGACAGCCGAAGTCGTCCGCGAGCGCGTGTACAAGCGTGGCACCGACACCCTGGCGGCGGTAGGCATCCGCCACCCAGACCAGGTCGATGCGCGGGCGCATGGTGTCGTCCTCGTCCCCGTACCGTGACCCGTCGATCAGATTCCAGCTGCGGTGCTCGTTGAAGTCGTGGGCGGTCAGGTAGCCAATGACGCAACCGTTCGCCTGCAGCAGGTACGCCCGCACATTGTCCGGGGTCACCTCGGGCTCGCTAACGTGGGACCACGAGGGGAAGTCGTAGTGGTTCTCCCTCTGCGGCATCCGCGCGACCTTGTATGCCAGTTTCCTCCACGCGATGGGTGACTGCGTCGTCACGACGGCCAGGTCGCTCCACCATTCGAGGTTCTTGGGCGCACGGATACCGAACGCCCACGCCACATGGTGGGCGTTGTGCACCTTTCCGTCGTCCGAGAGGTCTTTCAGGCTCATGCCGCAGGGACAGGCGCTGCCGGTCGGCGTCTCCGCAGAGCGGAACTGCACGGGTGTCGCGCCGTAACTGAGGTCCTGGTCTCTACCGCCCACCCAGGGCCGGAAGGGGGCATCGTCCGCCTCGACATACCCGGTCCACCGGTCCACCCACCCAGGATGCTGCGCGGGGAACATCTCCCGGATCTGCTTCTGAGCGGACGGCAGCGTCGGGCGGACCCACACACTTCCAGCAGTCGCCCGGCCGTTGAGGCGCACTCCGTACTTCTTGGCCTTGCCCCGTAGAAACTTCAGGAACGCGTGGGGCGGCGCGTCAAAGTCGATGCCTCGCATCAGCTCCCGCTCGCCGGGAGCGAGCCAGTCATCGACTGGAAGCGCCAGTCGGCGAGCGCGTGGAGCTCGCTGTAGTCGTGGTCGATCTCGGCTAAGCGCAGCGCCTCGACCACAGCTTCGACCTGCGGGAACTGAACATGCAAGGTGACCCAGCGCGGGCCGCCCACGAACCAGAGCTCGCCCGGGTAGCCGTCGCACCGGATGCGCTCGATACAGGCGCCGCGTGCCCGTTCGACGGCCTCCTCGTAGGCGGCGGGCAGCTCAAAGTCGTACCCCCGCGAGGTCAGGGCATCGACGTACCCATCGCGATCGAGCTCGACCTTGGCATACCAGCGGAAGGCCCGAACGCCGATCCTCCGGGAGCTCGGGTCGCGTCGATCAGGGTCGAGGTAGATAGTTCGCTCGGTCATCCGCTCTGCTCCGCAGCCTTTAGCCGGATCGGTCAGCACCGATCATTCCGGCCGCCGCAGGCCCCGGGAAGAGCACTATCAGACGAGGGCCGGGCTCATCTCCCTGGTTCTGGGCGGCCCTATCTACGGCCAGGAAACTGTTGGCGGCCGAGGATCGCCCCGACCAGGCAGAAGTGACGGCAGGACTGGAACATTGCTGCGTGCAGGCGGCCGCCGTCGGCACTGGATCTCAGATGGACTGTGAGACCGCCCCATGTAGCCAAGCCCGTGGTTCGTCAAGCTTCGGTGAGACCGGTCAAGGTCCGCTGAGAGGGGAGCAGGCCCTCAGGTACGTACTCGGGCACCGTGCCGAGCAGCGCATCGATGGCCGCGCGACCCTTGCCGCCGGCCTCCGGCATGAAGTGGGCGTAGTGGTCGAGGGTGATGGTCGGACTTGAGTGACCGAGCCACCGGGCGAGCGTGACGATGGACTCGCCCGCTTCGAGGAGGACCGAGGCGTAGGTGTGCCGAAGCACGTGGAAGCCATCCTTGCGCGAGGCCTTCCACCGTGCACCCTTCTCCCGCACGGGAATGACCCCGGCCGCTGCGAGGGCTGGCTTCCACGCCTCGTCGTTGAAGATGTTGGCGCGGATGGCGTTCCCGTACGTCGTGGTGAGGATGAGCGGGAAGCTCTGCTTCTCCCGGTCGGGCTCCGGTCCGCCCCAGGGGAGCTCGACATCGACCGCCGGATGGTCGAGGAAGTACGCGGCCAGCTCCGTGGCCACCGACCGGGGCATGTCGACGATGCGTGTCTTGCCACCCTTGGGCAGGGCGAAGTAGAGGCGTCCGGAGAGAAGTTGCACCTGCCTGCGCACCCGGATGACACCGCGTTCGAAGTCGATGTCCTTCGGCGACAGCCCGAACACCTCCCCCTGGCGCAGCCCACACCCCAGCGCGACGACGACCGCGATCCGGTAGCGAGGATTGATCACGTCCCGCACCCTCTGTGCCGTTGCCAGCGGCCACGCGTCACGATCCTCGTCGGGGGCCTTCGGCCAACGCACCGTCTTGGCCCGCATCGGGTTGCGGACGAGGCGCTTGTCGTCGATCGCGGTCTCGAAGATGTTCGACAGCGAGGTGAGGATCTGCCGGGCGTACCTCGGAGAGCACTCGCCTTCGAGCGTGGCTATGTAGCCGCGCAGGACGGTCGCCGACACGTCGCGCAGTGCCACCGCGCCGAGGTGCGGAAGGACGTGGAGTCGTACACGCTCGTCAACTCGCTTGACCGTGCCGGGCGCGCCGCGAACGCCGGCGCGCCAGTGGCGCGTGACGAAGTCCGTCAAGGTGATGGAGCCGTCGCGCGGGTCGACGAACTCGCCTCGTTCACTGTCGGTGCCGGACCGTCGGAGCCACCCCTTGGCGTCCTCCAGAACGTCGAACGACATGTCCCGGACGCCCGGGATTCCAGCGACACGATATCGGGACCCCTTGCCGTAACGGGTCGTACGCTCACACTTCCCTGTGACGGGATCCTTCTTCTTTTTGATCCAACGGTCTTCGATATAGCCAGCCAAAGAATTCCTCGGGGTAAGGGTTGGTCGTAGGGCGGGTGGCAAGGCCGGGTAGGTCGGTCATGCCGTGGCCGCGTACCCGGCGCGGCGCTGCGGGGCGGCATTCACCGGATTTAGGGAAGTGTTACTGCGGGAGTCCGCCTGCTCCTGTTCTCGGATCCACTCGTCAAGCGTTTCGATCCGGTACATCACGCGTCCGCTCCGTCCCATCCGAAAACTCGGCGGACCCTGGCGACGGTGCCGCCACACGTAAAGGGTGGCGGGCGACAGACCCAGGTATTCGGCGGCTTCACGCACATTCAGAAAACCCCTCCGCAGCGGCGACACACGGGGAGACATACGGACATTCGCCAGCAATTCACTGTCACAAGCAGCACTTCGCACGTATCGAAACCTTCGGGGTCTTCCGTCGACAGCCTGTGGCGACGGACATCGGGCATGACGAGTCCACCCCCGCTTGCTGTCAGGCAGGTGGAGCGGACTACTTCAATGGTCTGGAGAATCCCCGGTTTGGCTGACCGGGGATCGTCGGGTGTAAGCCGGGGCGACGTCACCGCGCGCCTGCCCGAACCCCCTACGCCGCAGGCTGGAGCAGGGCAAGTGGGGAGACACCGAGGGCAGCCGCAATGGCAACGAGGTCATCCGCGTCGCAGCGCCGGCGGGTGCGTTCGATGCGGGACAGCATGGTGTTGGTCATGGGGTGGCCGAGCTCAGTGACACGGGCAGCGAGCTCTCGCTGGGCGAATCCGCGCGAGGTACGCAGCCGCTCGATGGCGTGGGCGGTCCGTTCTCCGGCGGGACCGATTTCCGTAGCTCTTCGGGGCATGCGTCTGTTGTAGCTCGGGTTCCCGGTTTCTCGTAATCACGGAAGCCCAGACATGGGACTTTGGGGCTCGTTTCACGGAGAACGAACTGATGATTCCCGCATAGGCAGCCATTGCGGAACTATGACCCATCTCGGACCGCAGAGGTGCGCACACCGTCAGCGGCTCCGGGCAGCGGAAACATAGATCGCCTCGCCTACCCCGGTCAATGATTTTCGACGTTCGATCTTCGCCGCTCCCCCTGCGCCGTCGACTTTTTGGTCAACCGGGGATTCGCCCTTACTGTGAAGACGTTCGCGATCAGCGATGCACTCTGACGCTTTTCGAGTGCGGATTCGCTGGACTTCCGCGGGCTGGGTGTGGCTGTCTTGGCTAAGCACCCCTGACAAAGAAATCGGCTCCCGGCGTTGCAGCGCCGAGAGCCGATGGGAGTCCCTTGTTCAAACCGCCCACTCCTGAACGGATCTGAGGAACGTCTATGCCCAACAGTACGGCCGAAGCAGCCGTCCGCACACCTGCGCCCACCCCGGCATTGCCGTCCCAGCAGCAGACGAAGACGGGGCGATAGGCATGGCACGCATCCGCACCATCAAGCCGGAAGCCTTCAGCTCCGAATCGCTGGCCGCCGTCAGCATCACCGCGGAGCGGACGTTCTTCAGTCTGCTCACCCAGGCCGACGACCACGGCCGGTTCCGTGACCAGTCCGCCGTCATCGCAGGCCTCTTGTGGTCCCTGCGCCCCGAACACGGCCCGATCGAGGTCGAGGACGACCTCACCCAGCTCGCCGGCAATGAACTCATCTGCCGGTACGAGGGCGAGGACGGCAAGCGGTACCTGCACATCGTGACCTTCTCCAAGCACCAGAAGGTCAACCGCCCCAGCGGTGTCCGGCACCCGAACTGCCCCTACCACGACGGCGGCCGGGTGCCCCTGACCTCACCGCTGGCGCAGGGAGGGCTCCGTGAGGCGTCCGTGCACCATCAGGCACCCGCCCCTGAGCTCGCACGCACACCTCATGCCGCTTCAGCGAACCTTATATCCGCAGGTCAGGACGGGTTCACTGAACCCTCCGTGCAGCGTCAGGGAGAGGTACGGGAGCCCACGCCGAGCCCTCACGGTCCGGATCTAGGACCTAGGATCATGGATCTAGGATCTCCGTTGGGAGGCGCGAGCGCCCCCACCCCATCCCAGACCGTCACAGCCCAGCAGATGGTCGGCGAGTACGCCGCCGCATGCGGGAAACGTCCCCCGGAGAGCGTTCTGGGCCATGTCGGCCGGGAGATCAAGAAGCTGCTGCGCGAAGGCATCGACCCCGAGCACGTCCGGGCCGGCGTCGAGCGCATGCGCGTCAAGAGCCTCCACCCGGCCTGCTGCCCAGCCTGGTCAACGAGGCCATGAACCCGCCCCAGCCCACTGCTGGCGCCCGCAGAGCCCCTCAGCCGTACACCAACCCCGTTGACGCCGAAGCCGCTTACGGAGGCCAGCTGTGACCACCGCGACCCGCGAACCCCAACGTGCTGGCACCCTGGCAGCCCGTCTCCAGGCCATTCTCGCTGCCAAGGGCATCGACCCCGACACCGCACCCGCCGGGCCCACGGTGGAGCCGGTGACCGCCCTGGAACTCGCCGACCGCCGCATCCCGCCCCGCTACCGCGAGGCACTCGCCACCCAACCCGAAGTCCTGGGCTGGGTGGAGGCGGTCACCCGCGCCGGGCGGAACGGGCCGGCCGGTACCCGGGGCATCGCCTACGGCCCCTCGCTGCTGATCGCCGGAACCACCGGCATCGGCAAGACACATCAGGCCTACGGAGCCGTCCGCTCGCTGCTGGCCGCCGGAGTACGCCTGCGCTGGCAGGCGGTCACCTCCGCCGACCTCTACGCCCAGCTCCGGCCCCGGCCCAACCACGACCCCGAGCGGGAGATCCAAGAGCTCGGCCGGTGCCCGCTGCTGATCCTGGACGACCTCGGCGCGGCCAAGCAGTCCGAGTGGACCGAGGAGCTGACGTACCGGCTGATCAACCGCCGCTACACCGAGATGCTCCCGACCCTGATCACCACCAACCTGCCGATCGCGGAACTCCGCAACGCAGTCGGGGACCGCGTCGCCTCCCGCCTGGCAGAGATGACCACCCGCGTCATCCTCACCGGCCCGGACCGCCGACGCACCCAGCCGTCGGGCTCCTGACCACCACGGTCCCCACCCGGGTCGGCCCCCGTCATCGTAGGGACCGAACCACTGACCTGAGCCGTTCGGGGACCGTACCCAACCCGGTCCCGGTCCCGTCCCCATCACGGTCCCCAACCCGGTCCCAGTCCCCAAACGAGCCCCGGTCCCGTCTGACAGCGCCCTCCCCAGGAGGGAACCGACAGCAGTCGATCGGGGACCGTCCCCTGATTGCGCTGCGCGCGCCGGCCACCACGGGGACCGGTCCCCAACTCTGTTTCCGCAGGTCACCCCCGCCTGACGTCCCCCGACTCAGTGGGGACCGTCCCCTCGGTCCCCACCATCCGGGACCACCCTGCGGCGGTTCGGGGACCGCCAGGTCACCGCGTCGGGGACCGTCCCCACCCACCACTACGGGGACCGAGACGGGACCGGTCCCCCACGCCCTTGCCGCCGGGGACCGAGTTCCTACCCGAAACGGGGACCATCCCCGCCCGGTCCCCGGACAGCACCGGCAGCGTTTCGCGTCACGAGCGAGCGGTCCCCAACCGGTCGACCCCGCCCAACAGCCCCTTCACACGACCAGCCTCTACCACTTCAAGGACACGCATGCACAACCCACCGCACGACCGTCCCACCCACGACGATCACATGCCCTCGCTTCCAGCCTCAGGAGGAGCAAGTTGTACCCAGAGCATTGCTCCCGTCGGGAGCAATGCTCTGGGCTCCCCCGCCCCAGGGGTGGCGGGCGCGGACCGGCACCAGGGGGTGCCGGCCCTTCGGGATGCTGCCGAGGCCGGACCGCACCACGAATCGGAGGGACAGCACGCCTGCCACACCCCCCGCTGCACGCACACCGCCCCAACGACATCGCACGTGCGCCAGCGTGAGCGCCTGCTCGCCGAGAAGAAGCGCATCCACCAGCCCAGTTGCCGCATGAACGACGATGAATTCCAGCTCCTCACCCACGCCGCGGCTGCCTGCCGCATGAGCACCGCCGGGTTCCTCGCCCACTCTGCCCTGAAGGCCGCACGCGACCTCGAACACACCGAAGCCGAGATCGCCACCCACCGGGAGATGGTCAGAGAGCTGTTCGCGCTGCGCCGGGCCCTCGGCCAGATCGGCAACAACCTGAACCAGGTCGCCACCGTCTTGAACTCCGGCGCCGATGCCCCGCACGCCAAGGCGGTCCTCGACGCCGTCCAGCGGACCGCCGAGCGCGTGGACGGCTTCACCCAGCGATACGTAGAGACGGAGGCTCCCACCGGATGATCCCCCGCGTCCACAAGATGGGCACCCGCACCATCGGCCTGATCCGCTACCTCTACGGCCCCGGCACCCACGAGGAACACACCGACCCACACCTCGTGGCGGCCTGGGACAGTCTCGTCCCCGACCCCGGACGCAACTCGAAAGCCACTTACGGGGACCTGCAAAGGCTCCTCGACCAGCCGTCGAAGCCCTGCCCAAGTCGCGACGCCCCACCGAGCACGTATGGCACCTGTCCGTACGTGCCGCGCCCGAGGACCCGATCCTCAGCGACGAGCAGTGGGGCGACATCGCCCGCCGCATGGTCGCCGCCACTGGCATCGCCCCCGACGGCGACACCGCCGCCTGTCGCTGGGCAGCCGTCCGCCACGCCGACGACCACATCCACATCATCGCCACCACTGTCCGCGAGGACGGCCGCCGGCCCCGCCGCCACAACGAAGCCAAGCGCTCCCAGGCCGAAGCCCGTCTCATCGAAGCCGACTACGGCCTGCGCCGCCTCAACGCCGGTGACGGAACCGCAGCCCAGCGCCCCACCAGTGCCGAACACCACAAAGCCGACCGCCACCAGCGGGAACGCACCCCGAGGGAGGAACTGCGCGAGAGCGTCCGACGCGCGGCGGCCGGCGCCCAGAGCGAGGAGGAGTTCTTCGACCGTCTCAGCCGTGCCGGTCTCCTCGTAAAGCGGCGCGTGGCGCCGTCCGGGGACCTCCTCGGCTACACCGTGGCCCTGCCCGACGACCGCAACAAGAACGGCGAACCCGTCTTCTACTCGGGATCCAAGCTCGCCCCCGATCTCTCCCTGCCCCGTATCCGCGAACGCTGGACCCAACCGGCAGAATCCTCCTCGGACGAGGACATCTCACCGGAGCTCCCCGCTCTCCCGCCGGTCACCGGCCCTGCGTACGCCCGCCGCCGCGCCACTACTGCGACCTGGCAGGCACTGCTGCTCATCGAGCATGCCGACGAAGGCACGGCAGCAGCCCAGATCGCCGCTGCCGGGGAGGTCCTCGACGCCCTCGCCAAGACCTCCGCCGCCTACACCCGCAGAGAACTCCGCGATGCAGCCTTCGCGTTCGAGCGGGCCTCCCGCTCCCACGTCCGCGCCGTACGCGGGCACGACCACGCCCTGCGCCAGGCTGCGCACGACCTCGTCCACAGCGGACGGTCCCTCGGCCGCGGAGAGGACGGCGCCACCACCGCCATGCTCATCGACACCGCGTTCTTCCTCGTCACCGCGGCGGCGAACTGGCACACCAAGAAGAAGCACGCCCAGCAAGCCGAAGCCGCGCACCAAGCCGCCGAACACCTGCGCGCCGCCTACGAGATCGCGGGCGCCCAGCCGATGTCCGTGCTCCACCAGCGAGGCCGCTCCCTGCCACTGCAGCGACGACAGGCAGCCGTCCTACGCCAGGCGCTGCCCGAGATTGCCGAACAAGTTCTGGCCGAGCCGGGCTGGCCCGCCCTGGCGGCCACACTCGCCGATACCCAGGCCGCAGGCCATAACCCGGCCCACCTCCTCGCAGAAGCCACCCGGCACCGGGAGCTGGACAGCGCCACCTCCGTCAGCGACGTCCTCGTCTGGCGTCTCCGCCGTCTCGCGCACCTGCCTGCCGATCCCGCAGCATCGCTCCCCCGGCGCGTGGTGACCACACAACCCGCTCCGAAGGCCGCGAACAACGCCTCCCGCCGCCGCTGACGCCCGGACGTGGCCGTCCCTACATAGCCGACGATCCCCGGTCAGCCAAACCGGGGTTTCTCCGGAGCATTGAAAACATCACCACCGGCCCCATCCCGTAAGGAACCCCCGCATGCCCGAAACCGAACTGCGCATCGAAATCATCGCCCTGCTGTTGGACGCGGACTTCAAGCTCCGACCCGACACCAACACCTGGTCCCACAGTGATGGGCGCCCCTTCACACGGGCCGAACAGGCCACCACCTTCCAGGCCACGCGCGCCGAGCTCGAAGCCACGGCAGCACTGAGCGCCCGCAATGCCGCGGCCGTCCTCGAACAGGGCAACGCCGTGGAGGCCCTCACCGAGCTCGTGCTCTCGTACTTCGCCCAGCACCCCGAAGCCCGCATGGTCATGGACGTACTGCCGCACATGACCGAGGAAGACCGCGCCGAGTACGAGCGCCTGTGCGCCATAGCCGCTCCGGACGGCGGTATATACCTCCCCTACGAGGACTGAGAGGCCCCCCAGCACAGCACCCGCCGCCCGGTGCCGGGTACCCCCGGCCACCGGGCGACGGCGTTCCTCATGTGGAAATCCGCCAGGCCCTACCACTGGCAGGCGTAGATCAGTGGCGTGCGTCGCCTGCCGCGAGGAACGGTGCCAGGAGGTCGACGGCTTCCCCCCAGCGGAAGCGGTCGGCGCCGCCGCCGGACTTCGGGCGATGCGGCTCGTAGCTGCCGACCAGAACACCCATCTCGCGCAGCTCTGCGAGGCTCCGCTGGTACGCGCGGTGGGCCGCGAGGGCGGTGTTCACGTAGGGCAGGACGGCGGTGGGGATGCCCATGCCCGGAGCCTCGCAGAGGATGCCGAGGGCGAGGTTGTCCGCGAAGCCGGCCGCCCACTTGTTGACCGTGTTGAAGGTGGCCGGGGCGACGGCGATCGCATCAGCGGGTGGGAAGGACCGTGCGTCGCCGGGCGCGCGCCAGGCGGACCGCACCGGGTAACCGGTCCGGTCCTCGATCTCGGACACGTCGAGGAAGGGAAGCCCCTGCGGGGTGGCGACGACACCGACGTCCCAGCCCCGCTCGTGCGCGGCGTCGATCAGCTTGCCGACGTCGCCCGCGATCCCGGCCGCGCAGACGACGACGTACAGGAAGGGCTTGCGCTGCGGCTCGGTCACGCGGGTACTCCCAGTCGGCGGCTCAAGTGGTCGAGCTCTGGCAGCGTACGCCGACGGTCGCGGGCTGCCATGTCGGCGACCAGGTCCCGGACGGCTGGGCCTCTTTGCCTCTGGGCAGCAGATGGTCCGCGACCACGCCACTGTCTTGAGACGGCCGCCACTCAGCGAGCAGGCTGTTCCCCCAAATGGGACAAGACCTCTGCGACCGACAGGTTGTAGTGGTCCTTGTCTCCTTCCCAGCGGGCCATGACCGCGACCGCCGCTTCGGCCATATCCACAGGCAACCCGGCTGCGCGGAGCGTTTCGGCGATGTCCTCCATCTCCGGAGCCCAGCGCCAGGCGCGTGCGGCCACGCTGGGCAGGTATCCAGGGTCGGAGAGGATGTTGGACGCCATCAGCTGCGCCTCGGCCGTGAGCTCGTCGCCGACGCCATGAGCGTCGGCCAGCGCGTGGGCCACGCCGGCGAGGGTTCGGGCGGCCTTCTGGTAGCTGGCGAACGCCATCTTCAGCGCGGAGGCTGAGCCGACGCTGCCGCTCGCGCGGCGGACGTGCAACGCTGTGTCCTTGAACACGGGCTGCACCGTGTCCACGGCCTGGGCTTCGCCTGCGAGGTAGAGGCGAGCAGCCCGCTGGGCACCGGGCGGCGGGCCGAAGATCGCACCGTCGAGGACCGTGGCGCCCGGCCTGATCTCCTCCGCGATTCGCTGCATTCGCTGGGGGTTGATCGCGTTGGCGTCCACGTACACCCCGGCGAAGGCATGGCCGGCGACCGTGGTTGCCACGTCTTCGGCGGCCTGCGGAGGACAGATCGACAGGACGATCTCACTCCGTTCCAGCGCCTCGTCGAGCGAGTCACACGCGGTGGCGCCGACTTCCTTCGCGCGTCGGTGGGTCGCGTCGCTGCGGCCTTCCGGCACCCACAGCACCTCGTGGCCTGCCTTGACGGCCTGGGCGGCGACGGCCGCGCCCATGGCGCCGGGGTGCAAGAGGGTCACGGTCGTCACTGGCTGCCTCCTGGCGGGAGCTGAGCGGGCATGCGTTCCTGATGAGCAATGATCACCTCACGAAGGCCGATGGCGGCAGGTGATCCGGCCCCGGGGTGCAGCGCGAGCTGACGGCTGAAGTGGCCGATCCGGCGGTCTACGCTCTCGGTGCGGCGCCGGGCGCTGACCCCGAGGACGGCGTGGATCTGGGTCGCGGCCCCGTCGATGTCACCTCGGCCCAGCCGAGCCATGGCCAGGTCCATGCGGGCCAGGGACATCTCGCCGAGTCTCTGCTGCTCCGGCGGCGCAGACTGGAACATCTCCACAGCTTCGTCGGCGCGAGCCTCGGCATCGCTGAGGTGTTGGGTGCCTGCCAGCCAGAGGTGCGTGCTGCTGGAGTAGAACAGTTGCTTCTCGACGGGGAAGGCCATCATCCCGCCTGGCAGTTCGTCTCCCTCGGCGAGACGCTCTCGCAGGTGGTCGGCGGCACTGAGGGCCGCCAGGGCATCGCTGCCCCTGTTGAGCTGGCCGTAGGCGCGTGCCTTGATGCTCTCCAGTCGGATCTGCGCCGTGCCGGACTCCGGGGTGAACGCGCTTCCGGAGTCCGCAAGGCGTACGGCGTCTACGGGGCGGCCGTCCCAGTACGCGATCAGTGCCTGGAGTCCGCGTACCCAGGAGCGCAGTCCGTTGTGCCCCGCGAGTTCGCCGAACAGGAAGGCGGTACGGGCTTGTGTTTCGGCCGCGTCGTAGCGGCCCAGGTCGAAACTGGCGTTCGCCAGTACGCCGCACAGAACGCCGGCGCCCACGTAGAGGTCGGAGGTGTACCGCGGTGGCTGACGTCCTTCGAGAAGTTCGAACGCGCGGTCTCGGAGGGCACGGACCTCGCGGAACAGGGGCCCGACGGGCCGGTTGGGGTACGTCATGACGAGGCGGCGGATGTCAGCTTCCAGCTGCTCCAGCGTGTGCGGTCCCACGTTGCTGCTCTCTGCCCTGGCCGCGAACTGCGCCGACTCATTCGCCGCCGCCATGACCACGTCTTCAAGGCCGTACTCGGATGGATCCACTGCATCGCGGTCGTCAGCCGCTGGGTGGTGTGGGGAGGGGCCCGGCTTGGACTCCGCAGGCCCGAGGAGTCGGGTGGCCGGGATGCCCGGAAACATGAACTCCAGGACGCGGCGGGCGACGGTCTGCGGGGTCCGGACCTCGCCATGCGCGTATCGGAAGAACTGCCGCTTCTCGATCGTCGCGGTCGAGATCGAGGGCGGTCCCTCCAACTCCGCTAATTGCTTGGCCGCCTGCTCGTAGCGCCGCTTGAAGACCTGGTAGTCCTGCCAGCCCCGCTGGTTGATCAGGGTCTGGAAGAGGGTCGGTCCTGATGGCTCCACAGCCGCTCCCTCATGCCGGGGTCCTTGTCCGGCATCCACGCTAGACATCAGCAGCCGCCGATCGAAGATCTGTTGTCGAGAAATTCCAGGTGGAGGGCGAATAGACATCGGTTAGGCACGAAAGGGCCGCGTTCGGCGTCGTTCAGAGCCTCGTTCAGGCGGGAGCCGCCGGGAACACTTCGTCTTCGCCCCGGCAAGACAGCGGTCCCTGCGAGGCCGAGTCTCCGCCGTGGTAACGCAAGCCAGGCAGTTCAGGAGGCCCGCTCATGGCAGCGCACCATCAGCTCGCGTTCACAGTCGCCCGCACGTCAGCCGCCGCCCAGCAGGCACGACACCACGTCGTGGCCGAGATCCGCTCCTGGGGCATACGGCTCGACGCGGAGGCACTGGCCGGAATCGAGCTGGCGGCTGGCGAGCTGATCACTAACGCCGTGCGCCACACCGCGTCGGGGCCGGTCACCGTCAGCGTCTACCAGGAGGGGCCTGTGCTTGTGGTCGAGGTGCATGACGCTACGAAGGCGCTGCCGCGACCGGAGCCCTTGAGCGGGAGTGCCGAGTCCGGGCGCGGTCTGTATCTCGTATCCGTGCTCGCCGACCGCCACGGTGCCGATCTGACGGCGACGGGCAAGCGCTGCTGGGCGGAGTTCGATCTGCCCCGCAGTGCGGGTGATCGACCGACAGATCAGGACAGCCGTCGTGATCGGCGTCTGCCCCACGACCATGCCGGCGACGTGGCTGATCGGGCGGTGACGAGGGTTCGTACACCGGCAGCTGGAGCGCCATCGCACACCCGAACGAGGGCCAGGCGCCGGACTGTAGCCCCGGCAGCAGGGCGGCCCTTTGCGGGCCAGCCCATCGACTGAATAACGCTGATTTGACAGCAAGTTGGGGGCCTAGACTCGTGGGCTTCCCCGGGACACCGACTATCGCGGTCGACCACGGGACAAGCAGTCCCCGGCCCTCTACCGGGCCGGCCCACGAATCAGCTCCTGTACCAAGTGGAGGTTGTTGCTATGCCCGAGAAGGTCACGAAGGAAAAGGTCCTCGTCTACGTCGTGCGCGACGGGCGCCTGCTGGTGTTCCGCCACACCGACTATTCCTACGAGGAGGTCGGCATCCAGGTCCCGGCGGGCAGCATCCGCCCCGGTGAGACCCCGGAAACCGCCGCCCTGCGCGAGGCCCGCGAGGAGACCGGCCTGTCGGACTTCAAGATCGTCCGCAAGCTCGGCGAGACCGAGTACGACATCAGCCCGTACCGGTTCGAGATCCAGCACCGGTATGTCTTCCACCTGGAGCTCACGGAGCCGACGCCGAAGCGGTGGATGAGCCAGGAGGACCACGACGGCGAGCAGGAGCCTACTCACTTCGAGTGCTTCTGGATCCCGCTGGAGGCCGCGCACATCCTCCAGTCGGGCCAGGGCGCCCTGCTGGGGCGTTTGTCCGACTAGCCAGTCATCCGGTCACGGCAGCGTAGGAGGGGGCAGCCGATGAACCTCAGCACAGAACAGCGCCACACGCTCGACGGGCTCTACCGGAGCCTGGACGCCGATGACACCAGCACC
Source organism: Streptomyces xanthophaeus (assembly GCF_000725805.1). GTDB lineage: Bacteria > Actinomycetota > Actinomycetes > Streptomycetales > Streptomycetaceae > Streptomyces > Streptomyces xanthophaeus. The sequence goes on along the minus strand of NZ_KL647133.1, from coordinate 102,727 downwards.
GCGGTGTCGGTCATCGTCAAGACGCGCGGCGAGACGTGCGACATCGACTGCCTCTACTGCTACGAGAAGCGCAAGGAGGCCCCTGGGGGTGCCAGGGTCAGCGCCGGGCAGATCAGGCGCCTGGCCGACATCTTCAAGGGTCGCTCGCTCGCCGTCGAACTCCACGGCGGCGAGCCGCTGACCGCGGGGCGGGAGCACGTCGGCGAGATCCTCAAGGAGCTGGCCGACCTGCCGCAGGTCGTCCGCGTCAGCCTGCAGACCAACGGTGTCCTGCTCGACGCCGACTGGCTCGACATGTTCGACACCCTCTGCCCTGACCTCCAGATCGGTATCTCCCTCGACGGTGACGCCCAGGGCAACGCCTGGCGCGTCGGCTACGACGGCAAGCCCGTGTATCCGCGCGTCGCCGCCGCCCTGAACCTGCTCGCGGAGCGGGGCCGGAGCGTCGGTGTGATCGCCGCGGTGACCCCGGCGGTGCTGGACCGCGCCGAGGAGGTGCTGGACCACCTCGCCGGCTTCGGTTCGGTCAACGCGATCAGCTTCGTACCCTGCTTCGACTCCACGATCCGCCGCTCCACGGCCCTGCCGAGTAGACGCAAGTCGGCCAGCCGACTGCTTCAGCAGGCTGCCGTGAACGCAGCCGATGGCCCGGCCTGGGCGATCCATCCCGACGAGTACGCCCAGTTCGTCCTTGCCGCCACCGCTCACTGGATCACCGACGGACACTTCGCCCGCATCAAGCTGGAACCTGCTGTCTCCACAATCCGGCGATTACGGGGTCTGCCGACAGGGTTCTGCCACTTCTCGGATCTCAAGTGCGACCACGTCTTCACCCTCTACCCCGATGGCCGCCTCGGGAGTTGCGACGAACTGCCCTGGCCCCAGGCCCGCCTCACCCAGCTGGAGTCCACGGCCGACGAGCACGAGGTGGTCCGCGCCCAGCAGGACTCCCTCCTCCTGGATCAGGGCAAAGCCCTGATGGACAAGTGCACGACCTGCGACTACCGCACCACCTGCGGCGGAGGGTGCATCGCCACCCGCTGGCGCCAGGACCCGACCAACGATCACGACGCGTACTGCGACTACCGCATGCGGATGATCGACGGCGTCGCCGCACTGCTGGCCCAGCCCGCACACCCCGCCGGCGCCTGGTGCCAGAGCCTGCGCTGGCGCCCGCGCACCCCGAACAACATGCGCGACGTGAACGCCTTCCTGACCAGCTGGGACGCTCCCGACCTCGCCCGAGGCGAAGTGAGGCTGCACACCAGTGAGCACGGCAACATCAACGCCGTGGGCCTCGCCGGTATCCACGAGGCCGACGATCTGACCCCAGCCCACCCGATGTGGCGGGCCGCCATCGAACCCGGCGTCTGGCCGTTGGTCGACACGGTCACCCGAGCCTGGGGGCTCGTCACGTACGACAGCTGCCAGGGCCACCAGTACACCGGCGCGTACCTGGCCCCCACGGGTCTACGCATCGGGCTCCTCCCCCGCGACCGCCAGGAGTACGCCAGCGCTGCTGCGGCCCTGTGCCGGGCCGCCACCTTCGCAAGCACCCTCCTCCCCGCGGGCATCGAGGTCAACGTCGGCCGCTCGGAGCTCACCTGCGAGAACACGGGCACCACCACCCCGGTCCTCGACCTGAGCCTGGACCCCGGCTCCGGTCAGGGGTGGGACGGCTACTTCGCCCGCCTGAACGAGGCCACCGCCGTGTTGGCGGCAGCCCTCGACGCCGAGCGCCCCAAGGTCGAATCCGCGTGCGTCTGCCCGCTACCGGTGTCGCCGCAAGCCGCCGAGGGGGTGCTGCGATGAAGCCCGGCGACGCGGTCACCATCCACCAGCTCCTGGGACGCATCGCCTACTTCCACACCCTGTTCATCGAACCCGCCCTCACCTCCAGCGAGCAGCCCGGAGCGGGCGAGCCTTGCTGCAACCACAAGGACACCGCGGGATCCGGACAGCCAGACGTCGGAACCGTGCTGGCGAGGACCGCTTGGGCAGTCCTCGACGAGATCGCAACCACCCTATGCGAGCACCTCCGCCCATGCCCGGACTCCGACCACCGATGCTGCGCGGCCTGCCGCATCGCAGCCTCCGGCGCCGCCATCGCCCAGGCATGGGCAGTCACCGAACACCGCTCATACGGACTGCCACTGCCCCCGGACCCCCTCGTATGGGCCTGCCGCACCACGGCCGCAACCCGTCTCGCCCTCGTCTTCACCCAGCAGCACGGGACCTCGTGCCGCACCCTGGCCCAGGCCGATACACCTGCTGCTGACCTGCTGCCCGACAGCAGCGCCCTGCCGTTGACCGGAGAGCTCCTCGCCCTGTGGCGGGACCCGCTGGCTGCCACCCGTAGGCCGGTCGTCAGCTGGCTCAACCACTGCACGGACCTGAACGACATCCACCGCGTGCTCCAGCAAGGGGGAACCACGAAGTGATCCACACAGCCGAGACCGTCGGCGTCGGAAGCATCGAGAACTTCCTCAGCAACGCCGAGCGGACCCACCTCGCCAATCTGATGAACGACGTCCTGACCAACGGCGGCACCAGCCGCTTCGGTGACGAGCGCCGCACCTCCATCCACGAGATCCCCGGCCACAGCCCCGAACAAGCTATGGCCGTCTACGAGCCGGCCGGACGCGTCGAGATCCCCTCGATCCCCCAGGCCGCCGAGAAGCTCTTGGGCGACGCCTTCGAACGCGCTCGCCCGGCGCTCTCCCGCGTCATGCCCTCGATCACCATCTGCCGCCCGTGGACGTACGTCGAGTACGGCGTGGGCCAGCACATCACCTGCCACCTCGACGGCATCGCCCCCGACCCGCTCGCCTGGCCCCGCCAGATCGCCGGCATCAGCGTCGTGATCACCCAGGCCGACGCCGGGGGCGACTTCTACGTCGAGACCTCCTCCAGCGACCGGCTGTGGAACGGCAAGGCCCCCGATGCCGCATCGAACGGCTACGCGGAGGGCATGTGGCTGGCCCACGACGGCGCGGACAACTCCGCGACCTGGTTCCAGCAGATGCCCCGAACCCGCTGGAGCGTCGCCCCGGCCCCCGGTACCGCCCTGCTGTACGGCTCCCAGCTCGCGCACGGAACCCGCCCGGTCACCGCTGGCCGGGTCGCCAAGTTCATCAGCTGGCTCATCGCCGAGCCCACCGCGGCCGGGTGAGCGCGTGCTCCTGGCTTTGGAAGGCATAGCGGGCGCCGGAAAAAGCACCCTCCGCGACCAACTCCTGGCCATTGCCCACGCCGAGGGCATCCCCCTCAGCCACATCGGCCAGTTCTCCTGGCTCTCCCACTCGGCCACCCGCACCCTGATCCGCCTGCGGGCCGGCCACGGAGGGGACGAGCAGGAGGCCATCGAGGCCGCCACACAGGACTTGGCCCTGCACTCCCGCTTCAACATCGCCGTCGCCCTCACCGAGGGCCCGGTCCTCGCCGACCGGTTCACCCTCTCCACCGCCTGCCTGCTCGCCCTGCTCCACCAGCAGCCCGTCGACGCGTACGTCGAGCGCCTCGCCGAGCAAACCCAGGCCCGTCCGCAGCTGACCGTCCTGCTGATCACCGATCCCGACATCTGCCACACCCGCATCACTCGACGCGCGACAGAGCGCCGCTTCACCGAACGCCCCGAGGCCGCCGCCCGGCTGGCCGACCTCTACAACGAGGCCTCCGACGCATGGACCAAGGCCACTGGCCTTCCCGTGCTGAAGCACCCCTGCACGACCCATGCCGATCTCGAAGCCCTGGTCGACGCCTGCATGGAGGACCTCCGCTCGGCCGGCAACCCAAGAACAAGGAAGCGAGCCGATGAACCTGCACCCGATGCATCCCGCAGCCTGGGTCCTTGATCAGCTCCGCACGGACGGGTGGCACATCAGCGACCTCCTCGCGTTCACGCGGGCCAGCACCCTGGTCAGAGCGAGCCGCCCCGGCAAGCAGGACGTCGTACTGAAGGCGGGCTTCGGCAGCAACCACGTCCTCGCCGACCTCGACCCCAGCCAGAAGCCGGCCGCGTACGGTTTCTACTGGTACGCGCAGATGACCGAGACCGAACGTGCCCTCACCCGTGAAGACTTTCGCCATGAGGCGGAGCTGACCGCCGCCGCCGGAGGAACCGATCACGTCGTCCCGCTGCTGGAACAGGGCAGCTCGGAGCGGTTCGACTGGTACACCATGCCGCACTGCGACGGCGGGAACTTCCGGGCCTTCATGGCCTCGTCGAAAGACACCGGGAAGGGTCTCAGCATCCTCGCCGACGTCGCCGACGGCTTGGACAACCTGCACCAGCGCGGAATCGTCCACCGCGACGTCTACCAGGAGAACATCCTCATTGACCAGGGCCGGGGCCTGATCACCGACCTCGGAGCCGCCCGCCGCCTGTCCACCCCGCGCGGGCCTGAACACCGCGGCCCCGAGGTCCACTGGCCGCCGGAGTACCTCACCGGCTACAACAAGGCGTCCCCGGCTGCCGATGTCTTCAGCCTCGCCGTCCTCGTCTACCGCTACCTGTGCGGGGACATCCCCCGCCTGGCCAGCCACACGAACCTGCCCTTCGTCTCGGAGCCCCTGCGCAGCGTCGTGACCGCCGCGCTCTCCGACGACGCGGGCGACCGGCCCGCCATGGAGGACCTGCGGACCGCGCTCCGCACGGCGGCCGACCTCCACCAGCGCTGACCGACACGAGGGAGCCCCTCATGCCCAGGGCGAGATCTCCGCCCCGAATCCGGGCTCACAGCAGAGCAAGCGGAACAAGCCGAAGCCAACGAGACCGAAAGGCGGAACACCCCATGAACCAGGACCGCATCGCCGACTTCCTCGCCAACGTCGAGGACCTGCGCGGCGAGGACGAGACCGTCCGTACCACCGCCCACACCTCCAGCGTCTCGGCCGAGGGCTGGCCGGCGGCCGAGGCGGAGACCACCACCGCCTGAACCGCCGCAGCCGCCCGGCGCTCTGAGCGCCGCCGGTGAACACACCCGGGGCCGGGCCGCCAGGACCTGCGGCCCGGCCCCGGGCCCACCACGTAACAGGAGAGCCGCCTTATGCACACCCTCGCCGACCTCTTCGACCTCCCGCCGATCGACCGTCTGCACCACGAACGCACGCAGCGCATTCACGCGGTCATCCGCCCCGGAGCCCAGCCGCCTCAGTCGAGCACCAGTACGGCGGCTGACTACTGCCTGGCCCACCACGCCCTCGAAGGGGCCGAAGCCGCCGCCCGCGCCGGAGATGCCGCGACCTTCGACTGGTACGTCGCCCACCCCGACGCGGGGGCCACCATCAACTCTGTCCCCACAGCGGTCGGCACCCGTGTGGTCGCCGCGCCCACACTCTCCGAGCTGCCCCGGTCCGCGATCTCCGAGACCCCCTACTACGTCCTGGGCCCCGGTACCGAGCCCGCCCCGGCCCACCTGCTCAGCCTCGCGGCCGACGCGTACACCAGCGCCGCACGAGCGGGCTTCGGCGATCTGCTCGCCGCGCACGCCGTCGTCCTGTGCCTGCTGCGGACCAAGAAGCTCGGCGAGACCCTCGACAGCTGGACCATCAGCCGCCTGCCCGGCACGGTTTTCATGGACCACGTCGACGACCCGGTCGTCCTAGCCCGCGACCTCATCCACGAGGCCGGGCACAACTGGCTGAACGACGCCCTCGCGGCAACGGGATGCAAGATCAGCGACACCGCGCACTTCCACTCCCCGTGGAAGCAGACAACGCGGCCTGCGTTCGGATTCCTCCACGCCTGCTGGGCGTTCCCGCTCACCATACTGTTCACCGCGCACGCGCTGAACAGCACCGCGGGAGACCTGCACCGGTTCCTGACCGCCTACCTCGACCAGCAGCGAAGCCTCCTCGCCGATACGGCCCCCGACCATGCCCGCGCTCTGGAGCTGATCAGCGACGACGGACTCCGCCACCGCCTCGCCGCCGCCCACCACCAGGCACTCGCCCTGTGAACGCGGCCCGCGACGAGGAGCCCGGCCTGTCCCTCCTGGTCCACCGGCCAGGCGAAGAGCCCGCTCTTCTACACACCGGTCTGGCAAGCCTCGAACACGGACTGCCCATCGGACCGGACACCACCTTCAACGTCGGCTCGGTCGCGAAGCAGATCACCGCCCACCTGATCCTGCTCGCCGCGCATGACGACCTCCTGCGCCTGGACCAGCAGGCCGCGGACCTGCTGCCCCGACTCAAGATCACCGATGTCACCGTCGCGGATCTGGTCGCCCACCGATCGGGCATACGCGATGCCGAGTCCCTGCTGTCCCTCGCCGGCTTCCGGGACCTGGACCACTACACGGCCGACGATCTGCGAACCCTCGCCTACCGGCAGGACCAGCGCGCCGTCCCCGAAGGCCGCTTCCTCTACAGCAACACCAACTACCTCCTCCTGGCAGAGATCCTCGAAACGGTCCACCGCACCACACTGCCCGACCTCGCCCAGCACCGCGTTTTCGGCCCGCTCGGCATGCACTCCACCCACTTCAAGAGCGACCCCCGCCAGGTCACCCCCGGAGCCGCATCCGCCTACCAGGCCACCCAACACGGGTGGCAGCACACGGAAACGCCGGTCACCCTGCCCGGACCCGGCACCCTATGGACCGCAGTCGGCGACCTCGACCGCTGGCTCGCCCACCTCCACCAGCTCTGGCAGCACCCCCACCAGCTCCCCTGGCAGGAAGCTGTCGACTACGAGCCTGGCGACCACGAGCCCTATCTCTATGGCCCCGGCCTCTACGCCGACGCCCGCCCCGGCCGCACTGCCGTCTTCCACTACGGCCACGAACAGGGCTTCTCCGCCGCTGCCCACGTGGAAGCATCAGGGCTACGCGTGATCGCCCTGTCCAACAACGCGGGGCTCTCGGCCGACCGCGTCACCGCCGCCACCCTCCGGGACCTCCACCAGCAGCCGACGCTGGCCCCGAAGGAGGCCGTCGTCCGCGCCACAGCCCTGCAGCGAACCGCAAGCACTGCCACACGAGACCAGCCCACACCCGATGACCTCGGCCAGCACACAGAGCTAGGCACCTTCGCCTGCGACCAGGCCCCCGGCAGCCTGCGCCTCACCCGCAGAGCCGACGATCTCCACCTGTGGCGCCGGGGGACATGCGACCAGCTCACCCCCACGGGCTCGGGCACCTACGTAGGCAACGGCTACACCCTCACCGTGCCCAGCAGCACGGACCAGGTCGACCGCTTCACCCTCGACCTCGACCGCGCCCCCAGACTCACGTACATCCGCCAGTAGCCACCGCCGCAAGGCGCCATCTGACTTCCCCGCCCACAACTGGTGGGGACGCGAACCGAACTGGAGACTCCTGATGCTCAACCACCTGGTGATTTCCGGGATCGCGGCGTACACCCACGAAGGTCTGCCCACGCCCGCCCAAACCGATGACTCGAACACCTGGGTCGACGGTGTCTGCTGGCTGTACTGCGGACAACGCCGGACACGCGTCTTATGGATAGGGCCAGCGAGCGTCGCGGGCATGCAGGCACCAATGTTTGCCTGTAGCCCCTGTATCTCCGAACTCCACGAGCGGGTATGGCAGTCCATCCGCCTCAGAGACGAACCACACCGGAACAGCACCCGCACGCGAATCGAGGTCGACGACCATCCCCGCCCCCACGGTGGCCGCCACCGAGCCCGCAGTAGTTCCCTGCGTGCATGAACCACAGCACCTGCCTGAACAGCGATGGCGGATGATGATAGCCGAGCGAAGCCGACCCAGGGAGTGCCGTGAACCTGCTGCCGACTACCACCAGCATGGACGTCGCGAAGCTTCAGCCGCGCGTCGCAGTGCTCCCCGTCGGCTCCTTCGAGCAGCACGGCCGCTACCTCCCACTGATCACCGACACGGCGATCGCCTGCACTATCGGCCAGGCGATCGCCGACGCGTATCCCGTGCACATGCTCCCGCCGATCACGATGTCCTGCAGCCACGAGCACGCCGCGTTCCCCGGCACCGTCAGCATCAGCGCGAAGACCCTCTACGCCGTTATCGACGACATCCGGGCATCCCTCGCCCGGTCCGGCATTAGGAAGCTCGTGATCGTCAACGGCCACGGCGGCAACTACGTCCTGTCCAACATCGTCCAGGAAGCCAACGTCGACGGCCCCGCCGTCTCCCTCTTCCCGCTCAGCGCCGACTGGGACCGCGCCCGCGACCACGCCGGCCTGGTCTCCGACCGCCACGCCGACATGCATGCCGGCGAGATCGAGACCTCCATCCTCCTCCACGCCGCCCCAGAGCTCGTGCGAGACGGAAACACCGATGCCGACCATGATGGCGGCCCCCGCCCCTTCCTCCTGGTCCAGGGGATGAGCGCGTACACCGAATCCGGCGTGATCGGCTTTCCGTCCTTCGCCACTGCGGGCAAGGGCAAAGCCGTGCTGGCCAGCCTCACCGATAGCTTCGCTGACCACCTTAAAGTCCTCGGTGCCACCTCTTTCAGGCACGGGGGCCTCGGCGAGGGTGGCTAGGACGGCTGCTCTCCAGGTCCGAATGTAAGGACGAGGCTTCCGGTCTTCTTGATCCCGCTGAGCAGGACATTCCCGGTGGGGCGGATGCGGAGCTGACTCAGGGGATCCGGGATCAGGCGCAGGGTGGGCTCGGAGCCCGCAACGAGTCCGGAGGCCACCACCAGAAAGAAGGCGTCTCCAGAAGCGGCCCGTTCGCACTCCGCTGCCGTCAGAGTCACTGTGTCCTGTTCGGGTCCGTACGTTGTCTTAAGCTCGTAGAACCGGCCCAGACCGTCCACGGCGTCAGCGCCCACGCCGTGCTGGGCCCGCAGGTCACGCAGCCACTCCGGTTCCTCCTCTGCACCAAGGACCTTGCGCAGCAGGTCCAGGGCGACCCTCTCCTGCCGGTCGACGTCGTGCGCGGGTGGCATCGGACGCGGGCCCGGCACGACCGGCACCGGAGCAGGCTGGGCGAGGCCGGACCTGGCCGGGGCCTGTCCACCAGACCCGGCGACCCCGACATCGCTGGACGGTGTCACCTGGGTGGTCCGCCGGGTGCTGACCAGGCGGACGGCCGCCGGATCGACGAACTCGCGTGGTGCCGGGACGGGTACGTGGGGGACCTGGTGGGCAGAGGGAGGGGACGGTGACGGCCGGGCGGGTGGCCTTGCCGCGGCCTTGGTCTGAGCCTGCTTCAGGTCCTGCTCCATCGATGCGAGTCGTAGATCGAGCTCGGCGTCCGTCGCTGCCTGATCCCGTTCAACTTGTTCTTCGGCGAGCCTGAGCAGTACCGCCGCGCGTCCCCGTTCCGCCTCGTCGTAGGCAGCTGCCCAGGAGTTGGCGACCTCGCGCCTGTCCTGGGTGAAGCGTGTCGCGATGGCCCGGCCCACCTCTGAGGGCCGGCCCAGAAGGCTCGGGTCCACCGTCCACAGCGTGCGGGACTGCAGGTCGAGGGCGGTACGGACCTGACCCCGGGCGGATTCGCCACCGGGGAGGGTGACGACGCACTCCAGAGACGAGGTGAACCGCACACTGACGTCGACGAGGTCTTCCCAGGAACAGTCAAGCGATCTCGCCGCTGATAGGGCGTTGCGCTGCAGGTCTTCCCGCAGCAAGGCCAGCGCCGACCGCGCCAGGGCGGTCGCGTCCTCGTCGATGGGTGCGTCTTCGCTGGGGCTGAAGGTAACGCTCTTCGCTCCCAGCTCGACCACGCGGAGCGGTCCCAGGAGAGCACGGAACTGTTCGAGCTCCGCACCCGGCAGCCATACCGGTATCTGGGAGCCCAGTGCTTCGGCCAGCATCGCGTCGGCCGCGTACACCGGGCGTTTCGTGGTCCAGCCCTTACTCGTGCGCAGCGGCAGTTTCCCCAGGAGAGAGGCGGTCACCGAATCGGGCCGGCCACTCGCCATCTGCGCAAGCATCTGCAAGGTCTGGAGCATGACGGTCTCGGATTCGGGATCGACCGATGCCTGCGGACCTCGCTCCTGCTTCGCCTCTCGGGCCACTTCCCTGACGACCCGTACCGCGTCCTCGACACCGGCCTCCGGTACTCCCAGAGTCTCCCAGAAGCCATCACTCCCCTTAAAGGAAGGCGCAAAGCCAGCCCAGCGGCCGAAGACCGGCAGACCACGGAGACACTCAGCCGGCCGACGCCAGCCCAAGGAGGTAAGGACCAGTCCTCGGTCCTGCGCGAAGGCACGCACGACCGTGGCAGTCACTTGCGGGGCGTCCTTCCCCCTGTGGGCGGCCAGGCGCTCAGCGAGCGCCCGGTACAAGAGCTGCGCCGCCGGATGGTCGGGGCCATCGCCTTCCTTGCCTCGCAGCCTGCGCAGCGACTCGAGGAGGTCGTCGATGCCCGGCTCGCCAGTGACCCCCAGAGCGACCAGGACCTCTCCTCGCCTGCCCACCGCTTGTTGGAGCTCAGGGTGCAGGAATCCGGTGCTGTCCGTGCCGTAGACGGCGACCGTACTGGTCGTACGCTCGCGCAACTGGCTGGGAGCAGTCGGGACACCCACCTGGTTGTCCAGCCATGCAGTCGTCTTCAACTTCCACAGCCAGAAGCCGTCCGTCTCCCCACGGGCGATCCACTGCTGGTAGTCGTACACCGCGCGCACTTTCCGGTGCTCGGACAGGACGCCCCAGCCCCGCCCCAGCACCCGCAGAAGCGCGGCGGCCCGCCGCCGTCGTACGTGCTCGTCCGGCTCTGCGGCAATGTTACGGATGACGGCCATCAGATCAGGGCTGTCGCAGTCCGCCAAGGTGTACGTGGCCGACCGGCTCTGCAGGTCCTTCAAACGCTCGGAGGGGCCGCCCGTGATCCGGGCCGGCAGCCCCTCATTTGGAAACGAAGCGTTGAACCGGTGCTCAGTGCCGGGGTGCGGCCGGAGCCGAGGGCCCTTCTCGGCACCGAGCAGGTGGAAGAAGGCCCGGGCGCCCAGGCCGGTCCCCGCCCCGGGCAGAACCTTGGCGTAGCGGGGCAGGAGCCACGCCAGGCCAACGGCCGCACCCGCGGCGGTCTCGAAGCTGTCCTCGCGGTCCACGCTGTCCAGCCGGGCCGGGAGGTACGCCTCGGCGGGCCGGACCTTTACCTTTGCATCCTCCCGATGGCCCTTCGGCCCAAAGCGGCGGCCCTGCAGCAGGATGGCGCGGCCCGCGTCCCGCCCCAGCCGTTCCCGCTCCTTCTCGGGAACGTGCAGGAAACCGTTGCGCAACGCCACCAGCTGGTCATCCTCCAGAAACAGGGGCGCGGCCGAGCCGTTGGCACCACGAGCAGCGAGCAGCCGGATGGCGGGCACCGGATCCGCACCGGTCACGAAGACCTTCTGCTGGCTCAGCCACGTACGCACCTTGCCTGCTGCCGGGTTCTCAGCGAGGAACGCGGAGTGCAGGGCACGGCCGAGCCCGAGTACCTTCGAGAGCCCTTGGGCCTTGTCGGTGAAAACCTCGGCGGCTCCGGTTGTCGGTAGCCCGTGCCGTGCGCCAGAAGCATCAACCAGCCAGTCATTCCATCGGAGTGCGAAGGTCTCATTGTTGGCAATCGCCACTGCGGCAAGCGCGACCGTTGCCTCCGGGCTGCGGGACTCGTCCCCCAGGAGGGTGTGCAGAGCCATTGGGACGCTGACGGCCGCTGGCGCCGCTCCGCCATGGCCAGCCCAGTCCCTGAGTAGGTCCTGCCACCGGCCGGCTCCGTCTCGCGCCGACTGGGGCAGGACCGCCGTTCGCCGGGCTACCTGCGCAATTTCGGACTCCGAGAGCACGCTGGCGAGTGCCTCGTCGCAGACCGCAAGGTCTGCAAGGCCGAGATCGCCGTGGCTCACCGTCTGAAGGCGGAGTTCGTGGGACACCTTTTCGCGGGCCAATGTCAGCAGCTGCTTCTCCAACTTGCGCACCGGGCCCTTCGGCGCCTGTACGTCCTCAGGCAGCGGCAGGCACTGCCAGGCCACGGCCGGGTCCAGCCGGAGCTGGCGGATCATCGCTGCTGCCCAAAGATCGGCCAGCAACGGACGCAGCGCCCCGTTCCACGAGGTGTCGTTGAGCTGTTGGCGGCTCGGGTTCGGATCGAACTGGGCACTCACCCTGAGCGGGAGGCCAAGCTCGATGACGGGCAGTCCGACATGCACCTGCCCGGGAACCCCGCGGTCCACGGCCTGCTGCAGAGGTAGTGCGACGGCCAGCCCTGTCGTTTCACCTGCGGCCTTGCGGATGCGCGGGACATCCGGCGGACTCGGCACGGTGGCGCGGCTGACCTGCCACGACGTACCGTCCGTTGCCTGAGCTGTACGAACGCCAACCATGGTGTCCCGACCGTCGACGGTCGCTTCATAGGTGCCGCGTTCGGTCCACTTCAGAGCGAGCTGGCTGCGTACGCTCCCGTCCTCCCGCTGATGCAGGACTGTGCGGACGTGGTCGAGGAACAGCAGCGCCTCATCGCCCCACGTGTTCAGCCAGTCGTCCACGTCGCCGCCCTGGACTTCAGTGGGTGCGGCGAGCGGGATACGCAGGACCGTCCAGCCGTCCTCAGCAAACGGGCCAGGAACCGGGAAGGGGTCGGCGAGGGACACGTCGGGGTCGCCGATCCGGACTCGGTAGAAATCACAGAACACTTCCAGCACAGGTGAAAGCCGCCGGAGGGTCATGAGACCGATGCCGAACCTGCCCGTGGCGTCCGGGTCGTCGGCCTTGCTCGTTAGCCACGGCATGGCCAGCGCCATTACGTCGGGCAGCCTCACTGGACTGCCGTCGTGCGCCACCAGCAGTTCCGTCTCCCGCACCAGAATCCTGACCTGGGAGGCTCGGAGATCATCGGCGTTCTGCACGATCTCGGACAGTCCTTGCAGAGGGTCAGTTGAAAGATCCCCAGCGTTGTCCCGCTGCTGGCGCAACCCAAACCGCATCATTCCGGGAAGGCCCGCGAACAGTTGCCCGAGCCGTTCAACAGCCGCACAGGTCGCCTCTGGACCGACTGGTTCCGCCACCTCTGCCCCGCCCGCGAGTCCCTCCCGTTCGAAGAGCTCCTCGGCCGCCTGTACCGCACACGCCACTTCGGCCGCACTCGACTCGGCGCGCTCAGCACCCATGCCCCGCCCCCTTGGTTTCCCATCCCCCGAGCACCGATCGTAGATCGTCAACGGGGATGAGGGACGAGAACAGCAAACGAGCGTGACACCCTTGCCTGGCTGATAGCCAAGCAGAACGCGAAAGTGCGTGGTCTCATTTCGAGTCTAATTCGCCCGCGTCCAAAGCCTTCCAGAATCCCGGCGGCCAAACGCTCCGCCGCAGGTCGGGGCCACGCAGCCGGGCGGCCTACGCCACTCTCCAGCACCCTCTTCGTCGTCGCCGAGTCAGTTCTGGCCCCAGTTGCGCTTCCGCGCCCCAGTTCGCCCCAATGTCCGATCGTCGACACCTTCAAACAATTGCTCGCGTAGCGCGCCCGCAGGAGCCCTCCGCAGAGCCCTGAGCAGGCCGGAGGCCCCGATCCGGTCCAGGTGCCATTTGGTCGGAATCAGTCCTGATGTGCAGGACTGTCCCCACTGCTGCTAGACATGGAACCGTGCACTCAGATCTCTCCCCTTCGCAGCTTCAACTTCTACACCACCTCATGACCGCCGAGATTCCATCCGTCGATGCGATAGCGGTGGCAGTCCGGGATCTCGACGAGACGAACATCGCTGGCGACGTGCAGACTCTCAGCTGGATGGGCCTGTTGGAAGTCACGGGTGAACGTATCTCCATCAATCCACGCGGCAGGGCGGCCTGCCTCGAAGCCGAGTGCGCCACTCTTGGGAAACGTCTGGTCGAGGTCAGCGTCTTCGCGGACGAGCTGCAGCGCCGTGCCCCGTCACTCAGCACGGAAATGCATGCACTCCGTCAACTCGCAGAAGGGGTGTGGAGCATGACGGAGGCGACCGCGTACCTGGAGCGCCGGGCGTAGGAGGCTGAGGCGCCCCTACGGCTCCTCGCCCACGTGCGGGGGAAACTCGACTCGCCGGTGGGGTTTGCGTGCCTTGGCGGGTACCGGAAGGATGCCAGCCTTCTCCAGATCGGCTGCCGTGACCGTGGGAGCAGCGAGGATCCGATCCAACAGGTCCTGCTGTGCCGGAGCGAGGTCCACGAGCCGACGCAGTACGGAGAGCAGTTCCATGAGCTCGCGGGACCAGTCGGCCGGCCAGGACTCGACATGCAGATCGTCCAGGGGACTGGTCTTACGACTGTTGGGGCTTGCCTTGCGGTAGCCGAACCACTTTTTGACGATTTGCATGCCGCCGACGTCGTAGTTCCACACCTCTGCGGGGACCGGACTGACGTATCCAGCACCCAGGTGCAGGGTCCCGTTCATTTCGGCGTAGCGGATCTCTGCGGGAACTTCCGTCCCGATGTGCTGGTCGTATCGGAGCCGGCGTGGATCACCCTGCGGGAAGAGGACGTCGCCGGCTAGCCGACCGTCTTCCGGATCGACGTACCGTTCCCCGTAGGTCGAGGCCCACAAGAGCTGGCTGCCCAGTTGTACCGCCTCATGCCACATGGCGGGATCACGGGTGAGCGGAAGCCGCACGCCCGGGGTGAGGAGTTCTTCGGTGAACCGCTTGGTGAATCCGGCGTGGCCGGCGACAGCCGCCGCGTACGCAGCCAGATCGTGCACCGTGATGTGGTCCAGGCCGAGTTCGCCAGCGAGGTACGTGAGGAGGCGAGGGTGCACGTTGGGGGTGCCGTCTGGATGGAGGATCGGCATGATCTTGCCACCGCGGCCGTTGAAGTGGTGGGTGTCGGGGAGCAAAGCGGTAGCGACGATCGCTGGCCCGGTCTCGATCTCATGCGAGGACTGCTGGTTCAGGAAGAGCTGACCCGGCCGCATGGCTTCCCACAACTCAGGTCGGGGGCGGTCGACGACACGGCTGTCAGAGATCAGCCACTGGCGGTCGAAGCTGCGCATAGCGATGGGTACCACGTCAGGCGTCAGGTCTGTTTCGGCCGCGAGTGGCCGGAGGTGCTCAGGCTGTCCGTACAACGGAGCCCTGCTGGCGTGCAGCGAACGGTCTTCTGTCTCCTTGAGTAGTTCCGCCTTCTTGACCAGGTCGTCCTCATGGATCAGCCGTGCCCATCGCTTCTCAAGTACCTGCTTGCTCGGGCCGTTCACCCACGAGCGGTTGGCCTTGATGCCCGGGTTTCCCCAACGGAAAAGATCGTCGAGAGCGGGGTAGTCCTCCCACCCCGTCTCGGTGGTCGGGCGGAAGGGGCGGATGGCATCCGTGTGCGTGTCCTGCCAACCGTCATCGTCCAGTCGGATCTCTTTGAGCTGGCGGTACTTGACTGCCCGCTTGCCGTGCACAGCGCGGTAGTGGATACGGGCTGGCCGCGCAGGGTCGGTGTCCTTGCTGCGGACGAAGATGCAAATGGCCAGCGGCTGGGCGACGCCGGGGAAGATCCGACTGGCCACGTCTGGGCGGTGCCCTTCCGGAGACAGGTCGATGATCCAGCCCTCGTCACAGGTGCGCCGCAGGTAGTTCCGCATGCCGCGCCCGCCCGGTCCGGTGGTGAAGCCGGAGGGGGTGATGAAGCATACGACCCCCTGCTGGTCCTGCGGATGGGCGTCGAATACCTTCCATGTCGCCCAGCGCCAGAAGTAGACATACAGGTTCTTGAGCACGTGCTCATAGCGACCGTTGCCGGACCACTTGAAGGCCTCGATGGGGGCAATGCCCTGAGCGGAGGTTCCCTTCTCGATCCAGCCGCCGCGCCCCTTGGCCTTGTCGTCGTAGGGCGGATTACCGATCGCGACGGTGACGGGCGTCTTGGCTTTCACCTCGTTCGCCCGCTTACGGGACTCCGATATAACGCCGTATGTCGAGGCGAGAGATTCCTCAGCCAGGTAGGGGTCGTCCAATGTGTCGGTGACGAACAGCTTCAGGCCGTCCGGCGGTGCAACTGCTTGATGCCGCTTGAGCAGGTCCGAAGCCCGTAGTTCCGCGACAGCGAAGGGGCCCATCTGCAGCTCGAAACCGATCAGGCGCTTCGCCAGACTGCCAATCGCGTCCGGTGTCGCCCCCGGTCCGATGTTCTCCGCTGTCCAAGCGGCGACATGCTCGATGACCGCGTGAAGGTACGTGCCGGTCCCCATAGCCGGATCGACGATTCGCACGCTCTCGTCCGCGTAGCCGTCCGCACGCCCCAGGCGGGTACGCAGCACGTCCTCAGTGAGGCGCACCATCTCCTCGACCACTTCGCGCGGGGTGTAGTACGAGCCGCTTTTCTGCCGCAGCTTCTCGTCATACACCTCCAGGAACGACTCGTACAGGTGCAGGTACGCGTCCCTGCGGCCCTTGCGAATCGCGGCCCAGTCGACCGCGTCGATGACTTGGATGAGCAGGTCGAGGCTGACCTCGAAGCTCACCGTGATGTTGTCGGTCAGGAGCTGGAGAGCTTTACCCATCAGGGCATGTCCGGCATCCAGGCGCCGGCCGACCTCATGCAGCCCCACCCCCTTCAGGGAGATGCCCTCCGTGCGCGCGAGCAGCAGCGCGAAGGTCACCGTCTGGGCGTATCCATCAGCGAACGTCGCATCGTCCGCTGTCGGAAAGAGCAGTCTGCGCCAGTCGTTCTTCAGCCCGGTGAAACGCAACTCCTCGGGACGCGCGCCTTCCGCCGCATACTGCCCCTCGAAGTCCAGTTGTTCCAGGACGGCCGCCCGCAGAAGGCGGCACAGCGGGGCAGTGCGTCGGACCAGTGCGGAGGCTTGACGGATCGGCTCGGGAACCCAGTGCAGGAAGGTTCGCAGGAGACTACTGAACGCGGCAGGCTCACGGGCGGCCAACGAGCGTCCCGCAGCAGCCAAATCCCCCTCGAAGATGACCGGGGAGCCGATCAGCTCTCCGGTGCGGAAGAGCCGCCATTCCGTACCATTTGTGTAGAGCACGTTCGGCAGATCGCGCAGGCGCTCCCACTGCTTCTTGTTACGCCCGGTGAACTTCTCCGGATCAACAGGGTGGCCAGGACGCTTGACCTCGATGTAGCCGACGATGTCGCCATGCACCTCGACCGCATAGTCGGGGCGCACACCCACGTCACGCAGAGGCGTTTCGGAGTGCCACAGGACACCGTCCATGGCGTCGTGACTACCCACGGTCTCCAGGAGCTTCTGCAACGGCGGGCGGATAGACGCCTCCGGGTCACCCGGACCGAGCACCATGTCCTTGCACGACGCACCGAAGGTCGATATGGCCTCCGAGAGCCAGTCAAACTGCTCCTGCGTCACTGCCGCACCCCCACGCACTGCCGATCATGATCCAAGGAGTATGTCAGGCATGCCAGGTGCATGGGACCACATCAACTCAGTCTATTTTCAGCCACCTTGGCCCAACGACTATCGGTGTTGACGGTTCTCCTGGCGCCCGCCGGGGCGCAGAAACCGAACAGGAGTCGGCCCTCTACAGCTCCACAGGCACTGGCATGTGGATCAGTACGGCCCAAAGCCGCTGGGCCGTACTTCTGACCAACAAGCTCCGCCTCAACCGCGACCGCGACCCCTCACGGCCGTCCGCAACAATCTCCGGGCAACCGCCTTCGGCACTCGCGCCTCCCACCCGATCGTCCTACTGCTCGTCATTCGGCGTGTTTGGCTTCTGGCTCTGTGGTGCGTTTCGCGGCTCAGTTGGGCCTGTGCTTGGATCAGGCATCCGGCCGAGGTCGTGGGGGAAGGTGTCCCGCCTTCCGATAGGAAACCTCCTCCGGGTGCCGGCGGAGGCGGATCTCCCTCCAGGCGACGTCGAATGAGATGGTGCCGCGGCTGGCCCTGGAGAGCCTCCAGGCAAAGAAGCTGGTCCGCGGCGAAAGCGTCCAGCGCCAGAACGCGCTGGTTACCTTCACCGCCGGGCCTCAGAAGTGCCGCGGGGCATTGCGGTGTTCATCTGGCGCTCCAGATGGCGCCGGTATCTCTGTGATTGCATCTGCGATCTCCTCGACCCTTGCCGCGTGGGCGGGCCGCTCGGCCCTCTGCATTCCTGCGCTGAGGAGCCCGTAGACCATCTGTTTCTGTGCTGGCTCAGGGAAGGAGGCCAAGAACTCCCGAACCGCTTCCACCAGTGCGTACTCGACGCCGTGACGCCCTGGTGGCCGGTAGCCGGCGAACAGCTCGGCGAGACTCTTGGCCTCGCCCGAGCGCTTTGCCCAGTCGGTTGCGTCGGTCGTGACCCAGCGCGCCATGACCCCGGCGGGGTCGGAGAGCTCCTCGGCGAGATCCTCGAGTTCCTGCCGCCGGATAGCCGTGGCCTTTGACTGCTCGCGCTGGGAGGCCAACAGCGCCTCCACGGCAGCCTGGTCCCCCGGCAGCAACGCCACGTCCACGCGCGCGTCGTACCGGATCTCAGGATCGACCAGCGTATGACTCCGCGCCATTTCGCGTGCCAGCAGGTCCTGAACAGAGTGGAGGTCTGTCGCGGACTGCTGCCGGAGGAAATCTGCCGCCTCGTGTCTCAAGGCGATGCGGACGGCACGAGCCGCCCCGTCCGCATCCCCCAAGGCCAGGCCGGCGTTCCGGACCCGCGCGTGGAAGACCACCTGGAAGGCGATGCCCTCGTGCGCGCTGTCCAGCCGGGCCTCGAAGCGCTCCAACAGAGCCTGGACTTCACCCCGCGGGTCGGGCGGATTCTGCTTTCTCCAACCCACGATTTACGGCTCCCGGCTGCCATCGGTTGCCGACCACGGACCGACCTGCGAAATCTGCCTCAGGTCGGCCCGCAATTCGATCACCGCGGCGTCGTAGGCAACGCCCGGCTCGCCGATCAGCAGCGCAGAGACCGGCGCGGCCGTCAGGTACCGGGAGATGACCCGCCCGAGGATCTCCGTGACGTGCTCACGAGGCACAGTGCCGTCCGCCCGCGCATGGGCCCACCGGTCGATCAGCGCCCGGCACTCCGGATCGACAGCTCGGTTCTCCAGCGCGGTGCTCCACCCGGTGACCAGTGCATCCGCAACGACTGGGTCAGCCGCGGCCGAGGCAAGGGTGACCTGCAAGGCGTACGGGTCGGTCTGTGGGTCGATGACTGCGAGGAACGCCCGGCTCCCGGCGGTGTTGCCTCGCTTGGCAGCCCAGGAGTTGACCATGCGCCAGACGGTGGGCAACTGCTTCTCCGTGGCCGCCATGGCCCGCAGCGCCGCGTCCGCCTCCGTGACAGCGGTGTCCCGCTCGGCCCTTCCCAGGATGTGCTGGATGCGCACCAGTGCCTGCCGGGGGTAATGCTGGGCGAAGTCGCTCTGACAGACCAGAGCCACCACCCGGGCAACAGATTCCTGCCCGTCCTGTGCCCAGTCGAGGAGTTTCGCCCGGACGGCAGGGCCCAGTCTGTCGGCCTGCGCAGTTCGGCTCAGGACACTGGCGATCAGTCGCAGGTGCCGTTCGTCGGTGCTGACCCCAATCCAGCTCTTGATGGTCTCCACCACGCGGATGTCGTTCTCGGCGATGGCCAGCTCGACCAGCAGATCACTGATCTTCTCCAAGCGTTTCGTGCCGCCGGCCCGGTCCGCCACCAACCGGTCCAGCCAGCGCAGTAGAGGGGTGTGGATGTCGGGACGCTGGTGCCACAGGTGCAGGAGCACCGCCCTGGTGTAACCCGGCCGGTGGTCGAAAGATGCCTGCCGGCCCGACACCCTTGCCTTGACCGATTTGAGCCGGTCGCTGAGGTCCGGCCCGGTGAGGATCTCGCGGACGCCGTCCTCCCCCTGGTCTCCCAGCAGCGCCCGGGCGCCCTCCTGAATCGCGAGGGCGTCTTCGCCGCTGAGGAAGATTGCGGCAATGAGCAGCGCCCGGTCCTCGGGCATCTGCGTCGTAGCCGCGAACACCGCGCTGACGTCGGTGGACCACTCCTGGAACCTGCTCACCGCCGTCTCGATGCTCTCCGGCGAGCCGTCCGCAGCCGCCAGGAGGGCGGCCAGCCGGGCTCCGTCCGCCGGTGTGGACTCAACAGTCAGCAACCGGGCGGCCGGGCCCGCCTCGAGGTTGGTGCGATCGGCGGTGACGAGATCGGCCCGGCCGGGCAGGTCGTATACGTACTCCAAGTGAGTACGGGCCACCAACTGGGCCGACGGCCTATTCTTCACGCGGACAAGGGCCGCGGTATGCGCGGCTCCCTGAGGCCAGACCCTCTCATCGGCGATCACGACCAGACATGATCCGACCTTCGCCAACTTCTCCGCATGGACGGCCAATGCGCCAGCCACCCGGTCCGGGTTCGCCCAACCGGCCATCTCATTTTCGACGTCCAGCAGGTATCCGGTGTTGGCCGCGTCGGGCAGTACGGAGCAATCCGGCTCCGCTGGATCCTCCCAGTCGGGCTCAATCTCCTTCAGCTCCATGGAGCCGTCCCTGGCCACCCGCGAACGCGCTGTCCGCCACAGGGCCCGGATACCGGTGGTCCGCTTGCCGTACTCCGGAGCGCCGGCGATGACGGTCAGAGCGTTGCCCGGTACAGAAAGCACCTTGGCGGCCTCGTCGGCAGCGGTAACGGGCAGATCGTCCGCATCCTTGGACACCCACCCCTGGCTGGCCGCCCTCAGCTCGAACGCAGATAGGTCGATGACGGTGAGTGGCTGCTTGCCCGTCGACAGGAACACGGACCCGAGGGCAGCCACAACGAACGCATTGTGGTTGCCGGACACTTTCAGCCCAGGCGGCGATACTTCCCCGTCGCCCTCTGGCGCACCCGTGTCTGCGCCTTTCCCATCGGCCGTGGGCGTATGCCCGGACACGTCTGCGCCGTTCGGATGGCCGGTGTCCTTCTCCAGTGGGCCGGTGGGCTCGGCCGGCTCAGGGGTGTCCGCCGACTGGCGCTGCCCAGAGCGCTGGGGGCGCACCCAGTCCGGGATTCCGTCGTCGAAGGCAGCCGTCACTTGGACTCCTCCGCCCGATAGGTGAAGCTGCCACCGAAGATCGAATTTCCGGTCATGACGACCTGGCTGTTCGTGTTGTTCTCCGCTACCATCCGCGGCCCCGAGTTTCCTTCACCGTTGGCCCGCTGCCGCTCACGTACAAGCGCCATGAGGTCGACGGCGGTGTCGGGGTACTTCGCGAGGAAGCCCTTCAGCTGAATGAACAGCTCTCCGCAGATCTCCTCGCG
Source organism: Streptomyces xanthophaeus (assembly GCF_000725805.1). Taxonomy (GTDB): domain Bacteria; phylum Actinomycetota; class Actinomycetes; order Streptomycetales; family Streptomycetaceae; genus Streptomyces; species Streptomyces xanthophaeus. The sequence goes on along the minus strand of NZ_KL647133.1, from coordinate 81,655 downwards.
CACCCGCTCGCGTTCCGCCTCCGGGGTCTCCACCAGCCGGACCTGGTGGAGATCCAGCACGCGAAGCTCGTCTGCGGCTGTCCCCTCGTTGCCTCCCCGGAAGAACGCGACCAATGCGTCGCGCACACCCTGCCAGCCCGACCTGGCCATCTCGGCCGCCAGCACCCCCGCGCCACTGGTCGCCACCTCGAGGACGTTGAACGCTTCGGTCATGCCCGCACCCCCACCCGCTTCGTCGCCGAATTCGAGAGATCAGAGTGGGGGGTCAAATTGCGGCGAACAATCGAAACGGCGTTCTTGGCCGATAACAGTCGAAGGTGTGCGACATCAATCAGCCATGATTCACCCGACATTGAGGCAAGTGGATCACGATTCGCGCTGGCCCCAGCCAACTGCAACGATCTGCCTGAATCAATCCCGGCCGTCGAATTTGACTAACGAGTGGCTTAAAGATTTCGAAATACTATCGGACAAAGTTACAGAACTGCGCTTCAGAGTAGACCGCCAAATGCAAACATTGTCACTCTCATGGCGTGTCGCCCGGTGAGGGCCGGGCTGGCGCCGGGAGCCGGCTTGGGTTTTTTAGCCGAGCCCCGTTGTCTGGCGGCCATGCAACCTCTTCGAGCTCCGGGACGCCACCCAAGGGCCCGCGGATCCGTCGGCGCAACCGGCGGCGGAGGACGACGGCCTGGTTAGCCTTGGAATGGCGATCGCACTGCACGCGCAGCGTTGCGGCAATGCATTGGATGAACTGGCCAAGGCTGTCGGACAACGAAAGGTATGTTCCGCCCCGTCCCGCGGCGGCAGGCTGAGCCTTACGGGGCGCGCCACCACATCCAGCGCCTCACCTTCCACACGATCACGTCAGAGCGGGCCCTGTTCCACCGACTCGACCATATGTCCGACACGGAACTCGCACTCGACCTCAGGGAGTACGCCCTCGGCACAGTCTGCGCGGCGGTGCCCACGCCCCTTGGCTCGGCACCCGAGTGCGTGGCGCTGTCGCTGCCTGTCGGGCAGGCACACCACCTACCCCAAACGTCCCGTACCCTGCGGCGCCCCGCCCTGGCGGTGATGCTCAGCCAGCAGTGAGCGGGGCGCGGGCGACGGAGCGCAAACGCCCGGCCGCCCACGCCCCCGCACCACGCTTCCCAGGGAAGCCGGCCGACGCTGAGGCTCTCCACCTCCGCAACGCGTCCGTGCACGTCACAACGCCCGTGAAGCAGCTGGGAGCAGCCACCTTCGAAGCACTTGGCTGCAGCACCGAGCTGTGTAAGAGGCCTCGGATACCCGGCTTTGGGGAACTTCATGCGTCACCGTCCACCCCGGCCCAGCCCACCGGCACACGCCACTGTGTCTGTTTGGGGGAACTTCAGTATCGGTGTCCCCCAAACCGTCATACGGCGATGAGCCCCGACGTGGCCAGGTCTCGCAGGTCGGCCGTCTCCGGTCGGCCTCCCACCCGCTCATAAATGCTCAGCGCCTCGCTCCAGCACACCCTGGCCTCTTCGTTCCGTCCGAGGCGGTCCCAGGCCCGGCCCAGCACGGTGAGGACACCGGCCCGGCGCCGCTCGCCTCCGATACTGCCCAGGGCGAGGGCGCGTTCCGCGTGCAGTGCGGCGGCTTCGTACCGGCGGGCGGCGAGATGGGCTTCGGCCATCCGGAAATTGGTCATTCCCTCCCACAGCCGCTGTTGGTGTTCTTGGAAGAGCGTCAGCGCCTTGGACAGTTCCTCGAGCGCCTCGGCCGGGCGGTCGGCCTGGGTGAGCGCGATGCCCAGTGCGTAGCGGCAGTTGGCTTCCCGCAAGGTGAGGCCCATGGAGCTGAAGATGGCCAGCGCCCGGCGGGCAGGCTCGATGCCGTCGGATGGCCCGCCCACGTCCACGCGAACCCGGGAGAGGACGCTCAGGACGCCAGCCTCGCCGAGCCGGTTCCCGTCGGCGCGGTACGCCGCGAGCCCCTCGGTCAGGAACCGTTCGGCCTCCGCGTGCCGGTTCTGGTAGGCCGCGATGACCCCACGGTCGTGCAGACCCGCCCCCACCGGGAGCGGATCGCCGCTGGCGCGGGCCAGCTCCACCGCGATCCGCGCCTCCTGGTCGGCCTGCTCGAACCGCCCGGATGTCAGGAGCAGCGAGGCGTAGGCGATCCGGGCACGGGCCTCCGCGCGCGCGTCGCCCGCCGCCCGCGCCGCTTCCCGTACGGCCGTGGCGGTGGTCTCGTACTGGCTCGCGTCCGCTCCCGCGTCGGCCAGGTCCTTCGCCGCCCACAGGAGGTCCGCGGCCTGCGCCACCGAGCCCGCGGCCGCCTGCTGCCGTACGCATGCCAACAGGCAGGCGGCCTCCCCGTACAGCCAGTCCACCGCCTCGCTCCCGTCCTCGAAGTCGAGCCCCGAGCGGCGGGCTACGGACAGGTGCTCGAGCAGCCGGTCGCCGGGACGCTCCAGCGCGTACACGGCAGCGGCCGTCGCCAGATAGAAGTCGACCAGGCGTGACAGGGCGGCGGCCTGCTCGCTCGCCGGCTGCTCGTCGCGTTCCGCGCACGCCCGCGCGTAGAGGCGTACGAGGTCGTGGTACCGGTAGCGCCCGGGTGCCGCGGATTCCAGCAGGGAGGTGTCGACCAGTGATTCCAGCAGGTCCTCGGTTTCGTACTCCGGCAGGTCGAGTACGGCGGCTGCAGCGGGCAGCGAGATGTCGGGCCCGTCGGCGAGGCCGAGGAGGCGAAACGCCCGGGCCTGAGAGGGTTCCAGCTGGCCGTAGCCGAGTTCGAAGGCGGCTTTGACGGCGAGGTCGCCGGCCTGCAGCTCGTCGAGGCGGCGGCGCTCGTCGGCGAGTTTGGCGGCGAGGACGGAGACGGTCCAGGTGCGGCGGGCGGCGAGCCGGGAGGCGGCGATGCGGATGGCGAGCGGGAGGAAGCCGCAGGCGCCGACCACGTCGAGGGCGGCCTGGCGCTCCGCGGCCACCCGCTCCTGCCCGACGATCCGCGTGAACAGTAGCCGGGCCTCCTCCGGGCTCATCACGTCCAGGTCCACCAGGTGCGCACCCGGGAGAGCCATCATCCGCACACGGCTGGTGATGATGACGGCGCTGCGGCCCGTGCCGGGCAGCAGCGGCTGCACCTGGGCGGCGTCTCGCGCGTTGTCGAGCAGGACCAGCAGCCGACGGCTGTCGAGCATCGAACGGAAGAGGGCGGAGCGTTCGGCCAGCGCATCGGGTATCGCGTCGTCGGCTGCTCCCAGGGCGCGCAGGAAGGCGGCGAGTACGGTCCCGGGCTCGGCGGGCCGGGGCGCATTGCCCTGCAGGTCGACGTAGAGCTGGCCGTCGGGGAAGTCCGGGCGGGCCGCGTGCGCGACGTGCACGGCGAGGGTGGTCTTGCCGACGCCGGCGAAGGCCGACAGGGCGAGCACACGCTTTGAGCCGCCCGCACCGGACAGGATCCCCCTGAGTTCGGCAATGAGGGCGTCGCGGCCCGTGAAATCGGGGACGGTGGCCGGCAGCTGCGCGGGGGGAGCGATCACCAGAGTGGTGGTGATCGCCGTGCGCGATGCCATCGGCGAGGCGAGTTCGGGGTCGTCGCGCAGGATGCGCCCGTGGAGGGTGATGAGCTCAGGGGTCGGGTCGACGCCGAGTTCGTCGGCGAGGAGCCGTCGGGTGTCGGCGTAGACGGCAAGGGCGTCGGGCTGCCGGCCGCTGCGGTAGAGGGCGAGCATGAGCAGCTCACGGAGTCGTTCGCGCAACGGGTGGACGGAGGTGAGCGCGATGAGCTCGGAAACGGTCTCGGCGTGGCGTCCGGCTTGCAGGTCCAGGTCGATGCGGATCTCGAGCAGTTGGAGGCGCCATTCGACGAGCCGGGTGCGCTCGGTGTCGGCGTGCGGGCCCGGGACCCCGGTGAGCGGCTCACCGTCCCAGAGGTCGAGTGCACGGGCGATCAGCGTACGGGCGAGGGCGTGATCTCCGGCGGCGCGGGCGCGGTCGGCGTCGGCGGCGAGGTGGCGGGCGATGCCGAGGTCGAGGGAATCAGCGGGGGTGCGGATGGCGTAACCGCCGGATTCGGAGACGAGGAGTCCGGGATCGAGCGTCTTTCGCAGCCGGGCGGCGTAAGTACGGATGGTGGCGAGTGCCTGCTGCGGCGGGTCCTCGCCCCAGATGGCATCGATGAGTTCGGGCGCGGTGGCGGTGCGGCCTTCGCGGAGCAGGAGCGCGGCGAGCAGGGCGCGCTGCTGGGGCGTGCCGGAGGGCAGCAGCTCGTTGTCGCGCCAGATCCGCACCGGGCCGAGCACGCTGAAGCGCAGCATCGCGGCGGTGGACCGAGGTCCGCGGGAAACGTCCGCCAGCCCCCGCTTCCGGGTGATGTCGCGCCGCTCGTCGGCCGACGGCCTGACCGCGGCCGCGACCAGAGCGCGTGCGCCTTGGAGGCGGGGTTCATCCTGGTTCGTACGGGCGGACTCGAACTCGGTGGTCGCCAGGTTGGCCAGAGCGGACAACGCGAGCGGATGACGGGGCCCCAGAGTCGCGGATGCCTTCTGGGCGGTGACGGCCAGGACGTCGGTGGCACGTTCCATTCTCTCGCTGTCATTGACAGCTTTGGCCGACTCGAACTCGGCCCGCGCCAGGGTGATCAGCGCCGCCAGGCCCTTCGGGTGATCGCCGCCGAGAAGACGGGTGAGCTGCCGGGCCGTCTCGGCGATCGCGTCCACCCAGCGGTCCGCGTCCTCGTGCCGTCGTTCCAGTCGCGCAACCGCGGCCAGTACCGACTCGGTCAGCAACCGCACGTCGAGACCATCCTCGGACTGCTCACCCCGGGGCAGGAGCTGAAGGGCCTGCCCGGCTGTCTGGCCGGCTCCAGCCGACGCGCCCTGGCGTAGCTTGATCGCCGCGACATTGGCCAGTGTGCGTGCCGCCTCCAGAGACGATCTGGTCCCGCCCGGCCGGGGGAAAACCACCATGGTCGACAGCAAGGCGGCCGCGGCGGTGAGCTCGCCGCGGTCCGCCAGCGCGACCGCGAGGTTGTTGCGGCCCTCGTGGGAGAGGTCGGCGGACGCAGGATCCAGGAAGATCCGTCCCACCACGTGCTCGATCAGCCGGTGTGACTCCTCCAGCAGGTCGAGCGTGTCGAGCAGGGCGGCAAGATAGCCGAGGTCCCTGCCGAACTGGGGACGGTGCAGCGGCGGCGGTTGGGTGCGCAGCTCGGCGACGGCGGCCTGGGCGAGCCGCCTGGCCGCGAGGTCACCGCGCAGGGCCCGCTCGGCGTGGGTGGCGGCTTCCTGCCAGGCAGTGGTCATGCCTCACCCCCAGGTGACTGCCGCTCGATGAACGTCTTCGCGGTGAGGAACTTGAGCTCGCTGCTCTGCGAGGCGTCCAGCACCCCGCGCTGTGTCCACTTCTCTATCTGGTCGAGCAGCAGATCCGTGACGGCGGCCGCCGCCCCCAGCCCCGTACCGCTCTCACCGCGCTCCTCCACACGGCAGTGAACGTGGTGCCGAACGGCTTGCTCCGGTGCGGGCTTGGCCGGGCGCAGTACGTCGATCAGGTGCTCCACGTCGAACTGGTCGAAGCGGCGCATCGCTTCACCGATGGTCGCGGCGAAGAGCACATTGGCGGCACGGTGCGACTCCGCCCGGTCCGGTGCCTGCTCCAGGAGGATGCCCACGATCAACGGCTCCCGATCCTCGGGCAGGCCTTTGACCACCGGGCCTCCTGAGTATCCCGAGTAGTCGCCCAGGTGTTGGTGTGTCGTCAGCTGCAGGGCCTCGATGACCGCTCCGCCCTCGCACGGATACTCGGCGGATCCGCTGTCGACCTGTCCCCGAAGATGCACCTCGGCAGCCGCGGGCCGGTACGGTCCGTGCCAGTCGTCACCGCCGTGCGCGACACCAGCACGAGGGATGGGCAATCGGACCTCGAAGGCGGCCGAGACCGTGATCAGCGCGAGGTCCGCCTCCTTGTCCTGGCGGCAGACCTGCCCCGCCAGCCGCGAGCCGTCCGCCAAGACGATGTCCACGCGCTCGTCGGGCGATGTCAGGCCGCGCAAGCAGTGCAGCGCCGTCAGGACGTAGCGGGGGGTCAGCAGGAATCCGCCGCCGAGGCGCTGCCGGTCCTGGAACAGCTCCACCCAGTAGCTCGCGCCGCCGATCATTCGGATTCCGGAGCCCGCTCCACGGTCAAGGTGACCTCGAACGACGCCTCGGCCGATGCCTTGGACAGGATGACTCCGGCTTCCGCCGCCAGGGTCAGCCCGAAGGTCACCTCCATGCCGGAAACCTGCCAGCCGTTGTGCCGTGGCACCCTGGCGAGTGACTGCTGGGCGATGGTGGAGGCCTCGACTATCGCCTGCTCCAATTCCTCGGCACGCTCTCCGAGGGCAGCGCTGGTACGCGTTCTGCTGGCGATCTGGCGGCTGCCTGACGCATCGACAGCGACCGTTTCGACCCTGACTTCGGGCATGAGAGTGCGTTCCCGTCTCTAGGTGCTCAAAGTGCAGCGGCGCCCCGCCCCCGTCAAGAAGCCTAGCCAGACCGGTGCCGAGAGGCGACGGAATCACGTACAAGATCTAGAACTGCCGTACGGATCCGGCCACGCCTGATCCAAGGGACACAGCCCGGCGAGACCGCCGTCGCCCTCGCGGGCACGGAGGGCCACGGCCCTTCGGGACTGACCACACTGGAACTCACCATCATCGAAGCAGCGGTCAGATGGAAGTAACCGGACCGGCAGCCCATCCGGCGACAGCACCGCCGTACTCATCATCCGCCGAGGGGGATGCCGACGGCACGGCACCTCGTACCCGACCTCCTCGGCGGCCGGTCTACTTCCCCCACCACGACCGGCTGGCCCTCGCCAACCATCCCCCACCCGCAGACCGGAGGTTGTGGGTAACCCGCGCCAGCACAGCGTCTCAACCTGACGACTTTCGCACCTGCCGAACAGTTCGATCAAGCGCTGCAAGCCCGGGAAGAGTTTGCTACGGGACTCCGGTGATATCGAGGCGAAGACGCCTACCTCGTCCAAGCCAGATCTGGTCTGGAGGGGTACTCTTCCCCCCAATCGGTGGTGCCGGAGAACCCTGCAACTGGACTACGTTCCATTACTCGACCCTGCCACCGCACTGCAGCAAGTCCTCGGGAACACCCGGCCGGCGCGCCGCTCATCGCGTCCGGTAGGGACCGTACGAGAGGCGTGCATCAGCGTCACACCGCGCTCCCCTCCGCCCCCAGTGAACGCAATGGCCATCACTGCACCGATCGCCTCCACTACGTTGCGTAGCCCATCCCTACACCTGGATCGGGCCCGCGGCCAGCGGCGATCCACCTTCCCGGGCGGTCGCGGCTGGGGGGAATCTGGGGAGAATAGAACCCCGTTGGGGAGCGGCTGGGGAGGATCGGCCGTACAAACGGGCAGCACCGTGAAAGGGTCGGAAAGACGGATCATCGCAGGTCGAACTGCCTACGCAGCCGATATTCGCAGGTCAGCGGCGTGAGGGTGACGACTTCAAGAAGATCTCCTCCTGGGCCGCCATCCTCTTCGCCCCCACCCTGGTAGGCACGATCTACGGCATGAACTTCGAGTCCATGCCTGAGTTGGGTTGGAGCTTCGGATACCCCCTTGCGATCTGCCTCATGGGGATGGTTTGCATCAGTTTGTACGTGATTTTCAAGCGGCGGGACTGGCTCTGAGCCCCTCGTATCCCGCTCAGTCGTCCTTCGCACTTCGCTCTCGCGACACTCACAGGACGGCCCAGAAGCGGCCGTGGGGGGAATGTGGGGCGAATCGACTGGCAGCCAGCTGGTGCCTCGCGTCCGCAGCAACGGGCCCGTCCGAGTGCGCGTGGCTGCGGCCTGGAACTGCTGGCGGCCGAGCACGGCCCGGACCAGACAGAGGCGACGGCAGGACTGAAAGCAATCGCCGCAGTCAGCCACGACCTCCGTACGCCGCTCGCCTCGATCAAGGTCTCGCGGTCGGGGCGCCTCATCGTCCTGCAGAAGCCATGCTCTCGGCCCCCTCCTTGTCGGCCGCCTTCCTGCCCGCCGACCGGTGGCGGGCAGAGTGGCTCCGGATTGGCCCGAGTCTGTCTCCAGGTGCCGCAGGGGTGCTCCGGGTGGCGGGCCTCGCGGATTTCCGGCCGCCCGCTGGACGGGGACCGGGCCGTGAGTGTGCCTCCGGGGGGCCCGTCCAGGACGGAGTACGGGATGCCAGACGTACTGCCCGGAGCACAGCAGGCGCAGTGCTTGAGTCCGACGTTTCAGAGCCGCGGCACCTGTGCAGGGCCGTGCTCTACGGCGGGGCCCGAAGCCTTCTCGGCTACCTCACCGAGGTGCCCCGCCGGCCCCAACCTGGAATCCTCCAAGCGGTAGCCGGACCTGGTAATGCGCCTCGTGGCTGTAGGTCCGCACACCAGTCACGATGCACACCTCGGATACGGGCACATCACACGGCGGCGGAGTGCAGAGTCGCCTTCCCCACTACCTCGATCCCTGTGCGCTCGCCGGGGCGTGCGGCGGCAGGGGCGGGGACTCGGACGTCGATGGGCTGGTCGAGGCCGTCCACCGCAACCGCGACCATGGCGTCGTGGCCGTAGAAGCGGACGTCAGTCACCGTGCCACGGGCTTCGGCCCCATCCGGGTCGGTCAGTCGGAGCTGCTCGGGCCGGAGCAGCACCACGCCGTCGCGGACCCCGCGGGACCGATCCGTCAGCGGGATACGGCCGAGCGCGGTGGCCGCCACGCCTTGGTCCGCGGTGCCGGTGACGAGGACCGCGTCACCGACGAATGCGGCCACCCAAGGGTCCGCGGGACGGCTGTACACCTCGTGCGGCGTGGCGCACTGGGCAACGCGGCCGTCCCGGACGACGGCGACGAGGTCGGCCGTGGAGAGGGCTTCCTGCTGGTCGTGGGTGACGAGCAGGGCGGTGGCTCCGGTGGCGCGCAGGGCTGCGCGCACGTCGGCCCGTACGCCGGTGCGCAGGGCGGCGTCGAGGGCGTTGAACGGCTCGTCGAGGAGGACCAGGGCGGGCTGCGGTGCCAGAGCCCGGGCCAGGGCGATGCGCTGCTGCTGGCCGCCGGACAGCTCGTGCGGCATGCGGTCGCCGTAGCCGGCCAGTCCGACGAGTTCGAGCATCTCTTCCGTGCGCCGGTGCCGGGTGGACCGGTCGAGGGTGGTCAGGCCGAAGGCGACGTTGCGGGCCACGCTCAGGTGTGGGAAGAGCGCGCCCTCCTGGGGCACGATGCCGATGCGGCGGCGTTCGGGCGGAAGGTGGACCCCGGGGCCGCTGAGCGCGCGTCCGTCGAGGGTGACGGTGCCCGCGTCGGCGCGCAGGAAGCCCGCGATGATGCGCAGCAGCGTGGTCTTGCCGCAGCCCGAGGGACCGAGGACCGCGGTCAGCGCGCCGCCGGGGACCGTGAGGTCGAGGCCGTCGAGGACCGGCGCCGCACCGGGGCCGTACGCCTTGGCCAGTCCGGCGATCTGCAGGTCGGTCATGTGCGGTGCCTTCCGAGGAGATAAGACGGGATGGCGGCCAGCAGGATCAGCGCAGCGGCGTAGGGCGCGGCGGCGGCGAAGGAGCCGGTGCCGGTCTCCGTCCACAGGCGGGTGGCCAGGGTGTCCATTCCCGTGGGGCGCAGCAGGAGGGTGGCGGGGAGTTCCTTCATGCACACGACGAAGGTGAGCGCGGCTCCGGCGGCGACCCCGGGGGCGGCCAGCGGCACGGTCACCTCGCGCAGCACGCGCAGCGGGGAGCGGCCCAGCGAGCGGGCCACGTCCTCCAGGACGGGCGGGGACTGGAGCACGGCCGCGCGGGTCCCCGCGACGGCGACGGGCAGGAAGAGCACGGCGTACGCGCAGACCAGCAGCGGGAGTTCCTGGTAGACCGGTTCGGCGTAGCGGACCGCGAAGAAGACCAGGGACAGGGCCACCGTGATGCCCGGGAGCGCGTGCCCGGCGTAGGCCGACTGCTCCAGCAGTCGGGCGGTCCGGCCGCGGTACCGCGCGGCGATCACTCCGACCGGGAGGGCGAGCAGGGTGGTGAGCGCGGCTCCCGCGGCGGCGACGCCGAGGGTGGTGGCGGCGGTGTCGAGGAGCGTGGCCGGGTCCCAGGTCGCGGAGTTGCCGACGGCCAGCCAGTACCCGAGCGTCGCCAGCGGGGTGAGGACGGCGATGCCGGTGACCGCCGCGCACCAGGCCAGCGCGGGCACCCGCCAGCGGCCCAGCGCGGCGGGAACGGCGGGGCGGGCGGTGCCGCCGCCCGTTCTCGCGTGGCCGGCCCGGCCGCGGGTCCGCGCCTCGGCGGCGACCAGGGCGATCGTCATCACCACGAGGACGATGCTGAGGGCGGCGGCCGGGGTGCGGTCGAAGCTGGCCCGGTAGGAGGTGTAGATGCCGCGCGTGAAGGTGTCGTACCGCATCAGCGACACGGCGCCGAAGTCGGAGAACACGTACAGCGCCACGAGGACCGCCCCGCCGGCGGCGGCGGGCCGCACCTGCGGCAGCGTCACCCGCAGGAACGTCTTGAGCGGGCCGTGGCCGAGGGAGCGGGCTACCTCCCCCTGCGCCGGGTCGGTGCCGCGCAGGGCGGCGGTGACGGGCAGGTAGACGTACGGGAAGCTCACCAACGTCAGCGCGAGGGCCGACCCGGTGAAGCCGGCCAGCTCCGGGAAGGCGGACAGCCAGGCGAAGGCGGCGACGTAGCTCGGCACGGCCAGCGGCAGGGTCACCAGCACGGACCAGGCCCGGGCGCCGGGCAGGTCGGTGCGTACGGTCAGCCAAGCCAGGGAGACGCCCAGGACCAGGCAGGCCGAGACGACCACGACGGCCAGTCCGAGGCTGCGGCCTAGCAGTTGGGCGGTGCGCTCGTCGGCGATGACGTCCCAGGCGAAGGCCGGGCCGCGCTCCAGGGAGCGGACGGCGAGGTATCCGAGGGGCAGCAGGGCGAACACCGCGGCGACGGCCGCGGGAACGAGCAGGATGGCGGGTGGCCGGCGGCCGGCACGCCACCGCCCGCTCCGCGCGGTGGCGCCGTCCGGGCGGTGGGCAGTGGCGGGATCCGTCGGCGTGACGGGATCCGTGGAGGGCATGAGGGTCAGACCATCCCGGCTTCTTGGAGCATCTTCAGGGTCTCCTGAAGCGATTCCAGCTTCCCGAGGTCGATCTTCGGTGCGTCCAGGGAGGCCAGCGGCGGAAGGCCCTTGACCGTGCTGGTCACGCCCGAGGCCAGCGGGTACTCCTTGGTGTCCTCGGCGAAGTACTTCTGCGCCTTCTCCGAGAGCAGGAAGTCAACGGCCTTCTGGGCGACCGGCGCCTGGTCGGTTCCCTTGACGACGGCGACACCGGCGGTGTTGACGAGGCCACCCGCGTCACCACCGGGGAGGAAGTGGATCTTCGCCTTGACCTTCGCCTCGCCCTTCTCGGCGACCTGCTCGTACCAGTAGTAGTGGTTGACCAGCCCGAGCGAGACCTCGCCCTTGCCGACCGCCTCCAGCACCTTGAGGTTGTTGTCGTACACCTTCGGCTCGTTGGCCTTCAGGCCCTTCAGCCAGGTGCGGGTGGCGTCGTCGCCCTCCAGGACGCGCATGCCGGTGACGAAGGCCTGGAAGGAGGCGTTCGTCGGGACGTAGCCGACCTTCCCCTTCCACTCCGGCTTGACCAGATCGTGAACGGTGTCCGGGACCTTGGAGACCTGTCCCGGGTTGTACGCGAGGACGCGGACCCGCCCGGAGGTGCCCACCCAGTCGCCCGCGCCACCGCGGAAGCCGGGGTCCACCTTGTCGAGGGACGCCTGCGGAAGCTTCTCCAGCATGCCCTTGGTGGACAGGGCCCCGAGGGCGCCGGCGTCCTGGGAGAAGAACAGCCCGGCCTTGGTCTTGCCGCCCTCTTCCTGGATCTGGGCGGCGAGTTCGGCGCTCTCGCCGTAGCGGACGGCGACCGTGGTGCCGACGGCCTTCTCCAGCTCGTCCAGGAGCGGCTTGACCAGCTTCTCGTTGCGGCCCGAGTAGATGACGAGCCCTGCGTCGTCCTCGTCGACGCCGCAGCCTGCGACGGCGGGGAGGAGGAGTGCCGCCGCGAAGAGCGCGGTCAGGCGTCGGACCAAGGGGCGTCGCATGGGAAGCCTTCCTACAAGGGCAGCGGAGAACCGGGTATCGCCCCATAAGTAAGGTAAAGCTAACCTAAAGGTCAAGGGTGATGCACGCAACAGTTCGACCGCGCCCACCCATCGGCGGAGCCGACCCTACCGCTTATTTTTCTATGGATCTTCCATGAGTCATCTGTGACTTTCCTGTGACTATCGGGCGAGGTAAGGCATTCCTAAGATGCGCCCGTGACAGTCCTTCCCGGCCTACTCCCAGGCACCGCGTCCGTCCCGTTCGCCCTCGGCCTCGCCGCCCACGGCGACCGGACCGCCGTCATCACGGCCGACGGCACGTTCAGCTATGCCGAGTTGGCCGTACGCGTGGACAGGACGGCCCGCCGCCTCGGCCGGGAACGCCGCCTGGTCCTGCTGGTCGGTACCAACACCGTCGACGCCCTCGTCGTCCACCTCGCCGCCCTCGCGGCCGGGCACCCCGTCCTCCTGGTACCGGGCGACCACCCCGAAGCCGTCCAGTCCTTGATCGACGCGTACGACCCGGACGTCGTGGCCCGCCCCGAGGGCGAGGACATGCTGCTCGACGAGCGGCGCGAGGTCTCGGCACACGACCTGCACCCGGACCTCGCCCTGCTGCTCAGCACCTCGGGCTCGACCGGATCACCGAAGCTCGTCCGGCTGTCGCACGAGAACCTCCAGACCAACGCGGAGTCCATCGCCCAGTACCTGGACATCCGGGACACCGACCGCGCCGCGACCACCCTGCCCCTGCACTACTGCTACGGCCTGTCCGTCGTGCACAGCCACCTCCTGCGCGGCGCCGGACTGATCCTGACCGACCTGTCGGTCGCCGACACCTGCTTCTGGGAGCTCTTCAAAGCCGCGCGGGGGACGGCCCTCGCCGGGGTTCCCTACACCTTCGACCTGCTCGACCGGGTCGGCTTCGCCGCCATGGAACTGCCCCACCTGCGCTACGTCACCCAGGCGGGCGGGCGCCTGGCACCCGACCAGGTCCGCCGCTACGCCGCACTCGGCCGCGCAGCCGGCTGGAAGCTCTTCGTGATGTACGGCCAGACCGAGGCGACGGCCCGCATGGCCTACCTGCCGCCGCACCTCGCGGAATCCCGCCCCGAGGCGGCAGGGATCCCCATCCCCGGCGGCTCCTTCCGCCTTCGGCCGCTACCCGACAGCGCCGACGGCCCTGACGGCACCGACGGCACCGACGGCACCGACGACGACACCGGCGAACTGGTCTACTCCGGCCCCAACGTCATGCTCGGCTATGCCCGTTCCCCCGGCGACCTCGCGCTGGGCCGGACCGTGCACGAACTCCGCACCGGCGACATCGCGCGCCGCTCGCCCGACGGGCTGTACGAGATCGTCGGCCGGAGCAGCCGGTTCGCGAAGATCCTCGGCCTGCGCATCGACCCCGGGCAGGTCGAGGCGATGCTCGCCCGGCACGGCGTCAGCGCCCTGTGCACCGGCGACGACGAGGCACTGCGCATCGCGGCCGTCGGCGGCCACGACCGGGACGCCCGCCGGATAGCCCGGCGCGTGGCCCACGACTGCAGTCTGCCGGCCCGCGCCGTGCATGTCCGCGTCCTGGCCGCCCTCCCCCGCCTCCCCTCGGGCAAGCCCGACTACCGGGCCGTGCGCAACCTGACCCGTCAGGCGCCCGACAGCACCACTGACACCACCACCCGCCCCGCGGCCACGCCGGACGGCGCCCCCGAACCCCTGCACCTGCTCTACGCACGGGTCCTCGACCGCTCGGACGTGACGGACGACAGCTCCTTCGTCAGCCTGGGCGGCGATTCGCTCTCGTACGTGGAGATGTCGATCCAGCTCGAAGAGCGGCTCGGTCACCTGCCGGCCGGCTGGCACACGACACCGATCCGGGACCTCAGGCCGCCCGAGCACGCGGACACCTCCCGCAGGCGGACCCTGGAGACGAGCGTCGCGCTCCGCGCCCTGGCCATCTTCTGCATCGTCGGCTCGCACATCCAGGTGTTCGGCATCAAGGGCGGGGCGCACATCCTGCTCGCGGTCGCCGGATACAACTTCGCCCGCTTCCACCTCACTTCTGCCGAACGGCGCGTACGCGTACGCCGGGGCTGGACCAGCCTCGCCCGCGTCGCGCTGCCGAGCATGGCCTGGATCGGCCTGATCCTGCTCCTCAACGACGACTACACGCTCGCCAATCTCTTCCTGCTCGACAGCGTCATGGGCCCCGCCGACCTCAAGACCGGTATGCACTTCTGGTTCATCGAGGCCCTCGTCTACATCCTGATCGCCGCCGTCGGCCTCCTGGGCCTGCCCGCAGCCGACCGGGCGGAGCGCCGGTTCCCGTACGCCCTGCCCCTGGCCCTCGCCGGCCTGGGACTCCTCACCCGGTACGACCTCGTCGGCCTGCCGGAGCGCGAGCACATCCCCGACGCCGTCACCGTCTTCTGGCTGTTCGCCCTCGGCTGGGCCGCCGCCAAGGCCGCCACCGTGCGACAACGCCTCCTGGTCACCCTCGCGGCCCTGGCCACCGTGCCGGGCTTCTTCCCCGGCGACCCCGGGCGCGAGGCGATTATCGTCGCCGGATTCGTGCTCCTGGTGTGGGTGCCCAGCCTCCCCAGCTGGGAGCGCCTGAACCAACTGGCCGGCCTCCTCGCGACCAGCTCCCTGTACATCTACCTGACCCACTGGCAAATCTTCCCGCTCATCGACGGGTTCTCCCGGCACCTGGCGTTCTTGGCCTCGCTCCTCTTCGGCATCGCCTACGCGGCCGGCGCCGCCCGCCTGATGCGAGGACTGTCGGCACGCAGAGGGGCTCGCGCCTCGGCGGACTCTGCTGGGGGGAATCTGGGGGGAATCGGCTGACGATCCAGGTCTTGCGTCTGCGGCTTCGGCTTCGGCTTCGGCTTCGGCTTCGGCCCAGTCCCACTTCCTGGTCAACATCTCACCGTCGCCCTTGCTGACGCCCCTCGGCGCCTGATCCGAGGGGAACCGGCCGCTGGTGCCAGGACTCCGCCAATGCCGTGGGCAAGAGGCTGCGGGCCCTGAGGAAGCAGTGGAATGCCTCGAACAAACCTCACCTCGGCACGCTGGGCCGACAGTCCAGTGGATTGACGACTCCCATGGCCCGGCCGGCTTTGCCGCACGCTCCCCTACCCGCCGGTAATCCTCAGTTGCGGCTGGACTCCCGTATACGACCCGATCAGACCGGGTCGGCTCGCTCCCAGGCATCCCGGACATCGGCGGGGATACGGCCGTGGGGGCGTACTTGGTAGCCATTCGCACGTGCCCATTCTCGGATGCTGTCAGTGCTGACCGCGGGTCTGGCCGCAGGCTCGGGGTAGTCGATGGCGGGCGCCGTGGAGGGGGCGAAGGTGATGGGAGGGTCGAGGAGGTCCTTCGGGAACTGCGGGACGGATGTTTCTCCGCTCAGGACCGATGCGAGAAAGGCAGTGAGGGTGCCGTCGTAGGTGTACCAGAGGGGGCCGCGGGCTTCGTTGACAGCGATGCGCCAGCTGTCGGGGGCGTCTTGGGGATCAGTGATCCAGAACAGATACTCGCCATTGGAGGTGACCCCGATGGCGAACAAGTGCTGAGGATCGTAAGGGACGGGGTGGGTGCCCTGGTCGTAGTCACGCTGGAGATGCCCGCGGATTCGTGAGGGCATGGGTCCGGTGAGGTTGACCCAGGGTGTGTTCGCCCGTGGGTGGTAGACGTTGATGTAGTCGCTGTAGAGCCCTGGCCCGTAGGTGGCCGCGAGCTGTTTGTAGTCCTCGGGGAGGCGCACGCCGAGCTCCGCTTCCACGGTGCTCCAGTCGATCGGGAGCTGCGGTGCGGCCGGCGGCGGGCAGAGTTGGGTCAACACAGTGAGGTCGGCCATTGGATTCCTTGCTGGCGGCGGATCACTTGGGCGACGGCGTCGGGATTGAGCCGGCTCGTTCCCATGTGGAAGCCATCCTTGCCGTTGGCCTCCAGCTGGATCCACTTCGGCACGGGGTCTGCTCTGTTGTCGGGGTAGTCAAGGTAGACGCCGTACTGGGCAGTCTGCCCGGGGACGTTGTTGGCCGAGTCCCCGAAAACCGCGTTGTAGCCCCTCTGTTCGTCATCCCGCATATCGGGGGCATTCGTTGGGTCCTGGGTGATCGTGAAGAAATTGTCCAGGATGTCGCGGGAGCCCCCAGCATCCGCGCGAGCATGTGGCCGCGACCCTGGTTGTGGTCAACGCCGTGAACGAAGCCGGGCGGCCGAAGAGAGTTCCGCGCGTGGGTACCCTCGTCGAGCAAGTCCCGCGTGATCGTGGCGTGCAATTCGTAGACGCGACCGTGTTCGTCACGGACGAAGACGACTCGCCCGCCCCATGTCGGATGTGCCTCGCAGCCGGCCAGACCCAGGGGGTCCCACAGAGTGAAAGGGTTGCGGACGTAGCCGTAGTGGTTGGGTCACGGTGGGAGACCCAGCGGGTCGGGACCGATGTACCGCCCTGTGGTCGGGTCGTAGTACCGCCCACGCCGGGTGCTCCCCCGCACCTTGGGGCGGCCATCCCGCACCGCCGATCAGCTTCGACGGCACGCGGTTGCGGGCCCGTGGGGCGTCGATGTCCGACCCCCTGTCTAGCCTGTCTCCGTGAAGCCCACCGATGACCGCCAGTTCCCCGCCGCGCTCGCCTCTGCGATGGCCGTTCGATTCGACTACGCCGACGGGAAGGACGGGGTCGACTTCGAGCCCTTCCCGGCCTTCATGTCGGCTGCCGAGACCACCGACTGGTTCCAGGCGTGGACCGGGAACAGTGAACTGGACGGCGACGACTTCCGCGTGTTCGGACAGGACGGCACGGGCGGGTACGCGGCGATCTGGCTCATCCGCCCGGGCCGACCGCTGGCCGAGCAGCCCGTGGTGTTCCTCGGCTCCGAGGGCGAGACCGGTGTCGTCGCGCGCGACCTGGGCGACTTCCTGTGGCTGCTGGCCGACGGCTTCGGCCCCTGGGAAGCCGCCACGTCCTACGAGCCGGACTGGCAGGCGCGGCCCAATCCGGAGCTGGCAGCCATCGCCGAAGGATTCGCACCGCACCAGCGCCGGCCGGCGGCAGCCGTGATCGAGCTGGCCGCCCAGGAGTTCCCCGACTTCGACGACACCATCATGCAGCTCTGCCGCTGATCCCAACACCGTCTTCTGCACGACCGGCCGGGATCACTGGACAGATCCTCGATCGGACGCGAGTGATCACCGCCGACCTCACCGCTTCGGCACGGTCCCCACGACGGGGAAATGGGGGCTGCTCACCGGGGAGCTCACGAAGCTCTTCCTGTTCTTCACGCAGACCCGGTTCCGGGACGGGCGGGGCTCACCTCCCGAGTTCTGGGCGGCCATGGTCACGGCTGGGGAACTGCTGGCGACCGAGGACGGCCCGGACCAGGCGGAGGTGACGGCGAGGCTGGAACATTCCCGGGCGCAGGCGGCTTCCTTCGGTACGGGATCTCAGATGCGGCCGTGAGAGGAGACCAGGGCCTCAGGTACATACTCGGACACCGTGCCGAGCGGCGTGTCAATGGCCTCGACTCCAGTCCGTCGGGCATGTCCTGCGAGAACCAACCGCCGAGGAACTGTCCCATTTCCCCGAAGCGGCGTGCCACTCCCAGCGGGTCTGGGGCGCGACCAGCGTGGGCACGTCTCCGGACTCCAAGGTGCAGAAACGGGTACGCCTGGGAGGCCCTCAGTCGATGGTGAAGCCCCAGAAGATGCCAACTTCCTTGGCAGAGACAGCGATTACGCCACAATCCATGACGTGGCTGGTGAAGCCCTCATAAGCACCCTCGCGACGCAACATATCGGCATGGGGATTCTCTCGCGCCGTCGCCGCATTGGTAAAGAACAGCGCGTCTTCTCCGAATCTTGCCAGGATCGTTCTCGCGTGCGAGGACAGCTCGGCCTCTCGCGCATCGAAGTTCGGAATGTCGTCTGTTTGGAACCACTCGCCCTGGAGAGTGACCAGGATGTGTTCGGAGCCCCTCCTGGACACAGGGAAGACCGTGCTGAAGTCTCCTGGCGTGAGAGCACTGAACGGGCTGTCCGGGCCGGTGCCGTAATCGCCCCCTCCCGGTGCCACGGCAACCTTCGACCAGCCACGCGGATCGTCCGTCCGCAGCTGCATGACGTCGAGGGCGTCCAGGCGCCAGTCATCGCGCCGCCGCGCCCCCACGGCCGCGAACATGCCTTCCCCGAAAAGGGCCCGCAGGGAACGGCTCCACGAGGTGGCATCAGTCCGAGTCATGGGGCTTACCTCGGTTCTCAACTTCAAGGAGATCTCCTCCAGGGCCGCCATCCTCTTCGCCCCCCTGGCGGGGGCGATATCCGGCATGGACTTCGAGGTCGCGCCGGAGCCGAAGCGGGGCGCCGGCTACCCCTTCGCGGCACTGCGGATGCCCCGTCGCCGTCACCTCGCACGTACGGGGGCCCAGAGGCTGACGCTCCATACGTCCCCGTGCCCTGCGTGGTAGCCCCGTTCCTCCTCGTCGTCGTCCACGACGAGGACGGAGACGTTGGATGCGGCCGCCCGGTATTCGAGGAAGCCTCCCTGGTCGGTCACCTTGAACTCCGGGGCTCTGGGGACGCGCGCGAGCGCATTCCGCACATCGTCCCAGGCCACGTAGCGGGGGAACCCGACTCCCATGGTCCGGGCCCATTCCTCCGCCATGTCGTAGCCGGACGCAAGTCGGTGCAACTCGATCGATCCGCCCGACATCACCCATTCCTCGCCGGGGTTGAAGTAGAACTCCACGAATCCGAGATCGCGGCGCAGTGAGGCGCCACCCTCGTCGACGACATCGACGAACCGGTGTGCGATGGCGCGGTCGACCTCTTCGAGGGTGGAGCCGATGCCGATCCCGTGCAGGCGTCCGGCCGCGATGAAGGAAGCGAGGAATTCGATTCCGGTCACGGCCAGTTCTCCAATGCGTCGATCAGGGCTTGCATTTCGGAGCGAACCGACGGGCGAGACTCACCGTTTCGCCCATCCTGCGGACGAGTCCGCGGCCGGCCGCGTCGCGCTCGAACGCGATCGTACGGCCAGATGCCGTGAGCTCGACGGGGCGGCCGGCCGGAGCGGCGGTGGGCGGCGGGCCGCCCTTCGCGATTCTGCTGGTGGCCGTGGTCTGCGTCAGCCTCTGCGTCGTCTTCAAGAAGCGCGACTGGCTCCGGACATGGCGGGTTCGGGTGCGGCCGGTCCCTCGGGCTCGTGCTTGGGGTCCGGGCAGACGGTCGGACGCTCGGTCCAGAACGTGCCGGACGCGGCGCGCCGGGCGAGCATCACCAGCACCCCCACGAGGCTCAGGCCGAGCGCGATGACCAGCGGCGGGCCGAGGCCGAACCACGAGGTACCGCCCGCGGAGTTGGCGGGGTCCGCCATGTCGGCGACCGCCTCCGCCAGCAGCCAGATCAGCAGCCCGGCACCCACCAGCGGGCCGACGCCGATCAGCAGGAACTCCCGTACCCCCGAGGTGATCCGGCGCCGGTGGTACACCGCGCAGGCGATGCCGGTGAGGGCGTAGTAGAAGGCGATCAGGAGGGAGAGCGCCGTCAGCGAGTCGGCGAGGGCGTTCTCGCTGATCCAGTGGATGAACAGGTACCAGGCCGTGCCCGTGCCGGCGACCCACCACGTGCTGACCGCGGGGGTTCGGTGGCGCGGGTGGATCCGGCCGAAGCGGCGCGGGAGCGCGTGCCTGCGCGCCATCGACAGCGCGGTACGGGAGGCCGGGATGATCGTGGTCTGGGTCGAGGCGAGTGCCGAGGTGGCGACGGCGACGAGGACGATCCAGTCCCAGCCGCCGAGGACCTCGCGGGCGAGGGAGGCGAAGACGGCCTCCTCGTCGTCGGCGTGCGAGGTGAGGTACCCGGTGCCGGCGTAGGCGACGACCGCGAAGGCCACGGACACGTAGGTGGCGAGCAGGACGACGGTCGACCAGATGCCGGCCCGGCCCGGAGTGGAGGAGGGGTCGGTCGTCTCCTCGCTGAGGTTGACGGCCGACTCCCAGCCCCAGTAGACGAAGACGCCCAGGAGCAGGCCACCGGTCAGGGCCGGGCCCCCGGCCCCGAACGGGTCGAGCCAGCCGGCCGCCGGCCGTACGGCGTCGAGGGAGCCGGTCCCCGCGTGGACCCGGTACAGGGCCACGGCGGCGAACACGAACAGGCAGAGGGTCTGCAGCAGGACGAGGACGTTCTGCAGGCGGGCCGCGGCCTGGGTGTCCCGCACGCACAGGGCTGCCATCGCCACGATCAGCAGCACGGTCAGGGTCTGGCGCACCAGGGTGTTGCCGGCCAGGTCGTCCAGGCCCGCGGCGAGCAGCCCGAAGTTCACGGCCACGTCGGCGAGCGAGCCCACCACCAGCACCCCGGTCATGGTGATCGCCCAGCCGCCGAGCCAGCCGGCGGTGGGGCCCAGGGCCCGGGTCACCCACGAGAAGGTCGTACCGCAGTCGGGATCGGACCGGTTCAGGTAGTAGAACGCGGAGGCGATCAGCACCATCGGGACGAAGGACGCGAGCATCACCCCGGGGGCGTGGACCCCGACGAGGGCGACGATCGGCCCGATCACGGCGGCCAGGGAGTACGCCGGAGAGGTGGCGTTCAGTCCGATGGCGAGGGCGTCGACGAACCCGATCGCGTTCGGTTTGAGCGTGGCGGCCGGCGTCCGCGGGGTGTCTTCGACCATGGTCCCTCGCTGGTGCAGTGTGTGGGGGTGGGTGAGTGTGAAGAGGAAACCCGCGCGCCGCACAGGGGGTCAATGGTGTTGGCATAAGCCGGCGAGCCGGCCGGGGCCTCGCCCGCTCAGGCGGCGGAGCCCCCGTCCGCCAGTTGGCGTTCGGCGCTCTCCAGCAGCATGTCCAGGGCGACCGGGTACGCGCTGTGGGGCATGCGCTCGGCCAGCAGTCCGGCGGTTGCCGCGATGTTCGGGTACGCGTCGGCCGGCAGCCGGGCGTACGTCGACTCCCACATCTCCTCGTCCGCCTCGCGCGCCTTCGCCGTCAGCGCGAGGGCGCCCGCGTCGAGCGCCGCGAAGGCCAGGCACTGGTCGACGTAGGCGTGGTAGATCCGCACCGCGTCCACGTCCGTGAACCCCGCGCCGCGAAGGCTCCCGAGGATCGCCTCGTCGGTGGCGATCTCCCGCGGCCGGCCGGTCACCCGGCTCGCGGTCAGCAGCGCGGCCTGCGGATGGGCGAGGTAGGCGCCGTGGATGCGCAGGCCCAAGGAGCGCAGGTCGGCTCGCCACCGCCCCGTTGCGACCCAGCCGGCCAGTGCCCGGCCGATCAGCTCCTCGCCGATGGCGAGCGTGAGCCCGTCCATGCCGTCGAAGTACCGGTACAGGGTGCTGGGGTCCGCCCCCAGTGCGGCGCCGAGGCGTCGGGCGGACAGGCCCGCACTCCCGTGCTCGCGCACCATCCGCAGCGCCGTCTCGACGATCAGCTGCTCGGAGAGCACCGTGCCCTGCCGGGTGGGACGCCGTCGTCTGCGCGCCTCCTCGGGGACCACGTCCTTCGCCATCGCCACGCTCCTCCGTGTCACCGTCCAGGTCGGCCCCCTTATGCCAACACCATTGACCTTAACTCGGAGCGCCCGGTTCCATCAGCCCGAGGCACCCGCCTCACCGAAAGAAGGACCTTGCCATGCGTGTACTGCTTGTGGGCGCCGGCGGTGTCGGTAGCGCGATCACCAAGATCGCCGCCCGCCGCGGCTTCTTCGACCGCTTCTTCGTCGCCGACTACGACCTGGCCCGGGCGGAGGCCGCGGTCGCGGCCCTGGGCGGCGAGGAAACACGGTTCAGCGCCTGCCGCGTCGACGCCTCGGACGAGGCGGCGGTCACCCGGCTACTCACCGAGCGCGGATGCGACGTCCTGATGAACGCCACCGATCCGCGCTTCGTGATGCCCCTGTTCAACGCCGCGCTCGCGGCGGGCAGCCACTACCTCGACATGGCCATGTCCCTCTCCCGCCCGCACCCCGACGATCCACACGCCACCTGCGGCGTGAAGCTCGGCGACGAACAGTTCGAACGGGCCGCCGAATGGGAGAAGGCGGGCCGCATCGCCCTCGTCGGCATGGGCGTCGAGCCCGGGCTCTCGGACGTCTTCGCCCGCTACGCGGCCGACGAACTCTTCGACGACATCGAGGAGATCGGCATCCGCGACGGCGCCGACCTGACCGTCGAGGGCTACGACTTCGCGCCGTCCTTCAACATCTGGACGACGATCGAGGAATGCCTGAACCCTCCCGTGGTGTACGAGCGGGAGCGCGGCTGGTTCACCACCGCCCCGTTCAGCGAGCCGGAGGTCTTCGACTTCCCCGAGGGCATCGGCCCCGTCGAGTGCGTCAACGTCGAGCACGAGGAGGTCCTCCTGATCCCGCGCTGGGTCGGAGCCCGCCGGGTCACCTTCAAGTACGGCCTCGGCGACGACTTCATCGGCAAGCTCAAGACCCTCCACGCGCTCGGCCTGGACTCCACCGCGCCGGTCACCGTCCGCGGGGAGGACGGCAGCCCGGTCCGCATCTCGCCGCGCGACGTGGTCGCCGCCTGCCTGCCGGACCCGGCGGCGCTCGGGGAGCGGATGACCGGAAAGACCTGCGCCGGGACCTGGGTCAAGGGCACGAAGGACGGCCTGCCCCGCGAGGTGTACCTGTACCACGTGGTCGACAACCAGTGGTCCATGCGCGAGTACGGCTCCCAGGCCGTCGTCTGGCAGACCGCCGTCAACCCGGTGGTGGCCCTCGAGCTCCTCGCCACCGGCGCGTGGTCGGGGCCCGGCGTCCTGGGCCCCGAAGCCCTGCCGCCGCGCCCCTTCCTCGACCTGCTCACCGCGTACGGCTCCCCCTGGGCCCTGCGCGAACAGGAGCCGTCCGCCACGTCCGGCGGCACCCCCGGCCGGCAGGACTGAGGACGGTCGCCGGGCACGCGTAGCCGGTCAGCCGGTGCTCGCCGAGGGGGGTGGAGCGTACCTGGGGGTCGCCGGTATTGGATATGGTTTCCATTACCAGTAAGCGACACCCAGAGAGAGGCGGGAATCACGCATGTCCGCACACTGCCAACTGACCGGCGCCGAGCCCGGGTTCGGCAACAACATCTCCCACTCGCACCGGCGCACGTCACGCCGCTTCGACCCGAACATCCAGCACAAGCGGTACTGGCTGCCCAGCGAGGGGCGCAATGTCCGCCTGACCTTGAGCACCAAGGCGATCAAGACGGTCGACGCCATCGGCATCGAGGCCGCCGTGGCCCGGATCCGGGCGCGCGGGGTGAAGGTCTGATGGCGAAGAAGAGCAAGATCGCCCGGAACGAGAAGCGCAAGGGCGTCGTCGAGCGGCACGCCGCACGGCGGGCCGCACTGAAGGAGATCATCCGGCGCCCTTCGTCCACCGAGGAGGAACGCAGGAGTGCACTTGCGGAGCTGCACCGGCAGCCGCGCGACGCCAGCGCCACCCGCGTACGCAATCGCGACAGCGTCGACGGCCGCCCCCGTGGCTACCTGCGCAAGTTCGGGCTCTCCCGCGTACGCGCCCGGCAGCAGGCACACGCCGGATTCCTCCCCGGCGTGACCAAGTCCTCCTGGTAGCCCCACGCGGACGACACTCCCCTGACGACGTACCCCGCCATGAGATCCGGTGGGGTACGTCTGCCATGCGTCGGCGCCGAGCTGCCGCCGGGCCACACTGCTCCTGATTGAAAATGGTCGTCATTTTCATGTAGCTTTTCCGTCGAACGTCCTCGACACCTCAGGAGACCCCGATGGCAGTCCCCAAACGGAAGATGTCCCGCAGCAACACCCGCCACCGCCGGGCCCAGTGGAAGGCCACGACCCCGCAGCTCGTACCGATCACGGTCGACGGCTCCGTGCACCAGGTCCCCCAGCGCCTGGTGAAGGCCTACGAGCGCGGCCTTCTGCGCCCCGAGGGCTGAGCGGATGACCGGCGCGAAGCCTGCGGCACTGCCCGTCACCGTCCTGTCGGGCTTCCTCGGGGCCGGCAAGACCACCCTGCTCAACCACGTACTCGGCAACCGCGAGGGCCTGCGGGTCGCCGTCATCGTCAACGACATGAGCGAGGTCAACATCGACGCGGCCCTCGTGCGCGGCGGAGGAGCGGCACTGTCGCGCACCGAGGAGCGGCTGGTCGAGATGACCAACGGGTGCATCTGCTGCACCCTGCGTGACGATCTGCTGGAGGAGGTCGACAGGCTGGCCCGCGAGGGGCGCTTCGACCACCTGCTCATCGAGTCGAGCGGGATCTCCGAGCCGATGCCGGTGGCGGCCACGTTCTCGTTCCCGCGCGAAGACGGCGCCACCCTGGGCGACCTGGCACGTCTCGACACGATGGTCACCGTCGTGGACGCGGCGAACTTCCTGCCGGAACTCGCCGACGGCGACGAGCTCACCGCCCGCGGGCTCGATCAGTACGAGGGCGACGAGCGCACCGTCAGCGATCTCCTCGTGGACCAGATCGAGTTCGCCGACGTCATCGTCCTCAACAAGCTCGATCTGGTCGGGCCGACCGACGTCGCCCGGCTCCGCGCGACGCTCTCGCGACTCAACCCGGAGGCAAGGATCGTCCCCGCTGTCCGCGGGCAGGTGGCTCTCGAACAGGTGCTGGGCACGGGCCTGTTCGATGTCGAGCGGGCCCAGCAGGCCCCGGGCTGGGTCAAGGAGCTGAACGGCGACCACGTCCCGGAGACCGAGGAGTACGGAATCTCCTCGCTCGTGTTCCGCTCCGGCCTGCCGTTCCACCCCGGCCGGCTGTGGACCTTCGTCACCAAGGGCCTCGACAGCGGGACGTTCGGACAGGTCCTGCGCTCCAAGGGCTTCTTCTGGCTGGCCAGCCGCCCCCGCGTGACCGGCCTCTGGTCCCAGGCCGGCGCCGTCGCCCGCTTCGAGCCCTCGGGCGCCCGCGGGCCGGACACCGCTCAGGGCCAGGAGCTCGTGTTCATCGGCACGGGCCTGCGGGCCGACTCACTGCGGGCCGCGCTCGAAGCCTGCCTGCTGTCCCCGGGCGAGGCCGTGCCCGCCGTGGACGACTTCCCGGACTGGGAGACGTACGGAATCGACGACGTCTGCGAGCACGAAGCCGCCACCCCCCAGGCGGCCTGAAGCTCCGCCCCAGGAGAGCCGGATCTCTTATTGAAAATGATTCCCATTTCCGTATACTGGTGTCATGGCACGCAACGAAGTTCGCCCCGTCATCAAGCTCCGCTCCACCGTCGGCACGGGCTACACCTACGTCACCCGCAAGAACCGGCGCAACGACCCGGACCGGATGGTGCTGCGCAAGTTCGACCCGGTCGTCCGCCGGCACGTCGACTTCCGCGAAGAGCGCTGAGCAAGCCCCTCCTCCAGAGAGAGCAACCCCATGAAGCCTGGAATCCACCCCGCCTACGGCCCCGTCGTCTTCCGCGACAAGGCCGCCGACTTCGCGTTCCTCACGCGCTCGACCGCCTCCAGTGACAAGACGGTCGAGTGGGAGGACGGCAACACCTATCCCGTCATCGACGTCGAGATCTCCTCGCAGAGCCACCCCTTCTACACCGGCACCGCGCGGGTCCTGGACACCGCCGGCCGCGTCGAGCGCTTCGAGCGCCGCTACGGAGGGCCCAAGTGACCCTCCCGGTCGTGATCGTCGGCGGCATGCACGCCGACGCACGCAAGGAGGCCGTCGAACACCTGCTGCGCGCCGTGCCGGGGAGTATCGCCCTGCACCACGACCTGTCCTCCGCCGCCGGCGGTGCGGTGCTCCGCACGCTGCGCGATTCCGGGGGCGCGATCTCCGCGGACGAGGCTCCGCTGGTCAACGACTGCGCCTGCTGCGCATTGCGCGAGGACCTCGTCCCCGAGCTGGAGCGACTGGCCGCCGGCGGGCTGACCCGCCTGGCCGTCGTGGAACTCTGGGACTCGGTCGAGCCCAGGGCCATGGCCGAGGTCGTAACCGCCCACGCCGGTGACGTACTGGAACTCACCAACGTGATCACCGCAGTCGACCCCGCGCTCGTCCTGCCCTGCCTCGGCAACGGAGACGACCTCAGCGAGGCCGGACTCGCCGCCGCGGCCACCGACCAGCGGACCGTCGGGGACACCTGGGCCCGTCAGCTCGAGTACGCGCCGGTCCTCGCGATCGCCGACAGCGAGGAGGCCGACGACGAGGACCGCGCCCTGCTCGCCCAGCTGCACCCGACCGCCCGCCAGGTGCCGACCGGCTCCAGCGAACTGACCCGCCTGGCGTTCGCGGGCTTCGACGTGGAGAGCGCCGCAGCCGCCCAGCACCCCGCTTGCGCGCTCCTCCCCCAGGAAGCCGACGAAGCCGGAGTCGCCACGCTCGTCTGGCAGCGCCGCCGGCCCTTCCACCCCGAGCGGCTCTACGCGGCCCTGGAGGACCTGACCTGCGCCGCCGCCCGCAGCCGCGGCCGGTTCTGGCTCGCGGACCGGCCGGACACCCTCTTGGCCTGGGACGCGGCAGGTGGCGCGCTGTGCGTGGAGAGCGTCGGCCCCTGGCTGGCTTCGCTCCCCGACGCCGCCTGGGACCTGGTCCCCGCCATGCGTCGGGCCGCGGCCTCCCTCGACTGGGACGCCGAACACGGCGACTGCTGCCAGCACCTCGTCTTCACCTCACCGGGCCTCGACCGCGACGGGATCGAACAGCTCCTGGACTCCTGCCTCCTGACCGAGTCCGAGTACAGGGCCGGGCGGGAAGCATGGAAGCAACTACCCGCCGCCTTCGGCCCGTTGCTCGATTCGGTTTCCTGACCCACGGCCCCCTTCACGCCCCACACACCTGAGGAACACCGATGGCCCGCCGCCCTTCCCCGAGCAAGCCGCCGACGTCCCGCCCCAACCCTCTGGACGCGGCAGGAATCACGTACATCGACTACAAGGACACCGACCTGCTCCGCAGGTTCATCTCCGACCGGGGCAAGATCCGCAGCCGCCGCGTCACCCGCGTCACCGCCCAGCAGCAGCGCCGGATCGCCCTGGCCGTCAAGAACGCCCGCGTGATGGCCCTGCTCCCCTACGCAGGCCGGTAGCCCGCGGCCCCGGCCCTGCGACCCCGCCCACGAGCCCCGGCCCCCCACAGGCCGGGGCTCTCCCACGACCGGGAACGGGCAGGGCTGCGGACCCTCCTTCAAGGGGTCGGTGCGGGCGGGTCCTTCACTCTCCGCCCGGCTCGGACCCCATGGCGCGCTCGGCTTCCTCGGAACGCCTCTCCATCTCGTCCGGCGGAACGTCCTCGATGTGCGTGGCGATGCTCCAGCGATGTCCGAAGGGGTCCTCGAACTGGCCGGTGCGGTCGCCGTAGAACTCGTCCCTGAGCGGCCGCAGCCCGGTGGCACCCCGGGCGAGGGCCGCGAGGAAGACCGCGTCGACGTCTTCGACGTACACGTGCAGGGTCACGGGTGTGCCGCCCACCGATTTCGGTGAGCGGAAGCCGATGTCGGGGTGCTCGTCCGCGAGCATGATGACCGAGCTTCCGAGCTCCAGCTCGGCGTGGCCGATCTTGCCGCCGGGTGCGGCCATCCTCATCCGCTCCCGTGCACCGAGTACGGAGACGTAGAAGTCGATCGCAGCCGCGGCGCCGTCGATACAGAGGTAGGGCGTGACGCGCGGATACCCCTCGGGAACGGGCTGGACGGTCACCGGCCACCCGCCTTTCCGGACCGGGGCGGCCCCGCCGGCCGCCATCTGCGACCAGAGATATCCCGGATGTGGCGCACCCGTACCCGCGCCGCGCGGCGGCCGGGCACCGGATGCCCCGAAGGGCTGCGGGCCCGGCGGGCTGCAGGCCGGAAGGGAGACCCTTCAAGCCTTCTCGTTCTCCAAGGACCGGGCGAGCGCCTGGAGGTGGGGGGACGGCTGTGCGGAGGTCTCTGCCTGCTGGGCCTGGCGCGCGGTGGTGACGAGTTGCTCGGCGGTGAGTCCGGGCAGGTCCGCGGCGAGGGCCTCGAGCAGTTCGCCGGCAGCAGCCGACAGGCCCTCGTCGCTCAGCGGGCGCCGGTCGGTGGGGAACCGGTCCAGCAGCAGGGTGCGGGCCGCTCGCTCAAGGTCACGCACGCCGATGTCGCGGACGGTGAAGGAAAGGTGGACCGACAACCCCGAATCGCCGGTGGCGCGGTGGGCGAAGCCGCGGGGGATGTAGAGCACCTGGCCGGCTTCCAGGAGCGGCGACAGGAGGGGCGGGCCCGTCTCCGGCGTCGGGCCCGGTCCCCAGTGGGCGTCTTCGGGGCCCGCATGGACGTACCACTGCTTGGCTCCGTTCAGCTGGACAACGAACACGTCGGCGTCGTCCCGGTGCAGGCGCAGACCCTGGGCACCCGCGGGCGTCACGAAGAAGAACGCCTCGACCTTGCGCCCCAGTTCCTCGCCGAGGCGGCGGGCGAACTCGGCCGTTCCGGCGTGCCACTGCTCCACGCACCGCAGCACGAGGGTGGTGCCGGCGTCGAGCTGGGCCCGGATTCCGGTCGCGTCGGCGTAACCGGGGCGGGTGACCCGGTTCACGGTACGGGCGCGGGTGTACTCGCCGAGCGGGACGATCCGGTCCGTGCGGACCATCTCGACGTAGGGCGCGTGGAGCACCCCTGCGGTCAGGGCGGCGTCGAGCTCTTCGAGGGCGAGGACGCCGTCGGGTCCCGCGCCGGGAGACAGGACGGCGGGCCGGTTGCGCCAGTACTCCTGGAGGAAGCCCTCCGTCTCGCCGACGAGCTCGACCAGCCCTGATGAAGTCATGAAATGTTTCTCCGCATTCGAGAAGGCGAACAATCAACATTGACACGCCACCTTGACTGGCAGTCACACTCGCTGTCAAGATCTGGGTCATGTCAACTGAACACGCAAGCCCGGGGGCGAAGACCCGTATACGTGACAAGCTGGTTCCGGGCACCGTGGAGCACGCTTATCAAATCCCCTACTACCAGGATCTGTGGGCCGGGCTGCCGGTCCGGGAGCTGACCACCACCGCCGATCTCCACTGCCTGCCGGTGATCGGAAAGTTCGAACCGTCAGGTGGCGCGGCTGCCGTGCGGCATCCCGACCGCACGCCCTCCGTCCTCATGCACAGCAGCGGGACGACCGGGCACCCCTTCACCCGCTACCGGTGTGCGGAGGAAGTGCGAGCGCTCGCCGACATGCTGGCGAACCTCAACACACGGGCGCGTGAGAGGACGGGCGAGACCCGCCCTATCGTGCACCTGTCGACCATTTCCAAACGGCACCACGGGAATTCCATCGGCGCTCTCGCGGTGGAACGTTCCGTCACTCTCGGGCTGACGTCCGCCCGCGACCTGGACAAGGCGCTCGGCCTGTTGCGCCGTCCGCAGCTTTTCCCCGATCTTGCCGACCCCCTGATTCAGGTCAGCGGAACTCCGGACGACCTCGTCGTCCTGGCTCATGCCGTCGCGGAGGCCGGTCTCGCGGAGCGCCTGCGGCCCCGTACCGTCACCGCCCTGGCCGACTACCTGACCGACGGGCACCGCGATGTCCTTGCCTCGGCCTTTCCGGGTGCGCGCATCGTGCACCGCTACAGCCTTTCGGAGGTGGCGGGCGGTGCGACCCGGTGCGCTGCCTGCGAGCTGTTCCACTTCGACGTCCACGTCGTCCCGCAGGTGGTCTCGCTGGACGGGCAGCAGCCGGTGACTTCGGGAGTGGGGCGGCTCGTGCTCACCGAGCTCCATCCGTTCTCGCAGTACCAGCCCTTCGTCCGGTACGACACCGGGGACCTGGTCGAGGCGGCCGAGAGCCCCTGCGAACCCGGCGAGGTTTCCGTCGCCCTGCTCGGCCGGCGGGCACACACCGCCCTGGTCGAACACCAGGGCCGGCAGGTCCTCGCGTTCCGCCCGATCGCGCTGCGCGAAGCGCTGGAGCGGCTGCCCGAGCTGGCCCGCGGCGTCATGCACGCGTCCATCGCGCCCTACGACGCGCTGCCGGGATCGGCCCCACTCGCCTCGGTGGAGTTCCACCCCTCGCGTGAGGGAACCCGCCCCCGTGTCGAGCTGACCTGTGTGACCGCCTTCGCCCCGCACCTGTTCCCCGAGCTGACCGGCCAACTGCGCGCCCGCGTGCGCGAAGCGGCGTTGAACAGTTCTCCCGAACTGCGGGCCATGGCCGCGGACGGCACCTGTGAGCTGCACGTCCACCTGACCGGGGATCAGCGGGCCGCGGCCCCCTTCACCGTCCGCAGCCACTGACCGCGCCCCGCGGTCGCCAGACACCACGTACCGAGAAAGGGTCCTCCATGCGCTGGTCCCAACTGCACGTTCCCACGCTGCGCGACGATCCCGCCGAGGCGGAAGCGGTGAGCCACCGGCTGCTCGTCCGGGCCGGATACATCCGTCAGCTGATGGCGGGCCACTACTCGCTGCTCCCGGCGGCGGTCCGCGTACGGACGAAGGTCGTCGCGATCATCCGGGAGGAGATGGAACGCATCGGTGCTCAGGAGTTCCTCCTGCCGACCGTCCACCCCGCGGAGATCTGGCAGCGGAGCGGGCGCTGGACCTCGATGGGCGATGAGATGTTCCGCCTCCGTGACCGCAAGGGCGCCGATCTGGCCCTGGGCATGACCCACGAGGAGATCTTCGCGCACCTGGCGCCGGAACTGCGCTCGTACCGCCAGCTTCCCCAGGCCTGGTACCAGTTCCAGACGAAGTTCCGCGACGAGCCCAGGCCGAAGTCGGGCCTGATCCGCACCCGCGAGTTCACGATGAAGGACTCGTACAGCTTCGACACCGACACCGCCGGCCTGGACCGTTCCTTCGCCCTGCACCGGGAGGCCTACGTACGGATCTTCGCGCGGCTGGGCATTCCCGCCGTCCCCGTCCAGGCCTCCAGCGGAACCATGGGCGGCAAGGTCTCCGTGGAGTTCATGTGCCCCTCACCCGCAGGTGAGGACCTCGTCGTGCACTGTCCCGCGGGCGATTACGCCGCGAACGTGGAGACGGCCGGGTCCCGGCTGGCCGCGGTGCGGGACGCTCCCGGTCCGGCGGCTCCCGAACCCTTCACGACACCGGGCGCCGCGGATGCGGGGGAACTCGCGCGCGTCCACGGCATTCCCCTCGACCGTCAGGTCACGGCCCGGTTCGAAGTGGCCGACGACCAGGTCACCATGGTGCTGCTGCGCGCCGACCATGCGCTCGTGCCGCAGAAGCTGGCCGATGCCCTGGGCGCTGCCGCCACCCGGCCCGCCCGCCCCGAGGAGATCGCTGCCGCGCTCGGCTCCGCGGGAGCGGGCGTACCCGGGCCGGTCGGGCTCACCGGACTGCCGGTCGTCGCCGACGAGGCCCTGCGCGGGCGGCGCGACCTGGTGACGGCCGGCAGCAGGGACACCGAACACCTGCGGGGCGTGGACCTCGCCCGGGACGTCGCCGTGACGCTCTGGGCCGACCTGCGCGAAGCCGTGGCGGGCGAGGGGTGTCCCGAGTGCGGCCGCCCTCTCGCAGTGGAACGGGCCGTCGAGGTGGGGCACATCTTCAAGCTGGGCACGACCTACAGCGAGCTCTACGGAGCCTTCGTGACGGATGCCGACGGCAAGCGCGTCCCCGTGGTCATGGGGAGCTACGGCATCGGCGTGGAGCGGGCCGTCGCCGCGATCGTCGAATGCCACCACGACGAGTCCGGGATCGTCTGGCCCGTGGCGGTCGCGCCCTTCGAGGTCGCGGTCGTCGTCGCCCAGCACTCGGACCCGGCCGTCACCGAGGCTGCCGGGAAGCTGTACGAGCAGCTGCGCGCCGCAGGGGTGGACGCCGTGCTCGACGACCGTCGGGAGCGGCTCGGGATCAAGCTCCGGGACGTGGAACTGGCAGGCATCCCCTACCGCGTCACGGTAGGCGCCCGCGGCCTGGCCCAGGGCCTGGTGGAGGTGACCGACCGGGCGAAGCGCGACCGCGAGGACATCTCGCTGGACGAAGTACGGGACGCGCTCGTCACGCGCGTCGTCGCCCGTCGCTGACCGCCGACGGGAAGGGGGTGGGGGAAGACCGTGCGGTCTTCCCCCACCCCCTTCCCGTCGGCGCCCTTCTAGTGCTGCACCGCCGCGTACGGAGCCCGCAGGGCCTCGGTGCCCGAGACGATCGCCTCGCGCAGCAGCTTGATCTCGTTGCCGAACGCGATCAGCTCGAAGCCCTCCTCGGCGTACTGCCGGGCGAGTTCGGGCGCGTAGGCGAAGATGCCGGCGCGCTTGCCGTGCTTCCGGGCGGCCCGCAGCACGGTGGCCCGCGCGGTGTCCATCGCCGGGCCCGTCATGACGCCGGGTTGTCCGAGGGCGCAGGCGAGGTCGCCCATGCCCAGGAACAGCACGTCGACGCCCGGGACGGCGGCCATGGCCTCGGCGTTCTCCAGTGCCCGGGCCGATTCGATCTGCACCACGCAGGAAGTCCGTGCGTTGGCCCCCGCCAGATAGCCCGCCACATCGGCGAAGTAGCCCGACGCCCTTACGGGGTTGATCCCGCGCCGTCCCTCCGGCGGGAAACGGCATGCGGCGGCAGCCTCCTCGGCCTGGGCCGCGGTGTCCACCTTGGGGATCATGACACCCGCCGCTCCGAGATCCAGTGCGTGCTCGATCAGGTGCTGGTTCAGCTGGGACACCCGTACGACCGGCGCGCAGGACGAGCCGGTGAGGGCTTGGAGCATGTGCAGGGCGTCCTGCCCCGTCATCGGCGACGCCTCCGCGTCGAGCACCACCCAGTCGAGGGGCAGCGTGCCGCACAGCTCGGCGATCATGCTGTTGCCGCTGAGCAGGAACAGTCCCAGCGCGGGCCCGGGCGCGCGGTCCACGACCTCGGACAGGCCGGGGCCCGCTGTCAGCAGGGGATGTCGGACGGATTCGGGCATGGTGCGTGCTCCAGGGTTCGAGGGCGGGTGGTGGGGAGGGCGGGAATCAGGACGCGGCGAGCTGGGCGAGCTGGTGGACCTGCCGCCACAACGCGGTCGGGGCGTCCAGATCGTCGTGTCGGCCGGAGGGCCGAGCGGAGCGCCCCGGCAGCCGGGGCCGCGCGCCGCCGCCGACGGTGGGCGCGTCCCGCAGGTGGCGCTCCAGTGCGGTCACGGCGGCTCCGACGGCGGTGGCGGCGGTACCGAGGGCGTCGACGCGGAACGCGACGAACAGGCCGCCGTTGCCCGGCCCCTGCGGAGCGGCCGCGTGGCCGGCTCCGGCCACGGCGCCGGCCAGCGTCTCCACCATGGCGGCCAGCGCGTGCCCCTTGTGGCCTGCGATGCCTCCCAGGGGGGTGAGCGCCGCCCTGGGCGGGTCGCTGTACAGCAGGCGGGGATCGGTCACCGGGCTGCCGTCGGCACCGATCAGCAGACCGGGCGGCAATGGCCTTCCGGAGAGCAGTGCGGACCGGACGGCGCCCTCGGCTGTCGCGCTGGTGCTCATGTCCACGACCAGCGGCGGACCCGGCGGCGCAGGACAGCCCAGCACCACGGGATTGGTGGCCCATCGTCCGTCGGTGCCGCCCGCGGGGGCCACCTTGCGGCCCGCGCCGCAGAAGTTGACGAACCCCATGACGACGAGTCCGCGGGCCGCGACGTCCCGGGCCAGGGGCGCCAGCCGCCCCAGGTGCCCCGAGTCGCGCAGCCCCACCACGACGGGCCCGCCTTCACGGGCGCGGCAGAGCTCGGCCTCCAGCCGGCGGCGTACGAGGGCGCCCGGTGCCCGGTTCCCGTCCACCATGACGGCCCGGGGGCCGGTGCGGCGCACCTCGGGGCGGGCCTTCGGCGACAGCTCGCCCGCGGCGGCCGCGGCGACGTACTCGGGGACGCGCAGCAGCCCGTGCGAACTCTGTCCGTCCGCTTCGGCGGCGACGAGCTCGGCGGCCGTGTCACGGGCCGTGTCCGCGGGGAATCCGGCGTGTTCCAGGGCCGCGCCGCACACCTGAAGGGCCTCGTCCCGGGACACCCGCGTGAGCGGTTCGGCCGCGCCCCGGCCGGTGGCCGGGGCGATCGTTCCCCCGGGCAGGTCGGCGGCCTCGGCCTCGGCGACGCGGTCCACGACCTGGTCCAGTGTCAGGGTGTGCGTCGCCACGTTCCGTACGCCCGGCACGTCGGCGACCTCGGCGTCGAGGTGGCTCCAGGACAGCCGTCCGTCGGCCTCCTGGAGCTTCGTGTCCGCAAGGATCCGGCCGGCCAGGTTCTCGGGTGAGGCCCGCAGACCGTAGAAGACCCACTCCAGCCGGGTGTCCGCCAGCAGATCGGCGAACTGGTCGAGGGTGCGTCCCGGCAGCATGACACCGCTGATCACGACGACCCGTGCCCCCCATTCCACGTACGTGTCCAGACACGCCCGCAGGTTCCGGCCCAGCACCGTGTACAGCCGCTCGTCGGCCTGCCAGGGGTGGACGTCGGCGACGGCGTCCGTGTCGATGAGGGCCGCCGGGACCCGGTAGCGGCGCACCAGACGGCGGCCCGTCTCGGTCTTGCCCGCCCCCGGCGCACCCGTGAGGACGACGATCCTCACCTTCTCCTTCGCCGGGTTCTGTCCGTCGCCCATGGCGGTCACGTCCGGGGGGAGATGTAGGCGACGGTCGTGGTGGGCCGGCCGGTGACAATGCAGGCCGCGGGCTCCGGTGCGCGTCGGAAACCGAGCACCTCACCCAGCTTCCAGTGCGCCACCGTCGCGACGGCCGCCTCCGTGGCGGTCAGGGGGGCTACGGCAACGGCGCGTTCGGCGAGGACGCTCCGCACGGTGGTGGCATCAGCGGGCCGGCACTGGCGCTGGGCGAAGCTCCAGGCGCGTCTGCGGTATCCGGTGCCCACCTCGGCCAGCGCGGCCGGCAGCAGGTCGGCCAGGTCCTCCAGGCGGTCGGGCAGCAGCACGGCTTCCTCACGGGTGTCGGCGCGCACCACCACCGCACGGGTGCGGTCCTGGGGGTCCCGGCGGGGCTGGAGGTAGATCCGCAGCGGCACTCCCTGGCGGCGCCAGCGCCGGTGGAGGGAACCCACGGATCTGCGGTCCCCGTCCGCCCGCAGATCACAGCGCACGCCCAGGGCGGCCAGCCGCGCGACGAGGCGCTCCGCGTCGGCCCGCTCATCGGGGGCGGAGCCGGTGAGGGTGATGGCCACCTGTACGGGGGCGAGGTCGGGGTGGAGCAGCATCTCCCCGTCGCTGTCCATTCCCAGCATCAGATGGGTCAGCACCAGGCGGCGGGTGAGGGCGGCGGTGACGTGGTGGGTGTGGACCTGCTCGCCGCCTTCGCGGAAGCCGACCCCGTAGAGGGAGGAGAACCGCCGGCCCTGGTCGTAGAGGCAGCCGACCTGGAGGGTGGCACCGTGCGGCAGGGGGACGTCGCCGCCGATGGTGGTCTCGGAGACCTGGGTGTTGTTGGTCCACGGGGGGCGGGTGGACCACAGGACGGGGACGTGCAGGGCCTTGCCGACGTGGCGCGCCATGTCGATGGCCCGGGCGAAACCCTGACGGGCCGTGGAACGGTCCGGGTAGCAGGCCTGGAACTCGTAGATGTCCTGGGACTCGATCGCCCGGAAGACGCTGCGGCCCGCGCGCGCGGGGCGGAAGTAGCGGGCCTTGCGGTACGCGAGGATCGGCAGGTCGCTCCGGCTGCGGACGGTCTTCGCCCAGTGGGTGTAGACGGCCCCCTCTCCGGTGGGGGTGAGCACCATGCGCCGGCGGTCGGCGTCCCAGTCGTCGTCGCTGCCCGCGTAGAGCAGGGAGCCCTTCAGCGGGAGGAGCGCGCGCGTCGGTTCGAGGACCGAGTCCGGCACCAGCATCGGGTAGTCGTATTCCTCGAAGCCGGCCTGCTCCCCGGCGCGTTCGACGATGTCGTTGAACCGGCGGATGATCCGCGTGCCGTAAGGGAGGGTGACGGTGGCGCCGGGCAGTTCGATGGGTGCCTGGTCCAGGACGTCGGCGTCCCGCAGCCAGTTGGCGAACCGGCCGAGGTCGAAGCCCTCCCGGTGCGGCTGTGCCGCATCGACGAGGGCGCGCACCTTCGTACCGCCGCGGGGCGGTTCCCAGTCGAGCGTGGGGGCGGTGGGCGGGGGCGGGGCCGGCAGCGCGTCGCCGTCCCAGGCGAGGATGCCGGAGGCGGCCATCTCAGGCACGGGTGCTCCCCGCGGTGGCCGCGGCGCCCAGCTCCGAGACGCACAGCCGGAACTTGCCGGTGGAGGAGTCCGGCATCCGGTCGAGGGTCTCGAAGTCCAGCGCGAAGGGGTATCCGGTGTGGTGGTGGATGCGTTCGGTGAGGGTCTCCACGGTGTGGCGGCTGAGCCCGCCGGGCGCGTAGACCTTCACCCGCAGGCGGTGCGGCTCGCTCTGGACGACCTGGAACCAGTGGACCTCGGGGAAGCGCATGAACAGGTACGAGAAGAGGTAGGCGTCGACGTGGTCACCGCCCGGGGTCAGGATCAGGTCCTGGAGGCGGCCCGCGACGGAGGTCATGGCCGGGTAGGGCAGGTTCGCGACGGCCGAGCGGGGCAGGGGCGCGGCGAGGTCGCTGGTCTCGTAGCGCAGGAGCGGCATCGAGCTGTTGTTCAGCGTGGTGATGACCATCCGGCCGGTCGTGCCGTACGGGCACGGTTCGCCTGCCTCGTCGAGGAATTCGACGAAGACGTTCTCGGACTGGATCAGCATGGGCCCGCCGCCGGGCTGTTCGTGGGAGACGATGTTGGTCTCCCGCATGCCGTACTTGTCGTAGACCTCGCATTCCAGTACCCGGCCTATGGTCTCGCGCAGTGCGGGCGGCAGCGGTTCCGAGGTGCCCTGGACGGCGCGCAGGCCGGGGATGCGCAGGGATCGGCTCTCGGCCTCCTTGGCGATCAGGTGCATGGCGTTGGAGTAGGTGCTGACGAGCGCCGGCTGGAAGCGCACGAGCTTGTCGGTGACGTCGGTCACCAGCTGCGGGGAGAGCCGGAAGGTGTTGAACTCCCTGCGGTTGGCAAGCAGGTTCTCGGCCCGGTCGGTCAGCTGCTTGAAGGACCAGTAGATCTCCGACCCCCACAGCAGGACGAAGGGATCGCCCAGCTGCCAGCCGCTGCACCACTCGTACGTCCGCAGCTGGTGGGCCCTCATCCACATCCGGAAGTCGGCGTCCTGCTGGAACTGCGCCCGTCGTCCGGTGGAGCCGGAGGAGTAGTTGGTCTGCAGGGTCGCGCGGTCCGCCTCCGAGGAGACCAGATCGTCCTGCTCGCGGATGAGCACGTCGCGGGTGAGCAGGGGGAGTTTGCGCAGGTCGGCTACGGACTCCAGGTCTCTGATGCCGCGTTCGTCCATCACGCGCCGGTAGTACGGGACGGTGCGGTAGGCGTGGCGGACGGCGGCCCGGAGCTTGTCGAACTGGAGCTCGTCGATCTCGGCCGGGGTCCGTTCCTGGTTGGCCCGCAGCCACTGGAGTCGTTCCTGGACACCGGATCGGCCGCGCAGCCGCTGTTCCTGCCAGTACAGGGAGCCGGCGAGTCGTCGGGGGAGGTGCATGGCCCGCAACCTTTCAGTGCTGGTGGAACCGGTGATAGCGGTCGAGTGGGAGGGGGTCGGTCAGGCTCGGGTGGGGCGGGCGCCATCCGCGGCGGCGGTCGAGGAACTCCTGCTCGATGCGGCCGCCGAACCAGGCGGCCAGGATCGCCGAGTGGCTGAAGGAGCTGCGGGGGTCCTCGATGTCGAAGTTGTCGTCCCAGTCGTAGAAGACGACGTCCCGGCCGGTGTCCAGGGCGGTACGGATCTCGTCCAGCACGCTGTCGGGCACGAGCCGGTCGAGCAGGTGGAGGTAGGTGGGCAGGTAGATGGAGTAGCGGGCGGTGACGAGATCGACGGGTGTGCCCGCGTGGCTGAGGGCCGAGCGGGCGTAGTCGAAGCCGTTGCCCCGCAGGTGCTCGGCCGGCCGCTTGGCGGCGGGCCGTCGGAGCATGGGCAGGTCGGTCTCGCCGTCGACGATCCTGAGCGCTTGCCACACGCTCTCCACCGAGTGGGACACCGCGTCGAGGCCCGGGACGGGGATGCACCAGCCCTGGTCGAAGTGGAAGGGGTTCATCGTCGCGAAGCGGCGCATGCCGGGCGGAGCCGCGGCCGCGGTGTCGACGCACAGGACGCGCGGACCGGTCGTCGCCAGGCCGCTCGCCCGGCTGACCGCGGCGGTGGTGCCGGTCATCGCTGCGCCCGTGTGCCCGCCAGGGCAGCGAGCACCGCGGCCGAGGCGGAGCCGTACGCGTCCGCGGCCGGGGCGAGTTCGAACCAGGCGGCGTCGGGGCCGGGGCGGGTCACGTCGCCGAAGGTGTCGGGCTGTGTGCGGCAGGTCTCCCACAGCGCTTCGAGCGCGGTGCGGGGGACGTCCTCGCCGGCTCGGGCCGCGACACAGCGCAGACGGTCGGCGCGGCGGTAGACGTCGATTCCGGCCGCCCGGTGCTCCAGCCGCCACTGGGGCCGCTCGGTCCGGTAGGCGTTGCGGCGCTCCCAGTCGACGAGCTTGACGCCTTCGGTGGCGGCGGCCTCGCGCAGCGCGTCGGGCAGGTCGGCGAAGGGTACGACGACGGCTTCGGCACCGAGGCCGGCGTACACCGCGAGGTCGTCGGCGCGCGGCAGGTCGGTGAGGTAGACGACCAGGGTTCCGGTGGGAACGGCGGCGGGCATCGCGGCGGCCAGCCGGCGGGCCAGGTCCCAGTCGCCGTCGTCGTCGGCCCGGGCCAGCGGGGTGCCGGCCGTACCGCCGCCCGGTATGGCCGCGCAGGCCACGGAGCGGTCGGCGAACTCGGCGACGGAGTCCTGGAGGGGCTCCAGCCAGTCCGCGTGGGTCTCGAACGACCAGCGGTAGGCGAGGTCCTCCTTCTCCAGCATCAGGGTGCTCATGTTGTGGATGTCCAGCGGGGCTTCGAGCGGGGCGAGTTCCACGTCGAAGCCCGCGTCCCGCAGGAACGCCTCACGGCGCGGGTTGTTGCTGAGGAGCCGGACGGCGGGGACGCCGAGGTGGCGCAGGATGGCGACGACCGGTTCGTAGGAGCGGGCGTCGACCGGTGCGTCCAGGCGTGCGTAGACGGCGTCGGTGTCGAGGTTCTCCTGCTGTCGCATCGCGTAGATGGCGTAGTGCGCGGCGATTCCGAGGCCGCGGGCGTCCTGGTCGATGCCGTACAGCAGCAGGCCCCGGCCGTTGCGGGCGAAACTCTCCATGGCCCGGTCCAGCTGGTAGCCACAGTCGCACTGGGCTGAGCGCAGGACGTGGCCGAAGATGCAGGCGGACTCGATGCGCAGCGGGACCGGATCGCCGGAGTGGATGTCGCCGGTGTAGGCGGCCGTCCAGCGGTCGCCGCCGAAGTCGAAGTGCCACAGGACGAAGGGGGTCTCGCCGCCGTCCCAGCGCAGCGGGAGGTGGGCGGGGCCGTCGGGCGTGGGTACGGGCAGAGGTGCGGGGGCGGGGGCGGGGTGCACGGTCGTCACGGGTGCAGCACCCCCGGGACGTCCCGCTCCTGGTGGGCGGCCGTTCGGCGGGGGGACGGGGAAGGTGTCCGGGTCACAGTGGTTCTCCTCTGCGGGGAAGGGCGGGTGGACGGCGGGTAGGGGCCGTTCGCCTCAGCTGGTGGGGAGATCGGTCAGGATGGGGCGGCTGCGTGTCCTGCGCGGCATCGTGATGACGTCGGCGCCCAGGTCCGACCAGCGGGGCCGGTGGTTCTTCTCGACGGCTGCCAGTTGTTCGATGAGCAGGCGGCGCAGGAGGGTGATGCCGCGGTCGGCCTGTCCGAGGCGTTCCCGGGTGCGGTCGGTGATCGGGCCCTGGGTGACCCAGGCCATGACGTCCTGGCCGTCGATGGTGTCGAGGTTGTAGGTGCCGTCGGCGTGGAAGACCTGTGCCTCCGACACGCTCACGGCGCCCGGCCGCGCGTGCTCGCCTTCGTGCACCTCGTACCAGATGTGCCAGGTACGCGTGTCGTCCAGCGGAACCCGGAACTGCAGGGAGCGGAAGGAGCGGCCGGAGACGTACATGGCGAGGGGGAAGAGCACCAGCTGTCCCACGGTCCAGTCCTCCTCCGTCGTGTCCTGGCCCGGGAGCAGGCGGCGCTTGACGATGCCGAGTTCGTGGGTGTCGAATCCGAGCTCCTCGTGGTGGCCGACGTCGTACAGCTGGTCGCCGCCCGACTGCTGGGACTGGTGGTTGGCGAAGTGGCCGTGCAGCCACTCCAGGTGGACGGGGTCGAGCCCGTTCTCCACGATCTGCAGCCAGTTGCAGGGGATCACCGCGGTCCGGATGCGGATCTCGACGTCGGGGTCCTCGAGGAGGTCGAACCGGGGAAGCTCGGGGGCGGGGGCCGGTCCGAGGTAGGCGAACACCAGGCCGCCCCGCTCGCGGACCGGGTAGGCCGGCTGGGAGACCCGGTCCTGAAATCCGAGCGCCGGGTCCTCGTTGGGCATGTCGAGGCACTTGCCGGCGGTGTCGAAGAGCCAGCCGTGGTACGGGCAGCGGATGCCGCGTTCCTCCACCATTCCGTACGCCAGTGAGGTGCCCCGGTGCGGGCAGCGCTCGTCCAGCATCGACCAGGAACCGTCCGGCTTCCGGAACAGGGCGAAGCGGCGCCCGAGCAGTTCGACGGGCCGGACCTGGCCGGGCTCCCAGCCATGGGCGACGGCCACCGGCATCCAGTAGTGGCCGAGGAGAACGCCCATGGGGGTTCCCGGTCCCACTTCGGTGAGTCGACGGTTTTCTTCGGCGCGGAGCGTCATGACAAGCCTCTCGGGTTCGGGACTCGTGTGCGGCGCGGGACCAGGCCGCACTGAACCCCGACCCGCAGTCATGAGCGGAGATTATTTTAGTCAATTTAGTTTGTCAATAAACCCCGATTGGGTCCGGTCAGGGTTGTCACTATTGCTGTCACGACTTAAGTTCACCGACATGAACCAGGGAGGAACATCCATGACGATCCGTCTGCCACTGGACGCGCAGCACCGCGACCTCTTTCGCGACCAGGGCTTCCTCGGCCCCCTCACCCTCATGTCCCCCGAGGAGATGGCCACGCTCCGCGTCGAGCTGGAGGAGGTGCTGCGGGCTCCGGGGCGGGCGCCTGCGCCGGACGCCGAGCAGTCCCGGGGCAGGCTGGCCGACCTGATGGCCCCCCGCAACGGCGGCTCACCCGTCCCCTACGTCGAGTCGCGCCATCTCGACGCGCCCGCGGTCCACCGCCTGTGCACCCACCCCGCCCTGCTGTCCGCGGCCCGCTCGCTGTACGGCGCGGACCTGCTGCTGTGGAGGTCGACCCTCATCTCCAAGGCACCCGGAGGCCCGGACTTCCAGTGGCACCAGGACTGGGGCGGGGTCTTCGCCCCGGGCGACGAGTACGGACTGGAGCCGCCGCTCTCCTTCACCTTCTGGATCGCCATCAGCGAGGTGTCCGAGGAGAACGGATGCCTGCGGTTCGTGCCGGGCACCCGCGCCGTCCTGCCGGCCGCGCCCGGGGCCGGGCGTCGGGCCACGCTGCTGGCGGACGGCAACGCGGTGGACCCTTCGGTCCCGGTCCCCGTGCCGCTGCGCCCCGGACAGTGCGTGGTCTTCACCGACCGCGCGCTGCACGCCTCCGGCCCCAACCTGTCCGGCGCCGAGCGGATCGGCCTGGCCGTCCGGCTGACCGTGCCCGCCGTACGGGTGCGGCCGCACTTCCCCGGCCACGCCGTGCAGCTGGTCAGCGGCCGGGACACGGCGGGCCTGAACACCCTGGCGGACGCCCCTGTCACGACCCGAGTCAAAACAAACTTGACTGAACATGTTGACCAGTCATGACAGAGCCCGTAGAGTTTGAGTCACAAGGGCCGGACAAGCGGCCCTGATAAATGAGGAGATAATGTCATGGACATCTGCCGCGAGATCACCGAGCTGTTCAGCAACGACGAGCTCGACATCGTCCTGGGCGCGGCCATGATGGCCGAGACCATCTGACGGTCCTGATCGGATCGGGCTGCCACCGAGCACGGCTCGGTGGCAGCCCGCCTCGTTGTCCGCCCAGTGATGAGGACCCCGAATGACAAGCGGAACTGAACAGACCCCGGCGGTGCTGACCGTCACCGGGCTGACGCGCTCCTTCCCCGGACGCCACGGCACCGTCCAGGCACTCAACGGGGTGGATCTGACGGTGAGGCCCGGCGAACTCGTCGGCCTGCTCGGGCTGAACGGCGCGGGCAAGAGCACCCTGCTGAAGATCGTCTCGACCTTGCTGCTGCCCACCGCCGGCACGGTGAGCGTCTGCGGCTACGACGTCGTCCGCCAGCCGCGCGAGGCGCAGCGCCGCCTCTCCCTGGTGCTGGGAGGGGAACGCGGCCTCTACCTGCGCCTCTCCGCCCGCGACAACCTGCGCTTCTTCGCCACGCTCACCGGCCTCAAGGACCCCGATCTCAGGCGCCGCTGCGACAGGGCGGTGGAATTCGTCGGCCTCACCGCCGCGGCCGACCGCCCCGTCGAGACCTACTCCAAGGGCATGCGCCAGCGTCTGCACCTCGCCATCGGCATGGTCACCCGCCCCGAGCTGCTGCTCCTGGACGAACCGACGGTCGGACTGGACCCCGCGGAGGCGGAAAACATCCGGACCGCCGTCTCCCACATGCAGCAGGAGGGCACCGCCATCGTGCTCACCAGCCATTACCTGCACGACATCGAGCAGCTCGCGGAGCGCGCGGTGGTCCTCCACGGGGGACGCGTCCTGCACGACCTGCCCCTGCCCCAGCTGCTGGAACGGGCCAAGACCGCCGCGGTGGTCACCCTGACCGGCCGCGGCACCGCCCCGGCGAGACCGCCTGCATCCCTGCACTCGCTCACCGGCGCGGGAGAGCTCCGCCAGGAGGCGTCCACCTGGTCGTGGGACCTGCACGTGCGCGCCTGGACGCCCGACTCACTGCGCCAGCTCGCGGATCTGTGGCCGGACCAGCAGATCACCGATGTGCGCGTCACCCCGTCCGGCCTCCAGCAAGTGTTCAAGGAGCTTGCCGACGACGTGCGGGCCGCCTCGTGAACACCGTGAACGCACTCCCCCGTCCGGCGGCCTGGCGTGTGTCCGCCGCCGCCTTCCGCCTGCAGCTCCGCGGCATCTCATGGCTCAGCCTGCTCGTCGGCGCGGCCATCCAGCCCGCCACGTACGTCACGCTCACCCTGGCCGCCAACCGCACCGGCCGTCTGGACGCCGACGCGCTCGTTCTGGGCAGCGGCGTCCTCGCCGCCTGGACAGCCACGCTGTGGCACTCGGGAATGGTGCTGCGCAAGGAGTTCTGGAG
This sequence comes from Streptomyces xanthophaeus, assembly GCF_000725805.1. GTDB lineage: Bacteria > Actinomycetota > Actinomycetes > Streptomycetales > Streptomycetaceae > Streptomyces > Streptomyces xanthophaeus. The sequence continues at coordinate 38,389 of NZ_KL647133.1, read as the reverse complement.
CGGGACCCTGCCCGCCGTCTGCTCCCGCCCGGGCGGACTCGGTCCCGTGCTGGTCGGCAAGACCGTGGCCGCCACCGTGCTCTCCGTCGGCGTCATCATGCTCTCCGTCGCGCTCGCCGCCGCGCTCAGCGGCCACCGCCTGCGCATCGCCGATCCCGCGGCGTTCACCACCGCTCTGCTGATGGGCGTGGTGGCCACGATCCCGCTCGGTCTGCTCGTGGCGTGCCTGTTCCTGCTGACCCGCGCGGCGATACGGGTGGCGGAGGTCCTGGTCTATCCCGTACTCATCATCGGCGGACTGCTCATCCCCCTGACCGAACTGCCCGGCTGGATCCAGCCGCTCGCGGGCGGCCTGAGCCTGCACTGGCTCAGCGTCCTGCTCACCGACGCCGCCGCCGGCCGGCCTTCCGCAACCGCGGCCTGGTGCGCGCTGGCCGCGACCGGGCTGCTCTACACCGCCGCCGCGAACCTCGCGTTCCGGCGGGTCCTGCACCGCGCCCGCAAGGAGGGAAACCTTGAGATCTTCTGACCTCCTGCCCGCACTGGCCACGACCGGCCGCCTCGGAGCACGGGAGTACCTGGTCGAATACCCGCCCAGGATCCTCTTCGGGACGGTGGCCCCCCGCGCCCTGCTCCAAGTCCTCTTCCTCACCGTGCTGGGCCGCGCTGTCGGCGGTCCGGACGGCGCACTGGCGGCGGGCATCGGGGCGTCGGCCTTCAACGTCGTGAGCGCTACCGTGATCAAGGCCCCCGACGTCCTGATCAACGAACGGGTGCAGGGCACCCTGTACCGGCTGCGCATGACGGAGCTCCCCCTGCTCACCCTCGTGGCCGCACGGTGGCTCGTGTACGCGGCCGAAGGCATCGCCTCGGCCCTGCTCGCCGTTCCCCTGGTCGCCCTGCTCACTGCCGACCCGGTCCTCCTGACCGGCCTGCCCGCGGCACTGCCGCTGTACGCCCTGACGACGATGACCACCAGTGGTTTCGGGCTGGCCCTCGCCGTCGTGGCCCTCGGGCGACGCGCCGACGTGTTCCTGACGAACTTCGGCTCCTACCTGCTGCTCGCCCTGAGTGGGGTCCTCGCCGCGCTGCCGGCCGACGGGCTCCGGGCGCTCGCGGGGTCCGTACTGCCGCTGACCCACGGCATCGCGGCCCTGCGCGCACTGCACGACGGAGCCGGGCTCACCGAAGTGCTCCGCCTCGCCGGGGCGGAGGCCCTCGTGGGCCTGCTGTGGGTGTCCGCGGCGGCGGTCGGGCTACGCGTCCAGACCCGGCGGCTGCGCCGCTCCGGCAACGACTTCCTGATCTAGGCCGGGAGGACCCCACGATGATCCGGCCGCGCACCGCCGACCCCTTCGCCCCCCTCGACGCACAGCAGGCCCTGCACCTGTTCGACGCGCTCACCTGGTTCCCCGCACCTGCCGGGGAAGCCTCCCGGTGGCACCGCGCGGCGCAACACGTCGCCGCGCACACACCCGCCACGGAGCCGCCTTCGCCCCAGGCCTGCCGGGCGGTCGCGGAACGCGTCCTGACGGCCTCCGGCGCCGGCTGCTCCGGCCCCGCGGACGACCGCACGGCGCTGTACCGCGCCAAGTACCACGTCATGACCGTGCTCTACCCGGACGCCTGGTTCACCTTCATGAACATGGGATACGACGACGGCCTGCCCCCACCGCCCGCACTGCCGGTCACGCGCGGCTCCGTCTGGGAATCCGCCGCCCGCCTCTACGACCTGGTGGCGCGCCAGATCCCGCTGGCGGGCAGGGACGTACTCGACGTCGGAGCCGGGCGTGGGGGCGGAACCGCACTCGTGGCCCGTACGCACCGGCCGCGCTCGGTCGTCGGCATGGACAACACGGCGGCGAACGTGGAGTTCGCCCGCCGAACCCACCGCGAACCGGGTCTGTCCTTCCACCGGGGGGAAGCCGGACTCCTGCCGTACCCGGCCGCGCACTTCGATGCGGTCCTTTCCGTGGAATCGATGCACTGCTTCACGGACCCGGACCGGTTCCTCACCGAGGCCGTTCGGGTACTGCGCCCGGGCGGGCACCTGCTGATCGCCGACGAGTGGCACCGGTCGGCGCCGTCGCCCGACGCCCGGGCGGCGGCGGCCGGCCTGCGGGTGACAGGGCAGCGCGACATCACCCGGGACGTCATCCGCTCACTGGACCAGCTCCCCTCGCACGCGCAGAAGCTGCCGCCGGGCCGGCACGCCGGTCAGGCGGACGCCTACCGCCGGTTCTTCACCGAACGCCTGGCCCGGGATTCCGGCAGGAACCTGCGGACCGGGCGGTTCGGCTACGTCGTGATCCGGGCGGTGAAACAGGAGTGAGCCCGCTCCCGCCGAGCCCTCCCCCGGCAGCTTGACTCAGGCGGCTTGACTCAGGCAGTCAAATGTTAGTCTTCGTCGCGAGTCACGGAGGTGTGGTCGTGGTAGATCTGCAAGGGCTCGGATCCCGTATCCGCCAGCTCCGCCGGGATGCGGGGATGTCCCAGGCCGACCTGGCGGGCGACAACCTGTCGCCCAGCTATGTCTCCCTGCTCGAAGCGGGCAAGCGCAACCCCTCGGGCGCCGTCCTGGAACAGCTGGCCCAGCGCCTCTCGTGCGACCCGGCCGGCCTGCTCGGTTTCATCGAGGAAGCCGGGGCGGAGGACCTCGAACTAGAGCTCCACTACACGGAGATGCTGCTGCTCAGTGGTGACCCCGAAGAGGCGCTGAGCGGCTTCGAGGACCTCCGGGAGAAGGCCGCTGCGGACGGCGACCGGGCCACCGAGGAGGCCGCCGAGCTCGGGGCGGCCCGTGCGCTCGAACACTGCGGCCGCCTGGAGGAGGCCGCAGTGCGCTACGAGGCGCTGCGGACCGCGGCGCGCCAGCCCCACAGCCGTCTCCCGGAGCTGTCCGTGGTGGTGGCACTGTGCCGCTGCTACCGGGAACTCGGTGACCTGTCCCATGCGGTCGACCTCGCCGAAGCCACCCTGTCGCACGTCCAGGACCTCAATCTCGCGCCGTCGGTGGCCGGCATCGAGCTGGTCTCGACCCTCGTCGGGCTGCACATCGAGCGCGGCGACCTGCACCGTGCCGCCTACCTCGCCGCCCTCGGCATCGAGCGGGCCAAGGAAGTGAGCGACCCCAGGGCGCTGGGCGCCGTCTACTGGAACGCCAGCGTGGCCGCGCACCGCAACGGCCGCTCCGGCGATGCGTTGGAGCTGATCCGTCAGGCCCTGGCGATCTACTCCGAGGGCGACAACCACCGTGCGCTCGCCCGGCTGCGCAATGCCTACGCCGGTGTCCTCCTCCAGAGCGACTCCCCCGACGTGGACACCGCCAAGGAACTGCTGCGACAGAGCGCCGACACCTTGGCCAGCCAGGGCAGCACCGTCGACCTCGCCTACTGCGAGACGGCGCTGGCGCGTGCCGAGTTGCTGTCCGGCCGTCCTGACGAGGCCGTCGCCCACGCCCGGCGGGCCCTGGACCTGCTGGGGCCCAACCACCGCCTGGAGACGGCCCGGACCCTGCTGGTGCTGGCCGCCGCCCACCTGGAGCTGGGTGACGAGGAAGCGGCCCGGGCCGCCTACGAACGGGGTGCGCTCACACTGGAGGCGTCCGAGGCCGGACGTCAGGCGGCTTTCGCCTGGGCGGAGCTCGCCGAGGTCCTGGAGCGCTCGGGGCAGGAGGAGCGGGCGGTGTGGGCGTACCGGCAGGGCATGCGGTGCATGGGCCACCGGAGCAGCCTTCCCGTGGGGCCTCGGGCCGCGTCGTCGCCCGTCTCCGACGGCGGGCGCTGACGCGGCCGAACGCGGGGAGGCAGCACGGGACACCTCCCGCGGGGTCAGCTCGCGGCGTCGGCCGCCACCAGGGTTCCCCGTGTCTCGAGGCAGGTCAGCGCCGCGTCCCTCTCCTTGGCCAGGAAGATCGTCTGCGCCATCATCTTGTATCCCGACATGCCCTCACGCCGGGTTTCCAGCGATTCCTCCGGATGCACCGAGTCGACAACGGCGTTCGGGCCCACGGCATTGAACTGGTGCGAGACTCCGCAGGGCACCTGCATGTCCACCCACGAGTTCGGGGGCACGATGACGTTGTACCGCTCCCTGGTGTGCGGAGCCGGGACGTCCGGGAGCAGATCGACGAAGGTCTCCAGCGGGCCGCCGTTCCAGCCCGGTGAGGAAAACACATCGACCGGAACGAGGCTCGAAACCCTGATGGTGGTATCGGGACCCGTCATCATGCGCACGAACCGGAGCCCGGTGTGTATGTGCATGCGCGAGCAGATGTTCCTGTCCCGGACATCGTAGAAGTCCATGAGGTAGCGGCAGGAGACGAACCCCTCGAAAGGCGGCTCGACCATGAAGACGTCGCCTTCCTCGAATTCCTGCGCCCGCTTGACGGCGCCGTGCGGCGTGGGGTCGGTGCGCTCGCGCCGGTGCGCTTCCCGTACCACCTCGGTCAGGGCATCGACCACGGTGAGGGCGGCGTCCGGCGGGAGCTGGATGACGGGGGTCAGGCGGTTCCGGGCCGGGTCCTGGTGCTGGACGACGTCGTAAGACTCGTCCTCATGGTCCGGCGAATGCTTCATCCTGGCCGACATGCGTCCTCCACGTTCTCTGTTCTCTCGGTGCGATTTTCGGCACGACAACGGGCGCCGGTGTCCCGGCGGTTCTTCAAAGCTGGGGTGAAAGGGAAAGAAGAGCGGGTCAGCAGCAGAGCGGCACGTCGCGCATCGGCCGGTCCAGCGAGGTGACGAGGGACGATCCGCTGTCACCGCCGCGCCCGGAGGGCTCTTCGCCCACAGAGGCGAAGGCGAGGACTGCGACGGCCGGCACGACCAGGGTGGCGAAGAGACGGCGGAACATGGTGACCCCGGTTCGGGAAAGGGAAAGCGGAAGGGCTGGAAGCGGCAGGACGTGCACCGGTTTCAGTGGCCCCATGTGACGTCCTCCCGGTCCTTGTTCCCGCGGTTGCCCGTCGAGTCGAGGTCCACGTGGCCGGGAAGGTCTGCAGAGCCCGCGACGACGGTGTGCTGCGATTCCGTGACGGTGTCCGCGGTGGCCGAATGCGGCAGGTTCAACGCGCCGATGGCGAGAAATGCGACGGCGACGGTCCTGGCGGCTCGGATGGCAAACACGGTCATCGGGTTCCCCTCGGGGTGAAGTCTTTGTGATTACTTTTCCCGGGTGCCCCCTGCGGTTCCCCGGTGTCGGCTGGTCCGGCCGATGTCCTTACTCTGCTGCGTCTTCAGAACGGGTGGAAGGGATTGCCGGTGGACGGATCCTGCAACTGCATATCCCGTCCATCGGATCGCAGGAGACCGTCCCAGTACTCCGGGACCAGCACGGCCCCGCTGTCCCGCACGGACAGGCCGGCGAGCGCAGGGTGCAGGTGAAGGGCCCTGCGGCAGACGACCACCGCGGTGTGTTCCGCGGCCGCCAAGGAGCGGGCCGTCAGGTAGAAGCCCACGACCGGTCCTTCCGGACCGTCGGTGTGGGTGCTGACGTGTTCCGCGCCCTCCCCGTCGTGGGCGCAGCCCAGGAACATTTGCGCGGCGTCCGGAGGGAAACGGGTGTGGTCCGGAGCGTGGAGTCGGACATGCACGAGATACATGCCGTCATCCTGGGCAGCACGCGTTGTTTCCGTACAGGCGGCCGGGCGGGACTGTTTATGCAGGAACAGGAACCGACCATGGTCAACTACGCCTGCGGGAGGCGCATAAAATCGACGTCCATGCCCAAGGGGAAGCCCCCTACCCGTATCGGTGAGACGAATCCATGCTGGAACTCCTGGGCCTCGACCGTGAGGCCGAACGCGTCTATCGCGCCCTCCTCGTCCACCCCGACGACGGGGTGGGAGAGCTGACCCGTCGCCTCGCCCTTGACGAGACCGTGCTGCGCGAGTGCCTGAACCGGCTCAGCGCCCTCGCTCTCGTACGGCCCTCGGGCCGGGAAGAGGGCGGTTTCCGGCCGCTGAACCCGGAAGACGCCATGGAGCTGCTGCTGGCCCGCCAGCAGGCCGAACTGGCCGCCCACCAGCAGAAGGTGGAGGCCTCCCGGGCCGCCGCCGCGCAACTGATAGCAGAGTGCTCCGCGCTGCGGCCGCACAGCGTCGGCGTGGAGAGCCTGCACGGGCCGGAGGAGATCCGCGAACGCCTGGCACGGCTCGCCGCCACCACCCGCCACGAGATCATGACGTTCGCACCCGGCGGGGCGCACACCGCCGGCGACCTGGAAGCCAGCCAGGGCCCCAACATCGAGCTCCTCGACCGCGGCATCACCATGCGTACCGTCTACCTCGACAGTGTCCGCAACCACCAGCCCACCCTCGATCACGTGGACTGGCTGAGCCAGCGCGGCGGACAGGTCCGCACCGCCCCCACCCTGCCGATCCGGATGATCATTTCGGACCGGCGCGAGGCCGTGCTGCCGCTGGACACCGACGACGCCCAGGCCGGCGTGGTGGTGCTCACCTACGGGGGCACCATCGCCGCGCTGTGCGCCCTCTTCGAGAGCGTCTGGCAGTCCGCCACCCCGCTGGGCACCATGGTGGAACGCGATATGGACGGGCTGACCCGCCAGCACCGCGAGACGCTCCACCTGCTGCTCCAGGGCCTCACCGACGAGGCCATCGCCAAACGCCTCGGGGTCTCCCCCCGGACCGCCCGCCGCATCGCCGCCGAGCTCATGGACGCGCTCGGTGCCCGCAGCCGTTTCCAGGCCGGCGCCCACGCCGTCCAGAACGGATGGCTGCCGGCCACCCGGAACTGAGCCGCTGACCACGAGGACCTCACCCGTGGTCAGCGGGACCGCCCGGTCCCTCGGCTCCCGTCGGGGCCGACTCCTGCGGGACCACGTGACTCGGTCCGCGCTCCGGTGGGCCGAGCGACGCTTCGGTGGTCGGGCTGCGCGCAGGACGCCCGGCCTTCTACCCTGGAAGCATCAAACTGATGTGACATCAGGAACGGGTGGGGTCGATGGACATTCCTCTGGTGGATGCGGTGGCGGCGGTACGCGACGAGCTGCTGGCGGCCGCGGCTCAGGGCGCGGACCAGGAGGTCACGTTCGCGGTGGGGCCGATCGAGATGGAGTTCCAGGTCGAGCTTCGTGCCGATGGAAAGGCCAAGGGGGGCCTGCGGCTGTGGGCCGTCTCGGCGGAGACCGAGGCAGGTGTCTCGCGAGGCCGGACGCATCGCGTCGCCTTCACCCTGACGCCCAGGAGCGCAAGCGGTGAGGACCTACTGATCAGCGGTTCGCAGAACCGCCCGGACGGGCCTGGTGATACGAGTCGGCGCATCCCGCACTGACGGGCAACTGCGACAGGATGCCGGCACAACACTGGGGGCAGGGTGGACGAGGCAAGGCTTGTGGCGGTCACCGGGCCTGGCGGGCCGGGATCAGGGTATGCGGTGGGGCCGCGGCTGGTGCTCACCTCGGCGCACGTCGTGGCACGCAAGGGCGGACGCGTAGGGGTCTTCCATCCGGGCGGCGAGCGGAAGTTCCTGGGCGAAACCGTGTGGTGCGGGACACCGGGCGGCACCGACGACGCCGCACTGGTCCTGGTCACCGACGACCGCTGGCGTCCTCCTCGGGGAGCAGAGGTGCGCTGGGGGCGCCTCGTCACCTCCCGGCCCGGCCAGGAGTGCGAGACCTGGGGCGTGCCCGAACTGGTCCAGCGCCCCGCGACGGCGGTCGAGGCCGGTCAGCAACGCGGCCGGGTGAACCCGGGCAGCGGCTACGTGCGCAACCAGTACGTCATGGACCTGGCGGCGTACCCACGGAGCTGGCCGACCACCGCCTCTTCGCCATGGGGCGGGCTGTCGGGCGCCGCGATGTTCTGCGACCGCCTGCTGACGGGCGTGGTCCTCGCCGAGTCGGCACACTCCGGGCATGCCGCGCTGAAGGTCGTCCCCGCCTACGTGCTGCACCACGATGCGTCGTTCCGTGCCGCCCTGGCCGCACACGGCGCCGGCCCACGGTCGCTGGAGGCGGTGGAGTTCCAGGACCTGGCCGCCGTGAAAGCCACGCCCGCCCGCGGCCCGCAGTCGCCCGCGGCACTGCTCGCAGCGGACCGGCAGACGGTGCCCTTCCGCGGCCGTGAGGAGTCGATAGCGAGGCTGGAGGCGTGGTGCGGCCAGGCCGGCTTCGGTGCCTTGCTCCTCCACGGACCCGGCGGACAGGGCAAGACCCGGCTCGCCCACCACCTCGCCGACACCCTCGCGGCCGAGAGCTGGGCCGTACTGTGGCCACACTCCGAGGCCACCGCCGCCGAGGTGCGGGTCCTGCGGCACGCCGCCAAACCCCTGCTGGTCGTCGTCGACTATGCCGAGGCACGAACCAGCCAGCTCGCGGGGCTTGCGGAGGCCGCCGCCGAGCACGGCGGCGGCACGCCGTTCAAGATCCTGCTGCTGGCCCGAACGGCCGGGGACTGGTGGAGCCGGGCGCAGACCTTCACCAGCACCATGCAGGACTACCTCGAGAGCACCGCGGTGGTCGCCCTTCCTCCGTTGGACCCCGATCCGCCGGACCGCGTCAAGTCCTACTGGGCAGCCGTGCAGGCCTTTGCCGCCGCGCTGCCGCAGGTTCAGGGCTACGAGCACCACGACTGGCCGGTCCTGGCCACGGCTCTGCCCACTCCACGGCTCGCCCGGGACGGCCTGGACAATGCACTGACCCTGCTGATGACCGCTCTCGCAGACCTGCTCGACCGTGCCGAAGCGCCGGAGGCCGCCACCACGGCGGTGCCTCACCACGGTGCGGAGAAGCGTCTGCTCGGCCACGAGAGCCGCTACTGGACCCGCGTGGCCGGGGTCGCGGGCGTGGCTCCCGATCTCACCGGGACCACCCTCCGCGACGCGGTCACCGCTGCGCTGCTCGTCGGCGCCGCCGACGAGCAGCAGGCCGACAATGCGCTGCGGCGCGTACCCACGCTCGCGGATCAGCCACGTGATCGGCGGGCTGCCGTCAGCTCCTGGTTGACCGCGCTCTTCCCACCCTCGGTCCGGGGCCGCCTGTGGGGAAGCCTCCACCCCGACCGGCTGGCAGAACGCTTCATCGGGCTGCGCCTCGAGGCCGATCCTCTCCTGGCCGAGTACCTGGCACCGGACACGGACGCCCAGCAGGCGGCGCAACTGCTGACCGTCTACAGCCGGGCCGCCGCGCACCCCGACGTCGAAGGCCGCCTGGACGAGCAGTTGACCGAACTGTGCGTTCGGCACGGCGGTCACCTGGCACCGCAACTCATCGACGTCGCCACCCAGACCGAGTATCCCGGCCCCCTGTTCGCCGCGCTGGAGCGGATCACCGGCGGCGACATCGGAACGGATGGCCTGCAACGCCTCGTCGGCCTGCTCCCGCAGTCCAGCCGACGTCTCGCCGTCTGGGCCGCTGAGGCCTCCGGGCGGCTCGCAGACGGCTGTCGCGCGCTGCCGGAAGACGAGCCCGACCGGCTGCCACGCCTCGCGAGGGCGCTGAACGAGCACTCCAACAGGCTGAGCGAGCTGGGACGGCAGGAGGAGGCGCTGGCAGCGGTGGAGGAGGCCGCCGCTGTGTTCCGCGACCTCGCCCGGGCCGATCCGGACTCCTATCTGCACGATTTCGCGAAGGCCCTGAACAACCTGTCGAACCGACTGAGCGCCTTGGGTCGGCAGGAAGACGCGCTGACCGTCATCGAGAGCACCGTACGGATTCGGCACCGCCTGGCCCAGGCATCCTTCGTGGAGCATTTCCCGTCCTATGCAATGGCGCTGAACAACCTGTCCACCCGCCTGGGTGAGGTGGAACGGCATGAGGAAGCGCTGACAGCGGCCGAGCAGGCGCTGAGTGCCCATAGCCTGCTGGCCGACCTCGACCCGGACGAGTACCTCCCCGTCCTCGCCCTGATCACGAACAACCATGCGGTGAGACTGGCCGCCACGGGGCGGCGTGAGGAAGCCCTGTCCGCCATCGAAAGCGTCCTGGCCACCTGCCGTGGCCTCGCCGAGAGCCGACCCGACGCGCACCTCCCCAACCTCGCCATGGTCCTCGGGAACCTGTCGGTCGAACTGGGCGCCCTGGGGCGCCACGAGGAGGCCCTGGCCGCGTCCGAGGAGGCCGTCGACACGTACCGCGCGCTCGCCGAGAGGTACCCCGCCGCATACCTCCCGGATCTCGCACGGGTGGAGAGCAACCTCTCCGCCAGACTCCGCGACGTGGGCCGGCACCAGGACGCGCTTGCCGCGGCCGAGCGGGCAGTCGCGATGTACGGGGGCCTCGCCGCGGTTCACCCGGACGCCTACCTGGCGGGCCTCGCGACCGCACTGGACCGGTCGTTCCTGTCGCTGAGCGCCCTGAACCGGAGGGACGAAGCCCTGGCCGCCGTCACCCGGGCCGTGGCCGTCTACCGCGGCCTCGCGGAACGTCTGCCCGACGTCCACCGACCGAACCTGGCCAGGAACCTGCACAGCCTCGCCCTCGCTCTGGGCGTCCTGCGCCGATGGCAGGAAGCGCTCGCCGCGGTCGGGGAAGCCATCGAGATCCGGCGCGACCTCGCTGCGGCGGACCCTGAAGCCCATGAGGCTTCCCTCAACAAGTCGTGGGAGCTGCGCGCCAGGCTCCACCCGTTCGGGACCCGTCCGACGACGGCTCCGTGAGGACGGCCGCGCAACAGGTCACCGCCGTCCCGGAGTGCGCTGGTGGCGGTGGCGGTGGCGGTGGGCCGCGACAGCCCGGCCCGTACGTCATCTCCGGGAAGCGTGACCGTTCTGAGCAGCCGCACGGGCTTCCCTGTTGCCGGGGAACGCGTTCCCCCGGCTCTCGGCAGGGCCGGGATGCCGCCCCGTGAGATCCAACCGGACCCCGAGCGTTCCTGCGTTCAGACTGACCGTGATGTCGGATCCCGCCTGAGCCGCGCACTGGATCACGTGGTGGACCGGGATGTCCACCAGAGGCCGGGCGCACTCCGGGTCCCAGACCCGCAGTGACCGGTCGTCACCAGCGCTCACCAGCACGGTGCGGCCGTCGACGACCGAGACCCACAGCTGCTGCACCCGGGCCGAGTGGCCCTCGAGAACGGCGACGGGCTTCTGGGCACACACGTCCCAGAGCTGGATGACTCCGAACTCGGTTCCGGTGGCGAGCAGCACCTGCCCGCCCACGCGGACGGCGCACTGCGCGGTGAACGCGGCCCGCCCTGCGCTCATCCGGGCCACCTGCTTGCCGGACCCCGTGTCCCACACCGCAACGCGCCCGTTGAACGTGATGCCCGCGATGGCGAGCTGCCCACGCACCGGCACCGGGCAGATCGCCCCGGCTCCCGCCTTGCCGATCTCGCAGGCGTGGACCGGCTGTTCCCGCGCCAGGTCCCAGAAGTAGAGGGAGGTGCCCGCCGAGGCCACCAGCACCGGGGTGGTGCCGAATCGGATGGCACAGAGCGAGTTGACGTACAGGTACAGGAGGTGGGGGTGCTTGAACAGGCCGGTCTGCTCGCCGGTCTCGGGATCCCAGAGCGCGATTTCCTGGGCGGCGACGGCGAAGTAGGACCGCCCGGCGACCGTCACCCGGCAGATCGCCTGCACGGCTCCCGTCGGCAGACTGCGGACCTTGTCCCAGGAGACGGGGTCCCTGATCTCGGTTTCCCGGCCGTTGACCCTTGCGGTCGCCATGAGCATCCCGGATGCCGTACGGGCCACGCAGGCGACGTCGAAGGTGTCCTCCTCCTCGTCCTCCGCCAAGGCCGTGGGTTCACCGCTCGCCGGATCCCAGATGTGGATGACGCGGTCGTCCCCGCTGCTGGCCAGGCGGACCTGGGAACCGGCGTGGAGGGCGCACACCGAGTAGACCGAGCCCGCGTGGCCGTGCCACAGGGAGAGCTGAGCGCCGGTCTCCGGGTCCCAGAGCCGCACCGTCTCGTCCGCGCCGGCGCTGACCAGTACCGGCCTCCCGTCGAGGGCGGTGGCGCAGAGGGCGAGCACCGCGCCGTCGTGCTCGCTCAGGCTCCCGACCTCGTCGCCGTCCCGTGCGTCCCAGAGCCGGATCACGTCGTCGTACCCGGCGCCGGCGATCAGAGTCCGTCCGCGGACCTCGATCGCGCACAGATCCGTGGTCCACTGCCAGTTTCCCAGGTGGCTCACGCTCCAGCGGGTGGCTCCGGTTGCGGGGTCCCACAGACGCGTGACCCCGTCCTCGCCGGCCGAGGCGAGCAGGGTGACGCCGTCCAGAGTGATCGCGCAGAGAGAGGTCACCCAGTCGTCATGGCCTTCGAAGGCCGCGATCCGCTCACCCGTGGCGGGGTCGAACAGCTGGACGGTGAAGTCCGCGGTCCTCGCAGCCGCCAGCAACGGACGGCCGTCGCAGGTGAACGAGCAGAGCGCCGAGTACCCGTTCGCGTCCCCGTCGATCTCGCCGAGCGGCTCTCCGACGAGGGGATCCCACAGGCGGATCTTCCCGTCCCGCCCGGCGGAGGCCAGCGCCTCGGTCGTTCCGAGACGTACGGAAGCGATGGACCTGACCTCGTCCGTATGTCCCTCCATGACGTGGAGGACTTCCCCCAGCACCGGGTCCCAGATCCGTACGGTGCCGTCCCCGCCCGCGCTGGCCATCAGTTCCCTGCCCCCGGCGGTGAGTGTGTGGAGGGCGTACGACCAGCGCGTATGACCGTCCAGCACCGCCTCTTCCCGGCCGGGCACCACAGTGGACCAGCGGGCGCGGTAGGGCGCGGACAGGGCCAGCTCGCGGTACACCCGGCCGAGACCCTGCTGGGCCTCCGTCACGCTGAAGAGGGCGATCCGCTGGCTGGGACCGGCGTTGAGGGCCTGGGGGGTGCGCCTGATGAATTTGGCCCTGGAGACGGCCAGTTCGGAGTCGGCGCGATCCGTCATCGGGAGCAGCCGGCGCAGATCGGCGTGCAGCAGGTACTCCTCTTTGATCAGCAGCTCGTCCAGTACGCCGCCGGCCTCGGCATGGCCGGACAGCGAGCGGTGGACGTACTGGTCGGCATGCTCCCAGCCGGCCCTCTCGCCTTCCGCGATCATGGCGCGGGCGAGCGCCCGCTCGTCCTCCCGGCGCGTGTGCAGTTCGGCCCGGGCACTGATCAGGGTGTCGTCGAGCGCTTGGTGGAAGAGCCGGTAGACGGTGTCACGGCGCTCGCCGCCGGACTCGACCAGGAAGTTCGCCGCCGATGAACGGGCGAACGCGGAAAGAGCGTCCTCCGGAATGACGGGACCGCCGAGCGCGACGATCGCAAGACGCCACAGGGCCAACGAGAAGCCCGGGGCCTCGGCGAAGGCGAGAGCGGTGAGGACGGAGCCGGCGGCACACCCGTGCACGGGCTGGATCCGGTCGAGATAGTCGCGGAGCGCTCCGTCCACGGTGGGGATGAAGGCGATCTCCTCCGGCCGGACCGCCTCCCTGTCGTGCAGACCGTGGGCCCGCGCCACCAGGCCGGCGACCAGGAAATTGCGGTCGGCCATTTCGGCGATGCGGGAGGCGACCGGCTCGGCCGTGAGGTGGTCGGCGTAGGGGCTGTCGTGCCTCTCGTCACCGCGTATCTGGAGGGTGGCGAGGGTGTAGGACCGCAGGTCGCCCTGCTCGAAGAACCGGGGCTCGTCGAGGTCCACCAGCGACAGGGCACGGCCGAAGGAGGCGAGCAGATCGCCCGCGTCGTCCCGGCGTCTGCTGCCCACGATCACGCGGATGTTGAGGTCCGTGCACGTCTCCACCAGCGGGGTGATGATCCGCCGGATGATCAGCCGCGCCTGCTGGGGGGTGACGGCCTCGTCCAGGGCGTCGATGACCACGGTGAAATCGGGCGGGACGCCGTCGTCCCGGGCCGAAGCACGGACCTTGAGCGCCTCGCGCAGGTTCTCCGGCAGGTACTCGATGTCATCGGGCAGTGCGGCCGACGCAGCCGCGGCGATCTCGACGGCGACGTCGAGCGCCGTCTTGCCCTTGGCGTGCACGGCGCAGGAGATCGACCCGACCGGTGTCCGTACGGCGGTGTCGTCCGACGGCAGCATGTCCGCGATCTCCCGGTCGGCCGTGGTGACGATGCGGCCCAGGACGGCGGACTTGCCGACTCCCGGCGATCCGGTGACGACGAGCGCCTTCCGGGCCGGCAGATCCTCGATCCAGTCGACGATCGTGGTGAGGGCGGCCGTCCTCCCCCGGAAACGGAACCCCTTCTCGGTGTCGATGCCGACGCCGCGGGCCCGCGGCCGCCAGTGACGGGGGGCCTCCGGATCGGTCCCCAGCGCCCAGCCCCAGGAGGCGAGGGCGGACTCGCCGGCCGCCTCGACCGTCCACGCGGCGAGGCCTGCGATGCCTTCCTCGGGGAAGATCCGGTCGACCTGCCAGAGCGACAAGGCGCGGGCGTCGCCCTCGCCGCTCGCCTGACCGACCATGCCGACGATCGCGTCGTACTCGGGTGACCACATCGCCGACCCGCTGAAACCGGATTTGACCGTGTAGCGGGACTGGGTGTCGAGACGTGCCCATCCGTAGCCCAGGGCCTCGCCGATGACACCGGCGGCCGAGTTCCCGAGGACTTCACCACCGGGGAAGCCGAACGCCCACCAGTCGCGTCCCACCATGTCGTCGGGGCTGGGGCAGCGAAGCCTGGGGATCCGGGACGCCGGGACCGGACCGGCGAGCCGGAGGACGGCGACGTCCTGGGTGCGTTGGCGAGCGGCGGGTGGCAGGACGATCTCCCGGACCGGGATGCGCACCGTGTCGTGCTCCTCCGCCTTCGGAAAGGCGACCCACAGACCTGCTCCGGCATCGACGGCGGCACGCACCACGTGGGCACAGCTGAGAACGCGGTGGGCATCCAGCACGAAGGCGGAGCCGAGCGACGCCTCGTCGGTGTCGCTGCCGTGGACGGCAGCGACCCAGGAGTCCTTCGTGGGCCTGCTGCGCTGGTTGTCCATGACCAGCCCCGTGGCGCTGCCGCCCACCCCTGCCGTGCCCCTCCTACGATTCCGGCCGGGCGGCCGGAGCCGCGCCGTCCCGCCACGTGAGGGTGACCTCGAAGTTGGCCTCCGTCGCGGCCTTCGCGACCAGCCAGTTCGCCGTGCCGTTGACCTTGATCCCGAACTTGAGCTGGACCTCGCCCGGCTTCATCTCCGCGACCTGGTCGAGCACGGTCCGCGCCGCTTCCACGGCGGGCTGGACGGCATCACGGACGCGGGCGACGGCCGTACCGGCGCCGACCTGATGGAAGTTGTCATCGGTCTCGATCTCGAAGCCGACCGTCGTCTGGTCATCCAGCGCGAACGAAACTACGTGCGAAGGCATTTGACCCCCCAAATGATCCACGGACCACTGATGTTACCGCTCGTGTCCGCGCCGCCGGACACACGTTCCGCCAAGGCGGCCACGCGGTGTTCGCCGGGGTCAACCGGGCGCGGACGGCGCGCCGGCGGGGGCCGGGCGGTCGGCGGTGAGGAGGAGGGCGAGCAGGAGGTCGTCGATGCGGCGCGCCAGCAGGCCTGCCGCCGGGATCAGGCGCCGGGAGCGCCGGACCGGCAGGGACAGGGCGATGGTCGACGGGCTGCCGGGCAGCCCCAGGGGCAGGGCGGCGCAGACCTCCCCCGCGGAGTATTCGAGGAGGCTGAACTGGGGGGCGTCCGGGCCGTGCCGGTCCAGGTCCGGGAACAGGACGTGCGGCGCGGTGATCGTGCGGTCGGTGAGTCTGACGGCCGGGTAGCGGGCGAGGTGGTCCGTGCGGGACACGGGGTCGAGCTGGGCCAGGAGGCTCTTGCCGATCGCGCTGGCATGGGCGGCCGTCCTGAACGGGACCCATTCGGTGACCCTCGGCGTCCTCGCACTGTCGGCGTACGCCTGGACGGTGACCTCCCCGTCCAGGTAGCGGCTGAAGTACACCGCCGCGCCGGCCTCGTCGCGCATCCGGCCCAGGGCGGTGGCGAACAGGTCCCGGTACGGGGCGGGTCCGGCCGCGGGCGTCAGCAACGGGCCGGGGAAGTGGGCGCCCCGGTAGGTGGTCACCAGCCGCTGTCCGGTCAGCCACGTCAGCAGGTGTGCGGCCGCGTCCGCCGACAGGCCGGCCCGGCGGGCCAGGGTGGGGGTGTCGATGCCCTCCGCGCTCTCGATGAGGTGCAGCAGGTCCCGGCCCCACTGCGCCCTGCGCGACCGGGCGGCCGTCGGGCGCGGGCGGGCCGCGCCGAGGCCGCCCAGGCTGGAGGTGAGCCGTAGGACGACCCGCGGGTTGAGGGCGGCAGCGGGACTGAGCCGGGTACTGGGCAGTCGGTAGGGCCGGGTGACCCGTTCCCAGGCGGTCAGCCAGTGCCCCCTTTGTTCCTCCGGGGCGCCGCACCCCTGGAGGAAGGCGGACATCTGGCCGCGACTGGTGGGGAGCATCTTGCGGTTGAGGATCCGGGAGAGGCTGCTGAGGGCGAGCCAGACCTTGCCGGCCCGGTCCTGCATGTGCCGGTAGGAGGGTGATCCCGCCTGCCGGTGCAGTGCGACCAGGGCGGTACGGAGCTCCGCGCGCGTCGAGATGAGTGCCACGGGGATCGCGACGCCTTCGGCCGGGGTGAACTGCGCCGTGCGGGCGGCGCGGCGCAGTGCGCAGCCCCGGGCGACCTCGTCCGGGGTCGCGCCGCAGGCGGTGAGGAACTTCCTGACGGTGGCCTCCGAAGGGACCGTCCGGCCGGACGCCGCCCGCTTGAGCGTGGCGGCGGACACTCCGGTCCGCAGGGCCAGGGTCCTGTGGGTGACTCCGGTCGTGCGGCGTGCGGCGCGCAGCAGGTCGGCGAGGAGGCCGCAGGCTACGAGGGTCCGGTCGACGGGCTTCTCGGGGCGTCCCATCGCAGGGTCACCGGGTGATGCGCAGGACGGCGGAGGCGACGCCCGCCGCGAGCCGCCGGCCGCCGCTCGCCACCAGCACCGTCGTGACGCCGATGGAGGCGCAGTACCCGAGGAGCGGGATGATCTCCGCGGTCGGCAGGCCGGCCAGGGCCAGCACGGTGCCCAGGACGGGGAAGGTGACGAGGGCGGCCACGTAGGGCAGGGACAGGCGGTGCGGATCGTGCTGCGGGCGCGTCCGGGGAACCCGGTCGCCGGGCTCCTGCGTGCGGCTCGTGGACATGGCTGCATCCCCCTGGGGTGCGGAGTGAGAGGTCTCGCGAAGGTCGGTCTACTGGCTGCAAACGGCATGCACGTGGAGGAAGTTGGCGCTTCCCGTGCGGCAACTTATCAGGGCTCGGACGGGTGCCGGGCGCCTCTGTGAGGGGGCGTTCGTCGGCGCTGCTTTGGCTCACTCCCGTTCCACGGGGCGGCCCTGACCGGGGCGTGGAGGACGGCGCCGGGACGCACCTCTGCTGCCAGCGAAGATCCCCCGCGGAGCCGTTCCCGTACCTGACGGGAGATCACCGGCGCCCGGCCGGGGGTGGCCGCGGGGCGTTTTGGCTCATCCGCGTTCACACCGGGTTGAGTTCCGGGGCCCGAAGGGGGAGGCTGACGCCGGTGGCTGCCTAGGCAGCCACCGCATCCCCTGACTGCTACTGGCTGCAACCGTACGGACCAGGGATCCCGGGCAGCACCCACGTTGGCGCGTGGACTGCCGCAGAGGCCGTCGCCCCGGTTCCGGGGACGGCGGCTTCGTGCTGCCGCGGGCCGCCCGGTCGGAGGCGGCCGTAAAGCGGTGGACAGTCCTCCTGTGCCGGGCGAGCATCTCCGCGATGGACAACGAACTTCTTGACTCCCGCCCCCGCGCCCTCCCCCGACGCGTCCGCTTCGTCGAGCTCGACGCGAAAGCGCTGCGGGCCCTTGCCGACGGCGACCTCGCCGCCGGCAGTGCCGAGTGCGGGGTCGCCCTGGACGAACACTTCGTCTCCGACCGGGCCCGCTGGATCTTCGGCTACCGCGCCGACCAGCTCGCCCGGGACCCGTCCGCCGCACCCTGGACCACCCGGGCCGCGGTGTCCGAGCCGGACGGGGCCGTCGTCGGCGACGCCGGGTTCCACGGGCCGCCGGACGAGGCCGGCGTGGTCGAGGTCGGCTACACCGTCGTGCCCGGGTACCGCCGCCGTGGCTATGCCCGCGCCATGCTGGCGGCGCTGCTCGCCAGGGCCGCCGAGGAGCCCGGGGTCAGGACGGTGCGGGCCACCATCCGGTCCGACAACGAGGCTTCGCTGGCCACGATCGCGGGTTTCGGTTTCACGCGCGTCGGCGAGCGGGGGAACGAGGAGGAGGGGATCGCGTTCGTCTTCGAGGTCCCGGCGGAGGCGGCCGGGCGCGGAGACGGATTTCCTCCGGACCGGTAAGCGGAATATAAGCTTCCCCGGCCCGGGCCCCTCCCTGACCGTCATGGAGCCTGCCCGAGGACGGAAGAGGAAGCCATGTTCGACTCCCTGGCATCCGGGGGCGACCTCGCACGCTTCGCGCCGACGGCATCGGGTCCCGGCTCCCGCGCCGGTATCGGGCGGCGCGGTGCGGCCCTCTTCCTCGACCTGGCCGTCGGCGTCGTGGCCGCCGTCGGGCCGCTCGTGGCCGTCGACCGGCTCGTCCTCGGGGGCGACACCGCCGACCTCACCGACATGACGACGGCCCGCGCCCTGGCCGCGCTGTGGGTCCTCGCGTTCTTCCTCCTCTACTCCCCCGTCAGCGTCTCCCGCTGGGGTGCGACCCCCGGCAAGCGGCTGCTCGGGCTGGAGGTGGTGCACGCCGCGACCGGCGCACGCCTGACGTACGGCCGCGCCGCCCTGCGGCACCTCGTGAACCTCGTGACCTGGCTGGTCCCCGTACTGACCGCCGCCAACGCCGCCGCGATGCGGCTGGACGAGCACCACCGCGGCGCCCACGACAGGGCCGCGGGCAGCAAGGTCGTCCTGCGCCGCGGCTGACGGACGAGCCCGAAGGGCGGACCGGGCGGGCCGAGCGCGCGGGCGGCTCGTACGATGAGTGGATGATCGCCGCCGTGCACCGTACGAGCCGCCGCCCCGCCGGGCCGCGGTTCGTGCTGCTGGTGCTCGCGGTCCTGGCCGGGGTGCTGGCGATGCACGGCCTCGGTCCGAGGCCGGTACCGGTACAGGTACAGGTATGGGCAGCCGCTCCGGCGGCCGTGCCGGTCCACGTGGCGGCCGACGCCCATGCCGGGGCCGCCGGCACCCACGGAGACTCCGGGGCCGCAGCAGCCTCCGAGGACTCCGGGGCCGCGCACCACGGCAGCGCGGACTGCTCCCACCCGGCCGGCGGCGCGGAGCACCCCGCCCACGCGGACGGGACCTGCGCCGCCGCCGGAGTCGGCTCGGCTTACGCCCCGCCCGCCCTGGCCGCCGCCCTGGACGCGGCGCTGCCCGCCGCGCCGCCGTTCGGCGCGGCAGCGGCCTCCACCGGCGCGGGACGTGCCCCGCCCGACCTCTCCGAACTGCAACTCCTGCGGATATAGGACGCCGCACCGCGCCCGGCCGCCCCGGTTCCCTCCGGCGGCGGGCGCGCGCCCCGGCACGTCCTGACCACTTCACCCGAGGAGTTGCACCACCATGACCGCACACCGTTCCCCCCTGCGCCGCGGCGCCGCCGCCGTGACCGCCGCCGCCGCTGCCGCCCTCCTGCTGGCCGCCTGCGGCTCGGAGGACTCCGGATCGGCCGGGCACAGCGGGCACCCCGCCGCCTCCCCGTCCGTGACGGCCTCCGCCACGAAGTCCCCCGCGGCCGCGGGCGAGCACAACGCCGCCGACGTCGCCTTCGCGACCGGCATGATCCCCCACCACCGCCAGGCCGTGGAGATGGCCGACCTCGCGCCCGGCCGGGCGGAGTCGGGTCAGGTCAAGCGGCTCGCCGAGGAGATCAAGAAGGCCCAGGACCCGGAGATCAAGACCCTGTCCGGGTGGCTGACCGCCTGGGGCGAGCCGGTGCCCGCCGCGGACGCCTCCGGCCACGCGCAGCACGGGCAGCACGATGCGGGCGGGGGCATGATGTCCGCCGAGGAGATGGACGGGCTCCGCAAGGCCTCGGGCAAGGCCTTCGACACCGCGTTCTTGGAGCTGATGATCAAGCACCACGAGGGCGCGGTGGAGATGGCCCGGACGGAGCAGAGCCAGGGCTCCTCCGCCGAGGCCAAGACCATGGCGGCCGCCATCATCGCCTCGCAGTCCGCCGAGATCGACACCATGAAGGGCCTTCTCGGCAAGAACTAGCGGCATCGGCCGCGGCAGTGACCGCGGGGGCGGCCCGGCGTCCGTACGACGTCGGGCCGCCCCGTTCGGCAGACGTACGGCAGACGTACGTCAGAACCGGCGGAGCCTGGCCGCGAGGTGGTGCTGCATCGGCTGGCCGACCGCCGCCATCTCCTGGACGAACACCAGCTCGTCCTCGTGGATGCCGTACCGGCGCCGCGTCCCGGTGACCTCCTTGGCCAGCGGGGTGCGGGCCACCTCCTTGGTCTCCAGCTCGATCTCCTCTCCGGAGACCTGTCCCACCAGGACCTCGACGATGCCGGTGGGATGCGTGAGCACCACCTCCAGCGAGGCCTCGGGCGTGATCCGCCACCATCCGGCCTCCCGGCCCGCGGGACGCACCGCGGCCCCGGTCCCGTCGATCAGCCAGGCGCGGGCCTCGTAGCGCAGGAAGGGCCGGCCGTCGTGGCTGAAGGTGACCTCCTGGGCGTACTCGAAGTCCTGCTCCAGGGTCGGGTACTCACCGCGTCCCCGGCCGTGCCAGCGCCCCAGCAGCGGCAGCACCGGCCGCAACAGCGGGTGCGGCTCGGGTCCTTCCCCGAGGGTGTGGCTGTCGGGGAAGGGATTCTCCTGGACCGGTCCGAGCACGGGGCACACTCCTGCTTGATGGCTGCTGCCGAAATGTGAAGCGTAGCTCCGGGACGCGGCGAACGGCCGACCCCTTTGCACCCCTGCGCGTTGACCGTGTGGCGGAAGTGAAACCCGAGCGGATCTGAGGCGTTAGAAGGGCGGACCACTGCGCCCCGCCGGGCGCCGTGCCAGGTCAGACGACGAGCGGGACCAGCACGAGGAGCGAGATGACGGACCCGATGCAGGCCGGACGCGGCCGCATGAAACTGGCGGCCCGCTGCCGGGTGGTCACGGAGGCCCAGGCCTTCGGGTTGGTCATCTTCTGCGCGATCCTCTTCAACGCCGCCCTGATGGGGCTGGAGACGTACAGCGGGCTCGCCGCCGAGTACCGGCAGGTGCTGGGGGCGGCCGAGAACTGCTGCCTGGCCCTGTTCACCGTGGAGATGCTGCTGCGGCTGGGTGCCTACGCCGACCGGCCGAAAGCATTCTTCCGCGATCCGTGGAACCTCTTCGACCTCGCCATCGTGGCCTCCGCCTTCCTCCCGATGATCCGCGAGAACACCACCGTCCTGCGGCTGCTGCGCCTGGCCCGCGTCCTGCGCACCGCCCGTTTCCTGCCCCACCTGCGAATCCTGCTGATCGCGGTCGGCCGCAGCCTGCCGGGCACCGCCAGCTTCCTCTTCATCGGCGCGCTGGTCCTGTACGTGTACGCCATGGTCGGCTGGGTCTGCTTCGCCGACTCCGACCCGCAGCACTACGGCTCCGTGGGCCGGGCGGCGCTCACCCTCTTCCTCCTGACCACGCTCGACGGACTCACCGACGCCGTGCGCGCGGGCCTGCAGATCTCCCGCCTCAGCATCATCTACTACGCCTCCTACGCGCTGCTCGCCTCGTTCGTCCTGGTCAACGTGCTCATCGGGGTGGTCCTCAACTCCCTGGACGAGGCGCGCGAGATGGAGGACGAGGCCAGCCGCGTCCCGCCGCCCGGCAAGGGGCCCGACCCGGCCACCGAGGTCAGGGAGCGCATCGCGACGGCCCGCCGGGCCCTCGACGACATCGAGGCCGGCCTCGCCACGGCCGACGCCCGCGCGGGAAGGCAACTGGAGTCCGCCACCCGCACCGGCACCTGAACCGCCGCCCCTCACGGGGGTGGTTCGGGGTTCAGGAGCCGGTGCAGGTGGACGAGGCCGCCCGGGCGGCGTTCCACCGTCCAGTGGTCCGGGTGGTCCGCGGACGGGAGGTGGACGCCCGTGTCGGACAGGAAGCGCACGCCGTCGAAGCGCACCCGGCCCCGGTAGCTCGCGTGGTCGAAGGTGGCCGGCCCCTCGAACACGGCCCCGTCGCAGAGGAGTCCGCGCTCCCAGTGCGCGTACGAGAACACCGCGGGGCCGACGAAGACCGCCCCGCTCATCCCGGCCGGTCCGCGGAACTCGGCGTTCGTGAAGTCCGCGGGGCCCGTCACCCGCATGCCGTCGAGGTCCGCCGAGACCTCCAGGACCGCCCGGCCGAAGGAGACCCCGTCGCGGAACGCGGCGTCCGCCAGGCTCACGGAACCGGCGAAGACGGTGCGCCGGAAGGCGGCCCGGCCGGAGAAGCTGCTCCGGTCGAAGGCGGCGACGTGCTGGAACACGGCGCCGTCGAAGGAGGCCCGGCCGGCGAACGTGGCGGCGTCGAACAGGGCCCGGCCCGCGAACGCGGCGTGCACGAAGAACACGCCGCCCGCGAACTCGGCGTCCCGCGTCGTCCAGTCGTCCACGAACTGCGCCCGGTCGAAGGCGGCGCGCCCCATCCGTACCCGGCCCGTCCCGGGATCCCGGAGGGCTTCCAGGACTTGCTGGAGCAGGCCGTTCTCGAAGGTCGTGCCCCGCAGGTCCACGGGCGATCCCGGGCCGAGCGCCGCGAGGGCCGCCTGCCGTCCGGCCCGGCCCAGATGGGCCAGGCAGCGGGAGGAACCGGGCTGCCGGATGCCGATGCAGCCGAGCGGATCGGTCGCGGAGGAGCCCGTACCGCAGTGCGGCCAGCCGGGGCCCGAGCTGCGGATCGCGGCGGCCTCCAGGAGCGCCCGGCCCAGTTCGGCGGGGTCCCGGGTGCACTGCCAGCCCTCGGTCCCGCCGGCCAGCGGGGACAGGGTCAGCCGGACGTCGGGCCGCAGCAGCCTGTGCAGGCCCTCGTACAGCGGTGTGGACAGGAGCAGGCGGACCGGGGGGAAGCGCCCGGGGCCGGGCCGCCCGGCGGCCTCCGGGGCAGCGACCAGCAGGGCGGCCTCGCGCGCGGCCTGTCCGCTGAAGCCGTCCTCCGCGCTGTCCACCGGGCCGGTGCTCGCCCCGACCACCAGCCGCTTCTGCGGCCGCCCGGGTCCGGCCCCGGCCCCGCCGTCGTCCCGGAACTCCTCGAACCGGCCCGGCAGTTCGGCCAGGATCCGGCCGGCGCCGGCCAGTGCCGCGGGCTCGTCCACCACGAGGAGGGCCGTCTCGACGGTCTCGATCACCCTCCCGGCCACCCCGGTGTCCCGCAGGATCCCGCGCAGGAAGTCGGCCAGCTCGGGCCCCGCCGGCAGCGCTTCGGCGTCCGGGGACGCCTGGACGCGCGCCAGCAGGCAGATCGGCGTGCCCGGCCGGCCCGGCCCCGGGAGGGCCGTCGTGTGCGCGGCCAGCACCTCCTGGAAACCGGGCAGTTGGAGCACGGCCTGGCCGGACAGGAACACCATGCGGTCGGGCCAGACCCCGTGCACGACCCCGACCAGGGCTCCGTGGCGGGAGACGGGGCCGCCACGGTAGTGCGTCCAGGTCTCCGGCTCGGAGGAGAGGCGCACCAGCTCGCCGTTGCGGGCGCCGCCGTACGGGGCCATCTCCCCCGTGAGCAGGACCGCTTCGCCCTGGTCCGTGCGGCCGTCGACGTACACCTCCTCCGGGCGGGCGCCGTGCGGCCTCGCCCAGCGCAGCGGCTCCGGCCAGGTCTGCGGGTCCACCAGGTCCTCCCCCGCCGCGAGCAGGAACACCCGGGGCGAACCCTCGTCCCACCACACCGGGTGGCACAGGACCTCGCGGTCGCCCGCGCGGACCCAGGCGAGCACGCTCGCGGCCGCCCGGCCGTCGCCGGTCGTGAGCACGAGCCGGGGCGTCAGCAGCGTGCCGACCTCCTGCGGCTCCGGTGCCGGGTCGTACCGGACCCGCACGACCCGGTCCGCCAGGCCCGGCGGCTCCGGCAGGGACCCGAGGGGCAGCCGCTCCGGGGCCGCCCGGGTCTCCGGCCCGCCGCGCCCTTCCTGCGCTTGCGGCCCTCCCTGTGCTTCCTGCCCTTCCGGCAGGAGCCCGGTCCGCGGCCGCGCCGCGAACGGGATCGCCCCCGGGGGCAGGCGGCGACGGCCGTGCTCGCCCGTGGTGACCTCGGTCGCGGAGAAGTCCGGCCCGGTACCGCGGTTGCGGGCCATGTACTCCCCGACCCTGCGGCGGACCAGCTCCCGTACGGCGGCCACGTCCCCGCGCAGCTGCGAGCCGAGCAGGGCCTCCCGTACCCCGGGGAGGAACTCGAACTCGACCTCCTCGGCGCTGCGTCCGGTGTCCCCCCAGGGGGCGAAGAGCCCGCCGAGGGCCACCTCCGCCAGGTGGCCGTGCTCCGAGCCGCTCAGCAGGGAACGCCGGACCAGGTTCATGACGGGCAGCGTGAGGGGTACGGCGGCCAGGTGCGCGGCGAGCTGCTGGGCGGTCGGGGAGGCGGCCGCCCGGAACCGTTCCAGCGCTTCGAGGGCGGTGGGGGCGCCGTCCGCGCCGGGCGCCGTACCGGGCCCGGCCGCGACGGGCTCCGCCACGGCCCCCGGATCCGTCCGCTCCGCGTCCAGGCGCAGGCAGGCCAGCCGCCGCCACCGCCCGTCCCCCGAGACGACGCGCACCAGCCGGGCCAGGCTCCCCGAGCCGATGCCGACGACCGGCACCACGGCGCGGCCGGACCCGCGGCGGCCCGTGCGGGGCGAGCGGGCGAGGCGGGCCAGCGGGACCTGCTGCCAGGAACGGGTGGCGGCGGCGGGCCGGTCCGCGCGGACGGCGAAGGCGACGGGCCGCACGGCGCCGCGCGTCCACAGCCGCTCGGGCAGGACGTTCAGCACGGCCACCGCGTTGTGCCCGCACCAGTGCCGCAGCACGGCCTGGAGCGGCGCCTGGCGCCAGCCGCCCGCGACGGTGTCGGAGAGGACGAGGATCAGCCGGCGGCCCGCCGGGTCGGCCAGCTCCAGGGGGTTGCGGGGCGGACCGCCGCGCCGGCGGGTGAGCATCGGGAGGCCGCCGGGCCCGGTGCCGGTCAGCTGCCAGGTGCGGACGTCGCGGAAGACCCCGCTGCGGGTCAGTACCCGTCGGAGCTCGTCCACGAGGTCCGACCACAGCAGCATCGAGTGGTGGGTGTCGACGACGAGGGCCAGGTCCAGCCAGCGGCTCTCGGCGGGGCGCAGGACGGGGGTCGGGACCATCCGTTCGATGCTGCGTTCCACGGTGAGCTGCTCGTCCAGCTCCTCCCCCGGGCCGCCGATGGAGCGGCGGCCCACGGGGCGCAGGGAGCGCATCAGGGCCAGCGGGTCGTCGAGGGAGGCGGCGCGGGGCAGTCGCAGGGCCGTGCCCCGGCGGCCTGCGCCGGAGTCGGCCGGTCTGCCCGTGAGGTCCGCCGCCGGTCCGGGGTAGAGCTCGACGGCCGCCTCCTCCCCGGCGGGGCGGGCGGGCGTCTCCCCGCCGGCCCCGGGCGGGTCCGTGCCCGTGCCCGGCGGCTGCTGCGCGCCCGCCGCGCCGGACGGCGGTCCGGGCGGGCGGGCCCGGGCCGGGTCCACCCGGGCCGCCAGCCACAGGATGTCTGCGATCTCCTCCGCCCCGGCTCCCGGGCGCGGGCCGCTGTCCCCGTCGCCTTCGGCGAAGGCGGCGAGCAGTTCCTCGATCATGCGGTGGGGCCCGTCAGGTGCTGCATCACCGTGCCGAGGAACCGTTCGCGGTCGCGGGGGTCCGACCATGCTCCGGCGAGGCGGAGCTGGATGGCGTTCAGGAGCTGGTCGGTGGCCAGGTCGCCGTCGTCGGCCCGGTCGAGGAAGCTCCGGACGAGTTCCTGGTACTCCTCGCTGTCGCCGATGTCGACCTTGAGGCGCTGCTGCACGATGCGGGCGAGCTTCTGCGGTCCCGGCGGTTCCAGGTGCAGCCGGACGCAGCGGCGCAGGAAGGCGGGCGGGAAGTCGCGTTCGCCGTTGCTGGTGAGGACCACGACGGGGAAGTACCGGCACTGGACGCGGCCTTGGCTGATCCGTACGCCGGCGTCGGGGTCGTCGTCGGTCCCGATGGCGACGGTGGGGTCCTCCTTGGCGAGGCGCGCCAGTTCCGGGATGTCGAAGCCGCCGTCCTCGAAGACGGTGAGGAGGTCGCCGGGCAGGTCGATGTCGCTCTTGTCGATCTCGTCGACGAGCAGCACGCGCGGCCGGTCCTGCGGCAGCAGGGCGGTGCCGAGGGGGCCGAGGCGCAGGTAGCGGGCGATGGAGGGGCCGGTGCCGGGGTCCGGTGCGAAGGCGGCCGGGTCGGCGGCGGCCTCGGCGGCAGCGGCCCGGGCGGCGGCGCCGGGGTGGACCGCGGCCGCGGCGCCGGGGGTGCGCAGTTGCTCCAGCCCGGCCTCCTGGAGGCGGCCGATGGCGTCGTACAGGTACAGGCCGTCGCGCAGCACGGTCCGGCTGGTGATCGGCCAGTGAAGTACGGGGCCCAGGTCCAGGTCCGCCGCGATGCTGTAGGCGAGGGTGGACTTGCCGACTCCCGGCTTGCCGGTGATCAGCAGGGGCCTGCGCAGGTGCAGGGCCGTGTTGACGACGTCCTTCTCCGGGCCGTCGGGTACGTAGCCCTCGCCCCGCCGCCGGGTGCGCTCCCAGGCCGGTCCCGCGCAGCCGGGCGGCTCGTAGCCCGGGTCCGGGGTACCGGTGAAGTCCCGCCAGGGCGGCGGGGATCCGGCCTCCAGGCGGGCGCGCCGGACCTCGGCCTCACCGGTCCCGTGGTACAGCCACCAGTCCTTCGCCACTGCCTCTGCCTCCATGGTCGGGTGTCGCGGTCGGTCGGGGACGGACTTCGGGCCGGGCCTGCCCGTCTCGGGCGGCGGCGTGGGCGGCGGCATCGGCATCGGCATCGGCATCGGCATCAGGACAGGGACCGGAGGGTGAGGGTGTCGTCGGGATCGTCCCACAACAGCACCAACCGGTCTCCCCCTTCCGGCTGTTGGTGCGCCGGGCCCGCTGCGCGGCCCGCCCCCGCGGCGGCCCGGCGCAGCGCCCGGACCCGGGCGGGCAAGGCGAGGACGTCCAGCGCCCCGGGGTCCGGGACCCCGTCCGGGCCGTCGGGCGGTGCGAGCAGGCCGAGGAGTCCGCCGGGC
This sequence comes from Streptomyces xanthophaeus, assembly GCF_000725805.1. Taxonomy (GTDB): domain Bacteria; phylum Actinomycetota; class Actinomycetes; order Streptomycetales; family Streptomycetaceae; genus Streptomyces; species Streptomyces xanthophaeus. The sequence goes on along the minus strand of NZ_KL647133.1, from coordinate 11,282 downwards.
GGGGCGCCGCCCCCGCGGCGCCACACCATCACCGGGACCCCGCCTTCGAGTACGGCGTCCAGCAGTTCCCCGGTCCGCGTCCCGGCCGAGGTGTGCGCCAGGACGCAGGCCGGTGCCGGCTCCGCCCCCAGCTCCATCCCGAGCACGTCCGTCACCTCCGCGTCCTCCACCGTCCGGACCGCTCCGGCGTGCCGCCCGCCCTGCGCGCCGAGCCAGCGCCACTTCCTGCGCCAGTCCGCGCGGGCGTCCTCCCGTTCCTGTGGGCAGCGGACCACCACCTCGTAGAGCAGGCCCAGTGCCCGGGTGGTGCGGCCGCCGGTGCCCCGGGGCACCGGCCAGCGGTCGAAGGCGGTGTCCAGCAGCTCGTACGGCACGTGGAACTCGATCCGCTCCACGCCGTCGTAGGGCTGCCCGGCCTCCGGACCGCCGCCCGGGGTGCCCGCGACCGCGACGAGCCGCCGCACCAGCTCCTCGTGTACGGCGTCCAGCGCGACCGGGCTGCCCTCCGTCTCCCAGACGTGCTCGGTGGCGTCCCTGCGCAGCCACATCCGGGCCAGGTAGCCGTCCTCGCCGCCCGGCGGCGCCTCCAGCCGGACGTGCAGGGCCGTGCGCCGTGCCGGTGGCGGCGGTGGCGGCAGCGCGGGCAGGGACAGCCGCTCCCCGGTGGACCGCACCCACTCCCGCAGCCGGGCCGCCCAGACGGCGTCGTCCGCGACACCGGCCCGCCCCGACCCGGCCCGGTCGGCCACGAAGCGCACGAAGGGCACGGCGAGCGGCATCCCGCCGGGGCCGCCCCGGCGCTCGTCGAGGTCCTGGACCACCTCCAGCAGGCTCTCCCCCGGCAGTCCGCCGCTGACCGGGGTGGTGCAGCCGGCCGCCTTGAAGGCCCAGGTGTAGGCCTCGTGGGCGCAGCGCGGCAATTCGCGGCCCTCGAAGAGTTCGCCGAGGCCGTCCCAGGCCGTCTGGTCGAGCCGGGTGGCCGCTGCCGGGGGGCCGGAGGGCAGGTCCTCGTCGAGGAAGGAGCAGGCGTCCCAGTCGCGGTCCACGAGGAACTGCGGCAGCTGCCAGCCCTCGCCGCGCTCGCGCAGTTCCCGGAAGCTGCGGTGGATGCGGCGGGCCGCGTCGGGCAGTCCGGTGACCCCGTCCCGCACGGACTGCTGCCCGAGTTCGCCGAGGAGGGCCTCGGTGAAGCGGCCCGCGCCCCGTTCGGCGTCGCTCTGGGCCGCCTCGCCCTCCCGGGAGGCGTACAGCCGGAACTGGCGTCTGCCCGGTACCGAACTCCCGCCGCCGTAGTCGGTGGTGCCGAAGTTCCAGCGGGTGTCGCGGGGTGCGTCGACGCGGCAGCAGTCCACGAGGGCGGCCTGGAGCGGGAACCTTCGCTGTTTGACCAGGTCGGTGCGCCACCAGCGCAGGGCCGAGTCGAGGTTGAGGTGGCGGATCTGGCTGGGCCGGGCGTCGGCGCAGGGCAGGATCAGCTCCTGGCGCCCGCCGAGGTAGCCGTGCCCCGCCCAGAAGATCCACAGCAGGTCGCCGTCGCACTGCGGGAGTTCGTCGAGCAGCGCCGACTTGACGTTCTCCTCGGTGGCCGGCCGGTGCGCCGCCCGCAGGGACTCCATGGCCGGGGAGTCCGGCCACTGCACGGCGTCCGGATCGTCGAGCGGGGACAGCAGCAGCCGTACGTTGCCGGGCGGCACCTCCCCCGGGCCGGTCAGCCAGCGGGCGAACCGCAGGGCGTCGCGGACCGGGCCGCGCAGGTCCCAGTGGTGGCTGATGTCGTACCGCTCCACGCCGGCGACGAGGGCGAAGGTGCGCTGCGGGCCGAGGCCCGGGGGCAGCAGACCGGGGGGAATCACCCGATCTCCGCCTCGGCCACCGCCTGTTCGATGCGCTCGTAGAGGGAGTCCTGTTTCCAGTAGGCGCTGTGGCAGGCGGGGAAGGGCTGGCGGCTGGTGAGCTCGTGGTCGGTGACGCGCGGGTCGCCGGGGAAGACGGGGCCGGCGAGGTACGCGAGCACGTCCTGGCGGTCGTAGACGTTGAGCCAGCCCGGGAAGCCGTCGGGCAGTTTCGCGCCGGGGGCGAGGGCGGTCAGTGCGCCGAGTTCGTGGAGGAACGGTGCCTGGGAGCCGACGGTGACCAGCAGTTCCGCGCCGGGGACGGGCTCGCCGCGGGCGGCGGCGAGGGCGAGGAGGTCCACCAGGGCGATCCCGCCCAGGCTGTGGCCGATGAGTACGGTCGGCCCCGGCCCGGCGGTGATCCGCTCGCGCAGGAACTCCCGCAGGTCGTGGCCGCGGGCCTGGTAGCGCAGGATGTCGCCGAGGGCCGGGGTGGCCCCCACGGTGAGCGAGCCGCGCCAGGCGTTGAGCAGGGGCTGGGTGGTGACCCTCTGGGCGAGTCTGCCCAGGACGGCCGCCGCCCGGGCCCCGGGCACGCGGGCGTCGCCGCCGAGGCGGGCGCCGAGCAGCTCGACGAGGCGGTCGCGTTCGGCGCCGGTGCAGTCGGCCTCGGTCCCGGCGGAGGCGAGGGCGGCGGCCGTCACGGCCCGGGCGAGGGCGGTGGCCAGCTCGCGGGCATGGTGCTCGGCGGTGGCGCGGGCGGCGGCCCGGGCGGCCTCGGCGGAGCGGGCGGTGGAGTCCAGGGCGGCGGGGAAGCCCGCGACGAGGCCCGTGTCCCGGAGCAGGGCGGCGAGTTCGTCCTCGCCGTCGCCCTCCCGCACGGCCCCCGTGGCCGGGACCTGCGCCGGCGCGGGCAGGGCGGCCAGCAGGTCGAGGACCCTGGCCCCGGCGGACCGCACCCCCGGCATCGCGAACGGGTCGTGGCCGGGGCCGTCGGAACGGCCGGGGTCGTCGGCGCCGCCCCCGGTGTCCCAGCCCGCCTCGGCCAGGACCCGTACCTCGCAGAGCGGGTCGACGAGCAGCAGCGCCCACTCGGCCGTCTCGGCGTCGACCGGCGCGGGTCCGTCCCCGTCCCCGCCGCCGTACGGTCCCGGTGCGGTGACCGGGCGCGGGCGCAGCCCCGGTACGGACCGGCCCCCGGCGCCGAGGCTCGCCCCGAACCGGTCGCCCCAGTAGCAGGACTCCACCGAAGCCTGCGGGAATCGTGCCGCCAGGCGGCCTTGGACCAGTGCGAAGAGCGTGTCGTGCCGCTCGCGCCGGACTCCCGTGCCGTGGACAAAGAGAAAACGCATCGGTGCCCCGCCCCCCCTCGTGCATCCGTCCCCGCCCGCACCATAGCGCCGCCCGGATGACAGGGCCCCCGGAACGGCCGCTTCGGCCACGGGGCGCGCGGGAAGCGGAAGTTCAGGAGCGGTGGGGCGGTCCGCCCGCGTAGTACCGGCGGCAGGCCCGCAGCATTCCCTCGGCGGAGAGGGTGAACACGTCGACGAACTCCCGCTGCTGCGGGGCGAGCAGGCCCATCGCCACCACGCAGTCCCCGTCGGCGACGATCCGGGTGATGTGGTGGCGGGCACCGGGGGCGGGACGCTCCAGCTCGGCGACGCCGAGGGCGTCGGCGTGCAGGAGGGAGCCGTAGCCGTCGAGGTCACCGGCGTCGAGGTAGTGGTACGCGAGGCGCACGTGGTCGACTCCGGAGTCGGTGACGACGGGGCTGGGCGGGAGCCTCCTGGCGTTCCGGCTGTTCATGGGGGATGTCCTTCCGTACGGCCGCACCCCGGCCAGGTGGCGGCAGGTACACCGTCCTCGGGGACCGCAACTCGGGGCTATCGCCGCCCTATCACCGCCCACCCGGACACCGTCACCGAATCTCCACACCATGGACAACCGGAGAGGTGTTCGGGAAGACTGACCCCGCGCTCCACCCGTTCTCAGGTGTGCCCCAGCTGGGAGACCCATGACTTCTTCGCCCGGCGGGGTGCCGCACACCCCGGACGCGGTCGTGTTCCGGATCCTCGGCCCCTTACAGGTGACCGGGCGGAGCGGGCCGGTCAGGATTCCGCCGGGACGGCAGGAGGTCATCCTCGCCGCCCTGCTCCTGGAGGCGAACCGGGTCGTCAGCACGGACTACCTCGTCGATCTGATCTGGGACGACGAGCCGCCGGACACGGCGCGCACCCAGGTGCAGATCTGCGTGTCGCGGCTGCGCAAGCTGTTCACGAAGGCGGGGATCGCCGCCGCCATCACCACCCGGCCCCCCGGCTACGTCCTGAAGACCGAGGGCGATCTCGTCGACGCGGCCCTCTTCGCCCGCAAGGTCGCCGACGCCCGCACCCTGGGCCGCCAGGGCGGTGCGGCCGAGGCGGCGGAACTGCTGCGCTGCGCAGGCGAGTTATGGGAGGGCGACTGCCTGAGCGGGGTGTCGAGCGAGACCCTGCGCAGCAAGGCCCTGCAGCTCGACGAGGAACGGCTAATCGCCGCCGAGACCCGGATCGAGCTGGAGCTGGACCTGGGACGGCACCACCAGCTGGTCGGCGAGATCCAGTTGCTGGTACGGGTCCACCCGCTGCGGGAGCGGCTGCGCGGGCAGCTGATGCTGGCCCTGTACCGCTCGGGCCGCCAGGCGGAGGCCCTGGAGAGCTACCGGGTCGGGCGCGAACTGCTGGTGGAGGAGCTCGGCCTGGAGCCGGGCGGGGAGCTGCGCCGGCTGGAGTCGGCGATCCTGTCGGGCGAGGTCCCGCCCCCGTCCCGGCCGGGCTCGGACGGCTACAGCCCGCCGCCGCAGGTCCCGTACCCGGGATCCGCGTACCCGGACGGGAGCTCCGGCGCCTCGGGCCGGCCCGGGGGCGCCCCGGCGGGGGACGCGTACGGCCACGGCGGCGGGGCGCCCGCCGACGGGAGACCCGGCGAGGCGAGACCGGGCGGCAGGAGACCTGACGGGGCGAGACCCGGCGGGGACGCGGCCGGCGGTACGGCGCACGGAGCCGCCACCGGTACGGACAGCCGGCGGACCACCGGCGTCGGCGGCCTCGGCGTCGGCGCGGCCGGTGCACCCCTGCCGATCCCGACGGGACCGGGGGGCCGCCCGCGGGGCGGGTCCGCGGACCCCTTCGACGCACCCGGGGCCTACCGCGAGGAGACGCCCCGCCAACTGCCCGCGGACACTTCGGACTTCGTCGGCGACGAGGAGCAGATCGGCCGGATCGAACGGGCCCTGCTCGGCGAGGGCGGACGGCGGGCCGTCGGGCTCGCCGTGATCGTCGGGAAACCCGGCACGGGCAAGTCCACGCTGGCCACGCACATCGCGCACCGGCTCACCGACACGGGTTTCCCCGACGGGCAGTTGTACTGCGACCTGCGCGGCACCGGGGCTCCGGCCACCGCCGCGGAGGTGCTCGGCCGGTTCCTGCGGGCGCTGGGCATCCCGGGGCCGGTGATCCCGGAGTCGCAGGACGAGCGGGCCGAGATGTACCGGACCCTGCTGGCCTCGCGCAGGGTGCTGGTGGTCCTCGACGACGCCGCGTCCGAGAGCCAGATCCGGCCCCTGCTGCCCGGCAGCAACAGCTGCGCGGTGCTAGTCACCAGCCGGGTCCGGCTGACGGGACTGCCGGGTGCGTACCGCGTGGAGCTGGACGTCATGGACACCGCGCGGGCCCTGGAACTGCTGGTCCGCGTCGTCGGCGGCGACCGGGTGGAGCGCGAGGGGGTCGCGGCCGAGGCACTCATCCGGACCGTGGGCGGGCTGCCGCTGGCGCTGCGCATCGTGGCGGCCCGGCTGGCGGCACGCCCGCACTGGACGCTCGCCTCGATGGTGCACCGGCTGGCCAACGAGCGGCACCGCCTCGACGAGCTCACGCACGGCGAGATGACGATGCGGGCGAGCCTGTCCCTGACCCATGACGGGCTGGCCGCGGAGGACCGGAGGCTGCTGCGCCTGCTGAGCCTGGCCCAGGGGCCGACGCTGCCGGGCTGGCTGGCCGGGGCCCTGCTCGACGATCACCGGCCCTTCCCCTCGGACCTGTTGGAGCCGCTGGTCGACGTACAGATGCTGGACGTCGTCGGGGTGGAGTCCACGGGCGGGTTCCGCTACCGCTTCCACGAGATCATCCGGGTGTTCGCCCGGGAGCAGCTGGCCGTCCACGACGAGCCCGCCGCCCAGTCGGCGGCGCTCGGCCGGATGATGGGCGGCTGGATGTCGCTGGCCGAACAGGCCCACCGCAGGATCTACGGCGGCGACTTCACGGTGCTGCACGGCACCGCCCCGCGCTGGGAGCCCCCGGCGAGCTGCGTGGACGAACTGCTCGTGGATCCGCTGGAGTGGCTGGACAGCGAGCACGCGAACCTGGTCCAGGCCGTCGAGCACGCGGCGCGGGAGCAGATGGACGAGCTGTGCTGGGATCTGGCGACGACCCTGGCGACGCTGTTCGAGGCGCGCGGGTACTTCGACGACTGGGAGCGTACGCACCAGCTCGCCCTGGAGGCGGTGCGGGCGGCGGGCAACCGGCGGGGCAGCGCGGCGCTGCTCAGCTCGCTGGGCGTGCTGCACCTCGGCCGCAGCCAGCCGGAGGAGTCGCGGGCGGCCTTGACCTCCGCGCTGGGGGTGTTCCAGGAGCTCGGCGACCGGCAGGGGCTCGCCCTGTGCCACCGCGACCTCGCGCTGCTGGAGCGGATGCGGGGCAACGAGGACCGTGCGCTCACCCTGTACGACCGGGCGCTGCGGGATTTCGACCTGGTCGGTGATGTGGTGGGCAGGGCCATCGTCCTGACGCAGAGCGCGCACATCTGGATGCGGCGCGGGCAGACCGCCGCCGCGCAGGGCCGACTGGACGAGGCGCTCTCCATCTACCGCTCGGTGGGGTACACGGGCGGTCAGGCGCGGACCTTGCGCCGGGCGGGCCAGCTGTTGCAGGGGCAGGGCGAGCACGAGCGGGCGGTGCGGACGTTCAGCGAGGTGCTGGAGCTGTGCCGGGACGGCGGGGACGTGATCGGCGAGGGGCACCTGCTGCGGGACCTGGGCCACGCGTACGCCGACATGGGCCGGGGCGAGGCGGCGCAGGGGTTCTACACCCAGGCGCTGTCGGTGCGGGAGCAGATCATGGACCAGGGCGGGGCCGCTCTCGTCCGGATGGACCTGGCGCGGCTGCTCGCGTCGGACGGTGGCGCGGCGGAGCGTTCCCGGTCGCGGGAGCTGCTGGAGACGGCCGTACGGACCTTCCGCGAGCGGCGCATGGAGCCGGAACTGGCGGAGGCGGAGCGACTGCTGGGCGCTCCGGCGGATGCTGTGGGCGCTCCGGCGGATGCGGTGGGCGTGCCTGCCGATGCGGTGGGCCGGCCTTCCGGTGCGGTGGGCGGTCCGGCCGCTGTGCCGGGCGGGGCTGCCGTTCAGCCGGGTGTGCGGCGGGGTCTGTCGGGGGCGGCGGCCGTGGTGGGAGCGGAGCCGGCCGGCTCCGCGAGCCCCTTGGAGCCGCTGACGTCAGGGGTGCGCGTACCGGCGACGGGGTCCGCCGCCGGGGTCTGAGTTCCGCCGTGCGGTGTCAGTCCCAGGGGTTGGTGTCGGTGGTGGTGCTCGGCGACGGGGTGGCCACCGGCGCGGTGGTGCCCGCCGGGGTGGCGGGGACGGCGGGGCCGTCGGCCTGGGCGACCTGGGTGCCGAGGGCGGCGGCCCCGGCGATGGCAGCGGTGACGAGGGCGGCGCGGAGGGCGTGGGCGAGGTTCATTTCGGGTCCCTTCGTCGATGCGCTCCGGCCTTCCGGGGCGCTTCCTTCCTTCTGGACATCAACTTAGGAACCGCTGGAATCCCGGAACCGGCCCCGCTCCTATCCCCGCGCTATCACGCCCCGGCCCGCTGCCCGCCCCGGGGCGAACCGGCGATAGGACGACCGTCCGGGGGCCGTCCGTCCCGGGATGCCGGGGCGATAGCGGGCTGCCGACGATGGGAAGCAGGAACCGGGCCACACCACCCCAGGCCACGCCGTTCCCCACCACCTTCGCCGGGAGCGCACACATGAACGGGCACATGAACGGGCACATGACGGCGCACACGAACCTGCCCACGGGCCGGCACACGCACGTGCAGCCCCTCGCCACCACCGAAGCCACCGCCACCGGAGCCGCCGCCACCGCGCCGCTGGGCACCTTGATACGCACCCACCGGCTGCGGATCGGGCTCACCCAGCGGGAGCTGGCGGACCTGTCGACGATCAGCGTCAGAGCCATCCGCGACCTGGAGCAGGGCAAGGCCAGACGGCCGCGTCCCGACACCGTGCGGCTGATGGCCGACGCCCTGCGGCTCGGGCCGCGGGCCCGGGCCGCGTTGGAGGCGGCCGCCCAGCAGGGCCGGGCCACCGGGCTCGGGCCGGCCCGGCTGCCCGCGCCGCCCACCGCCCTGCACCCGGTCGTGGGCCGGGACACCGAAGCGGAGGTCCTCGCCGGGGAGCTGGCCTCGGGCACGGAGCGGCTGGTGAACGTGGTGGGGCTGAGCGGGGTGGGCAAGACGCGGCTGGCGCTGGAGGTCGCGGCGCGGCTGCACACCCGTGGCCTGCCGGTGCTGTGGCACGCCTTCCCCGGTGCGGCCGCCGACTACCTCGGCTGCGCCGGGGGCGAGCCCGCGGCCCGGGTCGCCGCGGCCGTCGCCGAGCTGTGCACGGTGGCGCCGGGCGGGTCCGGCGAGACTTCGGACGGCGCCGGGGAGCTCGCCGAACTGCTGGGCGAGCAGCCCGCGTTACTGGTGCTGGACGGGGCTCCGGCGGGGCCGCCCCGGTTCGACCGGCTGACCGGGCTGCTCCGTGCCTGCCCGGGGCTGCGGCTGCTGATCACCTCGGACGGGCCGTGGGAGGTGCCCGGCGAACGGATCTTCCTGCTGTCCCCGCTGGAGGTGCCCGCCGAGGGTGCCACGGACCCGGCCGCCGCCGCTGCGGTACGGGTCTTCCTCGGCCAGGTCCGGCGGGTACGGCCCGAGTTCGTGCCGGCTCGGGCCGACCTGGAACGGGCGGCGTGGATCTGCCGTCGCCTGGACGGGCATCCCGGGGCGCTGGCCGCGGCGGCGTCCTGGCTGGTGGTGTGCGACCTGGCCGCACTGCACCAGAGCCTGGACGCCGATCCGCTCGCCCTCCTCGACCACCTGGGCGCGGGGGCGGACACGGGGACGGGTGGGGGTTCCCAGCCCTTCCGGACGGTGCTGCGCGAGCGGATGGAGCGGCTGCCGCGGGGTGCGCGAGAGCTGCTGGCCTCGCTGTGCGACCGGCCCGGGGAGGAGTTCGCACTGACGGACCTCACGGGGCTGACGGGGCTCGGCCTGCCCGAGTGCGGCCGGATGCTGCGGGAGCTCCTGATCAGCGGGGCCGTCCGGGCCGCGCACGAGGGCGGCAGCTCCCGGTTCCGGGTGCTGGGCCTGGTCCGGGCGGCCTGCGGGGCGGGCCTGGCGGCTGCCGCCGGGGCGTGAACTGCTTCCCGAGTGCCGGAACAACTGCCGCCGCGTGCTGCACCCCGCGGGTTGGATGACGTACGGCCGGACCGCCCAGCACCCCGAGCAACTCCCCGTTTCCCAGCATCACTTGATGCCACCCATCCCCCGCGCACCGCCCGCGTGGCGCCTGCTCGCCGCCCGCTTGCCGTCCCTTTGCGCCACAGCGACTATCCCGAGGAGCCAGTGCATGTCCCCCAACGCGTCCGACCAGGACACCGCGCACGGGCCGGCCGCTGTGCGGCTGCCCCTGTCCGCCGCGCAGCGCGACATCTGGATGGCCCACGGTCTGGACGCCTCGGGCTGCCGCTACAACATCGGGGAGTACCGGGAGATCCTGGGCGCGCTCGACGCGGAGCTGTTCGCCCGGTGCTGGTACCAGCTGGCCCGCGAAGCCGACGCGCTGCGGCTGTGCGGCACCGGAGCGGGCGAGGTCGTGAACGCCGACGCCGAGGCGGACGCCGAGGCGGACGGCAGCCTGTGGCAGCTGCTTCACCCCGAACCGCACGGCCGGGAACTGGAGTTGCTGGACCTGAGCGGTGCGGACGACCCGGCGGCGGCGGCCCGCGACCGGATGGCGGCCGAACTGGCGCGGCCCTTCGACCTGACGGCCGACTGGCTGACCCGGCACCTGCTGATCCGGGCGGGCAGCACCGAGGAGGGGGTGGAGCGGTGGTTCTACTTCCACGGCTTCCACCACCTCGCCATCGACGGCATGGGCATCGCCCTGCTCGACCGCAGGCTCGTCGAGCTGTACGAGCAGGCCTCGGCCGGGGAGCCCTGGGGGCCGAGCCCGTTCGGTTCGCTGGCCGAACTGCTGGCGGAGGAGGCGGCGTACCGGTCGTCCCCGGAGGCGGCCGAGGACCGCGCGCACTGGACCGCGCACCTCGACGGCATCCCGCAGACCCCCCGCCTGGGAGAGGGCCGGACGGGCGGTGCCCCGGTGCGGGGCGAACTGCCCTTCGTACGGCGGACGGTGGTCCTGGCGCCCGGCCGGGTGGAGCAGCTGCGGGAGGCGGCCCGGGCCCACCGCGCTCCGTGGACGATGCTGGTGATCTCGCTGGTCGCGGCGTACGTGCACCGGGTCGGCGGGAGCCCGGAGCTGGTCCTGGGGCTGCCGGTGACGGCCCGGCGCACGGAGCTGGCGCGCTGCACGCCCGGCATGCTCTCGAACGTCGTACCGCTGCGGATACCGGTGGCGGCGGACGGATCGCTGAGCGGTCTGCTGGGCTCGGTGGTCACGGAGACCCGCCAGGCACTGCGGCACCAGCGGACCCGGTACGAGGACATCTGCCGGGACCTGGGCCTGGGTGAGGGGGAGCGGCGGATCGCGTCCCCGCTGGTCAACATCATGGCGTTCGCACCGGGGATGCGGTTCTGCGGCCTCCCGACCACACAGCACAACCTGAGCAACGGGCCGGTTGAGGACCTCGCGGTCGGTGTGTACGACCTCGGGCCGGAGGGCGGGCTGCGCATCGACTTCGACGCGGCCGCGGACGTGAGCGACATCGCGGTGGTGGCCGGGCACCAGGACCGGTTCGTGCGGTTCGTGGAGGCGGCGCTGGAGGACCTGGGGCTGCCGTTGTCGCAGGTGGAGCTGCTGGGGGAGACCGAGCGCCGACAGGTGCTGGAGGAGTGGACGGGGATACGCCCTCCTGGACCCCGAGTTCCCCGACGAACGCCTCACCGGCACCGCCCGCGACGCCGACCTCCACACCCTCGTCACCGACACCCGCCACCACCAGCGGGTAGGCGGCCCCTGGACCACCGTCCTCACCGACACCGAGAGCGAACTGATCGACGGTCAGGACGCCGCAGACCCGCGCGTCCCGCTGTCGCCGTCGGACGTGGCCTGCGTGATGTTCACCTCCGGCTCCACCGGACGCCCCAAAGGCATCCTCTCCTCCCACCGCAACCTCGTCTCCACCCTC
>NZ_KL647132.1:596021-702917 GCF_000725805.1 Streptomyces xanthophaeus | reverse complement strand
ACGCGGTGGAGAGGGGATCGTCGGCGACCGGTGAAGTACCCGGGCCGCCCTGCGACTCATCCAGTTCTACAGACGCCCCGACCCCCTGGCAACGACGCCGCTTACTAGCCGCCCTCGCAGCCGGGACCCCAAAGCCCCCCGAGGCCTCGACGAGCATCCGTGCAGGTCACAGGCGCTGCGGAGGACCCCGGACGGGACCTCCGGGGACTACGAACCCGCTTCGTATGTGACCTGGGTCCTGTGGGGCGCCTCACCGCCACAGGCCCGGAGACGGGCCGTCAGCCGGCCTCGGGATGGGTCCGCCGGGCGTAGGCGCGGGCGGCGCGGGCGCGGTCGCCGCAGCGGGTGGAGCACCACTGGCGGCGCCCGTGGCGCAGCAGGTACCGGTTGCACGGCGGCGATCCACAGGCGGTGAGGCGGTCGGCGTCGGGGCCGGTGAGGAGGTCGGCCGCGTTGGCCGCGAGGGCGGCGAGCGCCCGGCCGAGGATCTCGTCGGTGGGGCACGGCGCGGCGCGGTAGGGGCCGCTCTCCTCGTCCCAGTACAGCAGGGCGGCCGTGGGGGCCCCGCTCAGGGCGGAATTGACGGCGGACAGCGCCTCGGGCGGGGCGGGCAGATCTGCGACCCGGGCGGCGAACAGCGCCCTGAGGTGTTCGCGCAGGGTGCGCAGCTGCCTGGCGCAGGCCTCCTGCACCCCCGCGTCGGCGGGCGCGAGGCCGTGCGCGGTGAGCCACCGGTTCGCGTCCCCGGGGGTGTCGAGGAAGTCGACGAGATGGCCCGCGGGCAGCGTGACCACGCTGTTGGCGAAGTCGAGGGCGACGTACTCCTCCGCTCCGGACGCGGGCGGTGGCGCGGAATCGGCGGTCGAGGTCTCGCTCATGGATCTCATGTTACGGCTTGCGCCCATCCGTGAGTCACCCCTATGGTCCTCATGGATCAACCGCTTCTCAAACGTGAGGTTCCGATGGCTGACACCAGCACGCCCGCAGAGCAGATCCCCGTCCGCGTCCTCGGTGGCCCGACCGCCGTCTTCGTGTACGGCGGCCTGCGCTTCCTGACCGATCCCACGTTCGACGCCCCCCGCGACTACCCGGTCCCGGGCGCCCTGCTGACCAAGACCGCGCCGTCATCCGCCACACCGGCCGACCTCGGCCCCATAGACGTGGTCCTCCTCTCCCACGACGAGCACCCCGACAACCTCGATGCCTCGGGCCGGGCGCTGCTGGCCGACGTCCCGCTGACCTTGACCACGCCCGGGGGCGCACGGCGCCTGGGGGCGGGGGTCAGAGGACTGGCCGACTGGGAGTCGGTCGAGCTGAACCGCGTCGGGGGCGGCACCGTCACCGTCACGGGCGTGCCCGCCCTGCACGGACCCGGCGCGCGGGCCGAGGTCGAAGCGGTCACCGGCCAGGTCGTCGGGTTCGTCCTGACCGGGGACGACCTGCCCACGGTCTACGTGAGCGGCGACAACGCCTCGCTCGCCCTGGTCAAGGAGATCGCCGAACGGTTCGGGCCGGTGGACACCGCCCTCCTGTTCGCCGGCGCCCCTCGCTTCACCGACCTCTTCGACGGTGCGCCGATCGTCCTGGACAGTGCGCAAGCCGCCGAGGCCGCCGCGATCCTCGGCGCCCGCCGGGTGGTCCCCGTCCACTACGACAGCTGGGCGCACTTCACCGAGGGGCAGGACGAGCTGGTCGACGCCTTCGAGGACGCCGGGCTGCTCGGCCGGCTGGACCTGGGTGACCGGGGCTGAGGGGGCTGACGGGGCCGTCCGCCGTCAGGAGTCCTTGCTGCGGCGGAGTACCGGGAGCCGATGGGCCCGGTAGCGGGCGCTCCATCGGGCGACGAGCTGGCCTGGGGTGCGCGCCGGTGGGGTGCGCTCGGCGGGCCACGCCTCCTGCGGGGAGAGCGGGGCGGTCGGCATCAGGTAGCGCCGACCGTCCGTTTCCATCACGCACGGGGGGACGTCGCGGGAGTCGTAGGGGTGGTCGAGGCGGATCTCGAACGGCTGCGGAGGGTCCGTGGGGACCTCGCCGTACAGGAGGGTGGCCCCGCTCCGGCCCATCCGGGCCGAGGAAACCACCTTCCCGTCGACGAGGACCTGGGCGTGGAGGCGCCCGACGTCGCACAGGACGGTGATGGAATGCCCGTCCTGATCCAGGTGGTATCGGTGATGGCCCGCCACGGCTGCCTCCCGGGACACGTGCTCCCCGTCACCAGGGTAGGGCGCGGCCGCGGCTGACGGAGCCGTGCTTCAGGTGTTCTGCGTCAGGCGGTGGAGCCTGAGGGCGAGCTGGATCTCCAGTGCGCGGGCAGGCGCGTTCCAGTCCGTCCCCAGGAGGCGGCCTATGCGTTCGAGGCGCTGCACGACCGTGTTGACGTGGACGTGCAGGGCCTCCCGCGTCCGGCTGGGGCTGGCGCCCTGCGCGAAGTGGACCTCCAGGGTGCGGGCCAGTTCGGTGCCCCGGCGGGCGTCGTAGTCGAGGAGCGGGCCGAGGGTGGCCCGTACGTAGCCGTCGACATCGGCCTGGTCCCCGAGGAGGAGGCCGATGAAGCCCAGGCCGGAGAGGGCGGCGCCCTGCCCGGTGTGGCCGAGGGTACGCAGCGCGGAGAGGCAGCGGTGTGCCTCGGTGTGCGCGGCGCCAAGTGCGGCGGGGCCCACGGCCGGGCCGGCCGCGCCAACGGTGACGGGGTCACCGAGGGCCTGCCCGAGCTCGGCTGCGAGGGCCCGTGCCGTGCTGCCGGGGTCGTCGGCCGGTGCCACGATCACCACGTGGTCGTGGTGGAGGCCGGCGAGGCCGCCCGCGGCGTGGACGCTGTGGGCCGCGCATTCCTGGAGCCGGTGGCGCGGGGCCTGCTCGCTGTGGGTGACGAAGACGGCGTGCGGTCGGTTCAGGTCGACGTCCAGACGGCGGGCGCGGGCGGTCAGGGTGCCTGGGTCGCTCGCGAGGGAGAGGACGTCGGTGAGCAGCTCGCCCCGCACCCGGTCCTCGGTCTCGGCCACGGATCTGCGGAGCAGGAGCAGCAGCGCGGCGACGACGCCGGCGCGTTCGAAGAGGAGCCGGTCCGCGTCGGGCAGTTCGGGGTGGCCTGCCAGGGTGATGCTGCCGAGGAGTTCGGGTCCGGCCAGCACCGCGGTGATCCAGATGCCGTTCCTGCACACCGCGCGGCCGCTGGTGCGGGAGGTGGTCACGGCCGGGGCGGGGGGAAGCAGCGGGGCCGTGCGGGCCCGGGCCAGTTCCGTGCCGTAGGCGTCGTGGATGAGGATGCCGCCGTCGAGGATCTCGGCGAGGGCGGCGGCGACGTCTTCCGCGTCGCCGCCGCGCAGGACGAGGTCGGTGAGCTGGTCGTGGGCCCGTTCGGCCCTGCGGGCGGCTTCGCTGTTCGTCCGGATGATCTCGGAGGCGGCGTTGAGGTCGGCGAAGGCGGCTCGCGTCTCCTCCAGCAGCCGTGCGTTGTCGATCGCGATCGCCGCGTGGTCGGCCAGCGAGGAGAGCAGTGCCACTTCGTCGGGGGTGAAGGCGCGGGGCGTGCGGTCGGCTGCGTACAGGACGCCGATGATCTTCGATCCCATGCCGAGCGGGACGCCGAGGATGGCCCGCAGGCCTTCTTCGCCGACCGCGCTGTCGATGACGGACGTGTGCTGGAAGCGGGTGTCGGACTGGTAGTCGCCGGTCACGTAGGGGCGGGCGGTCTGCGCGACGAGACCGCCCAGCCCCTCCCCCATGCCGAGCCGGACCTGCTGGAAGGCAGCGGCGACGGAACCCTCGGTGACCCGCATGTAGGTGTCGCCCGCCGCGTCGTCGTTCAGCGAGAGGTAGGTGACGTCGGTGCCGAGCAGTCGTTTGGCGCGGCGCACGATGGCGCGCAGCACCGCGTCGAGGTCCCGGAGTGCGGCGAGGTCGCTCGCGGTCTCGAAGAGGGCGGCCAGTTCCGCCTCGCGTCGGCGGTGCTGGCTCAGGGTGCGCCGGATGCGCAGGGCCGATGCGGTGGCCTCGTCGACGTCCGCCAGTTCCTCCGGTCCGGCTCCCCGTTCCCGGGCCGCGGTCGCGGGGCCGGTGAAGGCCTCGGCGGGTGCCCCGCCCGCGAGCAGGTCGAGCAGCTCGCGGGCGGCGGAACGGGGTTGCTGGCTGCCTGGTTTCACGGTGGGGAGCATACGGCGGAGGTCTCCGGTGGCGGGTCGGTGGAGTCTCAGGTGTTCCGGGAGACGGCTGCCTGCCGTTCCCCTGCCCGGGCGGGGGTGCCGGGCAGGGCCTTCCGGCCGTCCTGGGCCAGGTCGCGGCCACGGGTTTCCTTCGCCGCCCAGACGGTGAGGGCGGTGATCACCGCGGCGACGGCGAGGTAGAAGGACACGGGCACGGAGGAGTCGTAGTCGTCGAGGAGGGCGACCGCGATGATCGGGGCGAGCGCGCCGCCGATGATGGAGGCGAGCTGGGAGCCCATGGAGGCGCCGGAGTAGCGGACCTTGGTGTCGAACATCTCCGAGATGAAGGCGGCCTGCGGACCGTACATCGCGCCGTGCAGCAGCAGGCCGACGGTGACGGCGAGGGCGATGGCCCAGAACGACCTGGTGTCCAGCAGGGCGAAGAAGGCGAAGGCCCAGCCGATCATGCCGACGGCGCCGATGAGGGTCACCGGGCGGCGCCCGATCCGGTCGGAGAGGGCTCCCCACAGCGGGATGGTGACGAAGTGGACGGCGGAACCGATGAGCACGGCGTTCAGTGCGTCGCTCTTGGGCAGTTCGAGGTGGACGGTGACGTACACCAGCAGGAAGGCCGTGATGATGTAGTACGAGATGTTCTCCCCGAGCCGGGTGCCGATCGCGGTGAGCACCTGACGCCAGCCGGTGCGGAAGACCTCGACCACGGGGGGCTTCTCCTTGACGCCGGCCTCGGCCTCCGCGGCGGCCTTGCGCTGGGCCTCCAGGAAGACCGGGGATTCGGAGACGGAGATCCGGATCCACAGGCCGATGATCACCAGGAGGCCGGAGAGCAGGAAGGGGATGCGCCAGCCCCAGGCCAGGAAGGCTTCGTCGGACTGGACGGCGGCCAGGAGTGCCAGGACGCCGGTGGCCAGCAGGTTTCCGCCCGGGGCGCCGGCCTGGGGCCAGGAGGCCCAGAAGCCGCGGCGCTCGTCGCCCCCGTGTTCGGAGACCAGCAGCACCGCTCCGCCCCACTCACCGCCGAGTGCGAAGCCCTGGATGAGGCGCAGCAGGGTCAGCAGGACGGGGGCGCCGACGCCTATGGAGGCGTGGGTCGGCAGCAGGCCCATGGCGAAGGTGGCGCCGCCCATCATGAGGAGGCTGAGGACCAGGAGCTTCTTGCGGCCGATCTTGTCTCCGTAGTGGCCGAAGACGACGCCGCCGAGGGGGCGGGCGGCGAAGCCGACGGCGTAGGTGAGGAAGGCCAGCAGCGTGCCGACGAGCGGGTCGCTGGAGGGGAAGAAGAGCTTGTTGAAGACGAGAGCGGCGGCCGACCCGTAGAGGAAGAAGTCGTACCACTCGATGGTGGTCCCGATCAGGCTGGCCGCGACGATGCGGCCGATCCCGCCTCCGGCGGGCTGGGCGGTGCTGGCAGGAGTCATGGCGGTGGTCACCTGTTCGTTCGGCGGGGACGGGGAGGTGCGGGCGTGGCCACGGCAGTGGTGGCCGGCGGTGGGAGCGGTGCGAGCGGTGGGGGGGGCGGCCGCGGGAGGTGCCGCCGAGGGGTTCCGGTGCGGTGGCTCAGTGCGCGCCCCAGCCTCCGTCGAGGGGGATCGACGCCCCGGTGAGGTATCCGGTGTGCGGACCGCAGAGCCATACGGCGACTGCCGCGACCTCCTCGGGCTCGATCAGGCGTTTGATGGCCGACCGTTTCAGCAGGACATCGGCCAGGACGTCGCCGGGGGCGATGCCGTGCGCCTCGGCCTGGGAGGTGATCTGGTGCTCGACCAGCGGGGTACGGACGTACCCCGGGTTGATGCAGTTGCTGGTCACGCCGCGGGAGGCGCCTTCCAGGGCGGTCACCTTGTTCAGCCCTTCCAGCGCGTGCTTGGCGGCGACATAGGCGGACTTGAAGGCGCTGGCACGCAGTCCGTGCACGCTGGAGATGTTCACGACGCGCCCCCAGCCGGCCGTGTACATGTGCGGCAGGCACTGCTGGAGCAGCAGGAACGGGGCCGTGACCATGACCTTCTGGATCTGTTCGAAACGGGCCGGCGGAAAGTCCTCGATGGCGGCGACGTGCTGCAGACCCGCGCTGTTGACGAGGACGTCCACCTCGCCGGGGAGTCCGCGCACGGCGTCGCAGTCGGCGAGGTCGACCGCGTGGGGGTGTCCGCCGATCGCATCGGCCGTCTCCCGCGCGGCTGCCTGGTCGACGTCGACCACGTGCACCAGGGCTCCGGCTTCGGCGAGGGCCCGTGCGCACGCCCGGCCGATTCCGCTGCCGCCGCCGGTCACCATCGCGGTGCGTCCTGCCAGGGCGGTGTCGCCGCTTCCGCGGGCGAGTGCGCCGGGGAGCGCTGGAAGTTGGCTCGTCATGGCCGGAACGCTAGAGACACCCGGCCGGACATCCCATGGTCCGGGGCTCCACACTCCACGGCTTCGGGGTGTGCGGAGCCCACATGGGCGAAGTGCCCCGTCCGGGGCATGGTCGAGGCGATGGGCCCCGCCGGGCGGCTGTGACCGGCCTGTTGCCGGAACTGTGGGCTCCGTCATAGGTGCAACGGGTGGGCCCTGGTGGGCTCCTCGGATGGTGTTGCTGCTGCTGATGCTCCTCGTTCCGGCCGGGCTGGTCCTCACGCTCGTCCTCGTCGGCCACGCCTTGGCCGTCCTCGCCCGTGACGGTCTCCGACGGGGTGCCCACGCTGCGCGGCTCCGGATGGCCGCAGCCCTCTTCGGAGCCGTTGCCGTCGCCCTCTACACATGGGGGCTGCTCTTCGTCGCCGGAGACGTCCTGGAAGCGGAGGACGGCGGCACCGATTCGTCTCCGGTCCGGCCCTGCCGCCTGCCCGGCGAGCCGGAGCGGATGCTGCACGTGGTCGACTACACCGTCGACTGGGTGCCGCTGCGCTTCGTGTGCGAAACGAAGGGCAGCGGCTCCTACTCCGCCCAGTCCGTCCCCGGCTACGTCAACCCCGCCGCGCTGGGCTTCGCCCTGGCCACCGCGGCGTGCGGCGCAGCCGCGGGCCTCAGGCCTGGATCAGCGTCACCGTGACCCCGCTGAGGAAGTCTGCGCGGTACGGCGCCACGTCCACGTCGTCCCGTGAGGCGAGGACGTGCAGCCTGAGCCGGGAGCCGTCCGTGCCCGGGGCTGCGTCGTAGGCGAGCAGGAGCGACGGGTCGGTGAGGGCGCGCAGCGACACGAAGCGGTCTGCCTCGTCACCGCGCGCACCGGGGTCAACGGTCCCCGAGGGCAGCGGTGTGAAGCCGAGCCGCTTCTTGAACTCGTACAGGCCGGGGGAAGTGACGTGTCCGTACAGGGAGGTGTCGTTGCCCAGGGACATGCGGGTGCAGCCGAGCTCCCGGCCGGCCTGGAAGGCCGCCATGTACAGGGCGCGGGTCAGGGCGCCGCGCTGGTCGACGGCCGCAGTGGCCACGTAGCGCAGTTGCAGGAGGGAGTCCTCCGCCCTCACCCAGCAGATGCACCCGCCCACCATGCGTCCGGCCTCGTAGGCGTACACGCCGAGGTGGGAGCCGGAGCGCTCCAGGAGCGTCCGCTGCTCGCCGCGGGCCAGGTTCAGTCCGTTGCGCATGCCGGCGACCTGCGCCTCGTACACGCCCAGGAACTCCTCTAGCCGGCCCTCGTCCAGCTCCGGCCGCACCTGCACGCTCAGTCCGGCCGAGGCCACGAGGTCCAGGCCCCGGCGCACCTTGCGCCGCTCGTTGGCTCCGAGAGCGGCGAGGAACGCGGACTCGGAATCCCCCAGCGGAGCGACCCAGTTGACCCAGCCGGGCTTCACCGCGAACCCGGCCTCCGTCAGGGCGGCGCGGTCGTCGGGCTGCGGATCGACCACCCGCAGCAGGTCGACGTCGGGCCCGCGCCAGGGTCCGCGCGCGTCGAGGGCCTCTTCGGTGGTGAGTTCGGCGACGGTGAGTCCGTAGCGGTCGACGATGTCCATCAGCGCTGCTGCTCCCCGCGCTCGTGGGCCGGACCGGCTTCGGCCGTGAGGCGTACGGACGGCGCCGGGTTCCCGGCGGCGTGCAGAAGTCCGAGCAGGTGCTCCGCCCGTGCGGTGAGGACCTGGGCGCGCTCGGCGTCGGGGGCCACGCTGTGGAAGACGAGCGCGAGCATGACGGCGGTGTCCAGGCGGTAGAGCAGGGCCGCCCGGGATCGAAGGTCGGGTGCGGCGAGCGACTCGGCGTAGCCGGCCAGGACGGCGGGCGCGTCGATCCCGTTGTCGGGCAGCAGGGCGTACTCGGCCACCCTGGCGAGTTCCATGAGCGGCGGCCCGATGAGGGCGTTGGACCAGTCGACGACCGCCGAGAGCCGGCCCCGGCGGCTCAGCAGGTTCTGCCGCCGGACGTCGAGGTGCAGCAGCCGGTGCGGCGTGCGTACGGCCTCCAGAGCCGCGGTGATGTCGCCGGGTCCGGGCAGCGGCGGCAGGGACGGGGCCTCGCGCCGCAGGTTGGCGTACCGGTCTCCGAGCCGTGTGACGAAGAAGGCGGTGAAGTCGCCCGGGGCCTGGTAGGCGAGTGGTACCTGCGGGGGCGTCGTGGAGTGCAGCGCGGCGAGGAAGCGGCCCACGTCGCGGCCGTCGAGGGGAACGTCGTCGTGCTCCACGTGGGCGGCGAGGGAGACGAGGAGACCGTCCGGCCGCTCGATCTGCTGGAGCGGCGTCGCCACGGGCAGCCCGAGCGGGCCGAGGTGGGCGGCTATCGCGTGCTCCTGGTGGACCAGGGCCGCGCTGTCGACGTCGCCGTACGGGGACAGGTACAGCCGGTGGCGGGGAATGCGCAGCACCGCGTCGCCGAGGCCGGGGCGGCCGACGCGGTGGACCACGAAGTCCACGCCTTCGCCGGCCGGTCCGCGCAGTTCCAGCCCGTGCTCGGCGGCGACGGAGCGGGCCACGGCCTCGGTGTCGACCGTCGTGTCGAGGGGGGTCAGGTCCGTCGGGTCCGTCGGGTGCGTCGGGTGCGTCATCGTGCGTCCTCCGGGAGGGCGAGCGGCAGGTGGGCCACCAGGTCGACCAGGGTCTCGAAGGAGGTGATCCGCGGGCCGGGGTGGTCGGGGAAGCGGGCGTAGCGGTCGATGAGGAGGGGGTGCATGCCGGCGTCCCGTGCACCGTCGACGTCGACGACGAGCGAGTCGCCGATGAACACGCAGTCCCCCGGGGGACGTCGGAGCCTACGGCAGGTCAGGTCGAAGATCTCCGGGCGGGGCTTCTCGAAGCCGACCTCGCTGCTGATGACGATCTCGTCGAAGCGGTCGGTGAGCCGGTGCGCCGCGAGGATCTCCCGCAGCCACCCGTCGAAGTTGGACACCAGGGCCAGCTGGTGGCCGGCCGCCCGGAGTGCATCGAGGCAGGGCAGGACGTCGGGGTACAGGCGGTAGTTCGCCGGGTCGAGGGCGTAGCGGGCCGCGCGCAGGGCGGCCGGGTGGGAGTCGGCGCCGCCGGCCCGGCGAAGGGCGTCCTGGAAGAACTCGGTCCACATGGTCAGGCGGGCGGCCGGGTCGGCCTCGTCGTCGGGCCAGTGGCCCTCCGCGCCGATGGCCCACAGGGCCTCGCGCACGTCCTGCGCCGAGGGGGCCCCTTCGGCCCCGAGCCAGGAGGTGGAGAGCAGTTCGGGGAAGGCGGGGGTGAGTTCGAGCAGGGTGTCGGCGGCGTCGAAGAGTACGGCGGGCAGGGGGGCGCGGGTCATCGCAGGCCTCCGTCGGCGATCAGCAGGGTGGACAGGCCGCCACGGTCGGCCGGGAGTCCTTCCCGGAGCCCCTCAGGGGTGCCGTGGAGGAAGACGGTCTCCTCCTCGCTGGAGAAGTGGTTGCTCATGAGCACGACGGACTTCTCCTGGCCGCAGAGCCGGACCGCTTCGAGGGCGAGTTCGACGTCGCCCATGTGCATCTCCACCAGGACGCAGGTGATGCCCGCGGACAGGTAGCTGGTGAGCTCGCCGAGGAACTGCTGGGGCGGCAGGCTGTGGCGGCCGTGGAGCCCCGAGAGGTAGGCGAAGGACCGGGCGAAGGGGTCCTCCCGGAAGTGCCGGGCGGTCTGCGCGGCGGCGAGCAGGCCGATCGGGATGCCGGGCGTGACGTGGATCTCGCGGCCGGTGAGGGGGAGGCCGTCAAGGACGTCGTAGGTGTCGGGGTTGCCTTCGACGAGCAGGCCCACGCGGTCGTGGCCGGCGGCGTGCAGCTCGCTCAGCGCCTCGTCCACCTGGTCGATGTTCTGGTCGAAGTCGCCGTAGCGGTACGGGAGTACGTGCGGCAGGAACCGTTCGTGGCCGGGGGTGCGGGTGAAGGTGTGGCGGTAGGTCCAGTCGGTCATGACCACGGGACACCCGACGTCCAGGGGTCCGAGGGCCTCCTCGCCTCCGGCGGGGGTCCACGGGCCCACTCCGACCGCGCGGACGCGCTGGACCTTCGAGGGGTGCCGGGCGTCCCTCGGTGCGGCGGGCGCGGCATGCGGGTGCTGGTGCGGGTGCTGGTGCGAGTCCTGGTGGCGGCGCTGGGGCGGTACGGCCGTTTCGCTCCGCTTCGCCAGACGCCGCTCGATCGATCCGGCCCTCCGGCTGCGGAACAGGGTGGGCACGACGAAGGCGACGGGCTCGGAGCCCTCCTCCGCGGCCGGGAGGTACTCCGACTCGGTGGCTGCCGCGGTGAACTCGGCCAGCCCGCAGGCGTCCTCGACGAACGCCACGGGCCGGCCCCAGCCGAGTGCGCCGAGGGCCGCGGTCATGTCCTCCTTGAAGCTGCGGGGGCGGATGGTGACGAAGCCGCTGGAGACGGGGGACAGCGGGTGCGTCTCGCCGGCGACGTCCACCGAGTGCAGGTGGCGCATGTCGGCGGCGGCACGGAATACCTCCATGCCGACGAGGGGCGTCCTGGTACCGGATGCGGTCATGGCTGGTCTCTCTCTTCGCTCGGAAGGGCACGCGGAACCGGCCGGGCGCGGCAGTGCTCGCGTCGGTGGCCGGGTCGGGCCCGGTGTGGTGACGGGGTCGCGGCGCGCCGTCGTCGGGGCCGCGGCCTCCGGTCAGGAAGCGGCGTAGGTGCTCTCGGCGGCGGCGATTTCCCGCTCTTCGAGGCGTGAACGGATGGCTCCGGCCGCGGTGAGGGCGTCGTGCAGGTGCGGGTCGGCCGCGCGGAAGTAGGTCACGAGCCGGGTCAGTCGGCAGCCCCGGGCCGCCTTGGCGCCGTAGGTCGACTCCCCGTAATGGATGCGGAATCCACCGCCTCGTGCCGCGTGGGCGATGAGTTCGTAGTAGGCGAGGTTGAAGTAGCTGCCCCGGTCCTCGGTGCTGAACGCGCCGAGGCGCGGGATGAGGCGCCGGTGCGGGAGGTCTTCGTAGAAGGCGACGAATCCCAGCGGACCGTCCGCGCCGTCGGCGCGCAGGACGCGCAGCCCCGGGATCGAGGCGGCGCGCCGGAACCGGTCGCGTACGGCGTCGGCGTCGGCCTCGTGCCCGTAACGCCGGTACCGGTCGAGCTGAAGCTCCACCAGGTCGGGGGTCAGGCCGTCGGCGCCGAGCACCTCGACGTGGTGCCCGAGCTCCAGGAACCGGGCCCGTTCCTTGCGGAGGACCTTGCGCCGGTGGGAGCGGAAGCCGTCGAAGTAGGCGTCGAGCCCGGTGGCGGGGGCGTCGAGGACCGCGTCGGCTCCGGTGGTCACCGGTACGTAGCCGCGGTCGCTCAGGGTCCGGTGCAGCGGGGCCCATTCGGGTTCGTCCCGTACGTTGCCGAACTCCACCACGGGCAGGCCCCGTTCGGTCGCGATCCGCTCGGCGCCGGACACCAGCTCGGCCAGGGCGCGTGCCCCGCCCGCGCCCTGGGTGACACCCGGTCGCGTCGATCCGGGTGAGACCACGGCGAGGGTGTCGGTGTCCGGGGCGGGCAGGCGCGACCCCAGTTCCGCCGCCGCCTCCCGCAGGCGGTCCGCCTCAGCGTCGTCAGGCAGCCGGTGCAGGAGGTCCCGCAACGGGGAACCGAAGAGGGCGGACCAGGTGGCATAGGTGGTGTGCGGGCAGTCGTGCGGGATGACGTAACAGGTCGCGAATTGCGCTCCGGACCCGCCGCTCGGCGACGGCGCTCCGAGAATTGAGGATTCGGTCGGACCGGAGGCGAGCACGTATTGCTCGCTGCTGATTCTTCCTTCCTCAGCGGCCAGCCACGGAACGGTTCTCTCTATTTCCGGCACAGGTGAACCCGGCGATATGCTGCGGGCCCAGTCGGCCACGCCGGAATGGCGGGTGACCGGCATCAGATTTCTTCTCCGGATTCTCGTCCCGGGGCATGCGGAACCGGTTCGATACGGGAACCAGGACCGAATTCACGCAGCGCGCGGTCCGAGATCAGCGCGCCGACGGAAGCGACCGCCCAGACCGCCGCGATCCACAGCAGCGGCTCCGGGCCGACGACGCTCGCGAGGAGCGGGGCGAGCACGTACCCGAGCGGCAGGAAGGCGAAGGAGCCGATCGAGGAGATCGCCCCGACCCGGGAGAGCCGGTCGGCCGGGACCGTCTGCTGGATGGCGGTGTTGACGAGTACGCCGTACGCGGCGATACCCGCGCCCGCGAGGAACTGCGCGGCACACAGGGCCGGCACTCCGGCGCCCGCGGCGAGCAGCAGCGGGGGCAGGCCCATCGCCAGCAGTCCGAGCGCGGCGGTCAGGATCGGGCGGCGCAGCCGGGCGCGGCCGCAGGCCAGGCTGCCCAGGAGCTCGCCCAGGGCGAAGGAGACCATCAGCAGGGCCCACCCGTTGGGGGTGAGGTGCTGCACGATGCCGGGCCCGAGCACCATGAAGGGCGCGGCGACCAGGAGCAGGATGAGGCTGTCGACCACCGTCATGCGCAGCAGCCAGGGCAGGCCGCGCAGGGCCTGCCAGCCCTCGCGCAGCCCGGCTCCCGCGGGCCGGGGCGACCCGGTGGCCTCCCCGCGCGGCAGGCCGGCCAGGAGTGCGGCGCTGACGAGGAAGGAAGCCCCGTCCACGGCGAGCGCGGCGGAGGGCGGCCCGATCGCTGCGCTCACGGCGGCCACGGTGGGGCCGAGCAGGGAGGCCGTTCCGGTCCAGGCTCCGACGAGGGCGTTGGCGGCCCCGAGGTCCTTGGGTTCGACGCAGTGCGGCAGGTACCCGAACGTCGCGGGGTATCCGATCGCCATCGACATGCCGAAGACGGCCTGGCAGGCGAGCGCCCACCACAGGGACGCGTCGGCCAGGAAGACGGCGGCCGTGCCGATCTGGGCGACTCCGCACACGACCGAGGAGGCGACCATCAGCGGCCGCTTGGGCAGCCGGTCGGCGGCCACTCCGCCGATCGCCAGCAGGAGGACCTTGGGCAGGATCGCCGCGGCCATCATGGTGCCGAGCCAGACGGCCGAGGCCTCGCGCGCCACGAGGCTGAGGGCCAGGGCGGTCGGGACGACCGCGTCACCTATGAGGGAGATGGCCCGGCTGATGAAGAACCGCCGGAATACGGAGGACTTGAGGAGGGGCGTGAACTTCGGAGTCTGTTTTTCTGCACTCGTCACGGACACGATGTCGAGCTTTCGGACCACTTCCCCGTACATCGGAGGTCATGAGCCGCAGTCCGAGAGTTCCCGGGCCGTTCCAACGCAGTGCTTCTGCATGTTCTGAGCATGGTTACCGCATTCCCCCGTGCAGGTTGAACCCGCAAGTAACATCACTAAACGATCATGAGGCTAATCGTCCATCTGCTGAGACGTCAAGGGTTTGATTCGCCGCCCGGGACGGCGCGGACGGACTTCTGACCGAATTCCACACCCCGCGTCCGAAAACCACCGCAGCCGGACCGGCCCCTCCGGGGCACGCCGTCACGCCCGCGGAATATAGTAGCCATGGCTACAGTAGCCATGTACTCTATTTGTCATGAGCAAGGCTTCACCGGGCCACACGCCCGGCTTCCTGGTATGGCGGCTCGCCAACAAGTGGCGCGTCGCGGTCGATCGCACGGTCGCGCCGCTGGGTCTCACCCACGCGCAGTACGTCCTGCTCGCGTCGCTGTACGGCTTGCAGCGCACCGGCGAACGGCCCAGCCAGCGCCGACTCGCCGACCACACCGGCCTGGAGGCGCTGTACGTCTCGAAGCTGGCGCGCGTCCTGGAGCCGGCCGGCCTGATCGAGCGCACCCGCGACCCCCGCGATCCGCGTGCCGTACAGCTCGTCCTCACCGAGCAGGGGCAGGCCGTCACCCGGCAGGCCATCGCAGAGGTCCAGCAACTGCTCCAGCAGTTGCTGGAGCCGCTCGGCGGGCTCGACGCCCCACGGACGCAGGCGTTCACCGACGAGCTGAGGACCTTGCTCGGCGCACCGCTCGCTCCATCCGTACCGAACGACGAGAGCACTCAGGGGAGCACACCATGACGGCCACCGCATCCACCGCCGCGTCCACCGCCGCCTCCACCACCGAACCCGTCGCCGACGCCCGCGCCCTCGGTCTGGCCCACTACGCCGCCCGCGGCGTCCTGGAGTACGTGCTGGCCCGGCACGGGGTGACGTTCCAGCAGCAGATCGCCCTGCGCGCCGCGCTCACCGCCGACGGCCCGCGGACGCCGGACGATCTCGCGGCTCAGGTCCAGGGCTCCCTCAAGGCCGATCCGGCCGCCGTCCACGCCACGCTCGACGAGCTGACGGCCAGGCAGTTGCTCGTCTCGGACGGCGCGCACCTCCACCCCACGGATGCGGGGCGCGAGCTGATGGCCGCCGTCGGCGCGGAGACCGGCCCCGTCAGCGCCCGCATCTGGGGCGGTATACCCGCCGCCGACCTGGCCGCCGCCGGCCGTGTCCTCGCCCTGGTCACCGAGCGCGCCAATGCGGAGCTCGCAGCACTGTCCGCCTCACCTCACAAGGGCCGTTCGTAGGCCTGGAGCACGCCGCCGAGCGAGAAGCACAACGCGCCGGACAGCGTTGCCCAGTTCGCGATGCCGGTGTTGACCATGCTGCCGGTGGCAGGACGGGTGAACGCCGCGAGTGCCGAGACCATGAAGAGCCACGACCCGAGCTGATTCACCGCGACGATCCACCAGCCGAGGCTGCGCGATCGGAAACAGGGCCAGGGCCGATGGCAGATCTCGGCGAAGGCGAGATGTCCCGAGACCAGGAACAGCAGGCATCCGACCATGTCGGGAGTCCAGATCAGTCGGTTGGTCTGCTGGACGGAGAGCCCCTGCAGGAACGAATCCAGCAGATTGACGCCGAACACGAGCGTCCCGGCGAACAGCACGAAGGTGGTCAGCCAGTCCAAGCGCATCGGCTCGTACGCCCACCACGTCCAGCGGGCCGTGACCAGCGGGCCGCCCCCCTGGGAGTCGCGGGGTGCGTTCATCACCTGCAAGAGCGAGACGTAGCCCCCGACATTGAAGAACAAGCCGCCCACGAAGTAGATCGCGGCGCTCTCGGCCGCGTCGCCCGAGCCGAACTGTGAGACTGCGGCACCGAGGGCGAAGAGTGCTCCACCGACGACGAACGCACCCGAGGCGACGGCGTTGAGCCTTCGGAGACGGC
Organism: Streptomyces xanthophaeus; assembly: GCF_000725805.1. Classification (GTDB taxonomy): domain Bacteria; phylum Actinomycetota; class Actinomycetes; order Streptomycetales; family Streptomycetaceae; genus Streptomyces; species Streptomyces xanthophaeus. The sequence goes on along the minus strand of NZ_KL647132.1, from coordinate 687,262 downwards.
CGCGAGCCTCGGCATCGGCACTCGGGAGCATCGTGACCGCGTCCCCCGGGCCGCGGACCGACAGCGCCCCGCGCCTGCGCGCGGTCCGCGACTCCCAAACCACCGTCTCCCGTTCAGAGCGGTTCCAGGCGAGCCGGGTCGTGAACGGTCCTGCACCATCGGCGCGCTGCTCAGGCTGTCCCACGCCCCGAGCCTAGCCCCGCACCCACTCCCCACGGACGACGGGACACACCTTTCCCCCCGCCGGCGTCAGCGGCGTCGGCGCTCCCCTCCGCCGGCCGCCCCTGGCCCTCCTCCGCGCGGCGCACGTAGGCGTGGCAAGGTCGACGGATGACAGCCGACCGCGCGTACCCATCCGCCCTCGATCCCGCCGACTTCACCCCGTGGCCGGACGGCGCCCCGGCCCACGGTGAGCTGCTCGCGGCGAAGGCGCTCGTCTACGACCCGTGCGGGTTCAGCTGTTCGCTGCCCGTTCCCGAAGCCGAGAGCGCCGCGTACGCCGCCCACGTGCTCGTCATCGACGGGCTCTCCGTCCGATTCCGCGCAGCCAAGGTGACCCCCACGAAGGTCGGCCAGTTCGTCACCGTGTGGAAGAGGTCCCCGGGCGGGCCCATCCAGCCCTTCGACACGACGGACCCCGTCGACCTCTTCGTCATCAGCACCCGCGACCAGCACCACCGCGGCCACTTCGTCATCCCCGTGGACGCGCTCCGCCGGCACGGTGTCGTGTCGGCGGACGGTTCGGGCGGGAAACGCGCCTTCCGCGTCTACCCGCCCTGGGTGATCACCACCAACCGCCAGGCCGACGCCGCGCAAGGATGGCAGTCGGAGTACTTCCTGCACCTGCCGCAGGACGGGCCCGTGGACTGCGCCCGCGCCCAGGAGCTCTACCACCCCTAGAGCGGCGCACCTCGTCAGGCGCTGCGGGGCACGAGGCCGTCGGCGGGAGGGAGCCTCAGCGGGCGGGTGACGGCGGCCCGGAAGTCGGCCAGGCCCAGCGCCAGGGCGGCGCGGGAGGCCGCCGGCATGGCCGCCATCGCCTCGGTCAACGCCTCTTTCCTGCGTTCCCGCAGCTGCTCCAGGTACGTGCGGCCCGCGGAGGTCAATGCCACCTGCGACGCGCGCCGGTCCTCGGGACGGACGTGCCGTTCGACAAAGCCGACGGCCTCCAGACGGTCGCACAGCCGCGTGACGGACGGCGCGGCCGCCCCGATCAGCTGGCCGAGCGTGCGCAGGTTGATCCCCTCGTTGTCCTCCAGGAGGAAGAGGACCCGTGCCTGGGCGGAGGAGACGGGCGGCGCGCTGACCGTGTCGCGGCCCCGCTCCCACACCACCTCCAGCAGCTCGATCAGGTCACTCATCTCCGCCACTCCGGACGTGATGTGGAGAGGGGGCCGGTCCGGACTGCGACTCATGTGACACTCCCCACCTGACGCGAACGCTGCCGTTGTCCAACGAGCCGGCGGACTCGTCGCCCCCATCTTGGCAGCTCCGAGGAAGGCAGGACCGCCCGTGGCAACGTCCGAGGGAGTGGAGCGCATCCTGCGCCGCGCCGCTCCGCACGAGCTCGTCGACCGGGTTCGGGAACTCCTGTCCCTGCGGTTCGGTGCGACGTCCGTCGACCTGCTGATGGCGGACTACGCCTTGGCACGCCTCCAGCCCGTCGCCCCGCGCGCGGACGATACGTCCGGATCCGTTCCGGTGCACACCAGTGACCCGGGCCGGGCCTTCGGGGCGCAGGAGGCCCACGTGGTGACCCGGGGGAACGAGGTGACGGTGCACCTGCCGGTGAGCGTGCGCGGTGACCGTCTCGCGGTCCTGAGCGCGGTTCTCCCGGCCGACGCCTACGCGCCCGGGGCCCTCGGGGACCTCCAGGAGGTGGCCGACGCCCTGGGTCACGAGCTCCTGGTGGCCGAACGTGACACGGATCTCTTCCTGCGTGCGCGGCGGGCCGCCCGCCTCACCCTGGCCGCCGAGATGCAGTGGCAGCTCCTGCCGGGGCGCTCCTGTTCCCGGCCCGAGTACGACCTCGGTGGTCAGCTGGAGCCCGCCTACGCCATCTTCGGTGACAGTTTCGACTGGTCGGCGTCCGCCGACGACCTGATCCTGACGGTCAACAACGGCATGGGCGAGGGGATCGATGCGGCGCTGCTCACGCACCTGGCGGTGAGTGCCCTGCGCAACGCGCGCCGGGCCGGGCTGACGCTCGCGGATCAGGCCGCCCTCGCCGACCAGGCCGTCTACGGCCAGCACCAGGGCGACCAGTACCTGGCGATGCTGCTGCTCCGCTTCTGTCTGCGTACAGGGGAGGTGGAGGTCGTCGACGCCGGCTCGCCGCGGATCTGGCGGCTGCGCGCGGGCGCGGTGGAGGCGGTCGAGCTGGAGGCCCAGCTGCCCTTGGGCATGTTCGAGGACACCGTCTACACCACCCAGCGGTTCCGGGTGCTTCCGGGAGACCGGCTGTTCTTCCTCAGCGACGGGGTCTATGACGTCGTCTCGCCCCGTGGGGAGCGGTACAGCCTGAACGCTCTGACCAGGGCCGTGATGAGCACCCGTCTGCTGCCACCCTCCCAGGTGCCGCAGGCGGTGCTGAAGGAGCTGGCGGTGCACCGGGGTGACATCCAGGCCTCGGACGACGCCATGGTCCTCTGCCTCGACTGGCACGGCCGGGACGGCCGGGGCGGGGCCGCCCCGGCCGCGCGCGAGGATAATTGACCAGTTCAAACATTGCCTAACGGCAAATGATCACTCTAAGCTCATGTCCGGCCCAACCGGGCCTCTGTCGAGTGTGCGAACTTCGTGGGGAGAGGATGCGGCGCGTGGAGAGCTCTCTCGGCCTGACCGCGCTGGTCGAGGAGGACCCTTCACGCGCCCTGTGGAGCGGCCTGCCACCGCGCGTACTGGTCATCGAGGACGACGAGGGGGACGCCCTCCTCGTCGAGGAACTGGTGGAGGACAGCGGGATCGACGTCCGGCTCGACCGGGCCCGCTCGCTCGCCCAGGCCCTGGACCTCCTCAAGTCGACGTCGCCCCAGTGCGTCCTGCTCGATCTGCACCTCCCCGACGCCCAGGGCCTGGACGCCCTGAACCGGGTACTCACCGTGTCGGCCGAGGCGGCCGTGGTGGTCCTCACGGGGCTGTCGGAGGAGCAGGCGGGCTTGGCGGCCGTCGCCGCCGGAGCCCAGGACTACCTGGTCAAGGGCCGGCTGGAGGCCGACGTCTTCATGCGTGCCATCCGGTACGCGATCCAGCGCAAGCAGACGGAGCTGGCGGCCGTCGCGCTGCAGGCGAGCCGGCTGCGGGCCGAGGAGAACGCCCGCCTCGAACGCGGACTGCTGCCGACCCCCCTGCTGCTGGACGACGCCGTCACGGTGTGCGCCCGGTACCAGCCCGGCAGGGCCCAGGCGCTCCTCGGCGGGGATTTCTACGACGTCGTCCAGACCCCGGACGGGGCCACGCACGCGGTCGTGGGCGACGTGTCCGGGCACGGTCCCGCCGAGGCAGCCCTCGGCGTGTGCCTGCGGGTGGCGTGGCGCGCCTTCGTGATGGCCGGCGCCCGGGGCGAGAAGCTGCTCGACCTCCTGGAGGAGATCCTGCTCGCCGAGCGGTCCGGGCCCGAGATATTCGCCACGCTGATAGCGGTCACCCGCGCCCCCGGCGGCCGCACCGTCGCCGCGCAGCGGGCCGGGCACCCGGGCTTCCTCGTCCGGTCCCCCGGCGGCGTGCGCCTGGTGGAGGTGCCCGGCGGCCCCGCTCTCGGCATCCTGCCGGGCTGGGGCTCGGGCTGGCCCGTCACCGAAGTCGAGATGGAACCGGGGGACGCCGTGATGATGTTCACGGACGGGCTGATCGAGGGCCGCGTCGGCCCGGGCCCGGAGCGTCTGGACGAGAGCGGGCTCCTGGAACTCGCCCGGCACCACGCCGACCTGTCCGCCGAGGCCTTCGTCGACACCCTCATCCACGCGGCGCAGGGACTGGCCGCCGACTGGGGTGGCCTGGCCGACGACGTCGCCGTACTCCACCTCGAATGGAACAGCTCCTCGTGAACGTCCCGGAAGAAGCAGAGTCCCGTCCCGAAACCGGTCCGCAGACCCGGCCCGAAGCCGTGGACGGCGGGAAACCGCGCCGTCGGGCGAGCCTGCGCACGTGGTTCACCACGGCGGCGGCCATGCTGGCGCTGATGGTCGTCGGCACGGCCGCGGTCGGAGCCGCCCTCCTGTCGCACACCACCACCGCGGGCAACCGGCTGGTCGACGACCTCCTGCCGGCGCAGCGGGACGCGCTCCGGCTGGAGGCGGCCCTGCTGGACCAGGAGACCGGGATCCGCGGATACCTCCTGGGCCGCGACCCGGTCCTCCTGGAACCGTACGAGCGCGGCCTGCAGAACGAACGGAGCGCCGTCGAGAGGCTCGCGACGGACCTCGACGGCGACGAGGGGGTCCGGGCCGACACCGATGCCGTGCGGGAGGCGACGCGGATCTGGCAGGACGAGTTCGCCACGCCCTCGCTCGCCGCGGCGCGCGGGGAGGGCCAGGCTCCGTCCGTCCAGTCCGGCAAGGAGCGCTTCGACGAGGTGCGCGAGCGGATCGCCGCGCAGCAGGCGCGCCTCGACCGGCTCCAGAGCGATGCCCGCGTGACCTTCGACGAGGCCCGCTCCGAGCGGGACCGCATACTCCTGGTGATCGTGGCGGCCTTCCTGCTGGCGGGCCTCGGGCTCGCGGTGCTGCTGAACGTCGGTGTGCTGCGCCCCCTCGCCGAGGTGCGGGCGGCTTCCCGGCGGGTCGCGGCAGGGGCTTTCGAGGAGGAGATCCCGCAACGCGGGCCGTCCGACCTGCGCTCGCTCGCGGAGGCCGTCGAGTCCATGCGCAGGCGGACCGTGGCGGAGCTGACGGCTTCGCAGCGCACGGCGGAGGAGCTGAAGCGCACGGCCGCGTCCCTCGACGAGCAGGCGGCGGAGCTGCGGCGTTCGAATGCCGAGCTGGAACAGTTCGCGTACGTCGCCTCGCACGACCTGCAGGAGCCGCTGCGCAAGGTGGCCTCCTTCTGTCAGCTGCTGGAGAAGCGCTACGGGGACCGGCTCGACGAGCGCGGCGCCCAGTACATCGGCTTCGCCGTCGACGGTGCGAAGCGCATGCAGGTCCTGATCAACGACCTGCTGACGTTCTCCCGGGTGGGCCGTGTGCAGGACGCCCGGGAAGAGGTGGCCCTGGACGGGACGCTCGACCGGGCGCTGCGCAACCTCGCCGCCGCCGTGGAGGAGAGCGACGCGGAGGTGATCCGGCCGGACCGGCTGCCCGAGGTACTGGGTGATCCGACGCTCCTGACGATGCTCTGGCAGAACCTGATCGGGAACGCCATCAAGTTCCGCGCTCCCGACCGCGCGCCGCGCGTCGAGATCGAGGTGAGCGAGGAAGAGGCGACTGCGGGGTTCCACACCTTCACGGTCACGGACAACGGGATCGGCATCCCGGCCGAGTTCGCGGAGAAGGTCTTCGTCATCTTCCAGCGGCTCCACGGCCGGACGACCTACGGTGGCACGGGAATCGGTCTCTCGCTCTGCAAGAAGATCGTCGAGCACGCGGGCGGGCAGATCCGGATCGACCCCACGCACACCGAGGGCGCCCGGCTGGTGTTCACCCTGCCGGTACTCGCCCAGGAGGACGAGGGCGCCGTCACGGATCCGGCCGCGGCCGGCGCCCCCTCCCCCACCACACCGTCCGCCCCCGCCCCCGCGGCCCCCGAAGGAAGCTCCCTATGACCACATCCGATGCCCGGCCGCAGGCGACGCCCGCGGAAGTCCTGCTCGTCGAAGACGACGCGGGCGACGAACTCATGACCCGTGAGGCGTTCGAGGACAACAAGATCGGCAACGTCCTGCACGTGGTGCGGGACGGCCTGGAGGCGCTGGACTTCCTCTACCGCCGCGGGGAGCACACCTCCGCGCCGCGTCCCGATCTGATCCTCCTCGATCTGAACCTGCCCAAGTACGACGGCCGGCAGGTCCTTGAGAAGATCAAGTCGGATCCCGAGCTGAATCACATCCCGGTGGTCGTGCTCACCACCTCCGCGGCCGAGGAGGACATCCTGCGCAGCTACAAGCTGCACGCGAACGCGTACGTGACGAAGCCGGTCGACCTCGACCAGTTCATCCGTGCGATCCAGCAGATCGACGACTTCTTCGTCACCGTGGTGAAGCTGCCGCGGACCGTCTGACGACGTCCAGAATTCGAGAGTGGGGAAGATGGTCACGGAGAACGCCGACGCACGCAACTACGTCGAGATGCAGTCGCACGGGGACGTGCGCGTCGTCGTGCTGGCCGGCGAGTTCGACATGGACACGGTGCATGAGCTGCGGACGGCCATGGATCCGGAGGCTCCCGGCGTCACGCGCTTCGTGCTGGACGTCGGCGGGGTGACCTTCGTCGATTCGACGGCCCTCAGCATCATGTTGCAGCCCGTGCTGGACCGCCACGTGGTGCTGGCGGGCGAGGTACCGCCGCGGCTGGCACGACTGCTGGAACTGACCGGTGCGGACCGGGCGTTCACCAAGGCCGCCAGCGTGCCCGAGGCGATGGTCGTCGACCTCCCGCCGCGGGGACGATGAACCCGGCCGCGCAGGAGCCGGACGATGCATATGTTTGCCGCTGCGATTCCGACGGCTCATGCAGGGCACACGTACACGGACGGGCCGCGCCGTGGAAGACGTCTCGACGATGCGGTGAGCTGCGGTGAAGTGAGGTGATGTGAACGGTGCGGTACGCGCAGAGAAGTACGGCGGTCCCCGCCCCCCGGACTGCCGCGCAGGCCAGGAACCATGTGCGGTCGCTCATCGAGTGCTCCCGCGAACGCGCTGACGGCACTGGCTCCCCGTCCGCTCACGAGGCGTTGACCGATGCCCTGCTCGTGACGTCGGAGCTGGTGAGCAACGCGATCCGGCATGGCGGCGGGCTGCTCGACTTCAGCGCCGCGGTGGTCGAGGACGGGCTGCAGCTCGTGGTCACGGACGCCAGCCGCGACGCACCCTTCGTCACGCCCCGCCGGGCCGGAACGGTCCCCGTGGGCGGCTTCGGCTGGCCCCTGGTGCTCAGGCTCGCACGGAGCGTGACGATCAGGCCGACCGAGCAGGGGGGCAAGTCCATCGTGGCCGTCCTTCCCCTGGACGGACCCGTCGGCCCCGCAAGGGCCTCCGCCGGTCGCTGACGCCCGCCTCCACAGCCTGGAGAGCGTCTCCCCGGTCGGCGTGCTCTACTCGAATGGGCGCCGAAGCGTCGCAGTGAGCAAGCCTGTCCCGGGAGGTCGGTACCGATGACTTGGGCGTCATGGACGACTACGGGCGTGTTCTCCGGTGCAGGCGGAGTCCTCACGGAGGAGCAAGGCGCGATTTCCGGCGATCTCACGGTGCACACCACCTGGACGGGAACGCATGCGCAGCTGGCCGTGCAGTACACCGGCTCCTCGGAGTGGTTCACGCTGCAGGGCAGTCCCCTGGCGTGTGCCTCCGAGGGCGAGAGCCGCGAACTGCACCAGCGGCTGGTGGAAGCGGTGCGCGTGGGTGGCGTGGACGCTTCCCGCGCTGCCACCCCTGGTCCGCGGGCCGCTTGACGAGCAGCGTCCCCGCGCCGGATGGCACGGCGCAGCATCCCCTCTCCCCTCTCCCCTCTCCCCTCTGCCCGAAGGCCCCCCGGCTGCGCCCCGCGGGCCCGGTCCGGCATACGGCGGTCGAGTGGAATCGCCCTCGTCGGCGGCGCGAGTCCGGCGAGCCGCCGACGTCCCGCCGCAGCGGCGGTCGGAAGCTGTGCCCCGTCACGAGGAGTGACGAAGACAGGGCGAGCAGCGGCGGAGAGGTCTGCATGTCGACATTCACGTGGGGTGCGCGCTGGGTTCCCGGACGGGTCGGGAGAGGTGGCCGACGGCGCCGCGCCGACCGGATCGGCGCGGTGGTGGCCCTGGGCCTGGCCCTCACCGTGGCACTGCCCGGGGCGGCACTGGCCGCCCCGGGCGATCTGGATCCCTCGTTCGGCGGCGGCGACGGGATGGTGACCACCGACCTCGGCTCCTCCGAAGCCGCCGCCGACATGGTGGTGCAGCCCGACGGCAAGATCGTCGCCGTCGGCGCCGACGTGTCGGACTTCGTCGGCAATTTCGCGGCGGTCCGCTACAACGCCGACGGCAGCCTGGACACCACGTTCGGCGACGGAGGCAGGGTGTCCACCGACATCGCCGGCGGCTCCGACGCGGCCGACGGCGTGGCCCTGCAGGCCGACGGCAAGATCGTCGTCGTCGGCGTCAGCGAGAACCTCGAAGGCGGCATCGCCTGGTTCACGGTGGTCCGCTACAACCCGGACGGCAGCCTGGACACGACCTTCGACGGCGACGGCAAGGCGGTCACCGACTTCGGGGGCGGCGGCGCCGACCAGGGCTCCGACGTGGTGGTGCAGTCCGACGGCAAGATCGTGGCCGGAGGCGGTGTGGGCGGTGTGTTCGCACTGGCCCGGTACAACGCCCTGGACGGCAGCCTGGACACCGGCTTCGACGGCGACGGCAAGCTGTTCACCGACTTCGGAGGCCTCCAGGAGGGCAGCACGGCCTACGGACTGGCGCTCCAGGCCGACGGCAGGATCATCGCCGCCGGCGACACCACCGAGGGCCTCGTCCGGGACTTCGCACTGGCCCGCTACAACGCCGACGGCTCCCTCGACACCAGCTTCAGCGGCGACGGCAAGGTGACCACCGACCTGGGGGCCATGGACACCGCCCAGGACGTGGTGGTGCAGGCGGACGGCAGGATCGTGGCCGTGGGCGGCTCCGGTCCCGGTGTGTTCTCGCTGACCCGCTACAACGCCGACGGCACCCTCGACACGGGCTTCGACGGTGACGGCAGGGTGACCACCAACCTCGGTGGGCCCCAGGGCGGCAGCTCGGCGTACGACGTGGTCCAGCAGTCCGACGGCAAGCTCGTCGCGGTCGGTGGTGGCAACGGCGACTTCGCGCTGGCCCGCTACCTCACCAACGGCAGCCCGGACACGGGCTTCGGCGGTGGCGACGGGGCGGTCGCCACGAACCTCGGGGGAGCCGACCTGGCCCGCTCGGTGGCGCTGCTGCCCGACGGCAGGCTCGTCGCCGCGGGCGGCGGCGGGGCGGGCGAGGACTTCGCGCTGGCCCGGTACGAGGGCGGCGGCAGCACTCCGCCGACCCCGCCCAGCGCGGACCTGGCCGTCACCGTGTCCGGTCCCGGCACGGTCAGCATCGGCGACCAGGCGACGTACACGGTGACGGTGCGCAACACCAGCGCCACCACCCCGGCGACGGCGGTCACGCTGGCCGACACCCTCACCGGAGCCGGCGCCACCGTCCTGTCGGCCGCGCCCGGCCAGGGCAGCTGCACCACCACCGCCACCAGCGCGAGCTGCACCCTGGGCACCCTCGCCGCCGGCGCGTCCACCACCGTGACCGTGGTGGCCGAGCCCCGGAGCACCGGCACCCTCGCCGACACCGCCACGGCGGACGCGGCGGAGACCGACCCGGTGCCCGGCAACGACAGGGCCACGGCGAACACCACCGTGAACAACGCCCGCGGCTGCACGATCATCGGCACCAGTGGCGCGGACACCCTGAACGGCGGCTACTTCACCGACGTGATCTGCGGTCTCAGCGGCAACGACACGATCCGCCCGGGCTACGGCAACGACACGGTCCACGGTGGCGGGGGCAACGACAACGTCGACGGCAGCTACGGCGACGACACCCTCAACGGCGGCAACGGGAACGACACCCTGCTGGGCAACTTCGGCAACGACCGGCTCAACACGGTCGACGCCGTCGCAGGCAACGACACCGCGAACGGCGGCCTCGGCACCGACACGTGCACGACCGACCCGGGCGATGCCCGCATCAGCTGCCCCTAGGCGGCCCGCGCAGCGCCTCATGAAGCCGCCCCGGTACTCCGGGGCGGCTTTTCCACGGCTGTATTTGTCATGCGGTGACAAGGACTGAACTCGCTCGTGACGTCGGGCGTATGCAGGACGAGGGGAGCAGCGTCCATCGGATCGAGGAGTGTCTATGTCCCGGAAACGGACTATGAGTTCTACGAAGAAGCTCGTGCTCTCTGTCACCACGGGAGCCCTTGTCGCCGGAGGGGTCATCGCCACGGTCGCGACCGGCAACGCATCCGTCCCCGACGTCGTGTGCCCGGGTCGTGTGCCCGGGGTCGACGGTGACGCTGTCGGGCGAGGCCGGACCGCCCGCGGCGAGCAGCGGGACCTTCCCCGCCGGAACGAAGCTGAAGGTGACCAACCTGGACAACGGCCAAGCGACCACCGTCACCGTCAACGGCCCCTCAGGCAGCTGCGTCCTGCTGAACAACGCAGCCTTCGACAAGGTCCGCGAACCCGGCAAGAACCTCATCCGGCGAGCACGCATCGGCCCCTCAGGCAGCTGCGTCCTGCTGAACAACGCAGCCTTCGACAAGGTCCGCGAACCCGGCAAGAACCTCATCCGGCGAGCACGCATCGAGCGCGTGGGCGGCGGCGACGCACCGACCGGTGCGACGGGTGCGACCGGTGCATCCGGTGCGGCGAGCGGTCAGGCGCCACCGGCCACCGGGGAGGTCGTGTGCCCGGGGTCGACGGTGACGCTGTCGGGCGAGGCCGGACCGCCCGCGGCGAGCAGCGGGACCTTCCCCGCCGGAACGAAGCTGAAGGTGACCGGCCCCTCAGGCAGCTGCGTCCTGCTGAACAACGCAGCCTTCGACAAGGTCCGCGAACCCGGCAAGAACCTCATCCGGCGAGCACGCATCGAGCGCGTGAACTGAGCGGCTGAGGAAGTCTGGCGGATCCCCCGGCCGCGGCGTGCCCGGCGTCGTACGCGTCGACGCCCTTGGCCGGCCCGGTCCGTACGCCACCGTGCCGACTCGGGAGCTCGGCCTCTCCCCGGCCCTGTTTCGATCAGTCCGATCGAAACAGGGCCCGGCTCCTCCCATCAATGAGAAGTAAAGTTTCCTAACCAAAACCCTTGACGGCGAACGGCCTTGTTCAGGAAGCTGTCGAGCCATCCCCCACGGTGCCGGAGCGCAGCCTCAACACCTGGTGCACCGCGATCCCGACACCGCCCATTCCCCCTCACCGGGAGGCTCCGTGCGTTTCCGATCCCGCTTGCTCGGCGCGGCAGGCGCGACATTGATGGGGGCGGCCGCCGTGCTCACCGCACCCGGACCGGCCCAAGCCGCCAACCTGCTGACCGATCCCGGATTCGAGAGCGGCTCGCTGTCCGGCTGGTCGTGTTCCGGCGGCCTGGGGTCCGTGGTGAGCAGCCCCGTGCACGGCGGCGCGAAGGCGCTGGCCGGCACGGCCAGTTCGAGCGACACCGCCCAGTGCAAGCAGACCGTCGCGGTGCAGCCCGACACCGCGTACACGCTGTCGGGGTGGGTCCGCGGCAGCCACGTCTACCTCGGTGTCACCGGCGGCCCCTCGACCTGGACGTCCTCGGCGGGCGCCTACACCCGGCTGAGCGTGTCCTTCACCACGGGTGCCTCGCAGACCAGCGCCGAGATATACGTCAACGGCTGGTACGGACAGGGCACTTACCACGCGGACGACATCAGCCTGGACGGCCCGGGCGGAAGCGGCGGCGGCGACACCCAGGCACCCACGACCCCGGGCGGCCTGCGCTCGACAGGCAAGACCTCCTCCAGCGTGACGCTGGCCTGGGACGCCGCCACGGACAACGTCGGCGTCACCGGCTACGAGGTCTACCAGGGGGCGGCCAAGGTGAGCACGGTGACCGGGACCGGCGCCACCGTCGCCGGCCTGGCGGCGGGCACTCCCCACACCTTCACCGTCCGGGCGCGCGACGCGGCGGGCAACGTCTCACCGGCCTCGGCCGCGGTGAGCGTGACCACGGACACGGGCACCGCGCCCGGCGCCAACGTGCCGTTCGGCAGCCACACCTTCCCCTACGCGGCCGGCACCATCAAGGTCTCCGGGAACCAGGCGGCCAACGACGCCAAGGTGGTGGCCTACTACCAGCAGTGGAAGGCCGCCTTCGTCACCTCCGACTGCGCGAACGGCGCCTGGTCCGCCATCGCCTCGACCGATGCCGACCACCCCTACGTCGCCGAGGGCCAGGGATACGGCCTGACCATCCTGGCGACCATGGCCGGCGCCGACCCCGATGCCCGCACCTCCTTCGACCGCGTCCTGAGGTACGTCCTCGACCACCCCTCGGGCATCGACCCGGACCTGCACGCGGCCGAGCAGAACAGCAACTGCCAGAGCGTCAACGGAGGCGACTCCGCCACGGACGGCGACCTGGAGATCGCCTACGCCCTCCTGCTGGCCGACAGGCAGTGGGGCAGCAACACCGGCGCACACGACTACAAGGCCCTCGCCGTCAGGCGCATCAACGCCATCAAGCGCAGCGAGCTCGTCTCCGCCACCCACCTCACGAACCTCGGCGACTGGGCCCTGCACGAGGCTCAGTGGGAGACCGTCAGCCGCACCTCGGACTGGCTACCCGGCCACTTCCGCGCATTCAAGAAGGCGACGGGCGACGCGACTTGGGACACCGTGCGCGACAAGCACCAGACCCTCATCGCCGACCTGCAGTCCCGGTACGCCCCTTCCACCGGGCTCCTCCCCGACTTCGTCGTCGACACCAGGACCAACCCCAGGCCCGCTCCCGGCGAAGTGCTGGAGAGTCCGCTCGACGGCGCCTACTCGTGGAACGCCTGTCGCGACCCCTGGCGCATCGGGGTGGACGCCCTGACCAGCGGCGACAGCCGCTCACTTGCCGCCGTCCGCAAGATGAACGCCTGGATCAAGCAGACGACCGGAGGCAACCCCGACAACATCCGGCAGGGTTACCAGCTCGACGGCGCCGCTGCCGGCGAGCCCGGTTCCTCGGTCGCCTTCATCGCGCCGTTCGCCGTGGCCGCCGCCACCGACCCCGGCAGTCAGGCCTGGCTCGACGCGCTGTGGAACGAGCTGGGCGCCACACCGCTCGACCCGGGCAGCTACTACGGCTCCAGCATCCAGCTCCAGGTGATGATCGCCATCACCGGTAACCACTGGCTCGCCTGACAGCCCGGGCCCCCGACCCGGCCCCGGCCCTGACAGGCCGCCGGTGCCCGCCTGTGTCCCTCACAGGCGGGCACCGGCAGAGCTCGCTGATCGCTACGGCGCGGCCGCCGGCATGGCGTAGCCGAGCAGGCCCTCCTTCGTATAGGGCCCCTCGCAGTCGGCCCGGTTGGAGACGAAGTGGTCGAAGACGGACGGTGCGTAGCAGCGGTAGAGGGGCACCGAGCCGGGCACCGCCTTGGTGTGCACGTATCCGACCGCGCCGAGGGGCTGTTGGCCCTCGCAACCCGGGTCGGGTGTCAGGAGCGAGTGGTCCGCCGCCTTGCACTCGTAGAGCCGGACCGTGCCGGGCGCGGGGTCCCGCAGCACCTTCCACACCGCCTCGTGGGTGAATCCGGCCGGCAGGGAGCGTGAGGAGGCCAGGTGCCCGGCGTGGGCGCGGTGGCCGCGGACCAGGGGCGCGTAGGGCGTGGTGTGGCCTCGGGTGCGCTCCCACATGCGCAGGTAGCCTTCGGCGCCCTGCATGAGCTCGTCCACCACGTCCTGGCCGCCGGTGACCCGGATGTCCTCGATCCAGTCCGGTACGAGGCCGTAGTGGGTGCCGCCGCCGTCCGTGTTGACGTCCCAGACGCGCGAGCCGGTGACCTGGCGGTCGAGGACCGAGCCGCCGTCGGGGCTGCGGAAGGGGTAGCGGACGGGGTTGCTCCCGGCCTCGGCCCGGGGCCCCGGGAGCCAGGCGAAGCCGTTCATGTCGGTCCCGATCCCGTATCCGGCGCCGTACTCGGCGCGCAGGGCGGCGTGTCTGCGCGCCTCGGCGGTGAACGCGGGTGCCTCGTACATGTGTCCGGTGATGAAGCCGCCCAGGCCGTAGACCCGCTCGGTCCAGTTGTCGTCCATCCAGCCGTGGGTGGACAGGACGCCGGAGTAGCGCTCGGCTTCGAGCACGCGCAGCGCCTGGTTCGCCGCCTTGACGCTCATGTGGTCGATCTCCAGCATCATGTTGCGCTTCATCATGCCCAGCACCGCGTATTCGCCCAGTGCGGTCAGGCCGCGGCGGTTGCACTGTGCCGCCTGCAAGGACGCGCCGTACTGCGGCAGTTCGACCCCTGCCGGCAGGGCGCCGCGGATCCGGGCCTCTGCTTGCGCCGTGGCGCCCGCGCCTTCATGGCCCTCCGCAGCCGCTCCGGCGGCGAGCCCGAAGCCGATCGGGTTGTCGTGCTCGGGGCCGGGGCAGGGCTCCGTGCTCCAGAAGGTGCCCGTCGACAGGAACTGGCCGACGTTGATGGCCATGCCCTGGGTGCCCGAGTCGAACCGGACGCCGCACAGGGCGTTGTCGAACTTGTGGCACAGGAACATGCTGCGCACGCCCAGGCGATGCAGTTCGTCCAGGCCGCGGTCGATGTCCGCCATGGTGCAGCGGGCGCCGTCCAGCACCTGCTTGCAGCCGAACGGTTCGGAGGTCTCCACCCCGAGGACGACGGCGAGCTTGCCCTCCTCGATCACCTTGCGGGCCTGGCCGGGCTCGGTGACGACGCGGAACCAGCCCTTGCCGGCGCCGCCGTACATGGCGTCGACGTAGTCCTGGAGTTCGTAGGTCTTCTGGATCTGGAGCCTGATCGCGGTCATTTCGTCGCAGCCGCGGTCCTTGAAGAAGTAGAGCGAGCAGATGACTCCGTTGGTGACCATGTCGTTCACCAGGATCCGCTGGCCGCCCCGCCAGGCACGCTCCACCCAGGCATAGTAGGTCTGCTGGTGGGTGGAGGAGTCATGGGCCGGCCAGTCGCGGAACGCCGGCCAGCCGTTCGGGTCGTGCCGGCCGTCACCACCCTTGGTGATCATGTCGAAGAGGGCGAGGACCCCGTCGGGATAGTGCTCGGGACAGTCCTTGAGGGCGTCCGCCACCCCCGCCGTCGAGAAGACCTTCCCGCAGACCAGCCGTCCTCCGAAGCCCTCGTCGGACATCAGGTGGACGTGCCCGTCGACGTATCCGCGGACGCGGCCCTGGGCATCCGTCCCGGTGAACGGCGCCCCGGTGACGTTGACCTGCGAGTCCGGGGCCGGGCGCGCCACGGGCTCCCACCACTGCGGGCCCGCCGACGCGCCGGTGGCTGCGGGGCCGAGTACCAGGGCTGCCATGGCGAGGACCAGACCGATCAACACGTACCGGCTGCGGCCTGATGCTCTGCGTCCCGAGGCTTTTCGTCGATTCATCCCCATCCCTTTCACGATGCGTTCCTGACCATGCGGAGAGGGTTCTTCGGTATCCGGCCCTGCGGTACGGCCGGACTCAAGCCGGCCGGTGCACCGCTCCCGCCTCGTGGGCACGGACCAGGTCCAGGTACTCCGCCGCCAGGCGGTGGCAGTCGCCGGGCCACCGCGCGGAGACGTAGTTGCCGTCCCTGACGGCGAAGCCGCGTCCGGGCCTGGCGGCGGTGTCGCGGACGGGCAGCGGCGGGCCGGCGAGGAAGTGGGCCGGATCGGCGAGCGCCGCGGTGACCTCCTGCTGCACGGTGGTGCGGTACGTGCGGTAGTAGCGCCCCAGCCAGAACCGGGTGAGGTTCCATCCGGTCAACTCCAGCAGGGACGTCAGGGCCGTCGTCCGCCGGCCGTGGAGGACCGAGCGCCCCGTGGCGGGATCCTTGGCCCGGGCGGCGAGCAGCACGCCGTGGCAGACGGCCCCCACCGGCAGCCCCTGGGTGAAGACCCGGGCGAACAACTGCTGGGCGGTGGCGTCCTCGAGCAGCGTCCGCATGTCCGCGGCGTGGCCGCCCGGTACGAACAGGCCCGTGATCTCGGCCGGGTCGGCATCCGCGTACGGGGAGGGCGAGAGGAAATGCGGGTCCTCGGTGAGGCGCCGGTAGGCGGCGAGCTCGGCGCGGCGGGTCATCAGCCAGGGCGACAGCCAGGAGAAGCCGAGGTCCGTGAGCCGGGGGTCGGCGAGCGCGACCTTCCCGCCGGGGGTCGCGAACCGCACCTCGAAGCCGGCGTCCCGCAGGGCGGCCCAGGGCACCGCCGCCTCGGTCGGGTCGTAGTCGCCTGCGGGGAGCAGGAAGAGAATCACGGCGTACTCCTCTGAGCGGTGGTGATCAGGGCAGCACTCTTCCCCGGCGCTCCGGGGGCCCCGGATCCCCTCGGTGTCCGAAGGCCGACCTTAGGAGCGGCGCCGCGGCGCCGTCATTCACTCCGGCGGCCAATGCGTTGACTCCCCGAGCCCGCACCCGCATCCCCACCCGGCGGCTTACCGCGGACGGTGTTGACGGGGGTGGCGCGCCCGCATTGACTGACGGCCGTGTCCACCACCGAGCCGCCCTCCGTCACCGCGTGTTACGCCTTCGCCGTCCTGAGCGCCACTGCGGACGGCTCCGGCGGGTCCGGTCCCTGGGCCCTGCCCACGGACCGGCTGGAGTTCGGCGAGATGCGCGCTCTGTGGGAGGCGGTGCTCGGGGCCCGGGACGCCGGCCCGCACACCGGGCTCCTCGTGGGCGACCGTATCCGGCCCGAAGGCCTGCACATCCTGGGCCACCTCGTCCTCACCTGCGCCAGCCTCGCGGACGCCGCTCAGGCGGCCGAGCGCTACCACCCTCTGGTGAGCCAGGCGGGCACCGTGACCCTGCACCGTGGCAGCAGCGTCAGCCGGATCTGCTACCGGCCGACCGTCGACCCGGCGGACATGCACCCCCAGCAGGTGGAGGCGATCGTCAGCAGCATCGTGCGGGCGGCCCGCTGGATCGCCGGCGACGACTGGGCGCCGCTGGCCGTGTCGTTCGCCCACCCCCGTACGGGCTCGGCCGAGCCCTACGCCCGGGTTCTCGGCTGCCCCGTCACCTTCGACGCCCCGGAGAACGCGATCAGCGTCGCCAACGAGGACCTCGACCGGCGGCGCCCCCTCTACGACCCGGCGCTCAACGCCCTGCACCGGGCCTACGCCGACCGGCTCCTGCACCAGCTGTCCGCGGCCCCGACGGTGGCCGAGCGGGTACGGCAGTGGCTGGAGGGCGCAGCGCTCAGGGACGCGGTCCCCGAGGGCCCCGCCAAGGAGCTCAACCTCAGCGTCCGGACACTGCGCAGGGCCCTGCACACGGAGGGCACGTCCTGGCGCGCGCTCCTCGACACCGCCCGCCACGGCCGGGCCAGGCGGCTACTGGAGACCACGCCCCTGCCGCTGGACCGGATCGCCCCCCTCGTCGGCCTGAGCGGTGCGACGGCCCTGGTCCGTGCGTTCACCCGGTGGGAGGGCATGCCCCCGGGGGCGTACCGCAGCCGGCACCGGCCCGCTTCCCCGGACCGCGACGGGCCCGACGGGCCCGACGGCGGGTGAGGTACTTCACCGGGGGCCGGGCCCCGGCCGGCCGCCTGCGTTGCTAGATTGTCCGGCGGCCGGATCCACGGCCCCGGACGAGATGCGCCGTACCCGGTTACGCACGACGACGCGCGAGGTGCTGCACGAGCAGCGCCGTCCGCTGTCCGCACCGGGCAGCGTCCTCGTCGAGCAAGATGGGCCGAACGCCATGACCGTGCCACTCACCCGCAGCCTGTACCGGACGACCGCGCACGCCGCCGGGGGCCGTACCGGATCCGTCCGCACGGACGACGGGCGCCTGGACGTCCGCCTCGCCCCGCCGCGCAAGAAGGTGCCCGGCACCACCAACCCCGAGCAGTTGTTCGCGGCCGGTTTCGCCGCCTGTTTCACTTCCGCGCTCGCGGAGGTCGCCGCCGAGTTCGGGGCGGACGCCTCCGCCGCTCAGGTGGCCTGCGAGGTGCAGCTCGGCACGACGGACACGCCCGCGGGCTACGGCCTCGCGGTGACCCTCACCGTCAGCCTGCCGGGGTGGCGGGCGGCGGACCTCCAGCCCCTGCTGCACCGGGCGGACGCGGTCTGCCCGTACTCGCAGGCGGTGCGCGGCAACGTACCGCTGACGCTCCTGGCCCTGGACGACCCCGCCACCGCCACCGATGACCGGGCCTGAGCAGGGGCCGTCGGGCCGTGTTCCGGGCGGCCCCGGCGTCCCGGTGCCCGGGCACGGCGCCTGGCTGCGGCGCGGCATCAGCCGCAACGGCGGGCCCCTCGTCGAGGACCGCGAAGTGGTGTGGCTTCAGGCCGGGCCGTACTACGCCGACAGCCGGGGCTTCGCCGGTACGACGTCCTTCGACGGCTCCCAGGTGCACTTCCACCACCTCACGGGCGAGCCCGGCGAGGACGCCGGCACCTTCCGGTGGGAGGGCGCGGACCTCGTCGAGCGGGGCACCAACCCGGACGGCAGCACCTTCCTGGAGGTGTGGACCCCCCTGCCCGGTGCCGAGGGTGCCACCGGCTCCTGGTCCGGTCCGGACCACCACGTGGTGCGCGTCGGCCGGCACGTGGTGCACGTCGATTCCCGCGCGGGTGCGTACTGGCGGCTCTGACCTCCCTGAGGTGGAGAACGAACGCGGTCGACAGGTCGATGGGGCAAGGGGGCCGGGTCAAACGGGTCGCTGCGTCAGCGGTCGGCGGCCGTCGGCCCGGCCGCAGGGGCGCGTACGTCCAGCGGCGGTTCGGGAGCGGGGGCCGATAGCTCCGGCTCCAGGCCCTCCCGCGTCACGGTCGTCCGGCGCCTGCCGGCATCTGCCCGCCATGCCTCGAAGACCCATGTCGTCGCGGCGACCACGGCGAGGCCGAGCAGCCATCCGCCCACGACGTCGCTCACCCAGTGCACCCCGAGCGCGACGCGCGTGCAGCCGACGCCCACCACGGAGATCACCGCGAGTGCCCAGGCAAGCGGGTGCCAGGCGCGGGGTACCAGGGGCAGCAGGACCAGGAGGAGGACGGCGCACGAGGTGACGGCCGTCATCGCGTGGCCGGACGGGAAGGAGAACCCCGGCGCGTGGGCGACCGGATCGGGCAGGTGCGGCCGTGCGCGCTCCACCACGCTCTTGACCAGCACCCCGGTCAGGGCGCCGGCCACGGCCGTCACGGACGCCCAGGCCGCGAGCCGCCAGGCGCGGCGGGTCAGGAGCCAGAACACCACCAGGGCGACCAGCAGACGCAGTGTCACGGGGTCCCACACGAAGTCGGTGAGGACGTGGAGGGCGCGCACCCAGCCGGGACGGCCGAGGGCGGCTTGGTGCAGCCGCTCGGCCGCGGCCTCGTCGAGCCGGTACAGCGGCGGCCACCCGGACTCCACCAGGACCAGGGAGAGCGCGAAGGGCACGGATGCCGCGGCTGTCACGGCGGCGGTCAGGAGGAGTCTCGCGGCGAAGGTGGCATCGGGCCCCGAGCAGCGTGCCGCCAGGGCCCGCACGGTGGTTCGCGTTCGCCTCGGCGGGCCGGTGCGCGCCGTCCCCGACGTCGGCGCGTCGCGACCGGACAGCACGACGCTCCCGACGATCAGCAGGGTCGCGGCGCCGTTGACCAGGCCGCCCGCCACATCGGTGGGGTGATGCATGCCGCGGTACACGCGGGACAGTGCCACGGCAGCCGGAACGAGCAGCAAGGCCGTCGCCGCGGCGTACCGCCACCGGCCGCGGCCGCGTGTCCTCAGCAGCAGGATGACGGCCAGTCCCCCGTACAGGGCGACGGCGGCCCCGACGTGTCCGGACGGGAAGCTGGAGGTCGGTGGCGCGCCGTCCAGGCGGGGGACGTCGGGGCGCGGACGCCGTACGAGCGCCGTCACCAGCAGGAAGACGGCCGTCTGCGTGACGACCGAGGCCGCGAGGAAGAGGGCCTCTGCCCGCCACGCGACCTGCGGCAGCACCAGCAGGGCCACGACGCAGACGAGGGTCACGCCGATGACGCTCTCGGTGTCGGCCAGTGTGGAGAGCCAACGGGTGAAGGTCGTCAGCGGTGCCACGCGTTCCTCGGCGAAGTACCGGTTCACCCGGTCCTCCCATGGGAGCCGTCCCTGGTCCGCCGCAGGTCCCGTGCCGCCTCCGGTCAGCAGTGTGCCCGAACCCACCATCAGGCCTACCAGGACCGGCAGGAGCAGCAAGGGCCGAATCCTCCGGCGTGCGGCCGGACCGATTTTCCGCGTCATGAGGACCGTGTTGCCACAGGGGCCCCGATGATGCGCCGTACGCGGCCCATCCCGGACCCGGCTCGGCCGCTGACCGGCGAAGTCCGGGTGTGCCGCGCCCGTTTGGATCCGGAGATCCCGATCAGACGAGAGGAGACGACCCGGGTCCGCCATCGCCGGGGCGACGGTCGGTGGTGTCGGGTGGCGGGAGTCGGGGCCTCGCCGAGGGGCGGGGCCCGTGGAGGGTGAGGAGGGGGCGTATGACGGCATCGGGAGGGCGCCGGCGCGGCGGGGACGACGGCGCGGCGTCGGTGGTGCGTGACGTCGTGTTGGCGGTGGGACTGGTGGGGATCTGCCTGGGCGGATTGGCCGTGTTCTTCAGGACGGCTGCGACGGCGGGCGGCGTAGGCGTCCCGGTGATGCCGGTGGTCACGGTGATCATCCTGGCCGCCGGGGTGGTGCTGGCGCGGTGGAGCGTGGCACCGGGCCGACGCCGCTCCCCCGCACACGGGCCGGTCTCGCGCGAGCCGGGCGCCCCTGCTGCGCCGGAATCGGCGGTCGGCCTGCCCGAGGTGAGCTCCGACGCCCTGGACCACGCGTCGGTGGACGCCGACGGATTCGAGCACACGGTCGCCGCGCTGTGTGCCCGCGACGGCTGCCCCCAGGTGGAAGTCGTCGGCGGGGCGGGCGACTTGGGGGCCGACGTGATCGCCACGACGGCGGAGGGTCTGCGCGTGGTCATCCAGTGCAAGCACTACGGCGAGGGCAACCGGGTCGGTTCGCAGGACCTCCAGCGCTTCGGCGGCACCTGTTTCGCCGTCCACGAGGCCGATGTGGCCGTCGTCGTGACCACGAGCGCCTTCACCGCTCCGGCCGCGGAGTACGCCGCCACGTGCGGCATCGTCTGCGTCGACGGCGACGGCCTGGGCGCGTGGACGGATTCACGCACGCCGCCTCCGTGGGAATCCGCCGCCCCGGAGCACGCCGAGGAGGAGGTGGCCGCTGCGGGCATCTAGAGCGGGCTGACGTCTGCCCTGGGCGGTCGGCGGCCCGCCGTTTCAAAGGGGTGTCGCGGGGCACACGACGTAGCGTCACGATCGGCTACACCGGGAGGGCTTGTGTCCGGACTACTCGCGAAGATCAAGCAGTTCAGCCGCAGCCCGCAGGGGCAGCGGACGATCGATTCGGTGCGGCGTGCGGCCTCCGACCCGCGCAAGCGGGAGAAGGCAGGCAGCATCCTCAAGCGCCTTCGCGGCAGGCGCTGACCTCGGCCAGGGCGGTCTCCCGGGAGGCCGTCCTGGACTCACCGGGACTCCGTGCCCCGGGGCACGCACAGGCGGACGGCGAGGGCGGCGATGTCGTCGTCCAGGCGCCCTCTGCTGTAGCGGACGAGGTCGCGGTGCAGAGCCGAGAGCAGTTCGCGGGGCGGTGTCGGCGGCTGCCGCCCCATCCAGGCGGCCAGTGGGAAGAACTCGCCGTCGCGGGCGCGCGCCTCGGCGATCCCGTCGGTGTAGAGGAGCAGCAGGTCTCCGGGGGCGCAGTCGAAGGTGTCGACGTTGTAGTGATCGCCGATGAGCTCCGCGAGGCTGAGCAGCGGCGAGGGGGTGGCGGACTCCAGGACACTGAGTTCCCTGCGGTGCAGGAGCAAGGGCGGAGGGTGTCCGCAGTTGAGGATGTCGATCCGTCCGCCTCCGTGCGGGATCTCGACGAGAAGAGCGGTGGCGAAGCGCTCCAGCGGCCCGTCGGGAGCGAAGGCGGCGTTGTAGCGGGTGCTGCTGGCGTCCAGCCTGCGGGCGACGTCGACCAGGTCGATCTCGCTGTACGCCGCCTCCCGGAAGGCATTGACGATCGCCGCGGCGGCCCCCACCGCCGGCAGCCCCTTCCCCCGCACGTCACCGATGAGCAGCCTGACCCCGAACGGCGTATCGACCACCTCGTAGAAGTCCCCGCCGATACGGGCCTCCGCCGCGGCCGCCAGGTACAGCGACTCGATCTCGACGTTCCCGAAGCGGCGTGGCATGGGGCTCAGAACCACCTGCTGCGCCGCGTCGGCCACGAGCCGCACCTGAAAGAGGGTGCGCTCCCGCTGGAGCCGGACGTGGCTTCCGTAGGCGGCGGCCACGGTGACCGCGATGATCCCCGCGGCCGTCCACCAGGTTCCCAGGTCGGGGAAGACGAGGCCGAGGCCGATCATCAGGCAGAGGCAGACCGTGCCGAGCAGGACCGTGGGGAGGACCGGCCACATGGCGGCGGCCAGGGCCGGCGCCGCGGGCAGGAGGCGGCTGAAGGCCATCTCCGGCGGAGTGGCGTAGGCCAGGCTGGCGATCACGACGGTCAGAATGACCGGTGACAGCCGCACAAGCCACCCCCGGCCGTAGCGCCGGCGGAGCCGCGGCCGTCCAGACTCGATCACACTCCACAGAATATCTGGATAATAAGGACATAGCGCCCTGACGAACAGAGTCGGCAGCAGATGAGCGCGCCTGACGTCACCGGTCGCACCATCTGACGTGCGAAGGGGCCGGGGGTGTCGTACCGTGACCCCTTCGCCACTGCCCGAAGGCACCGGCGTCAGCGTCAGCGGCCTTCCGGCCCCGGCGCGGCTGCTGCCCGTTCCCGTGCGCCGCTCGAAGGCCAGTGATCACGGCGTGCAGCCTGCGACCGGCTGCGCCGGCCCCTCGCCGGCCTGAGGCCACAGGCGGGCGAGGAGGTGCCTGGACCGGTGCGCTCATGACCCCGGCCCGGCACTCCCCTACTGGCGGCGGGCCAGCACGTGGGCGTCGAGGAAACCCCGCTCGGAGGCCGGGTCGTGGACCAACCGGGCGAACGGGACGAGCCCGGCCTCGGCCAGCAGCTCGGCGAACCGGTCAACGGGCCAGCTGTAGGCGGGCGTCACCTTGTGGTCGAAGCGGACCGGCTCCGGTGCGTCGGTCCCGAAGAACGAGACCAGGAGCAGACCCCCTGGTGCCAGGACACGCACTTGCTCGGCGAGCAGCGCGGGCACCTCCCCGGGCGGGGTGTGGATCATCGAGTAGTGGGCCAGCACCCCGCCGAGCGAGCCGCGCTCCACCGGCAGGGCCTCCATGCGCGCCTCGTCGAAGCGCAGCGCCGGATGCGCCCGCCGGGCGTGGTCGACCATGGCTGGGGAGAGGTCCAGCCCGAAGGCGTCCAGTCCCAGTTCGTGCAGCATGGCCGTCAGATGTCCGGGCCCGCACCCGACGTCGGCCGCCCGCAGGTTTCCCGTCCCGCGCACCAGCTCGGCGAAAGTGCCGATCATGGCCCGCGCGAAGGGCTGCGTCTCCAGCCGATCGGCGAACATCGACGCGTACAGCTCGACGATCCCGTCGTAGGCCGCCCTGGTCTCATCCTGATGCTCCACCACGGGAAGAAAACTAACACCCGCCTGCAAGGGCCCCCTCGGCATCGAGGGCGTCGACCGCGCCACCACGCCGGTCCGTGGTGGCCGGGAGCGCGGCTCAGGCCCGGCGGACGCCGTACCCCAGGTACGTCACCAGCGGGTCGCCTTCGGGCTCCAGCACCATGTCGACCAGGCCCGGCAGTTGATCGTCGGTCAGCGTGCCCCGCCTGCGCCCGCGCGTCGCGCGCACCAGGCTGCGTACGTCGCGCGGTTTGAACCCCGTGACGCCCTTCGCGGTCAGCCCTGCCCGGCCGAGGGCCTCGGCGAGCTCTGCCGGGCGGCGCAGCCGCCGGGCGGCGTAGCGTCCGCGGGGCATGATCCGGGTGCCCGGGAACGCCTGGAAGGCACCGAGGTAGATGAGGCGGGACACGAGCGTGCGGTTCACCGTGTCGTAGACGAAGGCCCCGCCGGGACGCAGCACGCGCGCCGCCTCCGCGAGGACCACGGCGGGCCGTTCGGTGATTTCGAGGGTGTCGGCGCAGTACACGAGGTCGAAGGAGCCGTCCGGGAAGCCGAGTTCCTCCGCGGGCGCCGTCAGGTAGGTGACGTCCTGGCCGTCGTCCGCGTCCAGGGCGAGGGCCGTCGCGGCGGGGGACGGATCGGCGGCGACGACCTCGAAACCGAGCCGGGCCAGACCCCGGGCCAGTACGCCGCGTCCGCTGCCGATGACGAGCGCCCGGCTGGAGGCCGCCGCGAGGCCGAGCTCCCCGAACACGCGCCGCAGGTACTCCATCCGTACGGACTGAAAGGTCAGGGCCCGGATGTGGCGGCCGTCGACGGCCGCGGGAGCGGCGGAGTCGAGTGCGATGTGCGGGGCGCTGGTCATGGCGGACTCCCTCGACGTACCGGTCAGGTTCCCTGAGGAAACCTAGCACTGACGAGTTCCCTGAGGGAACCCGTGGCGATACGATGGCAGCGTGACCCGCACCCCCCTCTCCGCCGTTGCGTGCTCGATCGCCCGCGCGACCGACCTGTTCGGCGATGCCTGGACGGCCCTGATCATGCGGGACGTGCTCCTCGGCATCCGCCGCTTCGACGAACTGGCGGAGGACCTCGGCCTGTCCCGCAAGGTCCTCGCCGCGCGGCTGGCCCGGCTGGTCGAGGAGGGGGTGCTCACGCGCGAGCGGTACCAGGCCAGCCCGCCGCGCGAGGAGTACGTGGCCACGCAGAAGGGCCGGGAGCTCTACCCCGTCCTGCTGACGCTGATGGCCTGGGGCGACAAGTGGTACGCGGAGCCCGAGGGGCCGCCCGCCCGGATCCGGCACGACGTCTGCGGGCACATCGCCACCCCGGTCGTGGCCTGCGACGCCTGCCGGGAGCCGCTCACGCCGGCCACCACGACACAACTGCCCGGCCCCGGCGGACGGGTGGGGCCGGGCACCCTGCTCCTGGCACCACTGATCGCCGGGCGCGGGTAAGGGACCCACTCGTGATCACGGACGGCAGACTGGGGCCCATGGGCTCAGGACTCGCCGCGCTGCTGGGCGCCGCCGTCGGCTCTGCCACCACCCTCGGGGCCGCAATCGTCAACGGCCGTGCCCAGGCACGGTCCCAGCACGCCCAATGGAACCGCCAGCACCGCCGTGACGCATACGTCGGCTACCTCAGCGCTCTCCACGACCGCGACATCGCCATGGACGCCGTCCTCGACGCGCTGCGTCCAGACCGACCCGACCTGCCTGACGTCGACGACAAGACAGACCGCTTCATCACCCTGGCCCGCGAGGTCCACCGCGCCTGCGAAATCGTCGTCCTCGAAGGGCCGGCACCCCTCGCGGAAGTCGCGCAACGCATTACCGACGCGTCCGCCGATCTCTCGCGCGTCATGCGGCGGATGGCCGAGAACGCCCACGCGGGAAACACCGCCCTTGCCGCCGAACGCGAGCGCACCCTCTACCGAGCGGTCAAGGACTTCCGCCTCGCGGCCCGCAGCACCATAGGCAAGACCGACTGACCCCGGAACCCCGCGCTGCCCGCGCACGACACGGCGCCCGGACCGGGAGCGTGAACTCCCCGTCCGGGCGCCGTCCTGCGATGCGGATGCCCCGAGCCCGCCCTCGCCGCTGCCGGATCTGCACGTGGTGATGAGATGTGCGCAATGCGCTGTGACTCGTGACGCTGCTGAGCTGCCCTGTCGTCTCGGGAGTCGAACCCGACGCGCTGCTCTCCGCGCACCAGCCGGGCCGGTAACCGCCGGCCCTCGGTTGTGCACGCCTCCGGAGCGACTACCTGCTCCGCATCGCGGGTCTCAGTCCAGGAGGTCGGCCTCCCAGTTGGTGCGCTGGATGCGTACGTCGATCTCGCGGATCTCGCGGGCGGCGTCGTCAGCGCGGGCGCGCAGCTCCGCGACGGGCAGTGCGGGGAGCACCATCAGCTCGGACCGCAGCTGGCGGCCGTAGCCGCGCTCCCCGCTGCCCGCTGCGGCGTCGGCGGCCGAGGTGAGCACGGAGTGGCGCAGGCGCAGGGTGTCGCGGCGGGCGAGGGCATCGGTGAGGGTACCGTCGGCGCCCATGTCGACGGCAGCGTTGGTCCGGTTGATGCGCCGGATCAGGGACTCCAGGGCGTCGAGGGTCTCGGTGACCTCGGCGAGCAGCCCGGCCGGGTCCTCGGCGGGGACCTCGCCCTCCTGGTGGCGGGCGTTGGCCACGATGCGGGCCCGCAGCTGTTCGACGCGGCGAGCCGCCTCCGCGCGCTCCGCCAGTGCTTCGCCGAGTTTCATCGTGCTGGGTCCCGTCCCCTGGTGCCGTTCCGTCGTGCGGTACTGCGGTACCGCTGCGCCGATCACCCTACGTCACGCCACGGGCCGGCGACGTGCCGTGCCGTGCCGTGCAGCCACGGCAGAACCGGCCGGGGGGTTTCGGATACCTCTCAGCGGTCACACGAGCAGGGGTGACCGACCACAAGGAGAGGAGCACTCCCGTGACGGCGATGATCCTGCTGGTTGCGCCCATGCTGTTGGCCCTGGTGCTCGTCGGCCGTAAGGGCGGCCACCATGCCCGCCACCGGGCGAGCCGC
Source organism: Streptomyces xanthophaeus (assembly GCF_000725805.1). Lineage (GTDB taxonomy): Bacteria > Actinomycetota > Actinomycetes > Streptomycetales > Streptomycetaceae > Streptomyces > Streptomyces xanthophaeus. The sequence goes on along the minus strand of NZ_KL647132.1, from coordinate 660,767 downwards.
TTCTGAGCCGCGTCCGGGTCCCTTTGGTCCGGCGTCACGCCCGAGTGGAAGCGAGGTGAGCGCGGTGTCCATGCGTGCGAAGGGATGGGCGAGGACCTTCCCCGTGCAGCGGGGGGTGCGCGAGGCCCGCCGGTGGACCGGGGAACACCTGAACTCCCTGCGGTGGACGGCGGATGCCCCCGACACGGCCCACTCCGTCCTGCTGACGGTGTCGGAGCTCGTCACCAACGCACACGTCCACGCCCACAGCAGCGCCCACCTGGTGCTGACCTGGGACGGCCGCTGCCTGCACGTCAGCGTCGCCGACAGCGACCCGTTCCTGCCCACCCCCCGCGGCCCCTCACGGGAGGCGACCTCCGGACGGGGCCTCGCGATCATCGACGCGCTCGCCGACACCTGGGACGCCCACTCCTTCCACGGCGGCAAGAGGATCACCGCCTGTTTCCGTCCCCCGGCAGCGCCCTCCCCGCACGGGGCGGACCAGGAAGGTCCGCACACCGACGGGTCCGCGACGCGCTCCTGACGCCGTGCCCGTGCTCCTCTCAGGGCGGCAACCGGCCCGGGAGGCACGGGCGGTGAGGCTGCATCACGCGACGGCGGTCCCTTCCAGCTCGATCATCTGGCCCGGGACCGCCAGCCGCGTCACCCCGAGCATCGTGGAGGCCGGCGCCACCCCGGCGGCGCCCAGCCTCGCCGCCAGCACGCCGTAGTGCTGGAAGAGCAGATCGACGTCGGTCGTGTAGACGTTGAGCCGGACGAGGTTCGCCAGCGTCATGCCGGCGTCGGCGAGCACGGCCTCCAGGTTGTCGGTGCTCAGCGCCAACTGCGCCGCCATGTCGCCGTCGTGCCGGGGCTTGCCGTCTGCGCTCATCGCCGTCTGCCCCGAGATGTACAGGGTCCGCGTGTGCCCGGAGACCAGCTCGCCCTGGTTGAACCCGAGGTCCACCGACCACGTCACCGGATTGACCGCCGTTCGCTGCACTGCCACAACAGCTCCATTCGCTTCATCGGGAATGCGTACGTCCACCGGCTCGAAAACCGCCGGCTTCGACGTCGCGTTTCACCGAGCCTCCCAACAAATCACGACACCCTCAGTCATGTATTCCGATAGCGTTCCCGTATGCGCGCCGACCGTCTGGTCTCACTGGTACTCCTGCTGCGCCAGCGCGGTCGGATGACGGCGGACACGCTCGCCCGCGAGCTGGAGGTGTCCACCCGCACCGTGCTGCGCGACATCGAGGCGCTGTCCGCGGCCGGCGTCCCCGTCTACGCCGAGCGCGGCAGGCACGGCGGTTTCGCACTGCTGCCCGGCTTCCGGACCGAGCTCACCGGCCTGAACCACGACGAGGCCCTCGCCGTGCTCACCGCCGGATCGGGGCGCGCGGAGCAGACGTTCGGCCTCGGCTCGGCGCTCTCTTCGGCCATGCGCAAGGTGGTCGACGCGCTCCCCGAGGGCCACCGGGCCACCGCGAGCGACGCCGCCCAGCGGTTCCTCGTCGACCCGGAGACCGACCTGCTCTCCCGCAGGCTCGTCACCGAAGAGGTTCCCGACGCCACGATGGTCGAGGTCAGGCGCGCGGTGCTCGCCGGACACAAGCTGCGCATCCACTACGCCGCCACGGGCCAGGCACCGCAGTGGCGCACGGTGGACCCCATCGGGCTGGTCACCGTACGCGACCGGGGCTACCTGCTCGCCTCGCGGTCCGGCGCGGACCGCACCTACCGGCTGTCACGGGTGCTGGCCGCCGAGGAACTCCCCGAACCCGCACAGCGGCCGAACCGCGTCGACCTGGACCGGATCTGGCGGGAACGCTCCGCCCAGTTCCTGTCCGGCGGCCACATCACCGTGCTGGTACGGGTGGACCCGGCGCGGCGGGAGGACCTGCTGGCCTCCGCGGTGGCCGTCCGCGCAGAAGAACCCGACGCGGACGGCCGGCTGCGGCTGGAGGTCACCTTCCAGGATCACCGACACGCCGAATGGGCGCTGTGGCAGCTCGGCACGGACGCGGAAGCCCTGGCCCCGCACTCGCTGCGCACCTCCCTGCACGACCGGGCCGCCGCCATGGCCGGCCGGTACGCGGACTCGTCCTGCGGCGCCGGACACGAGGTGCTGCCCGGGCGGAGGTGATACTGATCGTGCGTCACCTCGCCGCCGGCCGGCTGCGGATGCAGGCCGGGCCGGTGGGGGCGCACCTTTGTCGATGTCTGCGAGGGGAGCCGTTCATGACCACGGCGAAAGACCTGTTCATCATTGCCATGGATCCGAGGCAGGAGCATGCCGTGGGACAGGGTGACCTGTCGCTCGCACTCGCGGGAGCCGAGCTGGTCGATCTCATCGGTGCGGGAACCATCACCCTGGACGGCGACCGGATCGTGCCCGGCGGGCCGCCCTCAGCGGACGACCGGCTCCTCGGAGAGGCTTCGGCACGGCTCGCTCCGCAACCGCCCTACGAGCGGATCGAGGACTGGCTGTGGCGCCGGGGCAAGGACCTCTCGGCCGCCTACCAGGCCGCGCTGGAGGAGGACGGCGAGCTGACCCGCAAGCGCAGCGGCCGGTTGTCCTTCGGCTCGGAGCGCCTGGAACCGTCCGATACGCCCGGCGGCCGCAGGGCAGCCGCCCGCTGGGAGGAGAAGGAACCCGTCCTGGCCGCCCTCGCCTCGGCCGTGGGCATCGACGGCGGACGGCCCGACGACGCGCCGGGCTTCGACGACGAGCCGGGCTTCGGTGACGAGGCGGTGACGACCGTGGTGGCCGCCGTCCACGACGCGGTGATGGAGCTGGAGGCAGTGCGCCAGAGGCGGACCATCGAGAACTCGGCCTTCGCCAACCTGTGGCGCGCACCCTGAGCCGGGTCCGCGAGGCCTTGCGCGGCAGGACCCCTACTCGGCCGGGCCGGCCAGCGCTTCGATGGGCTGGGGCGGCCACTTCGGCTCCGGCCGGGTGAGACGGGCCAGCTCGTCCGGCGGTTCGGCGCCGTCCTGGACGGCCGCGACGTAGGCCTTCGCTTCCTGCAGGCTCAGCCGCGGGGCCTGCCTGCGCAGATGGCTCATCGCGGCCACGACGCCGGCGCAGTGGACGAGCGCGCGCACGGCGGAGGCCAGCGGATCGGGCCGCCTGATGCCCTTGGTCTCTGCGAGGTACTGCTCCTCCCAGTCCTCGTCCTCCCCCCATGCGGCGGGCACGTAGTGGATGCTCCCGTCCTGCCGGTCCACCAGAAAGTGGCCGCCGACGAAGCTTCCGCGCACGTCGCGGGCGCGGGCCTGCTCCGCCGAGCGCCAGAAGACGAGCCAGCCGACCGCGCGTTCCTGCACGTGGTAGACGTCGGGCGTGGGGGCGGGCCCGCTCCATCGCCACGTCGGCAGCTCTGCGGCGAGGAAGGACTCGACGAGCTCGACGGCGCGTTCCTTGGAGATCACGAACTCATCATTCACCACAGGCCGGCCACCGGTGACGGACCCGGGACGCGCGGGCGAGCTGCGGCCCCCATGAGCCCGATATGGGCTTAAATCGGAACCTAGTCATGTTTTGTGGCGTCATGCGGTTCCAATTCCTTGGTGAAGGGGGGCTTCGTTGCCGACCGATCAACGTTCCCGCACGGACAAGGTGGTCTTCGGGGTCACCGCTGGCCTGACCCTCGCCTTCGTCCTGTGGGGCGCCGTCGCGACGGATTCGCTGGAGAGCGTGTCGAGCAGCCTGCTCGAAGGGCTCATCCACAACGGCGGCTGGGCCTTCATGCTCGCCGCCAGCGGCTTCGTCGTCTTCGCCCTCTGGCTGGCGATCAGCCGCTACGGCCGGATCCGCCTCGGCCGCGAGGACGAGTCCCCCGAGTTCCGTACCGTCTCCTGGGTCGCCATGATGTTCAGCGCCGGCATGGGCATCGGGCTCATGTTCTACGGTGTGAGCGAGCCCCTGGCGCACTACGGGTCGCCGCCGCCCGGCACCCACCCCGTCGACTCCGCCGAGCGGATGCAGACCGCGATGGCCACCACCCTGTTCCACTGGACGCTCCACCCGTGGGCGATCTACGCGGTCGTGGGACTCGCCATCGCCTACAGCACGTTCCGCCGCGAGCGCCGCCAGACGATCAGTGCGGTGTTCGAGCCGCTGATCGGCGCACGGCACGCGCACGGCGGGGTCGGCCGGGTCATCGACATCGTGGCCATCTTCGCCACGCTCTTCGGCTCCGCGGCCTCGCTCGGCCTGGGGGCCCTCCAGATCGGCAGCGGGTTCCGCGAGCTGGGGTGGATGGACTCGGTCAGCACCGCGCTGCTGGTCGGCATCATCGCCGTCCTGACCGTCGCCTTCGTCGCCTCCGCGGTGTCCGGCGTGGAACGCGGCATCCAGTGGCTGTCGAACATCAACATGGTGCTCGCCCTCCTCCTGGTCGTGTTCGTGTTCATCGCCGGGCCGACCATCATCGTGCTCGACCTGCTGCCCACGTCCCTGGGCGCCTACCTCGGCGACCTGCCCCAGCTGATCGGCCGTACGGAGGCCACGGGCGCCGGCGAGGTCGCCGAATGGCTGGGCAGCTGGACGGTCTTCTACTGGGCCTGGTGGATCTCGTGGACGCCGTTCGTCGGCATGTTCATCGCCCGGATCAGCCGGGGCCGCACCATCCGGCAGTTCATCGGCGGCGTCATCCTCGTACCGAGCACGGTCAGCCTGCTGTGGTTCGCCGTCTTCGGGGGCACGGCCATGAAGCTGCGGGAGAGCGGCGAGCTCGGCCAGGAGAGCACCCCCGAGGGACAGCTCTTCGGGTTGCTCCAGCAGTTCCCCATCTCCACCGCCATGAGCCTGCTGGTCATGGTCCTCGTCGGCATCTTCTTCGTCTCGGGCGCCGACGCCGCCTCCATCGTGATGGGCACGCTCTCGCAGAAGGGCATCCTCGAACCGTCCCGGATGGTGGTCGTCTTCTGGGGCGTGGTCACCGGCGCCGTCGCAGCCATCATGCTGCTCATCGGCAACGGCAAGGGCGACGCGCTCGCCGGGCTGCAGAACCTGACGATCCTCGTGGCGGCGCCGTTCACCGTGGTCATGATCGGCATGTGCGTGGCACTCATGCGCGACCTGCGCCACGACCCGCTCATCATCCAGGGCGAACGCGGCGAGGAAGCCGTCGCCGACGCCGTGACCGCGGGCCACGAGGAGTACGGCGGGGACTTCGAGATCCGTATCGGCCCGTCCGGCAACCCCCACGCGGACACGGCGCAGCCGTCCGCCCCGTCCGCCCCGCCTCACGGCCCGTCATGACGTCGGGGGCCCGTGGGGCCCCCGCTACGCCCTCCCGGGAGCAGAGCCAGTGCTCGGCTGCCGCCAACCAGTTGACCTTCCCGGCGGGTCCGTCTCCGGCGGACCGAGCCTGATGGGAGCGTGCAGTCATGGCAGCTGAGGCAGGCACACCCGCGAAGCAGGCAGGGGCGGGGGTCGTGCTGCTCACGCTGGCGGCCGGCCAGTTCCTGATGGCGCTCGACAGTTCCGTCATGAACGTGTCGATCGCGACAGTGGCCGACGACGTCGGCACCACCGTGACCGGGATCCAGGGCGCCATCACGGCATACACGCTCGTGATGGCGATGTTCATGATCCCCGGCGGCAAGGTCGGCGCGCTCATCGGCCACAAGAGGGCGTTCCTGATCGGCTGCGTGATCTACGGCTGCGGATCGCTCACGACCGCTCTGGCCCCCAATCTGACCGTGCTCCTGCTGGGCTGGTCGTTGCTCGAGGGGCTGGGGGCCGCGCTCATCCTGCCCGCGATCGTCGCGCTGGTCGCCGGGAACTTCACGGCGGAACGCCGACCGGGTGCGTACGGGCTGGTGGCCGCCTCAGGAGCCGCGGCCATCGCGGTCGGGCCGCTCATCGGGGGCGTGGCCACGACGTACTTCTCCTGGCGCTGGGTCTTCGCCGGCGAGGTCGTGATCGTCCTCGCCATCCTGGTGCTCGCCCGCCGCACCGCCGACGCCCCGGTCGGCGAGCGCCGGCGGATCGACTTCGTCGGCGCCGTGCTGTCCGCCATCGGGCTCGGAGCCTTCGTCTACGGCGTGCTCCGCTCCAGCGAGTGGGGCTGGTTCCTGCCGAAGCCCGGCGCCCCCGCCTGGCTCGGGATCTCCCTGGTCGTGTGGCTGATGCTGGCGGGCCTGTTCCTGCTGTGGCTCTTCCTGCACTGGGAGAGCCGTCTCGTGGAACGGCACAGGGAGCCTCTGGTGAACCCCGCTCTGCTGCGCAACCGGCAGCTGACCGGCGGCCTGACGATGTTCTTCTTCCAGTACCTCGTACAGATGGGCGTGTTCTTCGTCGTACCGCTCTACCTGTCGGTCGCACTCGGCCTGTCCGCGCTCCAGACCGGCGCCCGCATCCTCCCGCTGTCCCTGACCCTGCTGGCCGCCGCGATCCTGATCCCGCGCTTCCTCCCGGACGTCTCGGCACGGAGGGTGGTGCGCCTGGGCGTCCTGGCGCTGCTCGCCGGCGCGGTGGCCCTGCTCGCCGCGCTCGATGCGGATGCGGGCGCGGAGATCGTCACGATCCCGCTCCTGCTGATCGGGCTCGGGATGGGAGCCCTGGCCTCCCAGCTCGGGGCGGTCACCGTCTCGGCCGTGCCCGACAAGCAGAGCGCGGAGGTCGGCGGCATCCAGAACGCCGTGACCAACCTCGGAGCGTCGATCGGGACAGCACTCGCCGGGTCGATCCTGATCGCCGCGCTCACCGCTTCCTTCCTCACCACCATCGCTCAGAACCCGGCCGTTCCCGACCAGGTGAAGAGCCAGGCGAACGTCGAGCTCGAAAGCGGCGTCCCCTTCATGTCGGACGTCCAGCTCAAGTCGGCACTGGAAGAGGCCGGCACGAGTCCCGAGGTGGCCTCGGCCGCGATCGAGGCGAACAAGGCCGCGCGGCTCGACGGCCTGCGCGCCGCCCTCGCCGTCCTTGCCGCAGCGGCCCTCCTCGCCATGTTCTTCACCCAGCGGATCCCTACGACCCCCGCGAAGACGGTGAAGACCGGCTGACGGTGGCGGGCGGCGGGGTCCAGCGGCTCCTGGGTGCCACGCCGGTGCTGACCCCGAAGTCGCTCTTGAGCTGTTCGGGGATGGCGTAGTGCATGACGCGGCCACGGGTGAGCGAGGACAGTTCGAGGATGCTGGTCAGGTGACCGACGCGGTCCAGGGCCCAGGCGGCCAGGGGTGAGCGGTCCTCGATGCTCTCCAGTACTCCCAGCAGGGCGGGGGCGGCCTTGACCACGGTGTCCCAGCTGGTGCGGGGCACGCGCAGCCAGTCGGCGCAGGTGTCGCCGATCAGGTACCGGATCAGGGCGGAGACGACCGGGTCGAAGAGGGTGCCGGGCACGACCTCTTCGTAGAGGTCGATGAGCTGGCGGGTGAGCTGGGCGCCCTCCTCGCTGGGACCCATGTGGCGGGTCATGTACAGGTCGGAGAAGGTACGGGCTTCCTGGAGGTCCTTGGGTACGTGGTCCTGGTCGATGCCGAGGATGGCGCCGACCACCCGCCAGGCGTAGTAGTAGGCCTCGGCGCCTTCGGTGCTCATGTGGATGCCGAGGCGGTGCAGGGCGTCGAGGACCTGGATGGAGAACATCATCTGGCCGCCGATCATGTCCTCCTGACAGATCGGTGTGCCCAGGGCGGCGGTGTCCCAGCGGTCCTCGCGCGCCAGGTGGTGGCGGATGGAGGCGTGCAGCAGGCGCACCTTCTGTGCGGCGGGGATGAAGCGGCTGCCGGCTTCGAAGGCGTCGGGCTGCATGAGGTAGACGGTGAACTGACCGGTCTCGGCCATCCGCTTGGAGGGGTACTTCAGCGAATGGGTGGCCGACAGCAGCTTGGCGACGTGGGGCACCACGTAGCAGGCGGGCATCGAGGCGAACGACAGGGCGGTGGAGATGTGGACGTTGTTGTCGATGAAGAACAGCCGGGCCTTCTCCATCTCGGCCCAGTCCACCCAGTCGGGCGGCGAGCCGGTCTCGTGCAGGTACTCGCGGGCGACTTCGGGCAGTCCCTCGGGAAGGTCCTGGCCGACGGTGGAGACGTAGCGCATGAGGGAGTTGAACTTGCCGACCTCTCCGCGCTCGAACAGTGCCGCCACGGTCGCGTCGGCGAGTTCGTCCCCTCGGGTGCGCAGGGCGTCCATGGATGCCGGGGTGTGGGTCATCGTGCTGCTCCGGTGGGGTGGCGGTCAGTGGGTGCGGGTGGCTGCGTACGTCGCCAGGGTCGACAGCGCGCGGTGCGCTTCGCCGGTCAGGTCGGCCTCCGCGAGGGCGTCGTGCGCCGTGTGCAGCCGGGCGGTGATCATGTCTTCGACGCGGCTGACGGCCCCGGTGCGGTGGGCGATCTCCCGGACCCGTGCCACCTGCTGTCCGGTGAGGTCCGCCCGCCCGAGCAGCAGGTGGAGCTCGCCGCGTTCGGCCCGGGTGGCAGATGCGAACGCGTGGGCCATCAACGCGGTGGGGCGGTTCCCGGCCAGGTCATCGGCCGGGTCCTTGCCGGTCTGCTCGGGGTCGCCGAACAGGCCCAGCAGGTCGTCGCGCAGCTGGAAGGCCTCGCCGAGCGGCAGGCCGTAATCGCTGTACGCCCGGAGCAGCCGGGGCGGGGCGCCGGCGAGGAGGCCGCCGATCTGCAGCGGGTGTTCGACGGTGTACTTGGCGGTCTTGTAGCGGATCACCTTCACCGATGCGTCCGGATCCGGCTGCCGGCCGGTGCGTACGACCTCCAGGCACTCGCCGGCCACCAGTTCGCGGGCCAGGACGGTCCACAGGGGCCGGGCCCTGTTGAGGAAGGCGCCGGGCAGGCCCGAGGTGGTGAACAGCTGTCCGGCCATGGCCATCAGCAGGTCGCCCACCAGCATGGCCAGGGCCCGGGCGCCGGCCTTCGGCCGCGCGTGGTCCTTGAGGGTCTCCCGCAAGGCGATGTGGGCGGTGGGGCGGCCGTGCCGGGTGGGGCTGTGGTCGATCAGGTCGTCGTGCACGACGGCGGCCGCGTGGACCAGTTCGATCGCGCCGGCGGCTCGTACCACCGCCTCGCTGTCGGGTTGGCCGGTCCCGCGCCAGCCCCAGTAACAGAACGCCGCCCGGAGGCGTTTGCCGTGCCCGGTGGCGGCATGGAGCTGTTCCGACACCGGCACCAGACTGTCGTCGATGTCGGCCAGCGCCTGCGCTTCCGCGGTGACGAAGGCGCTCAGGACCTCGTCGACGCGCCTCTTCAGTAAGTCGTGCTCCTCCCGTTCACTCACTGCCGTTCTCCGCCCGGGAGCGCGCGGTGACGGTGCGGGCCAGGACCTCCAGGTGGGCCGGGGCCGTGGCCGTGTGCCGGTCGAGGAGCAGGCGGCCGCGGGCCTTGGTCTCCTCCTGGCCGTCGGCCAGGAGCTCGGCGAGGTCGGCGCGGCGCAGCAGACCGCTGACGCCGTCCACCGCGCTGCTCAGCCCGCTGAACGCCAGATCGGCGAGGCCGGCCACCAGGGCCACCGCGTCCTCGGCCAGGCCCGGCCGGCGGCCTTCATCGTGTGTCACGGCTTGTCCCCCCTGGATGACGGCAGGGTTCAAGTCTGTCCACAGAATGCGCCCGAGCCCGCGCTTATCTCCTATCGAGTGACTTTTACGGGAAGGGCTCGACATGGGCTCGGGGAAGCCTGCTAAGGGCACGGACCTCGCGCCCGGGGCAGTGGAGTGCTCGCCGGTGCGGGGCCGGAGGATTTGATTCCGGTTCATTGCATACAAAACGGGTAAAGGATGGGAAAAGTGCTGTCAGTCGCGCTCTCCTTCCCGTGTCAGGAGGCGTATGCGATGGATCCCTGGCTGATCTGGCTGATCGTCGCGCTGCTGCTGGGTGCGGCCGAGATCGTCACCCTCACCGCCGCGCTCGGGTTGCTCGGGGGCGCCGCGCTCGTCACCGCCGGGTTCGCGGCGGTCGGGCTCCCCCTCCCGTGGCAGTTCGTGGTGTTCGCGGTCGTGGCGACGGCCGGTGTGATCTTCGTGCGTCCGATCGCCCTGCGCCGCCTGTCCCCGCCCCCGGAAGCGCGCTTCGGCGTGGACGCCCTGGTCGGCGGGGCCGCGTACGTCACCTCCGAGGTGACGGGGCTGGGCGGCAGGGTCCGGATCGGCGGTGAGGAGTGGACGGCCCGCGCCTACGACGAGACGCTGGTGATCCCTCCCGGCACGACCGTCGACGTCATCGAGATCAAGGGCACCACGGCGCTCGTCTACCCCCGGGAGTGAGCCATGGAAGCATCGGCCTTCCTCATCGTCGGCCTGCTCGTCGCGGTCCTCGCGGTGTTCACCGTGGTCCGTGCGGTGCGCATCGTCCCCCAGGCCCGCGCCCGCAACGTCGAACGGCTCGGCCGCTACCACCGCACCCTCAAGCCCGGGCTCAACGTCGTCATCCCGTACATCGACCGCGTCTATCCGGTGATCGACCTGCGCGAGCAGGTCGTCTCCTTCAAGCCCCAGCCGGTCATCACCGAGGACAACCTGGTCGTCGAGATCGACACCGTCCTGTACTTCCAGGTCACCGACCCGCGCGCGGCGGCCTACGAGATCGCGAACTTCCTCCAGGCAGTGGAACAGCTGACCGTCACCACGCTGCGCAACGTGGTCGGCTCCATGGACCTGGAGAAGACCCTGACCTCGCGGGACACCATCAACAACCAGTTGCGCGGTGTCCTCGACGAGGCCACCGGCAAGTGGGGACTGCGGGTCAACCGGGTGGAGATCAAGGCCATCGACCCGCCGCAGTCCATCAAGGACGCGATGGAGAAGCAGATGCGGGCCGAGCGGGACAAGCGGGCCGCCATCCTCGGGGCCGAAGGGCAGCGCCAGTCCCAGATCCTCACCGCGGAGGGCGACAAGCAGTCCGCAGTCCTGCGCGCGGAGGGCAACCGGACCGCTGAGATCCTCAAGGCCGAGGGGCAGTCACGGGCCATCGACGAGGTGTTCCAGGCCGTCCACCGCAACGACCCCGACCCCAAGCTCCTCGCCTACCAGTACCTCCAGATGCTTCCCCAGCTCGCGCAGGGCCCGGGCAACAACTTCTGGGTGATACCCGGCGAGGTCACCTCCGCCCTCCAGAGCGTCACCCGCGCCTTCTCCGAGGTGCTCCCCCAGTCCGCGGCCACCCGCGAGGCCTCCTCGGACGACCTGGCCGTGCAGGCCGCGAACGATGCGGCGAAGGCGGCCGAGGCCGCCGCCGAGGCCCTCGCCGACGCGGCGGAGGCGGACGCCGCCGCCACCGGTGCCCGGGCCTTCCCTGCCGCGCCCCCGGCCGCCGCGGACCCCCGTGACGCGTCGGACGCGCCGGCCTCCGGCCCGCAGGGCTGAGGTCCCCCGTCCGGTCAGCCGGCCCGGACAGGGTCGAACCGGTCCGGCGAGAACGCCTCCGGTGCGGCGGGCTCGCCGGTGTCGAGGAGGTGGGCGAGGGCCCAGCCGCTGTGGTGGCCCGTGAGGATGCCCTGGCCGGCGTGGGCCGAGCACACGTACACGCGGTTCGTGGCCGGGTAGCGGCCCAGCACCAGCCGGCCGTCTCCGGAGGCCGAGCGCAGACCCGCCCAGGCGCGGACCGGCCGGGCGTCCGCGAGCAGCGGGAAGTCCCTGACCAGCCGGGACAGCAGGAAGACGGTACCGGCCGTGGTGACGTGGTCGGCGAAGCCCGCCATCTCCTCGGTGGCCCCGGTGCACAGCGAACCGGCCCGCCACGGGCACAGGTAGGTGCGTCCGGAGATGACGTGGTCGATGCGGACCTCCGCGTCCCGCACCTCGATCATCTGACCGCGCATCGGATGGACGGGCAGCGGCGGCAGTCCGGGGAGGCTGCCCGACCAGGCGCCCGCCGCCACGACCACCCGGTCGGCGCGCAGGCTGCCGCGGGAGGTGGTGACGCGGACCTCGCCCGGCGCCTCCTCGATGCCCAGCACCTGCTCGCCGAGGGAGACCGTGGCTCCCGCGGCACGGGCCGCGGAGCCGAGGGCGTCGACGTAGAGAGCGGTGTCGACCATGTGGCCCGCAGTGGTGCGGAAGGCGCCGAGGAAGGAGCTCCGGGCGAAGACCGGCTCCAGGTCGGCGAGGGCGGCGGCATCGGTCCACTCACCGAGCTCCTCCGGCCGGGCGGCCGTGGTGAGGACCAGCTGTTCGCGTTCCTCCTCGGTGCGGACCGGGCGCAGTACGCCCTTTCCGCGCCGGATCCCGGGGGTCGTCTTCTCGAACGTCCGCACGTCCTCGTCGAAGCGGGTCCGTGCCGCCGCCACGAATGCGTGCATGACCGGATCGGCGAGCAGACGCAGCGAGGGGATCGCCACCCCGGCGGCCGCCCGGGATCCGCTGCCGCCATCAGGGCTGCCGTCGACCACGTGGACGCGGGCCCCGCGCTGGGCCAGTTCACGGGCGACGGAGAGGCCGACCACTCCCGCCCCGATCACCAGCACGTCATGGACAGCGGTCACGGCAGCTCCTCGAAGTGCAGGCTCGGCGTCAGGGCTCCGTCGGCCAGGGGCAGGATCTGGGCGTCCGTGCCGGTGCCGCGCAGCTTGCGCAGGTACGTCAGCAGGTCGCAGTGGAACTCGAAGGGGGCGATCCTGCGGATCCGGCGTCCCCCGCGGACCTCCCACCCGGCGACGATCATCTCGATGCGTCCCGCGCGGGGCATCGTGACGAGGTTCTCCAGGCGGCAGCTGAGCTCGACGAAGTCCTCCGGCATGGCGCCCCGTCCGGGCGCGACCCGCAGGGCGACGGGCCGGGGCATCGGCTGGGCCCCCACGCCCATGCGGATGCCGCGGCCGTTGGGGGTGTGCCCGAGCCGGTGGGCGGTGTCCCAGGAGTGGAGGAAGGCCGTGAGGCGTCCCTCGTCGGCGAGGACGACGGGGCCGGCGGCCACGCCCTCGTCGTCGTGGACCATCGGCGGGCCGTCCGGGTGCGCGTGGGGCACGTCGTCCACGTGGAGGCAGGAGGGGAACAGCCGCTTGCCCACCGCTCGGGCCAGGCCGGGGGTGGCGAGGGCGGTGCTGCCGGAGAACAGCCAGCTGAGCCCGGCCACGACGGGGGCCGCGACCTGCGGGCGCAGGACGACGGGGAGTCCGCGCGGCACGGCGGCGGGGCCGGGGAGGCCCGGGGAGCCGAGGGTGTCCAGCGCGGTGGCGATGCGGTGGACGAGCGCGTCGGTTCCCGGGTCGTCGGTGACCCGCTGAGCTTCGGCCGCTTCCACGACGGCTCCGTGGGCGGTCTCGCAGCGCACGACGACCCGGGTCTGCTCGTGGTGGTGCTCCCGCCGCAGTCCGCCCAGGGTCGCCGTGGCGGTGGTCCACTGGTACTGCTGGGCCAGCAGCACCTGGACGTCCGCCCCGGCCAGGCGCAGCCGTTCGGCGGTCGTGCGGACGAGGTGCTCCGCCGCGGCGGTGTCCAGGGGGGCCGGGATCCGCCTGGACGCGGGGGCGGGGGCGGGGGCCGCGGCCGGGTCGGGAGCCGGGCGGACGGCGACGTTCCGGCGGCCCAGGGTGGTGCGGGCCTCCTGGACCAGCGACCGGACGTCGTCGGCGCCGTCCACGGTGCGGCTGGCGCTGCCGAAGGCGCCGTCCTCCCAGACCCGGCAGGCTGCGCCGAAGGCGCCGCCCGCGGCGGCGGTGATCCGCCCGGTGGACGGGACGATCTGGGCCACCGCCTCGCGGGCGTCGTGGACCCACAGTTCCACTTCCTCGGCGCGTGGCGCCGCGTCCACCGCGGCGGTGGCCTCGTCGACGGCCGTCCAGGAAAGGGGGTAGGACCTCACCGGGTCCCGGTCGTGAACCGGTGTCGTCGTCACCTGAGCTCCTGCCCGCCCTGGCGGGCGTACGTGTCCAGTCCGTCGATCCGGACGGTCGGTTGTTCGAAGCCGACGATGAGGGGGCCCTGGTCGAGCTTTCCGCAGCCTCCGCCGCCGACGAAGGAGCGGGAGTCGCCGGCGACGGCCGAGATGCCGCGGAGCGCCGAGAGCCCGTCCCCGTTGATGACGACGTCGGTGAGACGTCCCACCGGAACGCCGTCGTGCAGCAGCAGGCCCTCCAGGCCGAGGAAACTGAAGGCCCCGCTCCCCTGGTGGACGTGGCGTACCCGCATGCGCTCCACCCAGACGGCCTCCCCGGGCGGTCGGCGTACGTCGTCGGCGGCGAACGGGCCGTCGAGGATGCGGGTGTGGGCCTGCCGGGGAACCGCCGGGTACAGGTAGGACATCCGGCGGCCGTGGCCGTTGGGGGCCTCGCCCGCCTGGGCCGCGCTCGCGGAGCTGTGCAGGACCCCGCTCACGGTGCCCGCCTCGATCAGGGGAACGGCGGTGGCCGGGTGCCCCTCGTCGTCGAAGCGGTATCCGAAGACGGCGTTCGGGGCGCCCGGGTCGTCGACGACCGTCACCCACTCGGGGCAGACGGCCTTGCCGCGTGCGGCGCCGAGGTAGGAGGTGCCGCTCTCCACCACGTCGCCCTCGAGCGGGTGGCCGCACACCTCGTGGAAGAAGAGGGCGCAGCCGCCCGGGGAGAGGAGGACGGTGCGCCTGCCGCGGTCCAGGGTCATCAGGGGCAGGCCGCGCACCTCGTGCCAGGCCCGGTCCAGTTCGTCGAGGAGCCGTGCCGCGATGTCCTCCGGGCGGAGGTCGCCCGTCTCGGCGCCGCCCGTCGCGGAGTCCCTGCGCAGGGTGAGCGGGCCGTTCGGTCCGCGGTAGGTCGCGCTGAGGTTCACGGTCTGGAACACCCGGTGGTCGTCGGTCAGCCGGTCGGCGGGGCCGGCGACCACCCGCTGGTCGAAGTCGCGGAGGCTGACGACGAGTTCGGGGCTGCCGTCCCTGCCCGCCGCCACGCGCCGGATGCGCTGCGCCAGGTCGCGCAGCCGGTCCTCGGCCGCGTAGGTCACGGGCCAGGGCTCGGCGAGCGCGCCCGTCGCGGCGCGTACGGCGGCGGGCAGGTCGAGGTCCGCCCCGGCGGGGGCCGGCAGCGCCCGGTAGCGCCACGTCTCGCGGCCGGGGGCTCCCCCGCCGCGGGAGGAGCCGATGCCGCGGTAGCGGCCGCGGGTGAACTCGGGTCCCGGGCCGGAGTCCAGGAGGTGCAGGGTCTCGCGGCGCTCCGCGAAGTAGGCGCTCATGCGCCGGGGGCTTCCCGGCCCGTGAGGATGCGGGCGTGGCTGCCGAGCTCCTCCACCATCCGGGCCACGCGGGCGCCGACCGTCTCGTCGCTGAACGAGCCGTCCTGGGCCAGGAATCCCTGGCCCGCGATGACGGCCGTGGGCACGGTGGTCACCCGTAGGGCCCGGCAGAAGTGGTCCATGGCGCTGATGGCGTTGGCGCCGCCGATGGGGGTGCCGCCGACGGCCATCAGGCCGGCGACCTTGCCGGTGAGCCACGGCTGTTCGTCCTGCCCCAGGGCCTGGAGGTGGTCGACGGCGTTCTTGAGGGCTCCGGCGATGGTGCCGTGGTAGACCGGTGAGGAGAAGACGACGGCGTCGGCCTGCCGGACCTTGGCGAGGAGTTCCGCCACCTCGGGCGGCGGGTCGGTCAGGTGGGAGTCCCGGAAGACGGGGAGGTCCTTGCTGCCGAGGGAGTACATCTGGGGCTTCATGCCGGCGTCCCGTGCGGTCAGCAGGGCCTTGCGCAGGAGGAGTTCGGCCCAGGAGCCCTTGCGCGTGCTGCCGCCGAGGCCGAGCACCACTGGCTGACGATTCATCAGTTCTTTACTCCGGAGGTGAGGTTCGTGCGGGGGGAGGTCCGGCGCCGTACGGAGAATCGGATCTCGCAGACGTGCCGGCCGAGGTCGCTGCGCTGCCAGGTGCGGTCGGGAGCGGGCAGCATCTCGGTGAGGCGCACCGGCCGCTCCCTGGACTCGGCGACGAGCAGTTCGACCAGGTGCGGGCTGGCGAGGTCGACGTGGACGGGTTTGCGTTCGCCCTGGACGGCGGCGTAGACGCGGCGGGGTACCCCCAGGGCGCGCAGCGCGTCGACGGTGTGCCGGTAGCGTTCGGCGCCCACGGCCCCTTGGGGCGGCTGGAACACCTGCGCGTCCAGGCGCCAGGCCGCCCGCTGGACGACCACGTCGCCGATGCTGATGCGCGGGGTCAGCGGGCCGAGCACGATGCGCGGCAGTCCGCAGGAGGGCGGGCCGAGCGGGCTCTGCGTGGCCGCTTCCGCGTCGCCGAGGAGCGGCATGACCCGCCGGCCGGTGTGCCGGTCGGTCACCGTCGCGTCCGGGCGGACGACGAGGTCCTCGGCGCGCAGCCGGTCCTGGCCGGGGGCGGCGGGTCCGCTCAGCTCGACGGTGCGCGGCAGGAGTTCGAGGTAGCACAGTTTGCCGAAGCGGTTGTGGGTGGCCACGTGGACGAGTTCCGGGGCCTGCGGGGCGGGGTCGTGCAGCCAGTCGCGGGTGGCCCGTGCCAGTGCGTCGCGGTCCTCGATGAAGCAGCAGAGGTTGCCCAGGCCCTGGAGGCCCCAGTGGAACTCGCCCACCACGACGGGGGCCCGGCCCGATTCCACCGCGGACCGGTCGCAGGTGTCGAAGTGGAGGTCCGGGGCCAGGATCATCGGGCCCGGGGCGCCGTCCGGCTCGGGAAGGATCGCCCGTACGGCCGAGGGGTCCAGGACCACCTCGGTGGAGGTGCCGTCCCAGGTGGCGGCGACCAGGTCGTGCAGGCGCCGTGCGACGTCGGTCCCGTCCAGGGGGACGGGCGCGCTGACCGGGAGGCAGGCGAGGACCTCCGGGAGCCGGAGCTCGGTGACCGCGGGACCGTACCGCTCGTGCCAGGCCGCGGTGAACGCGTCGCGCGCCCGCAGCCAGGCCTCGGCGCCGGCCGCGGCCGCCAGGTCGAGGACGGGATCGAGGCGGGTGAGCAGGTTCCGGACGGCTTCTTCGTCGAAGCGTACGGAGAACTCCGGTGCGTGGTCCTCCTCGTAGAGCACGACCCGGTCGGCGTACAGCTGCCCCTTGCCCCGGCGCGCCACGTCCAGGCCCTGCTCGGTCAGGACGGCGTCGGCGCGGGAGACGGCGGCGCTCTTGCCTTCGGCGTCCGCCTCGGCGAAGAGGGCTGCGGTCCGGGTCAGCTCCTGCGCGAGGGTGCGCAGTGTGTCGTCGCCTAGGTGTTCGGCGGCCGTGCGCAGGAGGGCCAGCGCGTCCGGTTCGGAGGTGGGGGCGAGGAGTTCGGACGCCCACAGCAGGTTGCGCCGGTGGAGCGTGCGCAGGGTCGCCGCGGGCACCTCGCCCGCGCGGCCCGCGGCCGCCCGGGTGACGGCCCGGCGCACCGGGGACTGCTCGGGGAGCATTCCGGCGGCCGGGCCGGGCCGCCAGTCCAGGGTGTGCGGTGCGTGGCGTTCGAGTGCCTGGTCGAGGAGTTCCTTGACCGCCCAGAAGGCGAGGAAGCCCTGGCGGGCGGCGGGCGGGCCGGTCCAGTCGGCGGGGGCGCCGAGCGTGGCGTAGGCGATGGGGCCGGCGAAGGCGTTGGTCTCGCACTTGGCGGCCAGGCGCTGCAGGAAGGAGACCGCCTTGCGTTCGTTCTGGTTGGGGGCGGGGCCGCCGGGGGGCCGCTTGAGCAGGGCCGCGACCGTGGTGTCCAGGATCTCGGGGGTGAGCAGGACCAGGGCTTCGCGCACTCGCGGGTCGCGCAGTACGGAGCCGAGGTGCTCGCGCGCGGTGCCCAGCGCGGCGGTGTACCGGCCGGCCAGCTCGTCCAAGGCGGTGTCCCGGGCCGTGCAGGTGGAGGTCCACCAGTGGGCGAAGGCCTGTGCGTCGGTGTGGCCGCCGACGGGGTCCTCGAACCACAGCACGCCGGGGAGCGGCTTGCGGCGCTGGACGGCCCGGTAGGCAGCTCGGGCGGCCCGTACCCCGTCGGCGTCCTGCGGGCGGTGGGCCTTGCGGCTGACCGCTTCGAAGTCCTGTGCCGCCCGGTCCAGTTGGGCGCGTGACTCCCGTACGGCGTCGACGAGCTGCGGCAGGCGCGCATCGGCCAGCGGGTCGAGGAGGTCGAGGGGGAATCCTGCCGGGCGTACGACGGCTACGGGCATGGCCCGCCAGGCCCCGGTCACGAGGCGGCTCCTTCAGCGGTGGTGTGGTCGATCAGGCAGGCGATGCGCAGTTCGGCGACCTGGTGGCCGCCGTCCGGGTTCCACCACAGGTCGTCGGGGCCGGGAAGGCATTCGGACAGGCGCAGTTCCCCCGGGCCGAGGCGGGCGAGGTCGTCGACGGCGACGGGGTCGTCCAGGTCCACGAAGACGGGTTTGGTCTCGGCCTGGTGGCGGACGAAGACCCTGCGGGGCAGCCCGCGTTCGGCCCGCAGCCGTTGCCAGGCGCTCCAGTGCGGGTACCCGGGTCCGGAGGCGCCCGGCGCGGGCAGCTTCCAGCTGGCCCGTTCCACCACGACGCCGTCGATGAGCACGCGGGGGGACCCGTCCGGGCCGGTGAGGTCGATCGGTACGACGGCGGGCAGCGCGACGGCGCGGTGCAGGGTGCTGGCCAGGTCCCCGGGGTAGAGCCAGCGGCGTCCGGCCGCGGTGTCGACGGCCGAGCCGTCCGCGCTCACGGTGACGTCGGCGACGGGGACCACCGACGTGCGGGGTTTGGTGCTGAGGCCGCTGAGTTCGATCGCCAGACCGGGCAGTTCCGGGGTGATGTGCATGCTGCGGCGCCGGGAGACCACGCCGGCCATGGTGTGCGGGTCGGCGAGGCGGGCCACCGCGGCGCAGAAGTCCGCGTAGAGGCCCTCGGGGTCGCAGTGGACGCGGGTCGAGGAGCCTCCGACGATCGAGCTGGAGTCGTCGTGGACCTCGCCCAGCACCCAGACGGCCTCGGCCGGGGAGGGGCCCGCGGCCAGCAGGTCCAGTCCGGGCAGGGCTGCGGAGGGGATGGTGTCGGGGGCCGTCAGCGTGGCCCAGAAGGGCGCGCACACGGCGTCCACCTGCTGCGACGTCAGCCGGACCGCGCCGTCGGGGCCCGCGGGGGTTGCCCGTACGAGGGCGATGAGGGCCGCGCGCAGCGCCTCGTACCGGGGGCGGTCGCCGGGCAGGTCGGCGGTCGCGGCCCGGGCGAGGGGTACGGGGCGGCCGCCGAAGGCGCGGCGGACTTCGGCGCGGGCGTCGGCCCGGGACAGGAGGGCGGCCAGGTAGAGCGGTTCGAGAAGGGGACCGACGGCCCGGGTGAGTGCGTCGACGGTGGGTGCGCCGAAGCGGACGCCTTCGCTGTGGGGGCCGGATCGCTCCTCGTGCCAGAAGGACCGGTCGCCGTAGTGCTCTCCGGCGTTGCGGCGCGTGTCCAGCCCGGCGGCCGTCAGTTCGGCGTCGGCTCCGGCGAGGATCTTCTCCCGTTCGGGCCAGGGGGCGTCGGCGGTCTCCTCCAGCCGCTGCAGCAGGGTGTGGACCGCGGGGGCCTCGGGCAGGGCCGCGGCGAGGGCCCGCAAGGCGTGCCGTTCGGTGGAGGGCACCAGCGGGCCGCGCCGCAGGGCCGGGGTGAGGGAGGGCAGGGCGGCGCGGAGCCCGGCGGCCTGGAGTCCGGCGGTCCGGGCGAGTTCGCGCAGGGTGGTCCAGTCTCCGCCGAGCGCGTCCCACAGCCGTACGGCGTCCGGGGAGAGCGCCAGGGTCCTGCCGTCGGCGGTGCGGACGAGGGCGTCGGACTCGCGCCGCCACAGCGGGTCGCGGCTGACCTGCTGGTCGCCGCCGCGCGGGGCGTGGCGGGCGGCCAGGTCCCGCAGCAGCCAGGCGCTGGCGTCCACGGACGTCCGCTCGGGCCGCGGCGGCCCGTAGCTGACGGCGTCGGGTGCGGCGGGGTCCAGCGCGGCGAAGCAGGACGGACCGAAGTAGGAGACCGTCTCGCAGCGGGCCGCGAAGCGGCGGAGGTAGCGGTGGGCGGTCATCAGGTCCCCGCGGTCCTTGCCGCGGAGCCGGCGCGGGTCCAGGACGGGGCCGTCGGGGCGGAACAGGCGCTCGGCGAAGCCGCCGCTGGACTGGGCGATCGCCTGGTGCACCCGGGGTTCCGCGACGCGGGTGCGGACCTGGGAGTACACCTCCTCGGCCGTTTCCAGGTAGGAGTGCTGGGCCGCCCGCACGGTGTCGGCGAGCCGGCCCACGGATTCCTCCCAGCCCCGGGCCCAGGGGGCGTGGCCCAGCGTGGCGAACAGGGCCGCCGTTCCCTCGGGGAGCGGCCGGCCGTGGGCCACGATCCGGGAGGATCGGACGACCGCGGTGCGCTGGGCGCGTTCCAGACCGGGGAAGGCCTCTTTCAGCGCCGGGAACACCCGCTCGCGGAAGGCGTCCTGCCGGGCCGTCAGGTCCTGCTCGGCGGCGCGGACGGCGTGCGTCGCGGCGGCCGCCTGCGGTCCCGGCCGCGGGAGCAGCCGTGCGGCGGGGAAGCCGCTGCTGCGCAGTTGCAGGTCGGGGTGCAGGCGGGCGCTGAGGCGGCCCGCGGGGACCACCACCCCGGGCGGGGTGTCGGCGCTCGGGTTCACGGGTTCCTCCTGACCACGGCCGATATCCGCAGTTCGGCGCAGAACCGGTCGGTTCCGCGTTCCAGCCACAGCTGGTCGGGGCCGGGCAGCATCGGGCTGAGCAGCAGTTCGTCGCCGGGGGCGGTCCAGTGCGCCAGCAGGTCCACCAACAGCGGGTTGCGGAAGTCGACGTAGAACGGTTTGGGCTGGCCGGCGACCCGTACGAAGACGCGTTCGGGCAGGGCATGTGCCGCCCGCCAGCGGCGCATCGTGACGAAGCGTTCGTCGAGGTCCTTTCCGAGGGCGGGTCGGGGCAGTCTGCGCTGTTCGCGCTGCAGGACCACCCCGCCGGCCGACAGCTCGGGGACGCGGGGCCCGGAACGCAGTGACGGCATCAGCCCCGTGTGCGGGGAGAGCGCCAGGTAGAGGGGGTTGGACGGGTCGCCGGGCACCAGGGTGCGCTGCTCGCCGTCCGGCAGGACCAACAGGGGGACGCCTCCCCTCCACTGGACGGTGACGTCTGCGAAGTCCACGGCGGAGGGCCGGGCGGAGGCCGCCGAGACCTCGATGGAGCGGGTGGGGAGCTCCGCGAGGAAGGCCTTGCCCTGCGACCTGGGGGCGGTGAACTGCACCAGCCGGTCGGCGAGGTCGCCGGACCCGGTGAACCAATCGCGCATGCCGCTGTCGGGCCAGAAGTGCTCGAAGAGGCCGAAGGTCTGCAGGTTGCTGTGCAGTTCGCCGAGGACCAGCCGGGCGTCGTGGACGGACCCGTCGGCGCCGGAGGCGAGCATCAGGTCCGGGGAGAGCAGGGACAGCTCGGACGCCGGCCACTTGTCGAGGAGTTCGGCGAGGCGGCCGGGGTCGAGGTCCCCGCCCTCCTCGGGCCACAGCTTCCCGAGCTCCTCGCGCAGGCGCCCGGCGCTGCCCCCGTCGGCGGCCCCCGCGAGGTCTCCGAGTTCCCCGATGTGGCGCATGGCGTCGAGGAGTCGTAGCGGGCCCTCGCCCGTGCGTTCCCGCAGCACGGCGGACGCGTCGAGGAACCGCTGGTGGCCGTGGACGGCGGCGAGCCGGCACACCGGGTCCAGCCCGTCGCGCAGCCGGTCGAGCAGGTCGCCCCCGATGCCGTACTCGCCCGCGGCCCCGCGGCCCTCCTGGTAGAGGACGTCGCGGTCGCTGTAGAAGCGGCCCCGGGGACGCTCCGGCAGGGCTCCGGTGATGTTCTCGACCCGGCGGCGGATCTCGGCCGCCAGGTCGCGCTGAGCCGCGGCGGGTGCGTCGGCGGTCCGCTGGGCCAGCTCCCGCAGCTCGGTGAGGCGCTCCGCCCAGACGGCTCCCGCCCCGCCGGCCGCGGCGAGCGACCCGATCACGGCGGCCAGCGGATCGGTGTGCGCGGCCGGCACCGGCAGGTCGGGGCCGACGAGCCCGGCGCGGCGCAGCCGGGGCAATGCGTCGCCTCCCTCGGCGGCGGGCGGCGACGCCAGCCCGGCGCGCTCCTGGGCGCTGATCCGGATGCGCCGGTCGCCGACCAGCAGGTGGTCACCGTCACGGCCGACGCCGGAGGCGAGCCGGTGGGGCAGCAGCGGGGCCACGGCGGGATCGCTGCGGATCGCCGCGGCCAGCAGGTCCACCACCCACCAGCTGACCAGCCCGGCCCGTTCGGCACAGACCCCGCTGGTGGCCGGGGGCTGGGCCAGGTCGGCCACCCCGCCGAACCGGACCAGGTCCATGGGGCCGTATCCGCCCGCGGTGTCGTTCTTCGTCGCCAGCCGTTGCAGGAGGGCGACCACCGAGCGGGCGCGTTTGCGGCGGCGGCGCACGGCGCCCTCGGCGAAGGGGACCAGGGCGTTGTCGTGGATGTCGGCGTTGGCGACCGCCGCGGCGTCGCGGATCACCGGATCGTGGCAGAGGGCGGCGAGTTCACGGTCGGCGTGGGCGACGGCGCTCCGCGCGTGGTCCAGTGCGGCGCCGTCGGTCGCGGTGTCCAGCAGCGCGCAGAGCTCGGGTTCGATCAGCCGGTCCATGACGGAGGCGGGTACGCCCGCACTGCGCAGGATCGCCACCGGCGACAGGTCGACGTTCATGACGGGTTCCTCACCAGCACGGCCGTACGCAGTTCACTTGTGAAGGTTCCTTCCGCACAGTGCAGGACCTGTTCGTCCGGGCCGGGCAGCATCTCGCTGACGACGGCGCCGGCCGAGCCGGCCGCGAGCCGCGCGAGCATGTCGCAGTAGGCCACGGACTCCAGGTCGACGAAGACGGGTTTGGGTTCGCCGTCCGGCTTGACGTACACGAACCGGGGCATGCCGAGGTGGTCGCGCAGCCGGTGGGCCTCGGTCAGGGCGGCCTCCGGGGTGCGCGCGGCGGTCAGGCCGGCCAAGGCGTCCGGGCCCAGGCGCCAGGTCTCGCGGAACCACACCACCCCGCCCACGGTGACCCGCGGGCGGTGTTCGCGCAGCGGTGGCGTCCGCGGCCCCCACAGGGCGAGGCCGCCCAGCGCCCGGGAGAGCGGGCCGACGGGGCTGGTCGGCATCAGGGCGAGCGGCACGCCGTCCGTGGTGCGCAGCGCGAGCGGGTCACGGTCGACGATCACGTCGTGCAGGCCCAGGACCTGGTCCCCGGGCAGTGCGGAGCGGCCCATGCGTTCCAGGGCGAGTCCCGGGTACTCCAGGGTGAAGGTCTTCCCGGTGAACCGGGGTTCGACCAGGGTGACGGGGACGGCGTCCTCGCCGGCCTGGTGGCGGGCGAGTTCCGCGGCCCAGGTCCCGACGGTCCGCCGCAGTGCTTGGCGGCGCTCCTCGGGAAGGGCCCGGGCGAGCCAGGACCACGGCTGGATGCCGTGGTGGATCTCCCCGACGACGAGCTGGTCGGTACCGGCCGGGTTCCGGCGGACCATCAGGTCGGGCGAGCAGACGAACGGCTCGTCGGGCAGCACGTCGGCGAAGACGGCCGCCAGCTGCCGGGCCGTGACCTCCACCCGGCAACTGCCCGCCGGGGCGACGGCGTCCAGGCGCTCCCACAGGGCGTCGGCGGCGGGACTGCCGTCGCGGTAGTCCGGCTGCGGGTACTGCTGGAGGCCCTCCAGCAGGTCGTACAGGCCGGTCCGCGCGGGCAGCCCGGTCTTCTCCCAGTGCAGGCGCAGCCAGCTCGCGGCGTCCTCGCGGACCCGGGCGGCGTAAGCGGCGTGCACGCGCAGCACGGTGTGCAGGGCGTCCTGGGACGGGGCCAGGGCCCGCCGGTCCAGGCCGAGTCCGCGCAGTCCGCCGACGCATTCCTCGTAGACCGGCTGCCGGTCGGCGTAGAGGGATCCCGTCGGCCGGTCGGCGGCCCCCAGGCCGTACCCGTCGAGAAGGGCGGCGAGTCCGGCGGCCTCCGTGCGTCGTTCGGGCCAGCCGGAGCTCCGTACCCGCTCGACGGACTCCTCGATGGTGTCGAGCCGCTCCAGCCAGGCCGTCACCGGCTCGGGGGCGGCCGCGCGCAGCCCGGCGACGGCCGCGCGCAGGTCGGCCTGTTCCGTCAGCGAGGTCGACGCGGGAGCGAGCCGGGGCCGGAGCAGACCGGCCCGGGCCAGCTTGGAGACGGCGCTGCGCAGGGAGGGGGGCAGGTCGGCGGGGACCACCGGGCCGGTGCGCAGGACCCGGAGCAGCGGGGCGGGGAGGGCGATGTCCCGGTCCGCGACCCGCAGCCCCCGGTCGTGGACCCGCGCGAGGGGGTGGAGACTCAGCGGGGTGCGATCCGATCCGGCGCACTCCTGGCCGATGCGCTGGGCGAGGCCCTCCACCACGTAGCGGGCGAGGAAGGTGGTGTGCGCGCCGTGCCGCGGGGACGCGGGGTCGAAGACGAGCATCGGCGCACCCGGAGCGGGCCCGGGTGCGGTGTCCTGGGCGGGCACCTCGCCGTACTGGAAGGGCCCGAAGAAGGACGTGGTCTCGTTCTTGGTGGCGAGCCTCTGGAGGTAGCGCAGGGCGACCCTGCGCGTGGTCCCGGACAGTTGGGTGCCGCGGGCGTACGCCTCCAGGCCCGAGGCCGCGCTGTGGCTGGAGAACCAGACGGCCTCGGCGGCGCGCGGACGCGCGTGCCAGGCACGCAGGTACTCCTGTGCCGCGTCGAGCTCCGCCGTGCAGCTGCGGGCGGCGCGCGCCCGTGCCTCGTCGCGTTCGGCGACGAGTGCGTTCCAGCGGGCCACCACGGCAGCAGCGGGAGTGCCGGGCGGCAGGGCGGGGTCCACTGCGGCGCGCGATGCCAGCCTGCGGCGCAGCCGTCGGCGTTCGGGGCGCTCCAGCGGCTGGTCCGCCAGGAGGCTGAGCAGGGCGGGGTGGAGGGCGTCGAGCCGGGTCAGCAGCGACCGTGCCCGGGCGATGTCGGCGTGCGCGGTCCCGGCGGCGGGCAGCAGGGCGTCCGTGACGGGGAAGCCGGCGCCCCGCAGCACGAACAGGGGCAGTATCTCCAGGTCGTTCATGCGGCGTCGGCTCCTGTCCCGGCGGCGGGCGGCCGTGGCCCCCTGGTGGCCTGCATGCGCAGCTCGCAGGTGTAGCGGCGCCCTTCCTCGTCCCTCAGCCACAGTTCGCCGGGGCCGGGTGACATCTCCTCGTACTGGACCCGCTCTCCGGTGTCGGTCACGTGGGCCAGGAGCTCGGCGGCGAAGGGCGAGCGGGTGTCGAGCAGGTAGGGCTTGCGGCGGCTTTCCGAGCGGACGTACACGAATCGCGGCATGCCGCGCCCGGCGGCCAGCCGGCGCAGCTCCAGGTGGCGCGCGGGAGGGGTGAGGGCCCCGAGGTCCGGCATGGGGACGAACCACCTCTGGCGTTGGTACACGGCTCCGCCGAGCGGGACGGCGGGCATCCGGTCCGTGCCGTCCGGCTCGATGCGGGCGTGGACGGCCTGCGGTGCGGAGAGGACGGCCAGCGGCGGGTACACCGTGAGGTCGGCCAGCGGCAGGTACAGGCAGCGCTCGCGGCCCTCGGCGTCCTCGAGCAGGATGCGGTCGCCGTCGCGGCGGACCCGGTACGCGTCCGCGCGGGACGGCGGGGCGGGGTGGCCGCTCACGTCGTCCGCGCGCAGGGGGCGCAGGGCCATGCGGTCGCCGGGGAAGACGTAGTAGCCCTTGTTGCGGCGGCTCACGTCGAGGCCCACCAGCCCGGTGGCCCGGCCGTGCTCGGCCACCCAGGCGGCGGCGTCCGCCGCGAAGCGCGCGGGCTCGGGGTGGGCCGCCGACAGCCAGCTCTCCAGGAGCAGGTGGTGGTGCACCCGGGAGACCACCACGGTGAACCGGCCCGCGCCGATGTCCTGTACGTCGGGTGCCGCGAGGCAGATGTCGGGCAGCGCGTACGCGGGTCCGGCCGGAGCGGGAGGGACGGCCGCGGCCCGGGTCCGCGGATCGGACAGGGCGGCGGGGTCCGCCTTCAGCGGCGGGTGGGGATCGAAGGCGCTGCCCAGTCCGGTGCCCGGGTGCATGGCCTCGCCGTAGGCGGGGAAGGACAGAGTGTCCTCCTCCGGCCAGCGGCGCAGGAGTTGCTCCTGGTGGCCGCGGCGGACGAGGGCCCCGTAGTCGGCGGAGAAGTCGAGGGCCTCCTGCACCGCGGCGGTCAGGCGGGCGGCTGCGGTCGCCCCGAGTTCGACCGAGAACGGGGACGAGGACTCCTCGTACACGACGAAGCGGTCGGTGTAGATGCCGCCGTCGCGGCGTGCGGGCGTGCCGGTGATCCGGGTGAAGGCCTCCTCCAGCGCGCGGAACGACTCCATGCGCTCCGGGAAGGGGGCCTCGGCCAGGTCGTCGCGCAGCCGGGCCAGTCCGTCCAGCTCCTCCAGCCGACGCAGGGCGTGCGGATCCCCGTCACCGGCCAGGGCGGAGACGGCACGGTGCAGCCGGTCGAAGGCGTCGTGCCGGTCGCCCCGGTAACTCGGGCCGAGCTCCACGGTGTTGGCCCGCAGGGCTGCCCGCAGGGCGGAGACCACATCCGTCGCCGGCAGGCCGAGTTCACCGGCGATCCGGCCCACCGGCACCGGTTCCGCATGCCGCAGCAGCGCGGTGCGCACCTCGGCCCCGGCAGAGCCGTCGGACGCCGCCGCGAGGCCGCGCAGACCGTCGCGGTCGAGCACCGTGAGGGGCAGTACGGGCAGCAGGCGGCGGTCGCGGCGCAGGGCGGCCGCCAGGGCGGTGACGGCCCAATACGAGAAGAACACCAGGCGGCGCGTGCTGCCTCCGCGGTGCAGCACGCACCCCTCGGTACTCCCTTCGTCGAGCGTGCCGTAGCCGATCGGTCCGAAGAAGCTGGTCGTCTCGTTCTTGCCGCACAGCCGTTGCAGGTAGGTGTACACCTGCCGGTGCACGCGGCGCGCGGCCGAGTTGCGGGGCCCGGCGGGCCGGTCGGTGTAGCGCTGCCAGACGTTGCGGTACATGTCGGGGTTGGAGACGGACACCGCCTCCCGGATG
Organism: Streptomyces xanthophaeus; assembly: GCF_000725805.1. Lineage (GTDB taxonomy): Bacteria > Actinomycetota > Actinomycetes > Streptomycetales > Streptomycetaceae > Streptomyces > Streptomyces xanthophaeus. The sequence continues at coordinate 633,938 of NZ_KL647132.1, read as the reverse complement.
CGGGGCTCGGCCGCCAGGGCGTGCAGACGGGCCGCCAGCCGTTCGTAGCCGTCCTCGTAGGCCTGCCGGTACGCTCCGGCGGCCTCGGACCAGGCTGCCAGGGCGGGGCCGAGGGCGTCGGGCCGACCGGCCGCGTCCCGGGGCGCGGCCGGGGGTTCGCCGAGGGTGCGCAGGGCGCTCTCCACGGCGCGGACCCGCGTGGCGCGGTGGCCCGCGAGCGTCGCCCGCACCTCGGCCTCGGCCACGAGGAGGCGGTCCGAGGCCCGTTCGAGTACGGCATCGTCGCCGAGCTGCTCGATCCAGTCGAAGGGCATCCCGGCGTGCCGCAGCACGAAGACGTGTCCCAGCTTCCAGGCGCCGGCGTTGTCGGTCATGCGTGGCTCACCTTTCCCGTGAGGACGCCGATGGAGGACAGCAGGGCGACGGTCCGTTCCAGGGCCCGGCCCGGGGGCAGGACGGCGGAGAGCGGTTCGCCGGGGCGCAGCCGGGCGAGCCTGCCGCCGAGCCGCGGGTCCAGGGCGTAGGTCCGGCGTGTGCGCAGGTCGGCCAGGACGGTGTGCGCGCCGAGCGTGACCACCGTGGCGCCGGGGAGCAGCCGGTCCTCCGCTCCGGGGACGGCCGGTTCGGCGAGATAGGCGCCCGCGACCCGTCCCGGGACGGGGGTGTGGCGCGCGGCGAGGACGGCGATCAGTTCGGGCAGCAGCTCCGCGCGGGTCGGCCCGTCCAGGAGCGCACCGCGCGGAAGGTCCAGCTCCGGGGGTGTCGGGCGCACCGGCACCGGGTGCCCCGCCCAGGTCGGCTCGCCTTGTCGGTCGGGAAGGTGGAAGGGACGGCATCCGGCCACCCGCCAGGGCAGGTCGGCCGCCGCCAGCCAGGCCGCCGTGGAGCGCAGCTGCGTCTCGTCCACGCCGGGGGCCCCCAGCCAGAGTTCGGCGAGGACGCGTACTCCGACTCCGGCCAGCTCCCTTACGGCCGCGGCCAGTTGCCGGGCGGACAGGGTGGTGCCGTCTGCGGTGAGGACGTGTTCGTCGGTCGCCGCGGCCAGTGTCACCACCGCGGCGGCGCATCGGGCGGGCGGGGCGGCGCTCTCCGCGAGCGCCGCCAGTTCGGCGCCCGTCAGCTGGTCGGCCCACGGCCCGTCGTCGCGGCGCGTGAGCCAGGCCTCCTGCCGTCCTTCTGCCCGGGCGAGGGCGTGCGTACGGCGCAGGTCGCTGCCGGGCGGCAGGTGCCCGCGCAGGACCGGCCAGTGGCGCCGGGCGAACGGCCCGTCCAGGAAGAGGGGTTGTGCGGGGTCCTGCGCCGCGAGGGCGAACAGGGAGGGCAGTTGCTGGTCGCGGTCCACGAACAGGACGGCCGGGGCGTCGTCCAGCAGCGCGCGGGCCTGCCGCAGTTCGGGCGCGAAGGGTTCACCGCCCGCGGCTGCGGCGCGTGCCACGTCGGCGGTGGACTGCGTCGTGCCGTGGACCAGCTCCAGGTCGTCGAGGCGCAGGGTGACCGGCCAGCCCGCCCGGGGGCCGGCCAGGGTGAGGACCACGTCGACGGCGAGGAGCCGCGAGGTGGCCGCACCGTCCGGGACGTCCGCGACACCACTGCCGCCGGTGCCGCCGGTGCCGCCGGTGCCGCCGGTGCCGCCGGTGCCGCCGGTGCCGCCGGTGCCGCCGGTGCCGCCGGTGCCGTCGGTGCCGTCGGTGCCGTCGGTGCCGTCCGCGTCCGGTGTCCGCGGGGGCTCGCTCAGGAACCGGTCCGCGGCTTCGAGGAGGGCCAGGTCGCCCGTCCCGGAACCGGCCGCGGCTTCGGCCTCGGTGTGCAGGACTTCGCGCAGCCACTGCCGCTGCGGGGCCGAGGTGAGCCGGTCCACGGCGGCGCGGTGCAGCTCGGCGGTGCGGTGGCCGGGGGCCTCGTACCGCAGCGTGGGGTCGCCGTGGGGCAGAACGATCAAGTGGGTCATCGGGTTCCCTCTCCCCCGGCGCCGGCCGCGGCGACTGCGCGGGTGAAGACGCACCTCAGCTCGGCGGTGTGCCGGCCGCCCTCGTCGGCCAGCCACAGCTCGTCGGCCCCGGGCAGCATTTCGCTGACCCGCACCAGGGCGTCCGGGGCCGCCCCGTCGGCCGCCCGGCGGCAGGCGCGGGCCAGGGACCTGGTCAGGGCCGGGCTCGCGGAGTCGACGAACAGCGGTTTGCGGACTCCCGGGAGGTGGACGAAGGCGTGGTCCGGCAGGTGGTGGCGGGCCCAGATGCGGCGCACCGCGAGGAGGGCCTCGGACGTGGAGCGCTGCGCGGCCCCTGCGAGGGCGGCCAGGTCCGACGACGGTACGGTCCAGCTCTCGCGCTGCACCACGGCCCGACCCCAGCGCAGCCGGGGCGTGTGCGGGCCGAGGTTCAGACCCGGGGCGCGCAGGCGCAGCGGGGCGAAGGCGGTCTGGACGACGGTGTCGAGCTCGCCGTTGTGCAGGGTCACCTCTCCGCCGAGCGGGGTGCTCCACAGCCGCGCGGTGTGCCCGTCGCCCCGTACGACCAGGTCGCGCAGCTCGGCGGTCCAGGGGTTGCTCCGGTCGGAGAGGCCGCCGAGTTCGACGACGGGGCCGGGCAGTTCGAGCGGGGGGATGCCGGTCTGGCGTCCGGCCAGGATGTTGACCGCGGGGCGCCGTCCGAAGGCTCCGGCCATGGCCGCGTCCCGGGCGGTACGGATCCGGGCGGCCTCGGGGTGGAACTGGAGGGCCCAGTCGGTGAGCAGACAGGTGTCGTGGACGTCGCCGAGGACCACCTCGTAGCGGCCCCGTTCCCACGCCGTGGCGGAGTCCGCGGCGATCATGAGGTCGACCGAGCACACCGCGCCGCTCTCGTCGAGCGGCGTGCCGCGCACCATGTCCGTCAGGGCGGCGGATGCGGCGAGGTCGACCTCGGGGGCGTCCGGGTCGGCCACGGCGTCGCGCACGGCGGCGAGCAGTTCCCGGTCCGGTGGCTGGGCGAGCCCGTCCGCGGCGGCGACGAGCTTCCACAGGGGCACCGTACGGTCACCGATGCGCTGTGCGAGGCCGCGCCGGGCGAGTTCGCGGCGGCGGTGGGCGAGGGTGGCCAGGAAGTCCAGGGCGGGCACGACCCGTTCCTGCAACTCCCGTACCGCTGCCCCGCCGAGCCGCAGGTCGGTGGTGCCGGCGCACTCCTCGCGCAGCGGCATGCGGTCGGTGTAGAAGGCTCCGGTGCGGGAACTGGCGGTGGCGCAGTCGGGGGCGATGCGGCGGGCGGCGTCGAGGAAGACCCGGTGCCGTTCGGCCTTGTTCTGGGCGTCGTCGGCGCAGAATCCGTCCCGGAGGGAGATCAGTTCCGTCAGCCGGGTCACGAGCGGGGCCGCGCCGGGGACCGCGGCAAGGCGCCGTACGAGGAACGCCAGCGGATCGGGGTCGGTGGCGGGTGGTTCGAGCTGGTGGACGGCGACTCCGGCGCGGCACAGGGCGCGGGCCTCGGCCACGGCCTCCTGCGGGGTGACGCCCAGCCGGTCGGCGAGGGCCGCGAGGGTGTGCCGGCCGTCGCTCAGCCCGAGCAGGCGGTGCCCCGGGGAATCGGGGGCGCCGGGCGGGCGCGCCACTCCCGGGTTGCGGGGCCGCAGGGCGAGCCACGGGCCGACGGCCGGGTCGAAGGCGACCGCCTCGACGACCGCGGAGACGACCCAGGAGGCGGCGTGCGCCCGGCGGGCCCGCAGGGTGCCGGGGCCTTCGGACGACACCTGGACGGCGGTGGGGTCCTTCTCGTCGAGGGTGGCGTAGTTGATGGGGCCGAAGAAGCTGACGGTCTCGTTCTTGGTGCAGACGCGCTGGACGAAGCTCGCCAGCTGGTGGGTCAGCTGGGCGCTCTCACCGCGGCGGTCGAGGTCGGCCAGGATGCGCGGATTGGACACGGCCAGGGCCTCGCGCAGGCGGGCGTCGCGGGCCAGCGCGGCGAGCGCCTCGCGGCCCCGGCCCTCCTCCTCGGCCGCGGCGGTCTCCAGAGCCCGGCGGGCGGCACGCATGCGGGTGACGGCGGCCACCCATGCGGGCCGGTCCCGTTCGTCGGGGCCCAGGCGCAGCAGCCCCGATTCGGCCCGCGCCCGCGTCTCGTCGAGCCGGTCGGCGTCCCAGCCCGCCTCCGCCGCGAGGGCGAGCAGTTCGTGCTCGGCCCGGACGGCGGTGGCGGCGGCTTCCGCCGAGGCCGGCAGCCGGAGGCTTTCGACCAGCTCGAAGGGGAAGCCCGTCGAGCGCAGGATCGCGTGGGGCATCAACGACCACATCAGGACTGCACCTGCCTGAACATCGCGAGCCGGAACTCGGAGGTGTAGGCACCGTCCCCGCGCCGCAGCCAGAGGCGTCCCGGCTCCGGCAGCATCTCCTCGACGACGACGGGGCGGTCCGCGAACTGCCGGAGGACGGACACGGCCAGCGGCGAGGACAGGTCCAGGCAGATGGGCTTGGGCTCCCCCTCCGGCTTGGCGAAGACGTACCGGGGGATGTCCAGGGCGGCGCGCAGCTCCGCGGCCGCCGTCAGGGCGAGGCCGGTGTCCTGCGCCCGGTGGAGTGCGGCCAGGTCATCGGCGGAGAGCCACCAGCGGGCCCGTTGTACGACGACGTTCCCGATCCGGATGCGTGGCCGGCGGTCGCCGATGCGGACCTGGGGGACCTCGACCTGCGGGGGTGCGAAGACCCGCAGGTGCGGATGGTCGTTCTCGCCGGTGTACAGGACCAGGCTGCCGTCCGGGCCGAGCAGTTCCGGTCCGTGGGGGCCCTGGACCACGCGCAGGTCGGCGACCGCGAGACAGCGGGAGCGGTCGCGGGTGGCGAGGCCGCCCACCTCGATGAAGCGGCCGGGGAAGGCGTCCGAGACCAGTCCCTTGTGCCGGCGGCGGCGCAGGACGGTGGCGATGCGGTCCGGGCCGCCCCACGCGGAGAGGTGTTCCTCCGTGTCCGCCCGCAGGGACGCGGGGTCCGGCGCGAACAGGCCCTGCGATCCCCAGGCGAAGACGTACGGGTGCAGTTCCCCGAGGACGAGGAGCTCACCGGAGTCGGGGGCGCCGGGGTATGCGGCACCGGGCTCTGCGGCACCGGGCTCTGCGGCACCTGAGTCCCGGGCGAGCATCAGGTCGGGCGAGACGAACCGGGTGGGGGTCGGCCGGGCCGCCTCGGCGGCCGCCGCCAGGTCGGTCAGCGGCCGGAGGTCCGCGGTGGTGAGCACGGCTTCGCGGCCGTCACCGGCCGCCTCCACGAGGGCGGCGAACCCGGCCGTGAACTTCTGCTCGGCGAGGGAGCGTTCGAAGGCGCCCTGCGTGGTGAGGGCGCCGAGCCGCTCGGCGAAGTCGAGGTAGGACAGCTCTCCCCCGGCCTCGGCGAGGACGCGCTCGGCCGCTGCCCGTGTCGCCTCGTGGCGCAGGACGCCGTAGGCGGCGCACAGGTCGAGGTAGGGGGCGAGCGCGGCGCTCCACCGGTCCGCGACGTCGAGGCCGATGCTGGGCGGCGCGTCCCCCTCGCACTCCTCGTAGGCGACCAGCCTGTCGGCGTACATCCGGCCGCCCTCCCTGCGGGCGGGGGCGCCCGTGAGCTGCTGGAACTCCGCTTCCAGCGCGCGCAATGCACCGGCCCGGCCCGCTGCAGTCGAGGCCTGCCCGAAGAGCGCCAGGGAGGTGGCGATGCCGTCGAGCCGGTCCGCCCACGGCGAGTGCGGGGCGAGGGACCGTACGAGTGTGCGCAGGTCGTCCAGGGGGCGGGGCCGGGTGGACGCGGGTTCCAGGTCGGCGAGGAGCAGTCCGGCCTTGGTCAGGCGGTCGATGCGGCTGCGGACGTCCGCGGCGGGCGTGCCCGTGGAGGAGGCCAGGGATACGGCGAGCGCGTCCGCCCCGGTCGTCGCGTCGGCGGCGGCGAGCAGGGCCAGGTCCAGCGGGCCCAGGCGGCGCACCCGTCCCTGCCGGTCGCGGATGCCGTCGTCCAGCACGGTCACGAGCGGACTGCGCCGTACGGGCAGGACGCCTGCCAGTTCCGGGTCGAGGGCGATCACTCGGGCCAGTTCGGCGGTCGCCCAGAAGGTGAGGAAGGCCTCGCGGCGGCGGACGCCGGTGGGGGTTTCGGGACCCGTCCGGTAGCCGTCGTGGCCGGCCGTGAACCGGCCGTGGGTGAGCGGGCCGAAGAAGCTGGTGCTCTCGTTCTTCGCGGCGAGCCGCTGGAGGTAGAGCAGCGCCGTGCGCAGGAACTTCCGGTCGCGGGCGCGCGTGGCTCCGGCCTCCGTGCCGTGCGGCGGCCGCGGCCTGCGGGCGAAGCGCTCGGCCTGTTCGGTGAACGACGGCGACAGCTGGATGAGCGCCTCGCGCACCCGCTCCAGGCCGATCCGTTCCACGAGGCGGTCGTGCTCCTCCTGCGTGCCCCGGTCGAGGGCGTTCGCGACCGCGCCGGCGGCGTCCGTCATCTCGCGGACGGCGACGCCGAGCCGTGTCAGGGCGGGTGTGTGCTGCTGCGTCCCGCCGGCGGGTCCGGTCAGTTCCGCGATGCCGGTCAGGGCGGTGTCGTAGCGCCGTCGTCCCAGGGCGCTGCGGACGCGGGAGAGGGTCCGCAGCCGGGCGCAGGCGCCGTCCGCGCGGGCGCGTTCGACGGCTGCGGGCAGTTCGCGGCGGAGCAGGGCGCGGCGCTGCTGTTCGAGGCGGGCCACGGCCTCGACGTACCGTTCGACCGCGTCGGCGAGCGGGGATGCGGCGGCCGGGCCGTCGAGGAGCTCGAAGGGGAAACCGGCCCGGCGGAGCAGGAAGTCCGGTCGCAGGGCCCATTGCGGGGCTCGGGTCGCGGGCCCCGTCACGTGAGGTTCACGTGGTCGAAGGGGCGGTTCAGCTTGGTGCGCGGCTTCGGCAGCAGGCTGCCGAGCCGTTCCCGGTCACCGGCCGTGATGGCTGCCGCGAGGTCGGCGCCCGCCGCGGGACGGGTCACCGAGGATGCGGCGGTCTCGGCGAGGGCGGCGGGGGGTGTGCGTCCCTCCGCGAGGCTGCGTCCCGCGAGCGCCAGCGCATAGCTGTAGGGGTCGGCGAGTTCCTCGGACGCACGGGCTGCGGCGGTGTACCAGTGGGCGGCGCGTCCCGGCGCGCTCTCGCGGAGCAGCCCGCCCAACTCGGTGGCGATCACGGCCCGGTGGAAGGTGTCGGACAGGCTCGCCCCCGCCTCGTGGGCGGTTTCGAGCGCAGTGAGGCCCTCCTCCTGCCGGCCCGCGGCGAGGGCGAGTCCGCCGTGCCGGTAGGCGTGGTGCTTGGTGAACATCGGGCCCCATGCGGAGCCGACGCTCGTGTACTTCTGCCAGGTGGCCAGTGCGCCGTCCAGGCGGCCTGCCCGCTCCTGCAGGACGCTGATGTTGGAGATCAGGTTGATCTTCAGGTGTACGGAGCTGGAGTCGGAGCCGTCCGCGACGCGGGCGAGCGCCTCCTTCTCGTCGGCGAGTGCCTCGCGGAGCTTGCCCTGGGAGAAGAAGCACAGGGCGCGGACGTTGTGGAGCCAGGCGCCTTCACGGCGTTCCTGGCTGCTGCCGGTGGTGTGGCGGCGGAGCAGCTCCATGCCCTCCTCTGCCTGCTGGATGCCGGCGGCCGGGTCGCGGAGCATCTTCACCTTGGTCAGCGCGGCGTACAGGGCGGCCTGGGCGCGCAGTTCGACGGAGTGGGCGTCGTCCTCGACGATCCGGGAGAAGGCTTCGAGGGCCTGCGGGTTGTCGCCCCGGAAGCTGTGCACCATGCCGAGCACCTTCCGGAAAAAGGCACGGGCGTCGGCGGGCCCGCGCAGCAGGCCCACCTCGAACTCCACGGCGTCGGCGAGGGGCGAGCCCGTTCCGGTCCGGACGAGCGCCTCCTCGATGACCGTTCCGTCCAGCGGGAGGCCGGGCGTGGCCAGCTCCAGGCCGACGAGGGCGCAGCGGGCCATGACCTCGTGGTCCGCGCGGAAGAAGCCGCGGCGGATCGACTCGACGGCGAACGCGATCCGGTCCACCGGCGATCCCCCGTCGTCCAGGACCGAGCGCAGCAGGTCTGCCTCGGGGGACGCCACGGGCGCGACGCGGGACACTGCGCCGGACGGGGCGGTCTCGTCGGCGATCAGGCCGGGCAGCCGGCGGGCGAGGAGCGCGGCTTCGGGGGAGGGCGTCCCCCGCTCGGCGAGTGCCTCGGCGAGACCGCTGCGGGCGGTGGGGCCGGACAGCCGCAGGCGCCGTAGCCCGTCACGCCACGTCAGGTGCTCGACGAGGCGCAGCAGGCCGCGCAGGGAGGGGACGTCGAAGGCGCCGATGTCGTGCAGTCGCAGTTCGACGTCCTCTTCGACCAGCGTGTCGGCGATGGCGCGCGCGGCGGCGTCGAGTACGCGGAAGACCTGCTCCGACTCGCGGTGCAGGCGTCGTTCGGAGGGGCTGAGCGCCAGATCGGAAAGGGGGCGCGCGTCGGCGCTTTCCCAGGCGGGCATCAGCACCTGCGCCTCGACGGGCGTAGCGCCCAGGAGTCGGCCGCGGATTTTGGTGGCGGATTCGTCCAGCGCGGATACGACGGCCCGGAAGCCGTCGAATGCGACCGGAACAGGACTGGACAGACCGACGTCAAGAACATGCGGCATTCGACAAAAACCCCCGTGCTGTCAAGGAACCGCGCGCCTTTCGGGCACGCATGAAAGGAAAGCGGACTCTCCGCGCTCCAGTCATTCCCAGGGCATGGGAATGCGCTGCACCGAGATCCACTTCAAAGAATTCCCGGGAACGGAAGAATGCTCCTGCGGGAATGAATGATTGATGTACGGGAATGGGCTTCGGGCGGGCTGGTCAGACCCCCGTCAGCGGTGCGGCGGCGCGGCTCGGCCGCCACACCGCACCGAGGTGGGTCACAGCCGCTGGGGCTTGCACCTCGGTGCGGCACATGTCGGACATCCCTCTCCCGCCGCCATGGAAACGCGGCTCCCGGAGCAGGGGGCGACGGTCAGGCCAGAGCCAGGGGAGCGATCTTGTTCTCGATCTCGTCCAGGCTGAACTCGATGTCGTCGAGGTCATCCAGGACATCGAACTCGTCCACGGCTTCGGCTTCGGTTTCGGCGGTCACGGTCACGTTGTCCATCAACCTGCACCCCCAATTTCAATTAGGTTGGTGATCCGCTTGGCGCAAGGCCAAACGATCATTACCCTAGCTGCGGTCAGCATTGCAGCAATAGGCCGCTTTCGGCCACCGTCGCTCACCCGGGCCCGAGGAGATGGAAAAGGATCACATGGGGCAGATGAGCCAGACCTTTCGGTCCAGTCCCGCCTTCGGCCGTTTCTGGGCTGCCCGCACCGCTTCCTACCTGGGTGATTTCATCACCCTGACCGCTCTGATCCTCTACCTCCAGGAGTCCGGGCACGGACCCGCCGACATCGCCCTGGCACTCATTGCCCGCGCCCTGCCGCAAGCCCTGGGCCCCTTCGCCGGAGCCCTTGCGGACCTGGTCGACGCGCGCAAACTTATGATCGCCTGTGACGTCGGGCGGCTGATTCTGATCGGTGCCCTCGCGGTCACCCTGCCGCCCTTCCCGGTCATGCTGGCCCTGCTCGCCCTGGCCTCCCTGCTGTCCACGGCTTTCCTGCCCGCCGGGAAGAGCACGGTGCCGAAACTCGTCGGGAGCGAGCAACTCGGCACCGCCAACGCCCTGCTCGCCATGTCGCACAACCTCAGCCTCGCCGTGGGCCCCGTGGTGAGCGCCCTGGTCTTCACCCAGGCCGGCGCCCGGGCCGCGTTCGCGGTCGACGCCCTCTCCTACGGGGTCTCGCTCCTGCTGCTCCTGGGCGTACCGGCCCTGCCCGCCGCCAAACGCACGGCCGAACGGGCCTCCGCCGCACGGTTCCTGCGGGACATGCGCGAGGGCCTCGGCTACGTGGCACGCCACCGGATCGCCCGCGCGGTCACCCTGGGGCTGTTCCTCGGCATCAGCCTCGCCGGCCTCGACAACGTCGCGCTCGTCTTCCTCCTGCGCGAAGACCTGAACGCCGGACCGCAGGCGCTGGGCATCGCCACCGGTGTCTACGGCGCGGCCATGATCGTCGCACCCCTGCTGCTGCTCCGTGCCGGGAAGGTCTCCTCCGACTGGTACTTCGTCGCCGGGCTCGCGGCGAGCGGGCTGGGCCTGCTGCTCACCGGCGTCTCACCCACCGTCTGGCTGTGCATCGTCTGCTACGCCGTGGCGGGCATCGGCAACGGCCTCGAGAACGTGGCCTGCGACACCCTGCTGGGCCGCACCGTCCCGGAACACCTCCTGGGCCGGGTGTTCGGAGCCGTCTACGGGCCCATCTTCCTCGCCGAAACCGCGGCCGCCGCCCTGGGCAGCGCCCTGCTGACGGTGATGTCCCCCGGCACGGTGTTCGTGGCCGCCGGAACCGGCCTGCTGCTCCTGAGCGTGGGCGTACGCGTCCTCATCCCCCGGGGAACGGAACGCTCCGAGAGCAACGCGAGCACCCAGCCCGTCCCGGACTGACCTGCCCTCCGGCAGCACCGACGGACAGGACGTCCGGGCCATCTGCGAGGAACGTCAGAAGGCCTCGGTCGTGCTGTCGGGGCGTACGGGCATACCGGTCCCCTGCATGTCGGCGCTCGCAGCACACAGGAGTTGAGCGCGCGAAGCCCCTCCCGAGGGGAGGAACGGGAGGGGTGTCGGCCCGGGATGGTCCGGTGAGCGCACCCTAGACCTGCGGGCGACGACGGCGATAGGCATATGACACGGCCAGTCCGGCCGATGGAACGCCCGCCCCGGACGGGACGCCCTGAGCGGGCGGGGCCACCGGGGGCGGGGCGACCGGGGGCGGGGGCGGCGGCAGCGGCGGGAAGGGGGGCGGGGGCGGAACGCGCGGTCCGGCCGGAGCCTCGGGTGGGGGCGGCGGGGGCATCGCCGGAGGACGGCTGGGCTGTCGGCGCCCACGCGGCGAAGTGGCCGGCGGCGGAGCCGGTGGCGGGGGTGCGGGCGGCTCCAGGCCGGGAGCACGGGCCCGCCCGCGCGCAGCCGGGCGATGGTCAGCTCGTTGCGGCGGCGTGCGACCGGGGTGTCGTCGCGTTCGAAGTCGAGCCGCATGCCGGCGAAGCCGAGGTTGTGGACGGCCAGCAGCCGGTAGCCGAGTGCGTGGGCGATCTCCTCCGTCCGGTGCTGCTGCGCGGCCGTGGTCCGGCCCGGCAGCAACTCGACGCGGCCACGCCCGTCGAAGCGCGAACGTATCTCCTCGTCCTTCACCTGACTCCACCCCCGGGAAGTACAGCAGCCCCGCGGCCGCTCACCCCGATCGCGTTCACCTGTGGCAGGGGCAGTACTCCGACCGCGTGACCCGGCCCGGGCTGTCTGCAGCCGTCGCCCGGGCCCGCGTGTCAGACTCGGGGCCGGATCGGACCCGTCCCCCTGCCGGAGGTCCCGTGCTGCGCCACCTCGCCCCCGTCCGCGCGAGGACCGCCGCCGTGGCCGTCACCGCACTGCTCCTCGCCCTCACCGCGGGAACCACCCGGGCCGCTCCCCACCCGCAGCCGGCTCCGGTCCGGCCCGCGGCCGCGGCCGCGGCGAAGGCAGTGGGCGCGACGCCGGCGGCTGCGGCCCCGGTGTCCGCGACCGCGGTGGCATCGGCCCCCGGCAGCGCGACGGGCCTGGCCGGGTACGCGATCCAGTCGACGGCGAAGGTGGCGGACCCCGCTGAGGCCGTTTCCCGGCCGGGCTTCCGGACGACCGGCTGGTACCCGGCCGGACCCCGTTCCACCGTCCTCGCGGCGCTGCTGGCCGCGGGCGTCCACCCCGACCCCTTCTACTCGGTCAACCTGAAGCGGATCCCGGCCGCCGATTTCGCCGTGCCCTGGTGGTTCCGGTCCGACTTCACCGTCGCCGACACCACCGCCCGCACCTACCTCGACTTCAGCGGGGTGATCTCCGCCGCCGACGTCTTCGTCAACGGCCGCCGGCTCGCCGGCGCAGCCACCGTCGCGGGCGCGTACACCCGGCACGAGTTCGACATCACCGGCCTGATCGGGGCGGGCACCAATACGGTCGCCTTCCGGATCCAGCCCAACAACCCGCGCAAGCACCTCACCATGGGCTGGCTCGACTGGCTCCAGCCGCCGCCCGACGAGAACATGGGCCTCGTCCGCGGCGTCACCCTCCGCCGGGGCGGGCCGGTCGCCCTGCGCGACGCGCACGTGGTGACCGCCCTGGACATGCCCTCGATGGCCTCGGCCGATCTCACCGTCAAGGCCCGGGTGCGCAACGACTCGGCGGCCACCGTCATCACCACGGTGTCCGCCACGGCGGGTCCGGCGGCCGTGAGCAGCAGCGTCACGCTGGCACCCCGTGAGACGAAGACGGTGGTCTTCTCCCCCGCCGCCCATCCCGCCCTGCGGCTGCGCGCGCCCCGCGTGTGGTGGCCGGCCTCGATGGGCGGGCAGCCCCTGTACGGCCTCGACGTCACCGCGACGGTCGACGGCCGGACCTCCGACACCGCCCACGAGGCCTTCGGCATCCGTGACGTGCAGGCGCCCCTGAACGCCGACGGCGACCGCCAGTACCGGATCAACGGCCGCCCGCTGCTGGTCAAGGGCGGCGGCTGGTCCCCGGACCAGTTCCTGCGCTGGGACCCCACCTACGTCGAGGACCGCCTCAGGTACGCCCTGGACCTCGGCCTGAACACCCTGCGCCTCGAAGGTCACATCGAGCCGGACGAGTTCTTCGACCTCACCGACCGGTACGGGATCCTCACGCTCCCCGGCTGGGAGTGCTGCGACAAGTGGGAGGGAGAGGTCAACAGCAACGAAGCCGGCGAGCCGTGGGACACCGCCGACCACCACGTCGCCAAGGCCTCGATGGCCGCCGAAGCGGCCCGGCTCCGCCACCATCCCAGCGTCATCTCCTTCCTGATCGGCAGCGACGCCGCCCCGAACGCCGAGATCGAGGAGGGATACCTCGACGCACTGAGGGCCGCCGACTGGACCAACCCGGTGGTCCCGGCCGCCTCAGACGCCTCCGCCCCGGTCACCGGCCGCTCCGGGATGAAGATGACCGGCCCGTACGACTGGGTCCCGCCCGGCTACTGGTACGACAAGCGCGAGGGCGGCGCCACCGGCTTCAACTCCGAGACCAGCGCCGGACCGGCCGTCCCCACCCTCGACACACTGCGCCGCATGATGTCCCCGGCCGAGCTCGAAGCCCTGTGGAAGGACCCCTCCGCCGCCCAGTACCACCGCTCCCCCTCCGCGACGTTCTCCACGCTGCGCCTGTACGACGCGGCGCTCACGGGCCGCTACGGTCCCCCGGCCGGCCTCGAGGACTACGTGCGCACCGCGCAGCTCGCCCAGTACGAGAACGTCCGCGCCCAGTTCGAGGCCTACTCCCGCAACGCGAAGGACGCCTCCGCACCGTCGACGGGGGTCATCTACTGGATGTTCAACAGCGGCTGGACCTCCCTGCACTGGCAGCTGGTGGACCGCTACCTCGACCAGGGCGGGGCCTACTTCGGGGCGAAGAAGGCCAATGAGCCACTGCACATCCAGTACGGCTACGACGACCGCTCGGTGACGGTCGTCAACAACCAGAACTCCGCGGCCTCCCGGCTCACCGCACGGGTCACCCTCTTCGACACCGACGGCACACCCAGGTACGACCGGACGGTCACCGGCCTGACCGCCGCGGGCGGCGGGGCCGCCACCACCGCGCTGGCGGTCCCCGCAGCGGTCCCGGGACTGTCGACCACCCACCTGGCCCGGCTGCTCCTCACCGACGCCTCCGGGCGCGAGGTCAGCCGCAACGTCTACTGGCTCTCCACCCGGCCGGACGTGCTCGACTACGACCGCTCCGACTGGTACCACACGCCCACGACGTCCTACGCCGACCTGCGAGGACTGCGCACGATGCGGCAGGTGCCCGTCACCGCAGTCGGATCGACGACGCAAGATGCTTCCGGGACGTCCACGACGACCGTGACCGTACGCCACGCGGGTACCGGTGGCACCCCCGCCCTGCTCACGGATCTCCACCTGGTGTCGGCGAACGGAACACCGGTCCTGCCCATCCGGTGGAGCGACAACGGGATCAGCCTGTGGCCGGGCGAATCGGCAACGCTCACGGCCACCTACCGGACCTCTGACCTGCACGGATCCCTCCCCCACCTGAGGATCTCCGGCTGGAACACCCCCACCTCGACGGTCCCGGCCGGCTGAGCGACACGGCGCCTGCGGTTGACCCTGCCCCTGCGTCAGGGTTGGAGGCTGGTCGCATGACGGACAACAGCACGTCCTCGGCCCGGCTCGCCCCGCCGGTCGGAGGTTTCCAGGAGATCGAAGGCCGCCGCATCTTCGTGCACCGGTCGGGCAGCGGCGGACCGGCCGTGGTGTTCCTGCCGGGCGCCAGCGCGGTGGGCCTGGACTACTTCGGTGTCCAGCAGGAGGTTTCTCGGTTCACCACGGCCGTCGTGTACGACCGCGGCGGCACGGGATACAGCGATCCGGTTCCGCTGCCGCGCACCGCCACCGCGGTCGCCACGGAGCTGCGCGAGCTGCTGCGGGCCGAGGGCGTCGCCGCTCCCTTCGTTCTGGTGCCGCACTCGCTCGGCGGCTTCTACGCACACCGGTTCGCGCAGTTGTACCCCCAGGACGTGGCCGGGCTGGTCTGGCTGGACGCATTCCACCGCGACTGGGACACGTTCATGCCGCCCGAGGCGAAGCTGGCCGCGGTGGAGCAGATGGGGCCCGATGCGGCGCAACTGGAGCAGATGCGCCCGGCGCTGCGCAGGATGAGGGCCGAACTGCTCGCGGACTACCCGGAGCACGTGCGGCAAGCGCTGGTCGATGCCAAGGCCAGTGACGAATGGACCTCCTCCGGCATCGCCGAACGCACGGGCTTGGCCTCCCTCGCCGCCGAGCTGCTGGCCGGCCCGGGCATCCCCGACGTACCGGTGGTGGCCCTCAGCGTGCTGGGCACCGACCCCGCCCAGCAAGTACTCGCGTCGGAGCGGACGTTGCGCGAGATGAACGAGGGCAAGAACAGGATGGACGCGGCCCTGGTCAGCGCGGTCTCGAACGGGGAACAGCGCATCATCTCCGACACCAGCCACCACCGGCTCTGCTTCGACCGCCCCGATGCCGTGGTCCAGGCCGTCCGCGACGTCGTCGACGCGGCCCGCCCCTAGGTGCTGCATGGAGAATACTTTCTAGGAGATCGTCAGGCTGCCCGGTTACGGTGCGGGCATGGTGAATTTCGTGCTGGTCGCAGGTGCACGGCTCGGGGCGTGGGCGTGGGGCGACGTGGTGCCGTATCTGCGTGCGGCCGGCCACGGCGTCCATCCGTTGACGCTGTCCGGTCTTGCTGACAAGCGGGGTGCACCGGCGGGGCAAGCGACTCACGTCCAGGACATCGTCGGCGAGGTGGAACGACAGGATCTGCGTGACGTGGTCCTGGTGGGTCACAGCTACTCGGGCATCCCGGTCGGTCAGGCCGCGGAGCGGATCGGTGACCGACTGGCCCGCGTGGTATTCGTCGACTCAAGTGTTCCAACTGACGGCGAGTCGTTCGTCTCCGCCTGGCCGGACGGCGGGGCGGCAGTGGAGGCATCGATCGCCGAGAACGGAGGATTTTGGGCGCTCGCGCCAGCTGCTCATTACGACGGCGAAGGTCTCACCGATGAGCAGATCGCACGCCTCGTGCGTGGCTCGACGCCTCACCCAGGTGCCACGCTGACCGAGCCCGCTGTGCTGGCGGGGCCGCTGGGTGAACTTCCGGCGACATACATCCTGTGCGTGATGCCGGGGGCCGAGCCGGACGACGCCGAGCCCGACGAAGAAGTGGCCGAGCTGCTCAACAGCAAGCGCTGGCAGCTGGTCAAGATGGACACCGGTCATTGGCCGATGTTCTCCCAGCCGCGCGAGCTGGCGCAGATACTCCTCGATACTGCCGTGGAGTGAGAGCACATCCATGCCTGCGCCGTCCAGGCCGTCCAGGCCGTCGCCACCCTGCACAACCTCGCCATGACCGGAGGAACAGCAGGTCAACCACCCACACCGGCCTGCCCGAAACCGACCTTCTGCAACACCCTGTAGGGGCGGGGCCGGAAAGGGCCACCGGGTCACAGCACTAGACTCGGCACCCGACCACCTTGCACGAAGGCCCTAGGAGGACGGTGCTCACGATCGGCCAGCTCGCGGCAACCGCCGGGGTGAGCGTGCGCACCGTCCGTCACTACCACCACGTCGGCCTGCTGCCCGAGCCCGAGCACGATGCCTCCGGCTATCGCAGGTACAGCGCGCAGGCGGCGGTGGACCTCATCCGGATCAGGACCCTCGCCGACGCCGGGGTGCCCCTGGCCCGGATCGACGCACTGCTGCATGCGCAGCCGGCCGAATTCACCGCGGCCGTCGCCGACATCGACCTGGAACTGCAGCGCAAGATCGACCGTCTCACCGCATACCGCCGCCGCATCGCCGAACTGGACAGCGGCGAAAGGCTCGTCCTGCCCCCCGAGGTGGTCGCCGTCCTGGACCGGATGCGCGGTCTCGGGGTCAGCGAGCGGCGGGTACGGCTCGAGCGCGATGCGTGGATCCTGATGCAGGCACTGGATCCGCAGGTCATGCCGCAGCGGATACGGGAGAAGAACGCCGGCTTCGACGACCCCGAGACGACGCGGCTCTACCTCGCCTGTGATCAGTCGGTCGACTGGGATCCGTACGATCCGCGCCTGGACCGGCTCATCGACGACCTGGACGCGTGGGAGATCGCACACGCACGGGACGACGACCGGGCCGGATACCTGAAGCTGGTCTCTTCGCGGATCTCCGAGGCATCACCGGCATGGCGGCGCATCGTCGAGGCGCTCGCCCACCGCGCCAAGCTGCGCCGAACCGCCGGGCACGACGGCTGAAGCATGTCCCGTGCACCTCTCGGGGGAAGGGCCGTGGACCCGTCGTCGCTCAGACATCCACCCCCCGTCGATGCCTGAGCGGGCACACTAGTGTTCTCGGGGAGCATGAGCCCCCACGGGGAGGGAGAGCACTGTGGATCCTGCCGTTGTGACCGTCGCCGCCACCGCCGCGACCACGCTCGTCGCCGCCATGACCACGGACGCCTGGGGCCACGCCCGGCACGGTTTCGCCCGGCTGCTGGGCCTGGAGCGGCGCACCGAAGGGGCGGGCGGCGCCGAGGAGGAGCTGGAGCGGGCGCGCGCCACCGTCCTCGCCGCCCGTGACCACGGTGACGCGGCGCGGGAACGGGCCGTGCTCGACCTGCTGACGGCCCGGCTCGGTGCGGTGCTGACGGCGAACGCGCACCGTGCGGACGAGGTGGAGGAGTTGCTGCGCCGGCTGCTCGCCGAGAACCTCTCCGCGGACGCGCAGATCCACGCTCTGAGCGAGGTGCTGAAGGAGCGCGGGAACACCGTCTACAACCAGTGGGTGGACAACGGCGGCGGCGGTGCCCAGGGCCCCGGGGCCGTTGTGACGGTGAACCATCACCACTACGCGCCCGGCACCCGGACTCCCGGGAGCACGGGTCAGTCGTGACGGGGAACCGGTACGAACAGCGGGTGTCTCCGGGCGGAGCGGGGGCGCAGGGGCCGTACGCGACGGCGACGGTCAACAACTACTTCGGTTCCCGCCATCCCACGCTGGAGGAGTTACCCGCCCCGACCGCACCCGACGCGGCCTGGCTGATGGCGCAGCCCAGCCGGCTGCTCGACGCGCGCAGTCACGTCGTGCCCTTCACCGGCAGGGAAGCCGAGTTGGAGCGGCTGCGGGAGTGGCGGGACGCCGGTGGTGCACGGCTGTCCGTGCTCCTCCTGCACGGCCCCGGCGGGCAGGGCAAGACGCGCCTGGCCACCGAGTTCGCCGAACGCTCCCGGGATCCGGGGCTCCCGTCCGGCCGGCGGTGGTACGTCCTGCAAGGGGGGTTCCGGGGCGCCACCACCGGCTTCTCCCCCGTCAGCCACGGCGCCGCCGCCTCCCCCGACGACGCGGCCGGAGTGCTGCTCGTCGTCGACTACGCCGACCGGTGGGTGCACAGCGAGCTGGAACGCCTGCTGTCCGAGCCCCTGCTCCACCAGCAACGGCCCACCCGGGTGCTGTTGATCGGGCGCACCGTCCGCTGGTTCGCGGCCCTGCGCGGCTCGTTGGGCGAACGCCGGGCCGCCGTGGACGACTTGCTCCTTCCCGACCTGGCCGTGGACCGGCCCCGCATGTTCGCCGCGGCCCGCGACCGCTACGCCGCACCTGATCTGTACGGAGTTCCGGACGCCTCGGGCGTGCGGCCGCCCGGCTCGCTGGAGCACCGCGAGTTCGGTCTGACGCTGACCCTGCACATGGCGGCACTGGCTGCCGTCGACGCCCACGCACGCGGTCAGCAGGCTCCTGCCCGGCCGCACGAGTTGTCGGCGTACCTCCTGGACCGCGAGCGTCTGGCGTGGCAGCGGCTCTCCGAAGCCGGGGTCCACGGGCAGGACTTCCGGACCAGGCCCTCCACCATGGCCAAGACGGTGTTCACCGCCGCCCTCACCGGAGCGGTCAGCCATCGCACCGGCACCAGGGCCCTGCGGACGCTGGAGGTGCCCGGCGACCCTCAGGAACTCATCGCCGACCACCGCTTCTGTTATCCGCCCGCCGACCGCGACCTGGTCCTGGAACCGCTGTATCCCGACCGGCTCGCAGAGGACTTCCTCGGCCTGCTGTTACCGGGCCACGACATCACGGGCGACGACCCCGACCCGTGGACCCTCGATGCTCCCGCCGCTCTGACGGAAGAAGGCAGGCTCCGGTCCGTCGTGGCCCCGCGCACCGTCACCATGCTGGCGTCGGCCGCCGCCCGCTGGGCGCACGTGGGCCGCAAGGTGCTGTATCCGCTCCTGCGGGCCGATCCCGGTGTGGCGGTCGAGGCGGGCAGTCCCGCCCTGACCACGCTGGCCGAGCTCGGCGGCACGAATCCGTACGACGGCCGCCTCGACGCCGAGCTGCTGTCGGTCCTGGAGGCCGTCGAGGACCGGTTGCCGAACGGCCGCCACGCCGACCTGGACATCGGGATCCTCGCCCTCACGGAAGTCCTCATCCCCCAGCGCCTGGCAGCCACCACCGACCCCGGCCGGCTCGCGTGGCTGCACGGCACGCTGGCGTGGCGTCGCGACAATGCCGGGCGCAGGCAGGAGGCGCTCGTCGCCACCGAGGAGGCCGTCCGTCTGAACCGGCTGGCGGCCGCCGCCGACCCCGGGTACCGCCGCCACCTGGCCGTCTCGCTCAACAACCTCAGCGGCCGGCTGTCCGCGATGGGCCGTGAGGAGCAGGCACTCGCCGCGGCCGAGGAGTCGACCGCCATCAGCCGTACCCTGGCGGGTACCGGCGCGGCCGCCGACCGGGACGCCTTGGTGGCGTCCCTGACGAGTCTCGGCGCCAGGCTCCATGCCCACGACCGCCGCGACGAGGGGCTGGCCGTCACCCAGGAAGCCGTGGACCTCTGCCGTGAGCTGGCCGGGGCGGACCCCGCCGCCCACCGCCCGGGCCTCGCCGGACTGCTGAGCAATCTCGGCCTGGGGCTGTCGGCCGTGCACCGCTACGAGGACGCACTGCCCGTCATGCGGGAGGCCGTCGGTCTTCAGCGGCAGCTGGCCGAGGCCGACCCCGCCGCGGAACGCCACCACCTCGCCGCGTCCCTCACCAACCTCGGACACGTGTCCTTCAAGGCGGGCCGCAAGGAGGAGGGCCTGGCCGCCGCGGGAGAGAGCGCCGAGCTGTACCGCCGTCTCGCCGAGGCCAACCCGGCTGCCTTCCAGCCCGATCTGACGAAGGCGCTGATCAACCTCGGGACCAGCTTGTGGAACTCGGGCTTCGAGGAGGATGCGCTGGCCCCCGTCGAGGAGGCCGTGGACATCCAGCGGCGGCTGGCCGAGACGCACGCCGGAGCGCACCGGGCCGGTCTCGCCATCGCCTTGAGCGGACTCGGCGAACAGCTGGCCGCGGCGGGCCGTGCGGCACAGGCGCTCGCCGCCACTCGGGAAGCCGCCGACCTCTACCGGCAGATGGCCGAGGCGAACCCCACCATCAACTCCCCCGACCACGCCCGCGTACTGAGCGACCTCGCGCACCGGCTGGCCGTCGAGGACCTGAGGGAACAGTCGCTGGCCGCCACTCAGCAGGCCACCGACCTGTACCACCGCATTGCCGAGGCCCACCCGGCCACCGACCTCCCCGACCTGGCCCGTTCGCTGCGCAACCTCAGCTGGACGTTCGTTTCGGTGGGGCGCATCGAGGAGTCCATAACCTCCTGTGAGCGGGCAGCGGCCGCCTACCGGCAAGCCGGCGACCTGCGTCAGGCCGGGGAGGTCCTCTCCGCGTTGGGCCGCGCGATGATCGGCATGCGGCGCTTCGAGGACGCAGTGGCTCTCAGTGAGCGGGCGGCCGCCCTCTTCGCCGGGACCGGCGACCGCACTCCCGAAGCCGCGGCGCTGGTGAACCTGGGCAACGCCCTCGCCAACGCCGGAAGGGGCGAAGAGGCGATCGGCGTGTGCGAACGGGCCGTGGACATCTTCCACGAAACCGGCGAACGGTACCTGGAGGCCGCAGCGTTGACGAATCTGAGCAACGCCCTGACCAGCCGGAAGCTGTTCGCCGAGGCCGCAGCGGTGAGCGAACGCGCGACGGCCGTCTTCGAGGGGACCGGCGACGACCGCCAGGGCCAGCCGCTCCACAACCGCGGCAACGCCCTCCTCTCCATGGGCCGGGCCGAGGAATCCATCCTCCCGACGCAACAGGCTGCGGACATCTACCGCGACAAGGGCGACGTCCACAACGAAGCGGATTCGCGGTTCAACCTCGGCGACGCCCTGTCGCGGACGGAGCGCTACGGGGAATCCGCCGACGCCTACGAACGGGCCGCCCGCCTCTACCGGGAATCCGGGGACACCGCGCTGGAACGGCGGGCGCTCTTCCGGCTCGGGACCGTGCTGCTGCGCACCCAGAGGTACGAGGAGGCCGCCACCGCCAGCGAGCAGGCCGCCGCCCTCTACCGCGAGGCCGGTGACCGGCAGGGCGAGGCGGAGGCCTTGATCAACTTCTCCGGTGCCGGTGGGCTGGTGGGGCGGCTGGACGAGGCCGTGGCCGCCGCAGAGCGCGCCGCCGCCCTGTGCCGCGAGACGGACGATCCGAGGGGTGAAGCCGACGCCCTGTCCAATCTGAACGAGGCCCTGGCGAGGGCCGGACGCTTCGAGGAGGCCATCGGCGCCGCCGAACGGGCCCTGGCCCGCTACCTCGAACTGGGAAACCGCGAGCGCGAGCGCGTGCTGCTGCACAGCCTCGGCATCAGCCTCTTCGCGGTCCGGCGCTTCGGGGAGTCCGTCGCCGCCTATCAGCGGGAACTCTCGGTCTGCCGGGAGACCGGCGAACTCGCCGGCGAGGGCCCGGCGCTGCACGGCCTGGGTACCTCCCTCGTGGCCGCCGACCGCTTCGCGGAGGGAAGGTCCGTCCTGGAACAGGCCGCCGTACGGTACCGCGAGGCCGGTGACCACAAGGGCGAGGGCCTGGTCCTCGACCGGCTCGCGGCCGCGCTGCGCGGCCTGGAACGGCCGGACGAGGCCATCACGGCGCTGCAAGGGGCCGCCGACGCGTTCCGCTCGGCCGGGGACCGCTCGGGCGAGGCCCAGGCGACGGGCGAGCTCGGCAGCGCCCTCGGCGAGGCAAAACGCCACGCGGAGTCCATGACCGCCAGCCGCCGGGCCGCCGATCTCTACCACGAACTCGGCGACCGCGGCCACGAGGCCCTGGCTCTGGTCGGCCTCGGCAGCGCGCTGGAGGATCAGGGCCGGTTCGAGGAGGCCGTCCGCCACTGCTCGCGAGCCGCGGCTCTCCACCGCGAGAGCGGCAGCCACTCCGGCGAGGCCGACGCACTGCGCCACCTCGGCAGCGCCCTCGCGGCCCTGGGGCGGCCGGAGGAGTCCATCACCGCGTGGCGGCGCTCCGCGGAACTCTGCCGGGAGTCGGGCAACTCCCAGGGCGAGGCCCTGACGCTGTACGGCATGGGCGCCACCCTCCTGGACCTGGGCCGCTACGAGGAGGCCGTGGCCGCCAACCAGCGGGCCGCGGAGGTGTTCCGGGCCGTGGAGGTCGCCGCGGCCGAGGGGAGCGCGCTCCTCAACCTCAGCCGGGGCCTGCTGAAGCTGGAACGCTTCGAGGAGGCCATCACCGCCTGTGGGCGGGCCGCCGTCCTTCAGCGTGCGATCGGTGACCGCCCCCGGGAGGCGCAGGCGCTCTACCACCTCGGCGCGACCCTCTTGAAGGTGGGCCGGCCCGAGCAGGCCGTCCCGGCTTGCCGGGAGGCCGCGGCCGTGTCCACGGAGATCGGCGACCGGAGCACCGCGGGCTCGGCGCTGTACAACCTCCTCGACGCGCTCTTGAAGACGCAGCGCTTCGAGGAGGCCGTCTCCGCCGGCCTCGCGGCCGCCGCTGCGTTCGGTGCGGCCGGCGGGGACGGGGCGGCCGAGGTCCACACCCTGTCCCGGCTGGGCACCGGCCTGCTGGAATCCGGGCAGAAGGACCTGGCCGTCCCGGTGCTCCGGCAGTACCTCACCACCTGCCGGCGGGCCGGGGACCGCTCCCGTGAAGCCCAGGCGCTCCTGCTGCTCGGCGCCACCCTCGTCGACGTCGGCCAGTACGAGGAGGCCATCGGCGTCACCGAGCGGACGGCCGACCTCTACCGGGCGCTCGGCGACACCAGTGCTGTGGAACTGACGTTGAGCCACCGGCGGATCGCGCTGCAGGCGCTGGGGCGGGGCGGCGGGCGCAGCCGCTGATGCCGCCCGTATGGAGAGGGTCGTGTTCCTGAGGCCGGCGCGACGGAACGGTCACCGCCGTATACGCGAGCTGTAACGGTCCCTGCCGGGGCGTGAATGGGCGGCCGGGGCGGGCATCCCTCTCCAGACCGATCCCAGCACGTCAGCAGCCACGGGGGCTCGTGATGCGCACCTTCCGCAAGACCACCCGGACCCGGGCGTTCGGCGCCCTCGGCCTCGCCGCCGCCTCGCTCCTGGCCGCCACGGCCTGCGGGCCGAGCGACGACAAGGCGGGCGCCACTCCTGCGCCGAAGTCCTCCACCTCCCCTTCCGCTTCCTCCTCGGCCTCTCCTCCGACATCGCCTTCCGCTACCGCGCCGGCCCGTCCGGGCGAGGCCGAGGGCGAGCCCACGGGCATCGACGGCAACTGCCCCGACGAGTACACCGACGTCAAGGTGGAGTGGGCCGTACCGCCCGCCAAGGACGACTCGAAGCTCCTGCTGGTCGTCACCAACACCGGCACCGAGCCCTGCAAGCTGCGGAGCCATCCGGTACTGCGGCTGGAGGACGGGCAGGGCCGGGTCGTGGGGGTCTTCAAGAACTCCGGCCCCCAGGCCGAGGTGACCCTCGCCCCCGGCAAGGAGGCGTACGCGGGACTGCTCCTGCGCCAGAGCAACAAGGACGTCAGCACCCTGGTGAAGAACATGGCCCTCGCGCCCCACGGCCAGCGCCCCGACACCAACACGGGCGAGGGCGTGCTCCTGGAAATGCCGAAGGGCGGCGTGTACGTGGACGACAAGGCCCGGGTGACGTACTGGAACAGCAGCTCCGAGGCCGCGGTGTCCCCGCTGTTCGCCCACTGACCCGCAGGGTAGGTCCGTCAGGTGGTGGGCGGAGTCCAGTCGGCGGGCAGGCCGGACTGGGTGAGGACCGTCGCCAGGCTGTAGTGGTCCTGGTCGGAGGTGATCCGGCAGTGGTTCCTGTCGAGGTCGAGCACGGTGGTCATCGGCACGGCGAAGGGTTTCGGTGCGCCCTTGAGGTGGCCCGAGTAGACGGCCCGGACGGTGACGCGATCGCCCTGGAGCCGGGTGCCGCGGATGCTGACGTGGACGTCGTCGATGAGGGTGTCGGCACGCGCCTTCCAGCCGGCGATCTCCTCGGGGCCGCGGAAGGTGACGGCGATCGCCTCGTCGGTGTAGGTGCCGTCGGCGGTGAACAGGGCGCCGAGGGCCTGCGGGTCGCTGCCGTTCCAGGCGCCGGCCCAGGCGGCGACGACCCTCGCCGTGCGCCGAGCGGTGTCCTGCGCGGCGTAGGCGGTGGTGGCGGGGGAGACTGCGGAGCAGAGGGCTGCGGCGGCGGTCAGCACAGTGATGGTGCGGAGCGTGCGGCGGGTCATGGTCGGTACTCCTTCGGATGCCGGTGTGCGGGTACGGCACACAGACTCCTGTCGGCCGCTGTCCACTTTCCAGGCCCTGGAGGGGCGGTGACTGCCCAGCGCTGTCCACACCTGTCCATACCTTTCCACCGCGTCCGCAGCCCCGAGCACGGCATGGACCACGGCCGATCCGACGCCACGCGCCGGTGGTCGTGGTGCACGCCGAGCAGGCTGAGGTGCGGCACCCGAGTGGTGCCGATACGGCCCACGGCCACGTCCGGATCGAGGACGAGCTGGACGTTCGGGCGGTCAGGTGAACAGGTCCTGGCCGGTCGCCCAGCGCACGGCTTGCCATTCGGCGCGCTCTCGCTCGGCCCAGAGCCCGGTGCCCGGGTACGTGCTCAGCCTGCGGTCCAGGTCCGGACTGTAGACGGCCCGGACGCGGAAGTTCTCCAGGTGGATCACGCGGGCGACCACCCCGATCAGGCGGGGCGAGCCCCGATGGCGCCCCACCGCGAGCGCATCGCCGAAACCCAGGTCCCAGCAGGGCGTGGCGAGCCAGACCTTGCCTCCCGCGGGGAAGTGCTTGGTGCCGCTGCGGACTTCGGTCCCCTCGGGGCCGTAGGGGACCTCGCGTCGGACGTTCGCGACCACGGCGTAGCCGTACGAGTGCGCCGTCTCGGGTCGTGTGCTCATGGCGCAAGTCTCGCCAGTTCCGGCCGCTCCCGCGACGGGAATTGCGCTGCGCCTCCCCCCGAAGTCCGGTGTCAGTGGCGTGCGCCAGGATGAAGCACATGATCCAGACGTATCCGTTGGCCCTGCCGGGCACTCTGGTGGACCACCACCGCATCGACCTGACCGCGCTGTACTCGACGGGCTGGGGCGTCCAGGCCTACGACGTCGTCGGCGCGCCGAACGGCGACGTGTACGCGCTGTACGGGGTGTACCGCCACACCTACGGGGTGCCCGATGACGAACAGGATCCGCAGAAGGCCGGCTTCGGGTACCGGATCATCACCCGGTACGCCCCGGACGGCGAGGTCGTCGCGAGCGCCCTGTTCCGCTCGGACGGCGCCGGTGAGCCCTCCGCCGTGGTCGACGGCGGCGACATGAGTCTGTGCGTCTTGCCGGACGGCGTCCTGGCGATCAGCGCCCTCCCGGACAACACCACCCTCGTCGCGCCCGACCTGAGCCGGGTGCTGGCCGCCTACGACTCGAAGGACCGACGGCCCTTCGGGGAGTCCGCGCCGGGCAACGCCTTCGCCACCTCGATCGGCGTCACCCCCTCGGGACGCCTGCTGTGCACCGTCGCCGAGTACGGGGTGTGGCGGTACGGCAACCTCCTCACCAACATCGTCGGCGTGGCCGACGGCGCCCTGACCGCCACCTCCCGGCCGGTGATCCAGGCGATCGCCTCGCTCGACCCACAGCCCGCCCACCAGAGCGAGGCCGACTTGCGCGCGCACGTCCTGCACGGGGGCGCGCCGATCGGTGTGGCGAACCGGCCCCGGCCCGCGCTGACCGAGCTGGTGGCCGGCGAGGACCGCCTCTCGAAGTGGGAGCGCTCGCACGTGGGGCGACCGGTGGCCCTGGCCGAGGACCTGTTCGTCGTCCCCTTCTACGCCGAGACCTTCCGCGGCGGCAGCCGTGGCCAGCCCTTCGTGTTCGCCCTCGTCGACGATCGGGGCGAGATGACCGGACGCCTCGCCGGGCTGCACGAGTGGCGTGACTCGCCCTTCACCGGCTTCTGCTTCGAGCTGGCCGGTGACCCGCACCGGGGCCACGCCTTCCACCTCAACCGGTACGGTCTGTACGCCTGGAACCGGGCGGGGGTACTGCGCGCCAAGCTGGACACCGACTCCAAGGCCTTCAAGCCTCTGACCCACTTCACCCTCGGCGCGTGCACCCCCGACGGCGACCTTCTGCTGGTCCACACCAAGCAGCACCTGATCCTGCGCGTACCGGCCCAGGACGACCTCACCGACCTCGCGGGCGCGGTCGAGGAAGCCCTGCGTGCCTACGCCCGGCAGCGCACCGCCTTGAAGAAGCAGTGGTCACCCGTCAACTGGCACTGGACCCAGACATCCGCGCCGACCCACCGCCTCTGATCCGGCGGGGGCGGGCGCGATCTGCTGCATGAGGCTGATCATGTCCGGGGCGACCCACTCCTCGGCGATCTTGTCGCCTTCGATGCGGTAGATCTCGATGCTCCGGAAGCCGACCTGCCGGCCGGTCGCGGCGACCCCTTGGAAGGTGCCCCGGTGCGTCCCTCGGAACCGGACCCGCACTGCCACCCGGTCGTCGAAGCCGAACATGTCCTCGATGTGGATCTGCAGGTCGGGGAAACCCTCCCCCATGGCCTGAGCTCCCGACCGCCATGTCTGCGGACCGTGCAGCGGCTCGGGGAGCCCGGGGACGTTGGCGATGAAGTCGGCCGTGAGCATCCCGACGCACGCGTCCAGGTCTCTCCGCTCCAGGGCCTGGTAGGCCGTGCGCAGCAGGGCCAGGTTCCTCTCCGTGGTGGTGTCCGTCTCGGTCATCTCGGTTTCCTCTCCAGGGGACCGCTCCGATCCGCCTGGTTCTCAGTAGAAACCCTGCCGCTGCGTCGAGGTCAAGAGCCGAGCCCCGCCTGAACCGGCTTCACGGACTGCTTCGGGGGGTTTCGGGCGGGGCCGTCGGGCGTTGGGCGGACGCGGCGGCGTGGTGGGCGCAGGCGCGGTCGTCGTGCGAGGCGGTGGGCTGGGCCGGGATCCTGGGGAGGGTCGCAGGGAGTTGGGGCGTGGCCGAGCGGATGTCCCGCATCCCGCGACGGAGTTGGTCGCGCAGCACCCGTCCCAGCGGGCGTTCGACGAAGCGGTGGATGCCCCAGGCGAGGACGAGCATGAGCGTGGTGACGCCGAGCAGCAGCGGAACGGGTGCCATGTCGTTCCGGAAGCGGTGGATGAGGGTCAGCCCGGCCATCATGTGTATCAGGTAGAAGGGGTAGGTGAGCGCGCCCACGTGCGGCAGCCAGGACCACTGGACGCGGTCGAATGCGCCGAGTGCGATGGCCCCCATGCCGAGGAACCCGATCGCGATGATCACGTGCGCGGGCCAGGCGGGTGTCTCCTCGGTGAGTCCGCGGCCCAGGTTGGTGACCATCCTGCCGTGCACGTAGTGCTGCGCGAGGAGGAACTGGAGACCGATGACGGCCCACAGCACGCCGCTGGGGCCGAACCGTCGCATCAGGTAGAAGGCGATGCCTGCGATGAAGTACGGGGAGTAGGACGGGACCGCGAAGAACGACAAGGTGAGATTGTCCACTCCGGGAGCCACCGCACCGGCCAGGGTCCACAGGCCGCAGAAGAGCACGCAGTTGCGGTACGTCACCCCGCGTACGACGACGACCGCGAAGAGCACGTAGAACTTGAGCTCCACGAAGAGCGTCCAGTACGCCTGGTCGACGTTCGGTACGCCGACTCCCCCTTGGAGCATCGAGAGGTTCACCACGACATCGCTGAAGGCCTTCAGCGGGCTCACGTCGGGCCAGGTGAACAGCACGAGGGCGGTGAAGACGATGCCCGCCCAATAGGCGGGGAAGAGCCGGGAGATCCTGGAGACGGTGAAATCGCCCAGGGTCCGGCCCCAGGCGCTCATACAGATCACGAACCCGCTGACCAGGAAGAACACCTCGACGCCCAGCCAGCCGTACACGGCGAACGGGCGTGCGCCGGGGAAGACGTCCTCGGTCGGTTCGCCCCACCCGCTGTCCAGGGCGACGTAGTGGTAGAAGACCACGGCGGCCGCGGCGAGGATCCGTACCCCGTCGAGCACCGCCAGACGTGGCCCCGTTCCCCGCACGGCACTGCCCGCACTCATCCCTTGACCGCTCCTGTGTGTTCGGCGGCCGGTGGCCGCTGCCAGACAGGGCACTGTACAGGTGACGCAGAGCGACGTTCTGGGGATGGTGTTTCAGGTCACGGTGACGGTCGCGGTCACCGGTCGCGCACGATCGTGAGGTCAGAGAGCGAGGTCAGAGAGTGAGCACGCGGACGAGCAGCACCGTCAAGGTGCCCGCCGTGAATACCGACCCCAGCACGGTGAACAGCAGGTTCACGGTTGCCACGTCCCAGCCCTGGATCTCGAACCGGCTGGGGTCCTTCGGGTCGTAGCGGACCACGGCGGCGGCCCCGACGCGGAAGGCTGCTCCGACGGAGCCGCGGCCGAACCTGGACGCGTACTCGCACTCCCGGCCGTCGCGCGTCGTCCAGGCTGCGACCGGGTGGTAGTACCTGGCTCCTTCGTCGCCCCGATGGACCTCATGGCGGACGATCCGCCCCCCAGCGGTGACACCCGTGCGACGGATCGCGCTCGACCTGCGGAGTCCGTACACGCCGAAGCTGAGGGAGAGCACGCCGATCGTCAGCGGGATGAGGGAGAAGAGCCATTCACGTTCCATACGTAGTGCGACGCTCGCACGGGGGTGCCGGTTGCAGCGCGCTGTCCGCCGCCGGGACGATCTCCCAACTGCCCCGGGTCACATCGAGTACCGCGGTGTGGTCGACGTGTCCGGGCGGGCCCTGGCCCAGGCGCCACCGCTGCGGGAGGGCGGAGAGGTGGATGGTCACCAGGGTTGCCGACGCGGCCGCGATGACTCCGATCCAGTGCGGGCTCTCGCGGAGCAGAGGCGCCAGCGTCGCGATGTCCGGTTCGGGCAAGGCCACTGACGAGCTTGCACCGTCACCGACCAGTGCAGAGCCGGCCATCAGGGCCAGCAGTCGGCTCAGGAGCGATGCGGGCATGGTCGGATCTGTCGATTCGAGAAACACGTAACAGTCGTCATGCCCGGAGTACCAGAAGCGCGATCCCTTGAGACGGGGCAGGACGGGTTCGTCCAGGTCAGCCGTTCCGAGGACCAGGGCGATCTCGTCGAGCTGGTCCTGGGTCGGCGCCGTCGGCACGTCGATCAGGGACAGCTCGTAGGGCGACCAGCCGTCGAGGAACCGGGGCAGGCTGTCGCGGTGCACCGCCACGATCTCCTCCCCGAGTCCGTCGGCGGGAGTGGCCCATTCCCCGATGGGGTGGACGGTGAAGCCGACCCCCTGCTCCGTGGCGATCGATGACGTCGGCCACTGCTCGTAGTCCTCGTCCAGGAAGCTGTTCGTCGCGACGTCCACGATGAGCACCGTGTCGTTCGCCCCGCGGCAGAACACATCGGTCAACTCGCACGCCTGGGCCGCCGAAGCACTCATCTGCCACGAGCCCCCGGCATCACGGACGCTGAAGCTCAGCGGGAACGGCGACCGTTCCATCCCGACGCTGTTGGCGTTGAAGGCCCCGCTGATCCCGACTTCGACCACTGCTGCATCCCCTGTCGCTTCGCACGCCGCCGTGAGCGGCGCGGACCATCATCCACCGGCAGCCGGGGCGGTCCCGCGCCGGGACGGCTTGGGCCCATTGCCTGGCTTGTCCCTGTGTCGATTCTGCGGGCTTCCTTAAGGGACCCTGAAGAACCCCTCCAGGGCGATCTTTTCGCTGGTCACGGGCCTAGGCTCGGGCGGACTCCCCTCCTCCCCCTCTCCAGTGAGGTGTTAACGGCATGAGCCGCAGCCGAACTCCCGCAACCCCGTCCCGCGTCGAGGCGCGCCGGAAGAAGACGGCCCGCACGCGCATCGTGCTTTCCGTCACCGCGGCTGCCGCGGTCGTGGCGGTGGGGGTCGCGATGGCCGACTCCGACGGTGGCGCCCGCACGGACCAGCGGGCCGGTGGCACGGCCGGTACGGCGTCCGGCACGGGATCGGCGACGCCGACGGCTGGTCCCACCGAGGCGTCCCCCTCGGGTACGCCCGACGCCTCGGCCTCGGCGAGTGCGAGCCCGTCCGCGACGCCTGACGCCGGCGCCACGGAGTCGACCCCTGCGGCCGAGCCCACGACGCCGGCGAGCAGTGCTCCGGCCAAGCCGGAGGCGGCCAAACCCGCCAAGCCGGCGGTCAAGCCCGCCCCCACGAAGGGCAGTGGTTCCGGCGGCTCGGGCAGCTCGGGCGGTTCCGGCACCGTCAACGCGGATGCCGAGTCCGCGGTCCTCTCGCTGGTCAACAAAGAGCGGAAGGCGGCCGGTTGCGACCCCCTGACGGCCAACGCGAAGCTGAACGCCGCCGCACGGGCGTACAGCGACACCATGGCCCGCAGCGGCGTCATGTCACACACCGGACCTGACGGTTCCACCATGACCAGCCGGGTGGAAGCCGCCGGGTACGCGTGGTCCCGCCTGGGCGAGAACATAGCCCGCGGGCAGTCCGACGCCGACGCGGTGATGAACGCCTGGATGAACAGCTCCGGGCACAGGGCCAACATCCTCAACTGCGACTTCCGTGAGATCGGCGTAGGCCTCCACAAGGGCGACGGCGGCCCGTGGTGGACGCAGAACTTCGGCACCGGCAAGTAGCAGAACGGCTGCCGAGAGGGCCGGCGCAGCAGCCCCGTCGGCCCGCCGAACGGCTCCGGCACGTCCTCCGGCCCCTACGCGGGGTACGGGGGACGTCTGCTTTTCACGGACCGTCGGCGCCCCGTCGGACGGGGCCCGCGCCCCGGTCCGGCCGCCCGTCCGACCGCGCCCGCCCACAGGCCTGCCCGCGACTCTCCAGGCCCCAGCGGTGGCCCCTGCCGGTCTTCGGGGGGAGCCGGTTACGGGCAGCCCGGTGCGTCGGCCACTATGGGGCCGTGCCCCGAACTCCGCGCTACCTGCTCATATGGCTGTCGTGCACGGCCGCCAGCGTGACCGCCGTGCTCGCAACGGTCCAGTTCGTGGTCGGGTCGACCAGGCATACGCCCCCCGTCGCGCGCTCCGCCCCGGTGGTCATCGACACGCCCCCCGCCTGGCAGGCGGGGAGCCCGTCGCCCGATCAGGCCTCCGCGACCCCGACCGCCTCCGCGAGCCCCTCGCCCACGGTGACGCAGCGGCCCTCCTCCTCGCCCGCCGCGCCCTCCCCCGCCAAGGCCTCGTCCAGCGCCCCGCGGACCGTTGCGCCGAAGCCCGCCGTCGACTGCGAGCAGGGCGGGGCGGGGCTGCACACCGTCCCCTCGCAGGGCGGCAAGGTCACGGTCCGCTACGGAAGCCGGGGCGTGTGCCTGATCTCGGCGGTCCCCGGCCGCGGTTTCAAGACGGCCACCTCGCAGACCGCCGACGACACCCTCACGGTCACCTTCACCAGCGGCGACCACCGGTCCGACATCACGGCGACGATCACACCGGGGGCCAAGGCCAGCGTCCGCGAGACCTCGTTCTGACACCAGGGACGCACGGTCGATGCGCCCCGCCCGAACGCTCCTGCCCCTTTTAGGGCGTTCAGGGTCCTGTGTGCGCTCATGGGCCGGGTTCAACCGGGTTCAACCGGGTTCCGCCGAAGCGGAAGGTGAGCTGTTCCTTAGGGCAACCTCAAGATCGCGCCGACACGGTTCCGCAGGCCCTGAGCGGTCCTATGCTCGCGTCAGCCGAGCGGCCCTCGGCACCGGGGCACGAAACCCCGGTGGACCTCCGGGCCTCCGGTTTCACCGAGCAGGGGTGCGCTTCGCCCACCTCGCAGTCCGAACCTTGCCTTGGGGTGTCTCCGCCATGAGTTCTCGCATGCTCCGATCCGTCCCCGCCGAACGCCGTACGGCACCTACCCGCTCCACCGCACCCCTCGGAATGCGCCTGCCGCTGGTCGCCGCGGCCGTGGTCGCGGCCGGACTGACCGCCGCCTGCGGGCCTTCCTCCGAGCCCGCCGGATCCTCCGCGGCGGCCACGGCCCGGCAGTCCCCGTCGGCGCTCCCCACCGACACGGCCTCGGCGACCCCCTCCTCCGAGGCCTCCCCCACCGCATCCGCCTCGCCGTCCGCTTCCGCTTCGACTTCCGCCGCCGCCACGCCGAAGGGCTCCTCGCCGAGTCCCTCCCGCACGGGCACCGGATCCGGGTCCGGGTCCAGTGGCTCCGGCGGAACGCCCACGAAGCCGCCGCGGACCTCCGCCGCGCCCGCGCCGGCCCGCGGACCCGGCCCCGGCTACGACAGTTCGGCCGACGCGCAGAAGCAGATCGACGCGGCCCTGCGCGCGGCCAAGGCCGACGGGCGGATGGTGCTGCTCGACTTCGGCGCGAACTGGTGCGGCAACTGCAAGGCCGCCGACAAGGTGTTCGCCCAGCCGCAGACCTCGGCGCTCCTCGGGGCCTCGTACCACCTCGTCAAGGTCGACATCGGCGGCAACAGCTCCGCCAACTCCGCGCTCCTGCGCAAGTACAGCCCTTCGGGCGGGACGTACACGATGCCCGTCCTGGTGGTCGTCTCGCCGTCCGGCACGCTGCGCACCGACACCCACGTCACGGGCAACCCGCCCCTGACCGCGGAAGGCATCAACTCCTTCCTGCGCACGTGGGCGTCGTGACACGACGGGGACGTGCGGCCGTCGCCGTCCCGGCCGGCGCCGGTCTCGCGGTGGCGGCGGGCCTGATCCTGACCGGTCTGGTCACGCACGACGGCGACAGCGGGGCGGCGGCCGCCCGCCCGGGCCGCGGCCGGGGCCACGGTCGTGGACCCCGGGGCCCGCGAGAAGGCGCCCGCACTGGCCGGCGAGGACCTGGACGGGCGAGCGGTCTCCCTCGCCGGGTTCCACGGCCAGGTCGTCGTCCTCAACGTCTGGGGCTCCTGGTGCGCTCCCTGCCGTGCGGAGGCCGACGACCTGGAGCGGCTCAGCAGGCAGACCCGGGGCGAGGGTGTCCGCTTCCTCGGGATCAACACCCGGGACCGGGACCGGGCCGCGGCTCAGTCGTTCGTACGTGCGCACGAGGTGAGCTTCCCCAGCCTGCACGACCCCGACGGCGAGCTCCTGCTGCGTTTCCCTCCCGCGGCGCTCAACCCGCAGGCGATCCCCTCGACCCTCGTGATCGACCGCCGCGGACGCATCGCCGTCTCCATCGGGGGCGCCGTCACCGCCGGGCAACTGCGGCCCCTGCTCGACCGCGTGGTGGAGGAGGGGGAGGGATGACGGCGGTCGTACAGGTGCCGCTCGCCGCGGCCGCGGACGCTTCCTCGCTGGTCAACGGGGCGCTCGTGATAGCGGCCCCGGTGGCCTTCCTCGCAGGGCTCGTCTCCTTCCTCTCGCCGTGCGTGCTGCCGCTCGTACCGGGCTACCTCAGTTACGTGACCAGCCTGTCGGTCGCCGACCTGGCGGACGCGCGCGGCGGGCGCCGCAGCCGCATGGCGACCGGCGCGGTCCTGTTCGTCCTGGGGTTCACGGTGGTACTCGTCTCGGGCGGCGCCCTGTTCGGGTACTTCGGCCGCACCCTGCTGGCCCACCAGGAGGCCGTGACCCAGGTGCTCGGTGTCCTCACCGTGCTCATGGGACTCTCCTTCATGGGCTTCCTGCCGGGCTTCACACAGCGGGAGTTCCGCAGCCACCGGCGGCCGGCGCTGGGCCTCGCCGGAGCTCCCTTGCTGGGGGCCGTGTTCGCGGTCGGCTGGACCCCGTGCATCGGCCCCACGCTGGCCGCCGTCCAGGCGCTCGCCTGGACCGAGGCGAGCGCGGCCCGCGGAGCCCTGCTGATGGCCGCCTACTGCCTCGGGCTGGGGCTGCCGTTCGTCCTGGCCGCCGTGGCCTTCCGGCGCGCTCTGGGCGCCTTCGGCATCGTCAAACGGCACTACCCGTGGGTCCTGCGCATCGGCGGGGGCATGCTCGTGCTCGTCGGCGTGCTGCTGGCCACCGGTGCATGGAACGACGTCGTCTACCGCATGCAGGTGTGGAGCGCGAACTTCGACCCGGCCCTGTAGGGCCCGGGCGCCGTCCGTCCCCGGGGCGCCCGACCACTGATCCGACAAGCAACTCATGACGCACGCAGAGGCATACAGATGAACATTTCCACACGGGTGAAGCGCCGGCGCCGCGCCCGCATCGCGGCATCCCTCGTCCCCCTGGCCGCGCTCGTGGCCTGCGGCGGGGCACCCGCCGGATCGTCCGGCGGGGCGGCAGACGGTCCCGTCCCCACGACGCGGTTCTCGGAGAACGGGGTCACCGTCACCCTCTCGGTGTCCGACTGGCAGGCCTCGAAGGGATCTGTGACGGGAACCCTCACGGCGGTCTTCACCCCCGAGGCGCAGGGGTTCCACCTCTACAGCACCGATCTGCCCCCCACCGGCATCGAGGGCGTGGGCCGGCCGACCACGGTGGGCGTCACCGGCGTCCTCGGTGCGCAGGGCGGGCTGCGGACGGACGCGGAGGTGCGGTCGATCGCGGTGCCCGGGGTCGACGCCCCGGTCCCCGTCTACCCGGACGGCCCGGTCACCACGACGCTGCCCGTCCGCGCGACGGGCAGCGGGGAGGCGACGGTACTGCTCGGCTACGCGAGCTGCAGCACGCGGGACGGCTGCACCATCCCGGTGTCCGACCGCCCCGTGCACCTGCGCGTGACGGACGACGGCCCGGCGTTCGTCACTCCCTGACCCCTGTCCGACTCCCCGCCCGGCCGAGCCCCTAAGGTGTCCGCATGCCGAGCGTCCTGGTCGTGGAAGACGACCCCAGCATCCGTCAGTCACTCATCGAGGTCCTGACGGAGCAGGGGTATGCCGTCCGCAGCGCGGCCGACGGCTTCAGCGCGCTGCGCGAGGTCACGCAGTCGCCCGTCGACGCGGTGGTCCTCGACCTGGGACTGCCCGATCTCGACGGAGGTGACGCGCTGCGCATGATCCGCGGGATCTCCTCCGTACCCGTACTGGTGGCCACCGCCCGTGACGACGAGGCGGAGATCATCAACATCCTGAACGCGGGCGCCGACGACTACCTGGTCAAACCCTTCTCCGGGGGACAGCTCCTCGCCCGCCTCTCCGCCGTCCTGCGGCGCACCAGCAGCGCCCACCCGGGCGGCGGCGTCGCGGCCGGGGCAGCGGTGGCTCCGGCCGCCGAACCGCTGCGCCCGACCACGGTGGGCGAGCTGGCGGTGGACCCGGGCGCACGCACCGCGTACCTGGCGGGGCAGGAACTGCGCCTGACGCGACGGGAGTTCGACCTGCTGGCGTTCCTCGCCCACCACACCGGCCAGGTGGTCTCCAAACGGCGTCTGCTGACGGAGGTCTGGCGCGAGCCGTACGTGGACGACCAGACGGTCGACGTGCACCTGTCGTCCCTGCGCCGCAAGCTCGGCGAACGCGCTTCGGCGCCCCGCTATCTGCTGACCGTCCGCGGTGTCGGCATCAAGCTGGTGGCACCCCGTTGAGACGCTCACTGGCCGGAGTGGCGCTCGCGGTGACCTCCATGGTCGCCCTCTCCTTCCTCATACCGCTGGCCGCCCTGGTGATGTCACTGGTCAAGGAACAGGGCGTCACCGCGGCCGAACAGCGTGCCGCGGCCCTGGCGCCGGTGCTCACCCTGACCACGGATCCGGACGCCCTGCGGGAGTCCGCGGCGAGCCTGGACGCGGCCGAGCACCTGGTCGTGCACCTGCCGGGGGCGGCGGCCCTGGGCACCTCCAAGGCCCCCGCGGCCCTGCTGGAACGGGCACAGCGGGGGCGCGAGTCGATATCGCAGGAGGTCCCTGAGGGCTGGATCTGCCTGCAGCCGGTGGTGCTGCCGGGCGACGAGGTGGCCGTCATCGAGAACTTCGTGCCCCAGGCGGAACTGACCCGCGGGGTGGCTCAGTCGTGGGCGGTGATGCTGTTCCTCGCCGTGGGCCTGATCGCCGGGTCCGTACTGGTCGCCGACCGTCTCGGGGCGAAGGTCGTCCGCTCCTCCAAGAAGCTCGCGCAGGCGTCGCGGGCGCTCGGCCAGGGCGATCTGGACACCCGCGTGGACCCCATGGGCCCCACGGAGCTGAGGGACGCGGGCGTCGCCTTCAACGCGATGGCCCACCGGATGAACGAACTGCTCGCGGTCGAACGTGAACTCGTCGCCGACCTCTCCCACCGGCTGCGCACCCCGCTGACCGCCCTGCACCTGGCCTCGGAGCGGATGGCGGGCACACCGGAGTCGGCCAGGGTGGAGGCGGCGGTCGGCGAGCTGGAGGCGGAGCTCGAGGCCATCATCGCCGCGGCGCGCACCCCGCTCGCGGTGGGCCCGATGGGCCAGGGCATGCTCGGTACGGAGCCGTCCGCGGGGCAGCCGGCGCGGCAGTCGGCGACCGGGCCCGCGTCGTCGGGCCCCCGCTGCGAGGCAGCGGATGTCGTCCGCCGCCGGACCGCCTTCTGGACGGTCCTGGCGGCGCAGCAGAACCGGTCCTGCTGCCTCGACCTCACGCAGGAGCCGACGGCCGTGGGCCTGAGCGACGACGACGTCGCCGCCGTGGTGGACGCGCTGATCGGCAACGTCTTCCGGCACACGGCTGCCGGGACCCCGTTCGGCGTCCGTGTCGTCCGCACGGCCCAGGCCGTGGAACTGGTCGTGGAGGACGGCGGACCGGGCATCCCGGATCCGGACCGGGCACTCTCCCGCGGGAGCAGCACCGGTTCGACGGGGCTGGGGCTCGACATCGCGCAACGGGCCGCGAGCGCGACCGGCGGCGCGATGCGCATCACCCGCGGGCCGCTCGGCGGGGCCCACATCACGGTGACGTTCGCCCTGGCCCCGCCCGCCCCGTCCGGGCACCGCTCCCGCATCTCCCGGCGCCGACGGCGGTAGGACCCCCGGCCACTCAGGCGAGACTCTGCCCGGGGGCGATTACGGCTGGGTGGTCCGGCGCAGGAGCAGGGTCACGAACCCGAGGGTGCCGCGGTAGCCGTGGAGCCAGGCGTTGCGGTGCTCGGCCGCGGCCTTGAGGGCGTGAGCGTTGTCCGGGTCCTCCCGGTGGTCCAGGGCCCAGCGGGAGAGGGATCCGGTCCAGGACCACTCGTAGTCGTCCCATTCCCGGAGGGTGCTGACGTGCCCGAAGAGCGGGGTCCAGCCCTCGGCCGAGATGCGGTCGACGGTCGTGGCGAGGCTGTCGTAGTCGTCGGCGGCGAAACCGGCTTCGAGGGTCTTCCGGTCGGGTTCGCGTTCCCAGAAGCAGTCGCCGAGGAGGACGGTGCCGCCGGGGGCGAGGTGCCTGCGGGCGGCTTGCAGCGTGGGGAGGAGGCCCCCGAAGGCGTGGGACGCGCCGATGCTGAGGACCAGGTCGTAGGAGTGCGGGGAGGTGAACTCCTCGGCGTCCTGCGCGTGGAAGGCGATCCGGTCGCCGAGTCCTGCGGCGGTGGCGGCGCGGGTGGCGGCGGCGATGGCCTCGGCTGCGTTGTCGACGCCGTCGGCGCGAAGGCCCGGGCGGGCGGTGTGGGCGCGCATGAGCCAGCTGCCCGATCCGCATCCGAGGTCGAGGGCCCGGGCGTCGCCGCCCGCCGGTAGGGCCCGGTCGAGGAGCGCGTGCACCGATTCGTCGCTCAGCGGGGCGGCGATGGGGTGGTCGGCGTGGGCGAGGAAACTGATCCGTTGGCGGTCCATGGAGGCATCCTGCCTCGCGCCCGCCTGCCGGGTCTCCCGGATATCGGGCCGGCGGCGCCTACCGACCACCGCCTGCCGGATACGCAAAAGCGCCCGGCGGGTCGTCCCGGCCGGGCGTGTACCAGTGGTGGGACTGCCAGAAGTCCCAGGCGCCGACGGGGCTGCCGTAGCGGGAGTTCATGTAGTCCAGGCCCCACTTGATCTGGGTGGCCGGGTTCGTCTTCCAGTCCGAGCCCGCCGAAGCCATCTTCGAGGCCGGCAGCGCCTGGACCAGGCCGTACGCACCCGAGGAAGAGTTCGTGGCGGTGTGGTTCCAGCCGCTCTCACGGGAAACGATGTTGTTGAACGCCGCGAACTGCGCCGGGTCCTTGATCATCTGCTGGGCGATCGCC
>NZ_KL647132.1:0-595929 GCF_000725805.1 Streptomyces xanthophaeus | reverse complement strand
CTCACGCGGTGGAGAGGGGATCGTCGGCGACCGGTGAAGTACCCGGGCCGCCCTGCGACTCATCCAGTTCTACAGACGCCCCGACCCCCTGGCAACGACCCCGCTTACTAGCCGCCCTCGCAGCCGGGACCCCAAAGCCCTCCGAGGCCTTCAGAGGTATCCGTGCAGGTCACAGGCGCTGCGGAGGGCCCCGGGCGGGACCTCCGGGGACTACGAACCCGCTTCGTATGTGACGTGGGTCCTGTGGGCCGCCTCACCGCCACAGGACCCGTATGTCACCCTGTGGAGTCGTTCGTACCCCTTTGAGGGGTGTGGTCCGGGACACTCCCATCCACCGAATCGAAGGCCACGGGCGCATCGAAGGCGGCTTTCCGAGTCGCCCGCCGCAGGGCCTTCAGCAGCGTGGCGCCCAGGGAGAGGGTCAGGACCACGGTCAGCGCGGCCCGGCCCAGGTCCCAGCCCACCGACGTCGCCAGGCAGTAGGCGAGGAAGCGCGCCAGGTTCGCGGACACCGGGTCCCCGGGATGGAAGGAGATGCCCTGCCCCATCCCCTGGAGGATCACCCACCCCTGGAGGTTCATGATCGTGCCGTACGCGAACGCGCCCACGCAGCCGTACGCCGCCAGCATCAGCAGCTCCGCCCGGCCCCGGATCCGCTCCGGGCCCGGCAGCAGCCCCGCGCCCAGCGAGAACCAGCCCAGGGCGAGCATCTGGAACGGCATCCACGGCCCGACCCCGCCCGTCAGCAGGGCGGACGCGAACATCGTCACCGAGCCCAGCACGAAGCCGAAGCCCGGCCCCAGGACCCGGCCGCTCAGCACCATCAGGAAGAACATCGGCTCCAGCCCGGCCGTCCCCGCGCCGAGCGGTCTCAGCGCCGCACCGACCGCGGCGAGCACGCCGAGCATCGCCACCGCCTTGGCGTCCATGCCGTTGTCGGCGATCGTCGCGACGACGACGGCGACCAGCAGCGGGAGCAGGGCCGCGAAGAGCCACGGGGCGTCCTGGGAGTGGGCCAGGCCCGACTGGCGGTCGGCGAGCAGCGGCCAGCCGAAGGCCGCGATCCCGATGAGGGTGACCAGGACCAGGGCGGCCGCGGCCCGCGGGCCGATCCGTACGGGACGGCTCACGGGGCCCCCGCCTTCGCCGCCAGGGCCGCGGCGACCTGGCTCACCGTGAGCCAGTGGCCGGGGGCCAGGACCTTCGCGACCTGCGGTGCGAACGCGGGCGAGGAGACCACGACCTCGGCGGTCGGCCCGTCCGCGACGACCTCGCCGCCCGCCAGGATCACCACGCGGTGGGCCAGCTCGGCGGCCAGCTCCACGTCGTGCGTGGCCAGGACGATGGCGTGGCCGTCCGCGGCCAGGGCCCGCAGCACCTCGATCAGGCGGACCTTGGCCGCGTAGTCCAGGCCGCGGGTCGGCTCGTCGAGCAGGAGCAGCGCCGGGCGGCCGGTGAGGACCAGCGCCAGGGCCAGGGCGAGGCGCTGGCCCTCGGACAGGTCCCGGGGGTGGGTGTCGTCGGGGACGTCGGGGAGCAGGGCGGAGACCAGTTCGCGGCAGGTCCCGGGGGGCGCGCCCGCGTCGGAGTCGGCGGCCGCGCACTCGGCGGCCACGGTGTCGGCGTAGAGCAGGTCGCGGGGCTCCTGCGGGACCAGGCCGACGTGGCGGACCATCTCCGGCGGCGGGGTCCGGTGCGGGGCCCGGCCGCCGACGGTCACCTCGCCGGTGGCCGGGGGGACCGTGCCGACCAGGGCCGCCAGCAGGGTGGACTTGCCCGCGCCGTTGCGGCCCATCAGGGCCACGGTCTCGCCGGGGGCCACGGAGAGGCTGATCCCGCGCAGGGTCTCGGCACGGCCGCGGCGCACGCCGAGATTGCGGACCTCGGCGACGCCGTGACCGGGTCCGGGGGCAGCGGCGGGGGCGGGCCTGCTCCGGCGGAGCCGCGCGAAGAGCCCGGGCCGCGCCCCGCCGGCAGGGGCTGCGCCACCGGACCCCGGCGGGCCCGCGGGAGTCCGAGGCGCGGGGGCCGGGGCGTGGCCCGGGGAAGCGGAGGCGCCGGTCGGCGCGGACGGGTGGGGTACGGAGGCCCCCGGGGCCGCGGCCGACGCCGGGGAGCCGGGGCCGGGCGCGGCGGTGGCGGGGCCTTGGGGGCCGGGCGGCGCAGCCGACAGGCGGGCCTTCAGCGGGGCGGCCACGCGGCGGGCGTCACGGACCGACAGGGGGAGGGGGGACCAGCCCGCGAGGCGGCCCAGGGACACCACCGGCGGGTGGACGGGGGAGACGGCCATGATCTCGGCCGGGGTGCCGAGGACGGGGGCCGCGCCCGGCGCCGGCAGCAGCAGCACCCGGTCGGCGTACTGCACGACCCGCTCCAGCCGGTGCTCCGCCATCAGCACGGTCGTGCCCAGGTCGTGGACCAGGCGCTGGAGGACCGCCAGGACCTCCTCCGCCGCCGCCGGGTCGAGCGCCGAGGTGGGCTCGTCCAGCACCAGGACCCGCGGGTGCGGGGTGAGGACCGAGCCGATCGCGACCCGCTGCTGCTGGCCGCCGGACAGGGTGGCGATGGGCCGGTCACGGAGTTCGTTCAGGCCGAGCAGATCGAGGGTCTCCTCCACCCGGCGCCGCATCACCGCGGGCGGCAGGCCCAGCGACTCCATCCCGTAGGCCAGCTCGTCCTCGA
Source organism: Streptomyces xanthophaeus (assembly GCF_000725805.1). Lineage (GTDB taxonomy): Bacteria > Actinomycetota > Actinomycetes > Streptomycetales > Streptomycetaceae > Streptomyces > Streptomyces xanthophaeus. Next base: position 593,247 of record NZ_KL647132.1, on the reverse strand, counting down.
CCACGTCCGTCACGAAGTGGGCGAGCGGATCCTGCCCGACCGTGCCGACCACGTCCGCGAGCTCGCGCGGCCGGTGCGTACGGGTGTCGCGGCCCGCCACGGTCACCCGGCCGCGCAGGGTGCCGCCGGTGAAGTGCGGGACCAGGCCCGAGACCGTCCCCAGCAGGGTGGACTTGCCGACCCCCGACGGGCCGACCAGGAGCGTCAGCTCGCCCTCCGGGACCACCAGGTCGACGCCACGGACCGACGGCCCGGCCGCGCCCTGGTAGGTGACCGACACCTGCTCGAAGCGGATCACTGCGAAGCCTCCTTGGGCGGTACGGGTGCCACGAAGGCGGGGAGCAGGCCGATCAGGACCGCCGCCGCGGGCCACAGCGGCAGCCCGGGGGCGACCAGCGGCACCACGCCGGGCCGCAGGGCCTCCGGGTCGGCGCCCGCGAAGTACACGGTCAGGGCCGCTACCGCCGCCCCCGAACCCGAGACGAGCCAGGCCCGCGCCCCCCACCGGTCCGGCCGGTACCGGGTCCGCAGGGAGCGCCGGCCGCCCAGCCGCAGCCCCGCGAGGGCCAGGACCAGGCCGATGCCGAGCACGGGCAGCCCGTACGCGGCGCCCTGCGCTGCGAGCAGCCCGTAGGTGCCCGCGCACATGCCGAGCAGGCCGCCGAGGGTGAGGACGTTGGTGGTGTGCCGGACGGCGGGCGGGACCTGCGCGGTACGGCCGTACCCGCGGGCGTCCATCGACGCGGCGACGGCCACGGACCGTTCGAGGGCGCCCTCCAGGACGGGCAGGCCGATCTGCAGGACGGCCTTCACCCCGCCGGTCGGGCGGCCGCGCAGCCGCCGGGCGGTCCGCAGCCGCACCACGTCGGCGACCATGTTCGGCGCGAAGGTCATGGCCACGACGACCGCGACCCCGGCCTCGTACAGGGCGGCGGGCAGCGACTTCAGCAGCCGGGCCGGATTGGCGAGGGCGTTCGCGGCGCCGACGCAGATGAGCAGGGTGGCCAGCTTGGCGCCGTCGTAGAAGGCGAAGACCAGCTGCTCGGCGGTGACCCGGCCGCCGAACCGGATGCCCTGCGCCCAGGCGGGCAGCGGGACCTCGGGAAGGGTGAACAGGAGGTGCGAGCCGGGGATGGGGGAGCCGAGCAGCATGGAGAAGACCAGGCGCAGGCCGATGACGAAGAGGCCGAGCTTGACGAAGGCGCCGTAGGACCGGGCCCAGGGGGCGTCCGTGCGGCGGGCCGCGACGACGTACCCGGCCACGCCGACGATCAGGCCGAGGAGGAGGGGGTTGGTGGTCCGGGAGGCGGCGGTCGCCAGCCCGAGCGCCCACAGCCACCACGCACCGGCGTGCAGGGCGTTCCCGCGGGTCGCCTCCGGCGGGGCGAGGCGGCTGTACGGGCTCCCGGGCCGGGCCGCCTCCGGTGCGGCGGGCCGGTCGTACGGGGCCGTGTGCGCGGGGCCGGTCCGTACGGGGCGGCTGCGGCGGGGCGGGGCCGCGGCATCGAACCGCCCACGACCCCGCTGCGGCGCGACGCCCCCCGCGCCGTCGGCGGCCGCCTGCCGGGCGGGGTGGGGCGTACCGCCGGCGTCGGGGGAGACGTCGAACCGGGCGTGCGCGGCGTCAGGCGCGGCGGTGTACCCGCCCGAGCCGTCGGCCGCCGGCCTCGTCGCTGATGCTGCCGCCTGCCGGGCGGGGTGGGGCGTGCCGACCCCGGCGGGGGCTGCGTCGAATCGGGTATGCGTGGCTTCGGCCGGGGCGGTGGGCCCGCTCTCGCCGTCGGCCGGCGTTGCTGCCGCCTGACGGGCAGGGGCGGGCGTACCGACCCCGGCGGAGGGTTCGCCGGGGGTGTGGGCCGGGTGCTCGGTCATCGGCGGCGGCGGCGGGACTGCCACACGCCGGCCGCGGCCAGGGCGGCGACGGCCGCGATGCCCGCCAGCAGGCCCGTAGAGGGGCCGCCGCCCTCGGCGTCGTCGGCCTCGGCCTCGGCCCCGGCCCCGGCTTCGGGATCGGGTTTCGGGGTCGTCGCCCCGGGGGCCGTCGGCTGTGCGGCGACCTGTTCGCCGCAGCCCTGCCTCGGGTACCCCGAGATCGCGCACAGCATCGCCGCGCTGTCGTAGCGCAGCGGCTTCGCGACCGAGGCCAGCGCCTCGGCCGTCGTGGCGGCCGGCGGGACCTGGGCGCAGGCGGTGCGCGGGGCGTCCTGGGGCGGGGCCTCGCCCGACGCGGCGTCCGCCGGGACGCCGAAGTCGATGACCAGTGCCACCCGCTTGCGGCCCTCCGCCGGGGCGGTCGCCCCGCAGACGGCTTCGAAGTCGGCCGCGGCGCGCGGCTGGGCCGCCTTCGCCGCCGCGTCCTGGCTCACCGCGAAGCGGAAGCCCTGCACGGAACCGTCCGCCGGGCGGGCCGACGAGGGGCCCTGGGTGGCGTACGACCACTGGCCGTCCGCCGCGTCCCAGAACGACCAGTAGCGGTAGCCGGCCGCCAGCGCCGGAGCAGCGGCCAGCACGGCCACGGCGATCCCGAGGGCGAGGACCACGGCGGGCAGGCGCAGGCGCAGGCGCAGGCGGCCGCGCATCAGAGCGCGTTCTTCTTGCGGCGGCCGCTCAGCAGGATGCCGATGCCCACGCCCGCAGCGGCGCCCGCGCCGATGATCCACCAGATGTTCTGGCCGCCGGAGGGCTCCTTCTTCTCGCTCTCGACCTTCGTGGCGCTGGTGTCCGGGCCCTGCGGGGCCGGGCCGGTCGCGTTCAGCGCCGAGACGAGGTCGGTGCCGCCGAAGGCCTTCGGGTCCGTACCGGTCGCGTGCGCGGCCAGGATCAGGGTGCCGAGGCCCGCCGGGCTGCCCTTGGACCACTCGGCGGAGTTCGCCTTGAGCCACTCCAGGGCGCCCGCGGCGGACTGCTTGTGCCCGGCCGCGGCCAGGGCGATCACGGCGTCGGCGGTGTTGCCGGTGTCCGCGGTCGGCTGGTCCGCACCCGGGGTGACGGCCGTGAGGTGGCCGTCCTTCTTGAGGGCCTCGGCCAGGTAGCCGGCCGCGCCCTGGGCCGCGGCGGCCGGGTCGGCGGCGGGCGCGGTGGCGCCCGCCGGGCAGGCCAGGGCCGTCGCGGGGGTGTCCGCGCCGGAGGGGACGACGACCGAGCCCTTGCCGAGTCCGGCCAGGGCGGCGGCGGCCGTCGCGTCGGCGTTGGCGAGCAGCTTGCCGTCCACCGGCTGGTAGGCGAAGGCGCCGCGGTCGGCGGCCGGCTCGGCGGTGCAGCCCAGCTGGAAGGGGAGCAGGCCCTCGTAGGCGGACTTGCCCGCCTTCGACTTGATCTCGGCGGGCTTCTCGCCCGCCACGGACAGGGCGCTGATCACCAGGGCGGTGGAGTTGGCCTCGCTGGGGCTGCCGGGCACGTAGGCCCAGCCGCCGTCCTCGTTCTGGACGGTCTTCAGCCAGTCCACGGCCTTCTTGACGGCCGCGTCCTGGCTGCCGAGCGCCTTCATCGCCTGGACCGCGACGGCGGTGGCGTTCGTGTCGTACATGGTCGTCGCGTCGCAGGCCGCGGCGGCGTCCGCGCGGAAGGAGGCGAAGCCGCCGTTCTCGCACTGCTGGCCGGTCAGCCAGTCGACGGCCTCCTGGGCGGGCTTGAGGCCCACGGTGTGCTGGGCGAGCAGGGCGACGGACTGGCGCCACACGCCGTCGTAGGTCGGGTCGTTCTTGCCGAACAGGCCGGAGGGGATCACCGGAGGCGCGGACGGGGAGACGGGCGGCGCGGTGTCGGCGAGGGCTGCGGGGGCGGCACCCACGCAGAGCACGGCGGAGGCGGCGAGCGCGGCGGCGCTGCGACGGACGTTCATGGGGGCGGGTGCCTCTCGTGCTGGGGAGCGGGAGGCAGGCACGCACAGGCACCGGGCTCCGGCTCCGTATACCTCGACGGTGCCGGCCGCCGGGGGACCCGGCGACGCGAGCCGCGCACTTCGCTGCGGGGCATTCCGGCTCCCCGTCCGGGCGGTGCCGGAGTGGGTCACGGTTGCGGGTCAGCGCCGGAATTGCACCGGCTTCCCCCCGAACGGAAGTGTGGACGACGGGCTCACTCTACCGGCCCGTAGCCCCGGAGCGAGGTGGTGCCGGCCGCCGTCGCCCCTTACCGCGAGGGCCCCGGCCGGGCGGCCCCGGAGCTGCGGCGGGACAGCGGCGGGACAGCGGCGGGGCCACGGCGGCCGGTCACAGGGCCCGGTACGCGACCGGCTCGCTGCCCGGGACGGCCTCCGCCCGGCCCTGTTTCACCAGGCGCCGCAGGTGGGCCTCCGCTTCCGAGACGGCGATGTTCCGGGAGCCGTACGGGATCTGCTCCCAGGGGCGGTTCCACTCCATCCGCTCCGCCAGTGCCCACGGGGTCAGCGGCTCGGCGAGCAGCTCCCACAGGCCCGTCAGCCGTTCCTCGTGGTGCTCCAGCAGTTCCCGGACGCGGGCCGGGGCGTCGGTGAAGGCGTGCTGGTGGGCGGGGAGCACCTCGGCCGGGTTCAGGCGGCCGATGCGTTCGAGGGAGTCGAGGTAGTCGCCGAGGGGGTCGGTGGAGCGGGTGACGCCGTGCTCGTCCGGGGCCTCGTACAGGCCGATGTGCGGGGAGATCCCGGGCAGCAGGTGGTCCCCGGAGAAGAGGCGGCCGTTGCCGGGGAGGTCCGCCGGGTGGGCCTCCTCCAGGTGCAGGCAGACGTGGCCGGGGGTGTGGCCGGGGGTCCAGACGGCGCGCAGGCGGCGGCCGGCGAGGGGGAGCAGTTCGGCGGGGACGATCTCCCGGTCGGGTACGGCGGCGCGCAGGCCGGGCAGGGTCGTGAGGCGGCCGCTCGCGCGGGCGGCGCGCAGCGGGGCGATGTGTTCCTCGGGGGCTCCGGCGGCGGCGAGCTTCTCGCTCATGTAGTCGAACCAGACCCCGGGCTCGGCGGAGCGCGTGCGGACGACGACCTCGGTGTCGGCCGCGTGCATGGCGATCCAGGCGCCGGAGGCCTGGCGGACCTGGCCGGACAGGCCGTGGTGGTCGGGGTGGTGGTGGGTGATGACCACGCCGTGGATCTCGGTGACCGCGGTGCCGAGGGCGGTCAGGCCCGCGGTGAGGGTGTCCCATGAGGCGGGGTCGTCCCAGCCGGTGTCGATGAGGACCGGGCCGCGGTCGGTGTCGAGGACGTGGACGAGGGTGTGTCCGAGGGGGTTGTCGGGGATGGGGACCTTGATGCCCCACACGCCTCCGCCGTGGTCGGTGACCTGTGGCGTCACATGTGACGTGTCCTCTGGCATGGGGCTCCCCTGTCCGCTGACGAGAACTTGTTTCAGTAGTAGCCCAAGTCGACCATCTTCAGGGCTTTCTGACTAGTCGTTGGATCTTCTCCACCGTTCTGTCCTGGCCGTGGACTCCTCGAACTAGAACTGGTATCAGTTCTGGCAACGCCAAGCCGCAGGAGGCCTCAGCCATGACCGAGCTCGTGGAACACGGACAACTGTTCATCGGCGGGGAGTGGACGGATCCGCTGGGCACCGACACCATCCGGATCGTCTCCCCCCACACCGAGCAGGTCATCGGCTCCGTCCCGCACGCCTCGAAGGCCGATGTCGACCGGGCCGTCGAGGTGGCGCGCAAGGCCTTCGACACCGGGCCGTGGCCCCGGATGACCCTGGACGAGCGGATCGCCGTCGTCTCCCGGATCAAGGACGCGATAGCCGTCCGGCACGAGGAGATCGCCCGCTCCATCAGCTCCCAGAACGGCTCCCCGTACTCCTGGAGCGTCCTCGCGCAGGCCCTCGGCCCGATGATGGTCTACGACGCGGCGATCACCGTCGCCCGCGCCTACCCCTACGAGGAGCACCGCCAGGGCGTGCTCGGGCCCATCCTCGTGCGCCGGGAGCCCGTCGGCGTCGTCGCGGCCGTCATCCCCTGGAACGTCCCGCAGTTCGTGGCCGCCGCCAAGCTCGCGCCCGCCCTGCTCACCGGCTCGACGGTGATCCTCAAGCCCTCCCCGGAGTCCCCGCTCGACTCCTACATCCTCGCCGACATCGCCCGTGAGGCCGGGCTGCCGGAGGGCGTGCTGTCGATCCTGCCGGCCGACCGCGAGGTCAGCGAGTACCTGGTCGGCCACCCCGGCGTCGACAAGGTCGCCTTCACCGGGTCGGTCGCCGCGGGCAAGCGCGTGATGGAGGTCGCCGCGCGCAACCTCACCCGCGTCACCCTCGAACTCGGCGGCAAGTCGGCGGCCGTCATCCTGCCCGACGCCGACCTGGACGCCACCATCGCCGGCATCGTCCCCGCGGCCTGGATGAACAACGGCCAGGCGTGCGTGGCCCAGACCCGGGTCCTCGCCCCGCGCAGCCGCTACGAGGAGGTGGCCGAGGCCCTCGCCGCCGCGGCGGGGGCACTGGTGGTCGGCGACCCGCTGGACCCGGCCACGCAGCTCGGCCCGCTCGTCGCGAAGCGGCAGCAGCAGCGCTCGCTGGACTACATCCGCATCGGCCAGGAGGAGGGCGCGAAGGTCCTGGCGGGCGGCGGCCGCCCGGCGGGCCAGGAGCGGGGCTGGTACGTCGAGCCCACCCTCTTCGGCGACGTGGACAACTCCATGCGGATCGCCCGCGAGGAGATATTCGGCCCGGTCGTCTGCCTGATCCCCTACGGGGACGAGGCGGAGGCGCTGCGGGTGGCCAACGACTCGGAATTCGGCCTGAGCGGCAGCGTGTGGACCGGGGACGTCGAGCACGGCATCGACTTCGCCCGGCAGGTGCGCACCGGCACCTTCAACGTGAACACCTTCAGCCTCGACATGCTGGGGCCGTTCGGCGGCTACAAGAACAGCGGCCTGGGACGGGAGTTCGGGCCGGAGGGCCTGGGCGAGTACCTGGAGCACAAGATGATCCACCTGCCCGCGGGCTACCAGGCCGGTGCCTGATGGGTGACCGCTGGCAGGTCGAGGTGGACCGGGGGGTCTGCATCGGCTCGGGGATGTGCGTGAACCACGCCCCGGACGGCTTCGCCCTCGACACGGCCCGCCAGTCGCGCCCGCGCGCGGCGGAGACGGACGCGAACGAGCCGGTCCTGACGGCGGCGGAGGGCTGCCCGGTGGAAGCCATCACGATCACCCTGCTGGGCACGGGGGAGACGGTCTTCCCGCCGGAGGACTAGGTCGTCCCTTTCGGATCTGGCCGGCCCCGGCCGCAGGCGGCCGGGGCCGGCCAGATCAGACCGATTTCCCCTGACCGCCCGCGCCGGTGCCCGCCAGAACCGGTTCCGGCGCCGCGGAGGCCTGCGCCGGGACGCCGGGGAGCCCGGCGGTCGGCGCCGGCCGCTCCAGGGACTGCGGCGGCCAGCGGCGGTTCATCGCCTTGGTCAGCTTGCGGCCCAGGTTCTGGAACGGCATCTCCACCAGCCGGTACACCACCCAGCACACCGCCAGCAGCACGGCGACGTACCCGGCCACCCACGACCACCGCTCGACGAACGGCATCGCGGCCAGCTCGTTGTAGTAGTAGTTGCTGTCCCAGCCGAGCTGCCACAGCAGGAACTTCTTCACCGGCCAGTGCAGCAGGTAGACCGAGAAGCTCACGGCGCCCAGCCAGGTCAGCAGGCGCGGCAGCCGCCGGTTCCGCAGCAGGAGGAAGAGCCCGAACGACGCCCACGCCCCCAGGTAGGCGTTCGTCCACGCCTCCCAGGTGAAGGTCGCGGTCGCACGCCCCATCTCGTCCCGGTTGTACATCCACCCCACCAGGGCGCCCGCCGCCACCACGAAACCGACGCACGCCCAGGCCTCGACGCGCTCGATCTGCTTGTGCTGCGCCCGGTAGATCACCGTGCCCGCGAACATCGTCGCGAGGATGGTGAAGGTCTCGTACGCGGGCGTCCGGCCGTTGGTGAAGATCAGCAGCAGGCCGAACCCGCCCAGCAGCAGACCGCCGATGCGGGCGAGCGCCGCATTGCCGCTGACCATGCAGAGCACGCCCATGACCACGATGAGCACGGCGGCGGCCACGAGGTGCTTGAGCTCCGAAAGGGTGTGGGTCAGGCTGTAGGACGGGATCGCGACGCCCAGGACGAGCGCCACTCCTGCCGCTCCGACCGCGATCGGCGTGGTGCGCCGGTGCCAGGCCACCGTGAAGAGACTGCTGACGAAGAAGTAGAAGAGCATCTCGTACGTGAGCGTCCACGAGATGCCGAGCGCATTCACCACGCCCAGCATGTCCGACAGCATCAGGCCGTTGCCCGCCAGCCAGAGCTTGTCGTGCCCGTAACCGTTGAAGGTGAGGACCTGGTAGTCGTCCGGCAGGAGGAACTGGGCGAGGAGCATGCTCACGATCAGCGCCGGATAGATCCGGAAGACCCGGCCGATCCAGAAGGCACGGACGTCACCGCGGCGCTCCAGCGAAGCCGGGATGATGTATCCGCTGACGATGAAGAACGCGACGACCCCGTAGAAGCCCAGGTCGAAATGGGCCGCGATGGTGCCGCCGTGGGGGATCAGCCTCATGATCTCGAAGTGGTGGGCCGCCACGGCCAGCGCGGCTATCCCGCGCAGCGCGTCCAGCCAGCCGAGCCGGCTTCCCGGCGCGGCGGCGCGTTCCCCCCGGCCGGCCCTCCGGGCCCCCCACCGAGCCAGCAATCCCTTGGTCGTCATCCGCCGGAGATTAGCCCATGAGGAGGACCCGGCTGGTGCAGGGGTCCGTGTGCGGGCCCGGCCGTGCGGGCCGGCGCAGGGGCGCTGACCTGGGACGTGTCAGCCGGCGTCGGCCAGCGCCTCGTGGACCGCGCGGAGGGCGACGGCCGCGAGGACCGGGTTCCTGCCGCCGCGGTAGTAGTGGTGCGCCGTGAGCCCGAAGGCCAGGGCCCAGCCGCGGCCCCGGGCCCAGGTGGCGTCGTCCACCTCGGCCGCCTCGCGGAACGCGGCCCGGGACCCGGCGTCCAGCAGCGTCCACGCGGCCATCGTGTCGCACGCCGGGTCGCCCACCCCGACCCCGCCGAAGTCGATGACGGCGCTGAGCCGGCCCCCGCGGGCCAGCAGGTTCCCGGGCAGCAGGTCGCCGTGCAGCCAGGCCGGCGGGCCCTGCCACTGCGGGACCCGCAGCACCTCCTCCCACGCGGCCGTCGTGGCGGCCGCGTCCAGCGTGCCGTCCGCCCCCAGGTCCGCGACCGCCTCCCGGACCTGGCCGTCGCGCGTGCTCAGCGGCCCGCCCCGCCAGGACGGCGGCCCGTCGGTCGCGTCGACGCCTCTCAGGGCCGCCACGAAGCGGCCCAGTACGACCGCTGCGGCGCTCAGTTCCGTCAGCGGCTCGTCGTGGACGTCCCTGCCGTCGATCCAGCGGTACACCGACCACGGCATCGCGAAGTCCTCGCCCGCCACGCCCCTGCCCAGGGGCACCGGCACCTCCAGCGGCAGGTGCGGGGCGAAGTGCGGCAGCCAGCGCTGCTCCTTGGCGACCTGGCGGGCGGCGTCCGGTACGCGCGGCAGGCGCACGGCCATGTCCTCGCCCAGCCGGTACATGGCGTTGTCCGTGCCCGCGGAGCGGACCTTGGAGACGGGCAGGTGCGCCCAGGCGGGGAACTGCGCTGCGACCAGCCGTTCCACGAGCGCCGTGTCGATGTCGAACTCGTCGTCGTGCATCTTCGCGCCGGTCATCCGTCTCCTCCGCCTCGTACCGGCCGGTCGGCCGACGGCGGAGACTAGTGCGCGGATACGTGGCACCGCCAAGGGATTTCCGGCCGCGGCAGCCTCGCGCGGCGGCGCCGCGCAGCGGAATCAGGCCTTTTCTGGCGCCGTCAGGTCGATCAGCCGGCACACCGTCTCGATGTCGATCTTCACCTGGGCGATCGACGCACGGCCCGAGAGCCAGGTGATCAGCGCCGAGTGCCAGGTGTGCTCGATGACCCGGACCGCCGACAGCTGCTCCGCCGTCGGCGGGCCGTCGAGCCCCATCGCGTCCAGGATGATCGCCGTGGTCAGCCGGGAGACGGTGTCCACCTCGGGACTCACGCTGCGGTCCGCGAAGGTCAGCGCCCGGACCATCGCGTCCGCCAGGTGCGGTTCCCGCTGGAGGGCGCGGAAGGCCCGCATCAGGGTCTCCGCGACCCGCGCCGCCGGGTCGTCACCGGCGGGCGGACGCTTGCGCAGCGTCGTGTGCATGTGCTGGAGCTGGTCCTGCATGGTGGCGACCAGCAGGTGCACCTTGGACGGGAAGTAGCGGTAGAGGGTCCCCAGCGCCACGCTGGAGGACTCCGCGACCTCGCGCATCTGGACGGCGTCGAAACCGCCGCGGCTCGCCAGCTGGGCGCTGGCGTGCAGGATCCGGCGGCGGCGCGCCTCCTGGCGCTCCGTCAGGGGCGGGGACGCCGGCGTGGTGACGGCCTTCGCTTCCGCTGTCATGTGTCCCGTTCCATGGCGTTCCGTGTCGTTGCGGGGGTCGAGTGCGGCGGCTGATCCGGGGCCGGTCCGAGGCTGGTCCGGGGTCAGCATCGCAGGCGCCGCATCCGTGGCGCGAATCACCTGCTCCGCCTCTTACGGTGTGGTTTCCGGCCGGTAGATTCAATGGTCTTCGACGGATCAAGTCTGAAACTTGTTCTACATTATCCGAGCGGTTACGCTCCGGCGAAAGTGCAGGGAGAAGGGGGCCGAGAGTGACCGCTGAGGCCATGGTGACGAGCCCTTTCGCGGGTTCCGCCACCGACGGCGACCGCCCGTTGCGCATCGCGCTCCTCACCTATAAGGGGAACCCGTTCTGCGGCGGCCAGGGCGTGTACGTCCGCCACCTCTCGCGCGAGCTCGTACGCCTGGGGCACTCGGTCGAGGTCATCGGCGCACAGCCCTACCCGGTGCTCGACACGGGCGCCTCGCTCACCGAGCTCCCGAGCCTGGACCTCTACCGCCATCCGGACCCCTTCCGTACGCCCAAGCGCGACGAGTATCGGGACTGGATCGACGCCCTTGAGGTCGCCACCATGTGGACCGGCGGCTTCCCCGAGCCGCTGACCTTCTCTCTGCGCGCCCGCCGCCATCTGGCCGCGCGCGCCGGGGAGTTCGACGTCATCCACGACAACCAGACCCTCGGCTACGGCCTGCTGGCCGGCCTCGGCGCGCCGCTGGTCACCACGATCCACCACCCCATCACCGTGGACCGCCGGCTCGACCTCGACGCCGCCCAGGACCGCAAGAAGCGGCTCTCCGTGCGCCGCTGGTACGGCTTCACCCGCATGCAGGGCCGCGTCGCCCGCCGCCTGCCCTCCGTCCTCACCGTCTCGGGCTCCTCCAAGCAGGAGATCGCCCACCACCTCGGCGTCCGCGACGAACGCATCCACGTCGTCCACATCGGCGCCGACACCGACCTGTGGTCGCCCGACGCGTCCGTCGCCGAGGTCCCCGGGCGGATCGTCACCACCTCCAGCGCAGACGTCCCCCTCAAGGGCCTCGTGCACCTCGTCGAGGCGCTCGCGAAACTGCGCACCGAACGGCCCGACGCGCACCTCGTCGTGGTCGGCAAGCGTGCCGAGAAGGGCCCCGTCGCCCGCGCGATCGAGACGTACGGGCTCCAGGACGCCGTCCGCTTCGTCAAGGGCATCACCGACGCCGAACTCGTCGACCTCGTCCGCAGCGCCCAGGTCTCCTGCGTCCCCTCCCTCTACGAGGGCTTCTCGCTCCCGGCGGCCGAAGCCATGGCCACCGGCACCCCGCTCGTGGCCACCACCGGCGGGGCCATCCCCGAGGTCTCCGGCCCCGATGGCGAGACCTGCCTCGCCGTGCCCCCGGGCGACGCGGGCGCACTCGCCGTCGCGCTCGGCCGGATGCTCGGCGACCCGGAACTGCGCGCCCGGCTCGGCGCAGCGGGACGCGAACGGGTGCTGGCCCGGTTCACCTGGGCCAAGGCCGCCGAGGGAACCGTCGGGCACTACCGCGCCGCCATCGAGCAGGCCGCCGCCCGTACCCCCCGTACCCCCCGTACACGGTGACCTTCCGCCTCTTCCGTGCCATGAACCACCCCCGCAACCCCCGCGACCGCGAAGGCAGGACCCCGTGCTGACCGTCGATTTCTCCCGGTTCCCGCTCGCCGCAGGCGACCGTGTGCTCGATCTGGGCTGCGGCGCAGGCCGGCACGCCTTCGAGTGTTACCGGAGAGGCGCCCAGGTGGTCGCCGTCGACCGCAACGGCGAGGAGATCCGCGAGGTCGCCAAGTGGTTCGCCGCCATGAAGGAGGCCGGTGAGGCCCCCGCCGGGGCCACCGCCACCGCCATGGAGGGCGACGCACTCGCCCTGCCCTTCCCCGACGAGTCCTTCGACGTCGTCATCATCTCCGAGGTGATGGAGCACATCCCCGACGACAAGGGCGTGCTCGCCGAGATGGTCCGCGTGCTCAAGCCCGGCGGGCGCATCGCCGTCACCGTGCCCCGCTACGGCCCCGAGAAGGTCTGCTGGGCGCTCTCCGACGCCTACCACGAGGTCGAGGGCGGCCACATCCGCATCTACAAGGCGGACGAGCTGCTCGGCAAGATGGAGGCCGCGGGCCTCAAGCCGTACGGCAGCCACCACGCCCACGGACTGCACTCCCCGTACTGGTGGCTCAAGTGCGCCTTCGGCGTCGACAACGACCAGGCGCTGCCGGTGAAGGCGTACCACAAGCTCCTGGTCTGGGACATCATGAAGAAGCCGCTCGTGACCCGGCTCGCCGAGCAGGCCCTCAACCCGGTCATCGGCAAGAGCTTCGTGGCGTACGCGACCAAGCCGCACCTGCCCGTCCTCTCCGAGGGCGCCGCCCAGTGAGCTCGCCGGAGCGCACCGTACCCGACCACCTCGTCCTGGACGGCGTACTGACCGCCGGTCAGGCCGCCGAGACCGTGGCCGGCATCCTCGCCGCGCAGCGCGCCGACGGGGCCATCCCGTGGTTCCGCGGGCACCACCTCGACCCGTGGGACCACACCGAGGCCGCGATGGCGCTCGACGCCGCCGGGGAGCACGAGGCCGCCGAGCGTGCGTACGCCTGGCTGGCCCGGCACCAGAACCAGGACGGCTCCTGGTACGCGGCCTACGCCGACCGCGAGGACGGCGTGGACACCGCCGAGCCGCAGGACGCCAGCCGCGAGAGCAACTTCACCGCGTACATAGCCGTCGGCGTATGGCACCACTACCTGTCCACCGGCGACGACGCCTTCCTCGACCGGATGTGGCCCGCCGTCTACGCGGCCGTGGAGTGCGTCCTTTCCCTCCAGCAGCCGGGCGGCGAGATCGGCTGGAAGCGCGAGTCCGACGGCACGCCCGTCACGGACGCCCTGCTGACCGGCTCCTCCTCCATCCACCAGGCGCTGCGCTGCGCGCTGGCCGTCGCCGAGCACCGCGAGGAGCCGCAGCCCGACTGGGAACTGGCCGCGGGCGCCCTGCGGCACGCCATCCGCCGGCACCCGGAGCGGTTCCTCGACAAGAACCACTACTCGATGGACTGGTACTACCCGGTCCTCGGCGGCGCCCTGACCGGCGCCGAGGCCACCGCCCGCCTCGACGCCCGCTGGGACGAGTTCGTCGTACCGGACCTGGGCGTGCGCTGCGTCCTGCCGAACCCGTGGGTGACGGGCGGCGAGTCCTGCGAGCTCGCGCTCGCCCTGTGGGCGACGGGGGAGTCGGACCGGGCCCTGGAGATCCTGCGCTCGGTCGCCCACCTGCGCGCCGACAACGGCATGTACTGGACGGGCTACGTCTTCCAGGACGACGCGGTCTGGCCGGTGGAGCAGACGACCTGGACCGCCGGGTCCCTGCTGCTCGCCGTCGCGGCGCTGGGCGGGGACGAGGCCACCACCGAGGTGTTCGGCGGGACCTCGCTCCCGACCGGGCTGGAGCCGGACTGCTGCGGCTGAGCCGGCGCCGGCGTCAGCGCCGGTAGAGCCAGCCGGCCACGGCGTGGCCGACGAGGAGGTAGACCACGGCGGCCACGCCGTAGCCGAAGACGACCTGGACCCATTCCTTGCTGAAGGTGAACAGGTCGTAGGACCATCCGGCCAGCCAGGTCGCGGTGTCGTGGACGAACTCCACGAGCTCGTTGCCCCGGTTGGCGTCCAGCAGGTACATGAGGATCCACAGGGCGATCACGAAGGCCAGCACGTCCGCCACCAGTGCGACGGCCCGGCCGGCCTGACTGCTTCCGCGTGCGCTTGCTCGGGTGTGTGTGGGCATGTGGCGCGTCTTGCCGTTCGGGCGCGCGGCAAACCCGAACGGGTCCCCCAACTGGTGCGGCCACGGGGCCGGGGCGAGGCTGCGGAGGAAGCCTCAGTCCCCGGAGGAAACCGTGTCCCTTCCCATGACCGTCCGATTCCGCCGCGCCCTGACGGCGGTGGTCCTGTCCACCGCGCTGATGGCCGGTGCCACCGCATGCGGCAGCGACGGCGGCGGCACCAGGAGCCACGCGGAGGAGCTCTCCTCCGCCTCGATGGGGGAGCTGGCCGCCCTCGCGGCCGCCGAGCCCGTGGCCGCCGAGGCCGACGAACTGGCCGCGGTGACGCCTTCGCCGAGCACCTCCGCCGAGAAGCAGAAGTTCGCCAAGACCCGCTTCGTCGCCAACGCCGGTCTCGCGGCCGGTGCGACGTACCAGTGGATCATCAAGCCGTACCGTGCGGGCAAGTTCAAGAAGGGCGCCAAGGGCCGTACGTTCGCCCTCATCAAGGCCGGTCTCGCGGGCGCCTTCGCGTACAACCGGCTGAAGGCCGCCACCGAGAACGCCAAGGGCGACCCGCTGCTGTCGAAGGCGGTCGCCCCGCTGACGGCGGGCATCGAGTCCCTCAAGGGCCTCGGCAGCAAGCTGCGCAAGGGGCAGGCGGGCGACGCCGACATCGACGCCTTCGACAAGATCATCAACGGGGTGAAGGAAGCGGGCAAGAGCGCGGGCGCACCGGTCACGGACCAGGTGCCGAGCGTCTCCCAACTGGGCGGCTAGGACGCCGCTTTCCCTTCACCTGAACGTACTCGTCCCGCATCGTCCGAGCGGGACGAGTACTCATGCGCATGAGTACGGGTACTCATGGGGCGCCCCGTTCGCCGCTGTAGCTTCGTGGCTGGAGTGATCAGCAGGTCAAACGGGGGCTACGCGTGGCGTGGGACGAGTGGGAACAGATCAAAGCCGGTGCGACGGATCGGCAGCCCGTGATGCGGCTCAACCAGGTCCCGGCCGAGGCCGGCGCCGCGCCCAGCGCCGTGACGGGCGGCCTGAAGTCGAGCAAGAAGGCGTGGGCCACGGCGGGCGACGGGGTGGGTTCCCTGCGCCAGAGCGTCGGCAGCGCGCTGACCAAGCTGGAGGACGGCCAGGCGGGGCTCGGCGCGACCGCGGGCTGTCTGAGCGCGGCCGCTCAGAAGGACGTGTACGACTCCTGGAAGAAGTACGCCGAAGGCGTCAGCGAGCGGTGCGGCTCGCTCCAGGGCATCCTGCACCAGGTGGGCCGCGACGTGCTGACGACCGATGAGGCCGTCAACGCCGAGATGCACAAGCTGAACGCCAAGTACGCGGACACGGACGCCGTCGGCGGCCAGGCACAGGGTCGGTGACGGCGGCATGGACTACGCCACGCTCAAGGCCTTCAAGCCCTCCGAGTTCGAGGAAGCCGCCGACGGATACCGCTCCCTGGGCAACGCGGCCCAGGCGGCCAAGGACCACATCGAGAACACCGTCGCCACCGGCATGCGCACGTCACTGCAGGGCGAGGCGGCGGAGGCCTCGCACAAGCAGCTCCAGGCCCTTGCGAAGAACTTCCACTACGCCCTGACCGAATGCGGCGTGATCAGCACGGCCCTCGACGGGTTCGCCTACGACATGACGGCCGCGAAGCAGAAGCTGACCGCGGCGGTCGAGGACGCCCAGGCGGACGGCTGCAGGGTCAACGGGGACGGCTCGGTCACGTTCCCGGAGGGGCAGAGGCCGGGCGACGAGAAGGCCGCCGAGGGCGGCACGGTGAGCGGGAGCGCCGGAGGCAGCCCGACCTCCGACGCCCTGGAGCGCCAGGCGTCCAACATCCACCCGAACCCGAACTACGGCAAGGCGATGGGGTACGCGAACCGGATCGCCGACGCCCTCAAGGAAGCCACGGACGCGGACGCGAAGTGGGCGCCGAAGATACAGGCGCTCAAGGCCGATGACGACCTGACCGTGTCCGCCCGGGACTGGACGGACGTCACCTCGGACACGGGGGGCGTGCGCGAGGCGGCCGATGGCTACCTCCGCACGATCAAGCCGCCGCCCGAGAACAACTGGCCCCAGGACAACGCCAACTGGTGGAACGGCCTCTCCGAGGAGCAGCGCGAGGCCTACGTCTCCATGCACCCCGCGAGCATCGGAGGGCTCGACGGCCTTCCCTCCGCCGTACGCGACGACGCGAACCGCACCGTGCTCGCGGAACAGCGCGCCGCCCGGCAGGTGGAGTACGACGCCTGGCTCAAGAAGGAACCGGATCACTACAGGCCCTACATCAGCCCCGTCACGGGTCGCGAGGTGAAGGGCGCGATGGTTCCGACCGAGGCGTGGAAGGAGTGGGACGAGAAGAGGAAGCAGCTGGAGAACGGCTCCAAGGGCATGGACGCCATACAGAGACGCTTCGACAGCTACACGAGCGAGAACACCCGCCCCTACCTGCTCGGATTCGACGGCGACAACATGGGGCGCGCCATCGTCTCCATCGGGAATCCGGACACCGCCGACAACGTGGTGACGTACGTGCCCGGGACGTTCGCCAAGCTGGAGTCCATCGACGGGGACATCACCCGGGCCCAGCTCCTCCAGGCGCAGGCGGAAGCCACCGACGGCTCCCGGAAGACGGCCTCGATCGTGTGGCTCGGCTACGACGCCCCGCAGGGCATCACGACCGATGCGACGGAGACCGGGTGGGCCGACAAGGCCAAGGAGCCGCTCGGTGACTTCATCCAGGGGATCGAGGAAGCCAATCACCGCGACGGCGGCGTGAACCAGACGCTCCTGGGGCACAGCTACGGGTCCCTGGTGGTGGGCCAGTCGATGAGCATGCACATGGACCTGCCGGTCGACAACGCGATCATGGTGGGCAGCCCGGGTGTGGGCGTGGATCACGCGAAGGACCTGAACATCCCGGCGGACCGCGTCTTCGCGGCCACGGCCCAGAACGACCTCATCAACCTCGCCCCGCCCCCGGCGGGCCCCCTGGCCCCCCTCAACCCGAAGGCGTACATGGAGTTCTTCGACGACCACTCGATCGTCCACGGAACCGACCCGACCTCAGACGACTTCGGCGGCGAGGTCTTCGAGGTCCCCAACGGGAAGCTGGCGGTCGTGCACGGGGAGATGATGCCCGCGCATTCCCAGTACTGGGACGAAAAGCCCCTCAGAAGCCTGGCGGGCATCGTCACCGGAGGACGGCCGTGAATCCGCGGAAGGCGTTCCCAGCTGCTGCACTGCTGGCCCTGACGGCCGTGGTGACCGCGTGCGGGGCACAGGAAGACAACGGAGAAGCGGCGAAGGGGGTCACGATGAACGAGCAGCAAGCGGTCGACCGGGCAGAGGAGATCATCCGCCAGGCGGTGGACGGCATGTCGGCCGAGCCGACGCTGGAGCGTACGGGCCCCGAGACCGTCGGCCCCTGCATCGCCAGGGACGACCACGGCCCCGACGACCGACTGCAGGTCACCCTCTTCTACAAGCTCACCGGTGTTCCGGGGACCGAGGCCAAGAACCTCGTGCTCCAGGCGCGGGACGCCTGGCTGAAGCAGGGCTACAAGTACAACTCGTCGGACGAGAAGGACATGTCCGGCCCTTACCCGTGGGTCAGCATGCGCACGGAGCCCGACGACTTCTGGATGGAAGGCATCACCGGGGTCCTGGACCGCGCCAAGGGCGAGGGCATCGCCACCCTCAAGGTGAGGTCGCCCTGCTTCCTCCCGCCGGGCAAGGCCTCGGCGTCGACCGCGGCCGGCCCCGCCGCGCCACAGGGCCCGCAGGCCGACGATCCCGCCCGGCAGCGCGCCCTCGGTCACTCCAGCCGGATCTACGACGCCCTGCGGGCCGGGCCGGCGTCCAGGCAGCCCGGGGAAGGCCTCAGCACGGTCCGGGACGAGTCGGGGACCTCGGTCCACCACACCTGGTCGACGGAGCCGCTGCCGGAGGACGAGAGGGCACGGGCCGTGGCGCGCGCACAGGCGTACTTCCAGAACGCGGGCTGGGACGTACGCCAGGTGCCGACGCCCGAGGGCATCCCGGCCGTCGTCGCCGGCCACCCCGGAGAGCACACGCTCGCACAGGTCGCGGCCTCGGCCACCGGAGCGGTGCGCGTCGCCGTGACGACGCCCGCCGGCGCTCCGGTGTCCGCCGGCGCGTGAGCGTCACCGGAGGGCAGCCGTGAATCCACGCAGAACGATCGCTGCCGTCGCACTGCTGGCCGTCGTGACGGCGGGAACCGCGTGCGGGGCGAAGGGCGACGGACGGGAAACCGGCGGAAGGGCACCGCAGCAGGACACGATGAATGAGCAGCAGGCGACGGACCGGGCAGAGGACATCATCCGCCAGGCGGTGGACGG
Source organism: Streptomyces xanthophaeus (assembly GCF_000725805.1). Taxonomy (GTDB): domain Bacteria; phylum Actinomycetota; class Actinomycetes; order Streptomycetales; family Streptomycetaceae; genus Streptomyces; species Streptomyces xanthophaeus. The sequence continues at coordinate 574,730 of NZ_KL647132.1, read as the reverse complement.
CATGTCCCCCGGGCCGACACCGGAACGCATGGGCTCCGCGCCCGTCGGCCCGTGCATCGCCAGGGACGACCACGGCCCCGACGACCGCCTGGCGGTCACCGTCACCTACAGACTGACCGGTGTTCCGGGGAACGAGGCCCAGAACCTCGTGCGACAGGCACGGGACGCCTGGCTGAAGCAGGGCCACAAGCGCAACACCTCGGGCGAGGTCGACTGGTCCAGCCCCTTTCCGACGGTCTACATGCGTACGGAGCCCGACGACTTCTGGATGGACGCCGTGACGGGCGTCGTGGACCGCGCCAAAGGTGAGGGCCTCGCCTCGATCAGCGTGAGGTCGCCCTGCTTCCTCCCACCGGGCAAGGCCTCGGCGCCGGCCGCCGCCGGCCCCGCCGCGCGCAGCGGGCGGCCTGTTTCAATGGGTGGGTGATCGAGATCGTGGTGGCCGTCCTCGCCGCCGCCGGGGCCGGGTGGCTCCTGCGGCGCAAGCACCTCCAGCGGGCGGCCACCGGGCCCGTGCCCGGGATCCCCTGCATGGTCCGCAGCCCGGCCGGGGAGGGCCGCTGGCGGCCGGGACGGGTGTACGCCGAGGCGGGCACCGCCCGCTGGGTGCCGCAGCGCGGCGAGCCCGTGGAGCTGCCCGGCGGGCGCGCCACCGGGGTGCGGGTGCCCACGGTCAAGGAGGGCATCGCCATCAACCCCGGCTCGCGGATCGTCACCTGCGCGTACGGGGACGGCGCGGCCATGGAGATCGCCGTCATGCCCCTGGACGTGCGCGAGCTGCTGGAGGCCGTCCCGCAGGCCCCCGGGACGGACCCGGCAGAGACGGCCTAGCTGTTGAGTTCCGCCAGGACGCGCAGGGTGTGCGGGTCCGGGGCGGTCAGGAGCAGGTCGGTGACCGGGCCCTTGCGCCACAGTTCCAGGCGCTCGGCGATCCGCTCCCGCGGGCCGATCAGCGAGATCTCGTCGGCGAAGGCGTCCGGGACGGCCAGGACCGCCTCCTCCCTGCGCCCGGCGAGGAACAGCTCCTGGATGCGACGCGCCTCCTCCTCGTACCCCATGCGGGCCATCAGGTCGGCGTGGAAGTTGCGGGCCGCGTGCCCCATGCCGCCGATGTAGAAGCCGAGCATCGCCTTGACCGGGAGGAGCCCCTCCGCGACGTCGTCGCAGATCCTGGCCCGGGCCATCGGCGCGATCATGAAGCCTTCGGGTACGTCGGCCAGCGAGGCCTGGTAGACGTCGGTGCGGGACGGGGACCAGTACAGGGGGAGCCAGCCGTCGGCGATCCGGGTGGTCTGGGCGATGTTCTTCGGGCCCTCCGCGCCCAGCAGGACCGGCAGGTCCGCGCGCAGCGGGTGGGTGATCGGCCTGAGCGGTTTGCCGATGCCGGTGCCGTCCTCGCCGCGGTACGGGTGCTGGTGGAAGCGGCCGTCGAGGGCGACGGGCGCCTCCCGGCGCAGCACCTGGCGGATCACGTCCACGTACTCGCGGGTCGCGGTGAGCGGGCTGGCGGGGAACGGGCGCCCGTACCAGCCCTCGACCACCTGCGGCCCCGAGAGGCCGAGGCCCAGCATCATCCGGCCGCCGGAGAGGTGGTCCAGGGTGAGCGCGTGCATGGCGGTGGCGGTGGGGCTGCGGGCGGCCATCTGCGCGATGGCCGTGCCGAGGCGGATCCGGGAGGTGTGCGCGGCGATCCAGGTCAGCGGGGTGAAGGCGTCCGAACCCCAGGCCTCGGCGGTCCACACCGAGTGGTAGCCGAGGTTCTCGGCCTCGACGGCGAGGTCGAGGTGGGCCGGGTCGGGGCCGCGGCCCCAGTAGCCGAGTGCGAGTCCGAGGCGCATGTACGGTCCCCTCCGCGAAGCCGACGCAAGTACCTGACGGTGCGTCAGGGGACTGTAGGGCAACGGCCCCCCGCCCGGAAGGGCGGGGGGCCGTTGCCCTGGGCCGAGCGGGGCCGTTTCAGCCGCGCTGGATGCCCGAGGTGTCGTTCAGGACGCCGCGGCGGCCGTCCTGGGTCTGGGCGATCAGCGTGGCCGCGCCGCGCTGCTCCACCGCCAGGTACCAGGTACCCGGGGCGAGTTCGGCGATCGGGGTGGGGGAACCGTCCTCGGCGAACAGGGGACGGGCCACCGGAACGGCGAACCAGAACGGCGTGAAGTCGGCCGAGGGGGCCGGCTCTGCGGCCGGGGCGTGCTGCGCGGAGTCCTGCGGGCCCGGAGCCGGAGTCGGGGTGCCGCCGTACGGCGGGACCGGCTGCGGGGTGGACCCGTAGGGCTGCTGCTGCTGTCCGCCCGGGTAGCCGTACCCGGAGCCGGGCAGCGGCTGTCCGCCGTACGGCGGGACGGCGGCCGGCGCCGGCGCCGGGAGCAGGGCCCCCGCCAGGGCGGGAACCTTCGCGCCGAAGAGGGCGACACCCGCCAGCGCCAGGGTGGCGAGGAAGGCGATGATCGCCCCGGCACCCAGGTCGAGGGTGCTCGGGCAGGTGATCAGCGCCCACAGCGCGGACCAGGCGGCCGAGACGGCGAGGACAGTGCCCCAGGCCGTCAGCGGCAGACCCAGGACCTTGCGGTTCTCCGGCTGGAAGCGTCCGGCGATCAGCAGGCCGGTGGCGATGAAGCCGATGAGGAAGACACTGGGGAGCACCAGACGGTACGCGTCGGTGTCCCAGGCGCTGGGGAGGTCGCCTCCGGTGGTGGAGTAGAAATCGAGGAACGAGGCGATGAACAGCAGCGCCGCTGCTCCAATCACCACGCCGTCGCCTCGAGTGAGGGAGCGGATGTTCACGTCTTAGGTGTCCTTCTCGGTCTCGGTCGTCTCGTGGTGCCGCGGTCGCAGCTCTTGCCTGGAGCGGGGCGGGCGGCACCATGGTACGGACGTCTCGCACTGCCGAGAGGATCGGGGCGGCGAGCAGCCCCGGCGGGGCTGCCCGTGGACTACCCGCCCAGGAAGCCGACGATGCCGTCGGCGATGCCCTGGGCGGCCTTCTGCCGCCATTCCGGACTCGTCAGCAGCGCCGCGTCCTTGGCGTCACGCATGTTGCCGCATTCCACGAAGACCTTGGGCTGGGTGGACAGGTTCAGTCCCCCCAGATCGTCACGGACGTCCAATCCGGTCCCGCCGCCGAGGTAGTTGGCGGGCGAGGAACCGGTCGTCCGGGCGAAGTTCCCGACGATCCGCTCGCCGAGCTGCCGGGAGGGCTCCACGATCTTGGCGGTGTCCGCGCCGCCGCCCTTCACCTTGGCCGGGAGGATGACGTGGAAACCGCGGTTGCCCGCCGAGACGCCGTCGGCGTGCACCGAGACCACGGCGTCCGCCTTCGCCTCGTTGCCGATCCGGGCCCGCTCGTCGATGCAGGGGCCGAAGGGGCGGTCCGCACGGTGGGTGAGGACCACCTTGACGCCCTGGGCCTCCAGCACGGCCTTGATCCGCTGCGAGACGTCGAAGGTGAACTCGGCCTCCATGTAGCCCGAGTTGGTGGTCGTACCGGTGGTGTCGCACTCCTTGCGGCCCGTGCCGATGTCGACCTTCTTGTTGATCTCGGTGCCGTGCTGGAAGTTGCCCGTGTTGTGGCCGGGGTCGATGACGACCGTCCGGCCGGCCAGCGGGCCCTTGGCGGGGGCCGGGACGGGAGCCGGAGCCGCCGGGGAGGGCGTCGTACCCGCCTCCGCGCCCGGGGTGGCGGTCGCGGACGCCGTCGCGGCAGCGTTGGGCTTCGCGTCGCCGTGGGCCGTGTGGGAGGCGGGCAGCGGCTTCGGCTGCGGCTGCCCGGAGCCGGTCCCGGCCCCGGCCAGCGCCTGGGTCAGCATCCAGCCGGCCAGGGCGGCCGGTGCCAGCGCGGCAGCCGCGACGACCAGGGTGGAGCGGCGGGTGAACCAGGGCCGGTCCGGGCTGACCGACGAGGAGGACTCGGGGGACGGGGGCGTGGGACTGTCGTCGTTGCGCACGCCGCGATGCTAATCCGACGAGCTGCCCGGAGAGCGGATGCTGCTCCGTTCGAGGGCGAGTGCGGAAGCCGGCCTCAGATGCCCGGGCCCGTGCGGCGCAGCACGCGCAGGGAGTCCGTCACCGAGACCTCCTCGAAGGCCCCGGAGGCCAGCGCGCGCAGGTAGATCCGGTACGGGGCCTGGCCGCCGTCGGCCGGGTCCGGGAACACGTCGTGGATCACCAGCGTGCCGCCCTCGGCGACGTGCGGGGCCCAGCCCTCGTAGTCGCCGCTCGCGTGCTCGTCGGTGTGCCCGCCGTCGATGAACACGAAGCCGAGGGGACCGCCCCAGGCCGCCGCGACCTGCGGGGAACGTCCGACCATCGCGATCACGTGGTCCTCCAGCCCGGCCTTGTGCAGGGTCCGGCGGAAGGTCGGCAGGGTGTCCATCAGCCCCACCTCCGGGTCCACCACGCTCGGGTCGTGGTACTCCCAGCCCGGCTGCTGCTCCTCGCTGCCCCGGTGGTGGTCGACGGTGATCGCCGCGACCCCGGCCTCGCGGGCCGCGTCCGCCAGCAGGATCGTGGAGCGCCCGCAGTACGTCCCGACCTCCAGCAGCGGCAGCCCCAGCGCCCCGGCCGCGGTGGCGGCCTCGTACAGGGCGAGCCCCTCGCGGACGGGCATGAACCCCTTGGCGGCCTCGAAGGCGGCGAGGGTCTCCGGCTTGGGGGTGGCCATGGTTCCTCCGGCGGTGGGGGTGGGGTCGGTGCTCGGGCGCCCATGCTGCCCTACCGCCCGGTAGGACGCCATGCCGGGTCCCCGCGGGGGCCGGTCGTCCACCCTGGGGCCGGTCGGCGGCCGCTGCCCCGGTGCGGGACGGCCGCCCGACCGGTTTCCGACCCGTCGCGTCAACATCCGGAAGAAAGCGGTCAGTTGTGTACTTACGGGCGTGGGGGCGGTGAGCGCGTGGCTACGCTCGGCGATGACCGAACCGCACGCCGCACGGTGTCAGCTTGGGGGTGACCGTCCCATGGTCAGCATGCGCGACCTCGATCCCAGCGCCTCGCCGCTGGACTACTACGGCTTCGAACTGCGCCGGCTCCGCGAGGAGGCCGGACTGAAGCAGGCGCAGCTCGGGGCCATCGTCTTCTGCACGGGCTCCCTGATCGGGCAGGTCGAGACGACGAAACGGGTGCCGACCCGCGACTTCTCGGAACGCATCGACGCGGCCCTGGGCACGGGTGGCCTGTTCTCCCGCCTGGTGGGCCTGGTCCTGCGCAGCCAGCTGCCGACGTGGTTCCAGCCGTACGCGCAGATGGAGGCCAAGGCGGCGTACCTGTCCACATACCAGGCGCAGTTGGTCTACGGGCTGTTGCAGACCGAGGAGTACGCCCGGGCGGTGCTGGGGGTGTGGAACAAGGAGGAGCTCGACACCAAGGTGGCCGCGCGGATGGACCGGCAGCGGGTACTCGACCGCGAGAATCCGCCACTGACGTGGGTCGTGCTCAGCGAGGCCGTCCTGCACCAGGAGATCGGCGGCCGCGCGGTCATGCGCAAGCAGCTCGCCCATCTGCTGTCCCTGCAGAGCCGGGAGTGGGTGCAGGTGCAGATCCTGCCGTACGAGGCGGGCGCCCACGCGGGACTGCCGGGCTCGTTCAATCTGCTGCGGTTCGACGACGACCCGGACCTCGTCTACACCGAGGACTTCGTCCAGGGCCATATGACGGCCAATCCGCAGGCTCTCAGGGAGGGTTCGCTCCGATACGATCATCTGCAGGCCGCCGCCCTCTCCGTGGAGGAATCGGCGGCACGGATCGCCCGCGTAATGGAGGAGCGTTATGGAGAGCATCCAGCACCTGACGAGCGCGCGCTGGCGTAAGTCGTCCTACAGCGGCGACACCGGCGGCGAATGCGTCGAGTGCGCCCCCCTCGGCGCCGCCGCCTGGCAGAAGTCCTCGTACAGCAGCGACACCGGCGGCGACTGCGTCGAGATCGCCGCGCAGCCCTGCCGGATCGCGGTCCGGGACTCCAAGGTCCCCGACGGCCCCGCCTTCACCATCGGCACGGCCGCCTTCGCGGAGTTCGTCCGCAGTCTCTGACGCGCGCCTCGGGCGACACCCGGCCCGGGGCGGCCACGGCTGTGGCGGCTCCGGGGAAGGGCGGCTACTCGTCCTGGCCGTGCGCGTGGTTGACGGCCGCCTGGACCTGCAGCCACGTCGGGTCCGTCGCGGTCGCGGTGGTCACGCTCGCCAGGTCCTCCGCCTCCCAGGCCCGGGAGCCGTCGGTCAGGGCGAGGTGGGGGTACAGGTCGCCGTCTTCGGTGACCTCGGACGTGGAGGCCAGGAACGCCGCGACCGCGGCCCTCGCCGCATCGTCGGCGGCCGTGCCGCACGTCGGCGGGGCGTCGGAGCGGAGGGCCAGGAGGGCGAGGTCGCCCGCGCCGGTCGCGACGACGAGCCCGCCCGCAGCCGTGGCGGCCAGCGCGGTCACCGGGGAGCCGGCCAGTACGCCGTGCTCGGTCGGGCGCGGGGGCTCGACGTCGACGTCGACCTCGACGAGCGTCCCGGTGGGGGTCCCCGTCCAGAGGACCCCGGGGCGGGTTCCGAACGCGATGTTGTGCCGCGACCAGCTGCGCAGCTGGTCGGGCGTGCCGAGGGACGTCGCCAGGACGCTGCGGAGGGAGGGGAACTCGAACACCTCCAACGAGTTCCCGTACGCATGGCCCCGGACCGCGAAATGGCGTCCGTCGGGGCTGAAGGCCGGCGTCTCGTAGCCGTCGGCGTCCAGGATCAGTGCCCGGCGCTGCATCCGCATCGAGGCGGGCCCGGTCCCGTCGTCGATCCGCGCGAAGAGGCCGAGCGTCGCGCCCTGATCGCTGGCGAGCGTCACCACCAGCCCGCCGCCGGGATGCTCCGCGACGCCGGTGTCCCAGCGCGGGCCGGGGGAGAGGGTGCCCGAGGCGAGGTCGATGGCGTCGGAGCGGTCCCACGCGCCGTCCTCGTCGCCCGACGAGGAGGGTGAGGCCCACAGCGTCCGGCCGTCCGGGCTGAACGCCAGGTTCCGGTATCGGGTGGTGGGCGGAAGGCCTTTCAGGTCGGGTTCGGAGCGTCCGGCGGGAGCCCACTGCGTCACCCCGTCCTCACCCGCCACCAGGAGCAGGGGCCGGTGCGGATGCCACACCGCTCGGGGCGTCCGCTTGATCCGGCTCCAGCCGACGGCGTCGCCGTAGGCGTCCGACCCGGCGCCGACGGAGCCCAGTTCGTGCAGTTCACCGTCCGTGCAGTCCCAGACGTGGACCGCCGGACGTTCCGAGTCCAGGCCGGCGACCAGGGGGAGGCGGGGGTGCGCCGTCAGCCGTTCCAGGGGCCGTCCGCTGCCGACCCGGACGCGGGCCACGAGCTCGGGGCCGGTCACAGGAGGACGCTCCGCAGCTGGGAGACGCCCGCTCGCCAAGGGCCGCTCTCCTCGCTCTCCTCCCAGAGCTCCATGAGCTCGGACGGCTCGGTCACGACCCGGTCGAGGGCGCGGACGGCCAGCCCGCGGAGGTCGGCGGGAAGCTCGGGGAGGGGCAGGTCCGGCCCGTAGGGGGTGGTGACGGGCTCTCCCCCGGGGCGCTGAGCGGCGACCAGGGCCGCCGCGGCGATCGCCTCCGCCGCTATGTCCTGGTCGAGGTAGCCGGGGGTGTCGGCCGCGCAGGCGAGGGCCGCGCGGATCAGTGTTTCCCGCTCGCCTTCGGGCGCCTCGTCGAGGCTGCCGGAGAAGTCCGCAGCGGTGTCGTTGTCGAAGGGGCCGACGTCCCAGGTTCCCATGATCTCTCCTGCTCGCGTGATGTCCGGGCATCGTGTCAGCGGGCACTGACAACGGCTCACGCGCTCGGTGACGGAGTAGGAACACGTTTCATTTCTGACCTTCCGTCAGAATGGAACGTGTTCTACTCTGCCGCGCATGGGCATCGGAATCACACAGGAACAGCGGGAGTTGGCCGAGGCCGTCCGCGGCTGGGTCGCGCGGGCCGTGCCTCCCGAGGAGGTGCGCAAACTCCTCGACACCCCGCCGCAGACGGGCTCGCGGCCCGCCTACTGGGAGGGGCTCGCCGCCTCCGGGCTGCTGGAACCGCACCTGGACGGCGGCACCCTCCTCGACCTCGCCGTCGTCGTGGAGGAGGCCGCCCGGGCGGCGCTGCCCGGGGCGTACCTGCCGAGCGCGCTCGCCTCCGTACTCCTGGACCGGGCCGGGGCCGAACCCCTCGGCGGGCGGGTCGGGGCCGTCGCGCTCGGGCCCGGGGACCTGACCGCCGTGGCCGTCGAGGGCGGATACCTCCTCGACGGCACCGCGCCGCCCGTGCTCGGCGCGGGCGAGGCCGACCTCGTGCTGCTCGCCGCCGAGACCGCGCACGGGACCCGCTGGTTCGCCGTCGACGCCGCCGCGCTGGACATCCGTACGCACGACAGCGCCGATCCCACCCGGCCCACCGCCCACGTGCGGGCCCGCGGGGTCACCGCCGGGCCGGACGGGCTGCTGGAACTGGACGCCGCCCTCGTGCGGGACCTCGCCTGCGTGCTCTTCGCCGCCGACGCCTGCGGCACCGCGGCCTGGGCGCTGCACACGGCCGCCGAGTACGCGAAGGTGCGCGAGCAGTTCGGGCGCCCCATCGGACAGTTCCAGGGGATCAAGCACCTGTGCGCCGACATGCTGGTGCGCCTGGAGCAGGCTCGGGCCCTGGCCTGGGACGCCGCCCAGGCCACGGAGGAACCGGCCGAGGTGCGCTCCCTGGTGGCCGCCCTCGCCGCCGGGACCGCGCTGGACGCCGCCTACTCCTGCGCCAAGGACTGCATCCAGGTGCTCGGCGGCATCGGCTTCACCTGGGAACACGACGCCCACATCTACCTGCGCCGGGCCCTCGTCGCACGCCAGCTGCTCGGCCCCGGCGACGGGCACCGGGTACGGGCCGTACGGCTCGCGGCGGCCGGCGCGCGGCGCGAGCTGAAGCTGGAACTGCCCGCGCAGGCCGAGACGCACCGCGCGAAGGCCCGTACCGCCATCGAGGACGCCAAGGGCCTCGACCCGGCCGCGGCCCGCCGCATCCTGGCCCCCACCGGGTACGCGGCCCCGTACCTGCCGCCGCCGTACGGGCTCGGGGCCGGGCCCGTCGAGCAGCTCGTCGTGCAGCAGGAGCTGGTGGCCGCCGGGGTCAGGCTCGCCGACCTCGGCATCGCGACCTGGGTCGTGCCCTCGCTGCTGGCCTACGGGACCCCCGAGCAGCAGGAGCGCCACCTGCTGCCGACGCTGCGCGGGGACGTCACCTGGTGCCAGCTCTTCTCCGAGCCGGGCGCGGGATCGGACCTCGCCTCGCTGCGGACGAAGGCGGAGCGGACGGAGGACGGCGGCTGGGTCGTCAACGGGCAGAAGGTGTGGACGAGTTCCGCGCACAGCGCCGACTACGGCATCCTGCTGGCCCGGACCGACCCGGACGCGCCCAAGCACAAGGGGCTCGGCTACTTCATCGTCGACATGAGGGCCCCCGGGATCGACATCCGGCCGCTCAAGGAGATCACCGGCGAGGCCCTCTTCAACGAGGTCTACTTCGACGACGTCCGGCTCTCGGCGGACGCGCTGGTCGGCGCCGCCGACGGCGGGTGGAAGGTCGCGCGCAACACCCTCGGCAACGAGCGCGTGCACATGGCCGACCAGATGACCTTCGACACCGGCCTCGAAGCCCTGCTGGCCCGCTCCACGGACCTCGAAGGCGGCTACCGGGCCCGGATCGGCGCCCTCGCCGCCGAGGCCCACGCGCTGGCCTGCATCGGGCTGCGCACCACCCTCCAGCAGGTCTCCGGGCTGGAGCCGGGCGCGGGCGCCTCCGTGCGCAAGCTCGTCCAGACCCCCCACCAGCAACGGACCGCCGAGCTCGCGCTCGAACTGCTGGGCCCGGCGGGCGCGGTGTGCGAGGGGGCGGGGGAGCGGGCGGTGCACGGGATGCTCATGTCCCGCTGCCTGACCATCGCCGGGGGCACCACGCAGGTCCAGCTCAATGTCGTCGCCGAGCGGATCCTCGGCCTTCCCAGGGACTGAAGGGACAGCAGGGACATGAAGTCGTACATCGTGGGCGTCGGCATGACGAAGTTCGAGAAGCCGGAGTCGAGGGACTGGCAGTACTGGGACATGGTGAAGGAGGCCGGGACGGCGGCGCTGGCGGACGCGGGCGTGGACTACGGGCTCGTCGAGCAGGTGCCGGTGGGTTACTGCTTCCAGGCCTCCACCGCCGGGCAGCGGGCGGCGTACGAGCTCGGGCTGACCGGGGTGCCCGTCTACAACGTCAACAACAACTGCGCGACGGGCTCGACGGCCCTGATGATGGCCCGGCAGTTCGTGGAGGGCGGGCTGAACGACTGCGTGCTGGCGCTCGGCTTCGAGAAGATGAAGCGCGGAGCGCTGGGCGGCGGGGCGGACGGCGGGGACTTCAAGACCTCCCCGGTGGCCCGGCACTACGGGATCATGGCCGCCGCGCACGGCTTCGAGATGTCACCGCCGACCGCCCAGATCTTCGGGAACGCGGCGCGCGAGCACATGGAGCGGTACGGGACCACGGCCGCGCAGCTAGCGATGGTCGGCGCCAAGAACCACCGGCACTCCGCGAACAACCCGAACGCGCAGTTCCAGGACGTCTACACGGTCGAGGAGATCCTTGCGGCCAAGCCGATCCACGACCCGCTGACCAAGCTCCAGTGCTCCCCGACCTCGGACGGGGCGGCGGCCGCGCTGGTGGTCTCGGAACGCTTCGTCGTCCGGCACGGGCTGCACGACAAGGCGGTGGAGATCGTCGCGCAGGCGATGACCACGGACACCGGGGAGAGCTTCGGGGGCTCGTGCATCGACGTGGTCGGCAAGCCGATGACGGCCGCGGCGGCCCGGCAGGTCTACGAGGCCTCGGGGCTCGGCATCGAGGACGTCGACGTGGTGGAGCTGCACGACTGCTTCTCGGTCAACGAACTGCTCACGTACGAGGCGCTGGGCATGTGCGCGGACGGAGCCTCCGGGAAGCTCGTGGAGAGCGGGGCGACCACGTACGGCGGCCGCTGGGTGGTCAACCCCTCCGGCGGGCTGATCTCCAAGGGGCACCCGCTCGGCGCGACGGGGCTGGCGCAGGCCGCGGAACTGGTCTGGCAGCTCCGGGGCGAGGCGGGGCCCCGCCAGGTTCCCGGCGCGCGGGTCGGCCTGGCCCACAACATCGGCCTCGGCGGCGCGGCGGTGGTCACGCTGCTGCGTTCCTAACCCTCTGGGGCTTCGCGGTGTCCCGTGCGGGGCTTGGCCGTGGGGTGGTGGCCCGTCTGCGGCCTCGTTGCACGGGGCTCCGCCCCGGACCCCGCTCCTCAATCGCCGGAGGGGCTGATTTTTGGCCTCGTTGCAGCGGAGCCTGTCCGGTACGGGTCGGGGAGCGGTGCCCCTCCGGGGTATCTCCTCGGCTCGCGCACCGAGCCCCGTCGGACACGTTCGGCCCAGGTTGCGCGCTCGTCCTGCGGGGACACCCCGCAGTGTCCCCACTCCCCTCGACCACGGCTTCGCTTCCGACGCCGGGGCGTGTGGGGTGGGGGCGCGCAGGAGGGTCCCCGCAGGACGAGCGCGCAACCTAGGCCGCACATGCGAAGCCGGGGCTCAGTGCGCGAGCCGAGGAGACACTCCGGAGGGACCCCGCCCCACACACGACACCCAGGCCAACACCCAACCCGGCCAGCACACCCAACGCCCAGCCTGGGCAAAAATCAGCCCCTCCGGCGTTTGAGGAGCGGGGGTCCGGGGGCTGGCCCCCGGCAGCGGCGCCGCAGACGCACCGAGCCCCCGTCAAGGGCGCGGCCGCAGCGACGGGTCGATCACGGTTTCGCCCCGCGAGGCCCGGCGGATGGCGTCGGCCAAGTCGTCGATCGGGCCGTCGCGCAGGACCAGCCCCGCCGCGCCGGCGGCGAGGACCGCGTCCAGCAGGCCCGGCCGCGCCGACCCCGTCAGGACCAGCACCGCGCACTCCGGATCGTCCGCCAGGACCGCGGCCACCGCGACCGGCTCCTCCACCACGGCAACGGCCGGGCGGGCCATCGTGTCCCGGACGACCTCGATGTCCGGCTGGAGGCCGAGCTGGAGCGCCAGCGCCGGGTTCGCCGGTTCCAGCAGCACACGCAGCGAACGGGCCGGGCGGTGGTCAACGGGCATCTCTTCCACCCGGGAAGGGTATGGCCCAGCCCTCGCGACCCCGCGCAACACGCCTCAGCCGAATGGAATCTGACGGCCGGTCAAGACTCTTCCCTCCTGCTGGGGCGTGCGTTATACATTCCTTCACCGGCCCTAGAACGCGTTCTAGAACCGGTCCCGCATACGACCTCGGTGCGGCCGACGGTGCGGACGGCCGCACCGAGGTCTTCCACGGCCCCCTTCATTTCAAGACAGGGAGCAGCATCCTCATGCCGATCGATGCCGCCAAGGCCCTCGCCGCCGCCCCCCGCGTGGGAGCCATCGGCTGGGACCACAAGGACATCCAGCTCTACCACCTCGGCCTCGGCGCCGGCCGCCCCGCCACCGACCCCGACGAGCTGCGCTACACCCTGGAGTCCAAGCTCCACGTGCTGCCGAGCTTCGCGACCGTCGCCGGTGCGGGCATGGCCATGCTGGGCGGCCTCGCCGCCCCCGGCATCGAGGTGAACCTCGCCGCCGTCCTGCACGGCGGGCACTCCATCGAGCTGCACCGGCCCATCCCGGTCAAGGGCGAGGCCACCTCCACCTCCAAGGTCGCGGCCGTCTACGACAAGGGGAAGGCCGCGGTCATCGTGCTGCGCTCCGAGGTCGCGGACGCCGACGGCCCGCTGTGGACCAGCGACGCCCAGCTCTTCGTGCGCGGCGAGGGCGGGTTCGGCGGCGAACGCGGCCCCTCCGTCTCCTCCGAGCAGCCGGGGCGCGCCCCCGACCGCACCGAGGAGCGGCGCATCCGCGAGGACCAGGCGCTGCTCTACCGCCTCTCCGGTGACTGGAACCCCCTGCACGCCGACCCGGAGTTCGCCAAGCTGGCCGGCTTCGACCAGCCGATCCTGCACGGCCTGTGCTCGTACGGCATGACCCTGAAGGCCGTCGTCGACACGGTCCTGGACGGGGACGTCTCCCGGGTCCGCGCCTACCGCACGCGCTTCGCCGGGATCGTCTTCCCGGGCGAGACGCTGCGCATCCGGATGTGGCAGGAGCCCGGCCGCGTCCTGGTGTCGGTGACCGCCGTCGAACGGGACGACGCGCCGGTCCTCGCCGACACCGTCGTCGAACACGCGTAGTACCAGACCAGACCTTAAGGAGCCGCACCGTGCGCGCAGCACTGCAGAGCGAGATCGGCCAGGACAAGCTCGAGGTCGTCGACGACATGGAGGCCGTGGGCCTCGGTCCCGGCAAGGTGAAGATCCGGATCAAGGCCACCGGCCTGTGCCACTCCGACCTGTCGGCGATGAGCGGCATCCTGCCGCAGCCGGCCCCGTTCATCCCGGGCCACGAGGGCTCCGGGGTGATCGCCGACGTCGGTGACGGGGTCACGCACCTCAAGCAGGGCGACCGGGTCCTCGTCTGCTGGCTGCCGCCGTGCGGCCACTGTCCGTCCTGCAAGCGCGGCCAGGGCCACCTGTGCCTGGAGAGCCTGGTCAACGCGGGCGTCCCCAACTTCCGCCGGGCGGGCGGGGACATCTTCGGCTTCGCCGCGACCGGCACCTTCGCCGAGGAACTCGTCGTCGACGCCAAGTGCGCGGTACCGATTCCCGACGACGTGCCCTTCGACATCGCCGCCCTGATCGGCTGCGGGGTCACCACCGGCCTCGGCGCGGCCATCAACACCGCCAAGGTGGAGGCCGGGTCCTCGGTCGCCGTCATCGGCTGCGGCGGCGTCGGCATCTCCGTCATCCAGGGAGCCAAGGTCCAGGGCGCGGCGCAGATCGTCGCCGTCGACCCCGTCGCCTCGCGGCGCGAGGCCGCCCTGCGGTTCGGGGCCTCCGAGGCGGTCGCCCCGGACGCCTTCGACGACGCCAAGAACCGGATCACCGGCGGCGAGGGCTTCGACTACGTCTTCGAGGTCGTCGGCAAGTCCGCCACCGCGCAGACCGCGTACAAGATGACCCGGCGCGGCGGCAGCGTGGTCGTCGTCGGCGCGGGAGCGCTGGACGACAACTTCCAGATCGACATGTTCTCGCTGTTCTTCGACGAGAAGAAGATCCTGCCGTCGATGTACGGCGGCGGGGACGTGCTCCGCTCCTACGAGCGCACCATCACCCTGTGGCGGGCCGGCCGGATCGACCTGGAGAGCCTGATCACCCACCGGGTGCAGCTCGCCGAGATCAACGACGCCCTCGACCAGATGCGTACGGGCACGGCCCTGCGCACCTGCATCGAGATCTGACCGCCCCCGCCCCGCCCCGTCCCGCTCTGAGAGGAATCCGGTAGATGTCACTCCCACTTGAGGGACTGTCCGCCATCGTCACGGGCGCGGGCCGCGGCCTGGGCCGGGCCGAGGCGATCGAGCTCGCGCGGCTCGGCGCGAGCGTGGTCGTCAACGACTTCGGCCAGCCCGGCCGCGACGGCTCGGGGGAGGCCTCGGCCGCCCCGGCGGAGGAGGTCGCCGCGGAGATCCGTGCCGCGGGCGGGCGGGCGGTCGCTCACCTGGGTGACGTGGCCGACTTCGAGCAGGCGCGCGAGCTCGTGGAGCTGGCCGTGAGCACCTTCGGCAAGCTCGACGTCCTGGTCAACAACGCGGGCATCCTGCGCGACCGGATGGTCTTCTCGATGTCGGAGGAGGAGTGGGACTCGGTGATCCGGGTCCACCTCAAGGGCCACTTCAACACCACCCACTTCGCGTCCGTGCACTGGCGGGAGAGGTCCAAGGCGGCGGGCGGACCGGTCTACGGCCGGATCGTCAACACCTCCTCCGAGGCCTTCCTCGGCGGCTCGGCCGGGCAGCCGAACTACGCGGCGGCCAAGGGCGGGATCGTCGGCCTCACCACCTCCACCGCCCTCGCGCTCGCGAAGTACGGGGTGACGGCCAACGCCATCTGCCCGCGCGCCCGCACCCGGATGACGGAGGACGTCTTCGCGGGCTTCCAGGTCCCGGAGGAGGGCAAGCTCGACGCCCTCGCCCCCGAGCACGTGGCGCCGCTCGTCGGCTACCTGGCCTCGCCGGCCGCGGCCAGGGCCAACGGCCAGCTGTTCGTCGTGCACGGCGGGATCGTGGTGGTGATGGAACGCCCCAAGGTGGCGGCCAAGTTCGACACCACCAAGGAGGCCTTCTCCTTCGAGGAGCTCGACGAGGTCCTCACCCCGCACTACGACTCCCGCCCGGCGAACGAGACGTTCGCCGCGACGGAGGTCCTGGGCCTCAAGCACGACTGACGCGAGGTGGACCTTCGTCGTGAGACCCCCGCGGAAGCGGTGACCGCAGGTGCCCGGGAGTGGCAGACGGGCGCCTGCGAACACGTGCTGTCGCTGTGTCAGGAGAAGATGACGGAGCGGACCTTGACCTCTTCGCCGAGCTTCTTGCCGGGCTCCATGGCGGAGTAGGTGTCCCCGTTGCAGTCGGTGTCGACGAACACGGTGGCGGTGGAGATGGTGAGGTTCTGGGGCGAGTGCCCGGGGGCTTCTTCGGTGGTGCCGGGCAGGTTGATGCACTGGCCGCTCGCCGCGTCGGAAACGACGGCCTCTTGGCCCGTGCTGGTCTTGTAGACGAAGTCGCCGGTCGTCGCGTGGGCGGAGGTCGGTACGGCCAGGGCCAGGAGGAGCGTGCCGACAATCGCGCCAAGGGTCTGGTGAAGACGCATGAGGGGGATGTCCTTTGGTGAAGGGAACCGTTCGCCCCCGAGCCTGCCGCCGTGCCGTCCTCTCTCGAACCCACGACCGCCCTGGTTGCCCCAGTTGGAGCAGGGACGAATCGATCCTGCCTACGCCATGTGCTTCCACCAGCATGAGCAGACGTGAAGCAGCCGGGGCAGCCGTGGTCGGACCACTGATCGTTCTCACTTGATCCACGAGACGGGTCCTAGGTCGCAGGGCGACCCAGGGCCTGCTGGAGGGGGACCGGGCGGGGGGCCGCCGGGGGCGGGTCCAGGCGGACCGGCGGAGGCGGGGCGACCGGCAGGGTCGTCCCGAGGATCCCGCAGGGCACTTCCCGGGTCGCGTACGGCAGGTGGAGCCGGCCCTCCCGGTTCCACAGGCCGGTACCGCCCAGCCAGCCCACCGGGGGGCCGAGCCGGAAGACGTGCCGGTCGGCGGGACGCCACAGGGCGAGCCCGTCCCCGGGCAGCCACAGCGCGACCCCGCAGCTCTCCGGCATCAGGGCCTGCCCCGGCTGCACGGCGAAGGGCAGGGCCTGCGCCAGGCCCTGCGCCCGCAGGCACTCCGGGAAGCGGACCGGCAGGGAGCTGCCCAGTACCCCCCAGCCGAGCCGGGGTTCGCCCGGGGCGTCCGAGCGGATCAGCAGCAGTCCGCTGTCGGGGTCGGCGAGCAGCAGCCGGTCGTCGCTGTCCTCCGTGATCTGGAGCAGCGGGGAGCCCTCGCTGACGCTGCCGGGGCCGCCGCCCAGGTCCACGGCCACGGCCTTGGTGACCCCGTCCCGCTCGCGGTCCAGGGCCAGCATCCGGCCGGCGCGGTCCAGCCAGACCCCGCCGGAGCACCGCCCCGGGACCCGGGCCACCCGCTGCGGGCCGGGGGCGCCGCCCCCGGCCACCTGCCAGACCGTGGTGCCGGCGTCCGACACGGCCAGGGCGAAGGCGCAGGCCCCGTCCGGCGACGGCGGCAGCAGCCGGACCCGTACGCCCTCCTGCGCCGCCAGTCCGCCCAGCTGGAGCTCCCCGGTGCGCGGCCCGGCCGCGGCGCCCGTCGGGTACAGCAGGGCGAAGGCGTGCCGGTCCGCCACCCGCCGGTGGATCAGCACCCGCCCGTCGGCCAGCGGCAGCACCTCGCTGTCGGCCTCCTCGGGCTGGGCGAGCGGCAGCGGGACCGCGTACGCCTCGGGCCCGGCCAGGGTCCAGCGCTCGGCGTAGAGCGCCTCGCCGTTCCCGGCGAGCCGGGCGGCGTACGACCCGTCCACGGCGATCGTGAACGGCGCCGGGACCGGGGCGGCCGGGGGCGTGGCCGTCGTCGTTTCGATGGCACAGACAGTCATCTGCGCGTCACCTCCGGTCGTGAAGCTAGTTTTCGCACTTCATGCCGAACAACACGACCTGGGCGGCTTCACACATAAGGGTGGCCGGGCGGCGATTCGCGTGTGGTCGAGGTGGTGGTTGTGCTGTGCGATATCGGGGCGTTCGGGGCGGGGCCCGTTCTTGCTGCTCCTGACCTGGACGGCCGCCACGGACGGTAGCCTTGGCCCGTGCCCCGTCTCTCTGAAGTCATCGCCGCGCTGGACGCTCTCTGGCCCCCTTCGCGGGCCGAGCAGTGGGATGCCGTCGGGACCGTCTGCGGCGATCCCGACGCCGAGGTCTCCCGGGTCCTGTTCGCGGTGGACCCCGTACAGGAGATCGCCGACGAGGCGCTGAAGCTGGGCGCCGACCTGATCGTCACCCACCACCCCCTGTACCTGCGCGGCACCACCACCGTCGAGGCCGGCACCTTCAAGGGCCGCGTCGTGCACACGCTGATCAAGAACGACATCGCGCTGCACGTGGCCCACACCAATGCCGACACCGCCGACCCCGGTGTCTCCGACGCCCTCGCCGGCGCCCTGGACCTGCGCGTCACCGGCCCGCTGGTGCCCGACGCGAGCGACCCGAACGGCCGCCGGGGCCTGGGCCGGATCTGCGAACTGGACCGGCCCGAGACCCTGCGCGAGTTCGCCGCCCGGTGCGCCGCCTGGCTGCCGCCGACCGCGCAGGGCATCCGCGTGGCCGGTGACCCGGACGCGCTGATCCGCCGCGTCGCCGTCAGCGGCGGCTCCGGCGACAGTCTCTTCGCGCAGGTCCGGGCGGCGGGCGTGGACGCCTTCGTGACCGCCGACCTGCGCCACCACCCGGCGTCCGAGGCCCGCGAGCAGAGCCCGCTGGCCCTCGTAGACGCCGCCCACTGGGCCACCGAGTGGCCCTGGTGCGAGCAGGCCGCCGCACAGCTCGACGCGATCTCCGAGCGCCATGGCTGGGGCCTGCGTACCCACGTCTCGCGCACGGTCACCGACCCCTGGACGGTGCACGCACCGTCCGTGACACCCCCTTCTAACCCTGGAGCCCCCAACTGAACGCCGAGCCCGCCGACCAGATCCGACTTCTCGACGTCCAGGCCCTGGACGTGCGGCTGTCTCAGCTCGCCCACAAGCGCAAGTCGCTGCCCGAGCACGCCGAGGTCGACTCGCTGACCAAGGACCTCGCCAGCCAGCGCGACCTGCTCGTCGCCGCCCAGACGCAGGCCAGCGACGCAGCCCGCGAGCAGACCAAGGCGGAGCAGGACGTCGACCAGGTCCGCCAGCGCGCGGCCCGCGACCAGCAGCGGCTCGACTCCGGCGCGGGCGTCTCGGCCCGTGACCTGGCGAACCTGCAGAGCGAGGTCGTCTCCCTCGCCAAGCGCCAGAGCGACCTGGAGGACGTGGTCCTGGAGGTCATGGAGCGGCTGGAGGCCGCGACCGAGCGCGTCACCGGGATCACCGGGCGGGTCTCCGCGCTGGAGACGGAGCTGACGGACGCCACCGCGCGCCGTGACGCCGCCACCGGCGAGATCGACGACGAGGCCGCCAAGATCGCCAAGGACCGTGAGGTCATCGTCGGCTCCATGCCGGCCGACCTGATGGCGCTGTACGAGAAGATCCGCGTCAAGCAGGGCGGGGTCGGCGCCGCGCGCCTGTACCAGCGCCGCTGCGAGGGCTGCCGCCTGGAGCTCGACATGGCCGAGGTCAACGAGATCAAGGCCGCCGCGCGCAACCAGGTCGTACGCCACGAGAACTGCGGCCGCATCCTGGTCCGTGCGGCCGACTCGGGCATCTGATGCCGGGGCCCGTCCGGTTCGTCGTGGAGGCGGACGGCGGTTCCCGGGGCAACCCGGGCCCCGCCGGATACGGCGCGGTGGTCCTCGACCCCGCCACGGGGGAGACGCTGGCCGAGCGCGCGGAGTACATCGGCGTCGCGACGAACAACGTCGCCGAGTACAAGGGCCTGATCGCCGGGCTGGAGGCGGCGCTCGAACTCGACCCCGAGGCGACGGTCCTGGTCCGGATGGACTCCAAGCTGGTCGTCGAGCAGATGTCGGGCCGCTGGAAGATCAAGCACCCGGACATGAAGCCCCTCGCCGCCCGGGCGGCGAAGGTCCTGCCGCGCGCGCAGGTGACGTACGAGTGGATCCCGCGCGAGCGCAACAAGCACGCGGACCGGCTCGCCAACGAGGCGATGGACGCGGGCAAGCGCGGCGAGCAGTGGGAGCCGTCCCGCTCCTCGGCCGCCCTCGATCACGGCGCGGCCCGCGCCCTCGCGGCCCCGTCCGGCCCGCCGGGCGACGCGGCCGCGGGCGCGGCGGCCGTCCGCGCGGCGCTCGCAGCGGCCTCGGCCGGCTCCCCGGTCTCGTCCGCGTCCGCCGCCCGCGCGGGCGCGCGGGCGGTCGTCCCGGCGGAGGCCGCCGACGTGCTGTTCACGGACGACGAGGCCCCGCCCGTCGCCCCGGAGGACCCGCCCGTGATCGAGCCCTGCCTCGACGCGGACTCCCCGACGACCGCCACCGAGCCCGGAACGGGAGGGGCAGCGGGTGCGGCCGGGACCACCGATGCGGCCGGGACCACCGCCGCGGCGGCCCCCGGCTGGGGTCCCGACATGGGCGCGCCCGCCACCTTCGTGCTGCTGCGGCACGGGGAGACCGCGCTCACCCCGCAGAAGCGCTTCTCCGGCAGCGGCGGCGGCGACCCCGAACTGTCCGAGGCCGGGCGCCGGCAGGCCGCCGCCGTGGCCGCGGCGCTGGCCGCACGGGGCACCGTGCAGACGGTCATCAGCTCCCCGCTGCGCCGCTGCCGCGAGACCGCCCAGGCCGTCGCCGACCGCCTCGGGCTCCCGGTGACCGTCGAAGAGGGCCTGCGCGAGGTGGACTTCGGGGCCTGGGAGGGCCTGACCTTCGCCGAGGTCCGCGAACGGTTCCCCGACGACCTCCAGGCCTGGCTGGACTCCCCGCGGGCGGCTCCCACGGGCGGCGGCGAGAGCTTCGCGGCCGCCACCCGCCGGATCTCCGCCACCCGCGACCGGCTGCTGGCCGCGCACGCGGGCCGCACGGTGCTGCTGGTCACCCACGTCACCCCGGTCAAGATCCTGGTACGCCTCGCCCTCGGCGCCCCGCCGGAGTCGTTGTTCCGCATGGAACTCTCGGCGGCCTCGGTGTCGGCGGTGGCCTACTACGCCGACGGCAACGCCTCGGTCCGCCTGCTGAACGACACCTCGCACCTGCGCTGACCCGGGCAGCAACGAAAGAACCCCCGCCGTTCCCGGCGGGGGTTCTTCGGTTCATCAGGGCCGGTCGCTCCTTTTTCGGGATTTCAGCGCGCGAGGGCGCGCGAGCGCGCGGGAGCCTATGATGTGGCAACAGTGGAAAAGATTCCCACATCACACACAGTGAGGGGTGCCATGGGCATTACGAACGTCGACCTCGACGACGACGTCCTCGCCGAAGCCGCACGGCTGCTCGGCACGAAGACGAAGAAGGACACGATCAACACCGCCCTGGAAGAGGTGATAAGGCGCCACCGTCGTCGGCAAGCAGCCGAGCGCCTCGCAGAACGCGGTGCCCGCGGGGACTTCGAGCCGACCCGCCGGGCCCGGGAGGCCCGCAAGAACGCCGAACGGGCCGAAGTCACCTCCTCCAGGGGCGATGCGTGATCCGCTACCTCATCGACACCAGCGCATACGTGCACCTGGTCACTCACCCCGACGACATGGTCGGCTGGGACGCCGAGATCGAAACCGGCGCCATCGGCATATCCGAGGCCACCCGCACCGAGATCCTGTTCAGCGCCAACGGCCCCGCCGACCGTGACGACATCGAAAGCGACCTCTCCGCCCTCTTCGGCCTCGTCCGCATCCCCAAGGACGCATGGCGCTGGGTGGAGAACGCGCAGTACAAGCTGACCCAGAAGGGCCGGCACCGCGCGGCCGGGCCCCTCGACCTCCTCGTCTGCGCCACCGCCGTCCACCACGGCCTGACCGTCCTGCACCGGGACAACGACTTCGCCACCGTCGCCCGGGTCATCAAGGAAGTGCACCAGCGCGACGTACGCCGCATCGAAGAAGACTGACCGCCCCACCGGGCCTGCCGAAATGCCCCCGCCGTGCGGGAAGAGTGGG
Source organism: Streptomyces xanthophaeus (assembly GCF_000725805.1). Classification (GTDB taxonomy): domain Bacteria; phylum Actinomycetota; class Actinomycetes; order Streptomycetales; family Streptomycetaceae; genus Streptomyces; species Streptomyces xanthophaeus. Next base: position 553,511 of record NZ_KL647132.1, on the reverse strand, counting down.
TCCCCCACCCTGACCAGGGCCGAAGGGGGAACGGCAGACGAGCCGGCCTGTACGCCGGGTTCTGTCTCCCGGAGACCTCGCGGTCGCCGGGGAGACGGCCATCCATCTAGGACCGGCGTTGCCGCCGGCCTCGTGCGGTCTACCCGCGGACATCGGGCGGGCAGCCCTCGAACGTCCGCGCAGACCCGTCCGTGGACGGATCCTCTTGACCTTGCTCCGGGTGGGGTTTACCTAGCCGCCTGGGTCACCCCAGGCGCTGGTGGTCTCTTACACCACCGTTTCACCCTTACCGAGGGCCGAAGCCCCCGGCGGTCTGTTTTCTGTGGCACTGTCCCGCGGGTCACCCCGGGTGGGCGTTACCCACCACCCTGCCCTATGGAGCCCGGACGTTCCTCGGCGGGATCCGGGGACCCCGACGCGGCCGCCCGGCCGACTCGTCTGTCGTGCCGACCATGTTACCGGCTGTGCCGTCGCGGCTTGACCTTGACGCAGCGGCAGGGTTTCTACTGGGCTCATGCGGATCGGAGAGATCGCCGAACTGGTCGGGGTCACCACCCGGGCCATCAGGCACTACCACCATGTCGGGCTGCTCCCGGAACCGGAGCGGCGACCCAACGGATACCGGGCCTACAGCGTCCGCGACGCCGTCCTGCTGGCGCGGGTGCGCCGCCTCACCGAGCTCGGGCTCAGCCTGGACGAGGTGCGGGACGTGCTCGCGGACGACGCGGGGCGCGAACTCGCCGAGGTGCTGGCGGAGCTCGACGCCGACCTGGCCCGGCAGGAGGCCGGGATCGCGGAGCGCAGGCGGCGGCTCGCGGTGCTGCTGGCCGCTGAGCCGGGGGAGACCGAACCGCTGTCGCCCGCCCTCGCCGCGCTCCTCGCGAAGGCGCCGCCCACGGCTTCGGCGACCGCCGCGATGGACCGCGAGCACCTGACGCTGCTCGATGCCGCGGGCTCCGGCGGGGAGGAACTGTACGCCGCGCTCGGGCCGTTGGCGGCCGACCCCGCTGTGCTCGCGCTCTACGAACGCCTCGACGCGCTCGCCGACGCGGCGACGGACGACCCGCGGATCCCGGTGCTGGCCGCCGAACTGGTGGCGGCCGTCCCCGACGAGGTGTTCGCCGCCGTCCCCGCCGAGGGGCGGGTCGTGGCCGGTTTCCAGGAGGCGCTCCTCGCGGAGTACGCCCCCGCACAGGCCGAGGTCGTACGCCGGGTCATGACGGCGTTCATGGAGAGGGGGCGGGGATGAGTCCGACAGACGTAGGAGCCGGGGTGCCGATGCGGGTACGGGGCGCCGTGCGCCGGGTGCTGCCGGTGCAGGTGCGGCGGCTGGTGCGGCACGAGCTGCTGGCCACCGCCTCCCTCGGGTGGTGGGTGCGGCGGCGCAGGCACGGGGTGCGCCCCGGGGACCTCGCCGCCGGGTACACCGGACCGCAGACGGCCATGATGTACGGCCTGCTGTTCGTGTCGGTGATCGAGACCGTCGCGCTGGCCCTGCTCATCCCCTGGCCGGCCGTCCACCGGGTCCTGCTGGTGCTCGACGTGTACGGGATCCTCATCGTCCTGGCGATGCACGCCGCCTGCGTCACCCGGCCGCACGTGGTCCGCTCCGACGGCTCGCTGCGGATCCGCTACGGCGCCCTGTTCGACCTGACCGTCCCGCCGGACGCGGTGGCCTCGGTCCGCGTCGACCGCCGCTACCCGGAGGGCCGCCTGGTCACCGTGTCCGAGGACGGGGTGCTCGACCTGATCGTGGGCAGCCAGACCTCGGTCACCCTGGAGCTGAACCGCCCCCTGGCCTTCGTCCGGCCGCTCGGCGCCCGGGGGACGGCGCGGACCGTCCGCTTCCACGCCGACGACCCGCGCGCCCTGGTCACCGCCCTCAGGCAGGGATGAAGAGGATCTTCGTGGTGCCCGGGTCCGCCTGGGTCAGCCGGACCCGGATGCGCTCGCCCAGCGGGAGCTCCCGGGCGGCGGACTCCACGCGGCCGACCACCGCCGGGTCCTGGAGGTGGACCGTGCCGACCAGCGGGTCGTGCTCCTTCACGTCGATCACGGTGGCTTCGAAGGTCTCCCCGACGCGGTCCTTCAGCAGGGCGGCCTCCACCAGGTCCACGCACTCCCGCTCCACCGTGTTGGCCAGCCGGGCGCCCTCGGCCATCTCCCGCGGCAGCGCGTCCAGCGCCGACACCGCCCACTGCGGCGGCTCTTCCCCCGCCGCGGCCGCCAGGCACAGTTCGCCCGCGTACCGGTCGACCAGCCGGCGCAGGGGCGCGGTGCAGTGCGCGTACGGGGCCGCCACCGCGGCGTGCACCGCCGGGTCGGGGCTGTCGCCGCCGGTGAAGGCCGTGTAGCCCGCGCCGCGCAGCAGGGCCGTGCACTCCTGGAGGAAGGCGGCGTGCGCGGGGAGGTGCGGGTCGAGGGAGCGCACGAGTTCGGCGTACGGGACGTGGTGCGGCCAGTCGATCCGCAGGGCCCTGGCCGCCCGGCGGAGCCGGCCGACGGCCCCGTCGGGGGCGGTGGGCAGGGTGCGCAGGATGCCGGTCCCGGCGGCGAGCATCAGGTCTGCGGCCACCATGCCGGTCATGAGGGACACCTGGGCGTTCCAGCCGTCGGCGGGCAGCGGGGCCCGGTAGTCCAGGGTGTAGTGCCCGTCGCGTTCGACGACCTCCTGCTCGGGCACGTTCAGCGAGATGCCGCCGCGTTCGCGTTCCAGGGCCTCGCGCAGCCCGCCGATGTCCTTCAGCAGGGCCAGGGACTCCTCGGCCGTACCGGTGTCGATGGCCTTCTGCACGCCGTCGTAGTCGAGCCGGGCCCGGCTGCGGACCAGGGCCCGGCGGACGTCGGCGGTCTCGACCCGGCCGTCGGCGTCCAGGTCGAGCCGCCACAGCAGCGCGGGGCAGGTCTGGTCGGGCAGCAGGCTGGCCGCGCCCTCCGAGAGCACGGGCGGGTGCAGGGGGACCTTCCCGTCGGGGAAGTACAAGGTGGTGACCCGGCGGTGGGCCTCCGCGTCGAGGGGGCTGCCCGGGGTGACGAAGGCGGCGACGTCGGCGATGGCGTAGTGCACGCGGTAGCCGCCGGGGCCGTTGCGGCGGGCGAGGTGCATGGCCTGGTCGAGGTCGACGGAGCCCGGGGGGTCGATGGTGAACAGGGGGAGGTCGGTGGCGTCGTGCGCGGGCAGGCGCGGGTTGCGGGCGGCCCGTTCCGCCTCGGCGCGCACCTCCGCCGGGAACTCCTGCGGCACGTCCAGCTTCGTCCGCAGGTCACGCAGCGCCGCCCGCAGGGCAGCCCCGTCTGCGCCGGTCATGTGCATAGGACGGCGTGGCATGGATCGAGCGTAGAGGCGCCGGGACCGGGCGGCACGGCGAACGGGTGCGCGAGGCGGTGCGGCGGGCGCGTGCGCGGGCCGGTACCGAGGCAGTGCGGCGGGCGGGGTGCGGCGGGCGGTCTACCCTGGCTCGGGGGCCGCATCCCCTGCGCCGTGACGTATTGAAGGAGAACCACCGTGCTCGTGCTGCTGCCGCCGTCCGAAGGAAAGGCCGCCGGCGGCTCCGGCGCACCGCTGAAGCCGCAGGAGCTGTCCCTGCCCGGCCTGGCCCCGGCGCGTGCCGCGGTGCTGGAGGAACTCGTCGCGCTGTGCGCGGGGGACGAGGCGAAGGCGCGCGAGGTGCTGGGCCTGAGCGAGGGCCTGCGGGGCGAGGTCGCCAAGAACGCGGAGCTCCGCTCGGCGGTGGCCCGTCCGGCGGGTGAGGTCTACACGGGCGTGCTGTACGACGCCCTGGGCCTGGCCGGTCTGACCCCTGCGGCCCGCAAACTCGCCGAGGACGCGCTGCTCGTGTTCTCCGGCCTGTGGGGCGCGGTGCGGATCACCGACCGGATCCCGTCCTACCGCTGCTCGATGGGCGTGAAGCTGCCGGAGCTCGGGGCGCTCGGCGCGTACTGGCGGGGCCCGATGGCCGAGGTGATGCCCGGTGCGGCGGGCGAGGGGCTGGTGCTGGACCTGCGCTCGTCGGCGTACGCGTCCGCCTGGAAGCCGAAGGGCGAGACGGCCGGCCGGACCGCGACCGTACGGGTGCTGCACGCGCAGGTCGTGGACGGGGTGGAGAAGCGGTCGGTGGTCAGCCACTTCAACAAGGCGACGAAGGGCCGGATGGTGCGCGACCTGCTGCTGGCCGGTTCCGTCCCGGCGGGGCCCGCCGAACTGGTGGAGGCCCTGCGGGACCTGGGCTACACGGTGGAGGCCGAGGCCCCTGCGAAGGCGGGCCGCGCCTGGTCCCTCGACGTGGTCGTCACCCAGATCCACTGACCAGGCCGGATGCCGGATGCCGGGTCCGGGGGCCCGGCCCCCGGACGTCCGTCAGCGGCGCAACGGTGCTGCGGCCCAACGGCCCAACGGCCCCGCGGATCAGCGGCCCAGCGGCCAGGCCACGGCGGCCGGGGCCCGGTCGGAGGTGCCCGCGTACACGGCGCAGGCGTCGGTCAGGGTCTCCAGGAGGGTGAGGGGGTCCGGGAGCGCGTGCTCCATGCCGCGCAGCCACGTGACCGCCTGGTCACCGGGCAGGGCTGCCGGGGGCACCAGGACGTAGCTGCCGCGGCAGTGCCAGCGCAGGCCGGGGTGCTCGTCCATCGTCTCGGGGTGGCAGTCCAGTTCGCAGGGCCACCACTCGTCCTCGTCCTCGGGGGTGCCGCGGGTGGCGGTGAAGAAGAGCATCCGGGCCTGCTCGCCCGTACCGCTGGACTCGGCGACCGGGCCGACCTCGATGCCGGCCTCCAGCAGGCGCTCCAGGGCGGCGGTCCCGGCTTCGAGCGGGACGTCCAGCACGTCGTGGACCATGCCGGTCGCGGTGATGAAGTTGGCCTGGGGCTGGTTGCGCGCCCACCGTTCGACCTGGGCGCGGTCGGTGGTCGACTGGGTCTGCCAGGCGAAGGAGAGGGGGTGGCGTGCGGGCGTCGGACAGCCGATCCGGTCGCACGAACACCGGTAGCCGGCGGGATGGGCGGCGGGGGCGAGCGGCAGACCGGCGGCGGCGACGGCCACGAGGAGCGCTTCGCGCTCCAGCTCGGGGTCCTCGGCGGTGGGTTTCTGCCGCCGGCGCAGCCACTGGGAAATCCTGCTCTGCTCGCCGCGTTTGACGCGGCCGGACTCAGACCCCATCTATCCCCTCACCTCACCGTTACCCCGGCAGACCCTCACATGGTCCCACCATCCTGCGCCCCGGGTGACCGGTCTCCCCAACCGGGGGGCTGGGGATGAGGGACCTGCAAGGCACACATAACCACAGAATTAGTGCAAATGTTCTCGCCTTGCCGCCGGGCGGCTACCTGCCGGTGACGTTCGCCACGCCGCGGAGCACCTGGTCCACCAGTGCGTCGGCGAAGGCGTGGGTCAGCGGAGCGGTCCGCAGCAGCCAGCGGTGCATCAGCGGTCCGACCAGCGTCTCGACGGTCAGCCGCAGGTCCGCGTCCGGCGCGAGCTGCCCGGCCTCCTGGGCCGTGCGCAACCGGGCCTCGTAGAGCGCGAGCTGGGGCTCCAGCAGCTGCTCGGTGAAGCGGGCGCCGAGCTCGGGGTCGGTGGCGCCGGCGGCCGTCAGGGCGCGGGCGGGGGCCTCGTACTTCTCGTCGTTGAACTCGTCGACCGTGGCCCGCAGGACGTGTTTCAGGTCGGCCGCGAGGTCCCCGGTGTCGGGGAAGCCCGTCCAGTCGGCCTCCTCCCCGGCTTCCCCGGCCAGCGCGAGGGAGGCGTCGAGGAGGACGGCGGCCTTCGAGGGCCACCAGCGGTAGATGGTCTGCTTGCCCACCCCGGCGCGGGCGGCGATGGCCTCGATGGTCAGCTTGTTGTAGCCGACTTCCCCGACGAGGGCGAGCGCCGCGTCGAGGATGGCCCGGCGGGAACGGTCGCTGCGGCGGGTGGCGTCAGGGGTCCTGGTCATACGGCGAACATACCAACCCGAGACGTCTCGTCTTTCTCACCTTTCGCGCCCTTTTCCAAACCACCCAATCAGTTCACTGCGCCGTTCCCCTCCGAGGAGAGACGATTCTGTCCACAGCGGCATGAGCCGTACGCCATGCACGTCGTGCACGTCGTGAGGAGCCTTCTTTGCGCAGAGACGCCACACCCCGGCGCTACCTGATGTGCCCACCCGCACACTTCCGGGTCACGTACTCCATCAACCCGTGGATGGATCCCACGAAACCGGTGGACCTGCCCCTCGCACAAGCCCAGTGGGAAGACCTGAGGGACCGCTACACCTCCCTCGGCCACACCGTCGAGACCCTCGTCCCCGATCCGGCACTCCCCGACATGGTCTACGCGGCCAACGGCGCCCTGGTCGTCGACGGCAAGGTGTTCGGGGCCCGCTTCGCCCACCAGGAACGGACCGCCGAGGCGGAGCTCCACCTCGACTGGTTCCGCTCCCACGGCTTCGCGGACATCCACGAGCCGGCCCACATCAACGAGGGCGAGGGCGACTTCGCCGTCACCGCCACCTACATCCTGGCGGGCCAGGGCTTCCGCTCCAGCCCGCTCTCCCACGACGAGGCACAGGAGTTCTTCGGCCGTCCCGTCATCGGCCTCCACCTGGTGGATCCGCGCTTCTACCACCTGGACACGGCCCTCAGCGTCCTCGACGGCGACGAGATCATGTACTACCCGCAGGCCTTCTCACCGGGCAGTCAGGCCGTACTGCGGCGGCTCTTCCCGGACGCGCTGCTCGCCGAGGAGCAGGACGCGGCCGACTTCGGCCTGAACGCGGTCTCCGACGGCAGGCACGTCCTGCTGCCGCAGGCGGCCGCCGGACTGCTGGCGCCGCTGCGCGACCGCGGCTTCGAACCGGTCCCCATGGACCTGGGCGAGCTGCTCAAGGGCGGCGGCAGCGTGAAGTGCTGCACCCAGGAGCTGCGGCCGTGAGGCCGTAACTAGTCAGCCGGAGGCCAGGCCTGGCCCCAGTCGGCGTCCCGCGCCGCCTTGTACAGGTCACCGTGGCGCTTGGTCACGGTGGCCCGGGTCAGGCCGCTCTCCCCGTCGGAGCCCTCGGGCCCGCACAGCTCCAGCAGGACGAGCCCCTTGCGGATCTGCGGCCTGCGCGTGATCCGCGAGGCGGCCGGCTCCACCGGGAAGCGGGTCGCGGCCACGTAGCTGAACTTCTCGTCCTCGTAGGCCAGGGAGCCGCCCTTGACCTTCCGGTGCAGCGAGGACCGGCTCACCCGCGCCGAGAAGTGGCACCAGTCCTGGCCGACCTCGATGGGGCAGGTCCCGTCGTGCGGACAGGGCGCGGCCACCCGCAGCCCGGCCGCGATCAACTGCTCGCGGGCCTCCCTGATGCGCAGGTAGCCCTCCGGGGTGCCCGGCTCGATCAGGACGACCGCCTGCCCGGCCCGCGCCGCCTCGGCGACGACCGCCGTCCGCGCCTGCGGCGTCAGCTCGCCCAGCACGTACGAGACCGTCACCAGATCGGCTTCGGGGATCTCCAGCCCGGCCCCGATGACCGCCCGCTGCCACAGCGCCTGCTGCAGCGCCGGCGAACCCGAGACCGCCGCGAGCTCCTTGCCCAGGGCCAGCGCGGGCTCCGCCCAGTCCAGCACCGTCGTGCGCCGCGGCCCGTCCCAGGTGGCGTCCACCGCCCAGGTCGCCGACCCCGTGCCGCCGCCCACGTCCACGTGCGAGGCCGGGGCCCAGCCGGGCGCGGCCTGCGCGAGACCGTCCAGGGCGGACCGTACTGCTTCGAAGGTGGCCGGCATCCGGTACGCCGCGTACGCCGCCACGTCGGAGCGGTTGCGCAGCACGGGTGCGTCGGTCGGGGTCTGCCCCCGGTAGCTGGCGATGAGCCGCTCGACGGCGGCCGAGGCCTGCTTGGGCGGGAGTCCGTCGAGCAGTCCGCCCAGAGCGGTGCGGAGGGTCGAGGCGGAGGTGGGGGCGGCGGAGGCGGTCACCTGCGAAGTTTACGGCGCGGCCGGAGCCTGTGGCTCCCGGCTGCGCCACGGCCGGCACATGCCGAGGAAGAAGCCGGTCGCGAGCACCGAACACGTCACCTGGACCACGGCCATCGGCACCGCGGTGTCCTCGCCCGCGATCCCCACCAGCGGCGAGGCGACCGCCCCGACGAGGAAGGAGGCGGTGCCGATCAGCGCGGAGGCCGAACCGGCGGCGTGCGGGGTGCGCATCAGGGCCTGCGCGTTCGTGTTCGGCAGGATCAGGCCCATGGAGGACATCAGCACGAACAGGGCGGCGGCCACCGGGAACAGCCCGGCCTTGCCGAACACCTCGGTGGACATCAGCAGCAGGGCCACCGACGCGGCCCCGGCGATCGCGAGCCCGGCGGTCAGCACCTTGTCGAGGCTGACCCGGCCCACCAGCAGCTTGCCGTTGATCTGGCCCGCGGCGATCAGGCCCACGGAGTTCACGCCGAACAGCAGGCTGAAGGCCTGCGGCGAAGCCCCGTAGATCTCCTGGATCACGAACGGCGAGGCCGCTATGTAGGAGAAGAGCACGGCGAAGGCGAAGCCGCCGGCCAGCGTGTATCCGGCGAAGACCCGGTCACCGAGCAGCCCGCGCATGGTGCGCAGCGCCGTCCCCACCCCGCCCGTGTGGCGCCGTTCGGGCGGCAGCGTCTCGTCGAGCCGCCGCCACACGAGCAGGGTCAGCAGCGCTCCGACGCCGGTCAGGACGACGAAGACGCCCCGCCAGTCGGAGAAGCGCAGCACCTGGCCGCCGATGAGCGGCGCGATGATCGGGGCGACCCCGGAGACCAGCATCAGGGTGGAGAAGAACCGGGCCATCTCGACCCCGTCGTACAGGTCGCGCACGACGGCCCGGGCGATGACTATCGCGGCCGCCCCGGCCAGGCCCTGGAGCAGGCGGAAGGCGATCAGCAGCTCGACGGTCGGGGCGAAGGCGCACAGGGCGGTGGCGAGGACGTAGACGACCATGCCGGTGAGCAGCGGCGTACGACGGCCCCACTTGTCGCTCATCGGGCCGATGACGAGCTGGCCCAGGGCCATGCCGGCGAGGCAGGCGGTCAGGGTGAGCTGGACGGTCGCGGCCGGGCTGTTCAGGGCGTCGGTGACCGCGGGCAGGGCCGGGAGGTACATGTCCATGGACAGCGGGGGCAGGGCCGTGAGGCCACCCAGCATGAAGATGACGAGCAGGCCCGTGCGGCGGGCCGCCGTCAGGGGCGCGGAGGCCCCGGGGAGGGCCGGCCCGGCGGTCCGGGCCACGGAGGGCGACGCGGGCGACGACGCGTCCGAGGGGGTCGTCGCGGGGGCTCTCTCCGTCATACGTGACTCCAGTCTTCTCGTCCTGCTCGCGACCCCTGACCGACCCATGCTCTCAGCTGGCGGAACGTCCGGGACCAGGCCTGCGGTGTGACGTAGCCTGCGGCCCCATGAACGCACGTGTGAAGAAGACCGCGGTGGTGACGGGAGCGGGTTCGGGCATCGGCCGCTCCGTGGCCCTGGCGCTGGCCGGGGCGGGCTGGGCGGTGGCCGTGGCCGGCCGCCGCCGGGAGCCCCTGGAGGAGACGGCCCGGGAGGCCGGCCCGGACGCGGACGTGCTGTGCGTCCCGGCGGACGTCAGCGACCCGCAGGACGTGGCCGCGCTGTTCGCCGCCGTGCACGGCCGGTACGGGCGCCTGGACCTGCTCTTCAACAACGCGGGCACCTTCGGCCCGGGCGGCGTCCCGCTGGAGGACATCAGCTACGAGGCCTGGCGCTCGGTCGTGGACGTCAACCTGACCGGCTCCTTCCTGTGCGCGCAGGCGGCCTTCCGGCAGATGAAGGTGCAGGACCCGCAGGGCGGCCGCATCATCAACAACGGCTCCATCTCGGCGCACGTACCGCGCCCGAACTCCGTCGCCTACACCGCGACGAAGCACGCCATGACCGGCCTGACGAAGTCGCTGTCCCTGGACGGGCGGCCGTACCGGATCGCCTGCGGCCAGATCGACATCGGCAACGCGGCGACCGAGATGACCGAGCGGATGCAGAGCGGCATCCTCCAGGCCAACGGGCAGCTGGCGGTGGAGCCGGTGATGGACGCCGCCGACGTGGCGCGGACGGTGCTGCACATGGCGGAGCTGCCGCTGGAGGCGAACGTGCAGTTCGCCACGGTGATGGCGACGGCCATGCCGTACATCGGCCGCGGCTGAGACGGCTGCTGCCGGGGGCTGTTGCCAGGGCGAGGCGGAGCCGCCGATCATGAAGGCATGACCGCTGCCGAAGTACTGCGCTACACCGCCTTCTCCCACGACCCCGAGGGCGGCAACCCCGCCGGGGTCGTCCTCGACGCCGCCGGGCTGGACGAGGAGGCGATGCTGGGGATCGCCGCCGGGCTGGGCTACAGCGAGACGGCCTTCCTGACGGCCCCGCCCGAGGGGTTCGGCGGGGAGCCCGGACGGGCCTTCACGGTGCGGTACTTCAGCCCCAAGGCGGAGGTCCCGTTCTGCGGGCACGCCACCGTGGCCACCGCCGTGGCCCTGGCGGAGCGGATCGGGCCCGGGGAGCTGCTCCTGGCGACCCGGGCGGGCACCGTCCCGGTGTCCGTCACCGCCGTGGACGGGGTGCTGCGGGCCACCCTGACCAGCGTCGAGCCCTCCGTGTCGGACATCGGGGACGGCGACCTGGCCGAGGCGCTGGCCGCGCTCGACTGGCCTGCGGCGGACCTGGACCCGCAGATCCCGCCGCGGATCGCGTACGCCGGGGCCCGGCACCTGGTCCTGGGCGCGGGCAGCCGGGCCCGGCTCGCCGACCTCGCCTACGACTTCGCCCGGCTGGAGGCCCTGATGCGGCGCCTGGACCTCGTCACGGTCCAGCTGGTGCACCGGGCGGGCCCGGCGGAGTTCCACGTACGGGACCCCTTCCCGGTCGGCGGGGTCGTCGAGGATCCCGCCACGGGGGCCGCGGCTGCCGCCTTCGGTGCGTACGCCCGCGAGCTCGGCCTGGTCCCGGCCGACGCCGTGCTCACCCTGCACCAGGGCGAGGACATGGGCCGCCCGGGCGTGCTGACGGTGGAACTGCGGGCCGGGGACTCCCGGGTCCGGGTCGGCGGCGAGGGCGTACGGATCCCCTGATGCGGGTCCTGGCGTACCCGCAGGCAGAGCTTCCGCAGGAGTTCGCGGTCCAGGTCGAGGCCTTGGAGGCGGCGGCCTGGCCGGGCTCCGTGCCGGGCCACGACCCGGCGCTCGCACCCCGGGTGATGCTGCTGGCCGACGCCGCCGGGACGGTGGCTGCCGCACTGGCCCTGCTGCACAAGGACGTCGTGGTCGCGGGGCGGACCTACCGCGCGGCCGGGCTCAGCGGGGTCGTCACCCGGGCCGGACTGCGGGGCCGCGGGCTCGGCGGCCGGCTGGTCGCGGCGGCCCGCACGGCTCTGGCCGCGCATCCGGAGGCGGACCTGGCGCTGTTCAGCTGCGACCGGCCGCTGGAGCCGTTCTACCGGGCGGCCGGGTTCGCGGAGCTGCCCGGCACCGTCCTGGTCGGCGGCACCCCGGCGGATCCGCTGGCCACGGACGCGCCGGGCTTCGACAAGGTGGTGATGGCGGCCTTCTTCACGGACGCCCCCGACCCGGACCGGGCCGCCTTCACCGGCATCCGGGTCCCGCTGTACCCGGGGACCACCGACCGGCTGTGGTGAGCGCCGCTCAGCCGGTGCCGGTGCCGGTGCCGTCCGCGGCGGCCGGGGCCGACGCGGGCGCCGGGCGGCCGCCGCCCTGCCCGAGGAGGAACAGCGCGAGCACGGGCACCAGGTACAGCACCCAGGCGGTGAGCTGGAGGACGGTCGGATCCGGCTGGAAGTTGAACACGCCCTTCAGCAGGGTCCCGTACCAGCTGTCCGGCGGCACTGCGGAGCTGATGTCGAAGGCCTTGTCCTCCAGGCCGCCCAGGAAACGGGCCTCCTGGAGGTCGTGCACCCCGTACGCGAGCACGCCCGCGGCCACGACCACGAGCATCGCGCCGGTCCACGTGAAGAACTTCGCCAGATTGATCTTCAGGGCGCCGCGGTAGAACAGCCAGCCCAGCACGACCGCCGTCGCGATGCCCAGCAGTACGCCGATCAGCGGGGCGGAGGAGCCCTCGCCGCTGGCCCGCACCGAGGCCCACACGAACAGCGCCGTCTCCAGGCCCTCGCGGCCCACCGCCAGGAAGGCGGTGGCGACCAGGGCGCCGGTGCCCATGGCGAGGGCCGTGTCCAGCTTGCCGTGCAGCTCGGCCTTCAGGTGCCGCGCGGTGCGCTTCATCCAGAAGACCATCCAGGTCACCAGGGCCACGGAGATGATCGACAGGCTGCCGCCGAGGAGCTCCTGCGCCTCGAAGGTCAGCTCCTGGGTGCCGAATTCGAGCATCGCGCCGAAGGCCAGCGAGATCCCGCAGGCGATCGCGATGCCGACCCACACCGGGCGCAGGGCGTCCCGGCGTCCGGTCTTGACCAGGTACGCGACGAGGATGCAGACGACCAGGCTGGCCTCCAGGCCCTCGCGCAGGCCGATCAGATAGTTGCCGAACACGGCGGTTCCTTCCCGGCGGGGACTACGCGAACAGCGTCCGGCCCCACCAGTCGTCCTTGTCGCGGACGCCCGGCGGGACGGCGAAGACGGCCGAACCCACGTGCTGGATGTATTCGTTGAGGACGTCGGACTTCGCCAGGCTGCGCTGGACGGGGACGAAGCCGGTGCGGACGTCGCGCTGGTAGGCGAGGAAGAACAGGCCCGCGTCGAGGCGGCCCAGCCCGTCCGTGCCGTCGGTGAAGGAGTATCCGCGGCGCAGGATGGTCGCCCCGTTGTTGGAGTCCGGGTGGGCCAGGCGCACGTGCGCCTCCGGCTTCATCGCCTTCAGGAACGGCTCGTCGCGCTCCTTGGACTTGCCCACCGCAGCACCCTCGCCCTTGTCGCGGCCGAAGATGTCCTCCTGCTCCTGGAGGGAGGTGCGGTCCCAGGTCTCGATGTTCATCCGGATCCGCCGGGCCACCAGGTACGAGCCGCCGGTCATCCAGTCGCTGCCGTCACCGGCGCCGGCCCACACGTGCTTGTCGAGGGCGGCCTGGTCGGTGCCGGAGATGTTCCGGGTGCCGTCCTTGAAGCCCATCATGTTGCGCGGGGTCTGCTCGTCGGGGGTGGTGGAGGAGGTCTTGCCGAAGCCCAGCTGGGACCAGCGCACCGCGGTCTTGCCGAAGCCGATGCGGGCGAGCTGGCGGATGGCGTGCACCGCGACCTGCGGGTCGTCGGCGCAGGCCTGGACGCACAGGTCGCCGCCGCTGCGGGCCGGGTCCAGATTGTCCCCGGGGAACAGTTCCAGGTCCACCAGGGCCTCGGGCCGCCTGTCCTCCAGGCCGAAGCGGCCCTTGGCGAACAGGCCCGGGCCGAAGCCGACCGTCAGGGTGAGCCGGGAGGCCTTCAGGCCCAGCGCCTCGCCGGTGTCGTCCGGCGGTGCCTCGGGCAGGCCGCCGAAACCGCCCTCGCCGACCGGCAGTCCGGCCGTCATCCGGCGGGCCGCCTCGGTCCAGTCCTTGAGGAGTTGCACCAGCTCGGCGCGGTCCTTCGTCCGTACGTCGAAGGCCGCGAAGTGCAGGCGGTCCTGCACGGCGCTGGCGATGCCGGCCTGGTGCTCGCCGTGGAAGGGCACGGCCGCCCCGGCGAGGGCGGCGGGCACCGGGGCCGCGGAGGGGCCGAAGGCCGCCGCCGCACCGCCCGCCGCGGCGGCGCCGAGCGCGAGCCCGGCCCCGCCCCAGCCCAGGACGGCACGCCGGGAGGGCGCGACGGCGCTGCCGGGCGCGGTCCCGGGCGCGTTCCCGGCTCCGGGCGCGGTCCCCGCACCCTCCTCGTCCGGCGACTGCCCGGTGGGCTCCGACTCGGCCATCCCGCTCACCTGTCTCTTCTTCCGCTGATCCTGCTGGTCCCGCCGGTCCTGGCGCCCGCTACTTCGCGACCGCGGCGGCGAGCTTGGAGAGCGGCTCGGCCAGGGCGTTGACGCCGTCCGAGAGCTCCTTGCGCTCGGGCTCGCCGACCTTGTCGTACGAGGTGAACTCGTAGCCGGCCGGGTCGGTGCGGTACTTGTCCAGGAGGACGTTCAGCGCGGCGAACTGCGTGTCGAGCTCCTTGGTGAGCGCCGGGTCGTTCTTCGAGGCGACCGGCTTGAGGAGCTCGTACGCCTTCTGCGCGCCCTCCACGTTCGCCTTGAAGTCCACGAGGTCGGTGTGGGAGTAGCGCTCCTCCTCACCCGTGACCTTGCCGGTGGCGACCTCGTCGAGGAGCTCCTTGGCGCCGTTGGCCATCGAGGTGGGGGTGATCTCCGCCTGGCCGACCTTCTTCTGCCATTCGGTCAGGTCCGCGATCAGGGTGTCGGCGAGCTTCTTCTCCTCGTCGCCGATCTTGTTGTCGGCCCACAGGGCCTTCTCCAGGCGGTGCCAGCCGGTCCAGTCCTTCGCCGGGTCCTGGCCGGCCTCCAGGCCGTCCTCGCGGACGTCGACCTTCGGGTCGATGTCGCCGAAGGACTCGGCGACCGGCTCGGTGCGCTCCCAGCCGATGCGCGAGGGCGCGTACGCCTTCTTCGCGGCCTCCACGTCGCCGGCCTTGACGGCGTCGGCGAAGACCTGCGCCTTGGGGAGGGTCTCCTCGGCCTGCGCGACCACGTACTGGCGGTAGGCGGCGACCGCGGCGTCGGCCTCGGGGCTGCGCTTCTCGCCGCCGCCCTGGCCGGTGGCCTTGACCTGCTGGCGGATGCCGTCGCCCTTCATGCCGGGCTTGCAGACGATCTCGTAGTCGCCCGCCTTGATCTCGGCGGTGATGGAGGCCTTGGTGCCGGGGCCGATGTTCTCGCGCTCGGTGACGATGCGGTCGTCCGGGAAGAGGACGTAGAGCTCGGTGACCTTGGAGCCCTTGTTCTCGACGTCGATCTGCACCTTGCCCGCGGGGAACTCCGTCTTCGACACCTCGCACTTGCTGTCGGTGGCCGTCACCCGGACCGCGCCGTCGCCGCCCGAGTCGCTCTTCTCCGCGCAGCCGGTGACGGCGGTGAGGGCGGCCACCACGGAGGCGGCGGCCAGGACGGAGAGGGGGACGCGGCGCATAGGGGGCTCCTGGGCATCGGACGAAGGGGCCGTCCCGAGGGGGAGGCCGGTGAGGCGGACCTAACTTAACCGAGGCTTACCTCAGACATACCTCCTCGTCGAGTGATTCGGCTCTCATGTTCCGGCCCCGGACACGGGGCCGTCACGGAGCTTCCACGGGGCCCTCAAATCCAGGTCAAGCGGGGGTCAAGCCCGGGGCCGAGGGCAGCTCGCCGCGCACCGGGACCACCAGCGGAGATCCGGTCCGAGGGTGCGGAAGGACCTCCACCGGCTGCCGGTAGACCCGGCTCAGGAGCCCGCCCTCGAACACCTCGGCCGGCGCGCCGTCCGCCGCGATCCGCCCGTCGTGCAGGACGGCCGCCCGGTCCGCGTAGGCGGCGGCCAGGCCCAGGTCGTGCAGGACGACCACCACCGCGTCCCCGGCCGCGGCCCGCTCCCGGCAGATCCGCAGGACGAGTTCCTGGTGGCGCAGGTCCAGCGCGGCCGTGGGCTCGTCGAGCAGCAGCAGCGGGGCCCGCTGGGCCAGTACGCGGGCCAGCGCGACCCGGGCCCGCTCGCCGCCGGACAGCGCGGAGAAGGGGCGTGCGGCGAACTCCGTGACCTCGGTGGCGGCCATGGCTGCGGCCACGGCCTCCTCGTCGGTGTCGGCGAAGGCCGTGCCCGCCCAGGGCGCGCGGCCCATCCGTACGACGTCCTCCACCGGGAAGGGGAAGGACAGCGCGGCCGACTGGGGGAGTACGGAGCGGCGCAGGGCCAGCTCCGGGGCGCTCCAGCCGGTCACCGCGCGGCCGTCGATGCGGACCTCGCCGGAGGCGGCCGGCAGGTCGGCGCAGAGCGCGGCCAGGAGGGTGGACTTGCCCGCGCCGTTCGGGCCGACCAGGGCCAGCACCTCCCCGGCGCGCGCGGTCAGGCCGATGCCCGAGAGGACCTCGCGCCCGCCGAGGCGGACGTGCAGGTCCACGGTCTCGGCGAAGGCCGTGCCGGGGGCGGGCCGGGCCGGGACGGCCCGCTTGTTCCGGGACAGGAGCCCGGTCAGCCGGCCGGTCATGCCCAGCCTCCTTGCTTGCGGCGGGTGCGGCGCAGCAGCCAGAAGAAGAACGGGCTGCCGATCAGGGCGGTCAGCACACCGAGCGGCAGCTCGGCGGGCTGGGCGAGGGTACGGGCGGCCAGGTCGCCCGCGACCAGGACCACGGCTCCGGCCAGGGCGCTGCCGGGCACCAGGAAGCGGTGGCCGGGGCCGTTGGCCATCCGCAGCAGGTGCGGGACCAGCAGGCCGATGAAGGTGATGATGCCGGCCACGGCGACGGCGGCCGCGGTGAGCAGGGCGACGATCAGGATGAGGGCCAGGCGCAGCCGTTCGACGTCGACGCCGAGGTGCCGGGCGGGCCGCTCGCCGAGCGAGAGCAGGTCGAGCTTGCGGGCGTAGAAGGGGGCGGCGAGCAGACCGGCGATCGCGCAGGGGAGCACGGCCAGCACCTTGGGCCAGGTGGCCTGGGCGAGGGAGCCGAGCTGCCAGAAGGTGATCTGGTTGACCTGGCCGCTGTCGGCGAAAAAGATGAAGAGGCCGATCAGGGCGCCCGCGAAGGCGTTCACGGCGATGCCGGTGAGGATGAGGGTGACGACCTCGGTCCGGCCGCCGTTGCGCGACAGCAGGTACACGCCGGTGACGGTGATCAGGCCCGCGACGAAGGCGCAGGCGGTGACGGTCCAGTTGCCGAAGAAGCTGAGGCCCAGACCGATGGCGGCGACGGCCCCGACCGCGGCGCCCGCCGAGATCCCGATGACTCCGGGCTCGGCGAGCGGGTTGCCGAAGACGCCCTGCATCAGTGCGCCCGCGCAGCCGAGGCTCGCGCCGACGAGCAGGGCGAGCGCGACCCGGGGCAGCCGTACGTTCCACAGCACGCTCTCCCCGACCCGGTCGAGCGGGGTCCCGCCGAGGCCCAGCCGGTGCTGGACGGAGGCGAGGACGTCGCCGGTGGGGATGCGGTACGCGCCGATGCCCGCGGAGAGCAGGGCGAGGAGGAGCAGCGCGGCGCCCAGGGCGAGGGTGAGGAACAGGGCCCTGCGCCCGGCGGCGGGCCCGGCGGCCCTGCCGGGGCGCGGCTTGCCGCTGACGGGTGCGGTGACCGCGGGCGGGGCGGGGGCAGTTGCGGCGGCGGGCGGGGAAGCCGGGGCGGACGCGGCGGAGGCGGGTCCCGCGACTGCGGGCGTGGCGTCGGCGGTCACGGCCGAGGGCGTGGCGTCGGCGGGGCCGGTCTCCGCGGGGCGGGGTCCGTCCGGGGCCCCGGGGGTCTGCGGGGGGTCGTAGGGGAGCGTCACGTCAGGCGGCCTTGCCGTAGAGCTGGGTGATCAGGGAGGTGAGGACCTGGTCCGTGCGGGGGCCGTAGTTGAGCAGGACGCCGTCGTCGACGCTGACCACCCGCCGGTCCATGCCGGCCGGGGTCTGGGCGACGCCCGGGATCCTGACCAGCCCGTCGACCCCGCCCACGGACTCCAGGCCCTTGGACATGACGAGGATCGCGTCGGGCGCGGCCGCGGCCAGGGCCTCGCTGGTGATGGGGGTGAAGTCCTTGCCGAGCCCGGAGTCCTTGCCCGTGTCGACCGCGCCCGCGGCCTCCAGCAGGGAGGCGGCGCCGGAGTCCGAGCCGCCCAGCAGGTAGACCGAGGCGGTGCCGCGCAGGTAGAGGAAGGCGACCCGGGGCTTCTTGCCCGTGGCGGCCGGAATGTCCTTGCGGGCGGCGGCGATCCGGTCGGCGGTGCGCCGGTTCAGCTGCTCGCCGGCCTCCTTCACGCCGAGCGAGGCGGCGACCGCGGCGATCCGCTTCGGTACGTCCTCCAGCGTCTTGGCGGGGGAGACGACCAGGACCGGGATGCCCGCGTCACGGATCTGCTGAATCGCTTCTGCGGGACCGGTGGTGGTCTCGGCCAGGACCAGGGTCGGGCGCAGCGAGAGCACGCTCTCGGCGGAGACGTCGTGTCCACGTGTCACCACGGGCAGCTGCGCGGCCTGTTCGAAGGTGGCCGTGATGTCCCGCGCGACCACCTGCCGGCCGAGGCCGAGGGTGTGGACGATCTCGTTGAGGCTGCCGGTCAGCGGGACCACCCGGTCCGCGGAGCCGACGGTGACCGGAGTGCCGTCGTCCGAGGCGACGGTGACGGGCAGTACGGGGGAGGGCGCGGGTTCGAGCGGTTCCACCCGGTCCGGGGCCGAGGCGGCATGGGCGGGCTTGCCCGCGGGCGTGGCCGTACTCCCGCAGCCCGTCACGGTCAGTGCCAGGGCGACCAGGACGGTCAGGGCAAGGCCGGTGCGGGGGAAGCGGGATGGGGCGGCGGGCGTAGGCACGAAGGCACCGTCCTGGTCGTCCGACGGATGAAGGCGGGGGCGGCCGAGGGGTTCCGATCACGGCCAACAGTAGTTTAGGTTAGCCTCACCTTACTCGCTAGGCCCTGGAGGGACATTCATGTCCGCAAGACCTGCCCGCACGCTGGCAGTCGCTCTGCTGGCGGCCCTGCTGGGAGTGCTGCTCCCGGCCACTGCCGCCCAGGCGGCGGGCCGCACCGTGCAGGGCGGGCGGCTGGACTGGGGTATCAAATCGTCCTTCCAGAGTTATGTCACCGGACCCATCGCGAAAGGTTCTTTCAAGCTGAAGAACGGCGCCGCCACCGCGGGCGGCAGCCTGTTCCGCTTCCACTCGGCGGCCGGTTCGTACGATCCCGACAGCGGCGAGTTCAACGCGTCCTTCACCGGCGGCGTGAGCTTCCAGGGCCACCAGAAGCCCGACGGCGCGTACGAGCTGGACATGACCGTCAGCCGGCCGACCGTCAAGATCTCCGGTGGCCGCGGCACCCTCTACGTGGACGTCTCCAGCAAGGCCAAGGACACCGGCCAGGTCACCAGCCAGTCCCAGGTGCCCTTTGCCGCCCTGAACCTCGGCGGCATCAACATGAAGGGCGGCGCCACCCCGATCGCCCTCTCCAACGTCCCGGTCACCCTCACCGACCAGGGCGCCAAGGCCTTCGCGGGCTACTACGCGGCGGGTGCACCGCTCGACCCGCTCTCGCTCTCCGCCGACGTCGTCGCCCCGGCGGGCAGCGCCCAGCCCTCGCAGTCCGCGCAGCCCCCGGCTTCCCCGGCCCCGGGCGAAGCGACCCCGCAGCCGGCGGGCGCCTTCACCGACGCCGCCGTCGACTGGGGCGTACGCCGCACCTTCCGTGAGTACGTCACCGGTTCCATCGGCCAGGGCAAGTGGGTCCTGACCGAAGGCGCCCTGGACGGGGGTGCGCTGTTCCGCTTCCCGCAGGGCAAGGGTGCGTACGACGGTCAGAAGGGCACGCTGGAGGCGGCCTTCGCCGGGGCCGTCCAGTTCACCGGCGCCCACCTGGACCTGACGCTCGGCAAGCTGAGCGTCAAGGTGGAGAACGGCAAGGGAGTCCTGTCCGCCGACGTCACCACGGGCGGCCAGACGAAGAACGCCGTCGCGCTGGTCGAGTTCGACGCCAAGGGGCTGAAGGCGGAGGGCGGCCTCGCCACCCTGACCGAGGCCCCGGCCACCCTGACCGAGGGCGGCTCCCAGGCCTTCAACTCCATGTACAAGGCGGGCACCGAGATGGACCCCGTCACCCTGGCGGTCGCCCTCGACGCCTCGGCGAAGCTGCCCGCCCTGCCCGACCTCGGTTCCACGGCGTCCCCCGCGCCCGAGCCCTCCTCCGCGCCGTCCGCCGCCGCCTCGCCCGCAGCGAAGGCCGAAGAGTCCTCGTCCACCGGGCTGTACGTCGCCCTGGCCGTGGCCCTGCTGGTCCTGGTCGCGGGCGCCGCCTTCCTCGCGGTCCGCAGGCGCCGTACGGCCGCCGCGGCGACGCCCGGTGGCGGCGGCGATGCCGAAGCCGGCACCGGCACCCGCACCGGTGCCGCTCCCACCGACACCCCCTAGCCCCGCTGTCGTGGTCCCGTCCGGCCGACGGCACCCGGCGCCACCCCCGTCCCCCGTACCTGTTCCTTCAGGAGTGCCCGCCATGTCGTCCCCCCGACGCCCGATCGCCCTCGCCGCAGCCGTCCTCACGGCCGCCGCCCTCGGCACCACCGCCCTCGTCCTGCCCGCCACGGCCGCGGGAAGCCCCGTTGCCGCCCCGCAGGCCGGCGGCGCCCCGACCGCGCCGGTCAACGTCGTCGGCGGCACCCTCGACTGGGGTGTGATCGCCCGGTACCGCGCCTACGTGACGGGCATGGCCAAGGGCACCATCACCGTGGCCGAGGGAGCGAAGGTCAACGCGGACGGCAGCCTGCAGTTCGGCGAGGCCACCGGCCAGTACGACCCGGCGGGCGGCCACGTGGTGAAGGCCGCGTTCAAGGGCAGCGTCACCTTCTCCTCGCCCGCCCCGCCGACCGGCCACGGATTCGAGGTGAAGCTCTCGGACTTCCGCATCGACACCGGCACCAAGAAGCTGACCGCCGACGTCACCAAGGCCGGGGCCACGCAGCAGGACGTCCCGTTCGCGGACATCGCCTTCGCCGGCCAGGCGATGGAAAGGCTGGAGACGAATCTCACCGCGCAGGCAGGCACCGCGCTCGGCTCCGACACGTACGCGGGCCTGACCGGCGATCCCCTCACCGCGAAGCTGGAGTTCGAGAAGCCCGCATCGCCGAGCCCGAGCCCGACGCCGACCAAGCCCACGCCGAGCGCGACCCCGACCGAGCCCGTACCGACCGCGACCGCGACCCCGACGGCGACCAGGACCACTGCGGCCCCGAGCGCCCCGGCCGGCGGCCCGCAGAAGGTCCTCAAGGCCAACCTGACCTGGGGTGTCAAGGAGTCCTTCCGCACGTACGTGCTGGGCGCGGGCTCGGTCACCCCGGGCGGCGGGGCCGTCAAGAACGGCGACCTCTACGACTTCGCGCTCGCCAAGGGCGAGCTCGATGCCGCCAAGCAGAAGCTGAACGTCTCGTTCGAGGGCGTCCTGCGCTTCCAGTACGCGGCCCACGGCATCGACATGAGCTTCGCCAACCCGCGGGTCGAGGCCTCCGGCAAGGCCGGCACCCTCTACGTGGACGTCAAGAACGCCTCCGGCAGCAAGACGGCCGTCCCCTTCGCGACGCTCGACCTGTCGAAGACCGACTACAAGACCAAGGGCGGCCTGCTGGCCCTCCATGCGGTCCCGGCCGTCTTCACGGAGCAGGGCGCGGCGGCCTTCGCCAACGATGCCGCCGGCTCCATGTACAAGGCGGGCGACGCGATCGACCCGGTCTCCTTCTCGGTGGCCGTGGACAAGGACGTCACCCTCCCGGCCGCCGGCGGCACCACCGGCGGTACGGGCGGCGCCGCGGGCGGGGGTTCCGCCGGCGGTTCCGTGGGCGGCTCCGTGGGCGGTTCGGCCGGCGGCTCGGTCGGCGGCAACCTCGCCGCCACCGGCGCCGAGATCCCGGCCGCCGCCCTGCTCGGCATCTCCGGCGCGGTGGTCGCGGCCGGTGGGGGCGCGGTGTTCCTCGCGCGCAGGCGCCGTACTGCCCAGCTCTGAAGCCGTGCTGCCGGGCGTGCTTCAATTCCCGCGTGAACGATCTAGACGTCCTCAAGGTCTTCTGCGCGGGTGACGGCCGGTACGGCAACCTCCTCGGTGTCGTCCGCGACGGCCGGACCTGCCCGGACGACGCGTCCCGGCAGCAGCTGGCCGCCGAACTCGGCTACAGCGAGACGGTGTTCGTCGACGACCCCGAGCGCGGGGTCGTCGACATCCGCACCCCCGGCACGCAGATGGCCTTCGCAGGACATCCGCTGGTCGGGGTCGCGTGGTTGCTGGACATAGAGGAGCTCCTGCCCCCGGCCGGGTCCGTATGGGCGCGCGACGACGGGGAGTTCACCTGGATCACGGCCCGCGCCGAGTGGGTCGAGGGCAAGCGCACCGAGCAGTACGCGAGTCCTGCCGAGGTCGAGGCGCTGCCCGCCCCGCCCCCCGGCGAGGGCTGGCTGTACGCCTGGGCCTGGGAGGACGAGGCCGCGGGCCGGGTACGGGCCCGC
The DNA here is from genome assembly GCF_000725805.1 of Streptomyces xanthophaeus. Classification (GTDB taxonomy): domain Bacteria; phylum Actinomycetota; class Actinomycetes; order Streptomycetales; family Streptomycetaceae; genus Streptomyces; species Streptomyces xanthophaeus. The sequence goes on along the minus strand of NZ_KL647132.1, from coordinate 531,446 downwards.
GGCTTCCCGCGCCGCCCCGACCGGGCGGTCGTCGAGGACGAGGCCACCGGTTCGGCGGCGATCCTGCTCACGGCGCAGCTGAACCGCGCCCTGAACATCACCCAGGGCAAGGGCTCCCAGATCCTCACCGCCCCGGGCCCCGACGGCACGGTCGAGGTGGGCGGCCGGGTCAGGTTCGCCCCGGCGGCCCGCTCCTAGGGCGCCCCGCGGCCGTGGATCCAAAAGGAGAAACGATCAGGCGCTGAGCGGGAACTGCTCGCCCAGCTCGCGGAAGACCGCACCGTTGAAGTCGAAGGCGCGCTTGCACTCGTCGATGATGCGCTGCTTCTCCAGGTCGTCCGCGGCGATCGCGTCCAGCAGCTCGCGGTAGGTCCGCTTGAAGGCCGCGGGGTTGGAGATGTCGGCGAAGACGTAGAAGCGGACCCCGTCGCCCTTGCGCTCGAAGCCCCAGGTGCGCTCGGCCTTGTCCCGGATGATCTGGCCGCCGGAGAGGTCGCCCAGGTAGCGGGTGTAGTGGTGGGCCACGTACCCGCCGGGCCACTCGGCCGCGCACCGCGCCACGCGGGCGGCGTAGGCCTCGGTCGCGGGCAGCGCCACCACCGCGTCGCGCCAGGACGGTCCCAGCAGGTGTCCGAGGTCGCGCTCGATCTCCGCGACGCGCATCAGCTCCGGCTGGATGAAGGGGCCGGCCACCGGGTCGTCCTTGAGGGACTCGGCCGCGTCCTCCAGGGCCCGGTACACGAACCACAGCTGTTCGGTGTAGCGCGTGTAGGCGTCCACGCCGAGGCGCCCGCCGAGCAGGTCACTCATGAAGGTCGACGTCTCGGCCTCGGTGTGCTGCTCGTGCGACGCGACGCGGATGACCGTAGAGAAGGCGTCCAAGGGGGACCTCCGAAGAAGAGGAAACAGGCGTGGCAGCACCGCCGCCACACCCGATCCTCCTACTTAGGCATACCTAAGTCAATGTGTTCCCGACGTCCTGTCGGTAAAAAATTCCCGCCGTGCTCCGGCGACGGCTACGGCAGGGTCAGGATCTCCGCCCCGCTGTCGGTCACCACCAGCGTGTGCTCGAACTGCGCCGTGCGCTTGCGGTCCTTCGTGACGACCGTCCAGCCGTCCGCCCACATGTCGTACTCGTGGGTGCCCAGGGTCAGCATCGGCTCGATGGTGAAGGTCATCCCGGGCTCGATGACCGTGGTCGCGTGCGGGCTGTCGTAGTGCGGGACGATCAGGCCGGAGTGGAAGGACGAATTGATGCCGTGCCCGGTGAAGTCCCGGACCACGCCGTAGCCGAAACGCTTCGCGTACGACTCGATGACCCGGCCGATGATGTTGATCTGACGGCCCGGCCTGACCGCCTTGATCGCCCGGTTCAGCGCCTCACGGGTGCGCTCCACCAGCAGCCGCGACTCCTCGTCCACCTCCCCGCACAGGTAGGTGGCGTTGTTGTCACCGTGGACCCCGCCGATGTACGCGGTCACGTCGAGGTTCACGATGTCGCCGTCGCGCAGGACGGTCGAGTCGGGGATGCCGTGACAGATGACCTCGTTGACCGAGGAGCACAGGGACTTGGGGAACCCCCGGTAGCCCAGCGTCGACGGGTAGGCGCCGTGGTCGCACATGTAGTCGTGGGCGACCCGGTCCAGCTCGTCGGTGGTCACCCCCGGGGCGATGAGCTTGGCGGCCTCTTCCATCGCCTGGGCGGCGATCCGGCCGGCGATGCGCATGGCTTCGATGGTCTCCGCCGACTGCACCTCCGGACCGGTGTAGGGAGTGGGCGCGGGCTTGCCCACGTACTCGGGCCGGCGGATGTTTCCGGGAACGGAACGGGCGGGAGAGAGCTCGCCTGGTACGAGCAGCGACTGACCGGACATGCAAGCGAGTGTATCCAGCGGGGATGGGGCAAGCTGGCGACAGAGAGCGGTACGAGAGGAGCCTGACGACGATGGCCCTGTTCAAGAAGCGACAGGTGGGCAAGCCGGGCGAGTGGTACTACTGCCTGGTCCACAACAAGGTCGAAGAGGGCCCCGAGTGCCCGGCGAAGGACCGGTTCGGCCCGTACGGCACGCCGGAGGAGGCGGCCCACGCCATGGAGACGGCGCAGGAACGCAACCTCGAATGGCAGAACGACCCCAAGTGGAACGACAAGTCCCGCGAAGGGGACGAAGGCAGCACCGACACCGGCACAGCCTTGCCGTAGCGGCCGCGGCCGCCGCTACCAGCGGCTGCCGGGAGGGGGCGCGGTCAGCTGGTCGGCCAGCCGCGCCAGCCGGTCCCGGAACCGGCGCGGCCCGCGCTGCACCGGCAGGCCGTTCTCCCCGGCCGCCGCGCTGACCAGGTGCTGCACCGTGTCCAGGTCCAGCTCGGCCACCCCGTCCGCCACCGACAGCGCATCGTGCGCCAACGTCCGCAGATCCGGGTCCCCGCCGTCCAGGGACAGCACGGTCGCACCCGACCGCCGGGCGTCGTGCACCCGCTCCAGCAGCCCCGCCCCGGGCTGCTCAGGGGCCACCACCAGCAGGGTGTGCCCGCGCCCGGCCGCCGCCAGCCGCCCCAGCCCCACCGACAGGTGCGGCGGCTCCCCGGGCCGTACCCGGTGACGCACCAGCGTGGGCGCCAGCTCCGGCAGCCCCGACCAGGCGGCCTCGTCCACCAGGTGCGCCGCCATGTGCCAGGGCTCGTACTGCTCCGTGCCCACCAGCAGCAGCTTCCCGCCGGCCGGTACGACGGAACGCCGCAGCGAGCCCGCGAAACGCCGTGCGGCGCCGGGCCATTGCGTACCGGCGAGCACCTCGCGCAGCAGCGCGACCCTCACGGCATCCATATCGGCATCCTGCACCATGGAAGGGACATACGGGAGCGCTTCCCCGCAGCTGCCCCCCGCCCGGCCCCGGACCCGTGGCCGACGGCCGTTCGACTCTGCGGGTCCCGGGGTTACCCTCGCCCCCATGACCTCCACAGACAGCACTCAGACGCCGCCGGCCGCCAAGGCGCCGGCCAAGGATCCGTGGGACCTGCCCGACGTCTCCGGCCTCGTCGTCGGCGTCCTCGGCGGCACCGGCGACCAGGGCCGCGGCCTGGCCTACCGGCTCGCCCGGGCCGGCCAGAAGGTGATCATCGGCTCCCGGGCCGCGGACCGCGCCCGCGCCGCCGCCGAGGAACTGGGCCTCGGCGTGGAAGGCGCGGACAACTCCGAATGCGCCCGCCGCAGCGACATCGTCATCATCGCGGTGCCCTGGGAGGGCCACGCCAAGACCCTCGAAGCGCTGCGCGAGGACCTCGCGGGCAAGCTCGTGATCGACTGCGTCAACCCGCTCGGCTTCGACAAGCAGGGCGCCTACGCCCTCCAGGTCGAGGAGGGCAGCGCGGCCCAGCAGGCCGCGGCCCTGCTCCCCGACTCCCGCGTCACCGCCGCGTTCCACCACCTCTCGGCGGTCCTGCTCCAGGACGAGTCGATCGACGAGATCGACACCGACGTGATGGTCCTCGGCGAGGTCCGCGCGGACACCGACCTGGTCCAGGCCCTGGCCGCCCGCATCCCGGGCATGCGCGGAGTGTTCGCGGGCCGCCTGCGCAACGCCCACCAGGTCGAGTCCCTGGTCGCCAACCTGATCTCCACCAACCGCCGCTACAAGGCCCACGCGGGCCTGCGCGTCACGGACGTCTGACGCGGCGCCCGTCCGGCTCCCCGGCCCACCGGCCCGGACCGCCGGACGGGCTTCCGTTCAGCCCCGCCGTCCCGCCCGCGCCGCCCCGGCGATCCCCAGGTGCACCACCACCGAGTGGTAGAAGCGGTCCACGGCGTCGTCGACGCTGCGGATGAACCCGGATTCCGTGTTGCCGCGGGTGTTGCCCATCCCCTTGATGAGGGACAGCCGGAATCCCGTGAGCGGGGCGCCGTCCCTGGGCAGCAGGTCGCCCGGCTCGGGGCGCAGCCGCTCCAGGGTGCCGCGCGGCCCGTTCTGTTCCTCCACGAGGCTCTCCACGTGCAGATCGGCCGGGGCGTCGCCGAGCATCCGTACCAGCCGCTTCGCCGTGGCCAGGGGGGAGGCGCCTTCCGGGGCCGGGACGTCGACGGACGCACGCAGCTTTCCCGTCCGCAGGTCGGCTGTCACGGCGATCACGACGCTGGCCCCGTCGACCCGCAGCTCCGCCGAGAGCTTGCCCTGCGCGCACAGCTTCTCGGCCGCCGTGGCGCGGCGGGCCCCCGGATCGCTGCCCCGCCGGGCACGCTGCACCGGCAGGGCCTTCTGCCCCAGCTCGCCGCCGAGGCGCAGGCAGACCTGGCGGATGAGCCGCTCCCAGCTCTCCACGACGTCCACGGCGCGGGGGTCGCCGGTGCTGAGGGTCTCGTCCTCGATGCCCCTGCGTACGGGTACCCAGGCGGGACCCATGTTCTGGAATCCGTGGCACCCGGAATTCTCGTGCTGGAGGTACTCCAGCAACTCCTGGAGCAGCCATGCGTGCGCTGCGTTGCCCACGCCCTCGTGGCGGATCAGCATCTGGGCCTGGTGCGTCACCTCGGCCCACGAGAGGTGCCACAGGCTGACCTTGTGCTTGCGCCGTCCGTCGGTCTTGACGTCCACCATGGCGGCGCCCTCGAGCGCCACGTCGTTGGAGAGCGTGATCACGGCCTCGTAGCCGCGGCGCGCGGCGATGTCCACGTACTGCTGGACCTGCTCGGCTTTGAGCGGGTTGCCGTTCGTCTTGGTCTCCACGAGCGCGGTCCACAGCTTCCCCGCGCGTTCCACCCGGATCACGCCGTCCGGCCGCTTCGGGGTGTCACCGTGGGGGAGGGGCACCTCGGTGAACGTCTGCATCCGCCCGGCGGGGGCGCCGAAGGCCGCGGTGAGGCGGCGCCCCAGCTCCGGCACCTGCTCCATGACCGACAGCAGCACCGAGGTCGCGCGCACCTCGCGCTCCCGGTCGCTCTTGAGCGAGGGGACGGGGAACAGCCGCGCCGGGTGCCAGGAGTCGTTCTCGGCGAGCGACTTCTTGACCACCTTCGGCAGGGTGACTTTCTTCTTGGTCGTCCGGGGGCTCCGGCCGCGGGTCTGGGCCGGGACGGCGGCGCTTGCGGCGGGCAGCGGGGCCGCAGCGGCCGACGCGGCGGCAAAGGGAGCGGCCGCAGCCTGCGCCGTACCCAGCCCGGGCGCGGTTGCGGGATCCGTACCGGCCCCGGCCTCCGCGGCTGGTACGGACTCGTCGGCCTCCTCAAGAACGGCGATGCCGAAGTCAGTGGCGAGGCCGGCCAGCCCGGTCTCGTAGCCCTGCCCGACAGCGCGGAACTTCCACTCGTCACCCCGGCGGTACAGCTCACCGAAGATGAACGCCGTCTCCACACCCGCGTCGTCGATGGAGTACCCGACGAGTGGTTCGCCGGACCGGTCGGCGACGGTCATCCGCAAGTCGTCCAGGTCCCCGAACCGGGCGCCGCCGTACTGGCTGGCCGCGACCACGATCCTGGCGACGTCCTGGGGCACCGCCGACAGGTCCAGGCTGATGCGGTCCTCGTCACCGCTGCCGGTCGGCGTCTTGCCCAGCAGCTGCACGCTGCCGTCGGCCGCGGCCGGGTTGTTGTAGAAGTAGAAGTCGTTCTCGCCGCGGACCTTGCCGTCCTGGTCCAGGAGCAATACGGAGACGTCGGCGTCGCCGGCTCCGGAGGCGCTGCTCCAGCCCAGACTGACGACCACAGCACCGACGTCCTCGCTCAAGGCGGTGAGGCTGACGTTCGCGCCCTTTGAGATGTCCCGCATCTTCCCCCCAGTTGCCCGGCCTCGTTCCCGCGGGAACCGTAGCGCCGTACCGGCCGAAAGATCAGGCAAAGGCGAAAAAGTGGGATCCGGCCCGTGGTCCGTTTCCTTACGGGAGCACTGCGGGGCATGGGGGACACTGGAGGGGATCGACGCCGTTCAGTGTTCCCGAGGAGCTCTCCCCATGCCCCGCCTTGCCGTCTTCGCCATCGTCTGCTGCGTCCTCGCCCTGGCCGCCGCCGTGGTCGCCTTCGTGGAGGGCAGCTTCCTCGGTATCGTCTGGGTCCTGCTGGCCGGCCTCACGTCCAACATGGCCTGGTACTACCTGCGCAAGGCCAAGGCCGACAAGGCCGCCGCGGCCGCGCGGCAGGCGTCCTAGTCCTCGGCGACGGCGCAGAAGAACGCGGGATCGCCGCGCCAGAAGCTGTACAGCTCGCGGCCGCAGTACGCCTCCGTCTCGGGCACGCCCAGGGAGTTCAGCAGGCCGTACACCGCGTCGAAGAAGAACGCGTTGATGCCGGGGATCCACAGCAGCGCGAAGACGGCGAGCAGCCCGAACGGCGCCAGCGGCTCCACCTGCCGGCGCACCCCGTACGGCAGCCAGGGCTCGATCACCCCGTAGCCGTCCAGGCCCGGCACCGGGAGGAAGTTCAAGATCGCAGCCGAGACCTGGAGCAGCGCCAGGAAGGCGAGCGCGAGGCGGAACGGCATGGGCACCCCGTCCAGGGCGTCCAGCCAGAACGGCGCCGTGCAGACGACGGCGAAGGCCACGTTGGTCAGCGGGCCCGCCGCCGAGATCAGGCTGTGCTTCCAGCGGCCCCGGATCCGGTCGCGCTCGATGTACACGGCGCCGCCGGGCAGGCCCAGCCCGCCGAGGATCACGAAGACCACCGGCAGGACGATGCTGAGCAGGGCGTGCGTGTACTTGAGCGGATTCAGCGTCAGGTAGCCCTTGGCGCCCACCGTCAGGTCGCCGCCGTGCAGGGCGGTGCGGGCGTGCGCGTACTCGTGCAGGCAGAGGGAGACGACCCAGGCCGAGGTGACGAAGAGGAACACGGCGAGCCCCGTGCTCGTCGCGTACCCGGTCCACACGGCCCATCCGGTCACCGCCATGACGGCGACGATGCCGAGGAACACGGAACTGATGCGCCGCTCGCTGCGGCCGCCCTGATGACCCATGCGGCGAAACCTATCCCGGGAGTCCGCCGGAAATGAGGTCGGGTCGAAGACCGGGTCCGGTGACAATGGGCCGGTGCGTTACGCGATCCTCGGTACCACCCAGGCCATCCGCGACGACGGGAGCACCGTCGCCGTCGGCGGAGCGCGCCTGCGTGCGCTCCTGACGGCGCTCGCGCTGCGGCCGGGCCGGGCGGTCCCCGCGCACCTGCTCGTCGCCGAGGTGTGGGACGGTGACCCGCCGGCCGAGGCGGTGGCCGCCCTGCACGCGCTGGTCGCCCGGCTGCGGCGGGCCCTCGGGCACGCGGCCGTACGTTCCGCGGAGGGCGGCTACCTGCTGGCCGCCGAGCGCGAGGACGTCGACGTGTACCGCTTCGAGCGCCTGGCCCTGGCTGGGCACGCCGCGCTGGACCAAGGGGACCCCGCCAAGGCGGGCACCCTCTACGAGGATGCGCTCGCGCTGTGGCGCGGGCCCGCGTTGGCGGACCTCCCCGACCCGGCCGCGGAGTCCGCGCGCTGGGAGGCCGTACGGGACGAGGCGCACCGGGGCCTGCTCGGCGCGGCCCTGGCCCTGGGCCGGGCCGAGCGCGTCCTGCCGGAGCTGACCGCGTTGTGCGCGCGGCAGCCGCTGGACGAGGCCCTGCAGGCCCTGCGCATCAGGGCGCTGCGCGACGCGGGCCGCCCGGCGGAGGCGCTGGCCGCCTACGAGGCCGTCCGCCGCGAGCTGGCCGACCGCCTGGGCACGGACCCCGGACCGGCCCTGCGGGCCCTGCACGCCGAACTGCTGTCCCCGAGCCCGAGCCCGGGACCGGACCGCGGCGGCAACGGCCCCGGCCACGGGCCCGGCCCCGGATACGGCCTCGGCTCCGGCCCCGGATACGGCCTCGGCTCCGGCCACGGGCCCGGCCTCGGCTCCGGCCACGGCTCCGGCACCGGCCACGGGCCCGGCCCCGGATACGGCCTCGGGCCCGGCCACGGCTCCGGCCACGGCTCCGGCCATGGCCTCGACTCCGGCCTCGGCTCCGGCCATGGCCTCGACTCCGGACAGGGCCACGGCCCCGGCCCCGGATACGGCCTCGGCTCCGGCCCCGGCCACGATGCCGCCGCCTCTGCTGCCGCTCCTGCCTCCGCCGTGGCCGGGCCGGGGAATCTGCGGGCCCGGCTGACCACCTTCGTCGGCCGGGAGGAGGACATCCGGGTCATCGGCGACGACCTGGCGCGGGCCCGGCTCGTCACGCTGCTCGGGCCCGGCGGCGCGGGCAAGACCCGGCTGTCGCAGGAGGCCGCCGAGGCACACGCCGGCACCGCCTGGCCCGACGGGGTGTGGATGGTGGAACTGGCCCCCGTCGACGACCCCGAGGACGTGGCCGAGGCCGCGCTCGCCGCCCTCGGCGCGCGCGAGACCAAGCTGCGCGCAGGCTCCGCCGAGGAACTGCGCGCCCTGACCGACCGCGGCGGCTCCGACCCTCTCGACCGGCTCACCGAGCACTGTGCGCGACGGCACCTGCTGCTGCTCCTGGACAACTGCGAGCACGTCATCGGCGCCGCCGCCGAGCTCGCCGAACGCCTCCTCACGCACTGCCCCGGCGTACAGGTCCTGGCCACCAGCCGCGAACCCCTCGGCGTGCCGGGGGAGTCCCTGCGCCCGGTGGAGCCGCTGCCCGACCCGGTCGCGCTGCGCCTCCTCGGGGACCGCGGGGCCGCCGCCCGGCCCGGCTTCAGCACGGCGGACGACCCGGCCGCCGCGGCCGAGATCTGCCGCCGCCTGGACGGGCTGCCGCTGGCCATCGAGCTGGCCGCGGCCCGGCTGCGGCTGCTCACCCCGCGCCAGATCGCCGACCGGCTCGACGACCGCTTCCGGCTCCTGACCAGCGGGGCCCGTACGGTCCTGCCCCGGCAGCAGACCCTGCGGGCCGTCGTCGACTGGTCCTGGGACCTGCTCGACGAGGCCGAACGCACCGTCCTGCGCCGCCTCTCCGTCTTCGCCGGCGGCTGCGACCTCGCCGCCGCCGAGGCCGTCTGCGCGCACGCGCCCCACGCCCTGCCCGGCCTGCCCGGACTCCCGGACCTCCCCGACGTCGCCGACGTCCTCGGCTCCCTCGTCGACAAGTCCCTCGTGGTCGCCGCCCCCGGCCCCGACGGCTCCGGCATGCGCTACCGGCTGCTGGAGACGGTCGGCGAGTACGCCGGCGAGCGCCTCGCCGAGACCGAAGGGGACCGCGTCGCCACCGAGCGCCGCCACCTCGTCCACTACCGCGAACTCGCCCGCACCACCGAACCCCTGCTGCGCGGCCACGGCCAGCGGGCGGCCGCCGACCGTCTCGCCACCGAGTACGAGAACCTGCGCACCGCCCTGCGCCGCGCCGTGGCCGCCCGCGACGTCGACGAGGTGCTGTGCCTGGTCCACTCCCTGGGCTGGTACTGGCACATGCACGACCTGCGCGCCGAGTCCCGGCACTGGTCCGTGGCCGCCGCGGCGCTGGGCCCCAACCCCTTCGCCCCGCCCCTGGTCCCCGCGGAGCCCGTGTACGAGCGGCTCGTCGACTCGCCCCCGCCCTACTCCGGCGAAGTGCTCACCGAGGCCTGGCGCGCCGTCCACCTGGTGCAGCTGGCCTCCCGGGACCAGACCAGCGAGACCTGGAACAGCCCCGAAGCCCGCGCCCAGGTCGAGGGCGTGCTCGCCGTCTACCGGCCCGGACTCCCGCAGACCTGCCGGACCCCCGGTTCCCTGTGGATCTACGCCGTCATGATCGCGGGCGACCCCGGGCTGCTCAAACGGGTCATCGACGACACCGTCGACACCGCCCGCGGGCTGGGCTACCGCTGGGAGCTGGCCTCCGCGCTCCAGCTCCGCGCCAACGTCCTGGCCAACCGCGCCGACTGGGCGGGCGACGCGGCCCGCGACGCCGACGAGAGCCTGGCCCTCTTCCGCGAGCTCGGCGACGCGTGGGGCTGCGCCGAGGCCCTCTCGGCGCGCGCCGAGTCCCGGGAGAAGCGCGGAGAGTACGCCCTCGCCGCCCAGGACTACGGCGAGGCGATCGAGTACGCCGAACGCCTGGGCGCCAAGGCCCAAGTGACGGTGATGCGGGTACGCATGGCCGGCGCCCTTGTCGAGAACGGCCAGGCGGCGCAGGCGGAGGCGATCCTCACCGAGGTCCTCGCCTCCGCGGAGCGGTACGGCAACGAGGCCATGCCGGCCTGCCGCATGTTCCTCGCGGGCATCCTCGGCCGCAGCGGCCGCTTCGCCGAGGCCCGCGCCCAGATCAAGGCGCTGCGCGAGGAGTTCTCTCTCGGGGCGTACGCGGTCTTCGATGTGTTCCTGCTCGGCATCGTGGGCTGGCTGGACAATCAGGAGGGCCGCCACGAGGATGCGCTCACCCTCGTTCGGGAGGCGATGGACGCCTCCCAGGACCCCCTGGCGCTGATGGTCGCCCCGCACCTGCCCGCCGTGTTCCTCCTGACGGCCGCCGTCGCTCTCGCCGGGCCCGGTGGCCTTCGCCGGCCGGCCGACGCGGCGAGACTTCTGGGCGCCTATCGCGCCCACCTGCCCCCCGGGCACGTCCAGGTTTCCACCGAACGCGCGGACGCCGCCTTCGCCGAGGAAAGGGCGCGGGCGGAGCTGGGCGACACCGCGTACGAGAGCGCGTTCGTCGAAGGCGGCGGCCTCACCCTCCAAGAGGCCATCGCCCTCGTCTGATCCGCGCCGCGGCGCGGGGCATCAGTCCACGGACTCCGCCACGACGAGTTCCCGCGTGGCGAACGGCGTGGGAGCCCCGGTGTCCTGCGCCTGCGGATCCCGGTGCCGGCGCTTTACCGCCAGCCCGTGTCCGGCAAGCTGCGCCGCGAGGTCATCGACGGTGTCGACCCTGAACCGGAAGCCGGTCAGGTGCCGCTGTGTCCGTCCGCTCCCGTCGATGATCTCCGCGTACATGTTGGTGAACTGGACGCGCTCCTCGGGAACCCGCCGCGTGGAGACGAGGACGAAGCCGCCACGCTCCCCCAGCGTGACCGGCAGCGTGATGGTCTGCTCCGCCGCGGCCTCGCCCGTCGGTACCGGGGTGTGATCGAAGACGATGCGCCCGCCAGGGCTCAGATGGCGGCGGACGACATCGAGGAAGGCTTTACGTGCCTCTCCCTCGAACAGGGTGATGCTGAGACCGGCGATCACGATCGTGCTGAAGGTGCGCCCGAGGTCGAGCCCGGTGACGTCGGCCTGAATCCACGTCACCGACCCGGAGACGCCGCGTTGCGCGGCGAGCCTTTCCGCAGCCGCCAACTGGAGGGTGGAGAGATCGACCGCCGTCACGCGCCGGCCGGCGCGAGCGAAGGCGACGGCCGTTCGCCCGCCCCCGCAGCACAGGTCGAGGACATCGCCGTCCGAGGGCCCGGCATGCTCGAGGAACCAGTCCGCGTCTCTGTCGGAGGCGCTGACGAGCTTGGTGTAGAAGGCTCCGAGGATGCCCTCGAACGGCGGGCTGACCGTGGTGTGCGGGAGGCCCATGGCATGGATCCCGGCGACGGCCCCGAACAGATCAGCTGAGACGGGCATGCTTTTCGCTACTTCCTGGGTGGGACGGTGGTGTGATTTCCATACGCGCGAGGGTGTGATTTCCGGAACTGTCGACGAGTTCCGGCATTTCCTCGATGTAGGAGTCGAGTGGGCCTGTTCCGAAGAAACTCGCGTAGTCGATGACGTGCATGAGCCTTCGCAGCACGATGCAGCGTCCCAGGACCTCTCGGTCCAGTACGGGGAGAAGGGGCTTCAGGAAGGACCGTGCGTGGCAGCCGATGGTCTCGGCATATGCCGTGTTGCCATTGCGCATGCTCACGTCGGACAGTTCCGCCAGCTCTCCGAGCAGCCACCCGGCGTCGTATTCGACGGGGCCGCGCGCGATGCTTTCGCCGTAGAGAATCGCCGTGGAGCCGTCCCGCTGGGGAAATACCGCGGCCAGGGACAGCTCGCCGTGCAGGGCGATGTGGGCCGGGTGTGCGCGGGCGATGGAATCGGCCCACGCGCGCAATTCCCCCATGCGCTTCGAACCGATGGAGGCCAGGAGACGACCATGGAGATCCCTGCTCGCGCCCGGACCCGTGGCCGACGCGAGCCAGCGTGAGATCTGGACCGAGCCGAGCGGCGGTGGCGCCGAGCCGGCGACCGGTTGCGCCGCGGCGCGTTCACGTACCGCAGCGCCGGCCTCGGCGAGGGAAGCGCACAGGGCCCCGTGGGGCCGCGTTTCCCGGCTCGCGCCGGTGACGATCAGCTCGGCTGCCGAGGCCGCCGCCGCGATCTTGTAGGTGAAGGTGTTGCCGCTACGGCGCAGGGCACGGAGCCAGATCCCGGGTACGCCGTCGGGGGGAGCGCCGGTGGACGCGTACATGCGTGTGCGGTGCCACAGGAACGCGCCGTCGGACGGATCGATCCGGGTGCGCAGTTTCGGCGTGCCGAAAGAGCGCGAGGGAGAGGGCGGAGACGGCTTGTCCGGGCTGTCCGTCACGGTGTCCGGGGCCATATCCGCTGGACTTCCTTCCAGGCCTCGGGGAAGGCGGCCGGTGCTCCGGGCGTCGCCGTTCCGGTGGCCACGCTCGGGCCGCTTGATGTGGGCAGCACGGTGACGCCCCGTCGGGTCGCCAGTGCGGCCAGGTGCCCGTTCACCACATCGTTGTCCACGCAGCCTGCCGGCAGGGAGGGGGCCACGACCACGGGAGCCCGCGTGCACTGCAGCATCAGGAGGCCTGGGGTGTCGGCCAGCCCCAGGGAGAACCTGGAGACGAAGTGGGTCGTCGCCGGGTAGACGAGGACGACGTCGGGCCATGCGGCCAGCTCCAGGTGCGGGGGGCCGCCGCGGTCGTCGAAGGCATCCCACTGGTCGATCCGGGTCTCGCAGTCACCGATGACGCGAAGGGCGCGGTCGGAAACGAACCGTGAGGCGCTGTGCGTGAGGAGGATCCGGAGTTCCAGCTCCGGTGCCACGGCGCGCAGCCAGGTGACGTAGGCCGGCAGCAGGGCAACGCCGATGGCGCCGGTTCCGTAGAGGAGGAGCCGCTGCTTCGTTTCGGACATCGAGGGGCCTCCGGAGGGGGCGGCGGGGGTGGTTCCGTATCGGGCCACCCCCGCCCTGGTTCAGCTGTCAGCAGTGGAGGGAGAGCGTGGTGATGACCGCCGTCGGCGTCACCTGGAGCTCGTGGTCCGGAATGGTGAGGTCGGCCGCCTCGTCCGCGGAGACATAGGTGGCGTAGCCCTCGAAGAGCTCGGTTGCGGCGTCCATGGCTGTTCCTCTTTCGGGATGGTCCCGTCCGGGTGACGGGATCAGGATGGTGTGTTCGAGAGTTCGAGCTGTGGAGAATCGACGTTCCGGTGGATGTTCTGCGGATCGACGAAAGCCTTCTCCAGGTGCTCGCGCGCGGTTCTTTCGAACCGGCCGTCCGGACTCGTCCGGAACTCGAAAATGGCATCAGTGATGACGGTGGCCCGGTGTTGACCGAAGCTCACGGGTGCTGATGCCACGGTTCTGGGCTCCCAGGCGAAAGCGATGCCGGGAGCAAGTGCTCGGGTGAAGAACGGCACGGATGGAGAGGGGCCCTGGCGGGATATCGCGTCCACGAGGCCCGAAAGGAGAGGCAGGCTGTCGGCGTCGAGGTAGATGACGACGGAATCCCGGCGCGCCAGAGACTTCGGATGGGATGCAGCCTTTGCCTGGTATCCGGCCCGCCGGTCTTCCAGATAACGCAAGGAGACGCCCCAGATGGCGACTGCGGTTTCCGGGGACCCCGCGTTGACGTAGACGCGCAGGACGGGCCCCCGCAGTGCGGGACCAGAGCTTCCCGTTACGGCGAAGAACCCGGGTGACACGGCCGGACGGCGGGAGGCCACGTCGAAGACGGCGGTCTCCCCTCGGCCCCGGGGCTCCCCCGCCGCCGCGGGGAACCTCACCCGCACTCCGTTCAGTTCGGCAACGGTCCACGCCGGGGTCCGCCCAACGACGGTTCCGATGACCTCGCTCCTCATGTGGGGCACCTGCTGGGAGTACTCCTCGACGAGCGCGGGGTCTGGACCGCCGGACCATCGGGTGCCCGCTTCGGACCCGGGGAGTTCGAGACCGACGTGGAACGTCTCGTACACGGCCTGCCAGACCTTCGTGCGCAGGGCCCGCTCGCTGTCCGCCGTCAGAATCCTGTGGCCTACGAGTGCCTCCCGCAGGTCGGCGGACAGCTCGACGCTCTGCCATACGCGGACGACCCGGGGGTCTAGCGTTTCGTGGGTCATGGACTCACCCCAGCCCCAGCGCGGTGACGAACCGGCCGGGGTCCTTGAGCGCGACCGTCCCGATGCCGATGGCCATGCGGTCGACCGTGTGGAGGGCGACGCGCCCTTCGGCCTTGGCCAGGGCGCGCTCCAGCAGGTGCAGGCCCGCGTAGCCGGCCGCCCGGGCGGGGAGTTGCGGATGAACGGGACCCGCCGAGGCGAGATAGCCCTGCCAGAAGGCGGCGTTCCGGTTCCGCGTACGGGAGAGGGCGTCCGTACCACGCGCCACGATCCCCCGGTGCACCTCGGCCGCACCGTCCTCCTGCGCCGGACGGGCCGAGGGGATATCCAGAACGGATCGGTAGAGCCATTCCCCGGCGAAGGCCCCGACATCGAGGGCCGGATCCTCCACCGCGATCTCCTCCCAGTCGCAGACGTACACATCACGGCGCCGGGACAGGACTTGGTCCAGTCGCAGGTCGCCGTGGATCAGGGCCCTGGGGGCCCGGTCGCTCATCGTGCGGAGGTCGTGCACCGCAGCGGCCGTCGACGGGTCGTGATGCAGGAGCCGCCACGCTTCGAGGGTCCCGCCACTGGCCTGCTCGTAGTACTCCAGCGGCAGCGCTTCGAAGAGGTCGGCCTCGGCGAGCTTGCGGGTGAGGGAAGTGCCGGAGAGTTCCCCTTCCGGCGGCACGGTGTGCAGGAAGCCGACGCTCCGACCCAGGTCGTACGCCAGGTCCTCACCGAACCCGCCCTCCGAGGCCAGGTCCGCCCCGGACCGGGCATCCTCGATCCACTCGAACACCACGGTCCCGTGCTCGCTGCTCCAGCCCAGACACCGTGGTGTCCTCGTCCCCTGCCGGAGCCGCTCCCGGTACGCCGTCTCGAAGGTGATCAGCTGACGCAGCCGACGTTCCGAGTCCTCGCCGGTGAGTCTCTTCACGAAGACGGCTCGCCCCGTATCGGTGACCCCGCTGACATTGTCATTCCGTCCTGGCAATTCCACGACGGATTCGGGGTCCAGAGATCCCAGGTTTAATTCATTCAAGGTGGCCGCCACGCCGTCCAGTAGCGGTGGGACTTTCACGTCGGCCTCCCCGTCCGGGATATTTCTCTTACCATCCCCGGACGGGGAGGGCGGGTCATTTCGTCAGCAGCCGCCGGTGGTCTTCATTCCGGAGCTGATGGTCTTGCTCGACTTGCCGGTGGCGCGAACCTCCGCACGCCAGATGCCGGCGTCACAGCCCTTCTGCACGTACAGGGAGGTCGTGAACTGGTCCAGGTCGGTGTTGCGCTGGTCCATCACGCTCCAGTAGATCGAGCCGCCCCAGCCGATGTTCCCCCGGTAGAGCGTGACGGTGGCGCGGTTGTACTGCCCGTTGCAGTTGTTCATGCGGGCCTGGGACAGGATCCGGCCGCCGTCCAGGTGCGGTTCCTCGATGCTGAGGGTGCACGCAGCCGCGGCGGACGGTGCCGCCACAGAGGCCGGCGCGGCGGCGAGCGTGAGGCCGGCCAGTGCCGCGACGGCGGCGGTGGTGGCGGCAGTCCGGCGGGCGAAACGGGAGTGCACATTGAGCGTGGACATTGAGGGGCCTTTCCTTAGGTCAGTTCAGATTGGCTGCTGCAATTATTTCCACAACATGATCGCGAAGGCAATCGAGAAACCTCAATTCTTCCTCAGGGTTTGGCGGCCCGGTGATATGGAAGAACTGCTTCCATATTCCTTCTGGTTAAAGGGTTAACAAAAGGCGGCGACCCCCAGTGGGGGTCGCCGCCTTTTGTCAAATGATTTATTGTTCAGGTCTTCTGGCGGAACTTGCGGACGGCGAGCGGCATGGTGACCGCAGTGATGGCGACCGACCAGGCCAGGGTCATCCACACCGAGTCGCCGACCGGGGTCCCGTTGATCAGGGCACGAGCCGCATCGGCCAGGTTGGACAGCGGGTTGTAGTCGGTGAAGCTCTGCAGCCAGCCCGGCATCGTCGCCGGCTTCGCGAAGATCGAGCTGCCGAACTGCAGGGGCATCAGGACCAGCATCGCCATGCCCTGGACGGCCTGCGCGGTCTTCATGGTGAGACCCAGCAGGATGAAGATCCACATCAGCGAGGCGCCGAAGACGACCGAAAGGCCGATGGCGAAGAACAGGTCCGGGATCGAGCCGTCGATCGACAGGCCGAGGATGAAACCGACGCAGAGCAGGATCGTGATGGCGATCAGCATCCGGCCGATCTCGACGACGATCTTCGCGAGGAGGACGGACGACCGGGCGATCGGCATGGACCGGAAGCGGTCCATCACGCCCTTCTTGAAGTCGTCGTTGACCCCGGTGCCGACCGCCATGGCGATGTTCATCCCCATCATGGCCATCAGGCCCGGGACCAGGTAGCTGACGTACTCACCCTGGTTGCCCTTGCCGGAGACGGCGCCGCCGAAGACGAACACGAACAGCAGCGTGAAGATGATCGGCATGAACAGGACGTCGAACATCGACTCGGGGTCCTGCTTGATCTGCAGGGCGTTGCGGCGCACCAGGGCGCCGATGTGCCGCAGGTTGGCGCGCAGGCCGATCCGGCCCTCGCCGGCCGGTACGGGGCGGGCGTCCGGGGAAGCCGCGGTGTCGGCGGGCTTCGTCGTGGTTACGGTGCTCATGCCGCGACCTCCTCGGTCTTCTCGGTGGGGACGGAGTCCTCGACGGAGGCGGGCTTCTGTCCGGTGATGGACAGGAACACCTCATCGAGGCTGGGCAGGTAGGTGCCGAGGTCGGCGATCGCGTACCCGCGGGCGGCCAGCAGGCCGACCACGGCGGTCAGCTGCTCGTCGCTCAGGATCGGGACCAGCAGCACGCCCTCGTCCGGCACGGCCTGGGAACCGGCGACGCCGTCCAGTCCGGCCTCCGCGAGCGAGCGGGCCATGCCCGGCAGGTCCGACGCGGACACCGGGCGGATCTTCAGGGTGCGGCCGCCGACGCGGGCCTTCAGCTCGTCGACCTTGCCGTTGGCGATGACCTTGCCGCGGTCGATGACCGTCAGCTCGCTGGCGAGCTGCTCGGCCTCCTCCATGTACTGGGTGGTGAGCAGCACGGTCGCCCCCTCGGCGACCAGCCGCTGGACCTCGTCCCAGACCTCGTTGCGGGTGCGGGGGTCCAGACCGGTGGTCGGCTCGTCCAGGTACAGGACGGCCGGGTTGCCGATCAGGGAGGCCGCGAGGTCGAGCCTGCGGCGCATGCCGCCGGAGTAGTTCATGACGGCCTTCTTAGACGCCTCCGTCAAGGAGAACCGCTCCAGCATCTCGTCCGCGCGGCGGCGGGCGTCCTTGCGGGAGAGGTCGAGCAGCCGGCCGATCATGTAGAGGTTCTCCCAGCCGGAGAGCTTCTCGTCGACCGAGGCGTACTGCCCGGTGAGGCCTATGGTCCGACGCAGCTGCCGCGGCTGGCGGACCACGTCGTAGCCCGCGACCCGGGCGGTGCCCGCGTCCGGGACGATCAGGGTGGACAGGCAGCGCACCAGGGTGGTCTTGCCCGCGCCGTTGGGCCCGAGGACCCCGAGGACGGTGCCCTCGCGGACATCGAGGTCGACCCCGTCGAGGGCCTTGGTCTCGCCGTAGTGCTTGACGAGCCCCCGTACCTCTACGGCGTGGGGGTTCTTGTCGTTTCGCGTCATGCCCACCATGGGACCATGCGCCACTGACAGCGCACCGACAGCCGACCGACAGCCGGCCGACGGGCAGCCGACAGCCGGCAGTCGGCCTGTCGGCGTCCGGCCGTCGGCCGTCGGGCGGACGCGTGGCGGGCCGCCGGGGCCGCCACGCGTCCGCGCGGCTCAGCTCGTCAGTGGAAGGCGTGCTCCGCCTGCGGGAACGTTCCGCCGACCACGTCCTCGGCGAAGGCCTTCGCCGCGTCGCCCATGGTCCGGCGCAGGTTCGCGTACTGCTTCACGAACTTCGGCATCTTCCCGCCGGTCAGGCCCATCATGTCCGTCCACACCAGTACCTGCGCGTCGCACTCCGAGCCCGCGCCGATGCCGACCGTCGGGATGTGCAGGGACCGGGTGACCTCGGCGGCCAGCTCGGCCGGGACGAGCTCCAGGACCACCGCGAACGCACCCGCGTCCTGCGCCGCCTTCGCATCGCGCAGCAGCTGGTGGGCGGCCTCGTCGCCGCGGCCCTGCACCCGGTAGCCCATGGCGTTGACGGACTGGGGGGTCAGGCCCAGGTGGGACATGACCGGGATGCCGGACTGCACGATCAGCTCGGTCTGGGCCAGCGACCGCTCGCCGCCTTCCAGCTTCACCGCTCCTACGCCGGCCTCCTTGACGAGGCGGGTCGCGCTGCGCAGCGCCTGCACGGCGCCTTCCTGGTACGAGCCGAACGGCAGGTCGCCGATGATCAGGGCCCGGCTGGTGCCCCGGACGACGGCCGCCGACAGCAGGGTCATCTCGTCCATCGTCACGGGGACGGTGGTCTCGTAGCCGAGGTGACAGTTGCCCATCGAGTCACCGACGAGCATGACCGGGATGCCGGCCTCGTCGAAGACGGACGCGGTCATCGCGTCGTAAGCGGTGAGCATGGGCCACTTCTCGCCGCGCTCCTTGGCGAGGGTGAGGTCGCGGACGGTGATGCGCCGGGTGCCCGTGCCTCCGTACAGGGTGGGGGAGGCCGCCTGGGCGGGTTCGCGGGCAGGCGAAACGGCATGCGTCATTGCAACTGCTCCTTGTGTCATCTCGAGGCGCCCTCACGGCGTCCCCGGACTCACCTCCCATGGTGGCATCCGGGCGGCCCGGGACGGAAGTGGGACGGCCCCGGCTACTCCAATGTGCGCGTTTCGTGACAAGCGGAACCCGTGGCGCACGGTCGTTCGTCCTCCCGGACGTACGACCGCGACAGGCGGTCGTGACGGAGGGCACGGAAGGCGCCGTCCATCGCCTAGGGTCAAGGGGCGGGGACGGAGCGCGAGCGCGAGCACGGCAGCGAGGGCAGTGGCATGGCACAGGCGTACATGACGGAGACGGGGAACGGCGGCTCGGAGCCCGAGCCCTCCGGATCCCGCCTCCGGCGCCGGATGGCCGCCCGGCGCAGTGGCCGGGGGATCTGGCGGCGCGGGATCGTGCTGGCGGCGTGCTCCGTGCTGCTCGCCCTGGTCATGGTCTTCCGCGCCAAGCTCCCCAACGACGTCGGCAACCTCGGCAGCCTCACCGAGACCTTCCTGCCCTGGCTGGGGCTCGCCGTTCCGGTACTGCTGGCCGCCGCCGTCTTCCGCCGCTCCGCGACCGCACTGATCGCGGTGCTGCTGCCGGCCGTGGTCTGGGTCAACCTGTTCGGCGGACTGGTCACCGACAAGTCCGGACCGGGCGGCAACCTCATGGTCGCCACCCACAACGTCGACGCCGACAACCCCGACCCGAAGGGCACCGCCGAGTCGGTCGCGAAATCGGGCGCCGACGTACTGGCCCTCACCGAGCTCAAGGCGGGTGCCGTCCCCGCGTACGAGGAGGCGCTCGCGGGCACGTACAAGTTCCACGCGGTCGAGGGCACCGTCGGCGTGTGGAGCAAGTACCCGCTGACCTCAAGCAAGCCCGTGGACATCAAGATGGGCTGGACCCGGGCCATGCGCACCACCGTGGCGACCCCCTTCGGCGACATCGGCGTCTACGTCGCCCACCTGCCCTCCGTCCGGGTCAAGCTGAACGCGGGCTTCACCGCGAACCAGCGCGACAACAGCGCCGACGCCCTCGGCGCGGCCCTCGCCGACGAGCCCCTCAAGAAGGTCATCCTGCTCGGCGACCTCAACGGCACCATGAACGACCGCGCCCTGTCCGAGGTCACCTCGCAGATGCGCTCCACGCAGGGCGCGGCGGGCGACGGCTTCGGCTTCAGCTGGCCGGCCCAGTTCCCGATGGCCCGGATCGACCACATCCTGGTCCGCGGGATCAAGCCGGAGGCCTCCTGGAGCCTGCCGCGCACGGGCAGCGACCACCTGCCGGTCGCGGCCCGGCTCACCGCCCTGCTGTAGCCGGGCGTCGGGACCGGGCGTCGGGCCCCGGGCGGCGAGCCGCCGCCCGGGGCCCGACGGGCGTCAGGTGCCCTCGCGCCAGCCGTTCGTGATCGGCAGCCTGCGGTCCTTCCCGAAGCCCTTCGCGGAGATCTTCGTGCCCGGCGGGTACTGGCGCCGCTTGTACTCCGCCGTGTCCACCATCCGCAGGGTCCGCGCGACCAGCTCCCGGTCGAAACCGGCCGCGACGATCGCCTCCAGGCCCTGGTCGCGGTCCACGTACAGCGCCAGGACGGCGTCGAGCACCGGGTAGTCCGGCAGCGAGTCGGTGTCCACCTGGCCCGGGCGCAGCTCGGCGCTGGGCGGCTTCACGATCGAGTTCTCGGGGATCGGCGGGGTCTCCCCGCGTTCGGCCGCGGCCCGGTTGCGGTACCGCGCGAGCCGGAACACGTCCGTCTTGTAGACGTCCTTGATCGGGCCGTAAGCGCCCACCGAGTCCCCGTAGAGCGTGGAGTAGCCGACGGCCAGTTCCGACTTGTTGCCCGGGGCCAGCACGATGTGGCCCTCCTGGTTGGACAGGGCCATCAGCAGGGTGCCGCGCAGCCGCGACTGGAGGTTCTCCTCGGCGAGGCCGGTGAGTCCCAGCGCGCCCATGTACGCGTCGAACATCGGCGCGATGGAGACGGTCCGGAAGTTCAGGCCGGTCCGGGCGGCCAGCTCGGCCGCGTCGCCCTTGGAGTGGTCCGAGGAGTACTTCGAGGGCATCGAGATGCCGTGGACGTTCTGCGCGCCGATCGCATCGCAGGCGATCGCGGCGACCAGCGCCGAGTCGATGCCGCCGGAGAGCCCGATGAGGACCGAGCGGAAGCCGTTCTTCAGTACGTACGCGCGCAGGCCCACGACCAGCGCGTCGTAGACCTCCTCGTCGTCGTCGAGGCGGTCCGCGTAGCCGCCGGTGACCACGGGCTCGTAGGGCTCCACGGGCTCCTCGGAGAGGATCACGCGGTCGATGCGCAGCCCGTCGTCCACCAGGCCCTCGGGGGCCTCGGCGGACGCGGCGGGCAGGTCGAGGTCGACCAGCACGCAGCCCTCGGAGAACTGGGGGGCGCGGGCGATGACCTCGCCGTCGCGGTCGACGACGATGGAGTCCCCGTCGAAGACCAGCTCGTCCTGGCCGCCGATCATGGCCAGGTAGGCGAGGGTGCAGCCGGCCTCCTGGGCCCGCTTGCGGACCAGTTCGAGGCGCTGGTCGTCCTTGTCGCGCTCGTACGGGGACGCGTTGACGGAGATCAGCAGTCCGGCCCCGGCGGAACGGGTGGCCGGGACGCGCCCGCCGTCCTGCCAGAGGTCCTCGCAGATGGCCAGGGCCACGTCGACGCCGCGCACCCGGATCACCGGCTGCGTGTTGCCCGGCACGAAGTACCGGAACTCGTCGAACACGCCGTAGTTGGGGAGGTGGTGCTTGGCGAAGCGCAGGACGACCTGCCCGCGGTGCAGCACGGCCGCCGCGTTCTCCGGGGAGCCGGCCGGGCGGCCGAGGCGGGGGGCGGCCTTCTCGGTGCGGTCGAGGTAGCCGACGACGACGGGGAGTTCGCCGAGGCCCTCGGCGGCCAGCCGCTCCGCGAGGTCGCGCAGCGCGGCGCGGGAGGCCTCCACGAAGGACCCGCGCAGGGCGAGGTCCTCGACGGGGTACCCGGTCAGCATCATCTCCGGGAACGCCACCAGGTGGGCGCCCTGCTCGGCGGAGTGCCGGGTCCAGTGGACGACCGAGTCCGCGTTGGCGGCGATGTTGCCGACGTGCGAGTCGATCTGATTCAGAGCGAGACGAAGTTGAGGCACGCGGATCAGTCTAATCGTCTTTCTGACGCGATGTCCTGGAAATGGCTCCGGGAACGCGTGAGGCGCCCCGCTCGGGGGCGCCTCACGGGCCGCGTCGGCAGCTCCCGCGGGGAGCTGCCAGGAGCTGCCGGTCAGCCGATCGGGCCGCTCCAGATCGCGTCGTCGTAGTCGCTCGGCAGGCCGGGCGAGATCTCGAAGTGCAGGCTCTTGGAGTCGTTGGCGACGTCGAAGAGGAACGAGCCGGTGGCGGACTCGCCCGGCATGACCGAGCCCTTGAAGAGCTTCGGCAGGGAGCCGTCGAAGACCATCTCGGCTTCGGTGCCCTTGTCGTCACGGGCGTGCGGCAGCGCGGTGGTCACGTCGATCGGCGCGTCCGACTTGTTGGTGATCTTCACGGTCACCTTCACCCCGCGGCCGGTGCGCTCCTTGGGGTAGGCGTTCTTGCCCACCGTGTACGGGGTCGCCTCCTGCACGGTCAGCTCGACGCCGTCCGCGTAGGTGAAGGTGCCGCCCCAGGGCAGCGCGGAGTTCTTCCCGGGGATGTCGGACGGGCTGGACTTCGGCTTCGGCGTCGGGTAGGTCGGGTAGCCGGACGGGTCGATGTCCAGCTCCGAGATCTCCTTGTCGATCTGCTTGTCCACCTCCTTCACGAAGGCGGCGGTGATGAAGAAGCCGGCCACGGTCGCGCCGAGGCTGAGGACGCCGAGGACCACGCCCACGATGGCCATGCCCTTGCGCGGGGCGCCGTTGCGGGCCTTGACGAGGCCGCCGATGCCCAGGCCGAGGCCGGTCAGGCCGAGGATGGCGCCGGACCAGAAGAGGAAGGGCGTGACGCCGGCGAGCACGCCGAGGATGCCGAGGACCAGGGCGGCGATGGCCAGCCCGTTGGTGGCGGGGGCCGTCTGCGCGTAACCGGGGTACGGGATGCCGTTGAAGCCCGTACCCGGGTGGCCCCAGGGGTTGCCGGGGCCGCCGGGCACGCCCGGGCCGCCGGGCATGCCGGGGCCGCCGGGTGCGGCGCCGTAGGGCGGGGCCTGCGGGGCGGAGGCCCCGGCGGGCGGTGCGAAGGGCGAGGGGGCCGGGGCGGCGGGAGCGGCGGGGCCGGCGGGCGCGGGCGGCCCGAAGGACGCGGGAGCCGGGGCTTCCGGGGCGCCCGGGGCCTGCGGGGCTGCCGGGGACGGGGCCCCTGCCGAGGCCTGCGGGGAGTCGGCGGGGGCCTGCGGGGTCTCGGCGTCCGACGGGGCCGGGGCGGGGGCCGGGGTCTTCTTCTCCAGCGAGGTGGGCTGCGCGGGCGCCGGTGTCGAGGGCGCCTCGGGTATGGGCGTACCGGCCGGCTCGGTCGGCGGGCCGGGCGTGTTGCTGGGCGGGTTCGGCGGGGTGCTCATACCGGCGGGCGCATCCTTATGTCGCGGCAGTGGTGATCACCGACAGAGTGCCACGCTGCCGCCCGGGCCCCACCCGGATTTCCGGCGCTCCCCGGCGCCCCCGGCCCGGCCGGGGGCGCAGCCTGCGGACCCCGCCGGCGCAAGCACCCCGGACCGTAGCGGGCGCCACTGCACCGCCCGTGACCTGCGGTTGGCGCGGTGCGCGCCGCTCCGGGCGCGCCCGCAGCGCCGGTCCGGCCCGGGGGCCCCGGCGGCCCGGGTGCCCGATGCCGGGGCGGGGGACCGGCCGCCGCGGGCGACACATCGTTGCCGAGTCGTTGGACTGCGCGGGCCCGCGCGGCGTGGTGCGTCTCACCCCGCCCGGACGGGGCCGAGGTGGCCGCCGAGGCAACGCGGGGCGTCGCGCAGACGTCTTCCGGGGCGTGGGACCCGGTCGGACGCGCCCGGGCGTGCGGGGCGGAGCTGCCCGCCGCCGGCCGCGGGCGGCTCGCCGGGCCCCGCGCGTCATGACCGCGGGCCCTGACCGGGGTGGGGTTCCGCGCAGAGGACCGACCCCGGGCGCGCGCTTAGGATCAGTCCAATATGTCCAGAAAAGGCACCTCCTCGGGCACCGCCTGGCCGGTCGCCCTCCTCATCGGCCTGGGCGCCGCCGCGTACACCGCGTGGGTGCTCGAAGTCGTCTTCTCCACGGGCCTCAACCCCATCGAGACGTACGTCAGCGAGCTCGCGGCCCAGAACCAGCCGCTCGGCGGCCTCTTCCGGGCCACCGACTTCACCGCCGGACTGCTCGCCTTCACCGGCGGCCTGCTGGCCCTGCTCCGGCTGGTCAGGCACCCGGAGTCCCGCCGCCCCTGGGCGGTCCTCGGCTGGGCCGGGGTCACCCTCTTCGGCGCGGCCACCGCCGCCGACGCCTGGCTGCCGCTCAGCTGCGCGCCCACCGTGGACCCCGAATGCGCCGCCCGCGAGACCGCCGGGCTGGTCCCCGCCACCCACCAGGCCCACGCCGTCAGCAGCAGCCTCGCCATGACCGGTGCCCTCGTCGGCCTGGTCTGCCTCACCGTCGCCGCGCGCCGCTACGGCTGGTTCGCCCCGCTCGCCCGCTACGGGCCCGCCCTCGTCGCCCTGGAACTGCTCGCCACCGCCTGGACCCTGACCGCCATCGCCCTGTTCACGGCCGGACGCGGGACCTGGGCCCTCGGCGCGGGTCAGCGGCTCCAGGTGCTGCTCGTGGCGCTCTGGCTCGGCCTGCTCGCCCATTCCGTCCACAAGGAGCGCCGTACGTGAGACCCAGGATCGTCCACGGGGTCGGCGACGACGGGGTCCCGCTGCACGTGCTCGTCGAGGGCCACGGGCCGGTGTGCGTCCTGTCCGCCGGACTCGCCATGGCCTGGTTCGACTGGGACCCGGCCGCCGCGCTGCTCGCTGCCGCGGGCCGCACCGTCGTCCGCTTCGACCGCCCCGGCCACGGCCTCAGCGGCCCGGCCCGTACGCCGCCCGGCGCCGCGGGCGAGGCCCGCCGGATCGCCGGGCTGCTCGACGCGCTGGGCCTGGACGGGCCCGTCACCGTGGCCGGGCACTCCATCGCCGGGTTCCACGCCGAGGCCTTCGCCCGCCTGTACCCGCGGCGCACCGCCGCCCTGGTGCTGCTGGACTCCAGCGTGGAGGAGGCCCCGCAGCCGCTGCTGCCCGCCGCGGTGCGCACCGGCGCCGCCCGCGCCCTCGGCCTGGCGGCGACCGCCGCCGGGCTCCCCGCAGCCCTGGGGCCCGCGGCCCGGCGCGCCGCCGTACGGGCCTCCCGGACCGGCGGCGCCGACCCGGCCGCGCGGGACCTCGTACGCCGCTGCTACCGCACCGGCCGGGTCTGGCGCGGGGTCCTGCTGGAGAACTCCCGCTACCTGGACGTGGCCGCCGAGGTGCTGGAGCTGCGCCGTACGCATCCGCTGGCCGCGCCCGCCACCGTCCTCGCCGGCCACGACGGGAGCGCCGGCCGGGGCGCCCTGCGCTGGCTCGCCCGGCAGGCCGCACTCGCCGATGCGCTCGGCGCCCGGTTCGAGGTCGCCGAGCCCGCCGGGCACCTGGTCATGCTGGACCGCCCGGACCAGGTGGCCCGGGCGATCCGTACGGCCGCGACCGGCTGAGGCGGTGCGAAACCGCCTGGCGCGGTGCGGCCGGTTTGCGCCGTGCGACTACCCGGCGCCGTGCGGCCGCCCGGCGCGGTGCGGCCGCCTGGCGCGGTGCGGCCGCCTGGCGCGGTGCGGCCGCCTGGCGCGGTGCGGCCGCCTAGCGCGGTGCGGCCCCGCGCTTGCGGAGCATGTCCGCCATCAGGGTGAGCTCCGACTGCTGCGCCTCGACCATGCCCTGGGCCAGGGCCCGCTCCGCCGGGGTCCCGCACTGCCGTGCGCAGCCCTCGGCCATGGTCACGCCGCCCTTGTGGTGGTCGGTCATCAGCTGGAGGTAGAGCACCTCCGCGTCCCGCCCCCCGAGGCCGCCGAGCCGCGCGAGCTCCTCCTTGGTGGCCATGCCGGGCATCAGCGCACCGGAACCGGCGTCCTGCGCAGCGTGCCCGGAGTGCTCGCCGCCCGTCCCCATCCAGGACATCGGCGGCTCCCCGGCCACCACCTTCGGCAGCCCCCACAGGTCCAGCCAGCCCAGCAGCATGCCGCGCTGGTTGGCCTGGGTGTTGGCGATGTCGTAGGCGAGGGTCCGTACGGGCTCGTCCTGCGTGAGGTCCCGTACGACGAAGGACATCTCCACCGCCTGCTGGTGGTGGACGGCCATGTCCCGGGCGAAGCCCGCGTCGGGGGAGTGCAGCCCGGGCGGCCGCGACGGCGCGCCGTCCGCGTCGCCGCCGCTCGCCGCGGAGACCGTGGCCCCCGCGGCGAACAGCAGCGCGAGCAGCACCGCCGCGCCCGCCGCCCAGTACGTACGGCTCACTTGTCGGCCAGCCCGTTCGTGCAGGCCGCGCCGGGCTCGGGGGTCTGTGCGCCCTGCACGTACTTGGTGAAGAACTGCGCCACCCGCGGGTCGGCCGCGTCCTCCACCGTCAGCTGCTTGCCCCAGGCGCTGAGCATGATCGCCCCGGCCTGCTCCTTGACCGGGCTCATCAGCGTGTAAGGGGTCTTGCGGACCGTCTCGGCGAGCTTGTCCACGTCGCCCTTGGCGGCCTTCTCGCTGTACGTCACCCACACCGCGCCGTGCTCCAGCGAGTGGACGGCGTTCACCTCGGGCAGCGGGTTGGCGTACACGTCGCCGTTGCAGTTCATCCAGCGCGGGTGGTGGTCGCCGCCCACCGGCGGGTTCATCTCGTACTTCACCGGCGTCTCGACGTGGTTGCGGCCCAGCGTCTTGGCGTCCCAGCTCTGCTCGCCGTTGACGGGGGCCTTGCGGGCCGCGGCCTCGGCGTCCTTCTTCTCCTGCTGGTCGATCATCACCCACGCGCCGAAACCGACGAGGGCGGCGACGATGAGCGCCGAGGTGGTGATCGCGATGGCCTTGTTGCGCCGGTCGCGCGCCTTGTCGGCCCGGCGCATCTCGGCTATCCGCGCCTGACGGGAGTGCGGGTCGTTCTGGTCGTTCCGGTTGCTCTTGCCGGTCCTGCTCGCCATGTGCCGTGGTTCCTTCTGCTGAGGGGGGTGGAAGGTGATCCGGTGGTGCGCGGTGCGGCGCCGGACCCGTCAGGTCCGCAGCACTTGGAGGGCATGGAGATCGGGAGCGCGCGCCAGGGTCCCGGCGGGCCGGGGACGCGTGGTGCGCGAAGGGCGCGCGTCCGGCACCGGCCCCGTCCGGACGAAGTCCACGGCGGGCGGCGGGACGGGCAGCACGCCCGGGGTGACGTGCGAGAGGCCCGAGCAGCCGGGCAGCTCGTACGGGGCCAGGCAGACGACGTGCGCGTCGTGCCCCGGGGCCGCCGTGGCGGCGGCGTGCGACCCGCCCGGCCGGGCGCAGAGGAACAGTGCGCCGGCCAGCACCCCGAAGGCCATCAGGAGGACGGCGCGGCGCGCCGCGGGACGCCCTCGGCGCCCGCCCTGCGTGTGCTCCCAGCCCCCCATGGGCGCAGATGGTAATGCTCATGACGGGCCCGAGGTCAGTGCGGGGGTGCCGCGACCTTTGGCGGGTGCGTAATGTGGCGGAAACCACCGCTGGCGATACTGGGTCGGCCCGACTGTGCCCAAGCCCTCGCGGTGGTGGTGCACAGGCCGTCTGAACTGCGAGGATGAAGGCATGGACAAGCAGCAGGAATTCGTCCTCCGGACGCTTGAGGAGCGCGACATCCGCTTCGTGCGCCTGTGGTTCACCGACGTACTGGGCTTCCTCAAGTCCGTCGCGGTCGCCCCCGCGGAGCTGGAGCAGGCCTTCGACGAGGGGATCGGCTTCGACGGCTCCGCGATCGAGGGCTTCGCGCGGGTCTACGAGTCCGACATGATCGCCAAGCCGGACCCGAGCACGTTCCAGATACTGCCGTGGCGCGCCGAGGCTCCCGGGACCGCCCGGATGTTCTGCGACATCCTGATGCCGGACGGCTCCCCGTCCTTCGCGGACCCCCGCTACGTCCTCAAGCGCATCCTGGCCAAGACCTCCGACCTGGGCTTCACCTTCTACACCCACCCGGAGATCGAGTTCTTCCTGCTGAAGGACAAGCCGCTGGACGGTACCCGTCCGGTCCCGGCCGACAACTCCGGCTACTTCGACCACACCCCGCAGAACGTGGGCATGGACTTCCGCCGCCAGGCGATCACCATGCTCGAATCCATGGGCATCTCGGTGGAGTTCAGCCACCACGAGGGCGCCCCCGGCCAGCAGGAGATCGACCTCCGCTACGCCGACGCGCTCTCCACGGCCGACAACATCATGACCTTCCGCCTCGTCATGAAGCAGGTCGCCCTCGAACAGGGCGTGCAGGCCACCTTCATGCCGAAGCCCTTCTCGGAGTATCCGGGTTCGGGCATGCACACCCACCTGTCCCTCTTCGAGGGCGACCGCAACGCCTTCTACGAGTCGGGCGCCGAGTACCAGCTTTCGAAGGTCGGCCGCTCCTTCATCGCGGGCCTGCTCAAGCACGCGGCGGAGACCGCGGCCGTGACCAACCAGTGGGTCAACTCCTACAAGCGCATCTGGGGCGGCTCCTCGCGCACCGCGGGCTCGGGCGGCGAGGCCCCCTCGTACATCTGCTGGGGCCACAACAACCGCTCGGCCCTGATCCGCGTCCCGATGTACAAGCCGGGCAAGACGGGCTCCTCCCGCGTCGAGGTCCGCTCGATCGACTCGGGCGCCAACCCGTACCTGACGTACGCGGTCCTGCTGGCGGCGGGCCTCAAGGGCATCGAGGAGGGCTACGAACTCCCGGCGGGCGCCGACGACGACGTCTGGGCCCTCTCGGACGCCGAACGCCGCGCGATGGGCATCGAACCCCTCCCGCAGAACCTGGGCGAGGCCATCGCCCTGATGGAGCGCAGCGAACTGGTCGCCGAAACCCTCGGCGAGCACGTCTTCGACTTCTTCCTGCGCAACAAGAAGCAGGAGTGGGAGGAGTACCGCTCGGAGGTCACGGCCTTCGAACTCCGCAAGAACCTCCCGGTGCTGTAACCCCAGGTCACAGCCCCTGCGGGGCGCGCACGGCACTCCGGGCCGGTGGTCACCGACCACCGGCCCGGAGTCGTTTCACCGGACCTGGGCCGTCCGAGGGCCGCCTGGGTGTGTTGTGCCCGGGTGGGGTGCGGCCTGGTTCGGGGTGGGGGCGCCGGGAAGAGTTCGCCGTGGCCACCGGCGATCCACCCGTAGGGAGACAGGCATGACACGGACCATCGAGGACGCGGCGATCCACGACGACCTGCTGCGACGGCTGCGGGACCTGGAGGACCAGGACGCCCTGCGCGCCCTCCTCGTGCACGGCTGGAGGGCGCTGGACCGTAAGGACTGGCGGACCTGGACCGAATGCTGGGCCGAGGACGCCGTGCTGGAGTTCGCTCCCTGGGGGAGCATCCGCGGCAAGGAGGCCATCCGCAGGAAGGTGGAGGAGGCCGAGTCCCCGTACCCGGGCATGCAGCACCACATCCTGAACACCCACTTCACCGTGGAGGGCGACCGGGCGACCGGCGTCGGCTACATGTGGTTCGTCGCCGTCACCCGCCCCGGCCGGACCTCCGCCCCGTACGCCATGGGCGGCACCTACGCGTGGGAGTTCACCAGGGGCGCCGCCGGCTGGCTCCTGACGCGCCAGCAGCTCGGGCTCAGCTGGACCCAGGGCGACGACGCCGTGCGGGCGTTCGACGGGGACGGTCACTGAGCCGCGCCGCAGGACAACCGTCGAAGGGTGCCCCCTCGCTGGGAAGATGGCCCGGAGCCATGGCGTCGTGGCGGCGAGGAGGCCGAGGGCATGAGCGTCCACACCGCGGTACGTGCCGGGCCCGGCGGGCTGCCGGTGCCCGAGCGGGTCTGGTACGCCTCGTACGGGTCCAACATGCACCTGGACCGGCTGGCCGCCTACATCGCCGGCGGGACGCCCCGCGGGACGACGCGGACCTACCCGGGCTGCCGGGACCGGCGGGCGCCGGAGCGGTCGATCGCCGTCGAGCTCGACGGCGCCCTGTACTTCGCCACGGAGTCCGCGGTGTGGACGGGCGGCAGGGGCTTCTACGATCCGACCGCGCCCGGCCGGATGCGGGGGCGGGCGCATCTGGTGACCGTGGGTCAGCTGTCCGACATCGCGGCGCAGGAGATGTACGGGGTGCCGGGCGCGGACCTGGACCTGGCCGGGGCGCTGCGCGAGGGCCGCGATGCGGTCGGCCCGGGGCGCTACGAGACCCTGATCTGCCCGGGGGAGATCGAGGGCATCCCGGTCCTGACGTTCACCGCGCCGTGGACCCTGCACGAGGTCGAACTCCGCCCGCCCTCCGCCGCCTACCTGCGCTACCTGGCCGGCGGCCTCCTGGAGGCGGGGCCGTGGGCCGAGGGGGACATCGCCGGGTACCTGTCCGGCTGCCCGGGCGCGGCCGGCCGGTGGACGGCGGCCCAGGTACTGGAGCTGCTGACGGACGGCCTCTCCGGCTGAGGCCGGGGTGCGGCGGAGCGGCTCAGGGGGTCGCCGGGCGCCAGACGGGGTGGGTTGCGGTGGCGGCCGGGGCGGTGCGGACCGTGGTCGTGTGGAGGCGGGCGTCGAGGCCGAGGGCCGTCGTGGTGGTGGCCGTGGCTTCGAGGGCGGCCGCGGGGGCGCCCGCGTACAGCAGCTGGGACTCCGACCAGGCGGGCGGGCCGCCCAGGTCCGTCGTGCCCGCGGCGCCGCTGGTGGCGCGGCCCGCGACCAGGCGGCCCGCGGCGGCGACCGCGCCGTAGCCCGCCCGGCCGCCCGCCTCCGCGACGCTGGAGACCCGGGGCCCGGCCGGGCCCGCCGTGACCAGGGCGGTGCGGACCACGCCCGAGTCCGGGCGGCGGAAGTACAGGCGGACGCCCGCCCCGTCCGGGCCGGCCGAGAGCGGGACCGTCGTGGCGGGCAGGCCCGTCGGCCGGGGCCCGCTCAGGGGGGCGCCCGGGGCGGGCTGGATCCAGGCCAGGACGGACTTCGAGGTGGTGGCGTACACGTGGCGCAGGCCGGCGGTGTCGGTCACGGCCACCGGGTCGCCTTGGAGGTCCGCGCCGCCGAGGTGCTGCCAGGCCGAGAACTGCCCGTCGGGCTGCTGGGTGCTGGCGCGCAGGGTGCGGCGGGAGTCGCGCAGGTGCACGGTGAGGCGGCCCTCGGCGTCCACGGCCGCCGAGGGGGAGCTGATCGAGGAGGTGCCGGCCTCGTCGGAGACCTCGGGGGTGCCGAGGGACTGCCAGGGGCCGAACGGGCCGTCGGGGGCGGACTGGACGGCGTACACGACCTCGCGCCGGTAGGCGTCATCGGCCCCGGGGCCTTCCCCGAGGACGGTACGGGTGGCCAGGACCCCGGTGCGGCCGTCGGGGAGGCGGACCGCGCACGCGCCCGGGTCGATGCCCGTGCCGGGCAGGAGGACCGGGCCCGTCCAGGTGCCGCCCGGGGACCGGGTCCAGTACGCGGTGCGGCCGTCGAGGGTGGCGAAGGCCCACAGCCGGCCGGGGGCGCCCTCCGTCAGCCAGGACGTGCTGTCGGCGCGGGTGTAGCGCAGGGACTGGGCCCAGTTGCGCCCGGTGGGACTGCCCGCGACCTTGCGGTCGCCGCAGCCGGAGGGGCTTGCGCAGTAGTTGCGGTGGTCCTGCCAGGCGTAGGTGCGCAGGTAGCCCGTCTTCGTCTCGACGGTCTGCGGGTCCAGCGCGTGGGGGAGGGCGCCGTTGTGGTAGCCGAGGTAGTTCTGCACCGAGAAGTGCGGGCGGTCCGTGACCCGTTCGGCGTACGCGGCCGCCGCGGCCTGTACGAACCGGGCGCCGTACATGTGGTCCTGGTGGTCGGTGCACTTGCCGGTCCGCTCGTACCGGCCCGGTGTCGGGTCCTGCATCCGTATCGTCGTGGGCCGGTACCGCTCCAGGACCCCGGCTATCGTCCGTATCACCTGGTCCTTGGTGTACGCGTACGGCCGTTTCACCGGGGTTCCCGAGGCCAGCTGGGCGCCGAGCGTGCCGATCCGCCCGTCCCACAGGCCGTGGAGGCTGTCGGGGGCGTCCCCGGCGATGGTGCGGGCCTCGCGCAGTTGCAGCCACACCAGATTGACCTGCGGTTTCGCCACGAGGACATCCAGCTCGGCCTGGCCTCCGCCCGCGGTGGGCACGACCGTACGCCGCCACACGCCGGTCCGGTCACCGGTCGCCATCTGGGCGTACGCGCCGCGTATGCCGTTCTGCCGGGCCTCGGCGTAGTGGGCGCGGTCGGCGGGCTGTTCGGGGTCCTTGAGGCGGGCGCCGCGGGCCTCGTTGCGGCCGTCGGCCTCGCCGGAGGTCAGGTAGACGGTGGTGACCGGGATGCCGGCGGCGAGGGACCGGCTGAGGTCCGGGTTCATGAAGAACAGGTCGTCGTCGGGATGGGCGACGACCTGGACGACCGAACCGGCCGTGGCGCTCGCCGGGAGGACGGCCCCCGCCGTGGCGTCCTGCGCCGCCCCGGCCGAGTTCCGGCGGCCGGAGGCGACGGCGAGCAGGCCCGTCGTGCCGGCGGTCAGTGCGGTGAGCAGCGCCGCGAAACGGCGTCGGGTAACGGCCATCGGTCACGCCCTGGTTCGTTCCGGACGGGGAGGAGACCCGCAGTCAGGAAGAGCGCCGTACCGCGGAGTTGGTTCGCGGGGTCCGGCGATTCACAGGGTCCGGCGATCCACGGGGTCCGGCGATCCACGGGGTCCGGCGATCCACGGGGTCCGGTGATGCGCAGGGTCCGGCGATCCGCTGAGTTCGCCGGTCCGGCGGTCCGCCGGTTCGCTGACTTCGCCGGTCCGCTGACTTCGTCGACGTGAGGGTGTTCCGTGCAGATCCTGTTCCCGCGAGGTGGCCGGCAGATGGCCGTCGCCCGTCCGCTCCCTGAAGCAACCGGGTCGGCGGGCCCCGGTGTTGCGCCGGCCTGCCGCGGCCGCCGTGCGGCAGGCGCGCCGCCCCCGCCCGGACGGCCCGCGGAGCCGGCGCCCGGTGCGTCGGACGCGGACCCGGCCCGATCGGCAGGACATCGCCTAGGCTCGGACCCAGGCAGGCCAGGGCAGTGGCCGTGGCCGTAGCAGTGGCAGAGACGACCGCAGGAGGCGGCGGGATGACAGTCCCGGGACGCAGGAGCAGCACCTTCATCCGTCTGCTGCGCAGCGGTTTCACCGACCCGTCCGCCGCCGCCCGGCTGCTCGACGCCGACGCGCTGGCCTCCGTACGGGCCGATCCGGTGCTCCTCGACGCCCTCGGTGCGACCGCCGACCCGGACCTCGCCCTGCTCGGGCTCGTGCGGCTCGCCGAGGCGCAGCCGCCGGACGAGCTGCCCGGGCTCCTCGACACCCTCGTCAGCGCCAAGCCCCTGCGCGACCGCCTCCTCGGCGTCCTCGGCGCGTCCGAGGCGCTCGGCGACCACCTCGCCCGCCACCCCCGCGACTGGCAGGCCCTAGTCACGTACGAGGCCGCCGACCTCCATCCGGGCCTGCGCGAGTTCGAGCGCGGGCTGGCCGACGCGCACGAGCCCGTCGCGCTGCGCGTGGCCTACCGCCGCTGCCTGCTCTCGATCGCCGCCCGGGACGTCTGCGGCACCATAGACGTCGCCGACACCGCCGCCGAGCTCGCGGACCTCGCCACCGCCACCCTGCGCGCAGCCCTGCGGATCGCCTCCGCCGCGGCCCCCGGGGACGCGGCCGCCTGCCGCCTCGCCGTCATCGCGATGGGCAAGTGCGGCGGCAACGAGCTGAACTACGTCTCCGACGTGGACGTGATCTTCGTCGGGGAGGCCGCCCACGGGCACGACGAGGCCAAGGGCATCCAGGCCGCCACCCGGCTGGCCTCCCACCTGATGCGGATCTGCTCCGAGACCACGGTCGAGGGCACCATCTGGCCCGTCGACGCCAATCTGCGCCCCGAGGGCAGAAACGGTCCGCTCGTGCGGACCCTGTCCTCCCACCTCGCCTACTACCAGCGCTGGGCCAAGACCTGGGAGTTCCAGGCCCTCCTCAAGGCCCGCGCCGTCGCCGGGGACCCCGGGCTCGGCGCCGAGTACATCGACGCCATAAGCCCCCTGGTGTGGCAGGCCGCCGAACGCGAGAACTTCGTCGCCGACGTCCAGAAGATGCGCCGCCGCGTCGTCGACAACATCCCCGCCGCCCAGGTCGACCGCGAGCTCAAACTCGGCCCCGGCGGCCTGCGCGACGTCGAGTTCGCCGTCCAGCTGCTCCAGCTCGTGCACGGCCGCAGCGACGCCACCCTGCACTCCGGCAGCACCCTCGACGCCCTGCACGCCCTCGCCGCGGGCGGCTACGTCGGCCGTGCCGACGCCGCCCAGCTGAACGACGCGTACCGCTTCCTGCGCGCCATGGAGCACCGCATCCAGCTCTACCGGCTGCGCCGCACCCACCTCGTCCCCGAGGACGAGAACGACCTGCGGCGCCTCGGCCGCTCCCTCGGCCTGCGCACCGAACCCGTCGCCGAGCTCAACAAGGCCTGGCGCCGGCACGCCTCCGTGGTCCGCCGCCTGCACGAGAAGCTGTTCTACCGGCCCCTCCTCGACGCCGTCGCCCAGCTCACCCCCGGCGAGACCCGGCTCTCGACCCGGGCCGCCGGCCAGCGCCTGGAGGCCCTCGGGTACGCCGACCCGGCCGCGGCCCTGCGCCACCTGGAGGCCCTCGCCTCCGGCGTCACCCGCAAGGCCGCCATCCAGCGCACCCTGCTGCCCGTCATGCTCGGCTGGTTCGCCGACTCCGCCGACCCGGACGCCGGTCTGCTCAACTTCCGCAAGGTCTCCGACGCCCTCGGCAAGACCCCCTGGTACCTGCGCCTGCTGCGCGACGAGGGAGCCGCCGCCGAGAACCTCGCCCGGGTGCTGTCCGCCGGACGCCTCGCCCCCGACCTGCTGCTGCGCGCCCCCGAGGCCGTGGCCCTGCTCGGCGACCCCGAAGGCCTGCAACCGCGTACGCACGAGGCCCTGGAGCAGGAGGTCCTCGCCGCCGTCGGGCGCGCGGAGAACCCCGAAGCCGCCGTCGCCGCCGCCCGCGGGGTGCGCCGCCGCGAGCTCTTCCGCACCACCGCCGCCGACATCATCGGCTCCTACGGCACGGAGGACAGGCCCGCCGAGGAGGACCACGGGGCCCTGGTCGACCGGGTCGGCGGAGCCGTCTCCGACCTCACCGCGGCCACCATCGCCGGGGCCCTGCGCGCCGCCGTGCAGAGCCACTTCGGCGACACCCTGCCCACCCGCTTCTGCGTGATCGGCGTCGGCCGCTTCGGCGGACACGAGCTCGGCTACGGCTCCGACGCCGACGTCCTGTTCGTCCACGAGCCCCGCGAGGGCGTCGACGAACAGGAGGCCGCCAAGGCCGCCCAGACCGTCATCGCCGAGATGCGGCGCCTGCTCCAGCTGCCCACCACCGACCCGCCGCTGCTCATCGACGCCGACCTGCGCCCCGAAGGCCGCTCGGGCCCGCTGGTGCGCACCCTGGCCTCCTACGCCGCGTACTACCGGCGCTGGTCCCTGACCTGGGAGAGCCAGGCCCTGCTCCGCGCCGAACCGGTCGCCGGGGACGACGAGCTCGGCCGCCGGTTCATCGACCTGATCGACCCGCTGCGCTACCCCATGGAGGGCCTGGGGGAGGACGCCGTACGGGAGATCCGCCGCCTCAAGGCCCGGATGGAGTCGGAGCGGATGCCACGCGGCGCCGACCCCACCCTGCACACCAAACTCGGCCGCGGCGGCCTCAGCGACGTCGAGTGGACCGTCCAGCTGATGCAGATGCGCCACGCCTGGGTGGAGCCGGGCCTGCGCACCACCCGCACCCGCGAGGCCCTGGCCGCCGCCCACGCGGCCGGGCTGATCCGGACCGAGGACGCGCAGATCCTCGACGAGGCCTGGGTGCTGGCCACCCGGGTCCGCAACGCCGTGATGCTGGTCCGCGGCCGGGCCGGGGACACCTTCCCGTCCGAGACCCGCGAACTGGCGGCGGTGGGCCGCTACCTCGGCTACGCGGAGGGCACGGTCGGCGAGATGCTGGACGACTACCGCCGCATCACCCGCCGCGCCCGCGCGGTGGTGGACGAGCTGTTCTACGGGGCGTAGGCCGGGCCGGGTCCGTACGGTCCGGGCCCGGACCGTAAGGTCCCGGGCCGGGCCCGGGCGCCGCCCGGTTCAGGCCTGAGCCCTGCTCAGCCCGCCTCCAGCAGCCCCCGCGCGTACGCCAGGAACGCGGCCAGCCCCAGCTCGAAGGCCGCGTCCGCGCGCCCGGTGCCCACCGTGGCCAGGGCGCGGGCCAGCAGCGGGGTCTGCGGGGTGGGCTCCCACATGGCCTCCGGGGCGGCCAGGTCCAGCGCCGAGCCCAGGACCAGGTTCTCCAGGCCGGTCAGCAGCGGCATCACCTGCTCCGTACGGAAGCCCGCGGCGAGCAGCAGCGCGACGGCCCGTTCGTAGTGGTCGAGCACCTTCGGGGCCCGGACCGGCGTGGTCATCAGCAGCGGGACCGCGCGCGGCCAGGCGGCGAAGGCGGCCCGGTACGAGCGGGCCCACTCCTCCAGGGCCCGGTCCCAGGGGTCCAGGTCCAGGGTGTCGCCCGCGATCCGCTCGCACACGAGCTCGCGGACCAGCTCGACCACCCCGGCCCGGCCGTCCACGTGGTGATACACCGACCCGGTCTGCACGCCGAGCGCCCGGGCGATCTGCGGAACGCTGAAGTCCCCTTGCTCCGCGACCAGTTGCAGGGCGGTCGTGGCGATCCGCTCCCGGTCGAGCAGCGGGGTGCGCGGCCGTGCCATCGGTGTCCTCTCGCCGTCAGGTCTTCCCGTACGCCAGAACCGGAGGCTACATTGCCGCGAACCGAAAGCCTTTAGGTTTTCGCTTCCCCGCCGCCTGCCGTTCGCAGAAGGGTGCCCCCGCATGCCCGAAACGCCAGCGCCACCACCCGCCGAGACCGCGACCAGGACCGCGACCCCGACCGCGGCCACGACCCCGGCCCTGCGCAGCGCCGCCCTCGGCACCGCCGACATCTCCTTCTTCGTGGTCTCCGCCGCCGCCCCGCTCACCGTCATGGCGGGCGTCGCCCCCGTCGCGATCCTGCTCGGCGGGATCGGCGCACCCGCCGGATACCTGCTCGCCGGCCTCACCCTCGCGGTCTTCGCCGTCGGCTTCACCACCATGAGCCGCCACGTCCGCAGCGGCGGCGCCTTCTACGCGTACATCGCCCGAGGCCTCGGCAAGCAGGCGGGCATCGGCGCCGCCCTGCTCGCCCTCGTCGGCTACAACGGCATGGAGATCGGCGTCTACGGCCTCCTGGGCACCACGACCGCCGACACCGCCCACGCCCTGTGGGGTCTCGACGTCCCCTGGCTGCCCGTCTCCCTCGCCGGACTCCTGCTCATCTGGTACGGAGGGTTCCGCTCCATCGACTTCGGGGCCCGGCTGCTCGGCGTCCTGCTCGTCGCCGAGACCGGGATACTCGTCCTGCTCGCCGCCGGGGTGCTCGCCGAGGGCGGCGCCCAGGGACTCTCCCTCGCGGGCTTCGCCCCCGGAGCCGTCCTCGTCCCCGGCACCGCGGCCGTCCTGGCCTTCGCCTTCGCCGCCTTCACCGGATTCGAGTCCACCGCCATCTACCGCCGCGAGGCCCACGACCCGGACCGCACCGTCCCGCGCGCCACCTACATCGCCGTCGCCTTCCTCGGCCTCTTCTACGCCTTCGTCGTCTGGACCGTCATCCAGGCCTTCGGCGACGAGCAGGTGATCGCCGCCGCCGCAGCGGACCCCGGCGGCCTGTTCTTCGCCGCCATCACCACCTACGTCGGCCCCTGGGCCGCGGACCTGACGCACGTCTTCATCGTCACCAGCGTCATCGCCTCCCTCCTCGCCTTCCACAACGCCATCAACCGCTACGTCCTCGCCCTTTCCGAGGAAGGCGTCCTGCCCGCAGCCCTCGGCCGGATCCACCCCCGCCACCGCTCCCCGTACCTCGCCGGACTCGCCCAGACCGTCCTCGGCGCCGTCATCGTCCTCGGTTTCGCCCTGGCCGGCGCCGACCCGTACCAGCAGCTGCTGCTCTGGGTGAACACGCCCGGCATGATCGGCCTCATGGCACTGATGCTGCTCGCCGCGATCGCCGTACCCGTGTACTTCCGGCGCACCGCCCACGCGGAGGGCCCCTGGCGGACCGTGGTCGCGCCCGTCACCGCCGCCGTCCTGCTGACCGTCGCGATCTTCCTGGTCGTCTCCAAGGTGGGGCTCTTCACCATGGCCTCCACCACCGTCAACACCGTCCTCGTCGCCCTCGTCCCCGCCGTCTTCCTCGCCGGACTCGCCCTGGCCCGGCGGCTCAGGACCCGCCGCCCCGAGGTGTACGCCCGGTTCGCCGCAGAACCCGCCCCCGAAGGAGAAGAACCGCCGTGCTCGCTGCCGACACCGTCCTCACCGGAGCCCACGTCCGCACCCTCGACCCGGCCCGCCCCGAAGCCCGCGCGGTAGCCCTGCGCGACGGCCAGATCGTGGCAGTCGGCGACGAGGCCGACGTACGCGACTGGCGCGGCCCCGGCACCGAGCAGATCGACCTCGGCGGCGCCACCCTCACCCCCGGCCTCACCGACGCCCACAGCCACCCCGTCTGGGGCATCGAGATGGCCACCGGCACCGACCTCTCCCAGGTCCGCGACCTCGGCCAGCTGCGGGAGGCCCTGCGCGCCGCCGACCGCCCGGGCGGCTGGGTCCTGGGCCACGGCCTCGACCACAACGCCTTCGGCGGCCGCCCCGTCCACCGGGAGCTCGTCGAGGAGGCCCTGGACGGCGCCCCCGCCTTCCTGCGCCTCTACGACGGCCACTCCGCCCTGGCCAGCGGCGCGGCCCTGGCCGCCGCGGGCATCACCGGCCCGCGGGACTTCAGCCAGCGCTCGGAGATCGTCTGCGACGGCTCCGGCAGCCCCACCGGACACCTCGTCGAGCACGCGGCCATGGACCTGGTCGGGGGCCTGGTGCCCAAGCCCGCGCGGGCCGAGCGCCGCAGCCGGCTCGTCGCGCTCCTCGACGCCATGGCCGCCACCGGCCTCACCGGCGCGCACGTGATGGACCTCGGCGACGGCGACGTGCCCGCCCTGCTGTCGACCGTCGAGTACGAGGGCCACCTGCCGCTCCGGCTGAACCTGGCCCCCTGGTGCATGCCCGGGGCGGACGAGGAGGAGCTGGACGGGCTGATCGCGCTCCAGCGGCTGGCCGGGCGCCACTGGCGGGTCGGCGGCGTGAAGTTCTTCATGGACGGCACGGTCGAGGGCGGCACCGCCTGGCTGGAGCACGCCGACTGCCACGGCCGGGGCACCGAGGCCTTCTGGCCCGACCCGCAGGCCTACGCACGGGCGGTGCGCACCCTGGACGCCGCGGGCATCCGCACCGCGACCCACGCCATCGGGGACGCAGCGGTCCGCTACGTCCTGGACACGGTGGCCGCGCTGGGCGACCAGGCCCGGATGCGGCACCGGATCGAGCACATCGAGACCGTGCCCGACGACCAGCTGGAGCGGTTCGCGGAGCTCGGGGTGATCGCCTCCATGCAGCCCCCGCACACCGCGTACACGCGCGCCGACCACACCGACGAATGGTCCACGCGCCTCGGCGGGGAGCGGGCCCGCCGGGCCTGGCGCTGCCGCGACCTGCGGGACGCGGGAGCGGTGCTGGCGCTGGGCTCGGACTGGCCGATCGCCCACTACGACGCCCGCCAGGTGCTGGTCACCGCCCGCAGCCCGCTCGGCGCGGCTGCCGCCGGTCCCGCCCTGACCGGGCTGATGGCCCTGGAGGGCATGACCTCGCACGCGGCGCTCGCGGCCGGGGAACAGGGGGTGGCGGGCCGGATCGCGCCCGGCTTCCGGGCCGACCTCACGGCCTTCGCCCTCGACCCGGTCACGGCCGGCGTGGACGAGCTGGGCGAGGCCCCGGTCCGCCTCACGGTGTCGGGCGGGCGGATCACCCACCGCGCGGACACCTGACGGCGCCCGACGGCACCCGGCAAGATCCGAAAGAGACGACCTAGCGGCGGAAGCGGACCAGCAGCGCCGTCGCCGGGTGCGGTTCCGTGTGCTCGGGGTGGCGGGGCAGGCGGTGGGGGAGGGAGCCGAACCAGGCCCGCGAGACCGCGTAACCGAAGGTGAGGCAGAGCATGCCGCCCACGGCGTCGAGCCAGAAGTGGTTGGCGGTGGCCACGATGACCACGAGCGTGACCGTCGGGTAGAGCAGGCCCAGGATCCGGGCCCAGGGGGCCGAGGCGACCGCGAAGATCGTCAGCCCGCACCAGAGCGACCACCCTATGTGCATCGAGGGCATGGCGGCGTACTGGTTCGACATGTGCTTGAGGTTCCCGGAGGCCATGGAGCCCCAGGTGTGGTGGACCAGCACGGTGTCGATGAAGTTCTGGCCGTTCATCAGCCGGGGCGGAGCCAGCGGGTACAGGTAGTAGCCGACGAGTGCCACGCCCGTGGTGGCGAAGAGGACGAGCCGGGTGGCCGCGTAGCGGCCGGGATGGAAACGGTAGATCCACACCAGCACGCCGATGGTCACGACGAAGTGGAGCGTGGCGTAGTAGTAGTTCATGCCCACGATCAGCCACGTCACCGAGTTCACGGCGTGGTTGACGGACTCCTCGACGGCGATCCCCAGAGCGCGCTCGGCGTTCCAGATCCAGTCGGCGTTCGCGAGGGCGGCCGCCTTCTGCTCGGGCACCGCGTTGCGGATCAGCGAGTACGTCCAGTAGCTGACCGCGATGAGGAGGATCTCGAACCAGATGCGCGGCCGGCGCGGGCTGCGCAGCCGGGTCAGCAGGGCGCGTTCGGGCACCGGCCGGTGCTCGCTCCCGGTCACGGGGTGCGACGAGACGTCCGTCCGGGTTTCCAGTGTCTTCACGCTCGCTTCACCCATGGGGAGAGAGTCTGCCAGATACGATCTCGCCTCCGATCATCCCCCGGGACGGTCTTCGGCGCCTGTGGTCCCCCTTGGGGACGACCCGCCCCCTACGGCGCGCGGCCTACGGCCTGCGGTGCTGGCCCGGACCGGAAGCCGTGGATCCGCGGACCACCAGTTCCGGCAGGAACACGAACTCGCTGTGCGGGGCCGGCGTACCGCCGATCTCCTCCAGCAGGGTCCGTACGGCGGCCTGTCCCATGGCCTGGACCGGCTGCCGGATGGTGGTCAGCGGCGGATCGGTGAAAGCTATCAGGGGGGAGTCGTCGAAACCGACGACCGAGACGTCCTGCGGGACCCGCAGCCCCTGCTGCCGGGCGGCCCGGATCGCGCCGAGCGCCATCATGTCGCTCGCGCACACCACCGCCGTGCAGCCGCGGGAGATCAGCGCCGTCGCGGCGGCCTGGCCGCCCTCCAGCGTGTACAGCGAGTGCTGGATCAGTTCCTCGGCCTCGGCTTCGGAGAGCCCGAGGCGTTCTTGCATGCCGAGCCGGAAGCCCTCGATCTTGCGCAGGACGGGCACGAACCGCTTCGGTCCGACCGCGAGCCCGATCCGGGTGTGCCCGAGGGCGGCGAGGTGGGTCACGGCCAGCTGC
This sequence comes from Streptomyces xanthophaeus, assembly GCF_000725805.1. Taxonomy (GTDB): domain Bacteria; phylum Actinomycetota; class Actinomycetes; order Streptomycetales; family Streptomycetaceae; genus Streptomyces; species Streptomyces xanthophaeus. The sequence goes on along the minus strand of NZ_KL647132.1, from coordinate 489,944 downwards.
ATCGCGGCGCGGTCGTCGGGGGAGACGAAGGGGGCCTGCACCTTGTCGGAGAACCCGTTGATGAGGACGTACGGGACGCCCTGGCCGCGGAGCTGGTCGTAGCGGCCCATGTCCGCAGTGGTGTCGGCATGCAGACCGGAGACGAAGATGATGCCGGAGACCCCGCGGTCGACGAGCATCTCGGTCAGCTCGTCCTCGGTGGACCCGCCGGGCGTCTGCGTGGCCAGGACCGGCGTGTACCCCTGGCGGGTCAGCGCCTGGCCGATGACCTGGGCGAGCGCCGGGAAGATGGGGTTGTCCAGTTCGGGGGTTATCAGGCCGACGAGCCCCGCGCTGCGCTGGCGCAGCCGCACGGGCCGCTCGTATCCGAGCACGTCGAGCGCGGCCAGTACGGATTCACGGGTGCCCGCGGCCACACCGGGCTTGCCGTTGAGCACGCGGCTGACTGTGGCTTCGCTGACCCCCGCCTGGGTTGCGATGTCGGCAAGCCGTGCGGTCACGGGATTGGACTGTACCGGTCGCACGTTCAGATTGCCCACCACGTGCACGAATCCGCGGGCAGCAGCACGGTGCGGCCGTCGGTCTCGACGGGGGCGCTGGAGAGTACGGGGCGTCCGGGCGCGGGGAGTTCGACCGGGGCGGGGCGGGTGTTGAAGGTACAGGCGAAGCCGGGGCGGGTGAACAGCAGGACGCCCTCGGGTGCGGGCTGCCAGCACATCCCGGTGGGACCGGGGTGTCCGGTGGCGGCGTCGTCCGGGGCCTCGGCTCCGGACCCGGCCTCGGTGCCGGCTCCGGCGTCGGCGCCGCCCGCCTCGGGGGCGCCGAGGCCGGGCAGGGCCCGGCGCAGTTCCAGGGCGGCCCGGTAGAGCTCCAGCGTGGAGTGCGGGTCGCCGGTCTGGGCGGCGACGCTGAGCCCCTCCCACCCGGCGGGCTGCGGAAGCCAGCTGCCGGCCGGCCCGAACCCGTACGGGGGCTCCGTACCGGACCAGGGGAGCGGTACGCGGCAGCCGTCGCGCAGCCCGTCCTGCCCGGCGGTGCGCAGGAAGGCGGGGTCCTGGCGGACCCCGTCCGGCAGGTCGGTCACCTCGGGCAGGCCCAGTTCCTCGCCCTGGTAGACGTACGCGGACCCGGGCAGGGCCAGCATCAGCAGCGCGGCGGCCCGCGCCCGGTCCAGGCTGCCGTAGCGGGTGCGGTGGCGGACCACGTCGTGGTTGGACAGCACCCAGGTGGTGGGCGCCCCGACGGAGGTGGTCGCGGCCAGGGACCCGTCGATGACGGTGCGCATCGCGTCGGCGTCCCAGGGGCACTTCAGGAAGCGGAAGTTGAAGGCCTGGTGCAGCTCGTCGGGGCGCACGTACAGCGCGAGGCGTTCGGAGGACGGGGCCCAGGCCTCGGCGACGCCGATGCGCTCGCCCGCGTAGGAGTCGAGGAGCCGGCGCCAGGAGCGGTGGATCGCGTGGACCCCGTCCTGGTCGAAGAAGGGGAGGGGCTGGCTGCCGATGAGGGTGGCCTGGGCGCCGTGGCCGAGGTCGGGCAGGCCCGGGGCCTTGACCATGCCGTGGGCGACGTCGATGCGGAAGCCGTCGATGCCGAGGTCGAGCCAGAACCGCAGGACCGAGGCGAATTCGGCGGCGACCTCGGGGTCCTCCCAGTTCAGGTCGGGCTGCTCGGGCGCGAAGAGGTGCAGGTACCAGGCGCCGTCGGGGGTACGGGTCCAGGCGGGCCCGCCGAAGACGGACTCCCAGTCGTTCGGCGGCTGCCCGCCGCCGGCCCCGCGTCCCGGGCGGAAGTGGTAGCGCTCGCGGGCCGCCGGGTCCCCGGCGAGGGCGGCGCGGAACCAGGGGTGCTGGTCCGAGGTGTGGTTCGGCACCACGTCCACGATGACCCGCAGGCCCAGGTCGTGTGCGGCCCGGACGAGATCGTCGGCGTCGGCGAGGTCACCGAAGAGGGGGTCGACCGCGCGGTAGTCGGCGACGTCGTAGCCGCCGTCCGCCTGCGGGGAGACGTAGAAGGGGGTGAGCCACACGGCGTCGACCCCGAGCCGGGCCAGGTGGGGGAGGCGTTCGCGCACCCCGCGGAGGTCGCCGATGCCGTCGCCGTCGCTGTCCGCGAAGGACCTCACGTACACCTGGTAGATGACGGCATCACGCCACCAGCCGCCGCTTGCGGTGGCGTTGCTGGAAGCGCTTGCAAGCCGGGAGGCGGTCAGCTCATGGGTCATATCGGGGTCAACGCGAGCACAGCCCCCCTGGTTGCGGGCCCGGACAGTCGAAGCTGACTCGAACTAACAGCAAGCTGCGGCAACCGTACGGACACACGGATGTAACGATCAGCAGGTCTTGCAGAAAATTGCCGCAAGGTCTTTCGGACGGCTTTCAGTCTTGTTACGTTCCTGGCAACTCGGGACCGCGAGGAAGCGGCCGGGATCATCGAAGGAGTTCATATGCGGCGTGGCATAGCGGCCACCGCGCTGGTCGCGGCCCTGGCGCTCGCGGCGACGGCTTGCGGCGGTGACACCAAGGGCGACGGTGACGAGACGAAGGCCGGCGGCGAGCTGTCCGGCACGGTCACCTGGTGGGACACGTCGAACGACGCGGAGAAGGCCAGCTTCCAGAAGATCGCCGAGGCGTTCACCGCGAAGCACCCCAAGGTCACCGTCAAGTACGTCAACGTCCCGTACGGCGACGCGCAGAACAAGGTCAAGAACGCCTTCAGCAGCGGCTCCGACGCTCCCGACGTGATCCGCGCCGACGTCGGCTGGGTCGCCGACTTCGCCTCGCTGGGCTACCTCGACGAGGTCCCGGCCGAGACGGCCAAGAAGGTCGACGCCGAGTTCCTGCCGCAGGCCGCGGCCAGCGGCAAGTACGAGGGCAAGACCTACGCGGTCCCGCAGGTCATCGACACCCTCGGCCTCTTCTACAACAAGAAGATGCTCGCCGACGCCGGCGTCCAGCCCCCCAAGACGCTGGCCGAGCTGAAGACCGCCGCCGAGGCGATCAAGGCGAAGACCGGCAAGGCCGCCCTCTACCTGCGCGGCGACGACTCCTACTGGTTCCTCCCGCTGATCTACGGCGAGGGCGGCGACCTCGTCGACGCGAAGAACAAGACGGTCACCGTCGACAACGAGGCGGGCGTCAAGGCCTTCAAGACCGCCCGCGACCTGGTCGCCTCCGGCGCGGCGATCACCAACGCCACCGACGGCTACGCCAACATGCAGACGGCCTTCAAGACCGGCGAGGCCGCCATGATGATCAACGGTCCGTGGGCCGTCGCCGACACCTACGCCGGCGACCAGTTCAAGGACAAGGCCAACCTCGGCGTCGCCGCCGTCCCGGCCGGCTCCGCCAAGGCGGGCGCCCCGCAGGGCGGCCACGACCTCGGCGTCTACGCGGGCTCCAAGAACCGCGCCGCGGCCCACGCCTTCGTCGAGTACATGACCTCGCAGGACGTCCAGGTCCAGTCCGCCAAGGACCTGAGCCTGCTGCCCACCCGTACCGCCGCGTACGAGGCGCCGGACGTCAAGAGCAGCGAGATGGTCGCGTTCTTCAAGCCGGCCGTGGACAAGGCCGTCGAGCGCGCCTGGATCCCGGAGAACGGCTCCCTCTTCGAGCCGCTGAAGGTCGAGTACACCAAGGCGATCACCGGGGCCTCGACCCCGGAGGACGCGGCCAAGTCGGCCGGCGCCGAGTTCCGCAAGATCCTCAAGGGCTGGAAGTAAAGAAACCATGGCTGCTCACACCAGCCAGTCGGTGGCCACGGCCGCGGGCGACGGAGTCGGCAAGACCGACGACGCCCGCGGCCGGGGCCGCAGGACTGACAGCGGGAAGAAGCGCGGTGGAGCGGGGCGCGCCCTCGCCACCCACTGGTACGCCTGGGCCATGATCGCCCCGGTGGTGCTCGTCCTCGGCGTGATCATCGGCTGGCCGCTCGTCCGCGGCATCTACCTGTCGCTGACGGACGCCAACGAGCGCAACGTCTCCCGGACGATCGGCGCCAACCACATCGAGGCCACGTACGAGTTCGTCGGACTCGACAACTACGTGGCCGTGCTCGGTGACCCCGTCTTCCTCCAGCGGCTGGTGTGGACGGTGATCTGGACCGTCGCGTGCGTGTCCATCACCTTCGGCCTCGGCCTGGTCCTGGCCAACATGCTCAACCGGGACTTCCGGGGCCGCGCCGCCTACCGGATGGCGCTCATCCTGCCCTGGGCCGTCCCCGGCTTCGTCTCCGTCTTCGCCTGGCGGTTCCTCTTCAACCGCGACAACGGCATCCTCAACAAGGTCCTCGAAGGCGGCGGGATCTCCGCGATCCCGTGGCTGGACGACCCGACCTGGGCCAAGCTCTCGGTCATCACCGTCAACGTCTGGCTCGGCGTCCCCTTCATGATGGTCGCCCTCCTCGGCGGCCTGCAGTCGATCCCCGGCGAGCTCTACGAGGCCGCCGAGATGGACGGGGCCAGCGCCTGGCAGCGGTTCCGCCACATCACCCTGCCCGGCCTGCGCGCGGTCAGCATGACGGTGATCCTGCTGTCGACCATCTGGACCTTCAACATGTTCCCGGTGATCTTCCTGCTCACCCGGGGCGGTCCGGGCGACTCCACCGAGATCCTGGTGACCCAGGCCTTCCGCGAGGCGTTCATCTCCAGCCCGCGCGACTTCGCCGGGTCCGCGACGTGGGGCGTCCTGATCCTCGCCCTCCTCATGATCTTCGCGCTGGTCTACCGGCGCTCGCTGCGCAAGCAGGGAGAGGTGTGGTGACCATGACCACCCGCACGCGGGGCCGCCGCGCCCCCCTCGCCTCCGTCGGCCTGCACCTCACGCTGCTCGTCGCGTCCGTGATCGCCGTCTTCCCGGTCCTGTGGATCCTGCTGACCTCGCTCAAGCCCCAGCAGTACGCGATCACCACGGACTTCGTGAAGGAGCCGACCTTCGGCAACTACCGCTACCTGCTGGAGGACAGCCACTTCTTCAGCTGGTTCGCGAACTCCGTGCTGGTCGCGGGCGTCACCACCGTCCTCGGCGTGTTCATCGCCGCGACCACCGGCTACGCGGTCAGCCGCTTCAAGTTCCCCGGCATGCGGCCCCTGATGTGGACCCTGCTCATCACGCAGATGTTCCCCATGGCCATCCTGATCGTCCCGCTCTACAACCTGATGGGCGACCTGGGGCTGCTCAACCAGCCCCTCGGCCTGATCATCACCTACCTCACCATCGCGGTGCCCTTCTGCGCCTGGATGATGAAGGGGTTCTTCGACACCATCCCGGTGGAGATCGACGAATCCGGCCGCGTCGACGGCCTCAACCCCTTCGGCACCTTCTGGCGGCTGATCCTGCCGCTCGCCAAGCCGGGCCTCGCCGTCACCGGCTTCTACGCCTTCATCACCGCCTGGGGCGAAGTCGCCTACGCCTCCGCCTTCATGGTCGGCGAGGAGAACCTCACCCTGGCCGGCGGTCTGCAGACCTTCGTCACGCAGTACACCTCCAACTGGGGTGCGATGAGCGCCGCTTCCGTGCTCATCGCGATCCCGGCAGCGATCTTCTTCGTCTTCGCCCAGCGTCACCTCGTCGCCGGAATGACCGCAGGCGCCACCAAGGGCTGACCACCCTGCCTGCTCTCCGTACCGGCCCGATCTCTTCAAGGACGACATGACCCAGCACCTCGCCGACGCACTTCCCACCTCCACCGGCACCCAGCCCGGCTGGTGGAGAGAAGCGGTGATCTACCAGGTCTATCCGCGCAGCTTCGCCGACTCCAACGGGGACGGCATGGGGGACCTCGAAGGCATCCGCAGCCGACTGCCCTACCTCAAGGAACTGGGTGTCGACGCCGTCTGGCTCAGCCCGTTCTACGCCTCCCCGCAGGCCGACGCGGGCTACGACGTCGCCGACTACCGGGCCATCGACCCGATGTTCGGCACCCTGCACGACGCCGACGCCGTGATCCGCGAGGCCCACGCCCTGGACCTGCGCATCATCGTCGACCTCGTCCCCAACCACTGCTCCGACCAGCACGAATGGTTCAAGCAGGCGCTGCGCGAAGGCCCCGGCACCCCGCTGCGCGAACGCTTCCACTTCCGCCCGGGCCGCGGTGCCGGCGGCGAGGAGCCGCCCAACGACTGGGAGTCCATCTTCGGCGGCCCGGCCTGGACCCGCGTCCCGGACGGCGAGTGGTACCTGCACCTCTTCGCGCCCGAGCAGCCCGACTTCAACTGGGAACACCCGGCCGTCCAGGACGAGTTCCGCTCCATCCTGCGCTTCTGGCTCGACCTCGGCGCCGACGGCTTCCGCATCGACGTGGCCCACGGCCTGGTCAAGGCCCCCGGCCTGCCGGACCTCGGCCGCGACGAGCAGCTCAAGCTGCTCGGCAACCAGGTGCTGCCCTTCTTCGACCAGGACGGGGTCCACGAGATCTACCGCTCCTGGCGCCTGGTCCTCGACGAGTACGCGGGCGACCGCATCGGCGTCGCCGAGGCCTGGACCCCCAGCGCCGACCGCACCGCGATGTACCTGCGCCCCGACGAGCTGCACCAGGCCTTCAACTTCCACTACCTGAACACCGACTGGGACGCGGAGGCGCTGCGCGGGGCCATCGACGACTCGCTGGACTCGATGCGTCCGGTGGGCGCGCCCACCACCTGGGTGCTGTCCAACCACGACGTGGTCCGCCACCGCACCCGGTTCGGCAGCCTGGAGCGGGCGCGGGCCGCCGCGCTGCTGATGCTGGCCCTGCCCGGGTCGGCGTACGTGTACCAGGGCGAGGAGCTGGGCCTGCCCGAGGTCACCGACCTGCCGGACGAGGTGCGCCAGGACCCGTCCTTCTTCAAGGCGAACGGCCAGGACGGGCTGCGCGACGGCTGCCGCGTGCCGATCCCGTGGTCCGGCGAGGAGGCCCCGTACGGCTTCGGCACCGGCGGCAGCTGGCTGCCGCAGCCCGCCGAGTGGGCCGGGCTGAGCGTGGCCGCGCAGACGGGCGACCCGGCGTCCACGCTGGAGCTGTACCGGGCGGCGCTGCGCATCCGGCGGGCGCACCCGGCGCTGGGCGCGGGCGACGGAGTCGAGTGGCTGCCGGCGCCGGAGGGCGTCCTGGCCTTCCGCCGCGGCGACTTCGTCTGCACGGCGAACACCACGGACGTGCCGGTACGGCTGCCCGCGCCGGGTACGGCGCTGCTGTCCAGCACGGACCTCGCCGAGCCGGACCTCCTCCCGGCGGACAGCACGGTGTGGTGGCAGGGGTGACTTCCCCGCTACGGCTGACGGACATCGCCGCGCAGGCCCAGGTCAGCGAGGCGACCGTCAGCCGGGTGCTCAACGGCAAGTCGGGCGTGGCGGCCGGCACCCGGCACAAGGTGCTGGCCGCGCTCGACCTGCTGGGCTACGAGCGGCCCGTACGGCTCAAGCGCCGCAGCAACGGGCTGGTCGGGCTGCTGATCCCGGAGCTCACCAACCCGATCTTCCCGGCGTTCGCGCAGGTCATAGAGCAGGCGCTGGCCGGGCACGGCTACACCCCGGTGCTGTGCACGCAGACCCCGGGCGGGGCCACCGAGGACGAGCTGGTCGAGCAGTTGGAGGAGCGGGGGGTCACCGGGATCGTGTTCCTTTCGGGCCTGCACGCGGATTCGGCGGCGGACCCGGCGCGCTACCAGCGCCTCGCGGCGCGCGGGGTCCCGTTCGTGCTGATCAACGGCTTCAACGAGCGGATCAGCGCGCCCTTCGTCTCCCCGGACGACCGGGCTGCGGCGGACATGGCCGTACGGCACCTGGAGGACCTCGGGCACCGCAGGATCGGCCTGGCGATCGGGCCGACGCGGTACGTGCCGTCGGCGCGCAAGGAGCAGGGCTTCGTGGCGGCGGTGCCCGGGGCGGAGGCCGAAGGCCTCGTCCAGCGCACGCTGTTCACGGTGGAGGGCGGGCACGCGGCGGGCATCGCGCTGCTGGAGCGCGGCTGCACGGGCATCGTGTGCGGCAGCGACCCGATGGCGCTGGGCGTGATCCGCGCGGTGCGCGAGCGGGGGCTGCGGGTGCCGGAGGACGTGTCGGTGGTCGGCTTCGACGATTCCCCGCTGATCGCGTTCACGGACCCGCCGCTGACCACCGTGCGCCAGCCGGTGCGGGCGATGGCCACGGCGGCGGTGGGTGCGCTGCTGGAGGCGGTGTCGGGGACACCGGTGCAGCGCACCGAGTACGTCTTCCAGCCCGAGCTGGTGGTCCGCGGCTCCACCGCCCAGGCCCCGGCCTGAGCGGGCCTGACCGCGGCGCCGCGGTCAGGCCGCCTCAGACCACGCAGAACTCGTTGCCCTCGGGGTCCTGGAGCACGACCGCGTAGTACGGCATGTCCGGCACGTCCATGACCCGCTGGACGGTGGCTCCGGCCGCGGTGAGGCGGGCCACGGTGGCGTCGACCCGCTCGATCCGGAGGGCGATGGGCACGTCCCGGCCGCCGCCGACCTTCAGGTCGAGGTGGAGCCGGTTCTTGCCGGTCTTGGGCTCGGGGACCTGCTGGAACCAGATCCGCGGGCCCCGTCCCTCCGGGTCGACGATGGACTCCGGGGTCTCCCCGGCGTCCTCGCCGAGCTCCTCCGGGGGTACGCCCATGTCCTGCCAGTAGGCGCGCCAGGTGGGGTGTCCGCCGGGCGGGGGTTCGGGCACGTAGCCCAGGGCCTCGGTCCAGAAGGCCACCAGGCGCGGGGGGTCGGCGCAGTCCACGGTCAGCTGCAGGGTCATCTCCATGCCCCCAGGGTTGCAGCCCCCACCGACAGCGGCCCCGAGCCCGCGCCGCCGTACTCGTGCCGCCGCGGGGACACCTTCGCGAAACAATTCTGCAATCTCTTGCGCAAGGTCTTGCAGGGGTGGGGTCCGGCCCCTACGGTCGCCAGCAATCCCCACCTCTCCCGCCAGGAGGACCCACATGCCCCGCACCCGCAGAGCCGCCCTCGCGGCCCTGGCCGCCGCGGCCGCCACCCTCGTCGCACCGTCCGCCCCCGCGGCGGCGGCCCCGCCCGGGGCGCGGGACGTGACCGCCGTGCTCTTCGAGTGGAAGTTCGACTCGGTGGCCACGGCCTGCACCGGAACCCTCGGCCCCGCGGGGTACGGGTACGTCCAGGTCTCGCCTCCCCAGGAGCACATCCAGGGCCCCCAGTGGTGGACCTCGTACCAGCCCGTGAGCTACAAGATCGCCGGGCGGCTCGGCGACCGGGCCGCCTTCAAGCGGATGGTGGACACCTGTCACGCCGCCGGGGTGAAGGTCGTCGCGGACTCCGTCATCAACCACATGGCCGCCTCCGACGGCACCGGCACCGGCGGGTCCTCGTACACGAAGTACGGCTACCCCGGGCTGTACTCGGGCGCGGACATGGACGACTGCCGGGCGACGATCTCGAACTACCAGGACCGGGGGAACGTCCAGAACTGCGAACTCGTGCAGCTCGCCGACCTCGACACCTCCGAGGACCACGTGCGCGCCACGATCGCCGGCTACCTGAACGACCTGCTCTCCCTGGGCGTCGACGGCTTCCGGATCGACGCCGCCAAGCACATGCCGGCCGCGGACCTCGCGAACATCAAGTCCCGGCTGAGCGATCCCGGCGCCTACTGGAAGCAGGAGGCGATCTTCGGCGCGGGCGAGGCGGTCTCGCCGAGCGAGTACCTGGGCAACGGCGACGTGCAGGAGTTCCGCTACGCGCGGGACCTGAAGCGGGTCTTCCAGAACGAGAACCTCGCCTACCTGAAGAACTTCGGCGAGGCCTGGGGGCACATGGCGAGCGCCAAGTCCGCCGTCTTCGTCGACAACCACGACACCGAGCGCGGCGGCGACACCCTCAGCTACAAGAACGGCTCCGCCTACACCCTCGCCAACGTGTTCATGCTGGCCTGGCCCTACGGCTCCCCGGACGTGCACTCGGGTTACGAGTGGACCGACAAGGACGCGGGCCCGCCCAACGGCGGCGCGGTGAACGCCTGTTACGCGGACGGCTGGAAGTGCCAGCACTCCTGGCGGGAGATCTCCTCCATGGTCGCCTTCCGCAACGAGGCCCGCGGGCAGGCCGTCACGAACTGGTGGGACAACGGCGGCGACCAGATCGCCTTCGGGCGCGGCTCCAAGGCCTACGTGGCGATCAACCACGAGGGCTCGGCCCTGACCCGGACCTTCCAGACCTCCCTGCCGGCCGGCGGCTACTGCGACGTGCAGAGCGGCGCCGCCGTCACCGTGGACTCCGGCGGCCGGTTCACCGCCACCCTCGCCGCGGGGACGGCCCTCGCCCTGCACACCGGCGCCCGCACCTGCCAGGGCGGCGGCACCACCCCGCCGCCCGCCGCGACGTCCGGCGCCTCCTTCGCGGTGACCGCCACGACCTCGCCCGGCCAGGACATCTACGTCACCGGGGACCGTGCCGAGCTCGGCGGCTGGAACACCGCCGCCGCGCTCAAGCTCGACCCGGCCTCCTACCCCGTCTGGAAGCTCGACACCGCGCTCCCGGCCGGGACCTCCTTCGCGTACAAGTACGTCCGCAAGGACGCCTCCGGCTCCGTCACCTGGGAGAGCGGAGCCAACCGCACCGCGACCGTCCCGGCGAACGGCAAGGTCACGCTGACCGACACCTGGCGCAGCTGACCGCCCCACAGACCAGGGCCGCCCGGCGCCACCACATCCCCGCCACCGGCGCCGGGCGGCCCTCATCCACGCGACACGTGACCAAGGAGACCCGCCTTGATACGCCCCGCCGCAGGAGTCCTCGCCGCCGCACTGGCCGTGACCCTCCTGCCCTCCCTCCCCGCGGCAGCCGCCGCCCGGCCACCGGCCCCGCCCTCGGACGCCAAGCTGGCAGCGGAACCGGCCCGGCACGACCTGACCCGCGAGCAGTTCTACTTCGTGCTCCCGGACCGGTTCGCGAACGGCGACCCGCGCAACGACCGCGGCGGTCTCACCGGCAGCCGCCTGCAGACCGGCCTGGACCCGACGGACAAGGGCTTCTACCAGGGCGGTGACCTCAAGGGACTGACCGACCGGCTCGACTACATCAAGGGCCTGGGGACCACGGCGATCTGGATGGCGCCGATCTTCAAGAACCAGCCGGTGCAGGGCAAGGGCGACGACGTCTCGGCGGGCTACCACGGCTACTGGATCACCGACTTCACCCAGGTCGACCCGCACTTCGGCACCAACGCCGACCTGGAGAGGCTGATCGACAAGGCGCACGGGAAGGGGATGAAGGTCTTCTTCGACGTCATCACCAACCACACCGCCGACGTCGTCGACTACCGGGAGGGCTCCTACAACTACCTCTCCAAGGGGGCCTTCCCCTACCTGACGAAGGACGGGGTGCCCTTCGACGACGCCGACTACGCGGCGGGCAAGGGCGCGTTCCCGAAGACCGACGGCGAGTCCTTCCCGCGCACGCCGTTCGTGCCCGAGGAGAAGAAGAAGCTCAAGACCCCGGCCTGGCTCAACGACCCGTCGATGTACCACAACCGGGGCGACTCCACCTTCGCCGGGGAGTCCTCCGAGCAGGGCGACTTCTTCGGCCTCGACGACCTGTGGACCGAGCGTCCCGAGGTCGTCAGCGGGATGGAGAAGATCTACGAGAAGTGGGTCAAGGACTTCCGGATCGACGGCTTCCGTATCGACACGGTCAAGCACGTCAACACCGAGTTCTGGACCCAGTGGGCGACCGCCCTCGACGCCTACGCCGCCGAGCGGGGCCGCGACGACTTCTTCATGTTCGGCGAGGTGTACTCCGCCGACACCGCCGTCACCTCCCCGTACGTGACCCGCGGCCGCCTCGACGCCACCCTCGACTTCCCGTTCCAGGACGCGGTGCGCGCGTACGCCTCCCAGGGCGCGGCCGCCGGCCGGCTGGCCTCCGTACTGGCCGACGACTACCGGTACACCACCGACAAGGCCAACGCCTACGAGCAGGTCACCTTCCTCGGCAACCACGACATGGGCCGCTTCGGCACCTTCCTGAAGCAGGACCGGCCGGGCGCGGGGGAGCAGGAGCTGCTGGACCGCTACCGGCTCGCCAACGAGCTGATGTTCCTCACCCGGGGCAATCCGGTGATCTACTCCGGCGACGAGCAGGGCTTCACCGGCGCGGGCGGCGACAAGGACTCCCGCCAGCCGCTGTTCGCCTCCCGGGCCGCCGACTACCTCGACGACGACCAGCTCGGCACGGAGCGCACCCATGCGAGCGACGCCTACGATCCGCAGCACCCGCTCTACCGGCAGATCAGCGCCCTCTCGAAGCTGACCCGGGAGCACCCGGCCCTGCGCGACGGCATCCAGAGCGAGCGCCTCGCCGACGGCTCCGTCTACGCCTTCGCCCGGACCGACCCCCGCAGCCGCACCGAGTACCTGGTCGCCACCAACAACGCCGCCGAACCCCGCACGGTCGAGATCGACGCCCCGGCCGGTACGCAGTACCGCACCCTGTACGGCGGCTTCGCACTGCCGCGCGCCTCCGCGGCGGGCAAGCTCCGGGTCAACGTGCCCGCCTTCGGCTCGCTGGTCCTCCAGGCCGGCGCCCCCCTCGCCGCACCCGCCACCAAGCCCGGCGTGACCCTCAAGGCCCCGGCCCCCGGCGCCACCGGCACCGTGGAGCTCACCGCCGAGGTCACCGGCGGCGGCCTGAACCGGGTCGTGTTCGCCGCGCAGAGCGGCAACGGCAAGTGGCAGGTCCTCGGCTCCGCCGACCACGCCCCGTACAAGGTCACCCAGCACGTCACCGCCCCCGCGGGCACCGCTCTGCGCTACAAGGCCGTGGCCGTGGACTCCGCGGGCCGCACCGCGAGCGCCCTCGCCGAGTCCCTGGCCGGCCAGGCCCCGCCGAAGGAGACCCCGACCGCCACCCAGCGCGACTACGCGGTCGTCCACTACACCCGGCCCGACGGCGACTACACGGACTGGCGGCTCTACGCCTGGGGCGACATCGCCGAGGGCGAGGCCACGCCCTGGCCCGAGGGACACGGCTTCACCGGCCGTGACGCCTACGGAGCCTTCGCGTACGTCAAGCTCAAGCCCGGCGCCTCCTCCGTCAGTTACCTCGTCATCGACAAGAACGGCACCAAGGACGTAGCCGCCGACCGCACCCTCGACGTGACGAAGAGCGGCGAGGTCTGGCTGGAGCAGGGCAAGGAGCCCGTCCGCACCGAACGCCCCGCCCAGCCCCCGCAGGACACCACGAAGGCCGTCCTGCACCACAAGCGCCCCGACGGCGCCTACGAGGGCTGGGGCCTGCACGTCTGGACCGGCGCCGCGAACCCGACCGACTGGTCCAAGCCGCTGCTCCCCGTCCGCACCGACTCCTACGGCGCCGTGTACGAGGTCCCGCTCGCCGCCGGGGCCACCTCGCTCAGCTACATCCTGCACAAGGGCGACGAGAAGGACCTGCCCACCGACCAGTCCCTCGACCTCAAGGCCACCGGTCACGAGGTCTGGATGCTGAGCGGCCGCCAGGACTACCTCCTGCCGCAGCCCGCGGGCTCCGCCGCCGCCCTGGACCTCACGACCTCCAAGGCCGTGTGGATCGACCGCGACACCCTGGTCTGGGACGCCCCCGCCGCTGCTGCCTCCGTCCAGCTCCTCGCCTCCCGCGACGGCAGGATCACCGCCGACAAGGGGGCCCTGCACGAGGGCGGGGCCCAGTGGCTCCGCCTGAACCGCTCCGAACTCACCGCCGCCCAGAAGCAGAAGTTCCCGCACCTGGCCGCCTCCGCCGCATTCGCCGTCGACCCGCGCGACCGCGACCGGGTGCGGGAGGCCCTGCGCGGGCAGCTCGTCGCCACCGCCCGCACCGCGTCGGGCGCCGCCCTCGCCGCCACCGGCGTCCAGCTCGCCGGGGTCCTCGACGACCTGTACGCGACGGCCGCCCCGCTCGGACCCGTCTTCAAGGACGGCCGCCCCACCCTCTCCGTCTGGGCCCCGACCGCCCAGCAGGTCGCCCTCGAACTCGACGGCCGCACCGTCGCCATGCGCCGCGACGACGCCACCGGCGTCTGGTCGGTGCGCGGCGAACGGAACTGGACCGGCAAGCCCTACCGCTACGCCGTCACCGTCTGGGCCCCCAGCACCCGCCAGGTGGTCCGCAACCTGGTCACCGACCCGTACTCCACGGCACTGACCGCGGATTCCACCCACAGCCTCGCCGTGGACCTGACCGACCCCAAGCTCGCCCCGCCCGGCTGGCGGGACCTGCGCAAGCCCGCCCCCGTCCCCTTCACCTCCGCGCAGATCCAGGAACTGCACGTCCGTGACTTCTCCGTCGCGGACCGCACCAGCGGCCACCCGGGCCAGTACCTGGCCTTCACCGACACCGGCTCCGCGGGCATGCGGCACCTGCGCGACCTGGCCGCGGCCGGCACCTCGTACGTGCACCTGCTGCCCGTCTTCGACATCGGCACGATCCCCGAGAAGCCCGCAGACCGCACCGAACCCGCCTGCGACCTCAAGGTCTACGCCCCCGACTCCGAGGAGCAGCAGGCCTGCGTGGCCGCAGCCGCGGCCAAGGACGCCTACAACTGGGGTTACGACCCGCTGCACTACACCGTCCCCGAGGGCAGCTACGCCAGCGACCCGAACGGCACCGCCCGCACGGTCGAGTTCCGCAAGATGGTCCAGTCCCTCAACGGCGCCGGGCTGCGCACGGTCATGGACGTGGTCTACAACCACACCGTCGCCGCCGGGCAGTCGGACAAGTCCGTCCTGGACCGCATCGTCCCCGGCTACTACCAGCGGCTCCTCGCCGACGGCTCCGTGGCCACCTCCACCTGCTGCTCCAACACCGCACCCGAGAACGCGATGATGGGCCGCCTCGTCGTGGACTCCGTCGTCACCTGGGCCAAGGAGTACAAGGTCGACGGCTTCCGCTTCGACCTCATGGGCCACCACCCGAAGGCCAACATCCTCGCCGTGCGCAGCGCCCTGGACGGCCTGACCGTCGCGAAGGACGGGGTGGACGGCAAGAAGATCGTCCTCTACGGGGAGGGCTGGAACTTCGGGGAGATCGCCGACGACGCCCGCTTCGTGCAGGCCACGCAGAAGAACATGGCCGGCACCGGCATCGCCACCTTCTCCGACCGGGCCCGCGACGCGGTCCGCGGCGGCGGCCCCTTCGACGAGGACCCGCGCGTCCAGGGCTTCGCCTCGGGCCTGTTCACCGAGCCGAACGGCTCCCCGGCGAACGGCACCCCCGCCGAGCAGAAGGCCCGGCTGCTGCACGCCCAGGACCTGATCAAGGTCGGCCTGACCGGGAACCTCGCCCCGTACACCTTCACCGACACCACCGGCCGTCGCACCAAGGGCTCCGAGGTGGACTACAACGGAGCCCCGGCGGGCTACGCGGCGGCGCCCGGCGACGCCCTCGCCTACGCGGACGCCCACGACAACGAGTCCCTGTACGACGCCCTGGCCTACAAGCTGCCCCCGGCCACCTCCACCGCCGACCGGGCCCGCATGCAGGTACTGGCCATGGCCACGGCCGCGCTCTCCCAGGGCCCGGCCCTCTCCCAGGCGGGCACCGACCTGCTCCGCTCGAAGTCCCTGGACCGCAACTCCTACGACAGCGGGGACTGGTTCAACGCGATCCAGTGGGACTGCCGGGGCGGCAACGGCTTCGGCCGCGGGCTGCCCCCGGCCGCCGACAACCGCCCGAAGTGGCCCTACGCCAAGCCCCTGCTCACCGGTCCGGCCCCGGGCTGCGCCGAGATCGGCGCCACCTCGGGCGCCTACCGGGACCTGCTGAGGATCCGTACGGCGGAGCCCGCCTTCGCCCTCACCACCGCGCAGGCCGTCCAGGACCGGCTGGCCTTCCCCCTCTCGGGCAAGGAGGAGACGCCCGGGGTGATCACGATGACCCTCGGCGACCTGGTCGTGGTCTTCAACGCCACGCCCACCGCGCAGGCCCAGCGGCTGCCCGCCCTCGCGGGCACCGGGTACGCCCTGCACCCGGTGCAGGCCGCGGGCTCCGACCCGGCGGTCAAGGGGTCGGCGTACGCGGCGGCGACGGGTGAGTTCACCACCCCGGGCCGCACGGTGGCGGTGTTCAAGCGCTCCTGAGCCCAGGACGGACGACGGGGCGGTGCCGGCCGCGGACCGGCACCGCCCCGTCGTCGTGTGTCACCTCAGGTCCTGGTGGACCCGGTCAGACCCAGACGCGCAGCGCTTCCATCCGGCGGGACTGCCCGGTGGTCCCCACGTAGACCGGGTTCCCGCCGACCGCGTTCAGCCAGGCGTGGTCCTGTACGTGGGCCTGCGCCGCCACGCTGCCGGAGCCGGCCTGGAGGCCGAGCGCCTCCATCCGCCGGGACTGGCCCGTGGTGCCGACCCCCACGACGGTGCCGTCGCCGGCGCAGGCCCAGCCCTGCCAGCCCACGTCGGCCAGGTGGGCGTTGGCGCAGATGCCCCCGACGCCGCCGGTGGAGATCAGCACGGCCTCGATGCGGCGGCCCTGCCCGGTGGTCCCGGCCACCTCGCCGTTGCACACCGTCGGCTGCCATCCGACGTCCTGGACGTGGGCCGCGTAACAGACGGCGCGGGCGCCCGGGGCCAGCGAGGCCCGGGCGGTGGCCGCCTTCAGTTCCCCGACCACGGCGGCGGGCGCCTGGACGGCCGAACCGGCGGCGACCGACGCCGCGTTCGCGGGCGCCGGGGCGGGCGCCGGCTGCTGCTGGGCCCCGGCCGCCCCCGCGGCCCCCAGCACGCACGCCAGCGCCGTGCCTAAGACGGCTGCCGCGGTGCTGCTCCTCGAAATCTTCACGGTGTTCCCCTCCTGGTACCGACTGGTCGCGCCCATCAGTACCGTCGCGGCCGCGGGGCGGGCAACCGGTTGCCCGCCCCGCGGCCGAGAGCGCACCGGGTCTGGCGGACGCCGGGTGGTTGCGTCCGGCCGCCCGTTGTGCGGGGCGGGCTCCGTCAGGCGGCGAGCCGCCGCTCCAGCAGGATCACCCCGTACACCCGCCCGTCCTTGCCCTCCTTGGACGGGAACTCGCCGACCACCCGGTAGCCCGCGGACCGGTAGTACGCGAGCAGCCGCGGGTTCGTGGAGACGCAGTCCAGGCGCGCCAGCTCCCGCCCCGTCCGGGCGATCCGCCGCTCGGCGTGCTCCAGCATCCGGCGTCCGGCCCCCGGGGGCGCGGCGTCGCGCTCCACCATCAGACGGTGCACGTAGCCCGCGACGGGCGGCTGGACGCCCCAGGCCTCCTCGTCGGACCACCACAGCTCGTACCCGCCCACGATCCGCCCGTCGGCGTCCTCGGCGAGCCACACCTCGCCCTCGCGCATCTTGGCGCGGAAGTGCGCGGCGTCCTTGTCACCGGGCTTCCACTGGTCGATCCCGTTCTTGCGCATCCACCGGGCGGCCCGGTCGTACAGGGCCACCAGGACGCCGGCGTCCTTCTCCTCGGCCGGCCGGAACAAGATCCCGTCGTCAATGATCACGCGGGCATTATCGCCGTGCGCATGATCACCGCGGGCCGGGGACCCCGGTCGGTACGAGCGCGACGAGCCTGCCGACCAGCTCCCCGAAGGGCCCGTCGGCCGGTTCCCCGGCCAGGATCTGCACCAGGATCGCCGCCATCTCCGCGTCGTACGCGGCGCTCACGGCGGCCAGCGCGGCGAAGTCGTGCACCAGCTGGAGCTCCAGCTCGGCCCGCGGGATGCGCCGCCCGTCCAGCCAGATCAGGGCGGTGGACTCGGCGAGGGACACCCAGGAACGCACCACGAGCTCCAGCCGCGCGGGCGGGTGCTCGACGCCGATGTGCTCGATGATCTGCTCGTACGCCGCCTGCCGGACCTCGTCGATCATGGCGTTGGCCCGGCTGCTGCCGGCCGCCGGACCTCCGCGCATCAGGGCCGAGAAGCCGGGTCCGTGATCGTCGACGAAGGCGAAGAACCGCCCCATGACCCGCAGCAGCCGCGCCCCGAGCGGCCCCTCATGGGGCTCCACGAACCGCAGCGCCAGCTCGTCGGCGGCCCGCCGCAGCGCGGCCTCGTACAGGCTCAGTTTGCCCGGGAAGTAGTGGTAGACGAGCGGCCGGGAAATCCCTGCCGCCGCCGCTATCTCGTCGATCGACACGTCGTCGGGGGACCGGTGGCTGAACAGCTCCAGGGCCACCCCGATCAGCTGCTGCCGCCGCTCCTCGACACCCATCCTGCGTCGCACCCCGGTTGTCATGCGGACACCCTACTTCGCCCCTCCCCGCCCCCGGCCAGGCCCGCAGCGACCTGAGAGGGCGTCAGCCCCGGCCCGTCACAGGTCCAGGACGAGGCGGGCGGACTTCGCGCGGGAGACGCACAGGAGCATCGAGTCCTCGCGCTCCTGGTCGGTGAGCAGTTCGTCGTGGTGCTCGACCTCGCCCGACAGGACGCGGTGCTGGCAGGTGCCGCAGAATCCCTGCTCGCAGGAGTAGGGGGTGTTGGGCAGGACCCGGCGGACCGCGGTGAGGGCGGACTCGTCCGCGGCGACCTCGACGGCGGTGCCCGAGCGGTGCAGTTCGACGGTGAAGGGCGCGGCCGGGCCGGGCGCCGCCGGGGCGAAGCGCTCCAGGCGGACCGCCGAGGGGTCCGGGGCGGCCGCGGTGACCGCCCGCATGAGCGGGTCCGGGCCGCAGCAGTAGACCAGGGTGCCGGGCCGGGCCGAGGCGACCGGGGCCAGGTCGGGCAGGCCCGTCTCGTCCTCGGGGAACACCCGCACCCGTTCGCCGTGGACGGCCAGTTCGGGCAGGAACGGCATGCTCGCCCGGCTGCGGCCCCCGTACAGCAGGGTCCAGTCGGCCCCGGCGGCCGTGGCGGCCCGCAGCATCGGCAGCAGCGGCGTGATGCCGATGCCGCCCGCGACGAAGACGTACGAGGGCGCCGGGAGGAGCTCGAAGCGGTTGCGCGGGGGCCGCAGTTCCAGTTCGGCGCCCTCCACCAGCTGCTCGTGCGCCTCGCGGGAGCCGCCCCGCCCGTCCTCGACCAGCCGGACCGCGACCGTGTACGTGTCCGCGTCCGCCGGGTCCCCGCACAGCGAGTACTGGCGGACCAGCCCCGACGGCAGGATGACGTCCACGTGCGCGCCCGGGGTCCAGGCCGGGAGTCCGGGCGCGTGCAGGGCGAGCCGCAGCACGCCCTCGGCGGGTTCGGTGCGGGAGGTGATCAGCGCCCGCAGCGGCCGGCGCGGGGAGTGGCCCGAGACGGGGGTCTCCAGGGCCGGCAGCGGCCACAGGGGCGAACGGGCGATGCGGCGGCGCAGGGCGCGCTTCGTCACCCAGGCCGCTCCGGCCACCGCCGTGACGGTCAGGGCGCGCCTCACGCGGCACCGCCGTTCGCCCCGGGGGAGGTGGCGAGGTAGGCCGCGGCCTGGGCGGTCGAGCCCTCCTGCGAGGGGTGGTACGTCCGCGAGAGGTACTTCGGGATGGACTTCAGCATCGCGCCCGTGGAGGGCAGCGTCCCCTGCTGGCCCGCCCGGAAGAACTGGCCGAAGGAGGCCTTGCCGTCCACCAGGTGCGGGTCGTTCTCCATGAAGAAGCGCACGCCCCGCTGCCACAGGAAGACCAGGGCGGAGAAGCCGGTCGCCCAGGTCCGGGCCCGGCGGCGGTAGTTGCCGTCCACGTGCATGAAGAGGTCGAAGGCCACCGACCGGTGCTCGACCTCCTCCGCCCCGTGCCAGCGCAGCAGGTCCAGCATCGTGGGGTCCGCGCCCCGCCGGTCCAGTTCGTCGGCGTTCAGCACCCAGTCGCCGAGGAACGCCGTGTAGTGCTCGATCGCCGCGATCATCGCGACGCGCTCCATCAGCCACCAGTGGCGGGCCCGGCCGGGCGGCAGGGTGCGGTCGCCGAGCAGCTTCTCGAAGAGCCAGTCCACCTGCGCGGTGTAGGGGGTCGGATCCAGGCCGAGGCGCTTGAGGTGCGGCAGGACGTCGTCGTGCGCGGCGGCGTGCATGGCCTCCTGGCCGATGAAGCCCACGACGTCCGCCCGCAGCCGCTCGTCCTCGATGAGGGGGAGCACCTGCTTGTAGACGTGCACGAACCACCGCTCCCCGGCGGGCAGCAGCAGGTGGAGCACGTTGATGGTGTGCGTGGCGAAGGGGTCGCCCGGCAGCCAGTGGAGCGGGGTGTCCTCCCAGCCGAAGGAGACGTTCCGCGGGGCGAGGTCTATGTGTTCCGACGCCACGGGGGCGGGCGCGAGCGGCGTATTAGACATGGCGTCAATGTACTGATGGGTAGAGGGGAGGAAAACCCCTCTGCGCCCACTTCCTCAGCCGCTGCCGCACGCCGCTCCCACGAGTCCTTCCCGCACCGGGGAGAGCCTCCTAGCGCAGTACGCCCGCCTTGGAGCCGTCAGTGAGTTTGCCCGACAGGTCGACCTGCGCGCCCTCCGGCGCCTTGACGGCCAGTCGATTCCCGTTCGCGGACCCGCTGACCCCGGCGCCCGACACCGACAGCGAGGCGAACTGTGCACTGCCCGCCGCCAGTACGTACCACTGGCCCGCCCGCGACTTCCACAGCACGCCCGCCAGCACCCGCGGCTCCCGGGGCCCGCACGCCGCGGACCCCTCCGACTTGGCCGCCTGCGCCGCCAGCGGGGCCCCCGGGGCCAGGAACTGCGCCTGCACCCGGTCGGCCTGGCCCTGCCAGGTCTCGGCCCGCGTGCACAGCCAGGCCGCCGTGCCGTCGCCCTCCGGCAGCGGCTGCTTCGCGTAGGTCCAGGCGTTGACCGTACGGACGCCGTGCGAGCGGACCGAGGGCAGCAGACAGGCGATCCTCGACCAGTCCCCGAGCTCCGCCGCCTCGGTCACGTCCCGCTCGGCCCCCGGCGCGCCCGCGGTCAGCCGGGCCGCGGTGAGCTCCCCGAGGTCGGTGACCAGGCGGGTGGCCCCGTCCCCGGTCAGGGCGACGGCGTTCCAGCTGGTGCAGCTGCCCGCCGGGGCGGGTCCGGCCAGCGGCGGGGTGACCCCGTCCGGGGTCAGCTTCAGCGCGGCCGCGGCCTCGCCGGGCTTGAGCAGGTCCCGCAGGGCCGCGCCGGTGACCCAGGGCGCGGTGAGGTAGCGGACGTTGCCGTCGGTGCGGCTGAGCACCAGCGCGGTCGCGGTGTCCGAGGAGGCCCCGTCGGTCCGGGCGAAGTCGAGGGCGGCCCCGGCGGTCCCGGCGCGCGGCTCGGCGTACCGCACCACGCGCAGCCCGTCGTACAGCAGGACCACCACGGCCTGGTCCACGGCGCCCGCGAACAGCAGCTGCGGCGGACCCATCGGCGGGCCCGGCGGGGTGCCGGGGGTGGCCGAGACGACCACGGAGGAACCGGGACGCGCCCACACGGCCAGGGCCCGGCGCAGCAGCTCCGCGTCGTCGGCACGGTCGCCGCGGGCGGGCCAGGCCGAGAAGTCCGTACGGGAGGACGTGCGCCAGAGCGCGGGCGCGGCCCGGACCAGCTTGCCCGGGTCCAGCGCCTGCTCGGCGGCGGCGTTGCGCGCATACGGCGGGGCGGCGGGCCCGTCCGACCCCCAGCCCCCGCCGGGCAGTGCGAGCAGCGCCCCGCACACCGCGAGGGCGGCCCCCGCGGCGATCCCGGCCCGCGTCAGGCGGCGCCGGCGCAGCAGGTCGGTGGGCCGGGCCTGGAGCACGCACGGGTCGAACTCGGGGGAGGCGAACAGGGAGTCGTGGGCCGGGTCCCCGGACCCGGCGACCGCGGCGGCGGGGTCCGCGACCCCGGCCTCGGTGAGCACCCGGAGCACCTCGGGCTCGGCCAGCCGCTCCAGGGCCCGCAGCACGCAGGCGGCCCGCCCGGGGCCGTCGAGGGTGGCCAGCCACTGGTCCAGGGCCAGCTCCTCGGCCCCGCCGGAGCGCGGGAACAGCCGCAGCCCCCACACCTGGGGGAGCACCGGCGGGAGCTGTGCGCGCCGGGGAAGGGCCCGGAAGGTCAGCGGGATGCCCGCCTCCAGGGCCGCGCGCAGCACGCGCAGCCGGACGTACGGGTACCCCGAGTCGTCCACGCCCCCGCGCTGGCCCGGCACCCCGCCCCGCACGGCCGCGGCCGTGTCGGACTCGCTGGCCCGGCGCCCGCGCGGCAGGGCTCGCTGGACGAGCGAATGGGCGGTGAGCACCCGCCGGTTGCGGCCGAGGGCGGGCGGCAGCACCAGGTAGGCGAGCCGCACCAGCCGCGCGTAGTGCTCGACGATGGCGGCCTCGGCCTGTTCGACGTCGGGAGACAGGGGGCGGGTGGCGGTATCCGGCGCAGTCACGTTCAGCAGAACGAGCGAATCGTCGGATGGTCACCCGCGCCCAGTGCACGCGTTCGGGCCGGAGCGGCCCGGGGGAGCGCCCGGGTTCAGGCCACCAGGCGGGCCCGCAGCGCCTCGACCGTTCCGTCGGGGACGCCGAGGCCCTCGCGCACGTACTTCTCCATGGAGCCGTAGCGCGTCTCGACCTCGGTCAGCGCGGCCTGCAGGTAGGACGGGAAGACACCGATCAGCGCGAGGGCTATGTCCGGGTCCCCGCCGGACGCCGTGAAGCCCTCGATCATCGGGGCGAAGGCCTGCCTGACCGCCGGATTGACGGACAGGTACTCGGCCATGACCGTCTCCTCGTCCGCGCCGAGCAGCGTCAGGACCACGGTCGCGCCCCAGCCCGTGCGGTCCTTGCCGGCCGTGCAGTGGAAGAGCAGCGGGCCGGCCTCGGGGTCGGCGAGTTCGGTGAGCAGGGTCCGGTACGCGGCCTGGGCGGAGCCCGAGGTCACGAAGGACCGGTAGACGTCGGCGAAGAGCGCCTGCGCCTTGCCGCCGCCCAGGTGCTCCTCGGCCACCGCCGGGTCGGCCAGCAGGTCCTTGAGCTGCGCGGCGGCGGGCATCCGGCCGGCGCTCACCTTGTCCGCCAGTACGTCCTCCACCAGCATGCGCACACCCTCCGGAGCCCGGTCGGGGTAGGCCGTGCGCTCGCCCTCGGTGCGGAAGTCGATGACCGTCCGCAGGCCCAGCGCGGCCACGGCCGGGTCGGCGTCGAGGTCGAGCCGGTCGAGCTGGCCCGAACGCAGGACCAGGCCGGGGCGCACGGTGCGGCCGCCGGAGAGCGGGGTGCCGCCGAGGTCGCGGAGGTTGGCGACGGTGGTGGACGGGGTGGCGGTCATCGGGGCAGCTCCAGCATCGGACGAGTTACTCGTGTCATATGGTGATCGGTGTAATTTTCTGACGGTTTGCTCCGGAAAGACAATCGGCGGCCAGCGAGACCCCGATGCCGATCCCCAGCGCCGCCAGGTGCCCGGCGTCGGTGAAGGTGCGCTCGCGCCGCAGGACCGGGGCAGCGGCCAGCGCCAGCAGCCCGGCCCGGGCGGCCGTGCGGACCGCCCCGCGCGGCAGGGCCGAGGTCAGGGCGCCGAGCACCGCATTGAACCCGTAGGAGGTGCCCACGTCCAGGGCGCGCCGGACCCCCGGGTCGGGAGACCTGCGCAGGGCCCCGTAGACCAGGAGAGTGGCGGCGGTGTGCCCGAAGAGGAACACCGCGGCCGTCCACCAGGCGCCGTAGGCGTACTCGGCGTACCCGAGGACCGCGACCAGCAGCAGCGCGTAGGGCAGCGGCATGGGCTCCTCGACGACGCAGGCGCTGCTGAGGAGCGTCTCCCAGCGGCCGGCGGCTAGGTTGTCGACATTCGTCGAGCAGGCCCGCAGCACCTGCTCGCGCTCCGCCGCCCCGATCCGCTCCAGGGCGTACGCACCGAACTGCACGGCGCCCGCGTACAGCGCTCCCAGTGGCAATGGATTCACCCGTCCATGATCGGTTACGACCCTCCGTCGGGCGTCGGCGGGCCCCGTGGGAGCATGTTCCGGCCATGTCAGAGGATTCCGCGCCGATGCGCGTCATACGTGCCGCGATGTTCGCGGCGGTGTGCGTGACTTTGGGTGCGGTGGGGCATTCCTCCATGTCCGGTGCGGATATTCCCTTCCCGGGGCTCTTGGCGGCCTTCGGGGTGACCTGCGCCCTCGCCTGGCTCGGCGCCGGGCGGCGGCGGGGGCCCGCGGGGATCACCGCCGCGGTGCTCCTCGTCCAAGGGGTGCTGCACCTCGTCTTCTCGGGCAGCGGGGCGGCGCACGCCGGACACGCGCCCGCGGCCCTTCCGGCTTCCGCTTCCGCCCCGGACCCGGTGCACGGGCACCACCACATGACCGACGCGGACCCGACGGCGATGCCCGCCCCGCCCGGGACGGCCGGCATGCCGGGGATGGCGGACGTGCCCGCGATGGCGGACATGCCCGGGATGGCCGACCTGGCCGGCGCCGCGGGCCACGGGGGCGCCGGGATGATCGCCGCGCACGTGCTCGCCGGACTGTTCTGCGCCCTGTGGCTGGCCCGCGGCGAGGCCGCGGTCTTCCGGCTGACCGGGATCCTGGGCACCGCCGCGCTGCTCGCGGCCCGTCCGCTGACCCGCGCGCTGGCCCTGGTCCGGGCCCGGACCGCGGCGCCGCTGCCCCCCGCGCCCCGCGCGGGGCGGCCCGTACGCGTACGGCCGCGGCGGCTGCGCGGGGCCGTGCACGCGCACGCCGTCGTACGGCGGGGACCGCCCGGCCGGGGCCCGCACCGTGCCGCGGCCCCCGGCCGTCCCGCCTGCGCCTGAGCGCGAACGGCGGTGCCGGGGGTCGGTCTCCCCTGTCCCGCCGTTCCTGAGGACCACCATGTCTCTTGACGAGCTCACGCATGCCCACCCGCCGGAAGCGTCCGATCCGGATACCTCCGCCGAGTCCGCTCCCGCCCCCACCGCCCCGCCCGGCTCCACCCCGGATGCCCCCCGGCCGCGGCGCGGCGGCTGGTCCGCCCTGCGCCCGCTGTTCCTGCGGATGCACTTCTACGCGGGCCTGCTGATCGCCCCGCTGCTCTTCCTCGCCGCAGCCACCGGGCTGCTGTACGCGGGCTCCTGGCAGGCCGAGAAGATCGTCTACGCCGACGAGCTGACCGTCGCCCGGGTCGGTGCGGACGTCCGCCCGCTCAGCGCGCAGGTCGACGCGGCCCGGGCGGCCGCGCCCGCGGGCAAGGTCGTGTCCGTCGCCCCCGCCCCCGACGCCGAGGCCACCACCCGGGTCGTCATGGAGAGCCCCGGGCTCCCGGAGGGCGAGACCCTCACCGTGTTCGTCGATCCGTATACGGCCGAGGTGCGCGGGCAGCTCGCCACCGTCGGTGACGCCCTGCCGCTGCGGGCCTGGCTGAGCGAGTTCCACTCCAGCCTCCACCTCGGGGAGTCCGGCCGCCTCTACAGCGAACTCGCCGCGAGCTGGCTCTGGGTGGTCGCGCTGGGCGGCCTCGCCCTGTGGATCGGCCGTCGCCGCAAGCGGGCGGCCGAGCTGGTCCGCCCGGTCCGCGGGGCCGCCGGCCGGCGCCGCACCCTTTCCTGGCACGGGTCGGTCGGTCTCTGGGCCGCCGTCGGCCTCGTCCTCCTCTCCGTCACCGGCCTGACCTGGTCCACGTACGCCGGGGAGAACATCGGACAGCTCCAGGACCGCCTCGGCGGTGCCACGCCCGCCGTCTCCGCCGCCGTGGCCCCCGGCGCCCCCTCCGGCGGCGACGAGCACGCCGGCCACACCATGACCGAGGGCATGGAGATGCCCGCGCCCGCGCCCGTCGCCGACATAGGTCTCGACCGCGCGGTCGAGGCCGCCAGGGCCGCCGGGGTCACCGAGTCCCTCCAGGTGACCCTGCCGGCCAAGGGCAAGGGGTACGTGGTCAAGGAGAAGGACAAGCAGGTGCCGGTGCACCTCGACGCCGTCGCCGTCGACCCCGCGGACGGCCGGGTCATGGACGAACTGCGCTTCGCCGACTACCCGGTGCTCGCCAAGATGACGCGCTACGGCATCGACCTGCACATGGGCCTGACCTTCGGCCTCGGCAACCAGATCGTGCTGGCCGCACTCGCCCTCGCGGTGATGTTCCTCGTGTTCTGGGGCTACCGGATGTGGTGGCTGCGCCGTCCGACCAAGGACCGCGCGCTCTCGGCGGGCCGCGCGCAGCCGCGCGGGGCCTGGCGGAAGCTGCCGGTCACGACCCTGCTGCCGCTGGCCGCGGTGACCGCCGCCGTCGGCTGGTTCGTCCCGCTGCTGGGGATCAGCCTGGCCGTGTTCCTGGCGGCCGACGCCCTGTTCGGCTTCGTCGCCGCACGCCGCCGCCGCGGGGCCGCCGCCTAGGCCGGGCCGGCCCCGTACGTCGTGTCAGGGGGCCGGTCAGGGCGTGTACTTGTAGCCCACGCGGCGCACGGTCTGGATCGAACCGCGGTGGGCGGCGCCCAGCTTGCGGCGCAGGCGGGCGATGTGGACGTCCACCGTCCGGCCGTCGCCGACGTGGCCGTAGCCCCAGACGGTGGTCACCAGCTGGTCGCGGCTGTGCACCCGGTGCGGGTGCGCCACCAGGTGGGCCAGCAGCTCGAACTCCAGGTACGTCAGGTCGAGCACCTGCCCGTCGACCTCGGCCGTGCGCTGCGCCGGGTCGATGCGGACCGTGGCGTCGCCCACGACGGCGGGGGCGGCCGGGGTCTGCGCGGCCGGCGGTGCGGCAACGGCGTGCGGGGCGAAGGCGATCGGCGGCTGCTGGTCGGCCGGAACCAGGACCAGGTAGCCGACCATCGGCGGCCGGCCCGGGACCGCGGGCAGGGTGTGCTGGGGGGCGGGCAGCCAGGTCGCCCCGGGCGGCAGCAGGTCCACCACGCGGGCCACCTCGTCCCGGTCCACGGCGCGCAGCCGATGGCGGGCACTGGGCGGGAACGGCGGCAGGGGAACGGTCGCAGCGGAGGAAGCGGAGGTCAGGGTACGGGTGTTGGCCATGAGTGGTCAGCTCTTTCAGGCGGAGTGGACGGCAGGAGACGTACGGACGTCGTCGTACCGCGCAGACCGAAGGCCCCGGGAAGGTCTGGTGAGAGAAGTTCCGGAGGCTTTAGAGGGCCGGCGCGTTCTTCGCGCGGCAACACACCCGGTCGAAATCATGGTCCTGACGGGAAGGCCAGAACGGCTCGAGGTCGCTGCGACCGTTCGAGGTGTGCGAGTAGCTGGCCATGGCCTCATTCAAGCAGATGTCCGGGTCCCGGGGCAGACCCCGTCTCACCCAGTGGAGCGGAATCTCATATTCCGCGATCAGTTCTCGATTGCGCGCCGGACGAACCCTGCCAATAGGGGACATGGCGCAACGGGCGACGCCCGCCGTGCCACGGGGGCTCGGCGGGCGTCGGACGGGCGGGGTCCTGCGGTCGGCAGGTCCTCGGACCGCGTCTTCCTCAGATCAGGCCGTCCTTCTCCAGGCCGGTGCAGCAGGTGTCCGTGATGAGGCGGGTCACCACGTACGGGTCCACGTTCGCGTTCGGGCGGCGGTCCTCGATGTAGCCCTTGCCGTCCTTCTCCACCTGCCACGGGATGCGGACGGAGGCGCCGCGGTCCGAGACGCCGTAGCTGAACTCGTTCCACGGGGCCGTCTCGTGCAGGCCCGTCAGGCGCTCGTCGATGCCGGCGCCGTAGTTCTTGACGTGGTCCAGCGGCTTGCTGCCCTCGCCGAGGGCCTCGCACGCGGAGACGATCGCGCGGTAGTCCTCGCGCATCGCCTTGGTGGAGAAGTTGGTGTGCGCGCCCGCGCCGTTCCAGTCGCCCTTCACCGGCTTCGGGTTGAGCGTCGCGGAGACGTTGAAGTCCTCGGCGGTGCGGTAGAGCAGCCAGCGGGCGATCCACAGCTGGTCGGAGACCTCCAGCGGGCCGACGGGGCCGACCTGGAACTCCCACTGGCCGGGCATGACCTCGGCGTTGATGCCGGAGATGCTCAGGCCCGCCGCGAGGCAGTGGTCCAGGTGCTTCTCGACGATGTCGCGGCCGAAGATCTCGTCCGAGCCGACGCCGCAGTAGTATCCGCCCTGCGCGGCCGGGAAGCCGTTGACCGGGAAGCCGAGCGGACGGGTGCCGTCGAAGAAGGTGTACTCCTGCTCGATGCCGAAGATCGGCTCCTGGCCCGCGAACTTCTCGGCGACCGGACGCAGCAGCGCGCGGGTGTTGGAGGCGTGCGGGGTCATGTCGATGTTCAGGACCTCGCACAGCACGAGGAGGTTGTCCCCGCCGCGGATCGGGTCCGGGCAGGAGAAGACCGGCTGGAGCACCCGGTCGGAGGCGTGGCCCTCGGCCTGGTTGGTGCTCGATCCGTCGAAGCCCCAGATCGGCAGCGCCTCGCCGTCGGCCAGGATCTTCGTCTTCGAGCGAAGCTTCGCCGTCGGCTCGGTGCCGTCGATCCAGATGTACTCAGCCTTGTAGCTCACGGGCCCCATCCTCAGACTCTGCGGGTGCTGCTGGTCGCTGCTTCATCGCTGCGGTGATGACCGCAGCGTGCCCGGCCGCGATTTCCCGGCCGTTGCCCGTGTGTGAACCCCGTGTTACCGAGGTTTGCACCGCAGGTCGGCCGCCTTGTGCGGGTTGGTGGGGGAGCACCCTTGCGGGTGGGGCAGACTGGGTGCGTGAGCATTTCGTCTGATTTGAGCCCCGCTGGAGACAACTCCGTGAACGCCGCCGACCAGGCCCCGTCGGGCCGCCGCCCCCGGGTCGGGCTGCTGGGCACCGGCCCCTGGGCCCACCGGACCCACGCCCCCGCCCTCGCCGCGCACGCCGGTTCCGAGTTCGCCGGGGTGTGGGGCCGCCGCCCCGAGGCCGCGGCCGAGCTGGCCCGCGCCCACGGCGTGAAGGTGTACGAAGACCCCGACGCGCTGTTCGCCGACTGTGACGTCGTGGCCTTCGCCCTGCCGCCGGACGTGCAGGCCCCGCTCGCCGTCCGCGCCGCCGCCGCGGGATGCCACCTGCTGCTCGACAAACCCGTCGCCACGACCGTCGAGGACGCCCGGGCCGTCGCCGACGCGGTGGCCCGCCATTCGGTCGCCTCCGTCGTCTTCCTCACCCTGCGGTTCGCCGAGCCGACCTCCGGCTGGGTCGAGGAACAGGCAGCGCGCACGGGCTGGTTCACCGGCGCGGCCCACTGGCTCGGCGCCGTCTTCCCGCCCGACGGCACGCCCAGCGCCTACGCCGACTCGCCCTGGCGCAAGGACAAGGGCGGGCTGTGGGACGTCGGCCCGCACGCCCTGTCCGTCCTGATCCCGGTGCTCGGCGACGTCACCTCCGTCAGCGCCACCCGCGGCCCCGCCGACGTGGTCCAGCTGGCGCTGAGGCACTCCTCCGGCGCGGCCAGCACCGCCGTGCTCAGCCTCGGTGCGCCGCGCGCGGCCGCCGGTGTGGGCATGGAGCTGCGCGGGGCCGAGGGCGTTTTCGAGCTGCCCGGCTGGAGCGACGTGCCGGGTGCCTACGGGCGGGCCCTGGACGCCCTGCTGGCCTCCGTCCGTACCGGGGTGCCCGACCCGCGGGGCGCTGAGTTCGGTGCGCGGCTGACCGAGATCCTCGCCGAGGCGCAGGAGCAGCTCCCGCAGGACTGAGCGCGGCCGGAGCGCCGGGCGGGCTGCCGGCCTGCCGCTACTTGATGAGGGCGTTCGCCACGATGATGGCCAGGCCGATCGTGGCGTCCGCGAGGCCGATCAGCAGGGCGGAGCCGAGCCGGTAGCCCACCCGGAGCGCGACGACGGCGCCCCAGGTGAACAGCAGCGCGGTGTTCAGGCCGAGCCCGACGGCGGTCACCCCGTAGGACTGCCAGTCGGTGAGTCCCGCGACGACCAGCAGCACGACGGTGGGGAGGGTGGCCGCGATCATCGGCCACTCGTTCCACAGGGCCGTGCTCAGCATGCGCCAGCGGTGCGCGGCGGAGCCCTGCTGGTGGGAGGCCATGTGGTGCGAGTAGCCGTGCGCCAGCGCGGCCGTGGCCGCCGTGACGAGCACCCAGCTGGCGTCGTACAGGGGGGTGTACTCCCCGCCCTTCTGGTCCAGCGCGGCGAGCAGTGCGCTGGCCAGCACCGTGCCGTAGATCCCGCCGAACATCCAGTCGGCCCCCCGCCGGGACCGGGGGAAGGGGCGCTCGCCCGGGCCCGGCTGCGCGATCGGCTGCTGCTGCTCGCTCACGTCGTCCCTTTTCCTGTAGAAGATCCCTTTCCTTCCCGGGTCACCCTACGAGGTGCGGTGTGGGGACGAGATGAAGACCGCACGCCGCCCCGGCGGGCCGGCCCGGGCCGCCGGGGCGGTGCGGCCCCCGGCCTCCTCAGCCCTTGCGGGACAGTGCCTCGCGGACGGCCTCCTCGGAGCGGGCGACCACGGCCGTGCCGTCCTCGGCGGTGATGATCGGGCGCTGGATGAGCTTCGGGTGCGCCGCCAGATGGGCGATCCACCGACCCCGCGCCGCCTCGGTCTCCTCGCGCGGCAGCTCGCGCACGCCGGTCTCCCGGGCCAGCGGGTCCGAGGTGCGCGTGATGTCCCAGGGCTCCAGCCCGAGCCGCCCGAGCACCTCGCGGATCTCCTCCTCGGAGGGCACGTCCTCCAGGTAGCGGCGCACGGTGTAATCGGCGCCCTCGGCGTCCAGCAGGGTCAGCGCACTGCGGCACTTGGAACAGGCGGGATTGATCCAGATCTCCATGCGCCCCACCCTAGTCAGCCCCTTCTGGCCAGGGGCTTCTGTCAGTGGTCACCGGTAAAATCGAGGGAGAACGACAGGAAGCCAACTACCGTTTGGGAGGCTGTAGATGGCCACTGCCACCACCGTCCGGCCCGTCCAGAAGAAGCCACTGCCGGCGGGCCTGCCCCGCGAGTGGTACGAGAGCCACAACCGCCGTCTGAAGGCCATGCGGCTGGCCATATCCCTGCTCGACTCGGGGACGTACGACGCGCGGCGCGCCACCAACCGGAAGATCCGGACCATGGCCGTGCGGACGGGCATCCGCCGGCCGTCCAATGTCACCTGCAAGATGGTCCGCTCCTTCATCCGCGAGGCGTAGCACGCGGGCCGGGCGCGGCCGGCGCGCGGCCGGCGCGCGGTCAGAGCGAGGTCAGAGCGCGGCCTCCGGGAAGCCGGCAGCGGTTTCCCGGAGGCCGTCCGCGGACGCGTCCAGCGCGAGCAGCAGCAGGGCCACGTCATCGCGCGGACCCCCGCCGGAGAAGGCCACCAGGTCCTGCCACACCGCCCGGACCAGGCCCGCCCGGTCCCGGCACAGCACCGGCACGCGGTCGGCCAGCGGATAGAAGTTCCCCGCCGCGTCCCGGGCCTCCGTCACCCCGTCGGTGTAGAGCAGCAGCTGGTCCCCGGGGGCCAGCCGCACCTCGGCCACCGACGGCGGGGCCTGCCCCGCCACCCCCAGACCCAGCGGCGGACCCGGCTCCACCGCCACCTCCGTGACCGCGGTCCCGCTCAGCCGCAGGGGCGGCGGATGCCCGCACGAGACGATCCGTACGCGGTCCCGCCCGGGCGGGAACTCCAGCAGCACCGCCGTCACGAACAGCTCGGGTGCCCCCGCCGGCCCGTCCGAGGGCTGCCCCGTGTCCGCCAGCAGCCTCCGGTCGAGGCGGGCCGCCACCGCCACCAGTTCGGCGTCGTCCAGCACCGCCTCGCGGAAGGAGCCCAGCAGCGCCGCCACCGTGGCGACCGCCGCCAGCCCGTGTCCCTGCACGTCGGCGACCAGCGCCCGTACCCCGTACGGCCCCGCCCGCACGTCGTACAGGTCCCCGCCGACCAGGGTGCCGCGCTGGGCCGCCCGGTACAGCCCCGAGCAGCGCACCGGGCCCACCCGGTGCGGCACCGGCGGCAGGACGGCCAGCTGGGCCGCCTCCGCCACCGTCCGTACGCTGACCAGCTGGGCGTCCCGGCGCCGCCGGACCCAGGCGATCACCACGCTCAGCAGCCCGACCGCGGCCACCGTGGCCAGGTCGGAGCCGCGGGCGCGGGCGACCCCGAGGGTCGGCGCGCCGAGCAGGACCAGGACCAGGGCGGCGAAGAACGCGGTCCCGGCCGCCCCGTAGGCGAAGGCCGCGACCGGCGGCAGGGCGGCCAGGAAGAAGCCCAGCTCCACGTCACCGGGGGTGAGGGCCTGGGCGAGGACCAGCACGATCAGGGCCGCGGCGGGGGCGAACCGGGCCCAGCGCGGCGGCGGCGCCCCGCCGAGCCGGCCCTGTTCCTCCAGTCCGCGTCTCACCCCTCCACCCTGGTACCGGGGCGGCGCCCGCGCACCCCGGACCCGCCCCACGGGTGGCCGGGCGCCGCCGGGGCCGCGACAGTGGTGGCGTGACGGACGAGGAAGCCCCCCGCAGGACACCGAGCCGGGCGCACGTCGAAGCCCACGGGTCGGGTGACGGCGCCACCAGCGCGGAGATCAGCACCCGGCTGAACTGGCTGCGCGCCGGTGTCCTCGGCGCCAACGACGGGATCATCTCCACGGCCGGACTGGTGGTCGGCGTCGCCGGTGCCACCACCTCCCGCCCCGCCATCCTGGCCGCGGGCGTCGCCGGACTGCTGGCGGGCGCCCTGTCGATGGCGGCGGGGGAGTACGTCTCCGTCAGCTCCCAGAAGGACTCGGAACGGGCCGCCCTGGAGGCCGAGCGGCGGGAACTGGCCGAGGAACCGGAGGCGGAGCTCGACGAGCTGACCGATCTGCTCGCCGAGCGCGGCCTCAGCCGCTCCCTGGCCCGGGAGGCAGCCGAACAGCTGACGGAGCGGGACGCCCTGCGGGCCCACGCCCGGGTCGAGCTCGGCATCAACCCCGACGAACTGGCCAACCCCTGGCACGCGGCCCTGGCGAGCCTCGTCGCCTTCACCGTGGGCGCGCTGCTCCCGCTGCTGGCGATCATCCTGCCCGGCCCGTCCGTCCGGGTTCCGGTCACCGTGGTGTCCGTCCTGGCCGCCCTCACGCTGTGCGGGGTGATCAGCGCACGGCTGGGCGGCGCCCCGATCCCCCGGGCGGTCCTGCGCAACGTCGTGGGGGGCGCCCTGGCCATGGCGGTCACCTACGCGGTGGGCACCTGGCTCGGCACCGCGGCCTGACGCTCCCCGGTCCTGCCGCGCGGCGCGGCGACCCGGCAGGATGGGGGCATGCGTATCGCAGTCACCGGTTCCACCGGCCTCATCGGCAACGCCCTCGTGAAGTCCCTCCGGTCGGACGGGCACGAGGTGGTCCGCTTCGTGCGCCGGGCACCCGCAGCCGCCGACGAGGCCCGCTGGGACCCCGCGGGCGGTCACGTGGACCGGGCCGGCCTGACCGGCTGTGCGGCGGTCGTGCACCTGGCCGGCGCCGGGGTGGGGGAGCACCGCTGGACCACCCGGTACAAGAAGGAGATCCGCGACAGCCGGGTCCTGGGCACCGCCGCGCTCGCCGCAGCGCTGGCCGCGCTCGACGAACCGCCCGCCGTCCTGGTCAGCGGCTCCGCCATCGGCTACTACGGGGACACGGGCGACCGGGCCGTGGACGAGGACGCCCCCGCCGGACAGGGCTTCCTGCCCTCGGTCTGCGTGGAGTGGGAGGCGGCCGCCGAACCGGCCCGCGCCGCGGGCATCCGTACCGTCTTCGCCCGCACCGGCCTGGTCGTCGCGGGCGAGGGCGGGGCCTGGGGACGGCTGTTCCCGATCTTCCGCGCGGGCATCGGCGGCCGGCTCGGCAACGGCCGCCAGTACTGGTCGCACATCTCCCTCCACGACGAGATCGCGGCCCTGCGCCACATCATCGACACCCCCTCCCTCGAAGGGCCGGTCAACCTCACCGCCCCCGACCCGCTGACCAACCGGCAGGTCACCGCCGCCATGGCCCGGGTGCTGCGCCGGCCCGCGCTGCTGCCCGTACCGGCCGTGGCCCTGCGGATCGTCCTCGGGGAGTTCTCCGACGACGTGCTGGGCAGTCAGCGGGTGCTGCCCGCACGGCTGCTGGAATCCGGCTTCGTGTTCCGCGACCCCGGCATCGAGGACTCGATCCGCGCCGCGCTCTGAGCGCTGCGTGCGACCACCGTGCGACCGTTCGTGACCCGGATGCGACCGTCGTGCGACCGGAGTTGACCGGAATAGCCGTCCTGACTCGGGTTCCCCTGGAGCCGGTTGGGGGAAGGAGCATCCCCACACAGCCGCGCCGACCTCGGGGAGGGGCACGTGCTCAGCAGCGCACACCATGCCGCACACCATGCGGACGTAGTCATCGTAGGAGCCGGGGTCTCCGGACTCGCGGCCGCGCACCACCTGATCGCGGCGGGGGTCACCGTCACCGTGCTGGAAGCCGCGGACGATCCCGGCGGGCGGATGGCCACCGAGTCGGCCGACGGGTTCCGGCTGGACCGGATCGGCCAACTGCTCAACACCTCGTACACGGAACTGACCCGCACCCCCGGCCTGGAGGGGCTCACCCTGCGCCCCTTCGCCCCCGGGGTCCTCGTCCACACCGAGGGCAAACAGCTCCGGGCCGGGGCACTCACCCCGGCCCGCGCCCTGGCCAGCGGCTCCCTCGACCAGGCCCGGCTCAGCGCCGCCCTCGGCCGGCTCGCCGCCCTGCCCCCGGAGCGGCTGCTCGCCCGGCCCGAACGCACCGCCTCCGCCGCCCTGCGCTCCCGGGGCCTGCCGCCCCGCACCGTCAACGCGGTGGTGCGGCCCCTGCTCGCGGCCCTGCTGCGCGACCCGGACCTCACCACCTCCAGCCGCATCGCCGACCTCGCGCTGCGCACCTTCGCCCGCGGCCGCCTCGCGGTGCCCGAGGGCGGGGCCGCGGCCCTGCCCGGTCTGCTCGCCGCGGGCCTGCCGCCCGGCACCGTCCGCACCGGCATCCGGGTCCGCTCGGTCGCCACGAACCTGGTCACCACCGAGGAGCACGGCGACTTCCGCTGCCGCTCGGTCCTCCTGGCGACCGGCGCCCGCGCCGCCGCCGGACTCCTGCCGGGCCTGCGCGTCCCCGGCTTCCACGAGGTCACCGTCCTGCACCACGCCGCCGCCGCGCCCCTGCCCTGGGACGGCTCGCTGCTCCTGGACGGCGACCCCAAGTGGCCCGTGGCGCACACCGCCGTGATGAGCGCGGTCGACCCGACGCGGGCCCCGGCCGGCCGCGCCCTGGTCACCACCACCGTGCTCGGCCCGCCGCCGCCCGCCCGTACGGTCGCCTCCCGGCTGGCCCGGCTCTATGAGACGGCCACCCGCGACTGGGAGCTGCTGGCCGTCCACCACACCCCGGAGGCCGTCCCCGCCATGCCCCCGCCGCACGACCTGCGCCGCCCGGTCCGCGTGGTGGCCGGGCTGTACGTGTGCGGCGACCACCGCGACACCAACACCGTGCAGGGCGCCCTGCGCTCGGCCCGCCGCGCCACCACCGCGGTCCTGCGCGACTTCGGCATCCCGCTCCCGGCCGCGGAGCCCGCACTCCCGGTGGCGGCCTGAGAACCACCCCAGACCGGGCCCGGCCTCTCCCCCGTGGAGGCCGGGCCCGTACCTACGAAAGGGCCGCCACCCGGTCCCGGTAGGTCCGCACGGCCGAGGCGTCCCGGAACGGCTCCAGCCGCCGCTCGAAGTCCCGTACGTACTCCACCGCACGCACCGACCGCATCTCCATCGCCTGCTGCGCCGCCTCCGCGCCCAGCGCACACGCCTGGTCCAGCTCGCCCAGCCCCAGCCGGGCCGTGGCCAGCACCACCCGGCAGAACAGCCGGGACCGGGCGTACGCGGGCGCCCGCAGCTGGAGCGAGCGCTCCGCGTGCTGCGCCGAGGCCCGGTACTGCTGGAGGTCCCGGTGGCAGTGCCCGAACTCGTCCGCCAGCTGCGCCTCGTCGAAGAACCGGCCCCAGTGCGGTACGTCGTCCCCGGGCCGCGCCGCGCCCAGCGCCCGCTCGGCCCGTACCAGCGAGGCCGTCGACGCCCGGACCTCGCCCAGGACCGCGTGCCCCCTGGCCTCCGCCGAGTGCAGCAGCGCCTGGACCACCGGCGGCGGGCCGGACCCCACGCCCTGCTGCGCGACCCGGGCCAGCTGCACCGCTTCCCGACCGTGCCCCAGGTAGACCGCCTGGCGGCTCATCGTGACCAGCACGTAGCTGCCGTACGGCCGGTCCCCGGCGGCCTGCGCGAGGCGCAGCGCCTGCACGAAGTAGCGCTGGGCGAGCCCGTGCGCGGCGATGTCGTACGAGGTCCAGCCGGCGAGCCGGGTCAGATCGGCGGCGGCCGCGAACAGCCGCCGCCCGGTGGTCTCCCCGTAGGTCCCGCGGAGCATCGGCTCCGCCTCGTGCTCCAGGTACCGCACCAGCGCCTGCCGGGCGTGCCCGCCCCCGTAGGCCTGGTCCAGGGTGCGGAACAGCTCGCTCACCGAGCGCAGCGCCGCGATGTCCCCGCCCGTCACGCGCTGCCCGGGGCTGCGGTCGATCTGCCGCTGCCGGGGCACCGAGGTCCGCCCCTGCACCGGGACCCGCGCGGCCGCCGCGTCCGCGCCCCGGCCCACCCGCTCGTCGGCGCGCCCGATCAGCCAGTCCCGGCTGGGCACCACCAGCCCGGCCGGGGTGAAGGCGATCTTCCGCAGCTCGGCGTGGGAACCGGAGTCCTTGCGCCACAGCCCGCTCGCGATGTCCACGGCCTCCTCGGGGGTGGCCGCGAACTCCAGCCCCGCGTACACGGGCGCGCAGGCGTCCAGGCCGAGGTCCTGGGCGGACAGCCGCCGCCCGAGCCGCCGGGTGAAGACCTCGGCGATCAGCGCGGGGGTGGTCCCGCGCGGCTGCTGGCCGCGCAGCCACCGGGTCACGGAGGTCTTGTCGTACCGCAGGTCGAGACCGTGTTCGAGACCGAGCTGGTCGACGCGGCGGGCGAGCCCGGCGTTGGAGAACCCGGCTTCCGCGATCAGCGCCGCGAGCTGCCGGTTGGGGACGCGCTGGGCAGGTCGTTCCGTCATCGGCTCCACGGTCTCCTGACGTGACGGACCGGGGTCCCGGCCCTGTGAACGGCGTGAATGTAGCGGCGAACTCCCTCTGTGCCGCCCTGTCTGTCCCACATTCATCCGATCGTGTGCAGAACGGAGCCCGGGGTGGACAGTCGCCCGTGGCCGGGAAGGATCGTTGGCCGATAACTGGCCCATGGACACGTCAATGCTGGATAGGTGTAGCGGTGCTGGCGTGGTGCTGGATTCCAATCAAGGGGCCCCGGTCATGAGGCCGGGGGTTTCTGCTGTGTGGTCCGGTTTCCCGTTCTCTCAACCGTGATCGCTTGACCCTGTGGTCACCGGCTCGGGAGCATCGAACGCGGCACTACGCCGCACGGGAGAGGGGAACCGGAAGCCATGAAGGTGACCAAGCTGATCAGCACCTGTGACGTGAAGGACTGCCCGACGCTCTACGCGACCGACCGGGGTACGTTCCTGGTGCAGGGGGAGACGCCGACTGACCACGGCCTCAAGATTCCCGCTCACGAAACCCTTGTGGAGATCCCCGTCGAGCTGATCGAGAAGGCCATCGCCGATGGCCTCATCTAGCACCCTCGCCGAACTCTTCGAGCGGTTCCGGCACGAGGCATTCCGTCTGGAGACCCTGGACGACTACAGCGGCTCGGGGAACGTGGACGCCTACCGGGCGTTCCAGGCCGGTCAGCCGCAGCCCGAGGGCTACAACGCCGCATGGGTCGCGGAGCTGCGCGGCCTCGCCCACGAGGGCAAGCGGGTGTACCGCGTGCACGTCCTTCGGCGGCCCCTCACGGAGTACCTCCGCTTCGAGCTGGGATGGGGCTACCGGACGAACATGACCGGCGGGGAAGAGTTCTTCATCCTCGACGTGACGGACGCTCCCAACCCGCTTGAGGGCGTCCCGGACTTCTGGCTCTTCGACTCCACGGACACGGCCGTCATGGGCTACGACGACCACGGCGCCTACCAGGGCTCGCAGGTGCTGTCCGCGACGGAAGCTGACCGTTTCGTCGGCTACCGGGAGCTGGCGCTCACCCATGCGGAGCCGTTCACCGACTGGTGGGCCAAGTACGGCGAGTGAACAAAGCACAGCTCGGGGCCGCGCTGCGGGCACTGCGAGAGGCATCCGGGAAGGAAGCCAAAGCGGTCGCCCGTAGCGCCCTCATGTCCCCTTCCAAGCTCTCCAAGATCGAGAACGCGAATCTCCTCCCGAGCGCCACGGATGTGGAACGCATCCTCACCGCCATAGGCGTCTCGGACGCCATCCAGGCGGAGTACACGGAAGTCGCCCGCGCAGCCACCACGGAGGCCACCGCGTGGCGCCTCCTCAGGCGAGCCGGCCTTCACAAGGGCCAGCAGGCGGCAAAGGCCCTGGAAGCTCAGATGGCCGTCCTGCGGCTCTTCCAGCCCGCCCTAGTTCCCGGGCTGCTCCAGACCCCCGAGTACATCCGCGCCATCCTCCGACGCCACGACCTCAGCGACGACGCCCTCACCCGAACCATCAGCGGACGCCTTGAGCGTCAGGCCGTGCTGTTCGACAGCACGAAGAAGCTCCGCTTCGTCATCACCGAACCCGTTCTCCGCTGGCGGATCGTGCCATCACAGATGATGGCTGCGCAGCTCGACAGGATCGTCTCCGTGTCTCGGCTCGCGCACGTAGACATCAGGGTCGTGCCGCTCTCAGCGCCACAGACGGACATCGCGAACCACGCCTTCGTCATCCGTGACGACCGGATGGTGACCGTCGAAACCGTTCACGCCGAGATAGTCGTAACGGACCCACGCGACGTTGAAATGTACGTCCGGAAGTTCGAAGGGTTCGAGAACTCGGCCTTGTCCGGCGACGGAATGCGGAGTCTCGTCGAAGGCATCCGAGACGGCTTTTTGACGGAACAGGAAACAGGCTAGGAACTGCCTCCGGCCCTGGTCAATATTGCTGCCGACGCAGCGAGGGTGACGTGAAGGGGTGCGGTGATGGCGGTAGCGACGACGGCACAAAAGCAGGTGACGAGGCTCTTCCCGAACCCCTGGGTTGCAGCTCCTGCGAACTGCGACAGGTGCCAAAAGTGGGCCAGGGCGCGTGCCCTGGCCAAGGGCCCGCTTAGCGGCACAGTCGTAAGCGACATGAACGTGTTGATCCGGCGCCACGCGGCTCGGGGGCACCGGTGAAGGTCGTTGGTAGCGCGGTCATCGACAAGAGCCAGTGGCCGGAGGCCGACGAACACTGCGGGGTCTGTGCGGCCCTGGATGCCGAGCGGCTCGAAGCCTACGACGAAGGTGACCTTCGCACCGTGGCTCAGGTGAACACGGAGATCCGCAACCACCCGCACATGAGGCGGCGTAGGTGATCGGTTGCACCAGCCTCGGCAGCGCTGCCGAGATACGGCCGTGACGCCTGGCCCTGACCCGGTAGACAGCGGCACTCGCCTGATCCCCGGAGTCACCTACTGCGGTACCTGTATCGGGCGCCGGACGGTTCGGTGCGACTACTGCTGCGGCTTCGACTACGAGCGGTGCCGCATGTGCAAGCTCGGCCGCCGCCGCTGCCCCGACTGCGCCGGGGGAAACGCACAGCGCATCCGCTGGTGAGCCCCGCCCAACCGGGCTTAGACGCCCGCCCCCTCGTAGGGCGGGCGCGTATAGCGGCCGCAAGTCGAGAGGAGGTGCATTCATGACCGACCCCGGAGACAAGGACGGCGGCGAGGAGTTCCCGCCCCCTCCCGCCGCGTAACCAGTCCCCAACCGTGAAGAGAGAGGCAATCTCACTGTGACGACCATGCTGGAAACCCCCGTCGCCTTACGGCACGGGCGGGACCTCGTCAGTCCCGAGCTGTTCGAGAAGGTCTCTGAGTTCTGCGCGGAGGAGTACGGACACGAGCTGTCCACTGCCCGCAGGATCGTCGACCAGGCCCTTGCCTTCCTCAAGGTCATGGGCGACACCCACGCGTTCGACATGACCCCGTCGGACGCCGTTGACCCCGGGTGGCACTCGTTCGTCCTCCACACGCAGGCGTACGCCACCTGGTGTGAGGAGCAGTTCGGGTTCTTCCTCGGGCACGAGCCGAAGGCCACCGTCCGCACGCGGCCTCTGATCGGTTCCGTGGTGGACCGCGTCAAGGCCGCGGGCTTCTTCGTGGATGACGGGCTGTGGGGCTCCGCGAAGGACTGCAACCCCCCGGCCTGCTGCGGCGACGGCGACGGCTGCTGATCAACCCGAGAGATGGGCCCCGGGTGCGGCCAATGCGCCCGGGGCCCACCCAGGAACAGAGGTTAGCCGTATGGCAGTTGTTGAGCCCTTGGCAGGGCAGAGTCGAGTCACGGTGTTCCGAATGTTCGGCACCGTGTACGGCTACGCCACCCACTCACTCGACAGCAGGAACATCGGTGACGTGGCGATCATCGGCCCGCTGACTCCTGGGGTCGAGTGGGGGCGTCTGTGGGACACGGCTCGGAAGATGTGCCGGGAGACGGAAGGTCCTCCCGAACACGCGCGCTGGATCATGGCGCAGGCAAGCCGATCGTTCACGTGCGGCAGCGATGTAGTGGTGAAGCTGCCCGCCGGAAACTGGAAGATCACGCAAGGGCACCGGGCCGACCTGCACGGGTACTGCTACCGCGACCACCTGTGGACTGGGAACATGGCCGTGGAGGAGGTCACACCGGACCAGGTGGCCGCGTACGAGCCGATCTACAAGGCGTAGCTGTAGCGAGTTGAGAACGGCCCTCCATCACCGTCACAGCCGACACGTACGGGCACATGACGCCGGACTCCATGGTCCAGGCCGTGAGCGTCCTTGACGGGATCATGGGGCTGGCCGCGTAACGGCGACTCAGCACCGGTGGTGACCCCGTGCTGAGATGTGCTGGCATTAGCACATGGAGCAGTCCATACGTGCAGGTCAAAGCCATACTCACTCGTTTGTGTGCAGAATCGGTAGGGCGCTTTACGGACCGGCCCCCTCTGTCCGCGTACGCTGCGGCCCATGACCCGCCGGCCCAGCGGGGCACCCCTCCCCGAGGTACGCCCCGAATCCACCGCTCCGCTGCCACCGCCCGAGCTGACCGAGGCCGAGTGCAGGCGCTGCGGCACCTACATCGCGGGGCTCGACGGCCGGTACGCGTGCGGGGTGTGCGGCTGGGTCAACGACCACTCGGAGGGCCACCGGCGGCTGCCGCGGGCCGAGGAGGACCCGGACCGCCCGGCCGGAGGCAGGCGACGGCCCAGGCAGCTTCCCGGGCCGCCCCCGGAGGCGCCGGTTCCGGCCGAGGCCGGGCCGGGGGCGGGGTCTGGTCCGGAGCCGGGAACGGGGCCCTGACGGGTCCGGCACGGGCGGCCGTACCCTTGCTGGTGCGATACGTGCACACAGCAGGTTCAACGAGGAGGCGCCGCGGTGGCTGAGCTTGGGTTTGTCCATCTGGGCTTCGGGCCGGATGCCGTCGAGTACACCGTGGCCTGGGAAGAGCAGCGCCGCGTGCACGCCGCACGGTTCGCCGACGAGACGGGCGACACCTGCCTCCTGCTGGAGCACCTGCCGGTC
This sequence comes from Streptomyces xanthophaeus, assembly GCF_000725805.1. Classification (GTDB taxonomy): domain Bacteria; phylum Actinomycetota; class Actinomycetes; order Streptomycetales; family Streptomycetaceae; genus Streptomyces; species Streptomyces xanthophaeus. The sequence continues at coordinate 448,686 of NZ_KL647132.1, read as the reverse complement.
TACACGGCGGGCCGGCGCACCGATCCCAGCGAGCGCCCGCTCGACGGCACCCCGGTCGTCGACGTGGACCGCGGCGGCAAGATCACCTGGCACGGCCCCGGCCAGCTGGTGGGCTACCCGATCATGAAGCTGCCGCGCCCGGTGGACGTGGTCGCCCACGTACGCCGTCTGGAGGAGGCCCTCATCCGGACCGCCGCCGAGTTCGGCCTGGAGACCACCCGCGTCGAGGGCCGCTCGGGCGTCTGGGTCCTCGGCGACCCCGTGGAGGACCGGCCGCAGCTCGGCGGGCTCTCCCTCGACTTCGATCCGAGGATCGGCGACGACGAGTTCGACCCCCGCCTCAACGGTCCCGAGTACGCCCCGTCCAACGCCGGCCAGCGCCGCGAGGACCGCAAGCTCGCAGCCATCGGCATCCGCGTCGCCAAGGGCGTCACCATGCACGGGTTCGCGGTCAACGTGAACCCGGACAGCACCTGGTTCGACCGGATCATCCCCTGCGGCATCCGGGACGCCGGTGTGACCTCGCTCTCGTACGAACTGGGCCGGGAGGTCACCATCGCCGAGGTGCTGCCGGTCGTCGAGCGTCACCTGAAGGGCGTACTGGAGCAGGCTGAACTGCGGCCCCGGGACATCGAGCCGGCCGTGGGCTAGCCGCCCGGGGAATGCGTCCGGCCGCTCCCAGGTTGGTCGGCGTAAGAGCGTATGAAATTACGGGCGTACCCTGGTGGGCGCCGAAGAATCGAAGTCACAGGGAGCCGGTCGTGTCCGCAGTCGCACCCGACGGACGCAAGATGCTGCGCCTCGAGGTCCGTAACGCCCAGACCCCCATCGAGCGCAAGCCCGAGTGGATCAAGACCCGGGCGAAGATGGGCCCCGAGTACACGAAGATGCAGGCCCTGGTGAAGGGCGAAGGACTGCACACGGTGTGCCAGGAAGCCGGCTGTCCGAACATCTACGAATGCTGGGAGGACCGCGAGGCCACCTTCCTCATCGGTGGCGACCAGTGCACCCGGCGCTGTGACTTCTGCCAGATCGACACGGGCAAGCCCGAGGCCCTCGACCGCGACGAGCCGCGCCGCGTCGGCGAGTCCGTGGTCACCATGGACCTGAACTACGCCACCATCACCGGCGTCGCCCGCGACGACCTGGCCGACGGCGGCGCCTGGCTGTACGCGGAGACCGTGCGCCAGATCCACGAGCAGACCGCGGGCCGTGAGAGCGGCCACACCAAGGTCGAGCTGCTGGCCCCCGACTTCAACGCGGTCCCGGAGCTGCTGGAGGAGGTCTTCGCCTCCCGCCCCGAGGTCTTCGCGCACAACGTCGAGACGGTGCCCCGGATCTTCAAGCGGATCCGTCCCGGCTTCCGCTACGAGCGTTCGCTGGACGTGATCACCCGGGCCCGCGCGTACGGCCTGGTGACCAAGTCCAACCTGATCCTGGGCATGGGCGAGGAGCGCGAGGAGGTCTCGCAGGCGCTGAAGGACCTGCACGAGGCCGGCTGCGAGCTCATCACCATCACCCAGTACCTGCGTCCCTCGCCGCGGCACCACCCCGTCGAGCGCTGGGTGAAGCCGCACGAGTTCGTCGAGCTGGCGAAGGAGGCCGAGGAGATCGGCTTCTCCGGTGTGATGTCGGGCCCGCTGGTCCGCTCGTCCTACCGGGCCGGGCGCCTCTACCAGCAGGCGATGGAGAAGCGCAGCACCACCGCAGGGACTGTGTGAACTCCCGCACAAAAACTTACTAAGCAGTAACACCGCACGGACGCGGCCCCTAGGCTCTTCTCAGAGGAGTCCGGCGGGCCGCGTCAATGTTTCGGAAACGTTTGACCGGCCGGTCATGCACTGGTAACACCGAACAGTGACGATGGGTCCACGCACCGCACACACCGCGCACAGCCCCGCACACCACGCAGACGTGAGCTCCGTGAAAGGGATCGACATCATGCAGGCCGCGCCCGTACGCGCCATCGCCATCCCGTCCGTCACCGACGCCTTCCGCGGCATCGAGTCGCTGCTCATGAGCGGCGCCCGCCGCAACGCCTGGAGCGCGGTCCTGGAGGACCGCCGCCGGGCCAAGGACCGGGTCGAAACCGAACACGTACTTGAGGCCGCGGCGACCCGGACCCCTCAGGCCACGTAAACTCGCTGTATGGCGAGGAAGTCAAACGCAGAGACTGCTGCGAACCCAGGGCGACTGAAGCAGATCGCCCTCACGTACAAGATGACGCGCAAGGCCGACCCGAAGGTCGGTCTGATCGTCGCGGGTGTGGGAATCGTCACCTTCGGTGTCTTTCTCGCGATCGGCTTCCTGATCGGCCACCCGGTCTACCTGGGCATCCTGGGCTTCCTGGTGGCGTTCCTCGCGATGGCGATCGTCTTCGGACGACGGGCCGAGCGGGCTGCCTTCGGGCAGATGGAGGGACAGCCGGGCGCGGCCGCGGCCGTACTGGACAACGTGGGACGGGGCTGGACCACCACCCCGGCCGTCGCGATGAACAAGAGCCAGGACATCGTCCACCGGGCGGTGGGCAAGGCCGGCGTCGTGCTGATCGCCGAGGGCAACCCGAACCGCGTGAAGCTCCTGCTCGCGAACGAGAAGAAGAAGCTGGCCCGGATCATGCCGGACGTGCCGGTCCACGACTTCATCGTGGGTACGGGCGAGGGCGAGGTGCCGCTCAAGAAGCTGCGCACCACGCTGCTCAAGCTGCCGCGCGTGCTGTCCGGCCCCCAGATCACCAAGGTGAACGACAAGCTGCGCGCCATGGGTGACCTCATGAGCAACATGCCGCTGCCGAAGGGTCCGATGCCCAAGGGCATGAAGATGCCGCGCGGCGGGAAGATGCGCTGATCCGCTGACCTGCTTTTCGTATACGAACGAACACGTGGACATGTGAAAGGCGCCCCCCGGCTTCGGCCGGGGGGCGCCTTTCACATGTCCACGTGTTCGTGTGCGTGCGCTAGATGCGGACCTGGATGGCGCGGGCGAACCTGTCGTGCAGGCCGCGGCCGTCCCGGTCCCAGACCACTGCCGGGATGAGCAGGGCCAGCAGCAGGGTCCGCAGCACCACCCGGCCGACGCTCAGGCGCCCGCCGTCCTCCGCGACGACCCGCAGGCCCACGAGCCGCTTGCCGGGCGTGGAGCCGACGGTGCCCACGGTGAGGAGGCTCAGGATCACGAAGAGGCCGAGCGTCCAGTTGCCCGTGGCCTTCGCGTCACCGCCCGTGATCAGCCCGTAGGCAATCACCTGACAGGTGACCCAGTCGATGGCCAGCGCGCCGAGCCGGCGCCCGAAACGGGCGATCGACCCCGGGCCCTCCTGCGGCAGGCCGAGCTGCTGACCCCGGTAGCCGAAGTCGGCCCCCATGTCCTCGGCGGCCGCGCGGGGGCCGGACAGCCACGATCCGATTGCACTCCTCTTATCCACGCGACCACGGTACCCGTGGTGCTCCACGGCACTCCGGCCGGTCCCTGGTTAACTTGTGCGAAACAAATGGGTCATGCTTGGGAAATCCCGTCTGCTTATGGTCGGGTCAGCGTGCGACACCGCACTGACGCACCACGAGCTATAAAACCCGTCCCTGCCCCGGGGCCGGGAGTAGGAGGAGTTGGATGTTCCAGAACGCCGACGAAGTGAAGCAGTACATCGAGGAGAACGACGTCAAGTTCGTTGACGTCCGCTTCTGCGACCTGCCTGGTGTGATGCAGCACTTCACCATCCCGGGGCGCGCGTTCGACCCGAACGAGGAGCTGGCCTTCGACGGCTCCTCGATCCGCGGCTTCCAGGCGATCCACGAGTCCGACATGGCGCTGCGTGCCGACATCAGCACCGCGCGTCTGGACCCGTTCCGCAAGGACAAGACGCTCAACATCAACTTCTTCATCCACGACCCGATCACGGGCGAGGCCTACAGCCGTGACCCGCGCAACATCGCGAAGAAGGCCGAGGCCTACCTGGCCTCGACCGGCATCGCCGACACCGCGTACTTCGGCCCCGAGGCCGAGTTCTACGTGTTCGACAGCGTGCGCTTCGCGACCACCGCGAACGAGAGCTTCTACCACATCGACTCCGAGGCCGGCGCCTGGAACACCGGTTCCGAGGAGAACAACCGCGGCTACAAGGTCCGCTACAAGGGTGGTTACTTCCCCGTAGCCCCGGTCGACCACTTCGCCGACCTGCGTGCCGAGATCTCCCTGGAGCTGGACGCGCAGGGCCTCCAGGTCGAGCGCCAGCACCACGAGGTCGGCACCGGCGGCCAGGCCGAGATCAACTACAAGTTCAACACGCTGCTCGCCGCGGCCGACGACCTGATGCTCTTCAAGTACATCGTGAAGAACGTCGCCTGGCGCAACGGCAAGACCGCGACCTTCATGCCGAAGCCGATCTTCGGTGACAACGGCTCGGGCATGCACGTGCACCAGTCGCTGTGGGCCAACGGCGACCCGCTGTTCTACGACGAGGCCGGCTACGCGGGCCTGTCGGACACCGCCCGCTACTACATCGGCGGCATCCTCAAGCACGCCCCGTCGCTGCTGGCGTTCACCAACCCGACGGTGAACTCCTACCACCGCCTGGTGCCGGGCTTCGAGGCGCCGGTCAACATGGTGTACTCGCAGCGCAACCGCTCCGCCGCCATGCGCATCCCGATCACGGGCTCGAACCCGAAGGCCAAGCGCGTCGAGTTCCGCGCGCCGGACCCGTCCTCGAACCCGTACCTGGCGTTCGCGGCGCTGCTGCTCGCGGGCCTCGACGGTGTGAAGAACAAGATCGAGCCGATGGAGCCGATCGACAAGGACCTCTACGAGCTCTCGCCCGACGAGCACGCGAGCGTCCCGCAGGTCCCGACCAGCCTGGAGGACGTCCTCAAGGCCCTCGAAGAGGACCACGAGTACCTCCTGGCCGGCGGTGTCTTCACCCCGGACCTGATCGAGACCTGGATCGACTACAAGCGCACGCACGAGATCGCCCCGATCGCGCAGCGTCCGCACCCGCACGAGTTCGAGCTCTACTTCGACCTCTAGCCAACGGCGCTGACCTGCGGCTCCCCGCTACGGCGGGCCGCAGGGGCAGGCGCTTCACGGTCGTGCACACCACGGGCCGTACCCCACTCCTGCGGAGCGGGGTACGGCCCGTCGGCGTTGGCGTCGGCGCGCCGGGTGTCCGGGCGGGCGGTGTCAGTCCGGGCAGGTGCCGACCGTGGCCCAGCGGAGGTACTCGTCGGTGCCGGCGGTGTCCCGGACGAGGACGGCGTACCGCGTGAACGGCCAGTCCGCCGACCGGCCGGCTTCCGCGGTCAGTCCCGTGCAGGCGTGGGCGGCGGCCTCGCGGGCCCAGGCGCCCCGGGTGGCCGCGTCCCACCGGGGCTCGGTCGCCCACACGTACATGGTGCGGCTGCCGGGGTCGAAGCCGACGCTCATGGTGTCGTGGCCGATCCGGTCGTGGCCGGCCCCGCCGTTCCAGGACGTGATGATCGTCGTGGCGATCCTGTGGGCGACGCGGATCTGGTCCGGGTCGCGGGAGGGGATCACGGCGGTGAGCATGCCCGCCGAGCCGGGGTACCAGTCGGCGGCCCGCCCCTCCCCGGGAGCGGCGGCGCGATCGGTCAGGGAGGTCGAGCAGGACGGGTTGGCGCGGAAGTCGTCCGACCACACCACGGCCGGGCCGCCCTCGCGTTCCGTGTCCACCACCACGTACGTGCGGTACGGGAGGTCCGGATAGGCGGTGCTCAGGTCCCGCAGGCCCAGGCAGGCGAGCTCGGCGATGTCGTGGACCGCGCCCTGGTCGAGTTCCTGCCCGCTGAGGGCGACGTAGACCTCGCCCCGGGGCCGGTGGAAGGTCAGGGCCCGGTCCTGGTCGGGATGGGCGACGGGGTCCAGCCAGGGTCCCGTCCCCATGGACGGACCCGCGTCGTTCTCGGCCGGCGTCTGCGCCGCGCGGGCCTGGCGCCAGGTCGCGATGCTGGGGGAGTCGTCGGCCGCGGGCGACGCCCCGGTCCCGGCTCCGGCCTGCGTGCCGGACGGCGGGGCGGACGGCGGGGCGGCCGTTGCCCGGCCCGTGCCGGTCGGGGCGGGGGGCGGCGCGGAGTGGCCCGCCCGCTCCTGCCGGGTCTCCGGGGACAGGGCGAGGAGGCCCCCGGCGAGAGCGCCGACGAGGGCCGCACCGATGCCCACGGTGAGCAGCGGGCGCCGCCGCGGCCGGACCGGCGGGCCCTGCCAGGCGGGGTCGTCCAGGGCGGGCAGGTCCCACTGCGCGGCGACGGGATCTCCGGCCGTGGTGGGGGTGGAGGTGAGGAGCTGGGTGGTCTGGGAGGCCAGCAGCGCCGTGCACTGCCCGGCGGCGTCCTCGCTCGTCAGCCGCCCCTCCGGCTCCTTGGCCAGGGCGCGCACCAGGAGCGTCAGGAGCGGGCCGGGAACGCCGTCGAGGTCGGCCTCGCCGGACATCACGCGGAAGGCGACCACGTCGGGCGCCCCGGTGCCGAAGGGCAGCCGTCCGGTGGCCGCGTAGGAGACGAGGGCGCCCCAGGCGAACATGTCGCCGGGCGGTCCGGCGGTGCCCGTGCGGTAGTGCTCGGGGCTGATCCAGCCCGGTGTGCCGGTCATGACCCCGGTACGGGTCACGGACGTCCCGTCGGCGGCGTGGGCGATGCCGAAGTCCAGGACGCGGGGTCCCGCGGGGCTGAGGATCACGTTCTGCGGCTTCACGTCCCGGTGGACGACTCCGGCCCGGTGGATGGCGGCCAGCGCCTGGGCGGTGCCCGCGGCGAACGCGTACAGGTTCCCGCCCGCCAGGGGCCCGTGGACGGCCAGGTGCTGGTCCAGGGTCGGGCCGGGCGCGTAGGCGGTGGCCAGCCAGGGGGCGGGGGCGTCGGGGTCGGCGGCGAGCAGGGGTACCAGGCAGGGCCCGGTGACGCGCGCGGACAGCTGCACCTCGCGCCGGAAGCGGGCCCGGAACTCGGGGTTCTCGGCCTGCGCGGTACGGATCACCTTGACCGCGACCCGCTGTCCGCCGGCGTCCAGGGCGGCGTGGACGGTGCCCATGCCGCCCGCGCCGAGACGGCCGATGATGCGGTACGGGCCGATGCGGGCGGGATCGCCGGGAAGGGCGGGCCGTACCCGTCCCGCGGGGCCGACTGTGCTCACGTTCCATCCCCCCCGTGTCGCCGGGCGGCGTGGAGCGGCCACCCGGGCCTGGATGGTACCGAGTTGGTGCGGTCGGCGCCGGGCCGTCTCATGGTCCGGCGTCTCTTCGGCCCCCTCCGTCGGCCCGCGTGCGCGTCCGACGCCACGTGACGGTTCCGTGCACGGAACGTGCGGGCGGCCGCCGGATCCGGCTTGCTTCCCCGGCCTCGGCCCGGGCCGCTACGGAAAGGGGATCATGCCTGGTGGGAGGCCTTGTATCGGGCTCCGCGGGGGGTGGCGGGGGGCCGTTTCGCTTTGACAGGGCGGCGGGGGCGGGTGAGGGTGGAAATGACCTAAACGCCTAATAAGCGAGACATGTTCGGAGGTGCATGAAAATGCGCCGTAGGATCGTTGCGGCAGTCCTGACAGGGGCCGCAGGAGTCGCGATCGGCCTGCTGCCGGTCGCGGGCGCCTCGGCCGCGACCGTCACCGGTGGCGGTGGCGGCGGCGGCAACTGGAGGTGCTCCGAGAACTGGAACGGGCGCTGGGACGAGTGCTGCAACCGGGACTGGCGCGACCGGCCCAGCTGGTGCTGGGACGAGGGCGGGGTCGGCGGAAACGGCGGCAACTGGCGCGACCACAACTGGAACAACTCCAACTGGCGTGACAACAACTGGCACGACGCCAACTGGAACGACTCCGGCCGCGGTGGCAACGGCGACTGGGGCAACAACGACTGGGGCAACGGCCGCGGTGGCAACGGTGACTGGAATAACGGCGGTGGCGGCAACGGCGACTGGGGTGGCGGCCGCGGCGGCAACGGCAACGGTGACTGGGGCGGCGGCGGAGGCGGCGGCAACGGTGACTGGGGCGGTGGCGGCGGTGGCGGCGGCAACGGTGGCTGGGGTGGCGGCGGAGGCGGCGGCGGCCGCTGAGGCCCGCCCGCACCCGTAGGACACGTCAGAACCGCAAGGACCCCACGATCGCGGACCGATGCCCTTGCTGCGCCGGACTCAGCGCAGCAAGGGCATCGCGCCGGTCAGGTCGCGCAGGCAGCGCACCGCGAGTTCGGCGGGGGAGCCGGGGCCCGACACCGGGGCGTCCGTGGCCGACCAGAGTTCCAGGGAGATGCGGATCGCGTCCGTGGCCGCCGCGGCGAGCAGGCGGACGGCCAGCGCGTCGGCGTCCGGTCCGGCCAGCCGGGACACCACCGGGACCAGGCGCTCCTCGGAGTCCTGGTTCACCCGGTACCAGACCGCGCGCAGGGCCTCGTCGGTCGTCGCCGCGCGCAGCAGCCCGCGGGTCACCTCCAGGCCCTCGGCAACCGCCTGGGGCCCGCTCAGCGAGCGGGTGACGGCGCGTTCCAGCGCTTCCGTGAGCGGGGTGCCGGGGTCCTCCTCGGCGAGCAGTGCGCGCCAGGCGTCACCGCCGCCCGCGAGCAGCGGGGCCACCGCCTCCTGCTTGTTGCGGAAGTAGCGGTAGAACGTGCGCAGCGCCACGCCCGCCCGGTGGGCGATGTCCTCGGCGGTGGTGCCGTCGGGGCCGTGCTCGGCGAAGAGCTCGCACGCCGCGCGGGCGATGTCGAGCTGGGTGGCGGCCTTGCGGCGCTCGGTCAGCGACTGGGTTCCGGGGCCGGCCTGGGGAGAGTACGGACGTGGGGATCTCACGAGGTGAAGCGTACCCCTCGCGCGCGCAGCTGATTGCACGCTTTGACGCTCTGGCAAAACGTGTCATCCACTCGGTACTCTCACCCCCATGAACCGTTACGAAGGACGTCGCGTCCTCATCACCGGCGGCGGATCCGGCATCGGCCAGGCCACCGTCCACCGCATCCTCGCCGAAGGCGGCCGCGTCCACACCGTGGACGTCAGCGAGTCCGGCCTCAAGGCGACGGCCGAGCGGGCCGCCGCCGACGGGCACGCGGACCGGCTGACCACCGCCCTCCTCGACATATCCGACGAGAGCGCGGTGCAGGCCGGTGTCCCCGCCGCCGTCGGAATCCTCGGCGGACTCGACGTACTCGTCAACGCCGCCGGCATCCTGCGTTCCGCGCACACCCACCAGACGACGCTGGACTTCTGGAACAAGATCATCTCGGTCAACCTCACCGGCACCTTCCTGATGATCCGCGAAACCCTCCCGGCGCTGTTGGAGGGCGACCAGCCCGTCGTCGTGAACTTCAGCTCCACCTCGGCGTCCTTCGCCCACCCCTACATGTCGGCCTACGCGGCCAGCAAGGGCGGCATCCAGTCCATGACCCACGCCCTGGCCGCCGAGTACAGCAAGCAGGGGCTGCGCTTCGTCGCCGTGGCGCCCGGCTCCATCGAGTCCGGCATGACCACCGGCACCGGCCCCGGCCTGCCCGAGGACACCGACTGGTCGCTGTTCACCAAGCTCGCCCCGGCCCTCGGCCAGGGCTTCGCCGGCCCGCAGACCGTGGCCGGCGTGGTCGCCATGCTGGGCTCCGAGGACGGCGCCTTCATCACCGGTACGGAGATCCGCATCGACGGCGGCACCCACTACTGAGCCGCCGGTCAGTCCCGGAAACGGTCCCAGAGCCGGGGGAAGCGCTCCGCGAGCACGCCTTCGTTCTCGAAGTCCAGCGGGGTGCCCTCCGGCTCGGCCGGCTGGAGCGGCACCCCGAGGTCCGGCGCCACCGAGCCGGTCAGCTGCTCGTAGGCCTCGTCGGCCGCGTACCCGAGCTCCTCGCCGTCCCCGTCGATCTCCTCGTCGAACTCCCCCAGCAGCTCCGCCAGCTGGTCGGGGTCGTGCACACCGCCCTCGAAGACCTCCCGGCCCTGGCCGATCAGCCAGCAGCGGAAGTAGTCGAAGGCGTCGTCGCTCGCGCCGTCGAGCAGCACCCAGGCGGCGCCCCACAGGTCCCAGGTGTACGCACGGTTGTACCGCGACTCGAAGTGCCGGGCGAAGTCCAGGACGGAGTCCGGGTCCAGCTGCGCCAGCCGTTCCACGAGCAGCTCGGCATGCTCCTCGGGGTCGCCCTCGGCGGCCTCGCGGGTACGGTCGACGATCTCCCAGAACTCCGTCTCGTCCATCACGGCTCCAGCATCACGGGTCCGCCCCCGCGCCGCCACCGCGCACACGGCGAAAGGCCGGTGTCCGACCCCGTTGGCGGGGTGGACACCGGCCTTTCGCCGTGTGCGGTGCTCAGAACTCAGAGGCCGTAGCGCTCGCGGGCTTCCTTGATGGAGGACGCCGGCACCTCGCCGCGGCGGGCGAGCTGGGCCAGCGCGGCCACCACGATCGACTGGGCGTCGACACCGAAGTGACGGCGGGCGCCCTCACGGGTGTCGGACAGGCCGAAGCCGTCCGTACCCAGCGAGGTCCAGTCCTGCTCCACCCACTGGCTGATCTGGTCCGGGACCTGACGCATCCAGTCGGAGACGGCGAGGACCGGGCTGGTGACGCCCTCCAGCGCGCGGGTGACGTACGGGGTGCGCACCTCGCCGCGCAGCAGTGCCTCGTCGCACTCCAGCGCGTCGCGCCGCAGCTCGCCCCAGGAGGTGGCGGACCAGACGTCGGCGGCCACGTTCCAGTCGGCGGCGAGGAGCTTCTGCGCCTCGAGCGCCCAGTGGATCGCCGTACCGGAGGCCATCAGCTGGATCTTCGGGGCGTCGGCGGCCGGGGCCGCCTCCGCGAGGTCGGCCGCCGTGTTGAAGCGGTAGAGACCCTTGAGGATGCCCTCCTCGACGCCCTCGGGGATCGCGGGCTGCACCTTCGGCTCGTTGTAGACCGTCAGGTAGTAGAAGACGTCTTCCGGCTTCTCGCCGTACATCCGGCGCAGACCGTCCTTGACGATCACCGCGATCTCGAACGCGAAGGCCGGGTCGTAGTTGAGCGACGCCGGGTTCGTGGACGCGATCAGGTGCGAGTGGCCGTCCGCGTGCTGCAGGCCCTCACCGGTCAGCGTGGTGCGGCCGGCGGTGGCGCCGACGATGAAGCCCTTGCCGAGCTGGTCGGCGAGCTGCCACATCTGGTCGGCGGTGCGCTGCCAGCCGAACATCGAGTAGAAGATGTAGAACGGGATCATCGGCTCGCCGTGCGTCGCGTACGACGTGCAGGCGGCGATGAAGTCGGCCATGGCGCCGGCCTCGGTGATCCCCTCGTTGAGGATCTGGCCGTCCTTGGCTTCCTTGTAGTACATGAGCTGGTCGCGGTCGACCGGCTCGTACGTCTGGCCCAGCGGCGAGTAGATGCCGGCCGACGGGAAGAGGGACTCCATGCCGAAGGTGCGGGCCTCGTCGGGGACGATCGGCACCCAGCGCTTGCCGGTCTCCTTGTCCCGCATCAGGTCCTTGACGAGGCGGACGAAGGCCATGGTGGTGGCCATCTCCTGCTTGCCGGAGCCCTTGAGCAGCGGGGCGAAGGAGCGGTCCGCCGGGGCGGGCAGGGCCACGTGCTTGACCTTGCGGGCCGGGGCGGGGCCGCCGAGGGCCGCGCGGCGCTCGTTCAGGTACTGGACCTCGGGGCTGTTCGCGCCCGGGTGGCCGTACGGGACCTGGCCGTCGGCGAAGGCGCTGTCCGGGATCGGCAGGCCAAGGAGGTCACGCATGTCCTTGAACTCGTCGATCGTCAGCTTCTTCATCTGGTGGTTCGCGTTCTTCGACTCGAACCCGGCACCCAGCGTGTAGCCCTTGACGGTCTGCGCCAGGATGACCGTCGGCGCGCCCTTGTGCTCCAGGGCGGCCTTGTACGCGGCGTAGACCTTGCGGGGCTCGTGGCCGCCGCGGGAGCTGTGGAAGCACTCGGCGATCTTCGCGTCGGAGAGCACACCGGCCAGCTGCACGAGCTCGGCGTCGGCGCCGAAGAAGTGCTGGCGGATGTAGGCCACGTCGCGGGTCGCGTACGTCTGGAACTGCGCGTCCGGTACCTCGCGCAGGCGGCGTACCAGGGCGCCCGTGGTGTCGAGCTGGAACAGCTCGTCCCAGGCGGAGCCCCACAGCGACTTGATGACGTTCCAGCCGGCGCCGCGGAACTGGGCCTCCAGCTCCTGGACCACGCGGAAGTTGGCGCGGACCGGACCGTCGAGGCGCTGCAGGTTGCAGTTGATGACGAAGGTCAGGTTGTCGAGCTGCTCGCGGGAGGCGAGGGCCAGGGCGGCGGTCGACTCGGGCTCGTCCATCTCGCCGTCGCCCAGGAAGGCCCAGACGTGCGAGTTGGCGGTGTCCTTGATGCTCCGGTTCTGCAGGTAGCGGTTGAAGCGCGCCTGGTAGATCGCGGAGAGCGGGCCGAGGCCCATGGAGACCGTGGGGAACTCCCACAGCCACGGCAGGCGCCGCGGGTGCGGGTAGGACGGCAGGCCGTTGCCGCCGGACTCCTGGCGGAAGTTGTCGAGCTGCTGCTCGGAGATCCGGCCGTCGAGGAAGGCGCGGGCGTAGATGCCGGGGGAGGCGTGGCCCTGGATGTAGAGCTGGTCGCCCGATCCGTCGGCCTCCTTCCCGCGGAAGAAGTGCTGGAAGCCGGTCTCGTAGAGCCACGCGGCGGAGGCGAAGGTGGCGATGTGGCCGCCGACGCCGTACTTGGAGCCGCGGGTCACCATGGCGGCCGCGTTCCAGCGGTTCCAGGCGGTGATCCTGGCTTCCATCGCCTCGTCACCGGGGAACTCCGGCTCCGCGGCGGTGGGGATGGTGTTGACGTAGTCCGTCTCCAGCAGCTTCGGCAGCGCGAGGCCGGCGGCCTCGGCGTGCTGGAGCGTGCGGCGGAGCAGGTATTCGGCGCGGCGCGTACCGGCGGCCTGGGCGACGGCGTCGAGGGAGGCCGCCCATTCGGCGGTCTCCTCGGTGTCGCGGTCCGGGAGCTGGTCGAGCTCGCTCGGAAGCTTTCCTACGGGGTCGGACATCGGTGTGCGCCGCCTTCCGGACAAAGGAGAGGTGGTGAAAAAATCCCTGACGGGCAGGACAGGGTCGTTGGACCTGGTTGAGGTCCGCACCGACTGTAAATCGCTGATCGATGATCGATCAAACAAATGTGGCGAGAAAATGTCGAAGTGACGAAAGTCGGCACCGCGTGCCAGGAAACAAGGCACGCAGTGCCGGTCAAACCAGGGCAAAGAGCCGGGTCAGGCGCGGGGTGCGCAGCCCAGCACGTGCCGCTTCACCAGCAGACCGATGTCCGGATCCTGATTGCGGAAGGCGTCGACGAGGGCCTCGTGCTCCTCGGCGTAGGACTTCTGGACCGTTCCGAGCCAGCGGATGGACAGGGCCGTGAACACCTCGATGCCCAGGCTCTCCCAGGTGTGCAGCAGCACGCTGTTCCCGGCCGCCCGGACCATCTCCCGGTGGAAGCCCACCGTGTGCCGCACCTGGGCCGTGCCGTCCTCGGTGCGGTCGGCCTCCCACAGGGCCGCGACGTGCGGCTCCAGGGCCGTGCAGTCGGCCGCCAGCCGGGGCGCGGCCAGCTCCGCCGCGATCTGCTCCAGGCCCGCCCGGACCGGGTAGATCTCCTCCAGGTCCGCGGCCGAGAGGTTGCGTACGCGCACGCCCTTGTTCGGCGCCGACTCGATCAGCCGCAGGGTCTCCAGCTCGCGCAGGGCCTCGCGCACGGGCGTCTGGCTGACTTCCAGCTCCACGGCGATCCGGCGCTCCACGATCCGCTCGCCGGGCTTCCAGCGTCCGCTGACGATCCCCTCCACGATGTGCTCGCGGATCTGCTCGCGCAGCGAGTGCACGACGGGTGGGGTGATCATCGGGGCTTCATCTCCTGATGGCTGGGCAGGTCGCGCGGGGCCTGATGCGTAGACAATACGGCGGCGCCCCCGTCCGGAAGTATTCCGGACGGGGGCGCCGACGGTGAGGCTGGTTACAAGCCGACCGTGTTCAGGTCGTGCAGGCCCTTAGAGACCGAGCTCGACCTCGAACTCGCCGGCCTCGAGGATCGCCTTGACGGCCGAGAGGTACCGGGCCGCGTCCGCGCCGTCCACCAGGCGGTGGTCGTAGGACAGGGTCAGGTACGTCATGTCGCGGATGCCGATGTTCGTGCCCTCGGCGGTCTCGATGACCACCGGGCGCTTGACCGTGGCACCGATGCCCAGGATGGCGACCTGGTTCGGCGGCACGATGACCGTGTCGAACAGCGCACCGCGCGAGCCGGTGTTGCTGATGGTGAAGGTCGCGCCCGACAGCTCGTCCGGCGTGATCTTGTTGCCGCGGACCTTGGCGGCCAGATCGGCGGTCGCCTTGGAGATGCCCGCCAGGTTGAGGTCACCGGCACCCTTGATGACCGGGGTCATCAGGCCCTTCTCGGAGTCCACGGCGATGCCGATGTTCTCCGAGTCGAAGTAGGTGATGGTGCCCTCGTCCTCGTTGATCCGGGCGTTGACGACCGCGTGGGCCTTCAGCGCCTGGGCAGCGGCCTTGACGAAGAACGGCATCGGGGACAGCTTGACGCCCTCGCGGGCGAGGAAGCCGGCCTTGGCCTTCTCGCGCAGCTTCATGATCTTGGTGATGTCCACCTCGACCACGGAGCTGAGCTGCGCCTGCGAGTGCAGGGCCTTCATCATGTTGTCGCCGATGACCTTGCGCATGCGGGTCATCTTGACCGTCTGACCGCGCAGCTCGGACACCGCGGCGGCCGGGGCCTTCGCGGCCGGAGCGGCAGCAGCCGGCGCCGGAGCGGCGGCAGCGGCCTTGGCGGCCTCGGCGGCGGCCAGGACGTCCTGCTTGCGGATACGGCCACCGACACCGGTGCCCGAGACCTGCGACAGGTCGACGCCGGACTCCGAGGCGAGCTTGCGCACCAGCGGGGTCACGTACGCGGCCTCGTCACCGGCGAACGCCGGGGCGGCCGGGGCAGCGGCCGGAGCCGGGGTCACCGGAGCCGGAGCGGCCACCGGGGCGGCAGCCTGGACCGGAGCCGGAGCCGGAGCCGGAGCCGGAGCGGGGGCCGCGGCCGGAGCCGGAGCGGCGACCGGGGCCGGAGCGGCGACCGGGGCCGGAGCCGCCGGGGCAGCGACCGGGGCCGGGGCCGGGGCGGCGGGGGCCGGGGCGGCCGCGGGGGCGGCACCGGCAGCGCCGATGACGGCCAGAACGGCGCCGACCTCGGCGGTCTCGTCCTCACCGATCCGGATCTCCAGCAGCGTGCCGGAGACCGGCGCCGGGATCTCGGTGTCGACCTTGTCCGTGGAGACCTCGAGCAGCGGCTCGTCGGCCTCGACGGACTCGCCGACCTGCTTCAGCCAGCGGGTGACGGTGCCCTCGGTGACGGACTCGCCCAGGGCGGGGAGCACGACATCCGTACCGGCGGCAGCCGGAGCGGCAGCGGCGGGGGCCTCGGCTGCCGGGGCGGGGGCCGCGGGGGCCTCCGCGACCGGGGCCTCGGCGGCCGGGGCCTCGGCAGCGGCCGGCTCGGCGGCCGGAGCCGCAGCCTCGGCCGGGGCGCCGGAGCCGTCGTCGATGACGGCCAGCTCGGCGCCGACCTCGACGGTCTCGTCCTCGGCGACCTTGATGGAGGCCAGGATGCCGGCGACGGGCGAGGGGATCTCGGTGTCGACCTTGTCGGTCGAGACCTCGAGCAGCGGCTCGTCGGCCTCGACGCGCTCGCCCTCGGCCTTCAGCCAGCGGGTGACAGTGCCCTCAGTGACGCTCTCGCCGAGCGCCGGAAGGGTTACGGAAACCGACATGGTTTCTGTTGCTCCTTACGAAAGTGCGGAAGTGGTCGTCGCGCCCGAGACGATTAGTCGTGGGAGTGCAGCGGCTTGCCGGCCAGGGCCAGGTGGGCCTCGCCGAGCGCCTCGTTCTGGGTCGGGTGCGCGTGGATGAGCTGCGCGACCTCGGCCGGCAGAGCCTCCCAGTTGTAGATCAGCTGGGCCTCTCCGACCTGCTCGCCCATCCGGTCACCGACCATGTGGACGCCGACCACGGCACCGTCCTTGACCTGGACGAGCTTGATCTCGCCCGCGGTCTTCAGGATCTTGCTCTTGCCGTTGCCCGCCAGGTTGTACTTCAGGGCCACGACCTTGTCCGCACCGTAGATCTCCTTGGCCTTGGCCTCGGTGATGCCGACGGAAGCGACCTCGGGGTGGCAGTAGGTGACGCGCGGGACACCGTCGTAGTCGATCGGGACGGCCTTGAGGCCGGCCAGACGCTCCGCGACCAGGATGCCCTCGGCGAAGCCGACGTGCGCGAGCTGGAGGGTCGGGACGAGGTCACCGACGGCCGAGATGGTCGGCACGTTGGTCTGCATGTACTCGTCGACCAGGACGTAGCCGCGGTCCATCGCGACGCCCTGCTCCTCGTAGCCCAGGCCCTGCGAGACCGGACCGCGGCCGATGGCGACCAGCAGCACCTCGGCCTCGAAGGTCTTGCCGTCGGCCAGCGTCACGCGGACGCCGCTCTCGGTGTACTCGGCCTTGTCGAAGAAGGTGCCGAGGTTGAACTTGATCCCGCGCTTGCGGAACGCGCGCTCCAGCAGCTTCGAGCTGTTCTCGTCCTCGACCGGCACGAGGTGCTTGAGGCCCTCGACGATGGTGATGTCGGTGCCGAAGGACTTCCACGCGGAGGCGAACTCGACGCCGATGACGCCGCCGCCGAGCACGATCGCGGACTGCGGGACGCGGTCCAGCACCAGCGCGTGGTCGGAGGAGATGATGCGGTTGCCGTCGATGTCCAGGCCCGGCAGCGACTTCGGCACGGAGCCGGTCGCCAGCAGGATGTGGCGGCCCTGGATGCGCTGGCCGTTCACGTCGACGGAGGTCGGCGAGGAGAGGCGGCCCTCACCCTCGATGTAGGTCACCTTGCGGGAGGCGACCAGGCCCTGCAGGCCCTTGTACAGGCCCGAGATGACCTCGTCCTTGTACTTGTGCACACCCGCGATGTCGATGCCCTCGAAAGAGGCCTTGACACCGAACTGGGCGGCCTCGCGGGCCTGGTCCGCGATCTCGCCCGCGTGCAGCAGAGCCTTCGTGGGGATGCAGCCGTTGTGCAGGCAGGTGCCGCCGAGCTTGTTCTTCTCGATCAGGGCAACGTCCAGACCCAGCTGGGATGCGCGCAGAGCTGCGGCGTAACCGCCACTGCCACCGCCGAGGATCACTAGGTCGAAAACGGTGCTGGCGTCGTTCGCCACGTCACGTCCTCCATGCATGTGCGCCGGGCACCGGTCCTCTGTGACCGGGCGGCGGCTGGTAATCGGCCGCTAGTTCTTCGGCCCTGTGGTGGGGGCCCTGTCCTGCCGAGAACCCATCTTCGCATTTGTCGGGGGAACGCGGGACGCCGGGCCCACGATGTGGCAGGTCGTTCTGCCCGAAGCGGGGGTTACCAGTGCGTAGAAACCTACGGATTTCGTTGTCGGTGAACATGCCTCAAGCCCCGATCGAGTGGACGACCAGGGCTTGAGACATGTCACATCCAGCGGACCGGGGCTGCGTCAGCCCAGATCGCCCGTGGCCGTGCGCTCGGCCAGGCGCACCAGGGTACGCACGGCCGAGCCGGTGCCGCCCTTGGGGGTGTAGCCGTACGGGGCACCCTCGTGGAAGGCCGGACCGGCGATGTCGAGGTGGGCCCAGGTGATGCCCTCGCCGACGAACTCGCGCAGGAAGAGGCCGGCCACCAGGCCGCCGCCCATCCGGACACCCATGTTCGCCATGTCGGCGGTGGGGGAGTCCATGGTCTTGCGCAGCTCCTCGGGGAGCGGCATCGGCCAGGAGGCCTCGCCGACCTCCTCGGCGATCTCGTGCAGGGAGGTGCGGAAGGCGTCGTCGTTGGCCATGACGCCGAAGGTGCGGTCGCCCAGCGCCAGCACCATCGCGCCGGTCAGGGTGGCGACGTCGACGATCGCGTCCGGGTTGTCCTCGGAGGCCTTGGTCAGCGCGTCACCCAGGACCAGACGGCCCTCGGCGTCGGTGTTGAGCACCTCGACGGTCTTGCCGCTGTACATGCGCAGCACGTCACCCGGGCGGGTGGCGGAGCCGGAGGGCATGTTCTCGGCGAGGGCGAGCCAGCCGGTGACGTTGACCCGAAGGCCCAGCTTGGCGACCGCGACGACGGAGGCGAAGACGGCGGCGGCGCCGGCCATGTCGCACTTCATCGTCTCGTTGTGGCCGGCCGGCTTCAGGGAGATGCCGCCCGAGTCGTAGGTGATGCCCTTGCCGACGAAGGCGAGGGTCTTCTCCGCCTTGGGGTGGGTGTAGGACAGCTTCACCAGGCGCGGCGGGTTCTCGGAGCCCTTGCCGACGCCCATGATGCCGCCGTAGCCGCCCTTGACCAGGGCCTTCTCGTCCAGGATCTGGACCTTGACGCCGTTCTCCTTGGCGGTCGCGGACGCGACGGCGGCGAAGGCCTCGGGGGTGAGGTCGTTCGGCGGGGTGTTCACGAGGTCACGGGCGACGTTGACCTCGGTCGCGACGACCGAGGCGCGCTCGGCCGCGGCCTTGTGCTCCTTGTCGCGCGGCTTGGCGCCCAGCAGGGCCACCTCGGCGAGGGGCTGCTTGGGGCCGGCGTTCTTGTCACCGTTGCCGGACTTCTTCTCGCCGCCCTGGTAGGCGGTGAAGGCGTAGGCGCCCAGCAGTGCGCCCTCGGCCACGGCGGTGACGGCGGAGGCGTCGTCCAGGGGGAGGGCGAAGGCGGCCTTCTTGCGGCCGTGCAGCGCACGGGCCGCAGCGCCGGCCGCGCGGCGCAGCACCTCCTCGTCGAAGGACTCGTCGTCCTCGGGGGCGGAACCGAGCCCGACCGCCAGCACGACGGGAACCTTGAGGCCGGCCGGGGCCGCCAGCTTGGTGATCTCGCCTTCGGCGCCCGAGGCTCCGAGGGCGTCGAGCACGGCGGCGAGCTTTCCGTCGTACGCCTTGTCCACGGCCTCGGCGCCCTGGGCGACGACGAGGCCCTTGGGGCCCTTCGCCACGCCGACCACGAGGGCATCGGCGCGGAGCGTCGCCGCGCCGGCAGTGCTGAGAGTCAGAGCAGTCACGGTGGTGAAGTCTCGCTTCCGTTTGTGTGTGCGGGGCTGCGGTCACGTCAGGGTCGCCGGCCGCTCCGCAGCGATCGTAATCCGGCCCGTCGGCCGCCAGAAATGAGCCTACGCGTACGTACTCGTCCGTACGTCACTCGAAGGTTTGGCAAGTTGTTCGATCAAGGGGCCAGCAGGTTCACCCATCTGTGTCCTCTGCTCCAGGTTTGCCTCGTAGACCTGACGAGGTCCGAAAGACTCGGTCCACTCTCGCAAGGGGACGCGGGGTTCCTTTGCATGATTTCCACAGAGCCTCCCCGGCCAGGCCTACCGCCAAAGGGCCGGAGTCGAGGGACGCCTGCGGGGGGAAAGGCCGAAATGGTCAACAAGAACCGGATGAACAGGATCGCCGCCGCATGCGCCGCGGCGGCCCTGATCTCCGTCGCACTGCCCGCCGCGTCCGCCCACGCGGCCACGGCGCCACGCATCGACCTGAAGGTGCTCGTCGTCGACGACGGCGGCAGCTCGGTCGAGGCGATCACCGCGGAGCTCCGCGACACCGGGGTGCCCTACACCCGGGTGCAGCTGGGCAGCAGCAGCCGCCCGGTGATCAACGCGGCCTACCTCAGCGACACCGTCGACGGCCGCCCGCGCGCCAAGTACCAGGGCGTCGTCCTGCCGAACGAGAACCCCTTCGGCGAGGGGTCCGCCGAGATGGCCGCCCTCACCGCGTACGAGACGACGTACGGGATCCGCCAGGTCGACGCCTACACCTGGGCCCACCCGGGGGTGGGGCTCGAGTACACGGACAACGGCGGGTACAGCGGCCAGCTCGACGGCACCCAGGCCGCGGTCACCCCGGCCGGCAAGGCGGGCCCCTTCGCCTACCTCGGCGGACAGGTCGCCTTCGAGGACAATTCCGCGCTCGTCCCCGAGAGCTTCGGGTTCATGGGCAAGCCGCGGGCCGGCTACACCAGCTACCTCGACGCCCCCGTCGGCTCCGGGCGGGCCTCGCTCGTCGGCGAGTACACCCACGACGGGCGCAGCGAACTCGTCGTCACCTTCGGCTACAACCAGTACCAGCAGCAGTTCCGGCTGCTGGCCCGCGGCATCGTCGACTGGCTCACCCAGGGCGTCCACCTCGGCCAGAGCCGCAACTACTTCGCGGTCCACGTCGACGACGTCTTCGCCCCCGACGCCCGCTGGAACAAGGAGCTCAACTGCACGCCCGGCGACTACGCCTGCGCGGGCGGCGAGGGCCTGGAGAGCACCATCCGGATGACGGCCGCCGACGCCCAGTACGCGGCGCAGTGGCAGACGTCCAAGAACTTCAAGCTGGACATGCTCTTCAACGCGGGCGCGGGCGAGGAGTGGAAGGCGGAGAACGGCGGCACCGACGCCCTCACCGCGCAGCTGGTGGCCGACCGGGCCAAGTACCGCTGGATGAACCACACCTACACGCACCCGTTCCTCGGCTGCGTCCAGGACACCACCACCTCCCCGTGGACCTGCAAGAAGAACGCCCAGGGCGCGATCCAGTACATGAGCCGCGCGGAGATCTCGGCGCAGATCCGCGACAACAACAACTGGGCCGCTGCCAAGGGCATCACCACCGACCGCACCGAGCTGGTCACCGGTGAGCACTCGGGCCTCAAGACCAACCCGCAGCAGCCCCAGGACAACCCCAACCTGGCCGGGGCGCTGGCCGACAACGGCGTGAAGTGGGCGGGCAGCGACAACTCCCGCGAGCCCGCGCAGCGCGCCCTCGGCGCCGCCCTGACCGTCCCGCGCCACCCGATGAACGTGTACTACAACACGGGCACCAACGCCGAGATGGCCGACGAGTACAACTGGATCTACACCAGCCGCGCCCACGGCGGCAGCGGGATCTGCGAGGACAACCCGGGGACCTCGACCTGTCTGCCCGCGCCGGTGGACGCCACCACCGGCTACCTCGACTACATCGTCCCGCAGGAGGCCCGCACGGCCCTGCGCCACGTGCTGGCCAACGACCCCCGGCCGCACTACGTGCACCAGTCCAACCTCGCCGAGGACCGCACCCTGTACCCGGTGCTCAACCAGGTCCTCGACACCTACCGGGGCCTGTACGCGCCCAGCGCACCGATCGTCAACCAGAGCATGAAGGACACCGGCGTCGAACTCAGCCGCCGCGCCGCCTGGGACAAGGCGATCGCCGACAACAAGGTGACCGCCTACCGCATCGGCACGGCCGTCACCGTCAAGGCCCCGTCCGGCGTCCTGGCCCCGGTCACCGCACCCACCGGCACCAAGAAGCAACTCCTGCTCGGCACCGCCGACTTCGGCACCGCCTACGCGGGCACCCGCTCCACCTGGACCGGACCGGAGCTGCTCCAGAGCGCCGTCACGCTGCGCCTGCCCAGCTGAACCACCCGGAGGGCCCGCCGGACCGGCCACAGCCAGGCCTCCGGCAGGCCTCCACCAGTACCACTAGCGCCGGCGCTCCGCGAAACCCACGGGCGCCGGCCCCTTTTCCGTCCTGGGGGGACACACCGTATGAGTCATGGGCGTCACGTCACCATGCTCACCGAAGGCACCTACCCGCACGTCCACGGAGGCGTCAGCACCTGGTGCGATCAACTGGTCCGCGGCATGCCGGAGGTGGACTTCAACGTCATAGCCCTGACCGGCTCCGGACGCGAGCCGGTCACCTGGGAACTCCCGCGCAACGTCTACCGCCACACCGCCGTCCCGCTCTGGGGCCCGCCTCCGGCCTCCGCCGGCCGGCTCCCCTTCGGCCGCGGCCGCCGGACGGCCCTGCGGGGCAAGGCCCTCCGCCGCTTCACCGAGGTCTACGAGGCCTTCCTGCTGGCCCTGCTCACACCGCCGGGCGACCCCACCGGCCCATCAGGCCCCACCGGCCCCGCCGCCCCTTCCCGCCCCGGCTTCTCCGAGGCCCTGCGCGAACTGGCGCTCCTGGCCCGGGCCGGGAAACTCGCCCCCGCCCTGCGCTCCGAGTCCGTCCTGCGCCTGCTGATGACCGTCTGGACCCGCCCCGGCCTCGTCACCGCCGACGCGGCGCCGACCATCCACGACGCCCTCACCGCCACGGACCTGCTGGAACACGCTCTGCGGCCGCTCACCGTCCGCATCCCGCCCGACAGCGTCGCGCACGCCGTCAGCAGCGGCCTCGCCACCCTCCCGGCCCTCGCCGCCAAGTACCTCGACGGCGTCCCCTTCCTCCTCACCGAGCACGGCATCTACCTGCGCGAGCGCTACCTCGGCTACCGCACGGCCGAACAGCGCTGGCCCGTCAAGGCCCTCATGCTCGGCTTCTACCGCGAGCTCAACACCGAGGGCTACCGGCAGGCCGACCTGATCACCCCGTGCAACCAGTACAACCGCCGCTGGGAAGAGCGCGGAGGCGCCGACTCCGAGCGCATCCGCACCGTCTACAACGGGGTCGACCCGCACGCCTTCCCCGACGCCGGACCCGAACCCGAGGTGCCCACCCTCAGCTGGTGCGGACGCATCGACCCCATCAAGGACCTCGAAACCCTCATCCGCGCCTACGCGTTCATGCGCGAGGAACTGCCCGCCCTGCGACTGCGCCTCTTCGGGCCCGTCCCGGCCGGCTGCGAGGGGTACAAGCTCCGCCTGGAGAAGCTCGCCGCCGAACTCGGGGTGTCCGACGGGATCACGTACGAGGGCCGCATCGAGCAGGTCGCCAAGGCGTACGCGGCCGGCACCGTCGTGATGCTCTCCAGCATCAGCGAGGGCTTCCCCTTCAGCATCATCGAGGCCATGTCCTGCGGCCGCACCACGGTCTCCACCGATGTCGGCGGCGTGCGCGAGGCCGTCGGCGACACCGGCCTGGTCGTCCCGCCGCGCGAACCGGAGACCATGGCCCGCGCCACCCTCGCCCTGCTCCGCGACGGCGAACGCCGCGCCGAACTCGGCCGGATGTCGCGCAGGCGGGTGGTGGAGAAGTTCACCCTGCACCAGTCCGTGGACGGCTTCCGGCACATCTACCGGGAACTCGCCGGCCAGCCCGTCCTGCCCGTCCACGAGGGCGACGCCTGGACCCAGCGGCTCGCCGCCCCCTGGTACCGCGAACTCGCCGCCCTGGGCCGTCCCCAGGCGGACGCCGCCGAAGGAGGTGCCTGGTGAGCGGATCGCTGTGGCTGCGGGGGCCCGACCAGGGCGGCGTCCGGGTGCCCGCCGGCCACGCGGCCGCCGGGCGCCGCGGCACCGCCCCGCCGCCGGGTGCGGGACCCGTCACCCTGCCCGGCATCCCCCGGCCGCGCCGCGAGGGCCCGGCCGCGGACCCGATGGACGAACTCGCCGAGCGCCTCGACGGGTTCGTCGCCGCCGCCGTCCACCCGGACGAGATCGCCGCCGTCCTGGAGTCCGACGGCATGACCGACGAGTACATCCGGCTCACCTACGGCCGCCACGACTCCTTCGCGCTCGCCGAGGAGCTCTACGCCCGGGTGCCGCGCGCCTTCCCCGAACCCGTCGACGTCCCCGACCCCTGGAAGGTCTCCCTCACGGCCTGCCTGCTGCGCGGAGTGATCTTCGCGCTGCCCGGCCTGGCCTACGTGCTCGGCGCGCCCCTGCTCGAAGGCCCGCCGGACCGGCTCGGCCTGCCCGCCGGGACGCTGACCCTGCTCGCGGGCGCCCTCATCGGCTGGGTGTGGGACCAGACCCTGTCCCACCGGGCCTATTCCTGGCTCGGCCTCGGCGACCGGGCCGCCGCCGGACGGACCCTGCTCCTCGGCGCCCCCGCCGGATCCCTGCTGGGCACCGCCGCCGCGCTGGCGGTGCCCGGCGGACCGCCGTTCTCGTACGGCTTCGCCGCCGGACAGGCGCTCTACGTCGGGGCCGCCACCGTCCTGCTCGTCCTCGGCCGCGAACGCGTCCTGCTGTGCGCACTCGCCCCGATGGCCGCGGGAGCCGTGCTCGCGCTCTTCGTGGACCTGCCCGTGCCGGTACGGGTGACCCTGCTCGTGGTGTCCCTGATCGCCGCCTGCACCCTGGCCGTACGGGAGCTGCCGCTCGCCGAGGGGCTGCGCAGGGCCGCGCGCCGCATCCGCGGCTGGGCCGATCGGCAGGCCCTCGAAGGTCCGGTCCGCTGGCAGATGCTGCGCGGCGCCGAGGAGGAGAGGCGCCCCCGCGGACCCCGGCTCGGGGACTCCGTTCCCTACGGGGTCTTCGGCCTCGGCACCGGCCTGCTCGTCCTGTACGCAGCCCTCGGGGAGGTGCTCGCCGGAGGCCCGGCCGAGGCGGTCGCCGCCCCCTCGGCGGTGGCCCTGACCCTCAGCATGGGCCCCGCCGAATGGCTCCTGCACCGGTTCCGCAGCGGCAGCCTGGCCGGCCTGCGGGCGGCCCGCTCGCCGCAGGCGTTCTGGCGCCGGATGCTCGTCACCCTGACCCGCTGCCTCGCCGTGTACCTGACGGTGCTGCTGGCCCTGGGCCTGACCGGCACCCTGCTCTGGCCGGACGCCCCGGGCCTCACCGCGGTCCGCGTCGCCACGCTGCTGCTGCTCGGCACGGTGATGTGGACCGGGCTGCTCCTGCAGTCCTTCGGGGCGGTCCGGCCCGCGGCCGTGGTCTGCGCCTCCGCCGCGGTGGCGCAGAGCCTGGCCCTGCTGACCGGGCTGGGGCAGCCCCGGCTGGTCCAGCTGGTGGTGGCCGGCACGGCCGCCGCCGCCCTGGCCGCACTGGTCTGTCTGCTCCTCGGCCGTGCGACCGCGCACCGCTGACCCTACGGTTCTGACGAGAACGCACGAGAAGAAGGACGTCATGCTGCTGGTGCCCCTCTACGAGCACCCCGCCGACCGGCCCGACGCCTGGGAAAGGCTCATCAGCGCCGCGGGCCGGCTGCACTCGGTGGTGCTCAACCCCGACAGCGGGCCGGGCGAGGCCCCCGACGAACGGTTCGCACGGGTCGCCGAGCGGCTGCGCGAGGCCGGGGTGCCCGTGCTGGGATACGCCGACACCGACTACGGGCGGCGCCCCCACGCCGCGGTGGTGCAGGACCTGCTGCGCCACCGCGACTGGTACGGCACCGACGGGGCCTTCCTCGACCAGGCCGCCTCCGGCCCCGAACTGCTGCCGCACTACGGGCGCCTCGCGGTCGCGGCCCGCGCCGCGGGCGCCCGCACCCTCGTCCTCAACCACGGGGTGCACCCGCACCCCGGCTACGCCGCACTCGCGGACCTGCTCGTCACCTTCGAGGGACCCTGGGACGCCTACCGGGACGCGGCCGAGGCGCCCTCCTGGACCGCCGACCATCCCGCCCAGCGGTTCTGCCACCTCGTCTACGCCGTCCCGCCCGGCGAGTCCGCGGCCGAACTCGCCGAGGAACTGGCCACCCAGCGCGGCGCCGGGGTGCACTGCGCGGTCCCCGGGACCGGCGCGCACCCGTGGGGGACCCTCCCGTACGCCCTGGAGACGGCGGGATGAACCGTTTCCGCGCCCGCCTGCGCGCCCGTACCCCGCTGCTGCTCCTCCTGCCGCTGCTCCTCCTCGCCGCGTGCACGGCCGAGCCGGAGCCGGAGGAGGAGGGGCCCGGTCCCTGGCCCGACCAGGCGCCGGGGGAGCGCTGGCAGCCCCGGCCCGGGACGGGCTGGCAGTGGCAGCTCACCGGGAAGCTCGACACCTCCGTGGACGTGCCCGTCTACGACGTCGACGGGTTCACCACCACCAAGGAGCAGGTCAGCGCCCTGCGGAAGGCCGGCCGCAGGACGATCTGCTACCTGTCCACCGGGGCCTGGGAGGACTTCCGCCCCGACGCGGACGCCTTCCCGAAGGACATGCTCGGCCGGGGCAACGGCTGGGAGGGCGAACGCTGGGTGGACATCCGGCGGCTCACCGAGCTGGAGCCGCTGATGGCCAAGCGGTTCGACATGTGCCGCGACAAGGGCTTCGACGCGGTGGAACCCGACAACATGGACGCCTACCGCAACACCTCGGGCTTCCCGCTCACCGCCGGGGACCAGCTCGCGTACAACCGGCTGGTCGCGAAGCTCGCCCACGACCGGGGCCTGGCGGTCGGCCTGAAGAACGACCTCGACCAGATCCCCGAGCTGGTCGGCGACTTCGACTTCGCGGTCAACGAACAGTGCGCCGAGTACCGGGAGTGCGAGCGCCTGACCCCCTTCATCGAGGCGGGCAAGGCGGTGTTCCACGTGGAGTACGAACTGCCGGCGTCCCGGTTCTGCGCGCACGCGCGCGAACTGAAGCTGAGCTCCCTGGAGAAGAAGTACGAACTGGGGGCCTGGCGCAAGGCCTGCTGAGCCGCGCGGCAGCGGCCGGTCAAGCCGGTCAGGCCGGCAGGATCGCGTGGACCCGGTAGCCGCCGCCGTACCGGGGCCCCGCGAAGCAGGACCCGCCGAGGGCGGTGGCCCGCTCGCGCATGCCGAGCAGGCCGTGCCCGCCGCCGGACTCGGCGGGTTCGGCCGGCTCCGGGTTCCCGTCCGCGGCGGAGCCCCCGTCGTCCAGTACGGTCACCTCCACCGAGGCGCCGACCCGCACCACGCTGACCTCGGCCCTGGCCCCCGGACCCGCGTGCTTGCGCACATTGGTCAGCGCCTCCTGGATCACCCGGTACGCCGCCAGGTCCACGGCCGCGGGCAACGCGGGGTCCGCGGAGCCCAGCTGGAGCATCACCCGCACCGGCAGACCGGCGTGCAGGAAGGTGTCCACCAGCTCGTCGAGCACGGCCAGCCCGGGCGCGGGCTCGGTCGGCGCCTCCGGGTCGCCGGACTGCCGCAGCAGCCCCACCGTGGCCCGCAGTTCGTTCAGCGCCGACCGGCTGGCGTCCCGTACGTGGGCCAGGGCCTCCTTGGCCTGGTCGGGCCGCTTGTCCATGACGTGTGCGGCCACCCCCGCCTGAACGTTGACCAGGGCGATGTGGTGGGCCACCACGTCGTGCAGGTCCCGGGCGATCCGCAGCCGTTCCTCGGCGACCCGCCGACGGGCCTCCTCCTCGCGGGTCCGTTCGGCCCGTTCGGCCCGCTCCCGGATGGCGTCGACGAAGGCCCGCCTGCTGCGCACCGCGTCCCCGGCCGCCGCCGCCATCCCGGTCCAGGCGAAGATCCCGAGGTTCTCCTGCGCGTACCAGGGCAGCGGTCCGGCCAGCATCGCCACGCCCGTCAGCCCCGCCATGGTCAGCAGCCCGATCCGCCAGGTCGTGGGCCGGTCGGTCAGGGCGGCCACCGTGTACAGGGCGATCACCGTGCACATCGCGACGGGCGCCCGTGGCTCCCCGGTCGTCAGCTCCAGCAGCGAGAGCCCGCAGGTCACGGCGAGCACGGCGCGCGGCTGCCGCCGCCGCAGCACCAGGGCGGAAGCGCCGAGCAGCATCAGCAGCAGGGAGAACGGCTCGGGCGTGCGGGTCCCGAAGGTGGGCCCGTGCGGCCCGTGCGGATCGGCGAAGGAGCCGACCACCATGGCGACGAGGGCCCCGAACGCCAGCACGGCATCGGTGGCCAGCGGATGGGTCCGCATCCACTGCCGGGTGGGCGCGAACGGCCCGAGGTCTGTCGTCACCCCGATACGGTACGGCCTGTTCCGTCGGTTCAGAGAGAGTCCAGGGGCGGCGGCCGCCGCCCGAGCGGCAGGCGGGAGGGGCGCGGCCCCCACCGGGCCCGGACCAGGCACACCGCCATCACCGCGGCGATGGCCGCCAGGTGCTCCTTGCCCGCCAGGTTGTTCTTGACCAGCACCTCACCGGTCATGGCCAGGATCACCAGCGCGCCCGTCAGGTACGCCCCGTAGCGCCAGCACACGTAGATGGCGAGCCCCACCACCGCCGCCGAGGGGCCGGTGTCGTTGACGATGCGGTCGGAGTCGGGCAGGCCGAAGGGATGGTCCGCGCCCAGCGAGAGCCCGATCCGCGCGTAGGTGGTCCCGGCGAGGGTGGCGACGTAGCCGATCAGCAGGGTGCGCCACCAGCCGATGCAGATCTCCGAGATCCCGAAGACGAGCAGGATCTGGGCGAGCGCGCCCCACACCGGCAGGTCCAGGGCGGGCACGAACAGCGACAGCGGCGTCCGCAGCAGGGCGAGCCACAGCGGGTCGACGGCCTTGACCGACCCGAGGTCCTGGACCGGCTGGAACCCCCAGGACGTGTTCTGCACGATCTGGAAGAGCGAGGTCAGGCAGACCGCGCCGAGGGTCATCGGGACGGCGCGCCACTTGTCGCGGACGAGCGCGTCCCGGACGGTCCAGAACAGGGGCCCCCACTCGCGGCGGGCGAACCGCCGGAGTGGGGATGTGGTCCGCGCTGTCAACGACGGGTCTCCAGGTGTCTGCGGTGCAGCCACTTCGGCAGGCCGGGGGCCTCCAGGAAGCCCTCGGCCCGTCCCGCCGCGATGCCGATCCGCAGCAGGTCCGAACTCTTCTCGAAGAGCATGAACCGCGGTTCCCAGATCGGCCGGTATTTGGCGTTGGCCCGGTAGAGGGACTCGATCTGCCACCAGCGGGAGAAGAAGCTGAGCAGCGAGCGCCACATCCGCAGCACGGGACCGGCGCCGAGCCGGGACCCGCGCTCGAAGACCGACCGGAACATCGCGAAGTTCAGCGAGACCTGGGTGATCCCGATCTCCTTGGAGCGTTCCAGGAGTTCGATGACCATGAACTCCATCAGGCCGTTCTCGGAGTCCCGGTCACGGCGCATCAGGTCCAGCGACAGGCCCTTGGGTCCCCACGGCACGAAGGACAGCACCGCACGCAGTTCGCCCCGGCCGTCGGTGCACTCCAGCATCACGCACTGGCCGTCACCGGGATCACCCAGCCGGCCCAGCGCCATCGAGAAGCCGCGCTCGGTCGCACCGTCGCGCCAGTCGTCGGCGCGGCGCACCAGTTGGTCCATCTCCCCGGCCGGGATGTCCGCGTGGCGGCGGATGCGGACCGTGTACCCGGCCCGCTTGACCCGGTTGTACGCCTGGCGGACGGTGCGCATCGCACGGCCCTCCAGGGTGAACTCGTCGGTCTCGACGATCGCCTCGTCGCCGAGCTCCAGCGCGTCCAGCCCGTGCCGGGCGTAGACCTGCCCGGCCTCCTCGCTCGCCCCCATCACGGCCGGCACCCAGCCGTGCTCGCGGGCCTCGGCCAGCCACGGATCGATGGCACCGGGCCAGGCCTCGGGGTCGCCGATCGGGTCGCCGGAGGCCAGTGAGACCCCTCCCACGACGCGGTAGGTGACGGCCGCCTTGCCGGTCGGGGACCAGATCACGGACTTCTCGCGGCGCAGCGCGAAGTAGCCGAGGGAGTCGCGCTCGCCCTGCCTGGCGAGCAGTGCCCGCAGCCGCTCCTCGTCCTCCGCGGTGATCGGGTCGACGGCCCGGCGCGAACGGAAGGCCGCGAACAGCACGGCGAGGAGCAGCATCATCGACATGAAGTTGATGGCGACGTCCACCCAGCCGGGCGGGGTGATGGCGTTGTGGATCCGGCTGTCCGGGGCGAGGGTGATCAGCCGCATCACCCCGTACCGCCAGCGGGCCAGGAAGGTGGCCTCGGAGGCGTCGGGGTCGGTGTTGGTGACGCCGACGAGCAGGGCCGCGACCAGCGAGGTCACCAGCAGGCCCGCGGCGGCGACGACGGTGGCCAGGGCGGGGTTGGAGCGGTCGCCCCGGGCGTAGAACTCCCGTCGTCCCAGGAGGAGGGCGCCGACGAAGGCGGCGGTCAGCCCGAGGGACACCCAGTTCTGGGCGTGGTCCCGGAACTCCGGGTAGCACATGTTCCATTCGCCGCCGGTGCAGGGCGCGAAGGCCGCCACCGCGAAGGCGAGCAGCAGGGCGCCGCTCACCGCGAGGTTCAGGATCCAGGCGGCGCGTTTGCGCCGCCCCATGGTGACGGCGAGCAGCAGCGAGAACAGGCCGGAGGCGAAGCCCGCCGTGAGCAGGTACGGGGTGTAGAAGTCGGCGGTGTTGTGGCGGCGCAGGTCCTGCCCGAGCGAGAGCCACACCGCGCTCAGGAAGTTGACGAAGGTGACGGCGCGCAGGTACCAGACCGCGAAGGCGGCGCCGCGCCGTGAACGGGTGCTTCCCCTGCCGGTCTCCCGGCCGCCCCCCGCCCCCTTGCCGGCGGGGTCGCCGCCGGTCTCTTTCCTGCCGGACGCCGGACCGGGTGCCTGTGCGGCGCCCCGGGCGGTCTCTGCGCTGGTCAAACGGACCTCTCCCATAAAAAGCGATCATATGGGGCGCCACCGTCCACGGGTGCGCGGTCCGGGGACCACGGCCTGGTCAGGGCCGGTGGTCCCGGTGGCTCATTCCGTCGGCTCCGGCGCTGCCCTCTCCGGGAGTTGCGCCGCGAGCGCGGCGGCCGCCTGGACCAGGGGGAGTGCCAGCAGGGCCCCAGTACCTTCGCCCACAGAGACGCCGTGGTCGAGGAGAGGGTTGAGTGCCATCCGGTCCAGGGCCTTCGCCTGGCCCGGTTCGCCGCTCGCCTGCCCGGCCAGCCACCAGTCGGGGGCCCGGAAGGCGGCCCGCTGGGCGACCAGGCCGCAGGCCGCCGAGACCACGCCGTCCAGGATGACCGGCGTACGGCGCACCGCGCACTGGAGCAGGAAGCCGGTGATCGCGGCCATGTCCGCCCCGCCGACCGCCGCCAGCAGCGCGACCTGGTCCCCGAGGACCGGGCGGGCCCGGCGCAACGCGTCGCGGATCGCCGCGCACTTGCGCATCCAGGCCAGGTCGTCGATGGGCTGCCCGCCGCGGCCGGTGACCACGGAGGCGTCGGTCCCGCACATGGCGGCGACCAGGGTGGCGGCGACCGTGGTCCCGCCGACGCTCAGGTCGCCGAGGACGACCAGGTCCGTCCCGGAGTCGGCCTCCTCGTCGGCGATCCGCATCCCGAGCCGCAGGGCCGCCTCGGCCTCCTCGGCCGTCAGCGCGTCCTCGACGTCGATCCGCCCGCTGCCGCGCCGGACCCGGTGCCTGACCACGTCCTCGGGCAGCAGCCCGGGATCGCAGTCCAGCCCGGCGTCCACGACGCGTACGGGCACACCGGCCCGCCCGGCCAGGACGGCGACGGGGCTGGTCCCGTCCAGTACGGCGCGCACCAGCTCGTGGCCCCCGGCGGCGGACCGGGCGGAGACGCCCCGGGAGGCGATCCCGTGGTCGGCCGCGAACAGCACGACACGGGGGTGTTCGACCGGCCGGACGGGCACCTGCCCCTGCGCGGCGGCGAGCCACTCGGCGAGGTCGTCGAGCCGGCCCAGCGCGCCGGGCGGCACGGCCAGCCGTTCACGGCGGTCCTCGGCGTCACGCCGGACGCCCCCGTCGGGGCGCTCGATCAGATCGGAGAAGTCGTCGAGATTCAGCGTGCTCATCTGCCGAAGCGTACAGCCGGTGAGGCCCTCCCCAAGAGGCCCTGCACCGGGGCGTGGCACGGGCCGTGGCAGGGGCCGCGGCCGGTACGGGGCCTCTTGGGGAGCCGCTATTCCTTGAGGGCGAGGGCCTGCCCCGCGACCACGAGGAGCACGTGCTCGCACTCGCCCGCCACCCTCGCGTTCAGGCGGCCCAGCTCGTCGCGGAAGCGCCGCCCCGACGCCGTCGCCGGGACGATGCCCGAGCCCACCTCGTTGCTGACGAGCACCACCGTGCGCCGGGTCGCGCGGACGGCCGCCACCAGCTCCGCGGTCCGTTCGCCGAGCTGCTGCCGGCCGCCCTTGGCCCAGATCGCGTCGTCCCAGGCCCCGGCCCGGTCCATCGCGTCCGTCAGCCACAGCGCCAGGCAGTCGACGAGCAGCGGCGGTCCCGCACCGGCGAGCAGCGGCTCCAGCTCGCACGTCTCCACGGTCTGCCAGGTCGAAGGCCGCCGCTCCCGGTGCAGCCCGACCCGCTGCGCCCACTCCGCGTCCCCGTCACGGGTGCCGCCCGTGGCCACGTACACCACCTCGGGGAAGGAGGCGAGGCGCTGCTCCGCCTCGTAGGACTTGCCCGACCGGGCCCCGCCCAGCACCAGGGTCCGGCGCGGCAGGGCGGGCACGGCGCGGTACTCGCCGACGAGCACGGTGGTGCCGTCCGGCACCGCCCGGGCCCCGGCGGCCGCGCAGCGCCGGTCCAGCTCCGGGCCCGGCGGTGTGTCGTGGTCCAGGTGCACGGCGATCACGTCCGTGGAAGGACCGACCGCACCGCTCGCGCGCAGCCGCGCCAGCGCCTCGGGCCGGCCCAGCACGTCCGCGAGGACCATGTCGTACGGGCGCTGCCCGGTCACGCCATTGGTACCGGCCGGAGCGCCGCCGGGCGGCAGGTAAAGCAGCCGGCTCCCGTCCGGCCCGGTGACCTCGTACCCGGTGCCCGGTGCGTCCATCGGCACCGCCCGCACCCGGTGCCCGGAGATCACCGACAGCTCCCGTCCGTCCGGCACCCGCCCGGCCGCGGGCAGCCCGGGCGGCAGTTCCACGGCGGGCCCGTCGTGCGGGTGGGTCAGCAGGACCTGCCGTACGCCGGCCAGCGAATGGCCTGCCCGGGCGCCGGCCAGGACCGCCCCGGGGGTGAGGTCGAGCAGCAGCGCCCCGTCGACGAGTACGGCCGTTGCGGCGCGGGAGCGGGTGCCGACGGAGACCGCGCAGGCCGCACAGGGGCAGCCGGGGCGGGGCAGGCCCTCGGGTGTGCCGGTGCCGAGCAGAGTGAGTTCCACAGGATGATCCTCCCGCGTCGCCGAGACTGCTGCGCGCCCGGTTACTCTGCGGGCACACTCAAGACGAGAAGCGTGCGAGCAGCGGACGAGCAACGGAGGCGGACATGGCGTGGACGTGGCGGTTCGAAACGGCCGACGGCAGCGAGACCAGCCCGGCGGTGGTCCCGGAGGAGTTCACCACGCAGGGGGACGCCGAGTCCTGGATCGGCGAGGTGTGGAAGGAGCTGCTGGAGGGCGGCACGGAGCAGGTCAAGCTGTCCGACGACAGCGGCACCGAGCTCTACACCATGAGCCTGCGCGCGGCCCTGGACGCCTGATCCCGACGGCTGACGGGCCCGGAGGCTCCGGATTCCCCGGAGCCGCCGGGCCCACCGGTGTCCGCCCCCGGAGGGGGAGGGGCTACTGCCCCCGGACGCCGCACAGGTGCAGCAGCGCGGCGACGCCCCGGTAGGGGTCGGTCCGCCCGGCGCGGTCCTCGGCGGCCAGCAGCCGCTCCAGCTCCTCGTCCTGCGGGAGGGTCTCCCCGGCCTCGGTCCCGTCGGTGAAGACGCGTACGCCGTACCAGGCCTGGAGCGGGGCACCGATCCCGGACAGGGTGGCCGTCAGCCCGGCCAGCCGGTCGGCGCGCACTTCGAGGCCCAGCCGGTTCGTGTAGTCGACGCTGTCGAAGGCGGTCAGCGCGCCCTTCCAGTCACCGCCCAGGCCGGGCCGCATGGCGAGCGCGTCCCCGTTGCGCACCAGCAGGGACAGCAGTCCGCCGGGGGCGAGCATCCGGGCCAGCCCGGCCAGCATGGCGTCGGGCTCGGGCACGTACATCAGCACGCCGTGGCACAGCACCACGTCGAAGCTGCCCGGCAGGAAGTGGGCGCCGGTCTCGCGGCCGTCGCCCTCCATGAGGCGGACGCGGTCCTGGATCCCGGCGGGTTCCCCGGCCAGCGCCTCCTGGGCGACGGCCAGCATCCCGGGGTCCTGCTCCAGGCCCGTGACCTTGTGCCCGGCGCGGGCGAGGCGAAGCGCCTGGGTGCCCTGGCCCATGCCGACGTCGAGCACGCGCAGCCGCTGTCCCACCGGGAAGCGGTGCGCGATCTGCTCGTCGACCTGCCGGCCCACCAGCTCCTGGCGGACGGCGTTGCGCAGTCCCCCCAAGCCTTCGAGCCAGAGCCGGGCCCCCTCCGCGAAGCCGTCTCCCGACGGTCCGGGCTTTACTCGGCTCAGGGCCGTTCCCCGCGCTTGACCTGCGGCTTCGGCAGACGGAGCCGGCGCATCTGGAGGGTGCGCATCAGGCCGTAGGCGATGGCGCCGCGGCGGGGCTCGTCCGGGAAGCGGCCGATGAGGGCCTTGCGGAGGCGGAACACCAGGCCGGCGGAGTCGACGATGATCAGGGCGATCACGCCGAGCCACAGCAGCAGCGCGATGTTCTTGACCGCCGGCGCCGGCATCATGCTCAGCACCAGGATGACCACGGCCAGGGGCAGGAACAGCTCGGCGACGAAGAAGCGGGAGTCCACGAAGTCGCGGACGTACCGGCGGACCGGGCCCTTGTCCCGGACGGGCAGGTACCGCTCGTCGCCGTTGGCCAGCGCTTCGCGCTGCTTGGTCATCTCTACCCGGCGGCGTTCACGGGCTCGCTTTGCGTCCTCCTTGCGATTGCCGGTCGAGGCCACCACGGCCTTGCGCTGCGACTGAGCCACGGCGCGCTTCGGCGTAGGGCGGCCCTTCGGGGCCTGCGGGTCACGGGGCTGCGAGAGGTCGGCGCTCACCTTGTCGGTGGCGGCGGCCTTCTCTTCCTTGGAGGAGCGGCTACCAAACACAAAACCCAAGCCTACGTGGTGGAAGGCATGGGCCCCACCCCGGCGGGGAACGATCCGGCAACGGCGCGCGTCTTTCGGGTACACGGTTCTCGCGTGTGGGCCCGTCCTCCTCCCGGCATCCGTCGGGGGCGCACCTACTCCTTACGCCTGACACGGCGCGGGCGTAGTCGTCCTGGAGGAGGAGCGCATCCGCTCTCGAACAGTGCGGTAATGGAGACAGGGCCCGTACTGTGGGTTCTGTTGGTGACCTGGAGCACAGTCCGTCTAGAAGGGGGCGCGCGAAGCCCATGAGCGGTGTCATGAAGCGTATGGGGATGATCTTCCGCGCGAAGGCGAACAAGGCCCTTGACCGGGCCGAGGACCCGCGCGAGACCCTCGACTACTCGTACCAGAAGCAGCTGGAGCTGCTGCAGAAGGTGCGCCGCGGCGTCGCCGACGTGGCGACCTCCCGCAAGCGCCTGGAACTGCAGCTGAACCAGCTCCAGGGACAGTCCGCCAAGCTGGAGGACCAGGGCCGCAAGGCCCTCGCCCTCGGCCGCGAGGACCTGGCCCGCGAGGCCCTGTCCCGCCGCGCCTCGCTCCAGCAGCAGGTGAGCGACCTGGAGGTGCAGCACCAGACCCTGCAGGGCGAGGAGGAGAAGCTGACCCTCGCCGCCCAGCGGCTCCAGGCCAAGGTGGACGCCTTCCGCACGAAGAAGGAGACCATCAAGGCCACCTACACCGCGGCCCAGGCGCAGACCCGGATCGCGGAGTCCTTCTCCGGCATCTCCGAGGAGATGAGCGACGTCGGCCTCGCCATCCAGCGGGCCGAGGACAAGACCGCCCAGCTCCAGGCACGCGCGGGCGCGATCGACGAGCTGCTGGCCTCCGGGGCCCTGGACGACCAGTCCGGCCTCGCGCGGGACGACATCCAGACCGAGCTGGACCGCCTGTCGGGCGGTACGGACGTGGAGCTGGAGCTCCAGCGGATGAAGGCCGAGCTGGCGGGCGGCCCGTCCGCGCAGCAGCAGGCCATCGAGGGCGGCGCCCAGGGCACCG
Source organism: Streptomyces xanthophaeus (assembly GCF_000725805.1). Taxonomy (GTDB): domain Bacteria; phylum Actinomycetota; class Actinomycetes; order Streptomycetales; family Streptomycetaceae; genus Streptomyces; species Streptomyces xanthophaeus. Next base: position 413,194 of record NZ_KL647132.1, on the reverse strand, counting down.
CGCAGCCCTCCCAGAGCCAGCACCGGTTCGACAAGCAGTAGGACGGGGCCCGTCATGATTGTCCGCATCATGGGGGAAGGCCAGGTCGAGCTCGGCGACGAGCACCTGCCCGAGCTGAACAAGCTGGACGACGAACTGCTCGCTGAGATGGAGGGCGGCGACGAGGAAGGCTTCCGGCGCACGCTGGGCGCCCTGCTCGAAGCCGTACGGCGCCTGGGCAAGCCCTTGCCCGACGAGGCGCTGGAGCCCTCCGAGCTGATCCTGCCCGCCCCGGAGGCGACGCTGGACGAGGTCAAGGAGATGCTCAAGGACGACGGCCTGATCCCGGGCTGAGCGCCGTGGCGGCCGGGCGGCCGCTCTCCGGAACACCGACAGCACGACGGGCCCGCTCCCTTACGGGAGCGGGCCCGTCGGCGTCCGGGGGCGCCGCCTCAGTGCGGTGCGGGCGGTTCCGCCCTGCCGCCCGGTTTGCCGGGCCCGGCCGCCTCGCCCGGCCCGCCCGGTCCTGGGCCACCGCCCATTCCGGGCCCGCCGACCGGGCCCGCGCCGCTGCCCTCGCCCGCGCGTACGGCCCGCATCGGGTCGGGCGTCCCGCCGATGAAGTTCTCGAACTTGCGGCGCGGCGCCGCCCACCGCCGGTCGTGGTGGAAGGCGCGCAGCCCCGCCTTGGCGCGGGCCCTCGGGCGGTTCGCGTAGAACTTCTTCGCGTACGGCGATCCGGGCCGGGCCAGCCGTACCGCGCCGATCAGCGCCACGAACGGGATGACCGTCCCGAACACCGCCGTGCGCGCCTTGCCCTTCCACAGGGCGAGCAGCGCCAGGAAGAAGTTCGTGGCGGTGTTCATCACGACCAGCCCGCGGCTCTGGCGTTCGTCGTGGGTGAGCTCGTTGACCCCGAAGGGCAGGAAGCCGCCCAGTACCAGCGCGACCACCGCGGCCGTCAGCACCACGATCTCCACGCTCTTGCGGCCCTGCTCGCTCCAGTAGACGTCGTCGAGGTGCAGGATGAGCGCGAACTCGTCCAGGACCAGGCCCGCGCCCAGCCCGAAGATCACCGCCGAGAGCAGCGCACCGAAGCTGTGGTTGCTGCTGCCCACCGCGCCGAACCCGCCGATGACCACCAGGATCACCCCCGGCACCACGTGGTGGACGTGCATCCCGCCCGGGGTGACGTTCTTGAACGGCCCCCGCCCCGCGCGGATCAGGCGGGTGATCACCCGGGTGATCAGGAACGAGAGGACGAAGGAGAGCAGGGCGAGCAGCAGCGGCAGCTTCCCGGGTTCGAGGATGTTGCGGTACCACCAGTGACCCATAGCACCGGCCCTCTCTGTGGCGGCTGCCCATTCGCCCCGTATTGGGCAATTTACCGCTCACTGTAAGCGGGTAGCGTTCGCGCCGATGACAGATTCGTTCGAAGACCCTCAGCTGCCGCCCTCCGAGCGCGCCTCGCTCCGCGACGGCGTCCGCTTCGCGTTCGGCACGCTGACCGTGCTGCCCGCCCGCATCACGCGCTGGGACCGTCCCGCGGCCCGTACCGGAATGGCCTGCGCCCCGCTCGCGGGGCTGGTCGTCGGCCTGCTCGCGGCCGTTCCCGGAGTGCTCCTGCTGCTGGGCGGCGGCGGCCCGCTGCTCGCCGCGGCCGTCACCGTCGCCGTACCCGCCGCGCTGACCCGCGGGCTGCACCTGGACGGGCTCGCCGACACCGCCGACGGGCTGGGCAGCGCCAAACCGGCCGAGGCGGCCCTGCGCATCATGAAGCAGTCCGACATCGGCCCCTTCGGCGTCGTGACCCTGGTGCTCCTGCTGATGGTGCAGACCGCCGCCCTGGCCGACGCCTACGCGGACAGCTGGGTGCGCGGCGGCCTCGCCGCCGTGGTCGCCGCCGTGACCGCCCGCCTCGCCATGACCCTGGCCTCCCGCGAGGGCGTCCCGCCGGCCCGCCCCGAGGGGCTGGGCGCCGCCGTCGCGGGCGTGGTGCCGCACACCGTGGCCGCCGCCGTGACCGCCCTGGCCGTGGCGGGCGCCGTCCTCGCCGCGCTCCCGCTGGGCCTGCCCGCCGCGGGCCGGTGCGCCGCGGCGGTCCTGGCCGGGCTGCTCGCCGCGGAACTGCTGCTGCGCCGCTGCGTGCGCCGCTTCGACGGAGTCGCCGGTGACGTCTTCGGAGCCCTGGCCGAGGTCGCGGCGACCACCGCCCTGATCGTGCTCGCCCTGGGCTGACCCCGGCGGCGTCCGGGGCCCGCGTACGCTCGTCCCGTGGATCACACCCCGACGGACCCGGCCGCCCCCGTACCCGGCGCACCCATCAAGGTGCTGCTCGCCGACGACCAGGCCCTGCTGCGCAGCGCCTTCAAGGTGCTCGTCGACTCCGAGCCGGACATGGAGGTCGTGGGGGAGGCCTGCGACGGGGCCGAGGCCTTCGAACTGGCGCGGCGCAGCCGCCCCGACGTCGTGCTCATGGACATCCGGATGCCCGGCACCGACGGGCTCGCCGCCACCCGCATGATCAGCGCGGACCCGGAACTGGCCGCCGTACGCGTGGTGATGCTGACGACCTTCGAGGTCGACGAGTACGTCGCCGCGGCCCTGCGGGCCGGTGCCTCGGGCTTCCTCGGCAAGGGCGCCGAGCCCGAGGAACTGCTCAACGCGATCCGCGTCGCCGCCGCCGGTGAGGCACTGCTCTCCCCGGCCGCGACCAAAGGGCTGATCGCCACCTTCCTCGCCCAGGGCGGCGGGGCCGACCCGCACACGGCCGCAGCCGCGGCCGGGGCGCACGCGCAGCGGCTCGGTGCACTGACCGTCCGGGAGCGCGAGGTCCTCGTCCACGTGGCCGCGGGGCTGTCCAACGACGGGATCGCCGCGCGCCTGGACGTCAGCCCGCTCACCGTCAAGACCCACGTGAACCGGGCCATGGCCAAGCTCGGCGCCCGCGACCGGGCGCAATTGGTGGTCATTGCCTACGAATCGGGACTGGTCCGGCCCCGCGCCGACTAGGTCGTCTCCCGCCGGGGCGGGAACGCAGTAGTACGGCGTACTGCGGACGCGGTATGCCGCACATAAGGACGGGACCTGCGAGCGACGCAGCGCGCCCGGCGCGTGGGCCAGGGTGGGAATCCCCTGGCGCGTGCTGCCCGACGGCACGGCTTCGTCACGTCACTGCAGAGAGATCCCCGCCCATGTCCTGGCTGTCCCGCTTCAGCCTTGCCCAGAGAGCCCTGATCGGCCTCGTGTCGGTCGTCGCCCTGCTCTTCGGTGCCATAGCCATCCCGCAGCTCAAGCAGCAGCTGCTGCCGTCCATCGAACTGCCCATGGTCTCCGTGCTCGCGCCGTACCAGGGCGCTTCGCCCGACGTGGTGGAGAAGCAGGTCGTGGAACCGATCGAGGCCACCCTCAAGGGCGTCGACGGCATCACCGGCATCACCTCCACCGCCAGCGAGGGCAACGCCCTCATCATGGCCACCTTCGACTACGGCGACAGCGGCACCAAGCAGCTCGTCGCCGACGTGCAGCAGGCCGTCAACCGCGCCCGCGTCCGGCTGCCCGCCGAGGTGGACCCGCAGGTGGTGGCCGGTTCCACCGACGACATCCCCACGGTGATCCTCGCCGTCACCTCCGACAAGGACCAGCAGGCCCTCGCCGACCAGCTGGAAGGCTCCGTGGTCCCCGTCCTGTCGGACATCGACGGCGTCGGCCAGGTCACCGTCGACGGAGTCCAGGAGCTCCAGGTCACCGTCACCCCCGACGACGCGAAGCTCGCGGCCGCCGGCCTCGACGGGGCCGCCCTCGCCAGGGGCCTCCAGGCGGGCGGCGCGACCGTCCCCGCCGGATCCTTCGACGAGGCGGGCAAGAACCGCAGCGTGCGCGTGGGCGCCGGATACACCTCCCTCGCCCAGGTCGAGGACCTGCGCCTGAGCCCCGGCCCCGGCAGGCCCGCCGTGCGCCTCGGCGACGTGGCCGCGGTCAAGCAGGAGGCGGCCAAGCCCGTCTCCATCACCCGGACCAACGGCAAGCCCAGCCTCGCCCTCGTCCTGACCATGGACAAGGACGGCAGCGCCGTCGCCATCTCCGACGCGGTCGAGGACAAGCTCCCCGAGCTGCGCTCCACCCTCGGCGCCGGCGCCGAGCTGACCGTGGTCAGCGACCAGGGCCCGGCGGTCGCCAAGTCCATCTCCAGCCTCACCACCGAGGGCCTGCTCGGCCTGCTCTTCGCGGTGATCGTGATCCTGGTCTTCCTCGGCTCGCTGCGCTCGACGCTGGTCACCGCGGTCTCCATCCCGCTGTCCGTCGTCCTCGCGCTGATCGTGCTGTGGACCCGCGACCTGTCCCTGAACATGCTCACCCTGGGCGCGCTCACCATCGCCATCGGCCGGGTCGTCGACGACTCGATCGTGGTCCTGGAGAACATCAAGCGCCACCTCGGCTACGGCGAGGAGCGCCAGTCGGCCATCCTCACCGCGGTCAAGGAGGTCGCGGGCGCGGTCACCTCCTCCACGCTCACCACCGTCGCCGTCTTCCTGCCGATCGGTCTCGTCGGCGGCATGATCGGCGAGCTGTTCGGCTCCTTCTCGCTGACGGTCACCGCGGCCCTGCTGGCCTCGCTGCTCGTGTCGCTGACGGTCGTGCCGGTGCTCTCGTACTGGTTCCTGCGCGCCCCGAAGGGCGTGACGGAGGGCGATGCCGAGAGCGCGGCGAAGGCCCGCCGCGAGGCCGAGGAGAAGGAGGCGCGCAGCCGCCTGCAGACCTTCTACGTAAGGGTCCTGGGCTTCGCCACCCGGCGCCGCCTGACCAGTGTGGCCATCGCCGCGGTCGTCCTCGTCGCCACCTTCGGGATGACCCCGCTGCTGAAGACCAACTTCTTCGACCAGGGGGAGCAGGACGTCCTGACGGTCAAGCAGGAGCTGGCCCCCGGCACCTCGCTGGCCGCCTCCGACGAGGCGAGCCGCAAGGTGGAGGAGGCGCTGTCCGGCATCGACGGCGTGAAGAGCTACCAGGTCACCGTCGGCTCCTCCGGCTTCCTCGCGGCCTTCGGCGGCGGTACGGGCTCCAACCAGGCCTCGTACCAGGTCTCGCTGAAGGACGCGGGCGACGCGGACGCGGTGAAGAAGGACATCGAGGGCGCGCTCGCGGGGCTGGACGGCATCGGCGAGACCAAGATCGTGGCGGGCGACGGCTTCGGCAGCCAGAACCTCAGCGTGGTCGTCAAGGCCGGTGACGGCGAGGTCCTCGCCAAGGCCGCCGAGCAGGTCCGCGCCGAGGTCGCCGAGCTCAAGGACGTCACCGACGTCCAGAGCGACCTGTCCCAGTCCGTGCCGCGCATCTCGGTCACGGCCACCCCCAGGGCCGCGGAGGCGGGCCTGGACCAGGCCGCGCTCGGCGCGCTCGTCGCCCAGGCCGTACGGGGCACCCCGGCGGGCAAGGCGGTCCTGGAGGACACCGAGCGCGACATCGTCATCAGGTCCGCGCAGCCGGCCACCACCCTGGCCGAACTCCAGGCCCTCCCGGTCGGCCCGCTGAAGCTCGGCGACATCGCCGAGGTCAAGGAGGTCCCCGGCCCGGTCGCGATGACCCGGATCGACGGCGCCCGCGCCGCCACCGTCACCGCGAAGCCGCTCGGCGACAACACCGGCGCGGTCAGCGCCGCGCTCCAGACGAAGCTCAAGGAACTGGACCTGCCCGAGGAAGCCACGGCCTCCATCGGCGGTGTCTCCCAGGACCAGGACGAGGCCTTCGGCTCGCTGGGCCTGGCCATGCTCGCGGCCATCGCGATCGTCTTCATGCTGCTGGTGGCGACGTTCCGCTCGCTGGTGCAGCCGCTGATCCTGCTGGTCTCCGTGCCGTTCGCGGCCACCGGCGCACTCGGCCTGCTCCTGGTCACCGGCACCCCGATGGGCGTCCCGGCGATGATCGGCATGCTGATGCTCATCGGCATCGTGGTGACCAACGCGATCGTCCTGATCGACCTGGTCAACCAGTACCGGGCCCAGGGCCTGGGCGTGGTCGAGGCGGTCGTCGAGGGCGGCCGGCACCGGCTCCGCCCGATCCTGATGACGGCCCTGGCGACGATCTTCGCCCTGCTCCCGATGGCGCTCGGTGTCACCGGCGAGGGCGGGTTCATCTCGCAGCCGCTCGCGGTGGTCGTGATCGGCGGTCTGGTCAGCTCGACCCTGCTGACGCTGCTCCTGGTGCCGACGCTGTACACGATGGTCGAACTCCGCAAGGAGCGCCGCCGCACGAAGCGCACGGCGCGCCTGACGGTGGTCCCGGCCCCGGCGCGGTCCTCCGACGAGGAGACCCCGGCCGGAGTCTGACCGGCAGGGCTCCTTCGAGAGCCACGAAGGGGCGGTCCCGTGGGGGGACCGCCCCTTCGTCGTCCGGCGGGCGCCGTTACGGGAGCGCGAGCATGCGCTCCAGCGCGAGCTTGGCGAAGCTCTCCGTCTCCTTGTCGACCTGGATCTGGTTGACGAGGTTGCCCTCGGCCAGGGACTCCAGGGTCCACACCAGGTGGGGGAGGTCGATGCGGTTCATGGTCGAGCAGAAGCAGACCGTCTTGTCGAGGAAGACGACTTCCTTGTCCTCGGCGGCGAATCGGTTCGCCAGCCGCCGGACCAGGTTCAGCTCGGTGCCGATGGCCCACTTGGAGCCGGCCGGGGCCGCCTCCAGCGCCTTGATGATGTACTCGGTCGAGCCGACGTAGTCCGCGGCCGCCACGACCTCGTGCTTGCACTCGGGGTGGACCAGCACGTTCACGCCGGGGATGCGGGCGCGGACGTCGTTGACCGAGTCGACCGAGAACCGGCCGTGGACCGAGCAGTGGCCGCGCCACAGGATCATCTTGGCGTCCCGCAGCTGCTCGGCGGTCAGGCCGCCGTTCGGCTTGTGGGGGTTGTACAGCACGCAGTCGTCCAGGGACATGCCCATGTCGCGGACGGCGGTGTTGCGGCCCAGGTGCTGGTCCGGGAGGAAGAGCACCTTCTCCCCCTGCTCGAAGGCCCACTCCAGGGCCTTCTTCGCGTTGGAGGACGTGCAGATCGTGCCGCCGTGCTTGCCGGTGAAGGCCTTGATGTCGGCGGAGGAGTTCATGTACGAGACGGGGACCGTGCTCCCGGCTATGCCGGCCTCGGTCAGCACGTCCCAGCACTCGGCGACCTGCTCGGCGGTGGCCATGTCGGCCATCGAGCAGCCGGCGGCCAGGTCGGGCAGGACCACCTTCTGGTCGTCCGAGGTGAGGATGTCCGCGGACTCGGCCATGAAGTGGACGCCGCAGAAGACGATGTACTCGGCCTCCGGCTTGGCCGCCGCGTCCTTGGCCAGCTTGAAGGAGTCACCGGTCACATCGGCGAACTCGATGACCTCGTCACGCTGGTAGTGGTGGCCGAGGATGAAGACCTTGTCCCCGAGCTTCTCCTTGGCCGCGCGGGCGCGCTCCACCAGGTTCGGGTCCGAGGGCGAGGGCAGGTCGCCGGGACATTCCACCCCGCGCTCGCTCTTGGGGTCGGCCTCGCGGCCGAGCAGCAGCAGGGCAAGGGGCGTCGGCTGGACGTCCAAAGGCTGGGCGGTGGTCACGACACGCACCCTTTCTGTTCTGCGACAAGGGACTTCTGAAGGCAGAGGCGCTTCGACTTCTCGTCTATTTGACGCTATCTATCATAACCGCTTCACGTCAGTTTGACGATGCCGATAGTGTCAATGTGACGCATCTGCTGTCGTCCGGTCCGGTCCGTCCGCCTGCGTGGTGTGCGAGCATGAATATCTGAAACACGCGTCGGGACCCGGAATGAATCCGCGGCCCCGCTCGTTGCCACCGACGGCAAGAGTCCGACGTTTCCCTGTCTCCGGCGGGGAGCCGCCCACTTCGGGAGTGAATGCAGATGTCCGTACAGGACGACAAGACCACTGTGAGCGACGGCATCCTCCTGTCCGACGCCGCCGCCGACAAGGTCAGGACCCTGCTGGAGCAGGAAGGCCGTGAGGACCTCGCCCTCCGCGTCGCCGTCCAGCCCGGCGGCTGCTCCGGCCTGCGCTACCAGCTCTTCTTCGACGAGCGTTCCCTCGACGGCGACGTCGTGAAGGACTTCGACGGTGTGAAGGTCGTCACCGACCGGATGAGCTCGCCGTACCTCCACGGCGCCTCCATCGACTTCGTCGACACCATCGAGAAGCAGGGCTTCACGATCGACAACCCGAACGCCACGGGTTCCTGCGCCTGCGGCGACTCGTTCAGCTAAGCCTGCCGGGTCCCGCGAGAGGGCCCGCTCCCGGTCGTAACCGACCGGGAGCGGGCCCTCTCGCGCGTCTGGGCTACTGCCGGGCCAGCGGCTTGCCCGTGGTCGCGTCCACGACCTTGCGGTCGCCCAGCGGCTGCTGGAGCGTGGCCGTCAGCGACATCTCCTGCGCCAGCATGATGCAGGCCTGACCGGGCTGGTTCGGGGTGTCGGTGATCTTCACCAGGACCGATCCCGGCTGCTCGCGCGCCTCCAGGGCGTACGTGGAGCACGGGCTGCCCCAGAAGTTCACGGTCAGCTTCCGGTCCGCCTCCTGGTACGAGAACCCGGGCACCGTCCGGCCGTCCCCCGGCGGCACCGCGGACTCCTCGGCCGCGGCCGGCTGGCTCACCGTACGGCCGGGGCCGCCGTCCTTGCCCGCCACCTCGAAGAGCCAGGCCGGGACCAGACCGCGCGCCCCGTCCACCGTCCCGGGCACCAGCCCGAGCGCCGCGCCCCGCACCGTCTCCGTGCGCGGGGGCTTCATCGGGCGCGGTTCCGGGTTGCAGGGCAGGGTGTCCGTGGCCTGCGGCGGGGTCTGCGGGTCCAGCGGGACCGAGGTCGCGCAGGCGCTCGGTCCCGGGCCGCTGCCGTCCGAACCGCCCGAGGCGGAGTTCAGCCGGGCCAGCGCCTCCACGGCGCCCACGACCTTCTGCTCGCCCGCCCGCTGGGGCGCCTTCAGCTCGCCGCTGCCCGTCACCACCTGGGAAGCCGCGTCCACGCCCACCTTGGTGGACCAGCCCTGGGTGGGCAGGCCGCCGACCACCGGGTCCGCCGTCACCACCCGCACCGAGCCCTGGGTCAGGCGGGCGTCCAGCCGGGGCCCGTCCAGCCCGGCCGCCGCCAGGACCGGGGCAGCGGCGGCCTTGGCGGCCTCCTCGGACACCGGGGTGGCCGCGCCCTTGTCCGTGCCGGCGCCCGTGTCCGCGCCCTGGTCCGCGCCGCCCTGGGGGAGGGTGGCGGGGCCGCAGGTGTCCTTCCCCCGCACGCAGTCGTCCCCGGTGCCGTTGCCGTTGCCCGCCTGGAACCGGGTGTAGTTCCAGGTGCCGGGGGCCTTGCGGGACACCGTGAGCCGCGGTCCGGACCCGTCGGCGGCCTCCCCGGCCAGCCAGACGTCGCCGGTCAGCCGCGGGTCGCCGGGCACCCCGAGGGCCGCGGCCAGCCGGGCCACCTCCTGCGCGGAGACCTCCCCGGACGCGGTGAAGGCGGGCGCCGTCGCCGGGGCCTCCGGCAGCTTCACCTCGGCCCGGTAGACCACCCCGCCGCCGGACGGGTCGGGCTCCCCGGGCGCGATGCCCGGCCCCGAGGGGTCCCCGGCCGAACGGGGCGCGGAGGCCGCGCTGTCCGCCGCACGGCCGCCCCCGGAGCCCTCCCCGTGGGCCGTCGAGGCCCAGTACGCGCCCCCGCCGCCCGCGAGCAGGACCGCGGCCGCGATCGAGCCGATGGCCCAGGCCGGCCGCCGCCGAGTGCCGCGTGATGTGTCGGGTTCTTCGCTGGTCACCGCATCGCTCCTTCGCCCGTTCCGTCGTACGTGATGCGGGTGGGACGGAGCAGAGCCGAAACCGGTTCCCCCGGGGCTACTGGTCCCCGTACGCGGCCGTGGAGGCGATCAGCCGCGCCGAGGCGGCCGGCACCCGGATCCCGTGGATCTGGGACGGGGCCACCCTGGCCGGACGCGGGCCCGCCGGGACCGCCCAGTGCGGGGCCATCCGCGCGCAGTCGCCCAGCAGCTGCGCCAAGCCTGGCTGACGCGAGGCTTCCGCGGCGCGCAGGTCGGCGGTGTACTCGGTGTGACCGAAGCCATCGGTGAAGGTCATGTCCGAACCGTAGGCATCCGGGCGTACGTGAAGAAAGCCCTACTACGGGGTAGTTTCGTACGGTCGGAACAAGGCTGCCGACCGGGTAGTTTTGACTGTCCCCTTGCCGTCCTTCGCAGGAGCATCCACGCCGTGCGTATCGCAGTCACCGGCTCCATCGCCACTGACCACCTGATGACCTTCCCCGGCCGTTTCGCCGACCAGCTGGTCGCGGACCAGCTGCACACGGTCTCCCTCTCCTTCCTCGTCGACAACCTCGACGTACGGCGGGGCGGCGTCGGCCCGAACATCTGCTTCGGCATGGGGCAGCTCGGCAGCCGCCCGGTCCTCGTCGGCGCGGCCGGCTCCGACTTCGACGAGTACCGCGCCTGGCTGGACCGGCACGGGGTCGACACCGAGTCGGTCCGGATCTCCGAGGTGCTGCACACCGCGCGCTTCGTGTGCACCACCGACGCCGACCACAACCAGATCGGCTCCTTCTACACGGGCGCGATGAGCGAGGCCCGGCTGATCGAGCTGAAGGCCGTCGCCGACCGCGTGGGCGGCCTGGACCTCGTCCTGATCGGCGCGGACGACCCCGAGGCGATGCTCCGCCACACGGAGGAGTGCCGCACCCGCGGGATCCCCTTCGCCGCGGACTTCTCCCAGCAGATCGCGCGCATGGACGGCGAGAACATCCGCACCCTGATGGAGGGCGCGACGTACCTCTTCTCGAACGAGTACGAGAAGGGCCTCATCGAGTCGAAGTCGGGCTGGACCGACGAGGAGATCCTCGCCAAGGTCGGCACCCGGGTCACCACCCTCGGCTCCAACGGCGTGAAGATCGAGCGGGCCGGCGAGGCCCCGATCGTGGTCGGCTGCCCCGAGGAGACCGCCAAGGTCGACCCGACCGGCGTCGGCGACGCGTTCCGCGCCGGGTTCCTCACCGGTCTCGGCTGGGGCGTGGGCCTGGAGCGCGCGGCGCAGCTCGGCTGCATGCTCGCGACGCTGGTCATCGAGACCCTCGGCACCCAGGAGTACACCCTGGCCCGGGCCCACTTCATGGAGCGCTTCACCAAGGCGTACGGGGAAGAGGCCGCGGCGGAGGTCCGCGCCCACCTGGCCGCGTAACGGCCGGGCACCCGCAGGCAGGGGCCGGACCGCGCACGAGCGCGGGGCCGGCCCCTGCCTGCGCCCCGGGTCAGACCTGGCGGCGGACCGTGTACGCCACGCCCGCGGGGCGTCCGGCCTCGCCGAGGTAGGCGTGGCCCCGCATCGCGCACCACGCCGGGATGTCCAGCCGGGCCACCTCGTCGTCGGAGACGACCGTCACCGTGCCGCCCACCGGGACCCGGCCGATGGCCCGGGCCAGCTCGATCACCGGCTGGGGGCAGCGCAGGCCGAGCGCGTCCAGCTCCAGGGAGTCGGCCACCGGCTCCACCGCCGGGGGCTCGCTCACGCCGAGCTTCTCCCGTACGCCCGCCACCGCACCCGGCAGCACCTCCAGGAACGCGTTGACCTCCTCCGCCGTGGTCCCCGGCGGCAGGGACACCCGTACGTTCCCCTCCGACAGCACCCCCATCGCCCGCAGCACGTGACTGGGGGTCAGTGTGGAGCTGGTGCAGGAGGAGCCGGAGGAGACCGAGAAACCGGCGCGGTCCAGCTCGTGCAGCAGGCTCTCCCCGTCGACGTACAGGCAGGAGAAGGTGACCAGGTGGGGCAGCCGCCGGTCCGGGGCGCCGACCACCTCCACGTCCGGGACCAGCCGGACCACCCGCCGCCGGATCCGGTCCACCAGGACCCGCAGCCGGGCGGCCTCCGCCTCGGCCTCGGCCCGTACGGCCCGCAGCGAGGCCGCCGCCGCCACGATCGCGGGAAGGTTCGCGAAGCCGGGGGAGCGCCCCGACTCCCGCTCGTCCGCCGGGCCTTGGGGGGAGAACCGGACCCCCTTGCGGACCGCGAGCAGCCCGACCCCGGGCGGGCCGCCCCACTTGTGGGCGCTCGCGGCGAGGACCGACCAGGCGCCCTCCACCGGGCCCCAGCCCAGCGACTGCGCCGCGTCCACCAGCAACGGCACCCCGGCCGCGGCGCACGCCTGCGCCACCTCCGCGACCGGCTGCACCGTGCCCACCTCGTGGTTGGCCGACTGGAGGCAGGCCAGGGCGGTCTCCGGGGTCAGGGCGGCGGCGTACCGGGCCGCGTCGACCGCGCCGTACCGGTCCACCGGGACCTGGGTGACGGTGCCTCCGGTCCGCTCGTGCACGTCCGCCGCATGCAGTACAGAACTGTGTTCGACCGCCGATACGACCAGATGCCCGCCGACACGCCGGCGACCGGCGAGGACCCCCGAGAGGCCCGTGTGAACCGCGTGCGTCCCCGAAGGAGTGAACACGAGCTCGTCGGCGCGACAGCCCACGGACTCCGCGGCCGCCTCCCGCGCCGCGTCCAGCAGCAGCCGGGCGCGCCGTCCCTCCCGGTACAGCCGGGCCGGATCGGCCCAGCCCTCGTCCAGGGAGGCCTGCAACGCCTGCCGGGCCACGGGGTGCAGGGGGGCGGCGGACGCGCTGTCGAAGTACGGCATCCGGTCACGCTAGCCGGAGCCCGGGACCGTACGAGGTCAGGGGCCGTCAGATGTCTTCCGGAGGGGGCCGGTCAGGGCCGATCGCACCGTCCCCCGGACGGCGGATCCATCCCTTCGGGGGCAGTAGCGGCGCGTTGGGCACCCTCCCCGCGCGACCCCAAATAGCGTCCAGTAGGGTTTGGTCCGCATAAACATCCAAACCCCTGCCTGCGTCAGGGCCGGCGACCGACCCGAACACGGCCGCGGCCGGCCGCGCGGGCCGAGACTCTCGGGAAGGCGCTACGTGAGTCCCTACGGCTCCGACCGCTCGCCGCGGCGCCCGATGCGGCGGAAGCTGCTGCAGGCGCTGACTGCGGGCGTGGTCCTGGCGACCGCCACTGGTTGCTCGTATACATGGAAGAACTTCCCCCGCCTCGGAATGCCGACTCCGGTAACCGAGGAGGCGCCGCGCATCCTCTCCCTGTGGCAGGGATCCTGGGCAGCCGCGCTCATCACAGGCATCCTGGTGTGGGGCCTGATCATCTGGAGCGTCATCTTCCACCGGCGTAGCCGGACGAAGGTGCAGGTTCCGCCGCAGACCCGGTACAACATGCCCATCGAGGCGCTGTACACCGTGGTCCCGCTCATCATCGTTTCGGTGCTCTTCTACTTCACCGCGCGTGACGAGTCGAAGCTGCTCTCCCTCTCCGCCAAGCCGGCGCACACGATCAACGTGATCGGCTACCAGTGGAGCTGGGGCTTCAACTACATCGAGGACGTCGACGGCGACGCGGCCACCCCGAAGGCGGGCGAGGTCCCCAAGGAGCTCGCCTCCATCCCGGACCGCTTCTCCAAGGCCTTCCCCGCCGGCGCCGAGGGCGTCTACGAGAAGGGCGTCCCGGGCGACCGGAACCCGCAGACCGGCAACCCGGGGCCGACCCTGGTCCTCCCCATGGGTGAGAAGGTCCGCTTCATCCTGTCGTCGAACGACGTGATCCACTCCTTCTGGGTGGTCCCGTTCCTGTTCAAGCAGGACGTCATCCCGGGCCACACCAACGTCTTCGAGGTCACTCCTTCCCAGGAGGGCACCTTCATGGGCAAGTGCGCCGAGCTCTGCGGTGTCGACCACTCCCGGATGCTCTTCAACGTCAAGGTCGTCTCGCCTGAGAAGTACCAGGAGTACCTGAAGCAGCTGGCCGAGAAGGGGCAGACCGGCTTCCTGCCGGCGGGCATCAAGCAGACCGACCCGGCCCGGAATGCGGAGACGAACAAACTGTGAGCATCCTCAACGAACCTCAGGGTGCCGCCGCAGCTGACTCGTACGAGAACGAGCTGCCGGTACGGCGCAAGCAGCCGGGCAATGTCGTCGTGAAGTGGCTGACCACTACCGACCACAAGACCATCGGCACGATGTACCTGGTCACATCGTTCGTGTTCTTCATCATCGGCGGGATCATGGCGCTCTTCATGCGCGCCGAGCTGGCCCGTCCGGGTACGCAGATCATGTCGAACGAGCAGTTCAACCAGGCGTTCACGATGCACGGCACGATCATGCTGCTGATGTTCGCGACGCCGCTCTTCGCCGGGTTCGCGAACTGGATCATGCCGCTGCAGATCGGCGCGCCCGACGTGGCGTTCCCGCGGCTGAACATGTTCGCGTACTGGCTGTACCTCTTCGGCTCGACCATCGCGGTGGCCGGCTTCGCCACGCCGAACGGCGCCGCCGACTTCGGCTGGTTCGCCTACTCCCCGCTGTCGGACGCCGTCCGCTCGCCGGGCATCGGCGCCGACATGTGGATCATGGGTCTGGCCTTCTCCGGCTTCGGCACGATCCTCGGTTCGGTCAACTTCATCACCACGATCATCTGCATGCGCGCTCCGGGCATGACGATGTTCCGCATGCCGATCTTCACCTGGAACGTGCTGCTGACCGGTGTCCTGGTCCTGCTCGCCTTCCCGGTGCTGGCCGCCGCGCTCTTCGCGCTGGAGGCCGACCGGAAGTTCGGTGCGCACGTCTTCGACTCGGCCAACGGTGGCGCACTGCTGTGGCAGCACCTCTTCTGGTTCTTCGGACACCCAGAGGTGTACATCATCGCCCTGCCGTTCTTCGGAATCATTTCCGAAGTGATCCCGGTCTTCTCCCGCAAGCCGATGTTCGGTTACATCGGCCTGATCGGCGCGACGATCGCGATCGCCGGCCTCTCGGTGACCGTGTGGGCCCACCACATGTACGTCACCGGCGGTGTGCTGCTGCCGTTCTTCTCCTTCATGACCTTCCTGATCGCGGTACCGACCGGTGTGAAGTTCTTCAACTGGATCGGCACCATGTGGAAGGGCTCGTTGTCCTTCGAGACACCGATGCTCTGGGCCGTCGGCTTCCTCATCACCTTCACCTTCGGTGGTCTGACCGGCGTCATCCTGGCCTCGCCCCCGATGGACTTCCACGTCTCCGACTCGTACTTCGTCGTCGCGCACTTCCACTACGTCATCTTCGGCACCGTGGTCTTCGCGATGTTCTCCGGCTTCCACTTCTGGTGGCCGAAGTTCACGGGCAAGATGCTGGACGAGCGCCTCGGCAAGATCACCTTCTGGACGCTGTTCATCGGCTTCCACGGCACGTTCCTGGTGCAGCACTGGCTGGGCGCCGAGGGCATGCCGCGTCGTTACGCGGACTACCTGGCCGCCGACGGCTTCACCCTGCTGAACACGATCTCGACGATCAGCTCCTTCCTGCTGGGCCTGTCGATGCTGCCGTTCATGTACAACGTCTGGAAGACGGCGAAGTACGGCAAGAAGATCGAGGTCGACGACCCGTGGGGTTACGGCCGTTCGCTGGAGTGGGCGACGTCCTGCCCGCCGCCGCGGCACAACTTCCTCACCCTGCCGCGGATCCGTTCCGAATCCCCGGCGTTCGACCTGCACCACCCGGAGATCGCGGCCCTCGACCACCTCGAGGACCACGGTGCCGGCGTCAAGGCCGTCACCGGTGGCAAGGAGGCCGGCAAGTGAAGATCCAGGGCAAGATGTTCCTCTGGCTCTCCTTCTTCGTTCTGATCATGGCCGTCGTGTACGGCGTGTGGTCGAAGGAGCCCGTAGGCACCACCGCGCTGTTCCTGACCTTCGGCCTGACGGTCATGATCGGCTACTACCTGGCCTTCACGGCCAAGCGCGTGGACGAGATGGCCCAGGACAACCTGGAGGCCGACGTCGCCGACGAGGCGGGCGAGCTGGGGTTCTTCGCCCCGCACAGCTGGCAGCCGCTCTCGCTGGCCATCGGTGGCGCGCTCGCCTTCCTGGGCGTCGTCTTCGGCTGGTGGCTCATGTACTTCTCGGCCCCGGTCATCCTGATCGGTCTGTGGGGCTGGGTGTACGAGTACTACCGCGGTGAGAACCAGAACCAGTAGCACCGCTCGCGCGGCTGCGTCGCGCGGAACTTGGGGCCCGGACACCTCTTCGGAGGGGTCCGGGCCCCTCGTTTGCAGTCATCCCGCGCGCCGGATTTGTCATATCTTCATAGCGTTGGCTCCATGAAGCACTCACCGCGTCTTTGGACGGTACTCAGCTGCTCCCTGCTGGTCGCGTCCCTCGGGGCCGGCGCCACCGCATGCGGGTCCGGCGAGAAGAACCCGCTGTCAGCCCGCCCGTACGACGCGGGCGATCAGGTCGCCTTCAACCAGAGCTCCGGCAGCCGCCCCGTCGACCCCAACCGGCCCCTGGAGGTCACCGCCAAGAGCGGCAAGGGCCGGATCACCGACGTGACCGCCGTGGACACCCACGGGCGCCGCCTGGCGGGCGAACTCTCCGCCAAGGGCGACCGCTGGCACAGCACCGTCCCGATGGCCGCGGGCGTCCGCTACACGGTCACCGTGAACACCGAGGACGAGCGCGGCGCCCCGGGCCAGCGCACGCTCACCTTCGACACCACCCCGTCCAAGGGGGTCCTCCAGGTCGAGTTCGGCCCGGAGGAGGGCAAGTACGGCGTCGGACAGCCCCTCACCGCCGAACTGAACGAGCCCGTCAAGGACAAGGCGGCCCGCGCGGTCGTCGAACGCGGTCTGGTCGTCGACGCCCCGGCCGGGGTCGAGGGCGCCTGGCACTGGGTGGACGACAAGACGCTGCACTACCGCCCGAAGGACTACTGGCCCGCCAACACCGAGGTCTCCGTACGGAGCAACCTGGAAGGCGTGCGGGTCACCGACGAGCTCCACGGGGCCGCGGCCAAGCCGCTGAAGCTGGAGATCGGGGACCGCGTCGAGGTCACCACCGACGCCTCCTCGCACTGGCTGACCTTCAAGCGCAACGGAGAAGTGGTCAACTCCATCCCGGTGACCACCGGAAAGCCGGGCTTCTCCACCCGCAACGGCATCAAGGTGGTGCTCGGCAAGCAGTACTACGTCCAGATGCGCGGCGACACCGTCGGCATCGGCGGCAGCGAGTACTACAACCTGCCCGTCTACTGGGCGACCCGCGTCACCTGGAGTGGTGAATACGTCCACGCCGCGCCGTGGTCCATCGGCTCGCACGGCTACGAGAACGTCAGCCACGGGTGCACCGGCATGAGCACCGGCAACGCCGCCTGGTTCTACGAGAACATCACCGAGGGCGACATCGTCCAGGTGATCAACAGCATCGGCGACGACATGGACATCTTCGGCAACGGCTTCGGCGACTGGAACATGGACTGGAAGGACTGGCGCGAGGGCAGCGCACTCCTGAAGGGCACCCAGGAAGGCCGCAGCGCCGTCGACCAGGCCCGGCTGCGGCCCACCGTCTGACCGGACGGCTCCGGCCGTCCGCTGCCCGCCCCGTGGGGCCGTACGCGCCCGCAGACGCCTCCTGCAGCGTCGGCGACCGCGCGGACGGCCCCACCGCTTCCTGCCGCCGTACCCCGCCGGGTGGGCCGCGCCGCGCCCGGCGGGGGCTGCGAGTTGGGGCACAAGGTCCCGTACGGCCCCAGGGGAGCCCGTGGGGCCGTACGGGACCTGCTCAGGCGTCCAGGGACAGACGGGCCCGCAGAAGGCCCGCCAGGGCCTCGGCGAACTCCACAGGATCCACCGGAAGGGTGACGGCCGCGTCGGCACGGCTCCACGTCGCCAGCCATGCGTCCTGAGGCCGCCCCATCAGCAGCAGCACCGGCGGGCAGCGGAAGATCTCGTCCTTGATCTGCCGGCACACGCCCATGCCCCCGGCCGGGGCCGCCTCGCCGTCCAGCACGCACAGGTCGATGCCGCCCGCGTCCAGCGCGGACAGGACCGCCGGAAGGGTCGCGCACTCCAGGAACTCCACCGGCGGCAGGTCAGCGGCGGGCCTGCGGCCGGCCGCCATGCGCACCTGCTCCCGGGTGCCCGCGTCGTCGCTGTAGACCAGAACCCGCGCAGTCGCCCGCATTTCGTTCCTCCACGTGTCCGTGAATCACGCTCTTGATGCGCGGATGCTACTCCGTCCGACCCCGTGTCAACATCGGTTCGGACAGCATCGACCCGGCGCTTCCGGGGCCGCTCTGATGGGCCGTTCGGGCCTTGCACACGCCCCGGACACTCCGAACGGCACCCCCCAGGGTGAGGGCGGGATAAGCGACCGACATAATGTCGGTCGTGGCGACAGCAACGACAGTAGATACCGGGCACGCGCACCCGACGGTCAACAGGCCGAACCTCGTCAGCGTCGGAACCATCATCTGGTTGAGTTCCGAGCTGATGTTCTTCGCGGCCCTCTTCGCGATGTACTTCACCCTGCGATCCGTGACAGGCGCCGAGTACTGGACAGCCGAGGCCTCGGCCTTGAACCTGCCCTTCTCGGCGACGAACACCACGATCCTGGTGCTTTCCTCGCTCACCTGCCAGCTCGGCGTGTTCGCCGCCGAGCGGGGTGACGTGAAGAAGCTCCGGACGTGGTTCATCATCACGTTCGTCATGGGTGCCATCTTCATTGGCGGCCAGGTGTTCGAGTACACCGAGCTGGTCATGCACGAGGGCATGAGCCTCTCGTCCGGTCCGTACGGCTCGGTCTTCTACCTGACCACCGGCTTCCACGGTCTGCACGTGACGGGCGGTCTCATCGCCTTCCTGCTGGTCCTCGGCCGGACGTACGCGGCCAAGAGGTTCACCCACGAACAGGCCACGTCGGCCATCGTCGTGTCCTACTACTGGCACTTCGTCGATGTCGTCTGGATCGGCCTCTTCGCGACGATCTACCTGATCAAGTAGCGAACACGTCACCGGGCAGGTCCCGGCACTCCATCCAGAAACACCGACGCAGAAGATCCTGACACCGGGGTAATCCGTGAAAAAGCTCTCCGCACGACGACGCCATCCGCTGGCGGCGGTCGTCGTTCTACTCCTCGCCCTGGCGGCCACTGGGGGGCTGTACGCCGCCTTCGCGCCCGCAGGCAAGGCGCAGGCCGATGAAACCGCCCAGTCCCTCGCCATCGAGGAGGGCAAGAAGCTCTACGCCGTGGGCTGCGCAAGCTGCCACGGAACCGGCGGTCAGGGTTCCTCTGACGGCCCGAGCCTGGTCGGCGTCGGCGCCGCAGCCGTCGACTTCCAGGTGAGCACGGGCCGCATGCCCGCCCAGCAGCCGGGCGCGCAGGTCCCGAAGAAGCCCGCGATCTACTCGCAGGAGCAGATCGACCAGCTGGCCGCCTACATCGCGTCCCTCGGCGCCGGGCCCAGCGTGCCGTCCGAGAAGCAGTACGACCCGGCAGGTGCCGACATCGCCAAGGGTGGCGAACTGTTCCGCAACAACTGCGCGCAGTGCCACAACTTCACCGGCGAGGGCGGCGCACTGACGAACGGCAAGTACGCCCCCAACCTTGAGGGCGTCGAGCCCAAGGTCATCTACGAGGCCATGCTCACCGGCCCGCAGAACATGCCCTCCTTCCCCGACAGCACGATGCCGGAGAAGGAGAAGAAGGACATCATCGCGTACCTCCAGAACGTGAACGGTGACAAGTCGACGAACCCCGGTGGCCTCAAGCTCGGTGGCCTCGGCCCCGTCTCCGAGGGTCTGTTCGGCTGGATCTTCGGTCTGGGAACGCTGATCGCTGTCGCCGTCTGGGTCGCGGCCCACACCGCTAAGGCCAAGAAGTCATGAGTAGCCAAGACATTCCCGAAGAGAAGCACCTGCCGAGTGAGCAGGGCGACGCGCACCACGGTGCCGTAGCGGTCGCGGACGACCCGTTCGCCGACCCGGGCATGCCGGCCCACCGGCCGCGCATCCAGGACATCGACGAGGCGGCCGCCAAGCGCTCCGAGCGCACCGTGGCCCTGATGTTCGTGCTGTCGATGCTGTCCACGATCGGCTTCATCGCCGCCTTCGTGACCATCCCGATCGACAAGATCGTGTACATCTTCCCCATCGGGAAGGTGAGCGCGCTCAACTTCAGCCTCGGTCTGACCCTGGGCCTGGCCCTCTTCCTCATCGGCGCGGGCGCGGTCCACTGGGCCCGCACCCTGATGTCCGACGTGGAGATCGCCGACGAGCGGCACGAGATCGCCGCCGCGCCGGAGGTCAAGGCTCAGGTCATGAGCGACTTCCGGGCCGGTACCGACGAGTCGAACATCACCCGTCGCCCCCTGATCCGCCGCACGATGCTCGGCGCGCTGGCCCTGGTGCCGCTCGCCGGTGTCGTCATCCTGCGCGACCTGGGCCCGCTGCCCGAGGACAAGCTGCGCAAGACCCTGTGGGCCAAGGGCAAGCTGCTCATCAACCAGAACACGAATGAGCCGCTGCGTCCTGAGGACGTCACGGTCGGTTCGCTGACCTTCGCCCAGCCCGAGGGGCTGGAGGAGGAGCAGCACGACTACATGTCGCAGATCGCCAAGGCCGCCCTGATGATCGTCCGGATCCAGCCGGAGGACATCAAGGACAAGAAGGAACTGGAGTGGTCCCACGAGGGCATCGTGGCCTACTCCAAGATCTGCACCCACGTCGGCTGCCCGATCAGCCTGTACGAGCAGCAGACGCACCACGTGCTCTGCCCGTGCCACCAGTCCACCTTCGACCTCTCCGACGGCGCCCGGGTCATCTTCGGCCCGGCCGGTCACGCACTTCCGCAGCTGCGGATCGGAGTCAATGCCGAAGGCTTCCTCGAAGCGCTCGGTGACTTCGAAGAGCCCGTCGGTCCGTCCTTCTGGGAGCGCGGATGAGCACCGCCACTGAAACTGGGCGCAAGGCGCCGGCCGGCGAACGCGTGGCTGACTGGGCGGACGGCCGCCTGGGCATCTACGGCCTGGCCAAGGCGAACATGCGCAAGATCTTCCCGGACCACTGGTCCTTCATGCTGGGTGAGATCTGCCTGTACACCTTCATCATCATCATCCTCACGGGTGTGTACCTGACGCTCTTCTTCCACCCGAGCATGAACGAGGTCGTGTACCACGGCTCGTACGTGCCGATGCAGGGCGTCCGGATGTCCGAGGCCTACGCCTCGACCCTGGACATCAGCTTCGACGTCCGCGGCGGTCTGCTCATCCGGCAGATCCACCACTGGGCGGCACTGATCTTCGTCGCGGCGATGATGGTGCACATGATGCGCGTCTTCTTCACCGGCGCGTTCCGCAAGCCGCGCGAGGTCAACTGGGTCTTCGGCTTCCTGCTGCTGGTCCTCGGCATGTTCACCGGTTTCACCGGTTACTCCCTGCCGGACGACCTGCTCTCGGGCACCGGTGTCCGCTTCATGGAGGGCGCGATCCTGTCCGTGCCGATCGTGGGCACGTACCTGTCGATGTTCCTCTTCGGCGGCGAGTTCCCCGGCCACGACTTCGTGGCCCGGTTCTACTCGATCCACATCCTCCTGCTGCCCGGCATCATGCTGGGTCTGCTGGTGGCGCACCTGATCCTGGTGTTCTTCCACAAGCACACCCAGTTCGCCGGGCCCGGCAAGACGAACAACAACGTCGTCGGCATGCCGCTGCTCCCGGTGTACATGGCGAAGGCCGGCGGCTTCTTCTTCCTGGTCTTCGGCATCATCGCGGTCATCGCGGGCGTCGCCTCGATCAACCCGATCTGGGCACTCGGCCCGTACGTCCCGGACCACGTGTCCACGGGCGCGCAGCCGGACTGGTACATGGGCTTCTCCGAGGGCCTCATCCGTGCCATGCCGGGCTGGGAGATCAACCTGTGGGGCCACACGCTCGTCCTGGGCGTGTTCATCCCGCTGGTGGTCTTCCCGCTGGTCCTGGCCACGATCGCGGTGTACCCGTTCGTCGAGGCCTGGGTCACCGGTGACAAGCGCGAGCACCACATCCTGGACCGCCCGCGCAACGTCCCGACCCGTACCGCCTTCGGTGTGGCCTGGCTGACCTGGTACGTCATCCTGCTGATCGCCGGTGGAAACGACATGTTCGCGCAGTTCTTCCACCTGTCGATCAACTCGATCACCTGGTTCGCCCGCATCGGCTTCTTCGTCGGCCCGGTCATCGCCTTCATCATCACCAAGCGGATCTGCCTCGGCCTCCAGCGCCGGGACCGGGACAAGGTGCTGCACGGTCGCGAGACCGGCATCATCAAGCGCCTGCCGCACGGTGAGTTCGTCGAGGTCCACGAGCCGCTGTCGCAGGGCAAGCTGCACACCCTCACCTCGCACGAGCAGTACGCGCCGGTCGAGATCGGCCCGACGGTCGACGAGAACGGTGTCGTGCGCAAGGTCAAGGGCACGGAGAAGATGCGCGCGAAGCTCAGCAAGGGCTTCTACGCGGAGAACAACCAGATTCCGAAGCCCACGGTTGAGGAGTACAAGGAGATCCAGAGCGGCCACGGCCACCACTGATCCCCTGCTGAACGCATGAGGGACTGGTTTCGGCCAGTCCTGGTGTCGCCACGGCAAGAGCCCCGTCCAGTGTCTGGGACGGGGCTCTTTGCCGTCTCCGGGGCTGGATAGGCTTGGGGTCTTCCCCTTTTCGACGTGGACGAACGCAGGAGCGGACCATGAACGTGTTGACCCCGGCAGGCGGCGACAGCGTGGCGGCCCGTGGCTGGCCGGGCGTCCTCGACGCCCTGCTGACCGGCCGGGACCTGAGCGCCGACGACACCGCCTGGGCCATGGACCGGATCATGCGCGGAGAGGCCACCGACGCCCAGATCGCGGGCTTCGTGGTGGCGCTCCGGGCCAAGGGGGAGACGGTCGCGGAGATCATCGGCATGGTGCGCGCCATGTACGGACACGCCAACCTGATCGAGGTGCCGGGCCGGACGGTGGACATCGTCGGCACGGGCGGCGACGGGGCCAAGACGGTGAACATCTCGACGATGTCGGCAGTCGTGGTGGCCGGCACGGGCGCCAAGGTCGTCAAGCACGGCAACCGGGCCGCGTCCTCCGCCAGCGGGGCCTCGGACGTCCTGGAGAAGCTCGGCGTCAACCTGGACCTCACCCCCGCCCGGGTGGCCGAGGTCGCGGAGGAGGCGGGCATCACCTTCTGCTTCGCGGTGAAGTTCCACCCGGCGCTGCGGCACGTGGCCGCGGCCCGCAAGGAGCTGGGGATCCGGACCACCTTCAACTTCCTCGGCCCCCTGACGAACCCGGCCCGGGTACGGGCCCAGGCGACGGGCGTGGCCGACGCCCGGATCGCGCCGATCATGGCGGGGGTGCTCGCCGAGCGCGGCTCCTCGGCCCTGGTGTTCCGGGGCGACGACGGCCTCGACGAGCTGACCACGACCGCGACCTCGCGGGTGTGGTGGGTCCGGGACGGACGGGTGGACGAGCAGTCCTTCGACCCCCGAGACGTCGGCATCCCGCTGGTCGACGTGTCGGAGCTGCGCGGCGCGGACGCCTCGTACAACGCGGACGTCGCCCGCCGGCTGCTGGCCGGGGAGACCGGCCCGGTCCGTGACGCGGTCCTGCTGAACTCGGCGGCGGCCCTGGTCGCCCTCGACCCGGGCACCGGCACCCTGGAGGAGCAGATCCGGGCGGGCATCGCCCGGGCGGCGGAGGCGATCGACTCGGGTGCGGCCCGCGCGGCGCTGGACCGGTGGGTGGCGGCGAGCAACGCCTGAACCACAGATCGTTTCCGGCCAAGGCCCCGGTCCGCCATACGGACCGGGGTCTTGCATCGTGGTGATCGTGTGGCAAGATGCTGACCAGGTCACGAGTGACAGCGTTTAGGCCCCGGCTTGCTGTCCGGCAACCCTCCTTCCGTGGCGGGGTGCCCCGGGTGATGACCAGGTCGTAGGCAGCGAGGTCTACGGCAAGCGCGGATCCCTCGACACCAGGGGTCCTGGTCTCTCGAGGAGCGTTTTCCGTGAGCAAGCGAATGCGATAGGGCGAATCCGCCCCTTCTTCAACCCTCGGAAACAGGGTCACTTCCGTGTACCCCCGTCCAGTCCGAGGACCTTCCCGTACCCCGGTCGGCGCACCGCCGCACCCGCGTACGGGCACACCGAAGCCATTCACCCCTGCCTGCCGGGAGATACCGCCATGTCCGCATCCCTGAACGCCGCCACCACCTCCGCCGCTGCCTCCGCCTCCGCCACCTCCTCCGACGCGGCCACTGCCGAGGGCCCCGCCTGCGTCGAGCCGCTTGCGGTGCTCGGCCGGGACGTCACCGTCCCCCTCGTGACCGGTGGCGAGGTCACCTACGCGGCCCTCGACTACGCGGCGAGCGCCCCCGCCCTCCAGCGGGTGTGGGACGACGTGGCCGCGTACGCCCCGTACTACGGCAGCGTGCACCGCGGCGCCGGCTACCTCTCGCAGCTCTCCACCGACCTCTTCGAGCAGAGCCGGGCCACGGTCGCCGAGTTCCTCGACTGCCGCCCCGGCGACCAGGTCGTCTTCACCCGGTCCACCACCGACTCCCTCAACCTCCTCGCCTCCGTCCTCCCGGCCGGATGCCAGGTCTTCGTCTTCGAGACCGAGCACCACGCCTCGCTGCTGCCGTGGACGCACGCGCAGGTCACCTACCTCAACGCCCCGCGCACCCCGGACGAGGCCGTCGCCACCCTGGAGCGGGCCCTGGCCGACCGCGACCCCTACGGCCCCGCCCTGGTCTGCGTCACCGGCGCGTCCAACGTGACCGGTGAGCTGTGGCCGGTGAAGGAGCTGGCCGCCGCCGCGCACGCCCACGGCGCGCGGATCGTGCTGGACGCCGCCCAGCTGGTCCCGCACCTCTCCGTCTCCGTGCGGGAGCTGGACGTCGACTGGATCGCCTTCTCCGGGCACAAGCTCTACGCCCCCTTCGGCTCGGGCGTCCTCGCCGGCCGCGCGGACTGGCTTCAGGAGGGCGAGCCGTACCTCGCGGGCGGCGGCGCCTCCCGCAAGGTCGCCCGGCGCGAGGACGGCGGCGTGGACGTGGACTGGCACACCACGGCGGCCCGCCACGAGGCCGGTTCCCCCAACGTCATCGGCGTCTACTCCATCGCCTCCGCCTGCAAGGCCCTGGCCGAGGAGGGCTTCGACCGCCTCGTCGCCCGCGAACGCCACCTCATCGCGAAGGTCCGCGAGGGCCTGGCCGAGGTCCCGGAGGTCCGCGTCCTGTCGCTCTTCGGGGACGACGCCCCGCGGGTCGGCGTCATCTCCTTCGTGGTGGACGGCTGGAACAGCTCGCACTTCGCGGCAGCGCTGTCCGCGGAGTACGGCATCGGGGTGCGCGACGGCCTGTTCTGCGCCCACCCGCTGGTCCGCACGCTGCTGGGCAGCGAGCCGCAGGCCCAGGGCGAGTGCGGTGCGCCGGAGGCGGCGCCGGGGGAGCGCTCGCTGAACGCGATCCGCGTCAGCTTCGGCGCGGGCACCCCGGACGAGCACGTCGAGCGGTTCGTCCGCGCGGTGAAGGAGCTCGTCGCCGACGGCGCGAAGTGGCAGTACCGCACCGAAGAGGGCCGCTGCGTCCCGGCCGTGTGACTCCGTCGGGCGGCGGTTCGGGGCTCGGCGGCTTCGGCTGCGCCGGTTCCCGTGCGGGGCTCGGCGGGTTCGGCTGCGCCGGGCCGGGGCCGGGCTTCGCCCGAGGCTTCCCGGGGCTCCGCCCCGGACCCCGCGCCTCAAGTCCCGGCGGGGCTTGATGTGCCTGGTCGGGGGGTGGGGCGGTGCCCCACCGGAGGACCTCCTCGGCTCGCGCACCCAGCCCTTTTCGACGCCCTCGGCCCGGGTTGCGCGCTCGTCCTGCGGGGGCCCTCCGCCGTGTCCCCACCCCACAGTCCGGCTTGGGGAAGTAGGCCCCGGGTGTCCAGGCGGCAGAGAATGCTCGCGTCGGTTCGTGGAGCCGTGCAGGGGTGTCCCCGCAGGACGAGCGCGCAACCCGGGCTCAGATGTTCGGGACGGGGCTCAGTGCGCGAGCCGAGGAGACACTCCGGAGGGGCGCCGCGAACCGACCCACGCGGGCAGGCCAGGCGGAACAAGCCCCCTGGGGTGAGCCCGCACGGACAACGCAGAGGCCGCAGCCCAGCCGCCCCGCGCCGGGCAACGCCACGGCAGGGCCGGGATCAAGCCCCGCCCGGGGCCCCTCCCAGCGGTAGCCGGGGGAGTTGGAGCCCCGGAAAGCCCCGGGCGTAGCCCGGGTCCAGCCCGGCGCAGCCGGGGGTCGGCCGCCACGGCCAGGGACCGTCGAAGCCCAGTGCTAAGCGTCCAGGCCGATGGCGAACGCCGCTTCCAGGTCGTGCTGGGAGTAGGTGCGGAACGCCACGTGGGTGTCCGTCGCCTCGACGCCCGGGATCTTGCTGATCCGGCCCGGGATGATGTCCGCCAGGTTCTCGTGGCGGGCCACGCGGACCAGCGCGATGAGGTCGTACGTACCCGTGACGGAGTAGACCTCGCTGACGCTGTCCAGCGCGGCGATGGCCTCGGCGATCTCGGGGATGCGGTCCACGCTGGTCTTGATGAGCACGATCGCGGTGATCACGGCTGGCTGTCTCCCTCGGTGGCCGTCGCTGGTCGCCTCACTCTAGTCGTACGCCGATACCGGACCCAGGCGTAGACGAACCCGAGGGAGAAGCCCACCAGATGGGCCAGATAGGCGACCCCGGGACCGCTCTCCGCGCGGTGCGCCGCCACCCACTGCAGGGCGAACCAGAACAGCAGCACGATCCACGCCGGGAACCGCAGCGGCAGGAAGAAGAGGAAGGGGAACAGGCTCGTCACCCTGGCCCGCGGGAGGAGGCACAGGAACGCGCCCAGCACCGCCGAGATCGCCCCGGAGGCCCCGACCAGCGTCTGCGCGGACCCGGCGTTCGCCGCCGCGTACGCCGCCAGCGCCAGGTAGCCCGTACAGACGTAGAAGACGAGGAACGCCGGGCGGCCCATCCGCTCCTCCGCCATCGCGCCGAAGACGTAGAGGAAGAGCATGTTCCCGAGCAGGTGCAGCCAGCTGCCGTGGACGAACAGTGCGGTCAGTGGTGTCAGCCAGGCCCGCGGGGTGCCCGTGAAGAGCTCGTCCGGGATCACGCCCCAGCGCTGGAAGTACGCCGTCCCCGCGGACAGCAGCCGCTCGCCCGTCCCGTAGGCCGGGTTCAGCCCCGAGGCGGGGCTGAGGAGGAACACCACACAGCAGCCGGCGATCAGCGCGTGGGTGACCACGGATCCCCGGGCAGCCTCGCGGACGGCCCGCCACCTTACGATCATGCGACCGAGCATGACTCAAGCGGGCCCACCTGAAGCGGTGGCAGGCCGTAGGGTTACGAGCTGCGGTCCGTGGGGCGACGCGTACGGCTCTGCGGACGGCTTTAATTGAAACAGCTACGAAGGAGAGAGCGGCCCGATGACGGTTCCCCTGCCGACCGACACCACCCGGTGGCGCTGCACCCTGTGCGGCAACCTCACGCGTTTCGACGTCACCCGTTCGTCGAAGGTCGTGGAGTACGTCCACCTGGACCTCGCCGGGGAGCCCAAGGTCGAGGAGCGCGAGGTGGTCAATGAGACCATCGAGTCGGTCCGCTGCCGCTGGTGCAACGCGGTGGACCAGATCGAGCTCGTGGACAGGCCGGGCGCGGACTCCTGACGGAGGACCGCGTCCACAGGTAGATCACGGTAGGGGTGACGGATTGTGGAGCCAGCAAGCGGCGCTGAGCCGGCCGACGCGGCCGGCGACGCCGCCGAGGTGCTCGACCGCCCGCTGCCGGAAGGCGTGCGGCGCCGGGTCGTCGCGCTCGTCTCGGACGCCTTCGGCGGACTGACGGTCGCGGACCTCCCGGCGCAGCTGCGCCAGTACGCCCGGTTCACCCCGACCCGGCGCGCCAAGTTCGCGGGCAACGCCATGGCCGCGGCGGTCGAGACCGACCCCGTGTTCCGCAGCCGGGTCGCCGAGAAGTTGCGCGAGGCGCAGGTGGACCTCGCCGGTGCGGTGGAGTCCGGCGCGCCGCCCGCCGCCGCGGACCCGCTGGACGTGGCGGCCGCCGCGTACGTCCTGCGGCCGGTCGGCTGGGTCAAGCTGGTGGCCGCCGCGGGCGAGGAGGCGCAGCGCGCCGACGCCGAGCGGGTCGGCGAGGAGACCCGGCGCGAGCTGGAGCGGCTCCGCGAGGAGCTGGCCCAGGTACGGGAGCTGCAGCGCACGGGCGGCGAACAGGTGCGGGCCGAGCTGGACGCGGCCCGCAAGGAAGCCGAATCGCTTCAGCGCAAGCTGCGCAGCGCCCTGAGCGACGTGAAGCGCGGCGAGGCGGCCCTGCGCAAGCTGAACGCCGAGGTCGACGGGATCCGCGGCGAGGCGGCGACCCGGGTGACCGCTGCCGAGAGCGAGGCCCGGCGGGTCAAGTCGCGGCTGGCGGAGGTGGAGTCGGCGCTGGAGACCTCGCGCCGGGCCACCCGCGAGGGGCGCAGCATCGAGGACATGCGGCTGAGGCTGCTGCTCGACACCGTGCTGGACGCGGCGCAGGGCCTGCGCCGGGAGCTGGCGCTGCCGCCGGTCTCGACGCGTCCGGCCGACACGGTGGAAGCGGTGGAGCCGGGCCGGATGACGCCGAAGGACATCGCGGCCCGCGCCCTGTCGGAGACCGATCCGGCCTTGCTGGACCAGCTGTTGGCCCTGCCCCAGGCACATCTGGTGGTCGACGGCTACAACGTGACCAAGACCGGTTATCCGACGATGCCGCTGGAGAAACAGCGGCTGCGGCTGCTGGGCGGGCTGTCGATGCTGGCCGCGCAGACGGGCGCGGAGATGACCTGTGTCTTCGACGGGGCGGAACTCGCGGCCCCGGTGCTGCTCGCGCCGCCGCGCGGGGTGCGGGTGCTGTTCTCCAAGGCCGGGGTGACGGCGGACGAGCTGATCCGTCAGCTGGTGCGGGCGGAGCCGCCCGGCAGGCCGGTGGTCGTGGTCTCCACGGACCGGGAGGTCGCCGACGGGGTGGCCAAGGCCGGGGCGCGGCCGGTGGCGTCCGCCTTGTTGCTGAAGCGGCTTTCGCGCGTTTCGTAACTCCTGGCCCGAATGCCGGAATTGGCGGGCTAAGTGGAGGACATACCGTCAAGTGGTCGGTACGGAGCGTGGGCTGTAGGTAAAGAAGCTGGTAGGAGGGCGAGTTTTTTGCCGCGAGGATTTGAACTGATCACAGCGGGGTCACTAGGGTCTGTTCAAACCTTCGTGCGGTAGATCACTCATTCGGGGTGGCGGC
This sequence comes from Streptomyces xanthophaeus, assembly GCF_000725805.1. Classification (GTDB taxonomy): domain Bacteria; phylum Actinomycetota; class Actinomycetes; order Streptomycetales; family Streptomycetaceae; genus Streptomyces; species Streptomyces xanthophaeus. The sequence continues at coordinate 384,056 of NZ_KL647132.1, read as the reverse complement.
GGGGTTGCTGCCGAGTTGCGTCCTTCGGCGGCCTAGGAAGAAGGAGCTCGCCTTCGTGGCGTCCCACCGTCGACCCAAGCAGCCGAACCGCACCCGTGTGACCGTCCTGACCGCCACGGCGGCCGCGGCCGTCGCCCTCTCCGCCCACGGCGCCTCCGCCGCCCCGGCGAAGCCGGGCAAGGACGAGGTCAAGGCCCAGGTCGACGCCCTCTACGAAGAGGCGGAACAGGCCACCGAGAAGTTCAACGGTGCCAAGGAACGCCAGGAGAAGCTGGAGAAGGAGATAGCGCAGCTCCAGGACCAGGTCGCGCGCGGCCAGGGTGACCTCAACGAGCTGCGCAACGGCCTCGGTTCGATGGCCAGCGCCCAGTACCGCAACGGCGGCATCGACCAGTCCCTCGCGCTCTTCCTCTCCGCCGACCCCGACAGCTACCTCGACAAGGCCTCCACGCTGGAGCACCTGAGCGGCAAGCAGGTCGAGACGGTCCGGAAGATCCAGGGCAAGCAGCGCAGCCTCGCGCAGCAGCGCCAGGAGGCCACCGGCAAGCTCGCCGACCTCGACGCCACCCGCAAGGAGCTCGGCGAGAAGAAGAAGGTCTCGCAGGACAAGCTCGCCGAGGCCCAGGCCCTGCTCAACACCCTGACCGCGCAGGAGCGCGCCGCGCTCAAGGAGGAGGAGACGCGGGCCAGCCGCGCCGCCGGGGAGCGCGTCGACCTCGGAAACGTGAAGGCGTCCGGCCGGGCCGGGGCCGCTCTCGAAGCCGCGAAGACCAAGCTGGGCTCCGCGTACGTCATGGGCGCCACCGGCCCCAGCGCCTACGACTGCTCCGGGCTCACCCAGTGGGCCTACAAGCAGGCCGGCGTCAAGATCACCCGCACGACGTACACCCAGGCCGAAGAGGGCCGCCGCGTCAGCCGCAGCGAACTGCAGCCCGGTGACCTCGTGTTCTTCTACGGGGACCTGCACCACGTCGGGCTGTACGCGGGCAACAACATGACGCTGCACGCCTCGAACCCGCGCGGCGGCGTCAAGTACGAGTCGATGGACAACATGCCGTTCCAGTTCGGCGTCCGCATCTGATCCCTCCCGCCCTCCCGGGACGCGCCGTACACCGCCCATCCGGGCGAATTACAAGGCCGCGACTCGACCGCACGCCCCGCCGGTGACCTGCGTCTCCGGCGGGGCGTCACTGTGTGTGCCCGTCGGAGGTCGTTGGCCGGTGCGTGGCGGTGCCGTTACTGTCTGCCAGCGCGGAACCCGGCACACGGCCGTCCACGGGGGGCGGACCCGGGCCCCGCTCAGCGGAAGGGAGCGGTTTCACGTGGCGTCCCATCGCCGGCCCGGCCTCAGCGGCCTCGACCGGAACACGAAGGTCACCGTCCTCACCGCCGCGGCGGCCGGCGCCGCCGTCGCCATGGCGGGCGTTCCCGCCCACGCGGCCCCCGGTCTGCCGTACGAGCCCCCGTCCGGGACCCGGGCCCAGGTCGACCGGCTCTTCGAGGAGGCCGAACAGGCCACCGAACGCTTCAACGAGGCGGGCGAGAAGGCCGACCGGCTGCGCACCGAGGTCAGCCGGGCCCAGGACGCGGTCGCCCGCGGCCAGGACCGCATCAACACCATGCGGGGCGTCCTCGGCACCTTCGCCGGAGCCCAGTACCGCAGCGGCGGCATCGACCCCACCGTCGGGCTGATGCTCTCCGAGAACCCCGACGACTACCTGGAGCGGGCCGCCGTCCTGGACCGGCTCACCGGCCGCCAGGCCCGGCAGCTGGACGAACTCCGCGAGGAGCAGCGCAGCCTCGGCCAGGAACGCCGTGAGGCCTCCCGCAAGCTCGCCGAACTCGACGCGCTGCGCGCCGACGTGGCCCGGCACAAGCGCTCCGTCACGGCGAAGCTCGCGGCCGCCCGGCGGCTGCTCAACGCCATGCCGTCCGAGGAGCGCGCCGACTTCGAGCGGGCCTCCCGCTCCGGGGGCCGCGACGGCGGGCTGCCCGACCTGCCCGGCCCGGACGCGTCGGGGCCGGCCTCGGGACGGGCCTCGGCCGCGGTGTCGGCGGCCCGGGCGGCGGTCGGCAAGCCGTACGTGTGGGGCTCCACCGGCCCCTCCGGCTTCGACTGCTCCGGGCTGATGGTGTGGTCGTACCGGCAGGCGGGCGTCTCCCTGCCGCGCACCTCCCAGGCCCAGCGGCACGCGGGGCGCCAGGTCCCGCTGTCCCAGGCGCGGCCGGGCGACCTGGTCACCTACCGCTCGGACGCCAGCCACGTCGGCATGTACGTGGGCAACGGCCAGGTGGTGCACGCCCCGTACCCGGGGGCCCGGGTGCGGTACGACCCGGTCGGGATGATGCCGGTGTCCGCGGTCACCCGGCCCTGATCCGGTGGCGGCCCGGCCCGTGCGTACGATCGGCTGATGCTCCCGGGTCCTCGTCCGCTGCGCGTGCTGCCGCTCCTGCTGTGCCTCCTGCTGTCCCTCCTGGCCGGGTGCGGCGGGCGGCCCGCGGCCGACGCCGCCGAGCGGGAGGTCCGCGCGGCCGTGGCGTCCTGGTCCCGGTCGGTGCCCGCGCAGCTCGCGCAGATCCCGCTGGAGGACTGGGCCTACGAGGTCACCTCGGTCCGGCGGGACGGCGTACGGGCCCACGTACGGGCGCAGCTGAGCTACCGGCTGGCCGGGTACGACCAGGCCCCCGGCGGCTCCGAGCGCGCACTCGAACTGGACCGGGACGGCGGCAGCTGGCTGGTCCGGTCCGACCGCCCCGCCCCCGGGGCGCTGCCGCAGCTGTGGGACCAGGGCCCGGTGTCGGTGGTCCGGGGCGCGCACGCACTGGTGCTGGGCTCCGCCGACGGGCCGACGCTCACCGCGGTCGCCGCGGAGGCCGACCGGGCGGTGCCCGAGGCGAGCGGGGCGTGGCCGCGGCCGTGGGCGGGGCGGGTGGTGGTGCTGGTCCCCGGCTCCCTGGACGGCATGGCGCAGCTGCTGGGACGGCCCGCCGACACCTACCGGGGGCTGGGCGCGGTCACCACCGGCCGGGTGGACGGGGGCAGCGGCCCCGCCGACCGGGTGGTGATCAACCCGGAGGGGTACGCGGGGCTGAGCGAGGCGGGCCGCGGCATCGTCCTGGTCCACGAGGTCACCCACGTGGCCACCCGGGCCGCGACCACCGCCACGACCCCGCAGTGGCTCTCCGAGGGCTTCGCGGACTGGGCCGCCTACCGCGGCAGCTCCAGCACCCCGCAGCAGGCCGCCCCGGCGCTGACCCGGGCCGTGCGCCGGGGCGAGCTGCCCGCGGAGCTGCCCCCGGCGCAGGCCTTCGCCTTCGGCGCCGAGCCGGAGGCGGTGGCCCGGGCGTACGAGGGGGCCTGGCTGGCCTGCCGGCTGATCGCGGGGCGGTGGGGCGAGGCGGCCCTGGTGGACCTGTACGAACGGGCGGGCCGCGCACCGTGGCCCACCGCCCTGGACGAGGCCCTGGGCGCGGACCCGGCCGAGCTGACCCGGGCCTGGCAGGAGGCCCTGCGCACCGAGCTCGGCTCCTAGGCCGTCTCTTTCGGCTCTTGCCGGACCTGACCGGCAAGATCCGAAAGAGCCGACCTAGGGCCGGCGGCTGCGGCCTGTGCCTGGAGCCGGTGGCTGCGGCCGGTGCCTGGGGAGTGGCCCGGCCGTTCCGGTACTGTCGGCAGGCGATGCACAAGACGCTGATCGTGACCAACGACTTCCCGCCGCGACCGGGCGGCATCCAGGCCTTCCTGCACAACATGGCGCTGCGGCTGGATCCCGACCGGATCGTGGTCTACGCCTCCACCTGGAAGCACAGTGCCGAGGGCCGCGAGGCCACCGCGGCCTTCGATGCGGAACAGCCGTTCCAGGTGGTGCGCGACCGTACGACGATGCTGCTGCCGACGCCGCGGGTGACGCGGCGGGCGGTGGGTCTGCTGCGCGAACACGGCTGCGAGTCCGTGTGGTTCGGGGCCGCGGCCCCGCTCGGGCTGATGGGCCCTGCGCTGCGCCGGGCGGGCGCCCGGCGGATCGTGGCGACCACGCACGGCCACGAGGCGGGCTGGGCCCAGCTGCCGGCCGCGCGCCAGTTGCTGCGGCGGATCGGCGAGGGCACGGACACGCTGACCTACCTGGGCGAGTACACCCGTTCGCGGATCGCCTCCGCGGTGACGGACCGGGCGGCGGCGCGGATGACGCAACTCCCGCCCGGGGTCGACGAGAAGACCTTCCACCCGGGCTCGGGCGGGGCGCAGGTCCGGGCGCGGCTCGGGCTGACGGACCGCCCCGTCGTGGTGTGCGTCTCGCGGCTGGTGCCGCGCAAGGGGCAGGACACGCTGATCGAGGCCATGCCGAGGATCCTGGCGGCGGTGCCCGACGCGGTGCTGCTGATCGTGGGCGGCGGGCCGTACGAGGCGGATCTGCGGGCCCTCGCGACGGCCACCGGGGTGGCCGGCTCGGTGGTCTTCACCGGGGCCGTCCCGTGGTCGGAACTGCCCGCGCACTACGGTGCGGGGGACGTCTTCGCGATGCCCTGCCGGACCCGGCGGGGCGGGCTGGACGTGGAGGGCCTCGGGATCGTCTACCTGGAGGCCTCGGCGACGGGCCTGCCGGTGGTCGCGGGCGATTCCGGCGGGGCGCCGGACGCGGTGCTGGACGGCGAGACGGGCTGGGTGGTGCGCGGCGGCGCCCCGGACGACGCGGCGGACCGGATCGTCGCACTGCTGCTGGACCCGGCCCTGCGGGAGCGGATGGGCGCCGCCGGGCGCGCGTGGGTCGAGGAGAAGTGGCGCTGGGACCTCCTGGCCGAGCGCCTGCGGGCCCTGCTCTGACCTGCGCGCCCGCGCGGCCATGGGGCGATGGGAGGCCATGTGCCGCCCTTCCGGCGTCCGAGGAGCGGGCAGGGGGCGGAGCCGGCGGAGCCCCGGTCGGTGAGCCGGACCCGCGTACGCGGAGCGGCCTGGCCCAGGGGCGGCGGAGCCCCGGCTCCTGGCGGAGCCCCGGCGCGCCCGGCGGAGCCATGGCTGACTGTGCCTCAGATGTCTGGCAGTGCAGCGTATGGGTGGAGGGCCGGATTCCGCCCATGATGCGGCCATGACACCACATCTGACGCGCCGTCACCTCCTGGGACTCGGCGCCCTCCAGACCGCGGCAGCGCTCGGCTTCACCCGGATCGGGGCGGCCTCCGCCGCGGCCGTGGAGCCCGCCGCCGCGCAGTACGCCCCCGCGATCGTCGTCGGCTCCGGCTACGGCAGCGCCGTCGCCGCCCTGCGCCTGGGGCAGGCGGGCGTGCGCACCGTCGTCCTCGAAATGGGCCGGCTCTGGGACACCCCCGGACCCGACGGCAAGGTCTTCCCCTCCACCTCCGCGCCCGACCACCGCTCCATGTGGTTCCGCACCCGCACCGAGGCCCCGCTCGCCCAGTTCCTCTGGCTCGACGTGGTCAACCGGAACATCAGCCCGTACCCCGGCGTCCTCGACCGCGTGAACTACGGCGACATGTCCGTGTACGTGGGGCGCGGCGTCGGCGGCGGCTCGCTCGTCAACGGCGGCATGGCGCCCACGCCCCGGCGCTCCTACTTCTCCGAGGTGCTGCCCCTGGTCGACGCCGACGAGATGTACGGCACCTACTACCCGCGCGCCCGCGCCATGCTGGGCGTCAACGACATCGACCCGGCCTGGTTCGAGTCCACGCCCTGGTACCGCTTCGCCCGGGTCTCCCGCAAACACGCCCACAACACCGGCCTGAAGACCGTCTTCGTCCCCAACGTCTACGACTTCGCGTACATGAAGCGCGAGGCGGCCGGCACCGCGGCCAGGTCGGCGCTCGCGGGAGAGGTGATCTACGGCAACAACCACGGGAAGAAGAGCGTCGACAAGACCTACCTGGCGGCCGCCCTCGGCACCGGCAACGTCACCATCGAGACCATGCAGCGCGTGGTCGGCGTACGCCAGGACCCGGCAGGGGGGTACGTGCTGACGGTGCGCACCAGCGACCTCTCCGGGCGGGTCACCCAGGAGCGCGAACTCGGCTGCAGGCAGCTCTTCCTGGGGGCGGGCAGCCTGGGCACGACCGAGATCCTGCTGCGGGCCCGCGAGAGGGGGACGCTGCCCGCGCTCAGCGAGAAGGTCGGGCTGGGCTGGGGGCCCAACGGGAACGTGATGACCGCACGGGCCAACCACCTCTGGGACACGGTCGGCGCCGACCAGGCGACCATGCCGGCCCTGGGCATCGACGACTGGGACAACGCCGCGAACCCGGTCTTCGCCGAGATAGCCCCGCTCCCCATGGGGCTGGAGCACTGGATCTCGATGTACCTGGCCATCACCAAGAACCCGGAACGCGGGCACTTCAGCTACGACGCCGCCACCGACTCCGCCCGCCTCAACTGGCGGCGGGACCAGAACACCCCGGCGGTGAACGCGGCCAGGAACCTCTTCGACCGCATCAACCGGCGGAACTTCACGATCTACCGGTACGACCTGTTCGGCGACAACCGGCCCTTCGCCGACAACTTCACCTACCACCCGCTCGGCGGCTGCGTCCTCGGCGAGGCAACCGACGCGTACGGCCGGGCCAAGGGCTACCAGGGGCTGTACGTGGTCGACGGCTCGCTGGTCCCCGGTTCGCTCGGCGTGAACCCGTTCGTGACGATCACGGCCCTCGCCGAGCGGAACCTGGCGCGGATCCTCGCCGAGGACCCGCGCTAGTGCGCCTCCTGCGGCCTCAGCCGCGGTAGAGCGCTTCGATCTCGTCCGCGTAGTCCTTCGCCACCACGTTGCGCTTCAGCTTCAGCGACGGGGTGATGTGCCCCGACTCCTCCGTGAACTGGGAGGGAAGAATGCGGAATTTCCGCACCGATTCCGCCTTGGAGACCGCCGCGTTGCCGTCGTCGACGGCCTTCTGCACCGCGGCGATCAGCTCCGCGTCCTCGCGCAGCTCGGCCGCCGTGACCCCGGCCGGCTTGCCGTGGTCCGCGGCCCACCGGCCGAGGAACTCCTCGTCGATGGTGACCAGCGCGGCCACGAACGGCCGTCCGTCGCCCACCACCATGCACTCCGCCACCAGCGCGTGCGCCCGGATCCGGTCCTCGATCACGGCGGGCGCGACGTTCTTGCCGCCCGCCGTGACGATCAGTTCCTTCTTGCGCCCGGTGATCGTGAGGTAGCCGTCCTCGTCGAGGGTGCCGACGTCGCCGGTGTGGAACCAGCCGTCGGTCAGCGCCTCCGCGGTGGCGCTCTCGTTCTTCCAGTACCCGGTGAAGATCTGCTCGCCGTGCAGCAGCACCTCGCCGTCGTCCGCGATGCGCACCACGGAGCCCGGCATCGGCTGGCCGACCGTGCCGATCTTCTGCTTGTCCCACGGGTTGAAGGTGGTCGCCGCGCAGGACTCGGTCAGGCCGTAGCCCTCCAGCACCGTGAAGCCGATGCCGCGGAAGAAGTGGCCGAGCCGCTCGCCCAGCGGGGCGCCGCCGGAGATCGCGTACTCGCCGCGCCCGCCGAGGACGGCGTGCAGCTTGCTGTAGACCAGCTTCGTGAAGAGCTTGTGCTTGAGCTTGAGCCCGAAGGACGGGCCGCGCGGGGTGTCCAGCGCGCGGCTGTACGCGATCGCCGTCTCGGCCGCCGCGTCGAAGATCTTGCCCTTGCCGTCGGCCTGCGCCTTGGCGCGCGCCGAGTTGTAGACCTTCTCGAAGACCCGGGGGACGCCGAGGATCAGGGTGGGGCGGAAGGACTGCAGTTCCTCGGTGAGGTTCTTGATGTCCGGTACGCAGCCCAGGCGGATCGGCGCCAGGACGGCCGCGACCTCCACCAGGCGCCCGAAGACGTGCGCGGCGGGCAGGAAGAGGAGCACCGAGCACTCGCCGGTCTTGAACAGCGGCTTCAGGCGCTCGACCGCGTTGCCGCACTCGGCGAAGAAGTTGCGGTGGCTCAGCACGCAGCCCTTGGGGCGGCCGGTGGTGCCGGAGGTGTAGACGATGGTGGCCGGGTCGTCGGCGCCCGCGAGGCTGCTGCGCTCGTCGAGCTCGGCGTCGGTGATCCCGGCGCCCGCGGCCTTGAGCGTCTCGATCTCGCCGCGCTCGATCTCCCAGACCTCGCGCAGCTCCGGCAGGCGGTCGCGCAGGCCTTCCACGACCTCGCCGTGCCCGGGGCTCTCGACGACCGCGGCGACGGAGCCGGAGTCACCGAGGATCCACTGGATCTGCTCGGGGGAGCTGGTCTCGTACACGGGAACGGTCACGCCGCCCGCGCTCCAGATCGCGAAGTCGATCATCACCCACTCGTAGCGGGTGCGGGAGATCAGGGCGACCCGGTCGCCGGGGCGGACACCGGCCGCCATCAGGCCCTTGGCCGTGGCCCGGACCTCGGCGAGGAACTCGGTCGCGGTGACGTCCTGCCATCTGCCGTCGACCTTGCGGGCCATGACGGCTGTGTCGGGATGCTGAGCGGCGTTGCGGCGGATGAGATCCGTCAGGTTCCCGTCCGACGGGACCTCGTACAGGGCCGGAAGGCTGAACTCGCGCAAGACTGCTGCTCCTCTGGGCGCCATCGCCACCGTGTGGACCGACCGGACGTTACCCACCGGTAGTGGGTTCCCGATAGAGGGAACCGGCCAGATGTTCCGTGCGTCACATGACGCGGCACTATCGTGCCGAGACTAGTCGACCCGTTCCGGGACTCGGAAGTAACCGCAGGTCCGGACGGTACGGGGACCCGCCCTACCCGCCGGGCCCAGGCGCCCCTAGGGTGTCGTCATGGGTGGCAGGAAGAGGCGCACGCGAGTTCACGTCGTCAGCGACGTCCACGGCAACACCGAGGCGCTCGCACGCGCCGGGGAGGGCGCCGACGCCCTCATCTGCCTCGGTGACCTGGTGCTCTTCCTGGACTACGCCGACCATTCGCGCGGGATCTTCCCCGACCTGTTCGGCGTCGAGAACGCCGACCGGATCGTCGAGCTGCGCACCGAGCGCCGCTTCGAGGAGGCCCGCACCTTCGGGCGGGAGCTGTGGGCCGGGCTGGACCGGGAGCAGCTGATCGAGGGCGCGGTGCGCCGCCAGTACGCCGAGATGTTTGCCGCCTTCCCCACTCCTACGTACGCCACCTACGGCAATGTCGACATCCCGAAGCTGTGGCCGGAATACGCCTCACGCCCCGGCATCTCCGTCCTCGACGGGCAGCGGGCCGAGATCGGCGGCCTCGTCTTCGGCTTCGTCGGCGGCGGACTGCCCTCGCCGACGCGCACCCCCTACGAGGTGGACGTCGAGGAGTACGCCGCCAAGGTCGAGGCCCTCGGCGAGGTGGACGTGCTCTGCTCGCACATCCCGCCGGAGGTCCCGGAGCTCTGCTACGACACCGTCGCCCGCCGTTTCGAACGGGGCAGCGAGGCCCTGCTGGCGGCCATCCACCGCACCCGCCCCCGCTACGCGCTCTTCGGGCACGTGCACCAGCCGCTCGCGCAGCGGATGCGGATCGCGGGCACGGAGTGCGTGAACGTCGGGCACTTCGCGGCGACCGGAAGGCCCTGGGCCCTGGAGTGGTGACCACTGCACGCGCGGTAGCCTTCACGCGGCGGTCCTTGGCCGCACACTTCCCCGAATTCCCCCAGCTGCCGCTGGGAGGTACCCCCGGCCCGGAGGAGCGACCGCGATGGCGGAACACACCAGCTCAAGCATCACGATCGAGGCCGCGCCGGCCGCTGTGATGGCAGTGATCGCCGACTTCGCCCGCTACCCCGAGTGGACCGGCGAGGTGAAGGAGGCCGAGGTGCTGGCCACCGACGCCGAGGGCCGCGCCGAGAAGGTCCGGCTGCTGCTCGACGCGGGCGCGATCAAGGACGACCACACCCTCGCCTACAGCTGGAAGGGCGCGGACGAGGTCAGCTGGACCCTGGACAAGTCGCAGATGCTGCGCCAGCTCGACGGCTCGTACCGCCTCGCCCCGCTCGACGGCGGCAAGCGCACCGAGGTCACCTACCAGCTGACCGTGGACGTCAAGATCCCCATGCTCGGCATGATCAAGCGCAAGGCCGAGAAGGTCATCATCGACCGCGCCCTGGCGGGCCTGAAGAAGCGCGTGGAATCGACCGTCTGATCCCGGTCCCGGCCCGGACCGGGCTGCCGCCCCGGTGCCGGTCCTGGTACCGGTCCCGATCCCGAGTCCCGATCCGGAGCACGCGCACCCCATGCAGACCCTGCTGATCACCGGCCCCGGCGGGGCCGGGCGGACCACCGTGGCCGCGGCCACCGCCCTCGCCGCCGCACGGGACGGGCAGCGGGTGCTGCTGCTGTCCGGCGACCCCGGCGATCCGCTGGCCGCCCTCGTCGGCGAGCCGGTGGGGGAGTCCGCCGAGGCCGCGCCCGGACTGCGGGCCGCAGAGGTGGCCGGTGGCTTCCGGGTGGCCCGGATCGACCCCGGCGAAGGGTTCCGCGAGGAGTTCGCCGCCCTCCAGGAGCGCGGCTCCGCCCTCCTCGGGATGCTCGGGGCCCGGCCGCTGGGGGCCGAGGAGCTCACCGAACTGCCCGGCGCCGAGCAGTTCGCCCTGCTGCGCGCCCTGCGGCGGGCCGCCACCGCGCCCGGCACCGACCTGGTCGTCGTCGACATGCCCCCGCTCCACCAGGCCGTCGCCACCCTCGCCCTGCCCGCCCAGCTGCGCCGCTACCTCGCCCGGCTGCTGCCCGCCGAACGGCAGGCCGCCCGCGCCCTGAGGCCCGTACTGGCGCAGCTGGCCGGGGTGCCCATGCCCGCGCAGTGGCTCTACGAGGCCGCCGCCCGCTGGGACGAGGAGCTCGCCGCGGTCCAGGCCGTCATCGAGGCCGGCACCACCCGGGTCCGGCTGGTCGCCGAGCCCGGACCGGCCGCCCACGCCGCCCTGCGCGCCGGGGTGACCGGGCTGGCCCTGCACGAGCTGGGCATCGCGGACCTGGTCGCCAACCGGCTCGTGCCGCAGGACCGCACCGACCCCTGGGTGATCTCGGTCGGCGCCCAGCAGCTCGCCTTCCTGAAGGACTGGGGCCAGGACCTCACCGCCCTGGAGCTCCCGCACCTCGGGCGCGACCCGCAGGGCCCCGCCGACCTGGCCGAGCTGACCGGCCTCGCCGCGGGCGGCTCCCTCACCCCGGGCCGCCCCGGCAGCCACCGCCGCTGGCCCGTCGAGGACCGGCTCGACGAGGACGGCGTGCTCGTCTGGGCCGTCAGCCTGCCGCACGCCCGCAAGAGCGACCTCGACCTGATCCGCCGAGGCGACGAGCTGCTGCTGACGGCGGGCCCGTACCGCAGGATCGTTTTGCTGCCCTCGGCGCTGCGTCGCTGCACGGTCTCCGGGGCCGCCCTGGCCGACGGCGTGCTCCGGATCCGCTTCACCCCGGACCCGGGCCTGTGGCCCCGTACGTCATGAACGCCGTACCGCCGTTCGGGTACCGTCGAAGGTAGTCCGTACGCACGCTCCGCACCCGCCGCAGGAGAGTCCGCCATGAGCGAGGCCACCGACCGACCCACCGACGACGACGCCTGGGCCAGGGCCTGCGCCGAGGACCTCGCCGCCGAGAAGGAGCGCCTGCGCGGACAGGGCGGTGAGCGGCCCACCGGGACCGCCGCCGAGGAACTGTTCAAGCTGTTCGAAGCCGTCGCCGACAAGGTCGCCGGGCTGAACAACCCGCTCATGGGCGCCGCCGCCCAGGGCGCGGTACGGCAGTTCGTCAACCAGGCGAAGACCGCGGCCAAGCCCGTCGTCGAACGCAACCCCGAGGTCTTCGACCACCTCGCGGCCGCCGGCTCCGAGCTGCTCGCCGCCTACCGTTCGGCCGTCGAGGGCCACGAGCGCCGCTGGACGAGCGACACCCCGCCCGCGCAGCGCCGCCCGGACCGGCAGCCCCCGGAGCGCGACCCCCGCGACGAGGGCCCGGACGACGGCCCGGCCGAGCGGATCGATCTCGACTGAACCCCCGTCCCCCTCGGGTACCGTTGGCCGTGGCGGGGTTTGACCGGAAACCGAGGGACTAATGGGACTCACCATCGGCGTCGACATCGGCGGCACGAAGATCGCGGCCGGCGTGGTCGACGAAGAGGGCACCATCCTTGAGACGTACAAGGTGCCCACCCCGCCGACCGCGGACGGAGTGACGGACGCGATCTGCGCCGCCGTCTCCGAAGTCAGCAGCAACCACACCATCGACGCCGTCGGCATCGGCGCCGCCGGATACGTGGACGACAAGCGCGCGACCGTACTCTTCGCGCCGAACATCAACTGGCGCCACGAGCCGCTCAAGGACAAGGTCGAGCAGCGCATCGGCCTGCCGGTCGTCGTCGAGAACGACGCGAACTGCGCGGCCTGGGGCGAGTACCGCTTCGGCGCCGGCCAGGGCCACGAGGACGTCATCTGCATCACCCTCGGCACCGGCCTGGGCGGCGGCATCATCATCGGCAACAAGCTGCGCCGCGGCCGCTTCGGTGTCGCCGCCGAGTTCGGCCACATCCGGGTCGTCCCCGACGGCCTGCTGTGCGGCTGCGGGAGCCAGGGCTGCTGGGAGCAGTACGCCTCCGGCCGGGCGCTCGTCCGGTACGCGAAGCAGCGCGCCAATGCCACCCCGGAGAACGCGCAGATCCTGCTGTCCCTCGGCGACGGCACCCCCGAGGGCATCGAGGGCAAGCACATCAGCCAGGCCGCCCGGCAGGGCGACCTGGTGGCCGTCGACTCCTTCCGCGAGCTGGCCCGCTGGGCCGGCGCGGGCCTGGCCGACCTGGCCTCGCTCTTCGACCCGTCGGCGTTCATCGTCGGCGGCGGTGTCTCCGACGAGGGCGACCTCGTCCTGGACCCGATCCGCAAGTCGTTCAAGCGCTGGCTGATCGGCGGCGCCTGGCGTCCGCACGCGCAGGTGCTCGCCGCCCAGCTCGGCGGCAAGGCCGGGCTCGTGGGCGCGGCGGACCTGGCCCGTCAGGGCTGACCCCGCCTCTTGCTCGTCAGCTGCCCGCCGCGGCCCCTTGGGGAGCGGCGGGCAGCTGCGTATGTTGCGGGCATGGACCCGCTGTTGCCTTCGCAGTTGCCCTCGCAGTTGCCTGTGCCGCCGACGTCCCGGACGGAACCGGACGGCTCCGCCGTGATCCGCGTGCTCAGCTACAACATCCGCTCGCTGCACGACGACGAGGACGCCCTGGCCCGGGTGATCCGGGCCTGCGCGCCGGACCTGGTGTGCGTACAGGAGGCGCCCCGGTTCTTCCGGTGGCGCAAGCACGCGGCGCGGCTCGCCAAGAAGAGCGGGCTGGTGGTGCTCGGCGGGGGTGCGACGGCGGCCGGGCCGCTGCTGCTGTGCTCGCTGCGGGCCTCCGTGGAGCGGACCGAGGACGTCCTGCTGCCGTTGACCCCGGGGCTGCACCGGCGGGGCTTCGCGACCGCGGTGGTCCGTTTCGGGGCGGTCCGCGTCGGTGTGGTCAGCGCCCACCTGTCGCTCCAGCGCGCGGAGCGCCGGGCCCAGGCCGGGATGCTGCTGGAGCGCCTGGCCGCGCTGGAGGTCCCGTACGCGGTGGCGGCGGGCGATCTGAACGAGGGCCCGGACGGCCCGGCCTTCGCCCTGCTGGCCGCGGAGCTCCAGGACTGCCGGGAGGCGGCCCCGTGGGGCGGCGGGCCGACCTTCCCCGTGGGGGCGGCCGACCGGCGCATCGACGCGGTGTTCGCGAGCGCGGGCGTGGAGGTGCTGGCCTGCGGGGTCCCGGCGGGACTGCCGGGGGTCACGGCCGCGGACCTGCGGGCGGCCACGGACCACCTGCCGGTCCTGGCGACCCTCCGCCTCCCGGCCACGCGGTAGCCCCGGGGCCGACCCGTCCCGGGGGCGGTCCGGCCCCCGGGGCCCGTGGATCAGACGACCGCGCCGCGGCCCGGGTCGTCGTCGTCCTCGTCGTCGTGCTCCATGCGGCCCACCAGCGTCGCGAAGCCGCCGAGGAAGCCGCCGATGCCCAGCGTCGTGAGCCACCAGGTCATGTCCCACTGGAGGAGCACCGCCACCAGCAGCAGCACCGGCCCGCCGACCACGGCCAGCCATGCGAACTTGGCCGTCACGTCCGCGGGCGGGAGCTCGGGCTCCGGCGGGATGAAGTGACCCTCCTCGTCCGGAGTCAGGTCGTCTTCCTTCGGCTCCGCGAGGGAGTGGTCCCGGGGACCGGCGCCGCCGACCCCCGGCGCGAAGACCACCGAGCTGCCCAGCGCCACCGGAGGCACGGACTCCGGACCCGGTCCGGAGGCCGCCTCCGGCCCCGCTCCCGCGTCCTTGCCCGGCTTCTGCGCGGACTCCGGCTCCTCCTCGGACTCCGGCTTCGGCTCCGCCTTCGGCCGGCCGTCCTTCGCATCGTCCTTCGGCTCCGCGGGCAACGGCTTGACGTCTTCCTCCGGCAGCAGAAGGTTCTCGATCGGCCTGAACGGCCGCGCCCCGGGCGGGTCCGGCGGTTCCTGTCCGTACCCGGCGACGATCGCCGCCCAAGCGGCTTCCTCGTCGAGCGGCGGCACCCCGCCCGACTGTTCCTCGTGCTCAGCCACCGGCCTGCGCCCCCTCCCTGCCCACGCTCTCCGCCAGTCGGCCGACGAACGCATAGCTGTCCGCGAAGATCCGCTCCGCGTCATGGTCCAACGTCGCGACGTGGTAGCTCTGTTCCAACAGGGTCTCGGTGACGTCCGTCGAGGAGACCCGGGCGAGGATCCGCGCCGAGTCGACGGGCGGCACGACGTGGTCCTGGGGGCTGTGCAGCAGCAGCACCGGCTGCGTGACCTGCGGCAGCTCGGCGTCCACCAGCTGGAAGAACTTGCGCAGCGAGTGCGCGGCCCGGGTGGGGACGCGGTCGTACCCGACCTCCTCCGACCCCGGCTTCGCGATGTCGCTGGCGATGCCCGGGGTGGACCGGACGAAGTGCTTGACCACCGGAAGGGCGACGGCCAGCGGGTCGTGCACCTTGTTGGCCGGGTTGACGAGGACCAGGCCGCTGATCGCGTCCCCGTGCTTGGCCGCCAGCCGCAGGGACAGCGCGCCGCCCATGGACAGTCCGAAGACGAACACCTGCTCACACCGGTCGAGCAGCTCCCGCAGCGCGCGGTCCACCTCGGCGTACCAGTCCTGCCAGCCCGTGAGCTGCATGTCCTGCCAGCGCGTCCCGTGCCCGGGCAGCAGGGGCAGCGACACCGTCAGTCCCCGCTCGGCCAGGTACTCGGCCCAGGGACGCATCGACTGCGGGGAACCGGTGAAGCCGTGGCAGAGGAGGACGCCGACCTCTCCGCCCTCGTGGCGGAACGGCTCGGCTCCAGGGAGGACGGGCACCAGGATCTCCTTGGTCATGAGGGTTGGTGGGTGCGTTGCTCTGTGTGACTTCACCGTACGCGACCGGGATGGCACCGACCAGGGTCGTCGGGCCGCTGCACGGGGAGCCACGGGTTAAGGTCTTTTTCGACAGACACAGGAAGGCTTACGAGTTGATCTACGGCGCAATGAAGTTCTCCATCGGCGGTTCCCTGAAGCTCGCCTTCAGGCCGTGGGTGGAGGGCCTCGAGAACATTCCCGCGGAGGGGCCGGCGATCCTCGCGAGCAACCACCTTTCCTTCTCCGACTCCTTCTTCCTGCCCGCGGTGCTCGACCGGAAGGTCACGTTCATCGCGAAAGCGGAGTACTTCACCTCCCCGGGCGTGAAGGGCAAGCTGACGGCCGCCTTCTTCAAGGGCGTCGGCCAGCTCCCGGTGGACCGCTCCGGTGCGCGCGGGGCCGGCGAGGCCGCGATCAAGAGCGGCATCGAGGTCATCGAACGCGGGGAGCTGTTCGGTATTTACCCCGAGGGGACGCGTTCACCCGACGGTCGCCTCTACCGGGGCAAGCCCGGCGGCCTGGCCCGGGTGGCGCTGGCCACCGGCGCGCCCGTGATCCCCGTGGCGATGATCGACACGGAGAAGATCCAGCCGCCCGGCAAGGTGGTCCCCAAGCTGATGCGTCCGGGCATCCGGATCGGCAAGCCGCTGGACTTCAGCCGCTACCAGGGCATGGACGGCGACCGCTTCATCCTCCGCTCGGTGACCGACGAGGTCATGTACGAGATCATGAAGCTGTCCGGCCAGGAGTACGTCGACATCTACGCGACGGCCGCCAAGCGCCAGATCGCCGATGCCGAGAAGGCGGCGAAGAACGAGAAGGCAGAGAAGGCCGCGAAGGCCGACCGGGCGGACGACAGCGCAAAGTAGCGCGGGCGGTACCGCCCGCGGGGGGTGGGGGAGATGGCGAAGCGCGAGCGCGTCGTACGGATGTCGGTGGAGCAGCCGCTGTGGCGGGCCCTGACGTTCTACCGGCTGCTCACCATGGTCTACGCGGTCCTGCTGTTCCTCTCCGCGTACAAGGAGTTCGACCGGCCCGGGATCGCGGCCGGCTACCTCGCCGTCCTCGTCGTCTGGACGCTGGCCACCTTCCCGAAGGTGGCCGGCGCCGCCAGCTGCACCAGGCGCTTCCTCGGCGCGGACCTGACCGTGGCCCTCGTCGGGATCCTGCTCACCCCGGTCGCCGACACCACCGAGCGGATCACCGGGGGCGGTCCCACCCTGCCCTCCATCTGGAGCGCCGGCGCCGTCCTCGCCTTCGCGATCAAGGGCGGCTGGCGCTGGGCCTGCTTCGCCTCCACCTTCGTGGCGGTCGCCAACATCGTCATCCACGGCGGCGAACCCACCCGGGACACCCTGCACAACGTCCTGCTGGTCTGGGTCGCCTCCGTCGCCATCGGCTACGTCGTCGAGGTCGCCCGGGCCAGTGAGGCGACCCTCGCCCGCGCCCTGGAGATCGAGGCGGCCACCCGCGAACGGGAGCGCCTGGCCCGCGACATCCACGACGGGGTCCTCCAGGTCCTCGCCATGGTCCAGCGGCGCGGTACGGACCTGGGCGGCGAGGCCGCCGAGCTGGGCCGGATGGCGGGGGAGCAGGAGGTCGCGCTGCGCACCCTGGTCTCCAGCGGGCTGGTGCAGCCCTCCCGGATCTCCCGCGACGGGTCGCAGGGCGCGCTCGTGGACGCGTACGAGGTGGAGGAACCCGGCGCCGACGAGGGCGAGCTGGACCTGCGGACGCTGCTCGCCCCGCACGCCGGGTCCAGGATCAGCTTCGCCGAACCGGGCACCCCGGTGCCGCTGCCGGTGCCCGCGGCACGGGAGCTGGCCGCGGCGGTCGGCGCCGCCCTCGACAACGTGCGCAAGCACGCGGGGGAGGGGGCCAGGGCCTGGATCCTGGTCGAGGACTGGGGCGACGAGGTGATCGTGACCGTCCGCGACGACGGCCCGGGCATCCCCGCCGGCCGGCTCGACCAGGCGGAGGGCGAGGGCCGGATGGGGGTGGCCCTGTCCATCCGCGGCCGGCTGCGCGATCTGGGCGGCAGCGCCGAGCTGCTGTCCGTCCCCGGGCAGGGCACCGAAGTGGAACTGAAAGTACCCAGGGCGAGGACGGACAAGCGATGAGTGGACGGACCGAGTTGAACCAGACGGACGCGCTGCACGAGATCAAGGTCATGGTGGTCGACGACCACCCGATGTGGCGGGACGCGGTCGCCCGCGACCTGGCCGCGGCGGGCTTCGACGTGGTCGCCACGGCCGGGGACGGTCCCGAGGCGGTGCGCCGGGCCCCGGCGGCCTCCCCCCACGTCCTGGTCCTGGACCTCAACCTGCCCGGCATGCCCGGGGTCCAGGTCTGCAAGGAACTGGTCGGCGCCCACCCGGCGCTGAGGGTCCTCGTCCTGTCGGCCAGCGGGGAGCACGCGGACGTCCTGGAGGCGGTGAAGTCCGGTGCGACCGGCTACCTGCTGAAGTCCGCCGGCGCGCAGGAGCTCATCGACGCGGTCCGCCGCACGGCCGCCGGGGACCCGGTCTTCACCCCGGGCCTGGCCGGTCTGGTGCTCGGTGAGTACCGCCGCCTGGCCACCGACCCGGCGCCGGCCGCCTCCGACGAGCCGAAGGCGCCGCAGCTGACGGACCGCGAGACCGAGGTGCTGCGGCTGGTGGCCAAGGGGCTCTCGTACAAGCAGATCGCGGAGCGGCTCGTGATCTCCCACCGGACGGTGCAGAACCACGTCCAGAACACCCTGGGCAAGCTCCAGTTGCACAACCGGGTGGAGCTCGTCCGCTATGCGATAGAACGGGGCCTCGACGACGCGTAGGCGCGGTCGTACGTCGTACTTACGTCCTCATACGAGTGAACGAGCGTACGCAACGCCCCGTAATTCCACCGGAATTGCACCCCTCAGGCCCCTTGCTGTGACCTGGGTCACCACTAGCGTGACCGTCATGGCGAAGGGAGATTGAGATGAAGGTCGGAGTGCTGACCGGTGGCGGCGACTGCCCCGGGCTCAACGCGGTGATCAGGGCTGTCGTCCGCAAGGGCGAGCAGGAGTACGACTACGGGTTCATCGGGTTCAAGGACGGCTGGCGGGGCCTGGTCGAAGGGGCCACGGTCCCGCTGGACATCCCCGCCGTCCGCGGCATCCTGCCCCGGGGCGGCACCATCCTCGGCTCCTCGCGCACCAATCCGTTCAAGACGGAGAACGGGGTGCGGCGCATCAAGGAGAACCTCGCCAAGTACGAGGTCGACGCGCTCGTCGCGATCGGCGGCGAGGACACCCTCGGGGTGGCCGCCAAGCTGTACGAGGAGTACGGCATCCCCTGCGTGGGCGTGCCGAAGACCATCGACAACGACCTGAACGCGACCGACTACACCTTCGGTTTCGACACCGCCGTCGGCATCGCGACCGAGGCCATCGACCGGCTCCACACCACGGCCGAGTCGCACATGCGGGTCCTGGTCGTCGAGGTGATGGGCCGGCACGCCGGCTGGATCGCCCTGCACTCGGGGCTGGCGGGCGGCGCCAACGTCATCCTCATCCCGGAGCAGCGCTTCGACGTGGACCAGGTGTGCGCCTGGGTCACCTCCCGGTTCAAGGCCAGCTACGCCCCGATCGTGGTCGTCGCCGAAGGGGCGATGCCCAAGGACGGGGACATGGTCCTCAAGGACGCCACGAAGGACTCCTTCGGCCACGTCCGGCTGTCCGGCGTGGGCGAATGGCTGGCCAAGGAGATCGAGGGCCGCACCGGCAAGGAGGCCCGGACCACGGTCCTCGGGCACATCCAGCGGGGCGGCACCCCGAGCGCCTTCGACCGCTGGCTGGCCACCCGGTTCGGACTGCACGCGATCGACGCGGTGCGCGACGGCGACTTCGGCAAGATGGTCGCGCTCCAGGGGACGGACATCGTCCGGGTGCCGATCGCCGACGCCACGGCGAAGCTCAAGACGGTGGACCCGGAGCTGTACAAGGAGGTCGGGGTCTTCTTCGGCTGAGCCGCCGGGCACGGCCGGACCATGGGTCGTATCGTGACCGACGACCCATGGTCCGACATACGGGAGCAAGCGTGGAGATCCTGGCCTTCGGCGTGACCGCCGACGAGAAGCCGCTGCTGGAGCGGGCGTTCGCGGGGCAGCACGAGATCCGCTGCCTGGACGTCTTCCTCAGCGAGGACACCGCTCCCATCGCCGCCGGGTACGAGATCGTCTCCTCCAGCGTGAACGCCGACCTGGGCGCCCGGGTGCTGCGCACGCTGTCCGCGGGCGGGACGAAGATGATCGCCCAGCGCTCCACCGGCTTCAACAACATCGACCTGGACGTGGCCCGGCAGCTGGGCATGACGGTCGGCCGGGTCTCCTACTACTCGCCCCACTCGGTGGCCGAGTTCGCGTGGACCCTCGCGATGGCCGTGAACCGGCGCATCGTCCGGGCCTCCATCCGGACCCGGGACTTCGACTTCCGCCTGAACGGGCTGATGGGCCGGGACATGCACGGCCGTACGGTCGGCGTGCTCGGCACCGGCAAGATCGGCGAGGCCTTCACCCGGATCGCCCACGGCTTCGGGATGAACCTGCTGGGCTGGGACGTGGTGCAGAACCCGGCGTGCCTGGAACTGGGCATGAAGTACGTGGACAAGGAGGAGCTGTTCGCCTCCTCGGACCTCGTCAGCCTGCACGTACCGCTGATGGAGTCCACGCACCACATCGTGGACTCGGCGGCGCTGCGGCTGATGCGGGACGACGCGATCCTGGTGAACTCCAGCCGCGGCGGGCTGATCGACACCGGCGCCCTGGTCACCGAGCTGCGGGCGGGCCGGTTCGCCGGGGTCGGGCTCGACGTGTACGAGGCGGAGGCCGGGGTCTTCTTCCTGGACAAGTCCCTGGAGACGGTCGAGGACGACACCCTGGCCCGCCTCGTCACCTTCCCGCACGTCGTGGTGACCTCGCACCAGGCGTACTACACGAGCGACGCGGTCGGCCAGATCATCGACACCACCGTCGCCAACGTGGCCGACTACCTGGCCGGGCGGACCTCGGAGAACACCCTCGTCCCCGACCCGTCCTGACCGGTCACTACATTGGGCGCGTGACCATACCCGACTGGGTCCGCTGGGCCCTGGCCGCGTTCGCCGCCCTCCAGCTCCTCGGCGCGTACTCGGCCCTGCGCACCGTCCGCGCGGAGACCGGCACCCGCCGCACGGACGCCCGGCTGAACCTGGTGGACGGCCTGGCCTGCGCCACCATGCTCGGAGGGCTCGCGGCAGGCCAGATCGTCGTCGCCGCGTGCGGACTGGCCGTCCAGGGGCCGGTGCTGCTGACCCAGCTGGTCCGGTGGCTGCGCGCCCGTTCCCGGCCGGCCCCCGAGTCCGTCTGAGACGGACTACGCAGCGACCCGCACCCCCGCCAGCAGCTCGCGCAGCAGCTCCGCGCCCCGCAGGGTGAGCACCGACTCCGGGTGGAACTGCACCCCGGCGAAGCCCGCCGCGGCCGACCGCAGGGCGTGCACCTCGCCCGTGGCCGGGTCCCGGGACACCTCCACCCCGGCCGCCGCGAGCCGGCCGGCCGCAGCGGCGTCGCAGCGCGCGGTGTACGTGTTGTAGAAGCCGACGACCTCCTCGGCGCCGAACAGGTCGATGCGGGTCTGCGCGCCCTGCGCGGGCTCCGCCTTGCGGACCAGCGGCAGGCCCAGCTCCGCCGCCAGCAGCTCGTGGCCCAGGCAGACCCCGACCAGGCCGTGGCGGTGTCCGGCCAGCAGGTCCGCGGCCAGGGCGCGCAGCATCCGCATCTTCGGGTCGCCCGCGTCCGCCGGGTTCCCCGGGCCGGGGCCCAGGACCACCGGGCCCTCCCAGGCCAGGGCCGCCGCCCGCAGCCCCGGGTCGTCGTAGCGGCGTACGGTCACCTCCAGCCCGGCCACCCGCAGCACGTGCGCCAGCATCGCCGTGAAGGTGTCCTCGCCGTCCACCACCAGGGCGTGGCCCGCCGGGGCCGGGGGCTGCTCCTGCATCCGGAGCCAGAAGGGCGCCAGGTCCGCCCGCCGGGCCGCCAGCGCGGCCCGCACCCGCGGGTCGTCCGACAGCCGGAGCCCCTCGAAGGCGGGCCGGGGCGCGGCCGGCCGTACGCCGAGGGCCGCCAGCACCCCGGCCGCCTTCGCGTGGGTCTCCGCGACCTCGCCCGCCGGATCGGAGTGCCGCACCAGGGTGGCGCCGACCGGGACCCGCAGCGCCCCGTCCCGGTCGATGTCGGCGGTGCGGATCAGGATGGGGGAGTCCAGGGTCTGCGCCCCGGCCGCGTCCAGGCCCAGCAGGGCCAGCGCGCCCGCGTAGTAGCCGCGGCCGCCCTCCTCGTAGCGCTCGATCACCCGGCAGGCGTTCTGCACCGGGGAGCCGGTGACCGTCGCCGCGAACATGGTCTCGCGCAGCACCTCCCGCACGTCCAGCGAGGAGCGGCCGCGCAGCTCGTACTCGGTGTGCGCGAGGTGGGACATCTCCTTGAGCCGCGGTCCGACGACGACCCCGCCCCGGTCCCCGACGGTGCACATCATCTTGAGTTCCTCGTCGACGACCATCGACAGTTCCTCGGTCTCCTTGCGGTCGCCGAGGAAGGCCAGCAGCGACTCGGCCGTCGGCCCCGCGGCGGGATAGCGGTAGGTGCCGCTGATCGGGTTCATCACGACCGTCCCCCCGGACATCCGCACGTGCACCTCGGGGCTGGCCCCGACCAGCGTGCGCTCCCCGGTGTGGACGACGTACGTCCAGTACGCGCCCCGCTCGCCCTCCAGCAGCCGCCGGAACAGGGCCAGGGCGTCCGCGCGGCCGAAGCCGTCGATCCGGCCGCCGTAGGTCCGCCGGATCACGAAGTTCGCGCCCTCCCCGCGCCCGATCTCGTCCCGGACGACGCGCTCGACGGTGGCCGCGTACCGCTCGTCGTCGACGTCGAAGCCGCCGCCCTCCACCCGTACCTCGTGCGCGGGCAGCGCGGCGAGGACCTCGCCGAGCGGGAGCTCGTGGGCCTCCTCCGCGACCAGCACGCTCAGCGGCGTGCCGTCGTCGCGGACGTCGAAGCCGCGCTCGCGGATCTGCCGGAACGGGACGAGGGCGAGGGTGGGCAGCGGGCCGACGGGCAGGTCGGCGAGGCGCTCGGCCTCGTGGACCGCGCCCAGCAGCACCTCGACGGTGTCGTGGTCGCGGCCGGGGGTCCGGCGGCGGATCAGGGCGAACGGGGGGCAGGACTCGTCGAGCAGTCGGCTGATGTCCATGGGGCGGCGTCCTTCCGGGTGGGAGGGGCGGGCCCGCGCCGGAAAACGCGGAAGGCCGCCCCTCGGGGCGGCCTTCGCGTCGGTCGTGTCTTCAGGTACGCGCGAGGAGTGGGCCGCCGGGAGCGGGCCACCACCAGTTCTTGTCGAAGTGCGCGTACATGGGAGGGACCCTAGCCCACGGCCCGGACGGAGGCGAAGCATCCGCTCCCCGGGCATGTCCGGAATCAGGGGTTCCGAGCGGCGGGGTCCAGTTCGGGAGATATCTGTCTCACGTAGTGGGCGCACGGCTGGACAAGCCGTGTGACGCCGTAATGTGTACGAGGTGACCGTGAACGCTGAAACCCAAGCCCCCGCCGCCAAGGCGGCCTGGCGAGACCTTCCCGCGGCGCAGCAGCCTTCGTACCCCGATGCCGAGGCCCTGCGCGCTGTCGTCGCGGACCTCGAGTCGTATCCTCCCCTCGTCTTCGCGGGTGAGTGCGACCAGCTGCGCGCCCGTCTGGGAGCCGTCGCCAAGGGCGAGGCGTTCCTCCTTCAGGGTGGCGACTGCGCCGAGGCCTTCGACGGCGTCTCCGCCGAGCACATCCGCGCCAAGCTGAAGACCCTGCTCCAGATGAGCGCCGTCCTCACGTACGCGGCCTCCGTGCCCGTCGTGAAGGTCGGCCGCATCGCCGGCCAGTACTCCAAGCCGCGCTCGAAGGACACCGAGACCCGCGACGGCGTGACGCTGCCGACCTACCGCGGCGACTCCGTCAACGGCTTCGCCTTCACCGAAGAGGCCCGCATCCCGGACCCCGA
Organism: Streptomyces xanthophaeus; assembly: GCF_000725805.1. GTDB lineage: Bacteria > Actinomycetota > Actinomycetes > Streptomycetales > Streptomycetaceae > Streptomyces > Streptomyces xanthophaeus. Next base: position 360,690 of record NZ_KL647132.1, on the reverse strand, counting down.
GCGGCTGAAGCGGATGTACAACGCGTCCGCCTCGACGCTCAACCTGGTGCGCGCCTTCACCACCGGTGGTTACGCCGACCTGCGCCAGGTGCACGCCTGGAACCAGGACTTCGTGAAGTCGTCCCCGTCCGGTCAGCGCTACGAGCAGCTGGCCCGCGAGATCGACAACGCGCTGAACTTCATGAAGGCCTGCGGGACCGACCCGGCCGAGTTCAAGGCCGTCGAGTTCTACGCCTCCCACGAGGCGCTGCTGCTCGACTACGAGGGTGCGCTGACCCGCACCGACTCGCGCACCGGCAAGCTGTACGACACCTCGGGCCACATGGTCTGGATCGGTGAGCGCACGCGCCAGCTGGACCACGCGCACATCGAGTTCTGCTCGCAGATCGCCAACCCGATCGGCATCAAGCTCGGCCCCACGACCACCGTGGACGAGGCGCTGACCTACATCGACCGCCTGGACCCCGAGCGGGAGCCGGGCCGGCTGACCTTCGTCGTCCGCATGGGCGCCGACAAGGTCCGCGACAAGCTCCCCGAGCTGGTCGAGAAGGTCACCGCTTCGGGTGCCACGGTCGCCTGGGTGACCGACCCGATGCACGGCAACACCTTCGAGGCGGCCTCCGGCCACAAGACGCGCCGTTTCGACGACGTGCTCGACGAGGTCAAGGGCTTCTTCGAGGTCCACAAGGCCCTGGGTACCCACCCGGGCGGCATCCACGTCGAGCTCACCGGTGACGACGTCACCGAGTGCGTGGGCGGCGGCGACGAGATCTTCGTCGACGACCTGCACCAGCGCTACGAGACGGCCTGTGACCCGCGGCTCAACCGCAGTCAGTCCCTGGACCTGGCGTTCCTGGTCGCCGAGATGTACCGCGACCAGTAGGGATCACTCAGTACGTTCGTACGACGATGGGGCGCGGATCGATGTGATCCGCGCCCCATCGTCATATCGGGGGCTTTTAGGGTTGCCTAACTTTGGGTACGGTTAGGTAAGCCTCACCGAATAGGGGATGGCTCGCCGAACCATTCCTGCCAGGGAGGTGAACCGCGTGTACGTCTGCTCTTGTTTCGGGATCACCGACAAGCAGGTCAAGGACCACGCGGCAGCCGGGGCCTGTACCCCGCGCCAGATCGCCTCTGCGACCAAGGCCGGAACCGACTGCGGCTCCTGCGTGCGCACCATCCAGGGCATACTCGGCCGCGGCGCGTGCCCCCGCCGGGAGCTGCTGGAGAAGGGCAATGCGGCGGCGGTCCTCGCCGCTGACGTGGCGCCCTCGCCCGAGCTCGCGGAAGCGGCCTAGACCACCTCTGCCCCTCGCCGCGCGTACTAGCTGGGCTGCTCGATCAGCTGTGCGATGTAGAGCGGCTCGCCCAGGGACTCGATGAGCTCCAGCTGGGTGTCGAGGTAGTCGATGTGGTGCTCCTCGTCCTCGAGGATCTCCTCGAAGAGCCGCGCGGAGGTGACGTCCCCCTTGCCGCGCATGACCTCGATGCCGCGCTTGAGGCGGTCGATCGCCTCGACCTCCACCTGGCGGTCCGCCTGGAACATCTCCGTGAGGGTCTGGCCGACCCGCACGTGGAAGAGGCGCTGGTAATTCGGCAGACCGTCGAGCATCAGGATGCGCTCGGTGATCTTGTCCGCGTGCTTCATCTCATCGATGGACTCTTCACGCGTGTACTTGGCGAGCTTCGTCCAGCCCTTGTTGTCCTGGATGCGGTAGTGCAGCCAGTACTGGTTGATGGCCGTCAGCTCGCCGGTCAGCTGCTCGTTCAGAAACTCAAGGACCTCGGGGTCGCCCTGCATCGCAGAGGCTCCTTCCAGGCAATGTCAGCTATGTGACGGGGCAGTTGCGCGCATCCTTGCACCGCCGTCCGGGGGCGTCCAGTAAGTGCCTCCTTAGTGGGAGTTACCGTGACTTGCCTGAATCGGGCCCTCGGCTGGTCATGACCACCCTGCCCAGTCTGTCACCATGGACTCATGGGTCAGCCGGAAAGCCGGGAATCTCCGGGAGCAGAGCCGCTGGAGCTTCCCCCGGGGCAGCGGTTGCAGCGAGGCTGGCCGGTCACCCACTACGGTCCCGTGCCCAAGTTCAAGCCGGACCGCTGGGAGTTCCGCGTATTCGGCGCGACCGCCGACGGGGAGAAGCACTGCTGGAACCACGAGGAGTTCGCGGCCCTGCCGTTCGACTCCGTCGTGGCGGACCTGCACTGCGTGACGAAGTTCAGCATGCAGGGCGCCGAATGGGGCGGCGTGCTCGCCCGCACCCTCCTCGGTCTCGCGCCGCCGGCCCCGCAGGTCACCCATGTGATGGTGTGGGCCGAGTACGGCTTCAGCTCCAACCTGCGGCTGGCCGACTTCGCTTCCGAGCGCACCGTCTTCGCCACCCACCAGGGCGGTGAACTGCTCACCGCCGAACACGGTTTCCCGCTGCGGCTGGTGGTCCCGCACCTGTACGCCTGGAAGGGCCCCAAGTGGGTCCGCGGCATCGAGTACATGACGGCCGACCGTCGAGGGTTCTGGGAGGAGCGGGGCTACCACAACATCGGTGACCCCTGGCGCGAGCAGCGCTACTCCTACCAGGAGGAGCCCGGGGACGGCCCCGAGCTCTAGGCCGTCTCTTGGTGGTAGCGGTGGACCACCGCGTGCCCCATGCCACGGCCGATCATCCACTTGTTGACCGGGACCGTGATCACGAAGGCCGCCGCCAGCGCGATGGCCAGCACGATCCAGAAGAGCGGCGCCGTCAGGTGCGCGTCCATGGCGCCCGGCCAGAGGGCGATCACGCCGTTGTCGATCAGTTCCATGACGGCGATGGACAGGGTGTCGGCGGCCAGTGCCACCCGGACGGCCGTAGGAAGGTCCACGCCGGCCTTCAGGATCCCGCGCAGGGTGAACGCGTAGCCGAAGAAGAAGGCCAGGGCGATGGCCAGGACCATCGTGGGTACGTTGCCCCAGCCCAGCGCGGTCCCGATGACCATGCCGAGGACCTCGCCGATGGCGCATCCGGTCAGGCAGTGCAGCGTGGCCCGCGCCGCCGTGGCCCAGCTGACCTTGCCGCTGCCATCGCCGTCGTGGTGTCCGTGAGGTGCGTGGTGCTCGTGGTGCTCGTGCGCGTGGTCCATGGGAGCCCCCTCGGGAATGCCGGGTAACGGTCCTGCGGAGAGCAGAACCACATACCCCCCAGGGGTATTCCTCAACGGATCAGTGGAAGGCGCGCAGCTCCTTCAGCAGCGCGACGTCCGCCGCGTGCCCTTCCTTCCCGCCCGGCGTCTCGATGATCAGCGGTACGCCCTCCATGGCGGGGTGCGTGAACAGCTCGGCGAAGGCGTCCCGGCCGATGTGGCCCTGCCCGATGTTCGCGTGCCGGTCCTTGTGCGCGCCCGCCCCCTCCTTGGAGTCGTTCGCGTGGACCAGCTTGAGACGGCCCTCGCCCACCGTGTCCACCAGCAGGTCCAGCGTCTGCTTGGTCCCGCCGGGCTCCGCCAGGTCGTGCCCGGCCGCGAAGATGTGGCAGGTGTCCAGGCAGATGCCCAGCTTGGGGTGGTGGTCGAGGGCGTCGAAGTACGGGCCGAAGTCCCAGGTCCGCGAGCACAGCGAGGAGCCCTGGCCGGCCGTGGACTCCAGCAGCAGGAAGGGGTCGTCCTCGTGCGTCAGCTCGTCGAGCAGCGGCAGCATGTGCTCCCTGACCTGCGCGTACGCCGCCTCGCGCGGGCGGCCTCCGGTCGCCGAGCCGGTGTGGACGACCACCCCGAGCGCCCCGATCTCGCGGCCGCGGCGCAGTGAGTGCCGCAGCGACTCCACCGACTTCTCCACGGTCGCCTCGGTGTGCGAGCCGAAGTTGATCAGGTAGGGCGCGTGCACGTAGGCCGGGATCGAAGCGGCCGCGCACCCGGCGCGGAACAGCTCGTCCTGTGCCGGGTTGCCGACCGGGGTGGCCCAGCCCCGCGGGTTGGCGACGAAGACCTGGACGGCTTCGGCCCCCATCTCCCGGGCGTACGTCAGCCCGACCGAGGCGAGCCCGCCCGCGACGGGCACGTGCCCGCCCACGGGATTGCGTTGGGCCCCCGCCGACTGTTCCACGTGCTCCTGCTGTTCCACGTACCCCTACAGTCCCTTGGTCTTGACGGTGATCGTGCTGCCCTCGGGGGCGTTCTGGCCGGCGGGCACCGACTGGCTCTCCACGGTGTTGCTGAAGGACAGGAACGGCCGTTCCACCTTCACCTTGAAGCCCGCGCCCTCCAGGGTCTTGCGGGCCGCGTCCACGTCCTGGCCGGTCACGTTCGGCACCGGGAGCTGGCGGGGGCCCTTGGAGACGGTCAGGGTGACGGTGTCCCCGGCCGCGGCCTGGGTGCCCGCTCCGACCGACTGGTTCGCGACCGTACCGGCCGCTCCGGGGGAGTTGACCTCCTCGGGGGCGACCGCCACCTTCAGGCCGAGGCCCTCCAGCGCGGCGCGCGCCTGGTCGACCTGCTGCCCGGCCACGTTCGGTACCGGGACGGGGCGGCCCTTGCTGACGACGAGCGCGACCGCCGTGTCCGGGGCCCGCTTCTCCCCGCCCGCCGGGTCGGAGCTGATCACCGCGCCCTGGGCGATGTCCTGGCTGAAGGCCTGGGTGACCTGGCCGGGCGCGAGGCCGGCCTCCGTCAGCTGGGTCCTGGCCTCTTCCAGGGGCCGGCCCTTCAGGTTGGGCACGGCCACGACCTCGGGGCCGCGGGAGATGGTGAGGGCCACCGCGCCGTTGGTGCGGATCCGCTTGCCGGCCGGGGGATCGGTGTCCATCACGGCGCCGCGTTCGAAGGAGTTGCTGAACTTCTGGCTGATCCCCTTCACGGCGAGGCCTTCGGCGTACAGCTGGCCCCTGGCCTGCTTCTCGGTCTTGCCGAGCAGGTGGGGGACCTTGGTGAACTGGCCGGAGTTGATGTACCAGACGCCGGTGCCCAGACCCAGGGCCAGCAGGACGCCGACGACCACGAGGAGGGTGCCGCGGCGGGGGCGCAGCTCCCGCCGGGGCCGGTGCGCGACCGGCGGCGGGGGCGGGCTCTCCAGGCGGGAGGTGTGGTGCACCGCATGCGGGGCAGTGACCGGCCGGGCGATCACGCTGGTGCGGTCCTCGGCGGCCGTCCGCTCCTCGGCGCGGGCCTGCGGCGGTACGGAGTCCAGCTCGGCGTCGGTGAGCCGGGCGCGGGCCTCCAGGGCGAGGCCGAGCAGGGAGGCGGCGTCGGAGGGCCGCAGCTCGGGATTGCGGGCGGTGGCGTGCAGGACGAGCTCGTCCAGGCCTACGGGGAGCCCGGGGACAGCGGCCGACGGCGCCGGGACGTCCTCGTTGAGGTGCTGGTAGAGCACCTGGGCGGCGCTGCCGCCGGTGTGCGGCTTGGCGCCGGTGAGCATCTCGTAGAGGACGACCCCGCAGGCGTAGACGTCCACACGGGTGTCGGTGACGCCGTTCTCGATCTGCTCGGGCGCCAGGTAGGAGACGGTGCCGAGGACGGAGCCGGTGGTGTTGGTCACCGAGTCCACGGACCGGACCAGGCCGAAGTCGGCGACCTTGACCCGGCCGTCGTCGCCGATCAGGACGTTCTCGGGCTTCATGTCGCGGTGGACGAAACCGGCCCGGTGGGCGGCGCCGAGGGCGGCGAGCACCGCTTCGAGGATGTCGAGGGCGGCCCGGGGCTGGAGGGCGCCGCGCTCGCGGAGCACGTCGCGCAGGGTGCAGCCGGAGACGTACTCCATGGCGAGGTAGACATACGGCCCGTCCGTGCCCTGGTCGAAGACGGCGACCACGTTGGGGTGGGCGAGCCGGGCCACGGACTTCGCCTCCCGGATGAACCGGTCGACGAAGGCGGCGTCGGCGGCGAGCGCCGGGTGCATCACCTTCAGCGCGAGGACGCGGTCGAGGCGGGTGTCGACGGCCCGGTAGACCGTGGCCATGCCGCCGGCCGCGATACGGGCGTCGATGCGGTAGCGGCCGTCGAGCACGCGCCCGACGAGGGGGTCATCCAGGGTCGTATCCACCCGGCGATTCTACGATCGGCGCGACCCGCCCCGGCCGGGGCGGGTCGCCTTGCAGCGCAGCTGTGACGGACCCGACTGCGGACCGTGTCCCGCCGGGCCCGCCGGACCGGGTCAGAAGGCCGGGCGCTCCGGGTCGAGGTCGGCGCGGCCCTGCGCCGGGGACGAGGCCTCGGCGAAGCGCCGCTGCGGGATGCGGCCCGCGCGGCGCGCGAGGCGGCCCGCCGAGACCGCGTCCCGCATGGCGGCCGCCATCAGCACCGGCTCCTGCGCCCGGGTCACCGCGGAGGCCAGCATCACCGCCGCGCACCCCAGCTCCATCGCCAGCGCCGCGTCCGACGCGGTGCCGGCCCCGGCGTCCAGGATGACCGGGACCCCGGCCCGCTCCGTGATCAGTTCGAAGTTGTGCGGGTTGCGGATGCCCATTCCGGAGCCGATCGGGGAGCCCAGCGGCATGATCGCCGCGCAGCCCACGTCCTCCAGCTTCCGCGCGAGCACGGGGTCGTCGTTCGTGTAGGGCAGGACGGTGAAGCCCTCGTCGACCAGGACCTCGGCGGCGTCCAGCAACTCGACGCCGTCGGGCAGGAGGGTCCGCTCGTCGGCGACCACCTCCAGCTTGATCCAGTCCGTACCGAGGGCCTCCCGCGCGAGGCGGGCCGTCAGCACGGCCTCCCCGGCCGTGAAGCAGCCCGCGGTGTTCGGCAGGACCGCGATGCCCAGCTTCGACAGGACGGACAGGACGGAGCCCTGGACCGTGGGGTCCAGGCGCCGCATCGCCACCGTCGTCAGTTCGGTGCCGGAGGCCACCAGGGACCGTTCCAGCACGTCCAGGCTCGGGGCCCCGCCGGTGCCCATGATCAGGCGGGAGGAGAAGGTCCGGCCGCCCAGGACGAAGAGGTCGTCGGCCATGGAGTTCAGCCCCCCTGGACCGCGGTGAGGATCTCCACCCGGTCGCCGTCGTCCACCGGGGTCGCCGGCCACTGCCCGCGCGGGACCACGGTCTCGTTGAGCGCGGCGGCGACGCCGGACGGCGCGGCGGTCAGGGTGGCGACCACGGTGTCGAGGGTGGTGCCGGCCGCGACCTCGCGCGGTTCGCCGTTGACGGAGATGGTCATGCGTACGACTCCTGACGTGCGGCGGAGAACCGGCGGGGGGTGAAGGGGCGGGCGATCTGCGGCAGTTCGCCGGTGGCCAGCAGCTCCGCCATCACCTCGCCGGTGAGCGGGGTCAGCAGCACCCCGTTGCGGTAGTGGCCGGTGGCCAGGTGCAGGCCCGGCAGTTCGGTCGGGCCGAGCAGGGGGGCGTTGTCGGGTGAACCGGGCCGCAGCCCCGCCCGGGTCTCGGTGAGCGGGAGTTCGGTGATGCCGGGTACCAGCTCGTGGGCGTCGCGCAGCAGTTCGTAGACCCCGCCCGCGGTGACCGTGGTGTCCCAGCCGAGTTCCTCGCTGGTGGCGCCGATGACGAGCTCGCCGTTCTCGCGCGGGACCAGGTAGACGTGGCTGCCGCGGACGACCGCCCGTACGGTCCGCGACAGGAACGGCGCGTACGCCGCCGGTACGGACAGCCGCAGGACCTGCCCCTTGACCGGCCGGACGGGGGCCACGGCCTGCGGCGGTACGCCCGCCAGCCGGCCGCTCAGGGAGCCGCCCGCCAGCACCACCTGGTCCGCGTGCAGTTCCGTGCCCTCGTCGAGCACGGCGCCCGACGCCCGGTCGGCGGTGACGAGCAGCCGCTGCGCAGGGGCCCGGTGGATCTCCACGCCGGCCCGTTCGCAGGCGGCCAGCAGGGCGGCCGCGAGCCGCCGAGGGTCGACCTGGTGGTCGCCGTCGACGCGCAGCCCGCCGCGTACGCCCGGGGCGAGCATCGGTTCCAGGCGGCGGCACTCGCGACCGGTGAGCCACTCGGAGTCCAGGCCGCAACGGCGCTGGAGGGCGTGCAGCTCGCGCAGGTGGAGGCGGTCGTCGGCGTCGAGGGCGACGGCGAGGGTGCCGCAGGCGCGGTAGCCGATGTCCAGGCCGCCACTGGCCTCGGCGAGCTCCTCGGCGAACTGCGGGTAGCGCGCGGCGGAGGCGAGCCCGAGGTCGAGCAGGGCCTCCTCGCCGTAGTGCAGCTCGGTGACCGGGGCCAGCATGCCGGCCGCGACCTGGGCGGCGCCGCCGCCGGGTGACGGGTCGGCGAGTGCGGTGCGCAGCCCCTGGCGGGCCGCCCGCCAGGCCGTGACGAGGCCGATGATCCCGCCTCCGACGACGAGGACGTCGGATCCTCTTCTCGTTCGAGATGCGTGCATGGGCGTCCAGCCCCTCCCTTCGCCGGCATGACCCGGATCAGGTTCGTACGGTCGGAGGCCGTCCAGCCTCCCTCTCAGCCCGGTGCGCCCGGACTCCCGCGATAGGTACGGTGGCCAGACTAACCGTTCCTAGAGACTGGGCGGGAGTGAGTCCTGTTGCCAGGACTGGTCTCCCTCAGCCGCGCGCCCCGGACGGTGTTGGGCGTGCTGGTTGCCCGCTTTCGCTCCGTGTCCGGGCTGCGCGCATCGTGTGCGTGGTCCGGGAACACGGGGTCGGGTTTCCTCACGTCCTCGGGTGTCCTCCGGCCTGGACGGTCCGATGCCCGCGACGATCGCTCCGGTCGTCGCGGGGCGGTGCCGTCCGTCGCCGGACCGGGTGCCCGAGGGCGCGTCTGCCGATCGCGATGCTCGCGGCATCGTGCCGGGTCGTGGTGCGGCGGGGCGCTGTCATGGGCCTCTGCCAGTGCTGGGCGCCCCACAGGCTGGTGTACGCGGGGTCGACCGCGACGATCGCCAGACCCCTTCCGGCTGCCATGGATACGAGCCGTACACGGAGCCTGGCGGTGGGGATGCCGGAGATCAGTTGCCGGAACTTCTTCCTCCGGCCGTGCTTCTCGCGGGTCTTCTCGTCAGTGAAGTCGAGGTCTTCGATGGCGATGGCCGTGACGCCGCACCGCTGTGCCCAGTGGAGGAGGCGGGTGATGGCGTGGCGGATCTGCGCGTCCCGGTGCTGAGCGGTTCCGGACAGGTCGTAGGGGAAGCGGTGCGGTTCGCCGACGGGGTTTCCGTGGGGATCGAGTCGCCAGGCGGCGAAGTGATCGGCGTTCGTGTCCACGCCGACGATGCCGTTCGCTCGGGCCGCCGGCAGAGGGATGGTCTGGACGGCGGGGCGTGTCCAGGAGGCGTCGAGGTACCAGCGGCCACGCGAGGTGTCGTAGTGGATGCGGTACGCGACAGCCCGGTCCGTAGACGTACGGTCGCGCCACTCCTCGCCCCGGTGGGGGAACGCGACGCGCGCCGCGAGTGTGTACCGGCCGTTCCTGCTGTTGGCGTACCCGGCGAGCGGCGCGGGCAGCTTGATGCTGACCTCCCCGTCGGGGCTGACGCGGATGGTCTCGTTCCCGAACCTCTTCCCGGACTCGCCGTCGGCTGACAGGAACCAGCGGGCCGCCTCCCACCTCTCCCGCCACTCAGGTTCCGTGAGACCGGCCGCATCCAGGTGGTGGCGGGTGTTGGCGAGCTTCCGGCCTCCGCGCACCACCCGTACCCGGCCCGCCTCACGATCAGCCGACACGGCTGCGTGCCGGGCTTCCAGGGATGCCAGCCGACGGGACTTGGCAAACCACTCACGCTGCGACCGGTAGCCCCCGGGAGCGCGCTTGGTGCCGCGCTGTCCAACCGGGAGGGACAGTCGGTGGCGGAGCATGCGGATACCCGCATCAAGCCCGGCCAGGTGCGCGGCCTGAGCGCGCCGGGACAGCGACCACTGGTCATGCGTCGCCTTCGTGATCGACCCGGCCCACCGGGACGACGACAACGGAGTCAGTTCACGCTTGCGCCCGGCCCACGACTCATTGGAATGCCTCAGGCCATCAGCGCAGCGGGCCTTGAGGTCATGACCGGCCAAGGCTCCCAGGTGCGCGCCGACCAGCCGCAGCACCTTCTCATCCTCCGCCGTCAGAGCCTTGAGCCGGTCACGTATCGACACGCCCGAGGGACCGAGGGCAACGAACGGCGTGGCGATTGTCCGGAGCTCTCTCCTCGGCTCAGCCACCCTGCGCCGCCGCTTCCAGGGCCTTGGCAGCCCGGTTCTTCGCACCGCGGCGTCCGTGCAGGCGAGCACAGAACGAGGTGAGCACGTCCATCATGTCCCGGACCAGGTCGTCTTCGACCTCGCCGTCATCCAGCACGACGAGACGGCGTCCGTGCGCGGACAGGGCGGCTTCGACCAGTTCCACGTTCATCCGCCCGAGGCGGTCCTTGTGCTCCACCACCACGCAGGTCACATCAGGGTCGGCAAGCAGACGACGCGCCTTCGACCGGGAACCATTCATACCCGAACCGGTCTCCGACTCGATCCGGACCACCCGGTGACCTGCCTTCGCCGCCCACTGCGAAAGACGCGTCACCTGACGCTCAAGATCCGCCTTCTGGTCATGGGACGACACCCGGGCATACAGGCCGACACCACCCACCACCTCAGGTGCGGCATGCCCCTCCACGTTCACCAGGATCGTGCGCGGCCCGACCCGCTGAGCCGGTACCGGCAAAGTCCCCTCACGAAACCAGCGATACGCGGTCTGCGGATGTACACCCTGCGCCTTGGCCCACTCCTTCAGGTTCACAACCGCGACCGTAACCACACTCACCTAAACGCACTATCACTCACAAGAGTGACCTGACGGCACAATAGCTACTAACCCCGGGCGCGGACGGCGGGTAAGGCGGCACCTATTCCTGACGGAGCGTCAGATGATTAGGCTGGCTGCGTGAGCGAGCAGACGGAACAGACTCAGAGCGGCGTCGTGATCGTCGGCGCCGGAATGGCCGGGGTGCAGACCGCGGTCGCCCTGCGGGAGCAGGGTTTCACCGGACCCGTGACCCTCCTGGGGGCCGAACCGCACCAGCCCTACGACCGGCCCCCGCTCTCCAAGGCGGTCCTCCTCGGCAAGGCCGAGGACTCCGCCTTCGACGTGGACTTCGAAGGGCTCGGCATCGAACTGCGGCTCGGGACCGAGGTGACCGGGCTGCGGGCCGCCGACCGCGAACTGGACACCGAGGCGGGACCGGTCCCGTACGGGGTCCTCGTCCTGGCGACCGGCGCGCAGCCCCTGACCCTGCCCGGGACCGAGGGCGTCCCCGGTGTGCACCTGCTGCGCACCCTCGACGACGCGGCCCGGCTGCGGCCGGTGCTGGCGGCGGCGCCCCGCACGGTGGTGGTCGGGGCGGGCTGGATCGGCGCCGAGTTCGCCACCGCCGCCCGGGAGGCGGGCTGCGAGGTGACCGTGGTCGAGGCCGCCGACCGGGTCCTGGCGGGGGCGCTGCCCCCGGAGGTCGCCGAGCCGATGGCCCACTGGTACGCCGAGGCGGGGGCGGAGCTGATCACCGGCGCGAAGGTCGCCGGCATCGAGGACGGCCGGGTCCGCCTCGCGGACGGGCGCTCCCTGGAGGCGGGCGCGGTCGTGGTCGGCATCGGGGCCCGCCCGGCCACCGGCTGGCTGGCCGGCAGCGGCGTCGAGCGCGGCCCCGACGGCTCCGTCACCGCGGACGCCCACCTGCGGACCTCGCTGCCCGGGGTGTACGCGGTCGGCGACTGCGCCTCCTTCCCCTCGGCCCGCTACGGCGCCCGGCTGCTCGTGCACCACTGGGACAACGCCCTCCAGGGACCGCGCGCGGTCGCGGCGAACATCCTGGCGGGGGAGCCGGCCACGGTGTACGACCCGGTGCCGTACTTCTGGTCGGAGCAGTTCGGACGCTTCGTGCAGTACGCCGGCCACCACGCGGGCGCGGACGCCCTGCTGTGGCGCGGCGATCCGGCCGGGGCCACCTGGTCGGTGTGCTGGCTGCGCGACGGCGCCCTGGCCGCGGTCCTGGCCGTGGGCCGCCCCCGCGACCTGGCGCAGGGCCGCAAGCTGATCGAGTCGGGCGTCCCCGTCGACCCCGCCAGGGTCGCCGATCCCGCGGTCGCGCTGAAATCGGCGACGGCCTGACCCCTCCGGGCGACCGTCTGACCCCTCCGGGCCCCGTCCGCGGACCGGGCCCGGAGGGCGGGCGCGCCCCGGACGGGGCCGCTCAGGTACCGGCGGCCGATCCGAGATGGCAGGCTTGTGCCCGTGACCGAGATTGACGCAAAGATCGATGCCCTTGTCCCCGACTGGCTGTACCTCCCCGACATCGCGGAGATGCTCGACATCGAGGTGACCCGGGTCCGCCAGATGGTCAAGGAAGGGCAGCTGATCGCCGTACGCCGGGGCGAGAACCGCTCCCTGCAGGTGCCGGCCCCCTTCATCGACGGCGACAAGGTCGTCAAGGGACTCGTGGGCCTGCTGACCGTGCTGCGCGACGACGGCTTCTCCGACGAGGAGATCCTGGAGTGGCTCTTCACGGCCGACCCGACCCTGCCGGGCACGCCCGCGCAGGCGCTGAGCGAGAATCGCGGCACGGAGGTGAAGCGCCGCGCTCAGGCGCTCGCCCTGTGACCTGATCCGCGATCCGCTCCACCGCGGTGCGCGGGCCGTCCCCGGTCCGTGCACCGCCCACCCCGGGGGGTACACCCATGTCCGCGAACGACGCGCGCACCCAGCTGGCCGACGCCCGGCTCTACCTCTGCACGGACGCACGCAAGCGGCAGGGGGACCTCCCCGAGTTCCTGGACGCCGTCCTCGCCGGAGGCGTGGACATCGTCCAGCTCCGGGACAAGGGCATGGAGGCGGGCGAGGAGCTCGAACACCTCCGGGTCTTCGCCGAAGCCGCCCGCCGCCACGGCAAGCTGCTCGCCGTGAACGACCGCGCCGACGTCGCCCACGCCATCGGCTCCGACGTCCTGCACCTCGGCCAGGGGGACATCCCCGTCCCCGCCGCCCGCGCCATCCTCGGCGAGGACCTGCTCATCGGCCGGTCCTGCCACGCCGAGGCCGAGGTGGACGCGGCCGTCGCTGAAGCGGGCGTGGACTACTTCTGCACCGGCCCCTGCTGGCCGACCCCCACCAAGCCCGGCCGCTTCGCCCCCGGCCTCGGACTCGTCCGCTACGCCGCCTCCCTGGCGCAGGACCGGCCCTGGTTCGCCATCGGCGGCATCGACCGTACGAATCTGGACGAGGTGCTCGACGCGGGCGCCACCCGGGTCGTGGTCGTCCGGGCCCTCACGGAGGCCGCCGACCCCCGCGCCGCCGCAGCCGAGCTCGCGGAACGCGTCCGGGCCCGTCTCGACAAGGCGTAGGCGGCCGTCCCGCAGGTGTCCAAAAACGTGTCCAATGGGTGGACGCAGCTTCGGCGTCCGTCGGGGCGCGTCTAACCTGCCGTTATGGCCCTTGGTACCTCCTCCACCTGGTCGGACCGTGCACACACGGTCCGCGACCTCCTCGCGTCCGGGCGCTCCTACTCCTTCGAGTTCTGGGCCCCGAAGACGGAGAAGGGCGAGCGCAACCTTTGGAACGCGCTCCGCCGGGTCGAGGCGGTGGCCCCCAGCTTCGTCTCCGTGACCTACGGGGCCGGCGGCTCCACCCGCGGCGGCACCGTCCGCGCCACCGAGCAGATCGCCGCCGACACCACCCTGACCCCCGTCGCGCACCTCACCGCCGTGGACCACTCGGTCGCCGAGCTGCGCAACGTCATCGGGCAGTTCGCCGACGTGGGCATCCGGAACATGCTCGTCGTGCGCGGAGACCCGCCGGGCGACCCGATGGGCGAGTGGGTGGCCCACCCCGAGGGCGTGCACTACGCCGCCGACCTCGTGCGGCTGGTCAAGGAGTCCGGCGACTTCTGCGTGGGTGTCGCGGCCTTCCCCGAGATGCACCCGCGCTCGACGGACTGGGACACGGACATCCGGCACTTCGTGGACAAGTGCCGCGCGGGCGCCGACTATGCGATCACCCAGATGTTCTTCGATCCGGAGAACTATCTGCGGCTGCGCGACAGCGTCGAGAAGGCGGGCTGCGACACCCCGATCCTCCCCGAGGTCATGCCTGTTGTGGGCATCAAGCAGCTCGACAGGCTGCCCCAGCTCAGCAACGCGGTCTTCCCTGACACTGTGAAAGAACGCATGCTCGCGGTCAAGGACGACCCGGCCGCTGTACGCTCCATTGGCATCGAGTTCGCCACGGAGTTCTGCGCGCGGCTGCTGTCCGAGGGTGTCCCGGGACTGCACTTCATCACGCTGAACAATTCCACGGCGACTCTCGAGATCTACGAGAACCTGGGTCTGCACCAGCGGGCCTGATCGGCCGGCCCCTCCTTCCTGGGCGGTCGTCCGTACCGAGAGGGGCCTTGCATGGGAATGACGGTCCTCTACATCGCGTTCGGTTTCGTCGCGCTGTGGCTGCTTGCCGAGGTCCTGATGCAGTACAAGGCCCGGCTCCGCTGGCGCCTGCTCGCCTTCACCGGCTTCCTCGGCGTGGTCGCCGGGGTGGTGCTGCCGTCGGTCCTGGTCATCGGGGCCGGCGCGGCCGCGTTCGCCGTCGGCCAGACCCTGGTGACGCTCTCCTTCCGCAAGGGGTTCGTGGCCGGCTGGGCGCTGCGCCGCGGCGGGGAGCCCGTACGCAAGACCGGGCGGCGCCGCGCCGGGGGCGACGCGCGCCCCGAACCCGCCCTCCAGGTGACCGGGCTGGAGTACGGCGCCACGGGCGAGGACGCGGACGAGGCCGGACAGCGGGCCTCCGGGCGGGAGTTCCAGGGCGAGGCCGAAGAGGTCTACAGCCCGCAGCCCGTGCCCGAGGACACCGGGTCCTACGGGATCCAGAGCTTCGCCTCCGCGCCGCCCGCCGTCGGCGTGCCCGAGGCCTTCGCCTCGCCGTTCACCACGGCCGAGCAGGACGCCCACCAGTACGCCGCGTACTACGACCCGCAGAACCAGGGCTCCGGCGGCTACGACTACACCTCGGGCTACCCCACGGGCGAGCAGCAGGTCTACGCCGCCTACTCGGACCCGTACATCGGCACCGGCGGCGGGGTCGTACCGCAGCCCACCGGCGACTACCAGGGCTACCAGCCGTACGGCGACTACGGCCAGCAGCAGTACTCGACGGACACCCCGCCCGGCGGCGTCTGGGTCCCGCAGCAGCGGGACGTCAGCCAGCCCTACCCGGCGGAGGAGCAGGGCGGCCAGCACGAGCCGCAGCCCCAGCAGTACCCGTACCAGGGCACGGGGGAGTACGAGCAGTACCGCTACTGACCCCGGCCGCGGCCGGCGGTCATTGCGAGCCGCGGAACTCCGCGCCCTCCACGATCAGTCCGGCCACCAGGGCCCCGGTCATCCCGGCGTGCGCCAGCCCGCCGCCGGGATGTGCCCAGCCCCCGGCCAGGTACAGCCCGGGCACGTGCGTCGCATTGCCGGGGTGCAGCAGGCGGCCGCCGTCCCCCGCGAGGGCGGGGGCGGGCACCGAGCCGCCCAGGGCCCCGGTCGCGGCCTCGACCTCCACGGGCGTGTGCACCTCCTGCCACAGCAGCCTCTCCCGCAGCCCCGGGACGGCCTCTGCGGCGCGTTCCAGCAGCTCCTCGGGCCCCAGGTCCGCTCCCGCGCTCCCGGGCCCGCACACCGCGCTGACGGTCACCGCCTCGTGCTCCGCGTCGGGCCGGGTGGCGGGGTCGTCGGGGCGCAGCACCGTGACGGCCGGGCCGCCGGGGGAGTGCACCAGGGTGCGGTGGACGGCGCCCTCGGGGCGGGCGCCGCGCAGCGCCAGGAAGAGCGTGAGACGGCTCGGTACGAGGGCCCCGCGGAGCGGGACGGCGTCGTCCGGCCGGGCGGTGGTGACGGCCGGCAGCAGTCTCGGGTCGACCGCGCAGACGACGGACCCGGCGTCGGCCTCGCTGCCGTCGGCCAGCAGCAGCCCGGCAGCCCGGCCGTCCCGTACGAGGACGTCGCGGACCTCCGCCCCGAAGACGAAGTCGACCTTCCGCTCCCGGCAGCGCTCGTACAGGGCGGTGGCCAGCGCCCGCATCCCGCCGAGCGGGTACCAGCTGCCGAAGGTCTGCTCCATGTACGGCAGCACCGCCGCGGCGGCGGGGGCCCGCCCGGGGTCGACCCCGTAGCAGCCCACCCGGCCCGTCAGCAGCTCCCCGAGGTCCCCGCCGAGTTCCCGGGCGGCCACCTCGGCCAGGGTCGGCGGGCGGCGGCGCAGCAGGCCGCTCCGCCGCAGCGCCGGGTACGGGTCGCGGCCGAGGACCTGCCAGTCGGGCCGCAGGGGCTCCTCCAGCAGCGGGCGCCGGGTGGCGTCCCAGGCGTCCCGGGCCCGGTTCAGGACGCCGTTCCAGCGCTCGCCGGCTCCCTGGCCGAAGGCCCCGTCGAGGGCGGCGGCGACCCCGCCGCGCGAGGCGCCGGGGAGGGTGACGTCGATGCCGCGCCCGGGGAGGACGTGCCGCAGGGCCGGGTCCGCCTGGACCAGGTCGAGGCAGTCCTCCAGGGAGCGCTTGCCGGTCTTGACGAACAGGTCGCGGTAGACGGCGGGCAGGTGCAGCAGGCCGGGCCCGGTGTCGAAGGCGAAGCCCTCGCGCTCGTAGCGGCCGACGGCCCCGCCGTAGGTGGCGCCGCGCTCGTACACCGTCACCTTGTGCCCCGCCACGGCCAGCCGGGCCGCCGTCGCCATCGCGCCCATGCCGGCGCCGATCACCGCAATTCGTGCCATGGGCTGAGCCTATCGAGGGCGTCCGAGGTGGTCAGCGGGGTGGGGCCCCGGTGACCCGGCGGGCCTCGGCGGCCAGCCGCCGCTCCTCGCGGCGCTGGGCCCGGCGGCGCAGGAAGCGGCGGATCCGCGTCCACAGGTAGACCAGCATCGCCAGTCCGGCGGCCAGCAGCACCGCCGCGATGATCGCGGCGGCTTCGGGGTTGAACATCGCGAAGGTGACGATGGCTCCCACGCCGAGGTCCTCGGCGGTGCTCATCGCGACGTTGGTGAAGGGCTCGGGCGAGGTGTTGATCGCCATCCGGGTGCCGGCCTTGACGAAGTGGCTGGCCAGGGCGGTGGAGCCGCCGACCGCGCCGGCGGTGAGGTCGGAGAGCGAGCCGCTCTGTCCGGCCAGCAGCGCGCCGACCACGGCACCCGCCACCGGGCGGATCACGGTGTGCACGGCGTCCCAGGCCGAGTCCACATAGGGGATCTTGTCGGCGACGGCCTCGCAGAGGAACAGGACGGCGGCGGCGATCAGCACGTCAGGGCGCTGGAGGGACTCGGGGACCTCGTCGGTCAGCCCGGTCGCGCCGAAGATGCCGAGCAGGAGGACCACGGCGTAGGCGTTGATCCCGCTGGCCCAGCCGCTGGTGAAGACCAGGGGGAGCACACTCACCGCATCATCATGGCGCAGAAAGGGTGATCCGGCAGGCGTGGTCGGGGGCTCCCGGGCCCGCGCGGGCGGCGGGGAACGCGTGAGGGGACGACCGCCCTGAGGCGGCCGTCCCCTTGTTCACGTGTGAGAGGGGCTCACTGCCCCTGTTCGTCACGGCGGCGCTGCCACCGTTCCTCGATGCGGGTCATCATCGACCGACGCTGCCGGTTGCGGCCATGGGCCGCACCTTCTGCACTACCGGAGACGGGCTGCTCACCAGGCTTGGGTGCCTTGCGCCAACCGGTGACCACGAGAACCGTACAGCCGAGCATGACGAGGAAACCCACCACGCTGACCCAGAGTACGTTCGGGATGATCACACCGGTCATGAGGAGCGCGATACCCACCACAATGCCAGCGACCGCTTGGTAGACCCGTCGCCGGGTATACGTACGCAGTCCGCTTCCCTCAAGCGCTGTCGCGAACTTGGGATCTTCGGCGTACAGCGCTCGCTCCATCTGCTCGAGCATTCGCTGCTCGTGCTCCGAGAGCGGCACGGGAGTCCTCCTCATCCGTCGGTCGCGGGGGGTAGCGACCAGGGGTCCCCTTCAGGATAGGCGGGGAATCGCCCCCGTGATACCCGCCCTCTACGCACGTTCCAAAAAGCCACGGCCCAGAAACCGTACCGCCGCGGGGGCGGTCACTGAGGCGTTTATTCCCCAGCGGTCCGTCCGCCATGCCGGTACTGCACACGATCATACGGGGCCGACGGCAGGTTCGGAGGGTCCACGGCTCACTGCGTCCGAGGAAGTACGCAGATCAGGACTGCTTCTCGCCCAGGACGTGCAGTTGCGTGGCCACCGCGTGGAAGGCCGGCAGCTCCGCCGCGGCCTCTTCCAGCCGCAGCAGCGCCTCCACGGCGCCCGGCTCCGTGTCCACCAGGACGCCGGGGACGAGGTCGGCGAAGACGCGTACGCCGTGCACTGCGCCGACCGCCAGGCCCGCCCCGCCGACCAGCTCGGTGAGCTGTTCGGCGGTGAACCGGCGCGGCACCGGGTCTCCGGCGCCCCAGCGGCCGGCCGGGTCGGTGAGGGCGGTGCGGGCCTCGGTGAAGTGCCCGGCCAGCGCGCGGGCGAGCACGGCCCCGCCGAGGCCCGCGGCCAGCAGGCTGAGCGTGCCGCCGGAGCGCAGCGCGGCCTTCGCGTTGGCCACGCCCTCCGCGGGGTCGTCCACGTACTCCAGCACGCCGTGGCAGAGCACCACGTCGTACGCGTCGCGGTCGACGACGTCCAGCAGGCCCTGGGCATCGCCCTGCACGCCGCGGACCAGGTCGGCGACCCCGGCCTCGGAGACCCGGCGCTCCAGCCCGAACAGCGCGTTCGGGCTGGGGTCCACCACGGTGACCCGGTGGCCCAGACGGGCCACCGGTACGGCGAACTTGCCGGTGCCGCCGCCGGTGTCGAGCACGTCCAGCACGTCCCGCCCGGTCGCCTTCACCCGGCGGTCGAGTGCCTCCTTCAGGACCTCCCACACCACGGCGGTGCGAAGGGAGGCACGGGGGCGGGAAGTGTCCGACACGGCTGATGGCTCCTCGGCGCGGTAGGAAAGGAAGGGGGTGAGCGGTGCGTGCCCCACCCGTGCCCCACCTTATGGCCTTCCGCTGCCGCGCAGCTCATCCCGCGTCCGGACGCTCCGGACGCGGCTGCGGCAGGGGCTGCTGCGGCGCCTGGAGGGCGAGCATCCGCTCCACCAGACGCACGAACATCGCGACGGCACGCACCAGATCGTCCGCATCCCGGTCGGTGGCCGCATCGGCTATCCCGGCCTCCGCCCGGGCCCGGCGAGCGGCGCCGGAGGCGAACAGCGCGCTCCACTCGGCGAGCTCCGGCGCCATCTCCGGCAGCAGCTCCCACGCGCTGCGGATCCGGGGCCTGCGCCGCGGGGAGACCGGTTCGGGCCGCCCGCGGGCGGCGAGCACCGCGGCGGCGGCGCGCAGCGCGGCGAGGTGCGCGGTCGCGTACCGCTCGCCGGGCCGGGTCAGGGCGGCGGCCTCTGCGAGTCCGGCGCGGGCCTTGGCGAGCAGGTCGAGGGCGGCCGGCGGAGCGGCGGACCTCCGCAGGACGGGATGGACAGGGGACGGGGACGGTGTGGCCATGACGAACCTCCTGTCGTTGCGTTGCCTTCGGCGCGTGGTGTTCATCGCGTTGCCTCCATCGTGACCGGCCCCACTGACAATCGTGCTGACCTGCACCGATATGCCCGCTGCGGGGGCAACTGCCCCCCGCTGCACACCGGATGCGCCGAAGGATGCTAGTTTTTGAACTGACCGGTCAGTTCAAAAAGAAGGGGGACGGTGTGGACAGCCCGCACGGCGCGGCCGTCAAAGCCGAGGACTTCGGACTCAAGGGCCCGCGCGGCTGGGCCTTCCGGGGCGTCGCCCTCGACGCGGCGCCCGGCTCGCTCATCGCGCTCGAAGGCCCCTCCGGAAGCGGGCGGACCTGCCTGCTCCTCGCTCTCACCGGCCGCATGAAGTCCACCGAGGGCCACGCCGAGATCGGCGGCCACCGGCTGCCGAAGCACAAGGCCGCGGTCCGCCGGATCGCCGCCCTCGGCCCGGTTCCCGGCGTCAACGACCTCGACCAGGCCCTCACCGTCGCCGAGCAGCTGCGCGAGGGCGCCCTGCTCCACCGCCGCTACGACGGCCCGGTCCGCGCCCTGCTGCGGCCGCGCGCCGAGCGCCGCGCCGCGGCCGTGGCCCGGATCGACGCGGCCCTGGCCGCCGCGGGCCTGGACCCGGCCACGCTGCCCAAGGGCGAGCGCACCTCCGTACGGGACCTGGAGCGCCTGGAGGCCGTACGGCTCTCGGTGGCCATCGCGCTGCTGGGCTCCCCACGGCTGCTGGCCCTGGACGACCTCGACCTCAAGCTCTCGGACACCGAACGCGAAGAGGCCTGGGTCCTGCTGCGCTCGATCGCCGCGAGCGGCATCACCGTCCTCGCCGTCTGCAGCGAGGCGCCCGCCGACGCGACGGTCCTGCGCACGGTCGCCGCGACCCCGGACGGCACGGCGGACGCATCCGCGGACGAGGGCGCCGACGCGGACGCGGACGAGCCCGCAGACGAGCCCGCAGACGACGACGCGCTGGACAACGCCGACGAGACCGACGCCAAGTCCGAGGCCAAGTCCGAGGCCAAGACCGAAGCCAAGACCGAAGACGACGACACGAAGGGGGCGGACGATGCGCTCGCCGAAGCTGGCCGCGCTTGAGCTGAAGCGGTTCGGGCGGGGGAAGCTGCCCCGGGCCGCTCTCGTCGCACTGCTCCTGCTGCCGCTGCTGTACGGGGCCCTGTACCTGTGGTCCTTCTGGGACCCCTACAGCCGCCTCGACAAGGTGCCCGTGGCCCTCGTCAACTCCGACCGCGGCACCACGGTCGACGGCGAGCGCGTCGACGCCGGCGGTGAGATAGCCAAGAAGCTGCACGACAGCAAGACCTTCGACTGGCGCGAGGTCAGCGCCGCGGAGGCCGCCAAGGGCCTGGAGGACGGGAAGTACTACCTCTCCCTCACCATGCCCGCCGACTTCAGCGAGAAGATCGCCTCCAGCTCCGGCGAGGACCCCACCACCGGAGCCCTCCAGGTCCAGACGAACGACGCGAACAACTACATCGTCGGCTCGATCTCCCGCACCGTCTTCGCCGAGGTCCGCTCCGCGGCGTCCACCAACGCCTCCCGCGGCTTCCTCGACAAGATCTTCGTCTCCTTCTCCGACCTGCACGACAAGACCGCCGAGGCCGCCGACGGCGCCGACAAGCTCAAGGACGGCGCGGACAAGGCGCAGAAGGGCGCCAAGGACCTCGCCGACGGCCTCGACACGGCCAAGGAGAAGACCGGCGAGCTCACCGGCGGCCTGAAGAAGCTCAACACCGCCTCCGGCCAGCTGAAGACCGGCTCCAAGAACATCGCCGACGGCACCCAGACCCTCGCCGACAAGGTCAACGGCGCCGCGTCCAAGGCCCGGCCCTTCGTCAAGGACCCCAAGAACCTCGCGGACACCGCCGAACTGGTCGCCGACACCGCACAGGTCGTGCGCAACCACCTCGACAAGTTCGCCGAGAAGGCCCCCGGCGCGGCCGCAGCCGCCAAGAAGGCCGCCACCGGCTCCGACGCCTACTACACCCGGCACTGCGTCACCCCCGGCGCCGAGCCGCACCTGGCCTCCTGCCCCGACCTCAAGCGGATCAAGGACGACGCCGCGGAGGCCGCCGAACTCAGCGGCGACGTCAGCACCCTGGTCCAGAACGCGAACGGCGACGTCGGCAAGCTCCGCACGCAGCTGACCGACCTGGAGAACAAGGCCCGCGACCTCGTCGTCAAGGCGCCCGGGCTGGCCGGGGACCTCGACGCGGCCGTCGCCCAGGTCAACGCCCTCAACACCGGCGCCCACAAGGTCGCCTCCGGCATGGCCGAACTGCACACCGGCCTCGGCTCCGCCACCAACGGCTCCGGCGCCATCGACGAGGGCGTCGGCAAGCTCGGCAACGGCGCGCACAGCCTCGACGGCGGCATGTACAAGCTCGTCGACGGCAACCGCGACCTCGCGGACGGCCTGCACGAGGGCGCTGGCAAGATCCCCGACTACGACCAGCAGCAGCGCGACGCCCGCACCGAGGTCATGTCCGACCCGGTCCAGCTCGCCAACCGGTCCCTGCACAAGGCGCCCAACTACGGCACCGGCTTCGCCCCGTACTTCATCCCGCTCTCCCTGTGGGTCGGCGCGATGGTCGCCTACATGCTCATCGCCCCCATGAACAAGCGGGCCCTGTCCGCGGGCGCCTCGCCCTGGCGGATCGCCCTCGCGGGCTGGCTGCCCGTGGCGGGCCTCGGCGCCGCCCAGGTGGGCCTGCTGATGGCCGTCCTCCACTGGGGCCTCGGCCTGGAGATGGCCCGTCCGGCCCTCACCGTCGCCTTCCTGATGCTGGTCACCGGCTGCTTCGCGGCCATCGTCCAGTGGCTCAACGCCAAGTTTGGCGCGGCCGGACGGATCCTGGTCCTCGCCGTGCTGATGCTCCAGCTGACCTCGGCGGGCGGCACCTACCCCGTCCAGACCAGCCCCGGCTTCTTCAACGCCGTCCACCCCTACCTGCCGATGTCCTACGTCGTCGAGAGCCTGCGCCGGCTCATCACCGGCGGCGGACTCGGGCCCGTCTGGCAGGGCTGCGCGGTCCTGGTCGCCTTCACCGTCGGCGCCCTCGCGCTGACCGCCCTCGCTGCCCGCGGCAAGCAGGTGTGGACCATGGACCGGCTCCACCCGGAACTGAGCCTGTAGGCCCGAGCCGCCGTCCCGAGCCGTGAGAGATGTGTTGACCTGTGAGAATCAGCGCCATGGAAAGCAGCAGCACCGGCACGGGAA
Source organism: Streptomyces xanthophaeus (assembly GCF_000725805.1). Lineage (GTDB taxonomy): Bacteria > Actinomycetota > Actinomycetes > Streptomycetales > Streptomycetaceae > Streptomyces > Streptomyces xanthophaeus. The sequence goes on along the minus strand of NZ_KL647132.1, from coordinate 338,007 downwards.
CCGGCGGCGCCCGGCGCCGGGCCACCCGGCAGAAGCTCTACGAAGCGGCCGTGACGCTCATCGCCGAGCAGGGGTTCTCCGCGACCACGGTCGAGGAGATCGCCGAACGGGCGGGCGTCGCCAAGGGCACCGTCTACTACAACTTCGCGAGCAAGAACGACCTCTTCGAGGAGCTGCTGCGGCACGGCGTCGGCCTGCTGACGGTCTCGCTGCGCACCGCGGCGGAGGAGACCGAGGCCCGGGGCGGCAGCCGCGTCGAGGCCCTCGACGCGATGATCCGGGCCGGTCTCGTCTTCATCGACCGCTACCCGGCCTTCACCCAGCTCTACGTCGCGGAGCTGTGGCGGACCAACCGGGCCTGGCAGTCCACGCTGATGGTGGTCCGGCAGGAAGCGGTGGCCGTCGTGGAGACGGTGCTGCGCGAAGGGGTCGAGCGCGGCGAGCTGAGCGCCGAGATCGACGTGCAGCTCACCGCGGCCGCCATGGTCGGGATGGTGCTGGTGGCCGCCCTGGACTGGCAGTCCTTCCAGAGCGAACGCTCCCTGGACGACGTGCACTCGGCCCTGTCCCTGCTGCTGCGCGGCCGGGTCAGCGGAAACCGCTGACCCGCCTGAACCGGTGGGCCCCACCCCCCCCGGTCGGCGGTGCCGCGCGGGGGTGGCAGCCCGTAGAACTGGTGGGGCCGGACGCGCGACTGAGTACCCGTACCTAGACCCATAGATGAGTACGCGCGCGGATGGGCCCCCACCTGCGCGGACGACAGACTGGGGGCAACGGACAGGAGGCCCGGTCCGCACCGCCGGCACGGGGCTGCGGAGCGGACCGGGAACCTCCGTCCGGTACCGGGAGGGGGCCCCTCGGGGGCCCGGTGACGGAGTACGCCGACGCGGCGGGGCTCGGGGGGATCGAGCCTCGCCGCGTCGGCGCGTCCACGGGCCGCAGGGCCCGTCCCGTCAGCCGCGGCCCCGCAGCGGAAGCCGCCCGCGTACGGCGGCCAGCCGGGTTGAGGCCTTCGCGGCGGCAGCCGACCAGCGGGCCGACACCTCCCAGGACACGCGCACCGCCGACCGCGGCAGCAGCAGGGCGCGCAGCCGCGTACCCCGGCTCACCCCGGCCAGCAGACCCGCCCGGGCCGTCAGCACGTCCTGGGCCAGCTCCGGGTAGGAGACCTCCGTGCCCTCCGGGGCGTACAGGGCCCGCTCCAGCGCGGCCGTGATCCGGTGGACGGCCGCGGCGGCCTCCCCGTCGAGGCGGCCCAGTTCCACGATGCGGCCCGCCGCCCGGCGCGGGGACAGGGCCTCGTCCGGGAGCACGCCCACGTCCCAGGCCGCGTCACCCAGCTCCTGCCAGGCCCGCGTCACCTCCCGGGCCGCCAGCCGCCGGGTCCGCACCCGGGTCCGCCACAGCAGGGGCAGCAGCGGGACCCCGAGCAGGGCCAGGACGGCCGCCGTCCAGCCGAGGACGGCCGTCGGCGAAGGCCCGCCGCCGCCGGACGAGGCGCCCGCGGCCGGGGTGGTGCCACCGCACTCGCCGAGCTTCTTCTGGTCCGGCGGGCAGTCGTCCGCCTGCGAGGGCGCCGCCGAAGGCTGCGCCGAGTTCTGCGAGGGCAGCGGGGCGGGCGTCGACGGCTGGGCCGCCGGGCTCTGCGGCCGCGTGTAGTCGGGCACCGAGATGCCCGCCCGGGGCGTCGGCTCGAAGCGGGTCCAGCCCACGCCCTCGAAGTACAGCTCGGGCCAGGCGTGCGCGTCGCGCATCGACACGTTCACCGTGCCGTCCGACTGCTTCGCCCCGGGGGTGAAGCCCACCGCGACCCGGGCGGGGATGCCGAGCGAGCGGGACATCGCCGCCATCGAGAACGCGAAGTGGATGCAGAAGCCCTCCTTGTCCTCCAGGAACCGGGCGACCGCCTCCGGACCCGTGCCCGACTCCGTCTTCGTGTCGTAGCGGAATCCGCCCGTCACGGCGAAGAAGTCCTGGAGCTTCACGGCCCGCGTGTAGTCGTCCTTGGCGCCCTGCGTCACCTTGCGGGCCGTCTCGGAGACCACCGGCGGCAGGTTGTCAGGGAGCTTCGTGTACTCCTCGCGCACCGCGGCCGGCGGAGCCGGGGCCTTCTGGAGCTGCGCCGCCGTCGGCTTGAGCAGCAGGCTCCGGACCCGGTACTGCGAGCCCTGGACGTTCTGGAACCGGTCCTTGCCCAGCTGGTCCCCGACCAGGGTCCGGCCGGCCGGCTCGAACCGCCACTTCCCGCCGATGTCCACGGCCGTGGCCGGGTACGGCATGGGCAGGTAGCGCTGCGTGTAGCCGTCCGCCGCCGACACGTTGGTCGACACCTCGACCGCGGTCCCGCGGACCTGGTCGCCGAGGCCCGGCGGGGTCGGCAGCCGCTCCGGCACGTCGGCCAGGGCCCGGCCGGAGGCCTCCCACTTGACCCCGTTGAACTCGTCCAGCGCCAGGATCCGCAGGTACTGCTCGCTCTGCTGGGGGCTGTCCGTGACGTACTTCAGCACCACCCGGTTGTCCTGCGCGTTCAGGTTGCTCTGCAGGGAGACCAGCGGGTTGACCGCGGAGATGGTCCCGCCGACCCCGCTGCCGCCGCCCTCGCCGTCGCCCTGCGCGCCGAGCACGCCCCCGCCGAGCGAGGGCAGCGCCGCCGGGACCGCCAGCGCCAGGCCCAGCGCCACGACGCCGATCCGCCGCCCGGTCCGCACCGGCGCGGTGGCGTGCCCGCCCGTGGCGCCGAGGCCCGAGGCGACCGGGCCGCGCTCGCGCCCGCCCCCGCCGAAGACCCGGCCCCACTGCGCCAGCCGGTCCCGGCCCTCGGCCAGCAGCATCATCAGGTATCCGCAGCCCGCCAGCAGGAAGGAGACCCAGGAGGCCTCCCCGCCGCCCGACAGACCGGCGGCCACCGAGTACAGCGCGAGCAGCGGCAGCCCGGCCGCGGCGGCCGTCCGTGCGGTCACCGCCAGCAGGTCCACCAGCAGCCCGATCAGCAGCACACCGGACACCAGCATCAGCCGGATGCCGTCCGTCAGCGGCGCCGGGATCGCGTACTCGCCCACGTCCTGGGCGCCCTGCTGGAACAGCGCGCCGAAGTCCGTCACCAGATACGCCAGCGGGCCGCTCCCCGTGGAAGAGGCCTTCCCGGCGAAGAGCAGCGCGAGCAGCAGCAGCGACACCAGCAGCTGGGCCGCCACCGTCAGGGACCGCGCCAGCGGAATCCGCCGGGCCCCGGCCCCCACCGCGCTCTGCACGCCGAGCAGCGCCGCGGCCTGGAGCAGCCAGCCCTGGGACTCCACCAGCGGGACCAGCGACCACGAGGTCAGCAGCGTCGCCAGCATCGCGAACAGGGTCAGTCTCGCGCGCCCGCTCATCGCCGTCCTCCGGAAGCACCCGTGCCGAGCGGAGCGGTCCCGGCCTGTCTCCACAATTCGCCGAAGGCGACCCCGGGCGGGGCGGCCAGCGCCGTCCAGCCCGCGTCGCGCAGCCGGTGCAGCCGCTCCTCCAGCGGCGGCAGGGCGCCCGCCCGCGCGGACTCCCCGGTCCAGGCCGCGGAATCCGTCACGAAGGCCACCGCACCCGATGCCCGCTGGCGCAGCTTGGCCGCCAGCTCGGTCTGTACGTCGTCCAGGTCGCCGAAGAAGGCGATGAGGAGCCCGTCACCGCCCGCTCCGCCGAAGCCGCCACCGCCACCGCTGCCGCGCACCGCGTCGTAGGCCCGCGAGAGACCGGCGCCGTCGGAGTGGCCGACGACCGCGAGGGTGTCCAGCATCAGCCCGGCCGCGGCAGCGGAATCCTGCCCGCCGGACGAGCTGTAGCCGTCGGAACCGCCCGCGCCGCCCGGCACCGAGTCTCCGGTGTCGGTGAGCAGCCGCACCGCGAAGCCCTGTTCGAGGAGGTGCACCAGGGTGGAGGCGGCGCCCGAGACGGCCCACTCGAAGGCGCAGTCGGGGCCCGCTCCCTCGTAGGCGAGGCGGCGGGTGTCCAGCAGCACGGTCGCCCGGCTGCGCTGCGGCTGCTCCTCGCGGCGCACCATCAGCTCGCCGTAGCGGGCGGTGGAGCGCCAGTGGACCCGGCGCAGGTCGTCGCCGCGGCGGTAGCCGCGCGGGATCACGTCGTCGTCGCCGGCCAGGGCCAGCGAGCGGCGGCTGCCGTCGCCGTAGCCGGAGGACTCGCCCGCCAGGCGGACCGGCGGCAGCGGCTCGGTGCGCGGGATGACGGTCAGGGTGTCGAAGGCGCTGAACGAGCGGGTCAGCTCGACCAGCCCGAAGGGGTCGGTCAGCCGGAGCTGGAGCGGGCCCAGCGGGTAGCGGCCGCGCAGGTCGGAGCGGACCCGGTAGGACACCTCGCGGCGGCCGCCGGGCTCGACCCGGTCCAGGACGAAGCGGGGCCGCGGCCCGAGCACGTAGGGCACCCGGTCCTGGAGCATCAGCAGGCCGGTGGGCAGCCGGGAGACGTTGTCCATCCGCAGCTGCACCCGGGCCTCGGAGCCCGCGGGCACCCGCGCCGGGGTGAGCCGGCGGCTGCCGGAGACCCGGTAGCGGGTGCGGTGCAGGGCGTAGACGCAGATCAGCGGGAGCACGGCGAGCAGCAGCCCGACCCGGAGCAGTTCGCCCTGCCCCAGGACGTACGCGCACGCGGCGGCGGCTATCCCGGCGGCCAGGAAGGACCGGCCGCGGGTGGTCAGTCCGGACAGCGAGGCGCGCAGCCCGCCCGGCTCCTGGCCGCGGTCGGTCCGGCCGCCGGCGCCGCCCGGGGCACCGGCGCTCATCAGAAGCCCCGGATGCCCGCGCCGGGCGGCATCTCGCCGCGGACGTGCGCCGCGGGGACGGGGGTGCGCTGGAGGATGTCGTGGACGACCTGCTCGGCGGTGCGCCGGTTCAGCTGGGCCTGCGCGGTGGGCAGCAGCCGGTGCGCGAGGACGGGCCCGGCCAGCGCCTGGACGTCGTCGGGCAGCACGTACTCGCGGCCCGAAAGCGCGGCGGAGGCCTTCACGGCGCGCAGCAGGTGCAGGGTGGCGCGGGGCGAGGCACCCAGGCGCAGGTCGGGGTGGCTGCGGGTGGCGGAGACCAGGTCGACGACGTAGCGGCGGACCGGTTCGGCGACGTACACCTCGCGCACGGCCTCGATGAGCTTGACGATGTCGTGGGCGTGCGCGACGGCCGTCAGGTCGTCGAGCGGGGAGAGCCCGCCGTGCACGTCGAGCATCTGGAGCTCGGCCTCGGGGCTGGGGTAGCCGACGGAGACGCGGGCCATGAAGCGGTCCCGCTGCGCCTCGGGCAGCGGGTACGTGCCCTCCATCTCCACCGGGTTCTGGGTGGCGACGACCATGAAGGGGCTGGGCAGCGTGTAGGTGGTGCCGTCGATGGTGACCTGGCGCTCCTCCATCGACTCCAGCAGCGCCGACTGGGTCTTGGGGGAGGCGCGGTTGATCTCGTCGCCGATGACGATCTGCGCGAAGATCGCGCCCGGCTTGAACTCGAACTCGCGGCGCTGCTGGTCGTAGATGCTGACGCCGGTGATGTCGGAGGGCAGCAGGTCCGGAGTGAACTGGATGCGCTGCACCGAGCAGTCGATCGACTTGGCGAGGGTCTTGGCGAGCATGGTCTTGCCGACCCCGGGGACGTCCTCGATTAGCAGGTGTCCCTCGGCGAGCAGCACGGTCAGCGCGAGGCGCACGACCTCGGGCTTGCCCTCGATCACGCTCTCGACCGAGTGGCGCACCCGCTCAGCCGTGCTGGTCAGATCCGCGAGGCTCGCTCGGTCGTCGTACGTGGTCACCTGGTTCTCCTCGGCCCTAGCTCAGGGCCGACGCCCTTGGCGCATGACCGGCCCACCCCAACACGGACGCCGCTCCCGAGGGGTTCCCCGGGGGGCGTCACCCCGCATTGTTGACGGCTTTACGGGCTTGTGTCACTCAGGAGCTGGGATCGATCTCCCGCAGGAGTCCGGTGTGCACGTCGAAGACGAAGCCTCGCACATCGTCCTTGTGGGGCAGGAAGGGGTTCGTACGGACCCGCTGCATGGACTGGCGGACGTCCTGGTCCACGTCCCGGAAGGCCTCCACGGCCCAGGCGGGGCGCTGGCCGACCTCGTCCTCCAGCTCGTGCCGGAAGTCCTCGGTCAGGGTTTCGAGACCGCAGCCGGTGTGGTGGATGAGTATGACCGCGCGGGTGCCGAGGGCACGCTGGCTGATCGTGAGGGAGCGGATGGTGTCGTCGGTGACCACGCCGCCCGCGTTGCGGATCGTGTGGCAGTCGCCCAGCTGGAGCCCGAGGGCGGCGTGCAGGTCGAGGCGGGCGTCCATGCAGGCCACGACCGCCACGTGCAGGACCGGGCGGGCGTCCATGCCCGGGTCGGTGAACTGGGAAGCGTAGGCACGGTTCGCCTCGACCAGACGGTCGGTGACGGAGCCGGCTCCGGGTGCCTCGGGGTGGGACGCGGCAGGCAGGGATGCGGAAGTCGTCATGGGTAAGACGGTAGTGGTCACAGCTGGTGAAGGCCTCGCGTGAGGATGGACAAAGAAGGTCAACGAGGCTTGTTGTGAGCTAACCCACAAGGGTGGGGCGGGGGCGGCCGTCCGGGTGATTCGCGGCATGTGCCGGTTCGCGGCGAGAGCCGTCGGCGGCGCGCGGGGCGGTTCGTTGACCGCGGCGACCGTTGCACTAAAGTGACGCGAACCGGCCGGAGCCCGGCCCTGACCGGCCGCCCGGCCCCCGATGAACACTCCGCGTGCGCGGCGCGTACGTACGGCCCGGCCATCTTCCGCTCACCGGCCGCCGGCGCCACCTTCCGGGTGCCGGCGGACCCGGTCCCCCTTCCGGGGTACCCCCAGGCGCCAGCCGGGGCAGGGGCGGGGAGCCGGTGGTGCGTACGCCTGCCGCGCCGTTATCTGAGAGGGCGCTTTGACTAGCGAGTCCCGACACGTCCCGGTGATGCTCCAGCGGTGCCTGGACCTGTTGGCCCCGGCGCTGGAGAGGCCGGGGGCCGTCGTCGTCGACTGCACCCTCGGCCTCGGCGGCCACAGCGAGGCCCTGCTGACCCGATTCCCCGAGGCGCACCTGATCGGCCTCGACCGCGACAAGGAGGCCCTGCGGCTCTCCGGCGAGCGGCTCGCGCCCTTCGGGGACCGGGCCACGCTGGTCCACGCGATCTACGCCGACCTCGCCGAGGTGCTCGACGGGCTGCGCATCCCCGCAGTCCAGGGCATCCTCTTCGACCTCGGCGTCTCCTCCATGCAGCTGGACGAGGCCGACCGCGGCTTCGCCTACGCGCAGGACGCACCGCTGGACATGCGGATGGACCAGACGACGGGCATCAGCGCCGCCGAGGTGCTCAACACCTACGCGCCGGGCGAGCTCGTACGGATCCTGCGCCAGTACGGCGAGGAGAAGCAGGCCAAGCGGATCGTGTCCGCGGTGGTCCGGGAGCGGGAGAAGGAGCCCTTCACCAACAGCGCCCGGCTGGTGGAGCTGATCCGCGACTCCCTGCCGCAGGCCGCCAAGCGGACCGGCGGCAACCCGGCCAAGCGGACCTTCCAGGCCCTGCGGATCGAGGTCAACGGCGAGCTGTCGGGCCTGGAGCGGGCCATCCCGGCGGCGGTGGACCGGATCGCGGTCGGCGGCCGGATCGCCGTCCTCTCGTACCACTCGCTGGAGGACCGCCTGGTCAAGCAGGTCTTCGCGGCGGGCGCGGCCTCCACGGCGCCGCCCGGACTGCCGGTGGTGCCGGAGAAGTACCAGCCCAAGCTGAAGCTGCTGACGCGCGGCGCGGAACTGCCCACCGAGGAGGAGATCGCCGAGAACCGGCGGGCCGCCCCGGCCAGGTTCCGCGGGGTCGAACGCATCCGGGAGGCGCACCTGTGACCGCCGGGGGCGGCGGGGCCGGGAGGGCCGGGAAGGTCGCCACGCTGACGCGCGGACAGGCGGCCCGCCTCGGCCGGGCCCTGGGCAGCCGTCCGGTCCGCCCCGGCGGCTCCGGGCGCCCCGGCGGCTCCGCCGGGCAGGCGGCGCGGATGCCCTTCGTCCTGCTGGTCGTGGCCCTGCTCGGCGGCGGCCTGATCAGCCTGCTGCTGCTGAACTCGGCACTGAACGAGGGCTCCTTCCAGCTGAGCAAGCTGAAGAAGGAGACCACCGCCCTCACCGACGAGGAACAGGCGCTGCAGCGGGACGTGGACGGCTACTCCGCCCCCGACGCGCTCCAGCGCCGGGCGCACGAGCTGGGCCTGGTCCCGGGCGGCAGCCCCGTCTTCATCGGCCCCGACGGCAAGGTCAGCGGCGCCGTCTCGGTGGCCGAACCCCCGCCGGCCCCCTCCCCGCCGCCCTCGGCCGCCCCGGCGGCCCCGCCCGCGGCGCAGAGCCCGTCCGCACCACCGGCCTCCGCCTCCGCGCAGGCCCCCTCCGCCTCCGCCTCTGCCCCGGCCCCGGCCGGGCCGCAGGGCCGGCCCCCGGCGGCCGCGGGACCCCCGTCCGGCGGTCCCGCCGCGCCCGGCGGGCCGCAGCCGCAGCCCAACCAGCCCTCCGGAAGGTGACGTCGTGACGCCGATGCCTGCGGGGCCTTACCCCGCCCCGCCCTTCCTCCGCTCCCCGGCCGGCCGGGCGGTGGGCCGGTGAGCCCGCAGGAGCCGCCGCGGCGGCGGGTGCCCGGCCCCGGCCGGCCCAGGCCCGGCGAGCGGGCCAGGGCCACCGGCGCCTCCCGGCCCGCCGCACGCCCCGCGGCCCGGTCGGGCCAGCGCCGCCCCGCGCCGCCGCGCCGCCCGCACACCATCCGGCTCGGCAGCCCCCGGCCCCGGCTGCGCCTGGTCAGCGTCGGCCTGACCCTCGTCATGCTCGCCTTCGTGGTCCGGCTGCTCCAGGTGCAGGCGGTCGACGCCCGCGCCTTCTCCGCCGAGGCCTCGAAGAACCGCTACACCAGCGTCAAGCTGGCCGCCGAGCGCGGGGAGATCACCGACCGCAAGGGCGTGGCCCTGGCCACCAGCGTGGACGCGTACGACATCACGGCCGACCCGAAGATGTTCACCCCGCAGGACAGCAAGGCCCCGGACGCCCCCGAGCAGGCCGCCGCCCTGCTCGCTCCGATCCTCGGCAAGGACGCCAAGGAGATCGCCGGCCGGCTGAAGTCGCCGAACTCCCGGTACGTGGTCCTCGCCCAGCGCCAGACCCCGCAGGTCTGGAACCAGATCAAGGACCTCAAGCGGGTCTTCGCGGAGAAGGCGGACGCCGACAAGAAGAACAACGGCCCCGGCGCCAACGTCCTCGCGGGCGTCTTCAAGGAGGACAGCAGCAAGCGCGTGTACCCGGGCGGCGACCTCGCCGCCGGGATACTGGGTTACGTCAACGCCGAGGGCAAGGGCGGCGGAGGCCTGGAGTCCTCCCTCGACAAGAAGCTCTCCGGCAAGGACGGCGAGGTCACCTACGCACAGTCCGGCGGCCGCCGGGTCCCCACCGCGGGATCCAGCGAGAAGCCCGCCGTACCGGGCGACGACATCGAGCTGACCATCGACCGCGACATCCAGTGGGCGGCGCAGAGCGCCATCGCCGAACAGGTCCAGAAGTCCGAGGCCGACCGCGGCTACGTCATCGTCCAGGACACCCGCACCGGCGAGGTGCTGGCCATGGCCAACGCCCCCGGCTTCGACCCCAACGACCTGACCCGGGCCAGTTCCGCCGCCATGGGCAACGCGGCCCTCCAGGACGTGTACGAGCCCGGCTCCACCGCCAAGGTCATGTCGATGGCCGCCGTGCTGGAGGAGAAGAAGGCCAGGCCGGAGACCCACGTGGAGGTCCCCAACCGGCTGCACCGCGGCGACCGGCTGTTCAAGGACGACATCGACCACCCGACCTGGTACCTGACCCTCAACGGGGTCCTCGCCAAGTCCTCCAACATCGGCACCATCCTGGCCACGGGCCAGCTCGGGCCCACCCAGCCCGAGGCCAACAAGGTCCTGCACTCCTACCTGACCAAGTTCGGCATGGGGCAGCCCACCGGCCTGAACTACCCCGGCGAGTCCCGCGGCATCCTCGCCCAGCCCCAGGACTGGTCCACCTCCCAGCAGTACACGATCCCCTTCGGCCAGGGCCTGTCCGTCAACGCCATGCAGGCGGCCTCCGTGTACTCGACCATCGCCAACGGCGGGGTCCGCATCGAACCGACCCTGATCCGCGGCACCAAGGGCCCCGACGGCCGCTTCACCCCGGCCCCGGCGCCCGAACACAACCGCGTGGTCAGCCAGGAGACGGCCAAGACCCTCGCCGAGATGCTCGAATCGGTGGTCGACGACCAGGAGGGCACCGGCACCAAGGCCCGCATCCCCGGCTACCGGGTCGGCGGCAAGACCGGCACCTCCAACCGGGTGGATCCGGCCACCGGCCGCTACAAGGGCTACACCGCCTCCTTCGCCGGGTTCGCGCCCGCCGACAACCCGCGGATCACCGTCTACTGCGCCATCCAGAACCCCACGAAGGGCAGCTACTTCGGCGGCCAGATCTGCGGTCCCATCTACAAGAAGGTCATGGAGTTCGCGCTCAAGACCCTCCAGATCGCCCCCACCGGCACCGCCCCCGCCGGGCTTCCCGTCACCTTCGACCCCGGCCCGCAGCCAGGCCAGCAGCCCGGCCAGCAGTCAGGCCCGCAGCCCAGTCCGCAGCCCGGTCAGTGATCCACGGCCTGGCCGGCCCGCAAGAAATGCGTGAGGCACCATCAGTGACAACGATCACCCCGAACCAGGGGAACCAGTCCGCCACCGGAGCCGAGACCGGGCCCTCGCTTCGCGGGCGCCCCGCCGCGCCCGGTACGCTCACCGCCGTGCCCCACGCTGATCAGCCCAGAACCACCCAGAAGGACGCCCCGGCAACGCCGCCGGGAGCGCCGCGTCCCGCGTCCGTGCGACCGACCCCGCTTCCCGAGCTCGCGGCCCTGGTGGACCTCGAAGCCGCCGGGGAGCCGACAGGGCCGGTGATCACCGGGATCACGCACGACTCGCGCGCGGTCCGTCCCGGCGACCTGTACGCGGCCCTGCCCGGCGCCAAGCTGCACGGCGCCGACTTCGCCGCCCAGGCCGCGGCCAACGGCGCCGCGGCCGTGCTGACCGACCCCGCGGGCGCCGACCGCGCCGCCGCGACCGGACTGCCCGTGCTCGCCGTCGCCGACCCGCGCGGCCGGATGGGCGAACTCGCCGCCGCGATCTACGGGCGCCCCGGCGAGGGCCTCCTCCAGATCGGCATCACCGGAACCTCCGGCAAGACCACCACCGCGTACCTGGTCGAAGGCGGACTGCGCGCGGCCGGCCGCAGTACCGGGCTGATCGGCACCGTCGAGATGCGCATCGGCGACGAGCGCATCAAGTCCGAGCGCACCACCCCCGAGGCCACCGACCTCCAGGCCCTCTTCGCGGTCATGCGCGAACGCGGGGTCGAGGCCGTCGCCATGGAGGTGTCCAGCCACGCCCTGGTCCTCGGACGGGTCGACGGCTGCGTCTTCGACGTCGCCGTCTTCAACAACCTGAGCCCGGAACACATGGAGTTCCACACCGGCATGGAGGACTACTTCCAGGCCAAGGCGCAGCTGTTCACCGAGCGCCGCGCCCGCCTCGGCGTGGTCAACCTCGACGACGAGTACGGCCGCCGGCTCGCCAAGGAGGCGACGGTCCCGGTCGTCACCTTCTCCGCGGCCGGCGACCCGGCCGCCGACTGGCGCGCCGAGGACGTGGTCTTCGGGCACATGGACTCCACGCTGACCCTGCTGGGCCCGGACGGGCAGCGCATTTCGGCCACCGCCCCGCTGCCCGGCCCGTTCAACGTCGCCAACACCGTCGCCGCGATCGTGACGCTCGCCGCCGCCGGACTCGACCCGCAGACCGCCGCCGACGGCGTCGCCGCGGTCCCCGGGGTCCCCGGCCGGCTGGAGCGGGTGGACGCGGGACAGCCGTACCTGGCCGTCGTGGACTACGCCCACAAGACCGACGCCGTGGAATCGGTGCTGCGCGCGCTGCGCGAGGTCACCACCGGCAAGCTGCACATCGTGCTCGGCTGCGGCGGTGACCGCGACACCACCAAGCGCGCCCCGATGGGCGCCGCGGCCGCGCGGTTCGCCGACATCGCCGTGCTGACCTCCGACAACCCGCGCTCCGAGGACCCGCTCGCGATCCTCGCCGCGATGTTCGAAGGCGCCGTGTCCGTACCGCCCGCCGAGCGGGGCACCGTCCTCGTGGACGCCGACCGGGCGGCGGCCATCGCCGCGGCCGTCGCGCGCGCCGAGCCCGGTGACACCGTGCTGGTGGCGGGCAAGGGCCACGAGCAGGGCCAGGACACCGCGGGCGTCGTACGGCCCTTCGACGACCGCACGGTGCTCCGCGCCGCGATCGAACGACAGCAGCACCGACAGGCCGAGGTGAACCAGTGATCGACCTCTCCCTCGCCGAGATCGCCGACATCACCGGCGGGCGGCCCCACGACATACCGGATCCGTCGGTGCGGATCACCGGGCCGGTCGTCATCGACTCCCGCCAGGTGGAGGCCGGCAGCCTCTTCGCCGCCTTCGACGGCGAGCACGTCGACGGCCACGACTACGCGGTGCGCGCGGTCGAGGCGGGCGCCGCGGCCGTCCTCGCGGCCCGGCCGGTCGGCGTACCCGCCGTCGTCGTCCCCGACGTCGAGAAGGCGCTCGGCGCCCTCGCCCGGGCCGTCGTCCAGCGCCTGGGCACCGACGTGGTGGCCCTGACCGGTTCCGCCGGGAAGACCTCCACCAAGGACCTCATCGCGCAGGTGCTCCAGGCCCACGCTCCCACGGTGTGGACCCCGGGCTCCCTCAACAACGAGATCGGCCTGCCGCTCACGGCGCTGAAGGCCACGGCGGAAACCCGGCACCTGGTACTGGAGATGGGGGCCCGCGGAATCGGCCACATCGCGTACCTGACCGGCCTGACCCCGCCCCGCATCGGCCTCGTCCTCAACGTCGGGACCGCCCACATCGGCGAGTTCGGCGGCCGCGAACAGATCGCCCAGGCCAAGGGGGAACTGGTCGAGGCCCTGCCGGCCGAGGCCGAGGGCGGAGTCGCCGTCCTGAACGCCGACGACCCGCTGGTGCGCGCGATGTCCGGGCGCACGAAGGCCCGTACGGTCCTCTTCGGAGAGGCCGAGGACGCCGACGTACGGGCCACCGAGGTACGGATGGCGCCCGGGGGACAGCCCGCCTTCACACTCCACACACCCACCGGGTGCAGTGATGTGACCTTGCGGCTGTACGGTGAGCACCACGTGTCGAACGCGCTCGCCGCGGCCGCCGTCGCCCATGTCCTGGGCATGTCCGTATCGGAGATCGCCACCGCGCTCTCCGGGGCGGGCACCCTGTCCCGGTGGCGGATGGAGGTCACCGAGCGGGCGGACGGCGTGACGATCGTCAACGACGCCTACAACGCGAATCCCGAGTCCATGCGGGCCGCACTGCGCGCACTTGCCGCGATGGGCGGCTCCGCGAGGGCCAACGGGGGTCGTACGTGGGCGGTGCTCGGCCCCATGGCCGAGCTCGGTGACGCATCGTTGGCCGAGCACGACGCGGTGGGACGGCTTGCCGTCCGGCTCAACGTGAGCAAGCTCGTCGCAGTCGGGGGCAGGGAAGCGTCCTGGCTGCAACTGGGCGCATATAACGAGGGTTCGTGGGGTGAGGAGTCGGTGGTCGTGTCCGACGCGCAAGCGGCGGTCGACCTGTTGCGCAGTGAACTGCGCCCGGGTGACGTCGTGCTGGTGAAGGCTTCGAGGTCGATCGGTCTGGAGCGGGTCGCGCTTGCGTTGCTGGAGCGCGAGGGCGAGGTCGCCGACCGATGAGGCAGATCCTGTTCGCCGGAGTCATCGGACTCTTCCTCACGCTCGTCGGCACCCCGCTGCTGATCAAGCTGCTGGCCCGCAAGGGATACGGCCAGTTCATCCGCGACGACGGCCCCCGCGGCCACGCCGGGAAGAAGGGCACGCCCACCATGGGCGGCATCTCCTTCATCCTGGCGACGCTCATCGCGTACGCCCTGACGAAGGTCATCACCGGCAGCGAACCGACCTTCTCCGGCCTGCTCGTGCTGTTCCTGATGGCGGGCATGGGCCTGGTCGGCTACCTGGACGACTACATCAAGATCGTCAAGCGGCGGTCGCTGGGCCTGCGGGCCAAGGCCAAGATGTCCGGCCAGCTGATCGTCGGCATCGCCTTCGCGGTGCTCGCGCTCCAGTTCAAGGACTCGCGCGGACTGGCCCCGGCCTCCACCAAGCTGTCCTTCGTCACGGACTTCGGCTGGTCGATCGGCCCGGTGCTGTTCGTGGTCTGGGCGCTGTTCATGATCCTGGCCATGTCCAACGGCGTGAACCTGACCGACGGTCTGGACGGCCTGGCCACCGGCGCCGCGGTGATGGTCTTCGGTGCCTACACCTTCATCGGCGTGTGGCAGTACCAGGAGTCCTGCGTGAACGCGCAGGACCTGACCAACCCGGCCGCCTGCTTCGAGGTGCGCGACCCGCTGGACCTCGCGGTCGTCGCCTCCGCCCTGATGGGTGCCTGCTTCGGCTTCCTGTGGTGGAACACCTCGCCGGCCAAGATCTTCATGGGTGACACCGGTTCGCTGGCCCTCGGCGGCGCACTCGCCGGCCTGGCGATCTGCTCCCGCACCGAGTTCCTGATGGCGCTCCTCGGCGGCCTCTTCGTCCTCATCACCATGTCGGTCGTCATCCAGGTCGGCTCCTTCAAGATGACCGGCAAGCGGGTCTTCCGGATGGCTCCGCTCCAGCACCACTTCGAACTCAAGGGCTGGTCCGAAGTCCTCGTCGTGGTCCGGTTCTGGATCATCCAGGGCATGTGCGTGATCGTGGGTCTCGGTCTCTTCTACGCGGGATGGGCAGCGGACAAGTGACGTCCTGGCAGGGCAAGAACATCACCGTCGCCGGCCTCGGCGTGAGCGGCGTCAGCGCCGCCCGCGCCCTGGCCGGCCTCGGCGCTTCGGTGACCGTGGTCGACGGCGGCGACGGCGAGGGCCTGAGGGTCCGCGCCGACGAACTGGCCGGCCTGGGGATCTCCGTACGCCTCGGCGACGCGCAGACCCTGCCCGAGGGCACCGACCTGGTCGTGACCTCGCCCGGCTGGAAGCCCGACAGCCCGCTCTTCGCGGCCGCCGCGGCGGCGGGCGTCGAGGTGGTCGGGGACGTGGAGATCGCCTGGCAGCTGCGCGGCCTGACCTCCGGGCAGCCGGTCCCCTGGCTCGCGATCACCGGCACCAACGGAAAGACCACCACCACCCAGATGCTGGCGTCGATCCTCAAGGCCGCGGGCCTGCGGACCGCCGCCGTCGGCAACATCGGCACGCCGATCATCGACGTGGTGCTCGACGAGGGCGCGTACGACGTCCTCGCCGTCGAACTCTCCAGCTACCAGCTGCACTGGGCGCCCTCGCTGCGCGCCCACTCCGCGGCCGTGCTCAACCTGGCACCGGACCACCTCGACTGGCACGGCTCCATGGAGGAGTACGCCGCCGACAAGGGCCGGATCTACGAGGGCAACACCGTGGCCTGCGTCTACAACGTCGCCGACCCGGCCACCGAGAGGCTGGTCGAGGACGCCGACGTCGAAGAGGGCTGCCGGGCGATCGGCTTCACCCTCGGCGCCCCGGGCCCCTCCATGCTCGGCGTGGTCGACGGGATCCTCGTCGACCGGGCCTTCGTGGAGAACCGGCAGAAGAACGCCCAGGAGCTCGCGCAGGTCGAGGACGTCAACCCGCCCGCCCCGCACAACATCGCCAACGCGCTCGCCGCCGCGGCCCTGGCCCGCGCCTTCGGCGTGGAGCCGCGTGCGGTCCGCGACGGACTGCGCAACTTCCGCCCGGACGCGCACCGGGTCGCGCACGTGGACGAGGTGGACTCGGTCACGTACGTCGACGACTCCAAGGCCACCAACACGCACGCGGCCGAGGCCTCCCTGGCGGCCTTCGAACCGGTCGTCTGGATCGCGGGCGGCCTGGCCAAGGGAGCCACCTTCGACGAGCTCGTGCAGAAGTCGGCGAAGCGGCTGCGCGGCGTGGTGCTGATCGGCGCCGACCGGGCGCTGATCGCCGAGGCGCTGGCGCGACACGCCCCCGAGGTCCCGGTCGTCGACCTCGCCCGGACCGACACTGGGGCGATGCTCGCGGCGGTCCGGGAAGCGGCCCGGCTCGCCGAGCCCGGCGACACGGTCCTGCTGGCGCCTGCCTGTGCCTCGATGGACATGTTCGCGAACTACAACAAGCGCGGGGACGCATTCGCCGACGCGGTGCGCGAACTGGCCGCCGAGAGCGCTGCGGACGCGGCCAAGGCCTAGGGCTCCGGAACGGTTCCCTCCGGTCGGCTGCTCGCCTCGTACGAGTGGAGGGGAAGATCACAGATGCCGGCCAAGCAGATGCTGCCGGGGCGGCGGCCGTCCACGGTCAGGACGAGGGGCCGGCTCCGCCCGGCGGCGAACGCCAAGCGGCCCGCCGGGCGCGGGCCGCTGGCCCAGGTGCGGCGTACGCAGCAGCAGCTGCGCAAGGCCTGGGACCGCCCGCTCACGGCGTATTACCTGATCTTCGGCAGCTCGCTGCTCATCACCGTGCTCGGCCTCGTGATGGTCTACTCGGCCTCCATGATCAAGGCGCTCCAGCTCGGCCTCGGTGACGCGTACTTCTTCAAGAAGCAGTTCATCGCCGCCCTGATCGGCGCCGGACTGCTGCTGGCCGCCTCCCGGATGCCGGTCAAGCTGCACCGGGCGCTCTCCTACCCGGTGCTGGCGGGAACCCTCTTCCTGATGGTCCTGGTCCAGGTTCCCGGGATAGGGGTGTCGATCAACGGCAACCAGAACTGGATCTCCCTGGGCGGTCCGTTCATGCTCCAGCCGAGCGAGTTCGGCAAGCTGGCGCTGATCCTGTGGGGCGCCGACCTGCTGGCGCGCAAGGGCGACAAGGGGCTGCTGAGCCAGTGGAAGCACCTGCTGGTGCCGCTGGTCCCGGTGGCCTTCCTGCTGCTCGGACTGATCATGCTGGGCGGGGACATGGGCACCGCGATGATCCTCGGAGCCATCCTGTTCGGCCTCCTGTGGCTCGCCGGGGCGCCGACGCGGATGTTCGTCGGGGTGCTGGCGTTCGCGGGTGTGATCGTCGCACTGCTGATCAAGACCAGCCCGCACCGCATGGACCGGCTGGAGTGCCTCGGCGCGACCCAGCCGGGCAAGAACGACCTCTGCTGGCAGGCGGTGCACGGGATCTATGCCCTGGCTTCCGGCGGATGGTTCGGTTCCGGGCTGGGTGCCAGTGTGGAAAAATGGGGACAACTCCCCGAAGCCCACACCGACTTCATCTTCGCCATCACCGGCGAGGAACTGGGTCTGGCGGGGACACTGTCGGTGCTCGCCCTGTTCGCGGCCCTAGGCTATGCGGGTATCCGCGTGGCCGGACGCACGGAGGACTCCTTCGTACGGTTTGCCGCGGGAGGCGTGACCACCTGGATCACGGCGCAGGCCGTGATCAACATCGGTGCCGTGCTCGGCCTGCTGCCGATCGCCGGAGTCCCGCTCCCGCTGTTCTCCTACGGAGGGTCGGCCCTGCTGCCGACGATGTTCGCGGTCGGACTGCTCATCGCCTTCGCGCGGGAGGAGCCGGCGGCACGCGCGGCCCTCGCGATGCGGCAGCCGAAGACCGGCTGGAAGCGGACCGTGGTGAGATGGAAGTCGATGAGACGGCGCGTCAAGAAGCGTCCGTCCGGAGAGCGGTGAATTTCGGTGCATGTCGTACTCGCCGGTGGGGGGACCGCCGGCCACATCGAGCCGGCGCTCGCCCTCGCGGACGCCCTGCGCAGGCAGGACCCTTCAGTGGGCATCACCGCCCTGGGCACGGAGCGCGGACTCGAAACGCGCCTGGTGCCGGAACGCGGCTACGAACTGGGGCTGATCCCCGCCGTACCGCTGCCCCGCAAGCCCACGCCCGAGCTGATCACCGTCCCCGGGCGGCTGCGCGGCACGATCAAGGCCGCCGAGGAGATCCTGCTGCGCACCAAGGCCGACTGCGTCGTCGGCTTCGGCGGTTACGTGGCGCTGCCCGGCTACCTCGCGGCCAAGCGGCTCGGGGTGCCGATCATCGTCCACGAGGCCAACGCCCGGCCCGGACTGGCCAACAAGATCGGTTCCCGGTACGCGCACGCCGTCGCCGTCTCCACCCCCGACAGCAAGCTGCGCGGTGCCCGCTACGTGGGCATCCCGCTGCGGCGCTCCATCTCCACCCTCGACCGGGCCGCGGTCCGCCCCGAGGCGCGCGCCGCCTTCGGCCTGGACCCCAACCTGCCGACGCTGCTGGTCTCCGGCGGCTCGCAGGGCGCCCGGCGCCTCAACGAGACGATCCAGCAGATCGCGCCGACCCTCCAGCGCTCCGGGATCCAGATCCTGCACGCGGTGGGTCCGAAGAACGAACTGCCGCGTGTCGACAACATGCCCGGGATGCCGCCCTATGTCCCGGTACCGTACGTGGACCGGATGGATCTCGCGTACGCCGCCGCCGACATGATGCTGTGCCGTGCGGGTGCGATGACCGTCGCCGAACTGTCCGCCGTCGGGCTCCCCGCCGCCTACGTCCCGTTGCCGATCGGCAACGGCGAACAGCGGCTCAACGCCCAGCCGGTGGTCAAGGCCGGAGGCGGCCTGCTGGTGGACGACGCCGAACTGACGCCCGAGTGGGTGCTCAGCCAGATCGTTCCGGTGCTGTCCGACCCGCACCGTCTGTACGAGATGTCCCGCGCGGCAGGCGAGTTCGGCCGCCGGGACGCCGACGATCTGCTGGTCGGCATGGTGTACGAGGCGATCGCGGCCCACCAGAACCGCTGACGCGCAGAGCACGGACGCAGGAGGCACAGGAGTGGCCGGAGCGAAGACCGCACAGCGCGGGACCCCGTCCTCCGATCGGCCCGGCCGGTCGCCCTGGAGGGGCTCCGGCTCCTCCAAGCCTCCCAAGGTGCCCGGGAATCCCGGGAGATCCGGACCGCAGGGCCCCGGCGGACGCCTCCGCCGGGGCCCCGTGCTGGCCGCTCTCGCCGCCGTGGTGGTCCTCGCGGCGGGGGGCACCTGGACCCTCTACGGCTCCTCCTGGCTCCGCGTGGAGAAGGTCACGGCCACCGGCACCGAGGTGCTCACCCCCGAGCAGGTCCTGACCGCCGCGGCCGTCCCGGTCGGCGCACCCCTCGTGAGCGTCGACACGGACGAGATCGAGAGCCGGGTCCGCGGCCGGCTGCCCCGCATCGATTCGGTCGATGTGGTGCGGGCCTGGCCGCACGGAATCGGTCTGAAAGTGACGGAACGCAAACCCGTCCTGCTCATCAAAAAGGACGCCAAGTTCGTGGAAGTGGACGCTTCGGGTGTGCGATTCGACACGGTCGCGAAAGCACCCGCGGGCGTTCCGGTCCTCGAATTGAACGCGGGACGGTCCCCGAGCGCCCGCCGCTTCGACGAGGAGCGGCTGCTGCACGAGGCCGTCCAGGTCGCCGGCGGCCTCCCGGGGCCCATCTCCAAGGAGACCGTGCAGGTCAAGGTGGGTTCGTACGATTCAGTGGTCCTGGAGCTCACCGGAGGCCGGACCGTGATGTGGGGGAGCGGCGAACAGGGTGAGGCGAAGGGCCGCGCGCTGACCGCGCTCCTGAAGGCCGTGCCCAAGGCCGGTCACTTCGACGTGAGCGTCCCCACCGCCCCTGCGGTGTCCGGGAGTTGACGTCGAGTCGAACAGCGACGCACCCTGGTTGGCCAGCGATACGGGTGATCACATAGGGTGAAAAGAAAAACGGGAGGTTCGGCGTGTTCGTTGAACCCGCGCTACTTGTCGACTTAGTGTCCTGTTCGGAAGAGTCCAAGGAACAGACACACCCCTAACCCTAAACTTCAGGGTGAGGGTTCGGGTCGGCGCGTTCGGACCGTCCCTATTTCGGCATCAGTCGTCGCAACGCAGGCCCGCGAGGCGGCGACACGTAACTCGAGGCGAGAGGCCTTCGACGTGGCAGCACCGCAGAACTACCTCGCAGTCATCAAGGTCATCGGTGTCGGCGGCGGTGGTGTCAATGCCATCAACCGAATGATCGAGGTCGGTCTCAAGGGCGTCGAGTTCATCGCCATCAACACGGACGCCCAGGCGCTGTTGATGAGCGACGCCGACGTCAAGCTCGACGTCGGCCGGGAACTCACCCGCGGCCTCGGCGCCGGCGCCAACCCGGCGGTCGGTCGCAAGGCGGCAGAGGACCACCGCGAGGAGATCGAGGAGGTCCTCAAGGGGGCCGACATGGTCTTCGTGACCGCCGGCGAGGGCGGCGGCACCGGCACCGGCGGCGCACCCGTCGTCGCCAACATCGCGCGCTCGCTGGGCGCCCTGACGATCGGTGTGGTCACCCGGCCGTTCACCTTCGAGGGCCGGCGCCGCGCGAACCAGGCGGAGGACGGCATCGCCGAGCTCCGCGAAGAGGTCGACACCCTCATCGTCATCCCCAACGACCGGCTGCTGTCCATCTCGGACCGCCAGGTCAGCGTCCTCGACGCCTTCAAGTCGGCCGACCAGGTCCTGCTCTCGGGCGTCCAGGGCATCACCGACCTCATCACCACCCCGGGTCTGATCAACCTCGACTTCGCCGACGTCAAGTCCGTGATGTCCGAGGCCGGCTCGGCCCTGATGGGCATCGGCTCGGCCCGCGGCGACGACCGCGCGGTGGCCGCGGCCGAGATGGCGATCTCCTCGCCGCTGCTGGAGGCGTCCATCGACGGCGCCCGTGGCGTGCTGCTCTCCATCTCCGGTGGCTCGGACCTCGGTCTCTTCGAGATCAACGAGGCCGCGCAGCTGGTCAGCGAGGCCGCGCACCCCGAGGCGAACATCATCTTCGGCGCCGTCATCGACGACGCGCTCGGCGACGAGGTGCGGGTCACCGTCATCGCCGCCGGGTTCGACGGCGGACAGCCCCCGGCCCGCCGGGACAACGTCATCGGTGCCGCGTCCACCAAGCGCGAGGAGCCGGCCCCGGCTCCGGCCCGCGCCCCCGAGCCGGTCCGTCCGGCCTTCGGCGGGCTCGGCTCGGTCACCCCGCGCGAGGAGCCCCCGGCACCCGTCGAGGCGGCCCCGGCCGAGGCCCAGGCTCCCGCGCCGCAGGTCCCGACGGCCCGGCCGTACCAGGACAGCCCGGCCGAGGAACTGGATGTCCCGGACTTCTTGAAGTGACACCGGAGCAGCACCACGTGGGCGGCGCCCACTTCGCCTTCACCGACCGGTGGGGCGGAGTGAGCGCCGTTCCGTACGAAGAGCTCAACCTCGGCGGCGCGGTCGGAGACGACCCGGCCGCCGTTCTCGCGAACCGGGCGCTCGCCGCCCGGTCCCTGGGACTGGAGCCGGACCGGGTGGTCTGGATGAACCAGGTCCACGGCCGGGACGTCGCCTTGGTCGACGGACCCTGGGGCGCGCAGAGCGACATCCCCTGCGTGGACGCGGTGGTGACCGGCCGGCGGGGGCTCGCCCTCGCAGTGCTCACCGCCGACTGCACCCCGGTCCTGCTCGCGGACCCCGTCGCGGGGGTCGCGGGGGCCGCGCACGCCGGACGGCCGGGGCTGGTCGCCGGGGTGGTGCCCGAGGCGGTGGCGGCCATGGTCGCGCTGGGGGCCGAGCCGGGGCGGATCGTCGCCCGGACCGGACCCGCGGTCTGCGGACGCTGTTACGAAGTGCCCGCCGGGATGCGGGAGGCGGTGGCCGAGGCGGTACCGGCCGCCCGGGCCGAGACCAGCTGGGGGACACCGGCCGTGGACGTGGTCGCGGGAGTGCACGCGCAGCTCGCAGAGGCGGGGGTGGTGGACGTCCGCGGATCCGGGGTCTGCACACTGGAGTCGCGGGACCACTTCTCGTACCGCCGTGACCGGGTGACCGGGCGGCTTGCCGGATATGTCTGGTTGGACTGAGGAATGACGGATCGTAAGTCGGAGCTCGCGGAGAATCTCGCGCGGGTGGAGGAACGTATCTCGTCCGCCTGCGCCGCCGCGGGACGCAAGCGGGAAGAGGTGACGCTCATCGTGGTCACCAAGACCTACCCCGCGAGCGACGTACGACTGCTGGCGGACCTGGGTGTCCGTCATGTTGCGGAAAATCGTGACCAGGACGCCGCCCCCAAGGCCGCGGCCTGCGCGGATCTGCCTCTGAACTGGCACTTCGTCGGTCAGTTGCAGACGAACAAAGTCCGTTCCGTGGCGGGATACGCGCACGAGGTGCAGTCGGTCGACCGGCCCAAGCTCGTGACCGCCCTCTCGGCGGCCGCCGTGCAGAGCGGCCGGGAACTCGGCTGCCTCGTACAGATCGCGCTCGACGCCGAGTCGGGGGAGCGCGGAGCCCGCGGCGGCGCTGCGCCCGAGCAGCTCGCCGGGCTGGCGGAGCTCCTCGCGGAGGCGCCGGGACTGCGGATCGACGGGCTGATGACCGTCGCTCCGCTGGCCGGGACGTACGCGGGCCGCGAACGAGCGGCGTTCGAGCGGCTGGTGGAATTGTCATCCCGCCTGCGCGCGGACCATCCGGCTGCCACGATGGTGTCGGCCGGGATGAGCGCAGACCTGGAACAGGCCGTTGCGGCCGGTGCGACACATGTACGCGTCGGCACTGCGGTACTCGGCGCGAGACCCCGGCTCGGGTAACGTCGCGAAGAAAGTCGGACCACAGCAGAAAATATGGTCATTCCCGCTGATGGGCGGGCAGACCACGTGGATCGCGGGCAGTTGGTGACATTCGTGACACGGCGGCACCTGCGACAGGGCGATCCACCACAGAGCGGAGGACTCAGAGAATGGCCGGCGCGATGCGCAAGATGGCGGTCTACCTCGGCCTCGTGGAGGACGACCGGTACGACAGCCCCGGGTACGACCCCGACGACGAGTTCGAGCCCGAGCCGGAACCCGAGCGAGCCCGGGACCGGGACCGCCGCCAACAGCCGGTTCACCAAACGCCCGTAACGGACGAACCGGTACGAGCCGTCCAGCCCCCGGCGCAGAGGGAGCCCATCCCAATTCCGGTGGAAAACGGACGTCCTGCGCGAATCGCCCCCGTGGCATCCATCACACCTGACCGCACCAACCTGGAGAAGAACGCCCCCGTGATCATGCCCAAGGTCGTCTCCGAGCGGGAGCCGTACCGCATCACGACGCTGCACCCCCGGACCTACAACGAGGCCCGTACCATCGGGGAACACTTCCGTGAGGGCACTCCGGTGATCATGAATCTCACGGAGATGGACGACACGGATGCCAAGCGTCTCGTGGACTTCGCCGCCGGTCTTGTCTTCGGTCTGCACGGCAGCATTGAACGCGTGACACAGAAGGTGTTCCTGCTGTCGCCTGCTAACGTCGATGTCACGGCGGAGGACAAGGCCCGCATCGCGGAGGGCGGGTTCTTCAACCAAAGCTAGACCGATCCTTCAGATACGGGACCGGGAACAGAGCGAGAAACGGGGAGAGGGAAGCGCGGGATGGGTGTCGCACTACAGGTCGTCTACATCGCGCTGATGTGCTTCCTCATCGTGCTGATCTTCCGACTGGTCATGGACTACGTGTTCCAGTTCGCACGTTCATGGACGCCCGGCAAGGCGATGGTGGTCGTTCTGGAGGCCACCTACACTGTCACCGATCCACCGCTCAAGCTTCTCCGGCGGTTCATCCCGCCGTTGCGTCTCGGGGGCGTGGCACTCGACCTGTCCTTCTTCGTTCTGATGATCATCGTTTACATCCTCATCAGTTTCGTGAGCACCGCTGCGAGAAGCGTGTGAACGATGTGCTTCCCCGCAGGCGCGGGGACAGTCCCGATACGGTCTTGCCGACTGCCGACGACTACGTAGAGGTGAAGAAGACATGCCGCTGACCCCCGAGGACGTGCGGAACAAGCAGTTCACGACCGTCCGCCTCCGAGAAGGCTATGACGAGGACGAGGTCGATGCCTTCCTCGACGAGGTCGAGTCCGAGCTGACGCGCCTGCTGCGCGAGAACGAGGACCTGCGCGCGAAGCTGGCCGCCGCCACGCGTGCCGCCGCGCAGAACCAGCAGCAGCAGGGCATGCGCAAGCCGGAACCCCAGGACCAGCGCGGCCCCGGCGCCCCCGTGCCCGCGGCCATATCCGGCCCGCCGCAGCAGCAGAACCCGCAGATGGGCCCGCCCCAGCTGCCGGGTGGCGCGCCGCAGCTCCCGCCGGGCCCCGGCGGCCAGGGCCAGCAGGGCCCCGGCCCGATGGGCGGCCCCATGGGCGGCCCCATGCAGCAGCACCCCATGGGCGGCCCCCAGGGCATGGGCCAGCAGCAGCAGATGCAGCAGCAGTCGATGGGCGGCCAGAACCCGCTCGGCCAGCAGATGCAGCCCATGGGCCAGCAGATGCAGCAGATGGGCCAGCAGATGCAGCCCATGGGCCAGCAGATGCACCAGCAGCAGCCGCAGCTGCCCCAGCAGGGCCCCGGTGGCGACAGCGCCGCCCGCGTCCTGTCGCTGGCCCAGCAGACCGCCGACCAGGCGATCGCGGAGGCCCGTTCCGAGGCCAACAAGATCGTCGGCGAGGCCCGTTCGCGCGCCGAGGGCCTGGAGCGGGACGCCCGTGCCAAGGCCGACGCCCTGGAGCGGGACGCGCAGGAGAAGCACCGCGTCGCGATGGGCTCCCTGGAGTCCGCCCGCGCCACGCTGGAGCGCAAGGTCGAGGACCTGCGGGGCTTCGAGCGTGAGTACCGCACGCGCCTGAAGTCCTACCTGGAGTCGCAGCTGCGCCAGCTGGAGACCCAGGCCGACGACTCCCTGGCCCCGCCGCGCAACCCGGGTGCCCCCTCGCTGCCGCCGTCGCCGTCGCCCTCGATGGCTCCGGCCGGTGCGATGGGCCACTCCATGGGCGGTCCGTCGATGGGCGGCCCGTCCCCCATGGGCGGTCCCTCCCCGATGGGCGGAGCCCCGTCCTACGGCGGCCAGCAGCAGATGTCCCCGGCCATGACCCAGCCGATGGCTCCGGTCCGGCCGAACGCACCGCAGCCGATGCAGGCGCCGTCGCCGATGCGCGGCTTCCTGATCGACGAGGACGACAACTAGGCGTCGCCGCCGCAGCTGTCGGCAGCAGTCTCACGGGCCGGGCCCGGTTCCCCTTCGGGGGCACCGGGCCCGGCCCGTTCCCGTACCCGGACGCGGCGGCCCTGCCGGGGGGGGCTCCCGGGGGGCCCGCGTGCGGTGGCGCCGGGAGCGGGGCATAAGGTGCCCGGAGACGGGGGGCCGGTAGCGCAGAGGTCGTCGCGCCATTCTCCGCAGGAGGGAGGACGCCGGTTCGAATCCGGCCCGGCCCCACCTCCGTCCCGCAGATGCAGAACGGCGCCCTCCCCGACGGGGAGGGCGCCGCTGCGTCGGAGCCGTTACGCCTTGCGGAGGCGGAACGTCAGGGACAGGGCCTCGTCCGTGAACGGGTCGCCGTACGCGGCGTCCGCGTCACCGGCGGCGAAGTCCGTGGCCAGCACCTCGTCCGCGATCAGGGCGGCGTGGTCCGTCAGGGCCGTCACCACCTCGGGCGCCTCGGAGGTCCACCGCAGGGCGATCCGGTCCGCGACGTCCAGGCCGGAGTTCTTCCGGGCCTCCTGGATCATGCGGATCGCGTCACGGGCCAGGCCCGCCAGCCGCAGCTCCGGGGTGATCTCCAGGTCCAGGGCGACCGTCGCGCCGGAGTCGGAGGCCACCGACCAGCCCTCGCGCGGGGTCTCCGTGATGATGACCTCCTCGGGGGTGAGGTCCACCGGCTCGCCGTTCACCTCGACCGTGGCCGTGCCCGAGCGCAGTGCCAGGGACAGCGCCGCCGCGTCGGCCGCGGCCACCGCCTTCGCCACGTCCTGCACGCCCTTGCCGAAGCGCTTGCCCAGCGCACGGAAGTTGGCCTTCGCGGTGGTGTCCACCAGGGACCCGCCGACCTCCGACAGGGAGGCCAGGGAGGAGACGTTCAGCTCCTCCGTGATCTGCGACTGGAGCTCCGCGGACAGCGCGTCGAAGCCCACCGCGCCGACCAGGGCCCGGGAGAGCGGCTGGCGGGTCTTCACGCCCGACTCGGCGCGCGTGGCCCGGCCCAGCTCCACCAGGCGCCGGACCAGCTGCATCTGCTGGGAGAGCACCGGGTCCACCGCGGAGGCGTCCGCCTGCGGCCAGGCCGACAGGTGCACCGACTCCGGGGCGTCCGGGGTCACCGGGACGATCATGTCCTGCCAGACCCGCTCCGTGATGAAGGGGGTCAGCGGGGCCATCAGCCGGGTGACCGTCTCCACGACGTCGTGCAGCGTGCGCAGCGCTGCCGCGTCACCCTGCCAGAAGCGGCGGCGCGAACGGCGGACGTACCAGTTCGAGAGGTCGTCGACGAACGCGGACAGCAGCTTGCCGGCTCGCTGGGTGTCGTAGGCCTCCATCGCCTCCGTCACCTCGCCGACGAGGGCGTGGAGTTCGGACAGCAGCCACTTGTCGAGGACGGGGCGGTCGGCCGGTGCCGGGTCGGACGCGGAGGGCGCCCAGTTCGAGGTGCGGGCGTACAG
This sequence comes from Streptomyces xanthophaeus, assembly GCF_000725805.1. GTDB lineage: Bacteria > Actinomycetota > Actinomycetes > Streptomycetales > Streptomycetaceae > Streptomyces > Streptomyces xanthophaeus. The sequence continues at coordinate 311,464 of NZ_KL647132.1, read as the reverse complement.
CGCCTGGAAGGCGACCGTGTTCCAGTACGTCAGCAGCGTCTTGCGCACGACCTCCTGGATCGTGCCGTGGCCGACGCGCCGCGCCGCCCACGGGGAGCCGCCGGCCGCCATGAACCAGCGCACGGCGTCGGCGCCGTGCTGGTCCATCAGCGGGATCGGCTGGAGGATGTTGCCCAGGTGCTTGGACATCTTGCGGCCGTCCTCGGCGAGGATGTGGCCGAGGCAGACCACGTTCTCGTAGGAGGACTTGTCGAAGACGAGGGTGCCGACCGCCATCAGCGTGTAGAACCAGCCGCGGGTCTGGTCGATGGCCTCCGAGATGAACTGCGCCGGGTAGCGCTTCTCGAAGATCTCCTTGTTCTTGTACGGGTAGCCCCACTGCGCGAACGGCATCGAACCCGAGTCGTACCAGGCGTCGATGACCTCCGGCACGCGTACGGCCTCCAGCGAGCAGCCCTCGTGGGTGCAGGTGAAGGTGACCTCGTCGATGTACGGGCGGTGCGGGTCCAGCTGCGACTGGTCGGTGCCGGACAGCTCGGTCAGCTCCGCGCGGGAGCCGACGCAGGTGAGGTGGTTCTCCTCGCAGCGCCAGATGGGCAGCGGGGTGCCCCAGTAGCGGTTGCGGGACAGCGCCCAGTCGATGTTGTTGTTCAGCCAGTCGCCGAAGCGGCCCTGCTTGACGGAGTCCGGGAACCAGTTGGTCTTCTCGTTCTCCCGCAGCATCGCGTCCTTGACGGCGGTGGTGCGGATGTACCAGGACGGCTGCGCGTAGTAGAGCAGGGCCGTGTGGCAGCGCCAGCAGTGCGGGTAGCTGTGCTCGTAGGCGATGTGCTTGAAGAGCAGGCCGCGCGCGTCGAGATCGGCGGTCAGCTTCTCGTCGGCCTTCTTGAAGAAGACGCCGCCCACGAGCGGGACGTCCTCCTCGAAGGTTCCGTCGGGGCGGACCGGGTTCACGACCGGCAGACCGTACGCGCGGCAGACGGCGAGGTCGTCGGCGCCGAAGGCGGGGGACTGGTGGACCAGACCGGTGCCGTCCTCGGTCGTGACGTACTCGGCGTTCACGACGTAGTGGGCGGGCTCGGGGAACTCGACGAGGTCGAAGGGACGCTGGTAGGTCCAGCGCTCCATCTCCTTGCCGGTGAAGGACTCGCCGGTGGCCTCCCAGCCCTCGCCGAGGGCCTTCTCCAGCAGCGGCTGGGCGACGACCAGCTTCTCTTCGCCATTGGTGGCGACGACGTACGTCACCTCGGGGTGCGCGGCGACCGCGGTGTTGGACACCAGGGTCCAGGGGGTCGTCGTCCAGACGAGGAGGGCCGCCTGCCCGGCCAGCGGGCCGGAGGTCAGCGGGAAGCGGACGAAGACCGAGGGGTCGACGACCGTCTCGTAGCCCTGGGCCAGCTCGTGGTCGGAGAGACCGGTGCCGCAGCGCGGGCACCAGGGGGCGACCCGGTGGTCCTGGGTGAGCAGCCCCTTGTTGAAGATCTCCTTCAGGGACCACCACACGGACTCGACGTACTCGGGGTCCATGGTCCGGTACGCGTCGTCCAGGTCCACCCAGTAGCCCATGCGGGTGGTGAGCTCGGTGAACGCGTCGGTGTGGCGGGTCACGGACTCGCGGCACTTGGCGTTGAACTCGGCGATGCCGTACGCCTCGATGTCCTGCTTGCCGTTGAAGCCCAGCTCCTTCTCCACGGCGAGCTCCACGGGCAGGCCGTGGCAGTCCCAGCCGGCCTTGCGGGCCACGTGGTAGCCGCGCATGGTGCGGAAGCGGGGGAAGACGTCCTTGAAGACGCGGGCCTCGATGTGGTGCGCGCCGGGCATGCCGTTCGCGGTCGGCGGGCCCTCGTAGAAGACCCACTCGGGGCGGCCCTCGGACTGCTGCAGGGTCTTGTCGAAGGTCTTGCTCTCGCGCCAGAAGTCGAGAACGGCGTGTTCGAGGGCGGGCAGGTCGACCTGGGCGGGTACCGGGCGGTACTGCGGCGGTGTGGTCATGAGGCTGGACTCTTCCTCCGGCGGGTTTCTTCTCCGACCGGAGGGACGAGAGCGCTGACGGCTCCCGCGGTACCACCCTCCTTGGCCTCCGGACGGGTCCGGTGGCCCCCTCATTGGGGTGCGAAGCCGGTTCTACTGGCCCTGGGGGCGTTCTTCCGGCGGCTCCGGGGTGATCCTTCACATCGCGCTCGCCCCCGGGCTCTCACCGTCCCCGGGTCGCTCCTGGCTGCGTCCGACGCTACTCGTCCCCATCCATGCCTCTCGCTGGGCCCAGTGTACGGGCCGGGGGGCGCCCCGGCAGACCGGTTTACGGGGGCCCGTGGCGGGGCCGCTCCACCGGCGTGGCGGGGGTGCGGGACGGGCGCCGGAGTGACCCGAACAGCCCGACGCACCGGTACGGCTCCGGGCGGGGCCGGTGGGGCGGGTTACCGGGCCTCCGGATGGGCACAACGGATGCAGGTTGACCTCGATGGATGCGTGCCCCGTTGCCGCGGGGCCGGTGCCGACTTATCGTTCCGGCACGATTCGCGAGCAATGATCACAGTATGTGAAGGGGCCGCGGCCATGGTGGCGAAGAAGACCGCCGGGAGTACTGCCAGGACGGCTGCCTCCGGGGAAGTGCCGGCCGGGGAACCCGTGGCGAAGAAGGCCGCGGCGAAGAGGACCGTGAAGAAGGCCGTCGCGAAGAAGGCCGTGGAGAAGAAGACCGTGGCCGGCAGGGCGACCACCGTCGACAAGCGGAAGGCCACGGCCAAGGCGGCCGGAGCCGAGGGGGCGGCCGAGGCCGCGGAGAAGACGGGAGTCCGGAAAGTGGTTGCCAAGAAGAGCACCGGTACGGCGAGGAAGGCGGCCACGGCCGCCACCAGCGGGCTGCCCAAGACGCGCGCGACGGCCGCCACGGCGCCGGGCGAGCTCGCCGTACGGCCCGGGGAGGACCCCTGGACCCCGGCGGAGGTCGCGCAGGCCCGTACGGAGCTGGAGTCGGAGATCCTGCGGCTGCGCAACGAACTGGACGCCTCGGAGGCGGCCATCTCGGGCCTGATGCGGGACTCCGGGGACGGCGCGGGCGACGACCAGGCCGACACGGGCACCAAGAACATCACCCGGGAGTCCGAGCTGGCCCTGGCCGCGAACGCCACCTCGATGCTGGAGCAGACCGAGCGGGCCCTGGAACGGCTGGAGGCGGGCACGTACGGGCTGTGCGAGAACTGCGGCCAGCCCATCGGCAAGGCCAGGATGCAGGCCTTCCCGCGGGCCACCCTGTGCGTGGACTGCAAGCAGAAGCAGGAGCGGCGCCACTAGAGCCGCGGGAGCCGCGAGAGCGACTGGAGCCGCGGTAGCCGCTGGACCCGCGGTGCTGCGGCGGTCACCGTCGGTGGCCGCCGGGCGGCCGTGCGCACGGTCCGGACCCCAGTGCGGCTCCTGACGGGCGGTGTACGGGCGCCCTGACGTACCCTCGTGTCCGTCAGGGTCCAGGAACCTGGCAGGTCTGTGTCGTCGGCAACCTGGTTCGAGCTAGTTCGAGGGACTCACGTGGCAGAGGCGGAACGCATCATCGGTACGCCGGAGGTCGGGGACGACGCCCAGCCGGAGCCCGCCGAGCCCAAGGGGCACCGGCGGATCGTGGCGCTGCTCGTCGTGGCGCTGCTGGCGTACGTGCTCGACCTGGGCAGCAAGATGCTGGTCGTGGCGAAGCTGGAGCACCAGCCGCCGATCGAGATCATCGGGGACCTGCTGAGGTTCGAGGCGGTCCGCAACCCGGGCGCCGCGTTCGGTTTCGGCGAGGCCTTCACGATCATCTTCACCTGCATCGCCGCCTCGGTGATCGTCGTGATCGTCCGGCTCGCCCGCAAGCTCTACAGCCTGCCCTGGGCGATCGCGCTGGGCCTGCTGCTCGGCGGCGCGCTGGGCAACCTGACCGACCGGATCTTCCGCTCGCCGGGCGTGTTCCGGGGCGCGGTCGTCGACTTCATCGCGCCGTCCCACTTCGCCGTCTTCAACCTTGCCGACTCCGCGATCGTGTGCGGCGGCATCCTGATCGTGCTGCTCTCGTTCAAGGGTCTGGACCCGGACGGGACCGTCCACAAGGACTGAGCGCGGGGCCGCTGTCCTGTCGAGTCCTGCATACTCGACGGGTGAGTACGATTCCCGAGATCCGCACCCTGCCCGTTCCCGATGGCCTCGAGGGCGAGCGCGTCGACGCCGCCATCGCCCGTATGTTCGGATTTTCCCGGACGAAGGCGGCCGAACTCGCGGCCGCGGGGAAGGTGGCGGTCGACGGCAGCGTCGTCGGGAAGTCCGAGCGGGTGCACGGCGGTGCCTGGCTCGAAGTCGAGATGCCCGCGCCGCCGCGGCCGGTAGAGGTCGTCGCCGAGCCCGTCCCGGGCATGGAGATCGTCCATGACGACGACGACATCGTCGTCATCATGAAGCCGGTGGGCGTCGCCGCCCACCCGAGCCCCGGCTGGACCGGCACCACCGTCATCGGTGGCCTCGCCGCGGCCGGGTACCGCATCTCGACCTCCGGCGCGGCCGAGCGCCAGGGCATCGTGCACCGCCTCGACGTCGGCACGTCCGGCCTGATGGCCGTGGCCAAGTCGGAGCGGGCGTACACCTCGCTGAAGAACCAGTTCCGCGAGCGGGTCGTGGACAAGCGCTACCACGCGCTGGTGCAGGGGCACCCGGACCCGATGAGCGGCACGATCGACGCGCCGATCGGCCGCCACCCCAGCGCGGACTACAAGTGGGCGGTGACGCAGGACGGCAAGGCCTCCGTCACCCACTACGACCTGATCGAGGCCTTCCGCGCCGCCTCGCTGCTGGACATCAAGCTGGAGACGGGGCGTACGCACCAGATCCGCGTGCACATGGCCGCGCACCGCCACCCCTGCGTCGGCGACCTGACCTACGGCGCCGACCCGACGGTCGCCAAGCGCCTCGGGCTGACCCGTCAGTGGCTGCACGCCGTGCGGCTCGGCTTCGAGCACCCGTCCGACGGGCAGTGGGTGGAGTTCGAGAGCACCTACCCGGCGGACCTGCAGCACGCGCTGGACGTGATCCGGGCGGAGAGCGAGTGACCTCGCGGGCCGCCGCGCCGGTCGAGGTGCGGGTCGTCGCCTCCGAGGAGGACCTGAAGGCCTGCTTCGCGGTGCGGACCGAGGTGTTCGTGGTCGAGCAGTCCGTGCCGGAGTCGATCGAGTACGACGCGTACGACGCGGGCGCGGTGCACGTCCTGGCCGTGGGGCCGGACGGGGAGCCGCTGGGCACCGGACGGCTGCTTCACGGGGCCGTCGCGCTGGCCAAGACCGGGTCCGAGGGCGTCGGCTCGCTGGGCCGTCTCGCCGTCGCCCAGTCCGCGCGCGGACTGGGCGTGGGCGTGGCCCTGGTCCGCGCGATCGAGGCGGAGGCGGCCCGGCTGGGCCTCGCCGCGGTCGACCTGGGCGCGCAGACGCACGCGCTGGGCTTCTACGAGCGGCTCGGGTACGTGGCGTACGGCCCGGAGTTCCAGGACGCGGGCATCCCCCACCGCTCGATGCGACGCCTCCTGCCGTAGCCCTGCCGTAGCCCTGCGGTCTGCCGGGGGGCGGCCCCCGGATTCCCGCGCCGCGAAGGCCTGCGGGGCCGGGTGACCGCGGGGCTCCGCCCCGGACCCTCGCGCCGCGCACGCCGACGGCGCCGCAATCGCGTGGCTGGGCCGGGCCTTTGCGGTCCCGGCGGCGTTCGAGGCGCGGGCGCGGGGCGCCGCAGGGGTCCGGGCCGGGGCCCGACACGGCAGGTGCGGGCCGCTCACCGGCCGGGGCGAGCGCAGCGGCCTGGCAGGGTGGGGGAGTGGACCAGCTTGCTCTGCTGTTCGTGCTGTTGCTCGGGGCCGTGGTGACCGTGCCGCTCGGGGACCGGCTCGGGCTGCCCGCGCCGGTGCTCATGACCCTCGGCGGGGTGGGCCTCGCGCTGGTGCCGGCCGTCCCCAATGTCGACATCCCGCCCGAGTACATCCTGCCGCTGGTGCTGCCGCCGCTGCTCTACGCCTCCGTGCAGCGCACCTCCTGGCGCCAGTTCGCCGCCAACTTCCGGCCCATCCTGCTGCTGGCCGTGGCCCTGGTGTTCGTCACGACCGCCGCCGTCGCGGCCGTCGCGCACGCCGTGGTGCCCGGGCTGCCGATCGCCGCGGCCGTCGCGCTCGGCGCTCTCGTCGCCCCGCCCGACCCGGTCGCGGCCACCGCCGTCGCCGGTTCGCTCGGGCTGCCCCGCCGCATGGTGTCGATCCTGGAGGGCGAGGGGCTCTTCAACGACGTCACCGCCATCGTGCTCTACCATGTGGCGATCGCCGCCGCCGTCAGCGGCACCTTCTCCTGGCCCGACGCGCTCGGGGAGTTCGTCCTGTCCGCCGTCGTCGCGCTGGCCGTGGGCCTGGCCCTCGGCTGGGCCGCCAACCGGCTCATGGGCAGGCTCGGCGACGCCACGCTCCAGATCGGGCTGACGCTGCTGGTGCCGTTCGTGTCGTACGTGGTGGCGGAGGAGCTCCAGGGCTCCGGGGTGCTGGCCGTGCTGACGACCGCGCTCTTCCTGGCCGAGTACGCGAACGACGCCGACGACGTGCTGGGGCGGCTCGCCGGGCACACCTTCTGGGAAGTCGTCGACGTGCTCGTCACCGGCGTGGCGTTCGGGCTGATCGGGCTGGAGCTCCACAACGTGTTCGGCACCGCCCAGGGGCGCGCCTGGGAGATGGCCGGGTGGGCGGCGATCGTGATCGCGGTGGTGGTCGGCGTACGGCTGGTGTGGCTGCTGCCGGCCGGCTGGCTCGCCAAGAAGCTGCACAACCGGCGCGACTACGACGAGGAGATCCCGCTGAGCTGGCGGGAGAGCGTCGTCATGTGGTGGGCCGGGATGCGGGGGGTGGCCTCGGTGGCGCTGGCGCTGGCCATTCCCTTCCGGACCGACAGCGGGGAGCCCTTCCCGGCCCGGGACCAGATCGTCTTCATCGCCTTCGCCGTGATCATGGCGACGCTGGTGCTCCAGGGCCTGACCCTGCCGTGGCTCGTCCGGCGGCTGGGGGTGGAGGCCGACTCGGACGCGGAACGGGAGACCGAGCGGCAGCTGGCGATCCGCGCGGCGAAGGCGGCGAAGCGGCGGCTCAAGGAGATCGAGGAGGTGGAGGACCTGCCGGAGGACCTGGTGGAGACGCTGTACCGGCGCGCGTACGACGTGGGGGCCCGGATCAGCCCCGACATGGTGGACGAGGAGCGGCGGGAGGCGTACGCGCAGCGGGTGGAACGGATCCGGGACATCCAGCGGATCCAGCGCGAGATGATGTCGGCCGCCCGCCACGAGATCCTCGCCGCCCGCAGCGAGGCAGGATCCGACCCGGAGATCGTCGACCGGGTGCTGCGCCACCTCGACGTCCGCAGCCTGCGCAGCTAGCTGGCCGGCGGACTAGCTCGCCCGGCCCGCCAGGTCCGCAGGAAGCGGACGTAGGGGGACCAGCGGGCCGGACGGGCGACGGTGCCCCGTACGGGCGAGCTCGGCGCGGTCCAGCGAGTCCTCCAGGCAGGCGTCGTGCAGCGGGCGCCAGACCAGTGGCCAGGTGACACGGGGCAGGCCGCTCGTGGACATCGCGAGGTGCGCCGCAGCAGGGTGCGGTCCGCATCCACGGGCAGGACCGCGAACTCGTGGCCCAGGCCGTCGGCGCGCCCAGCGGCTCGGTGTACCACCGCTTCGCGGGGCGGCCGGCGCTGCTCGCCGAGGTGTGGCTGCGCACCGTGGAGGCGTTCCAGGAGGGGTACCTCGCCCTGGTCGAGGCCCCCTCCGAGCCCGGGGCGGCCGCCGGGGCGGCTGCCCGGCACGTGATCGCATGGAGCAGGGCCCACCCGCACGAGGCCGCGCTCCTGCTCTACGGCCGCGCCGACCGGTCCGAGGAGCCCCGGGAGCGCGCCGACCGGGGCAACGCCCGGGGCAACGCCCGGGTGCTCGGCGCGGTGGGCTCCCTCGCCGCGGTCCTCGGGGCGAACGGGCCCGAGGACCAGGAGCGCGTCGCCCTGGCCCTCGTCGACCTGCCGCTGGCCGTGGTCCGCCGCCACCTCCGGTCCGGGCGCGCGCTGCCGCCGTATGCGGAGGACCTGGCCGAGGAGTCCGCGGCAACGCTCCTGGCCGCGCTCGCACCCGACGCACCTGACGGTCCCCACGGCCCCTACGGCTGCGCTCCCGCCCGGGCTCAGACCGCGTAGCGGTCCGGCGCGAAGAGGTGGAGGTTCCCCGCGACCCAGTCCGAGGTGCGGCGCAGGCCCTCGGTGAGGGACACCTGGGGCTGCCAGCCGGCCCAGTCGCGGGCGCGGGAATTGTCCGACAGCAGCCGCTGCACCTCGCTCCCCGCCGGACGCAGCCGGGACGGGTCCACGACCACCTCGGCGTCCCGGCCCGAGGCCGTGATCAGGGCCTTCGCCAGGTCGCCGACGGAAATCTCCTCGCCCGTACCGAGGTTGACCACCTCGCCCAGGGCCCGGTCGCACTCCGCCACCGCGAGGAAGCCCTCCGCCGTGTCCGTCACGTACGTGAAGTCCCGCGTCGGCGTCACCGAGCCGAGGCGGATCTGCGCCGCGCCCGCGTGCAGCTGCGCCAGGATCGTGGGGACGACCGCGCGCGCCGACTGGCGGGGCCCGTAGGTGTTGAACGGCCGCACCACCGTCACCGGCAGCTCGAAGGCGTGGTGGAAGGAGAGCGCCATCATGTCCGCGCCGATCTTCGACGCCGAGTACGGGGACTGCGGCTGCAGGGGGTGGCTCTCGGCGATCGGGGCCGTCAGCGCCGTCCCGTACACCTCGCTGGTGGAGGTGTGCACCAGACGGCGCACACCGTGGCGGCGGCAGGCCTCCGCCACGTTCTGCGTGCCGGTCACGTTCGTCTGCACGTACGCACCCGGCGAGGCGTAGCTGTACGGGATCCCGATCAGCGCCGCCAGGTGGAAGACGGTGTCGCAGCCGGCCACCGCGTCGCTGACCCGGCCCGCGTCGCGGACGTCGCCCGCCCACATCTCGACCGGCCCGTCCGGGTCGGCCAGGTAGCGCGCCAGGTGGCCCTTCTCGGCGTACGGCTTGTAGTGCACGAAGGCGCGCACCCGGGCGCCGCGCGCCACCAGCAGGTCCACCAGCGTCGAGCCGATGAAGCCCTCGGCTCCGGTGACGAGGACGGTGCGGTCGGTCCAGGTGTTCACATGCGCTCCAGAAGGGGTGAGGGGACGAGGCCGGCGACGCGGAGGACCTCCGCGGCCAGCAGTTCGGCGGCCCGCGCGTGCGGGCCGGGGTCGGCGGCGCCCGCCATCGCCGCCAGCCGCGCCGGGTCGGCCAGCAGCGGGCCGACGAGCGAGGCGAGTCGTTCGGCGGTGGTCTCGGCGTCCGGCAGCAGCAGGCCGGCGCCCGCGTCGGACAGCACCCGGGCGTTGTGGGTCTGGTGGTCCCCCGGGGCGTGGGGGTACGGGACGAGCACCGCCGGGACGCCGGTCGCGGCGAGCTCCGCCACCGTCGCCGAGCCGGCCCGGCACACCACCAGGTCGGCGGCGGCGTAGACCAGGTCCATCCGGTCCAGGTACGGCACGGCCCGCGCGATCCGCCCGCCGCCCGAGGCCGCGAGCTCCCGCTCGGTGTCCGCCAGCGCCGCCGGACCCGTCTTGACCAGCAGCTGTACGTCGTCCCTGCCCTGCCAGAGCCCGGCCAGCGCGGCCGCCGCCCCGGTCAGGCGCAGGGCGCCCAGGCTGCCGCCGTTGAACACCACCAGGCGCCGCCCGGGCGGTACCCGCAGCGCCCGCCGGGCCTCGGCGCGCAGCGCCGCCCGGTCCGGTCCGGGCAGGCCCGCGAGCCCGGCGAGGGCCGCCGAGATCGGCATCCCGGTGGTCAGCGCCCGCGCCCCGCCCGTCAGATGGGCGCGGCTGCGGTCGAAGGCCACCGCGACGTGCGGGGTGAGCCGGGCCGCGAACTGGTTCGCGCGGCCGGGCACCGCGTTGGACTCGTGGATCACCGCGGGCAGCCCGGCGAGGCGGGCACCGAGCACGGCGGGCGCGCTCGGGTAGCCGCCCATGCCGACGACGGCGTGCGCGCCCTGGGCCCGGATCACGGAACGGGCCTGGTGCGCCGAACGCAGCAGCGCGGCGGGCAGCAGGTACCGCTTCGCGCCCAGCGCCGGGTCGAAGGGGATCATGTCGACGGTGTGCAGGCGGTAGCCCGCACCGGGTATCAGCTCGGTCTCCAGGCCCCGTTCGGTCCCGATGAACGAGACCACGGCGCCGGGGACGGCCTCCCGCAGCGCCTCGGCGAGGGCGAGTCCCGGATAGATGTGGCCACCGGTGCCGCCCGCCCCGATCACCACGGAGAGCGGCGTCCCGGATGTGTGTCGTGTGGTCATGGCCGCACACTCCCGGTGTGCCCTAAGAAGGTTCTAAGAGGTTCTCTCAGACGGCTTTGGCAGGCTTTGTGCCATGAGCTCCCTGAGCAGGCATCGGATTCTGGTGGTGGACGACGAGCCCGAGGTGCGGGCCGCCGTCGAGGACGGTCTCGCCGTCGAGGGGTACGAGGTGCGGGGCGCCGCGGACGGGCTGGCCGCCCTGTCCGAGGTGGCGGCCTGGGAGCCGGACGCCGTCGTCCTGGACGTGATGATGCCGGTCCTCGACGGGCTGGGGGTGTGCCGGCAGCTGCGCGCCCTCGGCGACCGGACGCCCGTGCTCGTCCTGACGGCGCTCGGCTCGGTCAGCGAACGCGTCGACGGGCTGGAGGCGGGCGCCGACGACTACCTCGTCAAGCCGTTCGCGCTGGACGAGCTGGTCGCGCGGGTACGGGCGCTGCTGCGGCGGGCCGCGCCCGAACCCGCGGGCGCCGCCGCTCCGGCCTTCGCCGACCTGGTCCTGGACCCCGTCACCCGCACCGGGCGGCGCGGCGGCCGGCCGCTGGAGTTCAGCCGGACCGAGGCCGCGCTGCTGGAGCTGCTCCTGCGCCACCCCGGCCAGGTGCTGCCGCGCGAGCTGATCCTGGAACTGGTGTGGGGGCGGGACTTCGGGCCGGACTCGAACTCCCTGGCCGTGTACATCGGCTACCTGCGCCGCAAGCTGGAGGCGGCGGGAGAGCCGCGGCTGGTCCACACCGTGCACGGGGTCGGCTACCGGCTGGACACCGCGTGACCGGGCGCGGCAGACGGGGGCTCGGGGCCGCCTGGCGCAGGCGGCGACCCCTGCGCACCCGGCTGGCCCTGGCGGCCACGGCCGCCGTGGCCCTCGTGGCGCTCGGGGTGTGCGCCGCGGCCTTCGTCGTCGTACGGGGCGCCCTCTACCGCCAGCTCGACCTCAGCCTGACCCAGTCCGCCCGGCTCGCCGCCCAGCGCGATCCGGCGGCGGGGCCCGGCACGCTGGCCGGGGAGTGCCGCTTCCTGGCCGCCCCGGCGTGCGCGGAGGTGGTCCCGGCCGATCCGGCCGACGATCCCCGTACGCCCGGCCTGCTGCCCGTGGACCCGGCCGCCCGGCTGGTCGCCCGGGGCGAGAAGGCCCCGTACTACACGAACTTCGTGCTCGCGGGGCACCCCACGCGGATGCTCACCACCGACTACGCCCCCGGGCGGGCGCTCCAGGTGGCCCTGCGGGCCGACCGGGTCGAGGAGGGCATCGAGGAGGCCGCCGGGTGGCTCGCGCTGACGGCGGCGGCCGGGGTGCTCCTCGCCGCCGTGCTCGGCTACTGGGTCTCGCGGACCGGGCTGGCCCCCGTCACCCGGCTCACCGCGACCGCGGAGCGCATCGCCGCGACCCGGGACCCCCGGCACCGCATCGAACTCCCGCCGCCGGGCCGGGAGGACGAGATCACCCGGCTGGCCGGGAGCTTCAACACGATGCTCCAGGAACTGGAGGCCTCCGTCACCGCCCAGCGGCGGCTGGTCGCGGACGCCTCCCACGAACTGCGGACCCCGCTGACGGCCCTGCGGACCAATGCGGAGCTGCTCGCACGGGCCGACCGGCTGACCCCGGCGCAGCGCGAGCGGGCGTCCGGCGCGCTGGGGCGCCAGCTGCGGGAGGTGACGGGGCTGGTGAACGACCTGATCGAGCTGGCCCGGGACGAGGAGCCGCAGCCGCTCGTGGAGCAGGTCCGGCTGGACGCCCTGGTGGAGCACGGGGTGCGGGCGGCGCGGGCGCACTGGCCCGGGGTGCCGTTCGAGCTGCGGGTGCACCTGCCGGAGGGCGGCGGCGCGACCGCCGTGGTGCCGGGGGTGCCGGCCCGGCTGAGCAGGCTGCTGGGCAACCTGCTGGACAACGCGGCGAAGTTCAGCCCGCCGGGACTCCCGGTGGAAGTCGAGCTGACGGCGTCCGCCGGGGGACGCCCGGGACCCGAGGTGACGGTCCGCGACCATGGCCCGGGGATCGCCGCGCAGGACCTGCCGTACGTGTTCGACCGCTTCTACCGGGCCGAAGCGGCGCGGGCGCTGCCGGGGTCGGGACTGGGCCTGGCCATGGCCCGGCAGATCGCACGGGCGCACGGCGCCGAGCTGGTGGCGGAGGCCGCGCCGGGCGGCGGGGCGCTCTTCCGGCTGTCCTTCGGCGGCTGACCCGACCCGCAGACCCGCCCCGCTGACCCGCTCCGCCGCCCGGGCCCGCCGCCGGTGCCCGCCGACGGGGCCGGGCGCTCACTCGGCGGCGGCGGCGCCCGCCCCGGGCGCGGGTCCGGGCGCGGCGGAGCCGGACGGCCCCGGGGCGGCCTCGGCGGTCGTGACCCGCGGCAGGGCGTACGGGTGGTGCTCCACCAGCCAGGCGATCATGCGCTCGCGCACCGCGCAGCGGACCGTCCACACGTCGTCCGCGTCCTTCGCCGTGACCACCGCGCGGATCTGGACGGTGTTGGGGGTGGTGTCGGTCACCGCCAGGCCGGCGCCGCGGCCGTCCCATTCGGGGATCTCCTTCAGCAGGTCCTGGAGGTGCTCCCGCATCAGGGCGACCGGTGCGCTGTGGTCCAGGTGCCAGAAGACGGTGCCGGTCATCTGCGCGCCGCCGCGCGACCAGTTCTCGTAGGGCTTGCTCGTGAAGTACGAGACGGGCATGGTGATGCGGCGTTCGTCCCAGGTGCGGACGGTCAGGAAGGTCAGGGTGATCTCCTCGACCGTGCCCCACTCCTTGTCGACCACCACCGTGTCGCCGATGCGCACGGTGTCGCCGAAGGCGATCTGGAGGCCGGCGAAGAGATTGCCCAGCGAGGACTGGGCGGCGATGCCCGCCACGATGCCGAGGACGCCCGCGGAGGCCAGCATCGAGGCGCCGAAGGTCTTCATCGGCGGGAAGGTCAGCAGCATCGCGGCGACCGCCACCACGACGACCACCGCCGTGACCACCCGCTGGATCAGCGTGACCTGGGTGCGGACCCGGCGGACCCGGGCGTGGTCCTGGGCCACGGAGGCGTAGCGGGCGTACGAGGCGTCGACCACGGCCGTCGCGATGCGGATGGCCAGCCAGGCCGCGGTGGCGATCGTCACCAGGGTCAGGGTGCGGCCGATGAAGAACGCGTAGTCGGGGAGGATGCCCGCCTGCCGGTAGGACCCTCTGAGCAGGCCGGTGCACAGCAGCAGCTGGAAGGGCACCCGGCAGCGCCTCAGCAGGCCCCACAGGGGGGTCTCCGGGTGCCGGGTGTCGATCCGGCGCAGCAGCAGGTCGAGCAGCCACCCGGCGACGAGGGTGATCAGCAGCGAGCCGCCGATGACGATCAGGGGGCGTAGGACGGGCTCCATCTCCATGACGTGAACGTAACCGGAAGGCGCCCTCGGAAACTGGCACGATGGAGTCATGAACATCATGCTTTTCCACTCGACGTACGGGCTGCGGCCCGCGGTGCACGCGGCGGCCGACCGGCTGCGCGCGGCCGGGCACCAGGTCCAGGTGCCGGACCTCTTCGAGGGGCGCACCTTCGACACCGTCGAGGAGGGCATGGCACTGCGGGACGAGATCGGCCGTGACGAGCTGCTCAAGCGCGCGGTGCTGGCCTCGGCCCCCCACTCCGACCAGGGTCTGGTCTACGCGGGCTTCTCCTTCGGCGGGTCCGTGGCCCAGCACCTGGCGCTGGCCGACGAGAAGGCGCGCGGGCTGCTGCTCCTGCACGGGACCGCGGACCTGGACGAGGGCGTCGCGGTCGACGAGCTGCCGGTGCAGCTGCACATCGCCGACCCGGACCCCTTCGAGCCGCACGACTGGCTGACCGCCTGGTACCTGAGGATGCAGCGGGCCGGGGCCGACGTGGAGGTGCACAACTACCCGGGCGCCGGGCACCTGTTCACCGACCCGGGGCTGGAGGACTACGACGCCGAGGCCGCGGAGCAGGCCTGGAAGGTCGCGATCGGGTTCCTCGACAGCCTGTGATCCCGGGCCCGGCCGAAGCGGCTGCCGGCGGAAGACGCCGGGACCGGCCCTCCGCGGTCCGGTGGTCCGGTGGCCGCGGAAGGCCGGTCCCGTGTACGGCCGGGGCCGGCCCGGGGAGGGGTCAGCCCGCGCGGTAGGCGGTCCAGCTGTTCTGCATCCGGGTCACCTGGCCGGCGGTGAACTGGTACATGCAGGAGTCGTACGTGTAGTCCATGAAGTTGCGGATCGGGTCCACGCCCGGCTTGCTGGCGCAGCTGTCGCGACCGGTCGGGCACTCGTACGCGGCGCTCTTCTCGGCCGGGGTGTCGGAGACGTAGTCGCCGTTCCCGTTACAGCCGCCCTGGAAGGTGTGGTAGAGCCCCAGCCAGTGGCCGACCTCGTGGGTCGCGGTGTCGCCCTCGTTGTAGTTGGCCGCGGAGCCGCCCGGCAGCGAGCTGTCCAGGACGACCACGCCGTCCATCTTGGGGGCCGAGGCGTAGGAGGTCGGGAAGGTGGCCCAGCCGAGGAGGCCGCCGGAGAGCTTGGCGGTGTAGAAGTTCAGCGCGCCCGGCCCGCCCTTGCGCAGGGTGTTCTTCATGTCCTTCTCGGCCTGGGAGCCGGAGGCCAGGTTGTACCAGGAGGCGTTGTCCGTGTAGTCGGTGGACGCCAGGCTGAACTGGAAGTTCGTGTTGGTGTTGCCGGTGCCCTGGCCGCCGTAGGCCGCGTTGAGGACCGACAGCTGGTTGTTGACGTCCGTGGCCGAGAGCTTGCCGGTGGTGCCCGAGTGCACGACGTGGAAGTACACGGGGATGTTCACGACGGCCGCGGCCGCGCCCTGGCTGCGCTGCGGCTGGTTCTTGAGGGCCTTGTCCAGCTTGGACTTGAGGTCGGCGTCCATGGCCTGGGCCTGGGAGTCGGTGACCTCGTTCGGCTCGGCCGCGTGCTGGTTCTCCGGACGGGCCACGCGGGCGTTCGCGGCGGCGCCGGCGGCGGAGTCCTCGGCGCACACCTCGGCGGGGGTCTTGGCGGCGGCGAGCGTGGTGGGGGCGGCGAGCGGGGTGAAGGCCAGGGTCCCGGCCAGGACCGCGGTGCCCATCAGGCGGCGGCGGAGAAGGGGGGATATGCGGGCGACGGCGCGCACGTGTGCTCCTCGAGGTGGGGTCTCGGTGGGGGCTTTCAGGCCGAAGATCACTTCGGATGGCGCGAAGCTTATGGGTTCATGACACGTACAGGTCAAGAGTCTGACGTTAAAGATTTGTTGCTTCTGATGCGGAAGGGGCCCCTGGTCTGCACCAGGGGCCCCTCCGTGCCGTAAAATTGACGGTCTGTCAGTAAACCGGCCGGTCGGCCCGTTCCACCTTCTGGGTCCCGTTCAGGGTCCGGTAGGAGCGGGCCCACGCGGAGGTGGCGTCCTGCCGCCGCTTGTCGGACACCACGTAGTAGTCCATCTGCGAGCGCTCGGCCGTCACGTCCAGCACCCCGTAGCCGTGCGCGTCCATGTCCAGCCACTTCACGTGCCAGTTGGCGGCCTTGACGGCCGACTCGGCGACCAGCGAGGCGGTGTCCGCCGGGACGTGCAGGATGTCGTCGAGGTTGTCGGAGGTCACCGAGGTGACCACGAACTCGGTCGCCGCCGCACCCGACGCCGGGTACGTCGCCTTGTGCACCGGGACCTCGTTGGCCCAGGCCATGTGGATGTCCCCGGTCAGGAACACCGTGTTCTTGACGTTGCGGTCCTTCAAGTGGCCCAGGAGTTCCTTGCGGTCGTCCGTGTAGCCGTCCCACTGGTCCACGTTGACCGCGAGTCCGCCCTCCGGCAGGCCCAGCAGCTTGGTCAGCGGCCCCAGCAGGTGCGCGGGCAGGGAGCCGAAGGCCACCGGCGAGATCATCACCGAGGTGCCGACCAGCTTCCAGGTCGCGTCCGAGCCCGCGAGCCCCGCCTTGAGCCAGTCCAGCTGGGCCCGCCCGGTGAGGGTGCGCTCCGGGTCGTCCACCGCGCCGCTGCCCACCTTGACCTGCTGGGAACGGAAGGAGCGCAGGTCGAGCAGGTGCAGGTCCGCGAGCGTGCCGAAGCGCAGCCGCCGGTAGACCGTGCCGGCGGTCGAGGCGCGTACGGGCATCCACTCGAAGTAGGCCTGCTTGGCGGCGGCCGCCCGGGCCGCCCACTCGCCCTCGGCGCCGGGGGTGTGGTTGCCGGCCCCGCCCGCCCAGGAGTCATCGGCGAACTCGTGGTCGTCCCAGATGGCCACGACCGGGTGCGCGGCGTGCAGCGCCTGGAGGTCTGCGTCCGTCTTGTACCGGCCGTGCCGGGTGCGGTAGTCGGCGAGCGAGACGATCTCGTGTCTCGGCTCGTGCGGGCGCACGACGTACTTGGCCTCCGGGTACGCGCCCGAGGGGTACTCGTAGATGTAGTCGCCCAGGTGCAGGACCGCGTCCAGGTCCGCACGGGCGGCCAGGTGCCGGTAGGCGGAGAACCAGCCGGACTCCCAGTTGGCGCAGGAGACCACGCCGAAGCGGACCCCGGCCGTGGTCGTTCCGTGGTCCGCGGTGGTCCGGGTGCGCCCGGCCGGGGAGACGGCGGCGCCCGCCGTGAAGCGGTACCAGTACGGGGTCTGCGGCCGCAGACCGCGCACGTCCACCTTGACCGTGTGGTCGGTGGCGGCGCTCGCGGTGACGGAGCCCCGGGCGACGACCTGGGAGAAGGCCTTGTCCCCGGCCACCTCCCAGGTCACCTGGGTGTCGGGGCCCGCGCCCGAACCGGGTACGGCCTCGGGGACCGGGGTGACCCTGGTCCACAGCAGGATGCCGTCGGGCAGCGGGTCGCCGGAGGCGACGCCGTGCAGGAAGGCGGGGGCGGCCCCCGCCGCGTGGGCGGCGGTGGCGCCGAGCGAGGTGAGGGGGGCCAGTGCGGCGGTGGCCGCAGCGGCGAGGACGACGGTCCGGCGGCGGGGCGTCGCCGGGGTCGCCGAAGAGGTGAGATGACTGGTCACGGACGATCATATTACTGACGGGTACACCTCAGAGGACAGACCCGGGAACGCAACGGGCGGGCGAACTCTTGGAGTCCGCCCGCCCGTTGGCGGTCACTTGTCCGGAAAGCCGTTCCCGGATTGGCCGGGGATCAGCCCTGGAGGGCCTTGTCGATCGCCGCCGTGAGGGCCTCCGGGGAGTCCGGGGTCTCGATCTTCTTGCCGTCCATCTTCAGCGTCGGGGTACCGGTCACGCCCGACTTGTTGAAGGCCTTCGACATCTCCAGCGCCCACCGGTCGTACGTACCGTCCTCGACGGCCTTCTTGAACTCGGCGTTCCCCTTGAGCGTCGGGACGGTGTCCGCGACCTTCAGGAGGTAGTCGTCCTTGGCGAAGCTGTCGACCGTCTCCTCGGGGTGCAGCTCCTTCGAGTACAGCGCCGCCTTGAAGTCGAGGAAGGCCTCCGGGCTGACGTTCAGCGCCGCGCCCAGCGCGCTCAGGGCGTTCTTCGAGCCCTCGCCCTTGACCGCGTTGTCGATGAAGGTCGCGCCGACGTACTGGAGCTTGTACTTGCCCGCGTCCACGTCCTTGCGGATCTGCTCGCCGGACTTCTGCTCGAAGTCCGCGCAGGCCGGGCAGCGCGAGTCCTCGTACAGCTCCAGGGTCTTCTTCGCCTCGGCCTTGCCGAGGACGACGGTGGTGCCGTCCTCGCCCTCGGTGTTCTTGGGCTTGACCAGGGCGGCGTCGGCGGCCTTCTCCCAGTAGCCGGGCTCGTTGGCCTGCACGACCAGGTAGCCGACGCCGCCCGCCAGGGCGAGGACGGCGGCGACCGCGCCGGCCACGATCACCTGGCGGCGGGTGCGGTCCCGCTTGGCCTGCTTCTCGCGCTCGGCGCGCAGCCGCTCGCGGGCCGCCGCCTTGTTCGCCTGGCTGTTGCGTGCACTCATCGTGATCTCCGTGGGTGTGGCATGTCAGTGACATGCAGAAAGAAAAGGGGGGGGGACTGCCGTACGTGCGTCAGGCGCCGCTGAGCGCGCCGCACACGGGAGGTCCCCGCCGTCCCACGGAATGGGCGGGAAAACGCGTACGGGCCACCGTGCCCGCGAGGAGGGGCCGCAGCACCCGGCGCACCGGCCCGGCGGCCACCGCCACCTGGGCCGCCGCGAGCAGCAGCGGCCGGAACGCGCAGGCGGCCACGGCGCGCAGCAGCTGGCCCAGGGCCCGCTCGCCGTACCCGAGCCAGGCGGAGGCCAGCAGCCCGACGGTGACGTGCGCGCCGAGCAGCAGCCAGGGCGCCCACGGGCCGGGCGCGGCCAGCAGCGCCACCGGATCGGCGGCCGGGCCGCCCACCTCGGCCAGGGGCCCGCCCACCGGCGTGCCCCCGCACAGCTCCTCCAGGCCCAGCGCGCGCAGCGGACCGGAGACCGGGCCGCCCGCGGGGCCGTAGCAGACGTGCTGTCCGGCGGTGAAGACGGTGTCGGCGGCCAGCTCCAGCGGCACGAGCAGCCCGGCGATGGGGCCGAGGCCGCGCTCGCGGCCCGCCAGTGCGTAGGCGGTGACGAACACGGCCACGAAGGCCCCGGCCACCAGGGTCGCCGGGAGCGGCACCCGCGACATCAGGACGTGCGAGCCCGCCGAGAGCAGCACGACGAGCGCGCTGAACAGCGCGGCCCGCAGCCCCCGAAGCCCTGCCCCTGATATGTCCATCGCCGCGAGTGTGCCACGGGTCCCTGTGAAACCGGGACCTCGGTCCCGGACCGTGTGACCTACGGCATGATCCTGCCGTTGCGGAACAGGTCCACGAAGATCTGGTGGTCGGCGCGCGCCCGGGCCCCGTACGCGTGGGCGAAGTCCACCAGCAGCTCGGCGAAGCCCTCCTCGTCGGCCGCGATGGCCGCGTCGATGGCCCGCTCGGTGGAGAAGGGCACCAGGGTCTGCCCGCTCTCGTCCGCGTCGGCCGCCCCGTGCATGGTCGCCGTGGCCCGGCCCAGGTCGGCGACCACGGCGGCGATCTCCTCCGGGTCGTCCAGGTCCGACCAGTCCAGGTCCACCGCGTACGGGGAGACCTCCGCCACCAGCTGCCCCGAGCCGTCCAGCTCCGTCCAGCCCAGCCACGGGTCGGCATGGGCCTGCAGGGCGCGCTGGGAGATCACCGTGCGGTGCCCCTCGTGCTGGAAGTAGTCCCGCACCGCCCGGTCGGTGATGTGCCGGGACACCGCCGGGGTCTGGGCCTGCTTGAGGTAGATCACGACGTCGTTCTCCAGGGCATCGCTGTGCCCCTCCAGCAGGATGTTGTAGGAGGGCAGGCCCGCCGAGCCGATGCCGATGCCGCGGCGGCCCACCACGTCCTTGACCCGGTAGGAGTCCGGGCGGACCAGCGATTCGTCGGGGAGGGTCTCCAGGTACCCGTCGAAGGCGGCCAGCACCTTGTACCGGGTGGCGGCGTCCAGCTCCAGGGTGCCGCCGCCCGGGGAGAAGCGGCGCTCGTACTCCCGGATCTCCGTCATCGAGTCCAGCAGCGAGAAGCGGGTGCGGGACCGGGCCGAGCGCAGGGCCGACAGCAGCGGTCCCTCGGCGGTGTCCAGGGTGAAGGAGGGCACCTCGTCATGCTTGGCGCCGGTGGCCAGGCGGTGGATCCGTTCCCGGTAGGCGCCGGCGTAGATCCGCACCAGCTCGCTGATCTGCTCGTCGCTGAGCGCCTTGGTGTAGCCGATCAGGGCGACGGAGGCGGCGAACCGCTTGAGGTCCCAGGTGAACGGGCCGACGTAGGCCTCGTCGAAGTCGTTGACGTTGAAGACCAGCCGGCCGTTGGCGTCCATGTACGTGCCGAAGTTCTCGGCGTGCAGGTCGCCGTGGATCCACACCCGGCCCGTCCGTTCGTCCAGGTACGGGCCGCCGTGCCGGTCGTGCTCCAGGTCGGCGTAGAAGAGGCAGGCCGTGCCGCGGTAGAACGCGAAGGCCGAGGCGGCCATCTTGCGGAATTTGACCTGGAAGGCGGCGGGGTCGGCGGCGAGGAGCTCGCCGAACGCGGTGTCGAAGACATCGAGTATCTGCTCGGCGCGCTGTTCGTCGGTGGTGTCGGGAACCGCCATGGCCGGTGCCTCCTGGTGGTGCGGGGTGGATCGCTTGCCGATCGCGTTCTGATCAAGCAGGGCTCGGACCGGTGTCCGTTCCCATCTGGTTCTGCAACGGATGAAGGTACCGGTCGGTGCCCCGGATGTGTCACCCCGGAGACGTAGGATTCAGAGCTGCCGCCGCTCTCTCCCCCCGGAGGACTCCCACCGTGACCAAGCCGCCGTTCACGCACCTGCACGTCCACACCCAGTACTCGCTGCTGGACGGTGCCGCGCGGCTGAAGGACATGTTCAACGCGTGCAACGAGATGGGCATGACGCACATCGCCATGTCCGACCACGGCAACCTCCACGGGGCCTACGACTTCTTCCACACCGCCCAGAAGTCGGGGATCACGCCGATCATCGGCATCGAGGCGTACGTCGCCCCCGAGTCCCGGCGCAACAAGCGGCGCATCCAGTGGGGCCAGCCCCACCAGAAGCGGGACGACGTCTCCGGTTCCGGTGGTTACACCCACAAGACGATCTGGGCGTCGAACGCCACCGGCCTGCACAACCTCTTCCGGCTGTCCTCCGACGCCTACGCCGAGGGCTGGCTCACGAAGTGGCCCCGCATGGACAAGGAGACGATCTCCAAGTGGTCCGAGGGGCTCATCGCCTCCACCGGCTGCCCCTCCGGAGAGCTCCAGACCAGGCTGCGCCTCGGCCAGTTCGACGAGGCCCTGAAGTCGGCCTCCGAGTACCAGGACATCTTCGGCAAGGACCGCTACTTCCTGGAGCTGATGGACCACGGCATCGAGATCGAGCGCCGGGTCCGCGACGGGCTTCTGGAGATCGGCAAGAAGCTCGGCATCCCGCCGCTGGTCACGAACGACTCGCACTACACCTACGCCAGCGAGGCCGGCGCCCACGACGCCCTGCTCTGCATCCAGACCGGCAAGAACCTCTCGGACCCGGACCGCTTCCGCTTCGACGGCACCGGCTACTACCTGAAGTCCACGGACGAGATGTACGCCATCGACTCCTCGGACGCCTGGCAGGAGGGCTGCGCCAACACGAAGCTGGTCGCGGACCAGATCGACACCGAGGGCATGTTCAAGTTCCGGAACCTGATGCCGAAGTTCGACATCCCGGACGGCCACACCGAGGTCAGCTGGTTCCGCGAGGAGACCATGCGCGGCATGCACCGCCGCTACCCGGGAGGCATCCCGGACGACCGGATGAAGCAGGCCGAGTACGAGATGGACACGATCATCTCGATGGGCTTCCCCGGCTACTTCCTCGTGGTCGCCGACTTCATCATGTGGGCCAAGAACCAGGGCATCGCGGTGGGCCCCGGCCGAGGCTCCGCGGCCGGCTCGATCGTCGCGTACGCCATGGGCATCACCGACCTCGACCCGATCACCCACGGCCTGATCTTCGAGCGCTTCCTGAACCCCGAGCGCGTCTCCATGCCCGATGTCGACATCGACTTCGACGAGCGCAGGCGCGTCGAGGTGATCCGGTACGTGACCGAGAAGTACGGCCAGGACAAGGTGGCCATGATCGGCACCTACGGCACCATCAAGGCCAAGAACGCGATCAAGGACTCGGCGCGCGTCCTGGGCTACCCCTACGCGATGGGCGACCGCCTCACCAAGGCCATGCCCGCCGACGTGCTCGGCAAGGGCATCCCGCTCTCCGGCATCCTCGACCCCGCGCACCCGCGCTACGGCGAGGCCGGCGAGATCCGGGGGATGTACGAGAACGAGCCGGACGTGAAGAAGGTCATCGACACCGCCCGCGGTGTGGAGGGCCTGGTGCGCCAGATGGGCGTGCACGCGGCCGGCGTGATCATGTCCAGCGAGACGATCACCGACCACGTACCGGTCTGGGTGCGCCACACGGACCAGGTGACCATCACCCAGTGGGACTACCCGAGCTGCGAGTCGCTCGGCCTGCTGAAGATGGACTTCCTCGGCCTGCGCAACCTCACGATCATGGACGACGCCGTCAAGATGGTGAAGGCCAACAAGGGGATCGACATCGATCTCCTGGCCCTCCCGCTCGACGACCCCAAGACCTTCGAACTGCTCGGCCGCGGTGACACCCTCGGCGTCTTCCAGTTCGACGGCGGCCCCATGCGCTCCCTGCTGCGCCTGATGAAGCCCGACAACTTCGAGGACATCTCCGCCGTCTCGGCCCTGTACCGGCCGGGCCCGATGGGCATGAACTCGCACACGAACTACGCCCTGCGCAAGAACAAGCAGCAGGAGATCACCCCGATCCACCCGGAGCTGGAGGGGCCCCTCGAAGAGGTGCTCGCGGTCACCTACGGCCTGATCGTCTACCAGGAGCAGGTGCAGAAGGCCGCCCAGATCATCGCCGGGTACTCGCTCGGCGAGGCCGACATCCTGCGCCGCGTGATGGGCAAGAAGAAGCCCGAGGAGCTGGCGAAGAACTTCGTCATCTTCGAGGAGGGCGCCAAGAAGAAGGGCTTCAGCGACCAGGCGATCAAGGCCCTGTGGGACGTGCTGGTCCCCTTCGCCGGCTACGCCTTCAACAAGGCCCACTCGGCCGCGTACGGACTGGTCTCCTACTGGACCGCCTACCTCAAGGCGAACTTCCCCGCCGAGTACATGGCGGGACTCCTCACCTCGGTCAAGGACGACAAGGACAAGTCCGCGATCTACCTGAACGAGTGCCGGCGCATGGGGATCAAGGTCCTGCCGCCGAACGTGAACGAGTCGGAGCCGAACTTCGCCGCCCAGGGCGACGACGTGATCCTCTTCGGCCTCACCGCCGTGCGCAACGTCGGCAGCAACGTCGTCGAGTCGATCATCAAGACCAGGAAGGCGAAGGGGAAGTACTCCACCTTCCCCGACTTCCTGGACAAGGTCGAGGCCGTCGTCTGCAACAAGCGCACCGTCGAGTCCCTGATCAAAGCCGGCGCCTTCGACGAGATGGGCCACACCCGCAAGGGTCTGGTCGCCCACCACGAGCCGATGATCGACAACGTGGTCGCAGTGAAGCGCAAGGAGGCCGAGGGTCAGTTCGACCTCTTCGGCGGCATGGGCGACGAGGGCGCGAGCGACGAGCCCGGCTTCGGGCTCGACGTGGAGTTCTCCGACGTGGAGTGGGAGAAGTCCTACCTGCTCGCCCAGGAGCGCGAGATGCTCGGCCTCTACGTCTCCGACCACCCGCTCTTCGGCCTGGAGCACGTGCTGTCCGACAAGACGGACGCCGGGATCTCCCAGCTCACCGGCGGCGAGCACTCCGACGGAGCCGTCGTCACCATCGGCGGCATCATCTCGGGCCTCCAGCGCAAGATGACCAAGCAGGGCAACGCCTGGGCCATCGCCACCGTGGAGGACCTGGCCGGCTCCATCGAATGCATGTTCTTCCCCGCGACCTACCAGCTCGTCTCCACCCAGCTGGTCGAGGACACCGTCGTCTTCGTCAAGGGCCGCCTCGACAAGCGCGAGGACGTGCCCCGGCTGGTCGCCATGGAGATGATGGTCCCCGACCTCTCCTCCGCCGGCACCAACGCACCCGTCGTCCTCACCATCCCCACCGTCAAGGTCACCCCGCCGATGGTGACCCGGCTGGGGGAGATCCTGCGCCACCACAAGGGCAACACCGAGGTGCGGATCAAGCTCCAGGGCCCGCGGACCACCACCGTGCTGCGCCTGGACCGGCACCGCGTACAGCCCGACCCGGCGCTCTTCGGCGACCTGAAGGTGCTGCTCGGCCCGTCCTGCCTGGCCGGGTAGCACCCGCCCGCACGCCCGCCCCCGCGGGCATGCGCGTACGGACGTACGGAAGGGCCTGCCCGGCAGCCGGGCAGGCCCTTCCGTACGTGTCGGCCGGACGCGAGGGCGTCAGTTGTGGCCGAACTTCTTCTGCTTCGTCTTGTGGGCCATGTCCAGCGGACTCGGCGAAGGCGACAGGGACTCCGAGGAGGTCTCCTGCGAGCTCTTCGACGGATCCTGTCCGGCCGGGCGGGACTGCTGCTTCGACGGCTGCTTCTGGTTCTTGTTCTTGGCCATGGTGGAGCCTCCGTTGCGTCTAGGGTCCAGGACCGCCTTCACACTCACACAGCGCCCCAAAGCGCGCATTTTGGATCATTACTGCGCGTAGCTGACGGCCCGTCCCGGCCCTCCTGGGAGATACGCCACGCCGATGATCGAGTTCCGGCCGTCAACGCCCTTGCGGTCGGGCAGACTCGGGGCACTCGCCGAACAGGGACCCCCAGGGAAGAGGGTGGAACGCGTGGACCGCTGCGTCGTCCTGGTGGACGCCGGCTATCTGCTGGGCGCCGCCGCGAGCCTTCTCGCAGGGGAGCCCTCGCGCTCCCGCATCACCGTCGACCATGCCGCCCTCATCCAGGGCCTGCGCGAGCGGGCCGAGGCCGACACCGAGCAGCCCCTGCTGCGCATCTACTGGTTCGACGGCGCACCCGACAGGGTGCCGCAGCCCGAGCACCGGCGGCTGCGCGTCATGCCCCGCGTCACCGTCCGCCTGGGCGCCCTGACCCGCAGCGACGGCCGCTGGGCGCAGAAGGGCGTCGACGCCGCCATGCACGCCGAGCTCACCGAGCTCGCCCGCAACCGGGCCTGCTCCGACGTGGTCCTGGTGACCGGCGACGGGGACCTGCTGCCCGGCCTGATGTCCGCCAAGGAACACGGCGTCGCCGTCCACCTGTGGGCCGTCCAGGCCGCCGACGGGGACTACAACCAGTCCGAGGACCTCGTCGCCGAGGCCGACGAACGACGCGTCCTCGACCGCGCCTGGATCACCCGGGCCGTCCGCGCCAAGGACCTCACCGGACTCTGCGCCCCGCCGCCCGCCCCGCGCCCCGACATCGCCGCGATCCTCTCCGCCCCGCTGCCCGAGGCCGCGCTCGCCGAGGCCGCCCGCAACGGCAGCGCCTCCGGCGACACGGGCTCCGGCCCCGCCCTGCCCGCGCCCGCCGGATCCGCGGCCAAGACCGTGCCCACGCCCAAGGACCTCGCCGGGTCCCTGCGCGCACCCGGACAGCAGCAGGGCCCGCCCGCCGGGCAGAGCGCCGCCCAGCCCCCGGCCGGCAGCGCCCTGCGCTGGTCCTCCGACAAGGGCTGGATCGACCGGGCCGGGCCGCTGGGCGAACCCGCCGAGACCGCCTCCCTGCCCACTCTCGCCCAGCTCACCAGCGCCGAGCAGCGCTGGGCCGACCGGGAGGAGGACATCACCACCGTCGGCGGGGACCCCTTCGAGGTGGGACAGGTGTTCGCCCGGCGCTGGATGGAACGGCTCCCGGAGACCGTGCACCTGCAGAAGCTGGCCACGATGTACCCGCGGATCCCGCACCGGATCGACGGCGAGCTGCTGCGCTACGCCGCCCGGTTCGGGCTGCTCGCGCACAAGGACGACCAGATCGACGAGCACGACCGGTACGCCATCCGGGCCGGGTTCTGGCGCGAGATCGACGTCCGGGCGGCCGCCGAACACGTGGCCGCGGTCCCGAGCGCGGCCCCCGCCGCGCCCGTCGCCCCGGCGACCCCGGCGGCCGAGTAGGGCCGGGAACCCCGTAGGCTGCTCCCTCGTGAGTACGGGCACAGCACACGCGGGACATCCCACGGCGGCGGCCTCGGCAGCAGCCGCGGGAGCGGCCTCCGACGTCGTCTGCGCAGTGCGTGACCTGGTCAAGACCTATCCCGCGGTACGCGGTCGGCGCGGGGCCCCGGCCCTGCCCGAGACCCGTGCCAACGACGGGATCTCCCTCGACGTCCGGCGCGGCGAGGTCTTCGGCCTGCTCGGCCCCAACGGCGCCGGCAAGTCCACCCTGGTCCGCCAGCTGACCGGGCTGATGCGGCCCGACTCCGGCAGCGTGACCCTCCTCGGCCACGACCTCGTGCGCCACCCCGAGCGGGCCTCCCGGCTGCTCGCCTACCTGGGGCAGGAGTCCACCGCCCTGGACGAGCTCACCGTGTCCCTGGCCGCCGAGACCACCGGACGGCTGCGCGGACTGGGCGTGCGCGAGGCCCGGGCCGCGCGGGACGACGTCCTGGAGGAACTGGGGCTGACCCAGATCGCCGGACGGCCCCTGAAGAAGCTCTCGGGCGGACAGCGGCGCCTGGCCTGCTTCGCCGCGGCCCTGGTGGGCGAGCGGCCGGTGCTGGTCCTGGACGAACCCACCACGGGCATGGACCCGGTGGCCCGCCGGGCGGTGTGGAGCGCCGTGGACCGGCGGCGCGCCCAGCACGGGGCCACGGTCCTGCTCGTCACGCACAACGTCATCGAGGCCGAGACCGTCCTCGACCGGGTCGCGGTCGTCGACCAGGGCAAGGTCATCGCCTGCGACACCCCGGCCGGGCTCAAGGCCGAGGTCTCGGGCGAGGTCCGTCTGGAGCTGGTGTGGCGCGAGGGCGCTCCGCTGGAGGTGCCCGAGGTCGCGCGGCTGCGCACGGACGCCGTCGAGTCGGGACGCCGCTGGGTACTGCGGCTCGCGCCGGACGAGGCGAGGGCCGCGGTGGCTGCGGTCACCGGAGGCCCCGCCTTCGCCGCCCTCGACGACTTCACGCTGGCCACCCCGAGCCTGGAGGACGTGTACCTGGCCCTCGGCGGCAAGACGAAAGGGCTGGTGAAGTCGTGAGCGACCGCTCCACGGGCACGGTCGTGACGGACGGGACCCCGGCCACCGGGCCGGTCCCCGATCCGGCCCCCGCACCGGGCTCCGCACCCGAGTCGGCCACCGGGCCGGCCGACGGGCCGGACACCTGCGCCACCGCACCGCTGGCCCCCCGCGCACGGCTCTTCCCCGCGATGGCCGCCGTGTACCGGGCGCAGCTCTCCCGCGCCCGGGTGGCACGCATCCCGCTGCTGTTCGTCGCCACCTTCCAGTCCGTCGGGATCATGATCCTGATGCGGGGCGTGGTGGACGGCGGCTCGGAGGCCCGGGCCGTGGTCGCCGGGTCCTCGGTGCTCGTCGTCGCCTTCGTCGCGCTGAACCTGCTCGCGCAGTACTTCGGGCAGCTGCGGGCCGGCGGCGGACTCGACCACTACGCCACGCTGCCGGTGCCGCCCGCCTCGGTGGTGCTGGGCGCGGCCGCCGCGTACGCCTCCTTCACCCTGCCCGGCACCCTGGTCACCGCCGTGTTCGGGTGCGTGCTGTTCGGGCTGCCGATGAGCGGGCTGTGGATCCTGGCCGCGGTGGTGCCGCTCGCCGGGGCCGCGCTGGCCGGGCTGGGGGCGGCGCTCGGACTGCTGGCGCCCCGCCAGGAGCTGGCCACGCTCGCCGGGCAGCTCGGCATGTCCGCGGCCCTGCTGCTGGGGGTGCTGCCGCCGGAGCGGATGCCCGACGTCATCGTGTGGGCCCGGGACCTGCTCCCGTCGACGTACGGGGTGGAAGCCTTCGCCCGCACCTTCGCGCCGCATCCGGACTGGGCGGCCGTCGCCCTCGACCTCGGCGTGTGCGCCGCCGTCGGTGTCGTCTCGCTGGCCGCCGCGACATGGGCGTACCGGCGGGCGGCGGTCCGCTGACGCCGCTGCCGGTCGTACCTGGCACGATGTGGGGGTGACCGAAGCCGTGACCCCGCCGTCCCCGTTCGACCCGCCGCCGCTGCCGCCCGAGAAGCCGGGCGACGAGACGGGCGGCATCACCGCGCTGGACGTCCGGGACGGCGCCGCCGTCACCCTGGGGGTCGCGGTGGCCGGTGTGCTCCTCGCCGTGCTGTGGGCCTGGCTGGCGCCGCGGGCGCAGTACGTGTCCAACGGTGAGGCCGTGTTCCTGCGCAACAGCGAGAGCGAGGCGCGGATCGGCGCCGACGGCACGTTCTTCCTGCTCTCGGTCGGATTCGGCGTCCTGAGCGCCGTGGCCGTCTTCCTGTGGCGCCGCAAGGGCGGGGTCCCGCTGGCGATCGGCCTCGGCCTCGGATCGGTCTTCGCCGCGCTCGTGGGCTGGCGCCTCGGACTGGTGATGGGGCCGTCCGCGGACCTGGCCGCCGCCGCGGCCGCGGCGGGCAAGGGGGTCGCCTTCGACGCGCCGCTCCAGCTGCTCGCGCACGGGGTGCTGCTGACCTGGCCGATGGCTGCGGTCCTGACCCATCTGGGCCTGACGGCCCTGTGGACCCCGCGCGATCCGCTCCCGGTGGCGGAATGGGCCGTCTACCCGCCGCCGCACGTCCACGCCGACCCGGCGTCGCCGGAGCCCCCGCGCGTCTGACGCAGCCGTCGTCGCACAGGGCCTGCGCGCGTCCGACGACGGCTACGCGCGGGCGATCGGGGCCAGGGTCGCGCCGGTGAGGGCGGTCAGGTCGGCGGGGGACAGCTCGACCTCCAGGCCGCGGCGGCCCGCCGAGCAGCAGACGGTGGCGTGGCCGGAGGCGGACGCGTCGACCACCGTGCGCAGCCGCTTGCGCTGGCCCAGCGGGGAGATCCCGCCGAGGACGTAGCCCGTGGTGCGTTCGGCCAGCGCCGGGTCGGCCATCACCGCACGCTTTCCGCCCACCGCGGCGGCCAGGGCCTTGAGGTCCAGCGACCCCGAGACCGGGACCACCGCCACCGTCAGGACGCCGTCCACGTCGGTCACCAGTGTCTTGAACACCTGCGTCGGTGAGACGCCCATCGCCTCGGCGGCCTCCTCGCCGTACGAGGGATGGGCCGGGTCGTGCTCGTACGCGTGGGTGGTGAAGGGGACCCCCGCCGCCGTCAGGGCGACGATCGCCGGGGTCCCGGCCGCCTGCTTGGACTTCTTCGCCATCGGTGCCGGCCTGTCAGTTGGGGCTCGTCGGAGCACGGGTCAGGTCCACCGCGGGCAGCGACGGCAGATGGCGGATCACCGCCGTCTCCGTCCGCAGCAGTTTCAGTTCCTCCGCCAGCCGCGTCGCCGTGTCCGGTGCCTGGAGCAGCCGCTGCTTGGCGGGGATGTCGAGCACGGCCGCCGCCGCCACCAGGTACGAGACCACCGACGGCTCGTCCGGCAGGTCCGCCCCGGTCAGGGACCGCTCACGGGCCCCCGCCAGGCGCTTCTGGTAGGCGCGGAAGGCCCGCAGGACCCCCTCGGCCAGCGCCCCGGCTCCCTCGCCCGTGTCCTCGGGGAGCTCTTCCAGCTCCGCGGTCAGGTAGGGGCCCGAGGAGTCGACGGACAGCAGCCGCACCCGGGAGGTACCGGTGGCCAGGACCTCGAAGCTGCCGTCCTCGCGCTCCCGGATCGTCGCCGCGTCCGCGATGCAGCCCACCCGGTGGAAGGCCTGGATCGGGTCCGCGCCGAAGCCCGCGGCGGGACCCCGCTCGGGCACCGCCGTCTGGTCCGGCAGGCCCGGCGCGGTCGGCGCGACCTCCCGGCCGTCGCGGATCGCGACGACCGCGAAACGGCGCGGCTCGTCCTCACCCGTCTTCAGCAACTCGCGCATCATGGCGCGATAACGCTCCTCGAAGATGTTCAGCGGGAGGACGAGTCCCGGGAACAGCACCGAGTTCAGCGGGAAGAGGGGCAGGCGAACGGTGGTCACGAGGCACAGGGTAATGGCCGGAGGCCAGGACCCGTCACCCCCGCCTCAGCAGGCGGGACGCGCCCGCCGCCACGGTCGTGGCCAGGATCCACCCCAGCAGCACGAGGGCCGCCGAGCCCCACTGCCAGCCCCCGGTCACCCGCCACTGGCCCTGCTGCCCCAGGTCGATCACCGGCAGCAGGAGGTCCAGGGCGTACAGGGCGGCGCTCCACTGCGGATGCTCGTCCGCCTTGATCGCCGGCGGGTCCAGCTGGGAGAACAGCAGAGCCCCCGCCGCCCACAGCACCGCCATCCACAGGGCCGCCCGGCCCGGGCGGTACCCGTAGACCACCGTCCAGTCCTGGACGTAGCCCCACACCTTGGCCGCCGGTGCCAAGGTGGTGCGGCGCCGCCGCTGCTTGGCCAGCAGCACCTCGCGGGCGTCCGAGTCCTCGCCGCTGGCCCGCAGGACGGCGGCGAGGCGCTCGTACGGCTCCGGCGAGTACTCGGGGGTGGCCGCCTCGACCCAGGCCAGCCTGCGGGCCAGCGGGAAGTGGCCGCGCGGCGCGAGGTTCTCGTAGACGAACCCCTCGATGGACACGCCGCCCGGGCCCGGCCAGCTCGTGGAGGTGTCGACGAGCTTGACCACCTTGGCCCCCGACACGACCACCCGCCCGTACTCGGGCCGCTCGCCCACGAAACGGAACTCAGGCGTCTGGATCCGGCGCAGCGATATCTCCTGCTCGGCGGTGAGCGTGAACCGCGCCCCGTAGAAGTCGATCGCATCGCCGAAGCGGCCGTCGTCCAGCCGCAGCCCGCCCCGGCACTCGAAGCGCTGCGCCCGCTGGCCGCGGGTCGGCGTCACCCCCAGCCCGTACGGGGGAGTGGAGGAATTCGTCCCCGGCACGTAGTCCAGGGCGATCGAGGTCAGGTACAGGGTCCGCTCGACGGTCAGCTGCGGGGCGTTCAGCGCATACCGGCCGTACGGGTTGCGCAGGCGGGCCCCGCGCAGGTTCATCGACACCCCCACCTTCGCCCCGCGCAGGCTCACCTCCCCGTACGTCTCCAGCAGCTCCCCCTGGAAGTCCTGCGCCACCGACAGCCCGTCCGCGGCGATCGCCCGGCCCTTGCCGTCCCGCTGCACCACGGCCTGGCTGATCAGCAGGTCGGTGCCGATCTGCGCGTCGGTCAGCCGCACGCCCCGGGCCACCCGGCAGCGCGGCATGTGCAGATCGCCCTCGGTGTGCAGGCGCGCCGCCTCCAGGCGGGGGATCGCGCAGTTCATCAGGCGCAGCGTGCCGAAGCGGGCCTCGGACAGCTGCACCTCGCTGTCGAAGCGGCAGGACTGCAGCTCCACGTACGGCTCCACGGTGCCCCCGGACAGGTCCAGACGCCCCGTGATCCGTACGCCGCGCAGCTTCAGCGAGGCCACCCGGCCCGGCACCGGGGGCGGCCCGTGGAGCAGCAGCAGCGCCACCACCTCGGCCCGGACACTGCGCTCGCGGCCCCAGACCCGGTCGGCGTGCGGATCGTCCCGGTCCGCCGACCGGGCGCTCAGATCGCACACGCTGCCCGTGCGGAAGGCGCCCCACATGCGGCGCTCGGGATCCGTGAGGTCCGCCGGTTCCTCACCGGCGCGTGCCTCGGTCATGGCGGCCCCCCTCCGCAGTCACTTACGTGTAAGGGAACGCTAACGGGCGCCTGTGACATCCGGGGCGTGTATCAGCCAGTGATACGGAAGAACGGCGGCGCGAAACGGTCTGAGAGAATTGGGGGGTGATCTCTCGTATCGACCTGCGCGGTGACGCCCTCCCCGAGGGCGGCGCCCTGCGCGATCTGCTGCCCCGTGCCGAGTTCGACGTAGAAGCTGCCCTGGAGAAGGTGCGGCCCATCTGCGAGGACGTCCATCATCGTGGCACGGCGGCGCTGATCGAGTACGCGCAGAAGTTCGACGGTGTCGAGCTCTCGCAGGTCCGGGTGCCCGCGGAGGCCATCAAGGCCGCCCTGGAGCAGCTGGACCCGGCCGTCCGCGCCGCCCTGGAGGAGTCGATCCGGCGCGCCCGGATCGTGCACCGCAACCAGCGCCGCACCGAGCACACCACCCAGGTGGTCCCCGGCGGCACGGTGACCGAGAAGTGGGTACCGGTGGAGCGCGTGGGGCTGTACGCCCCCGGCGGCCGCTCGGTGTACCCCTCCTCCGTCGTCATGAACGTCGTCCCGGCGCAGGAGGCGGGCGTCGAGTCGATCGCGCTGGCCTCCCCGCCGCAGAAGCCCGCTTTTGAAGGAGACCCAGCCGGCGGCCTGCCGCACCCCACCATCCTCGCGGCGTGCGCGCTGCTCGGCGTGGACGAGGTGTACGCGGCCGGCGGGGCCCAGGCCGTCGCGATGTTCGCGTACGGGACGGAAGAGTGCCTGCCTTCCAACATGGTGACCGGCCCCGGCAACATCTGGGTCGCCGCCGCCAAGCGCTACTTCACCGGGAAGATCGGCATCGACACCGAGGCCGGCCCGACCGAGATCGCCGTCCTCGCGGACTCCACCGCCGACCCCGTGCACGTGGCCGCCGACCTGATCAGCCAGGCCGAGCACGACCCGCTGGCCGCCGCCGTCCTCGTCACGGACTCCGCGGAGCTCGCGGACGCCGTCGAGAAGGAACTGGAACCGCAGGTCGCGGCCTCCAAGCACGTCGAGGACCGGATCAAGCCCGCCCTCGCCGGCAAGCAGTCCGCGATCGTGCTGGTCGACAGCCTGGAGGACGGCCTCAAGGTCGTCGACGCGTACGGCGCCGAGCACCTGGAGATCCAGACGGCCGACGCCGCCGCCTGGGCCGCCCGCGTGCGCAACGCCGGTGCGATCTTCGTCGGCCCCTGGGCCCCGGTCTCCCTCGGCGACTACTGCGCCGGGTCGAACCACGTGCTGCCCACCGGCGGCTGCGCCTGCCACTCCTCCGGCCTGTCCGTGCAGTCCTTCCTGCGCGGCATCCACATCGTCGACTACACGCGCGACGCCCTCGCCGAGGTCACCCACCACGTCGTGACCCTGGCCGAGGCCGAGGACCTGCCCGCGCACGGCGCCGCCCTCAAGGCGCGCTTCGGATGGAAGGTGCCCCAGGCGTGACCGGCATTGACGACCTCCCCATCCGGGACGAGCTGCGCGGCAAGACCCCGTACGGCGCCCCCCAGCTCGACGTGCCCGTCCAGCTGAACACCAACGAGAACCCCTACGAGCTCCCCCCGGAGCTCGTCGCACGGATCGCCGAGCGCGTCGCCGACGCCGCCCGCACCCTCAACCGCTACCCCGACCGGGACGCGGTCGAGCTGCGCACCGAGCTGGCCGCCTACCTCACCCGTACGGCCAAGCACCCGGTCGCGCGGGAGAACGTATGGGCGGCCAACGGCTCCAACGAGGTCATCCAGCAGCTGCTGCAGACCTTCGGCGGGCCCGGCCGCACCGCGATCGGCTTCGAGCCCTCCTACTCCATGCACGCGCTGATCTCCCGCGGCACCGGCACCGGCTGGATCTCCGGCCCTCGCCGCGAGGACTTCACCATCGATGTGGCGGCGGCGCGGCAGGCGATCGCCGAGAACGCCCCCGACGTCGTCTTCATCACCTCGCCCAACAACCCCACCGGCACCGCGGTCGAGGCCGAGACGGTCCTCGCCCTCTACGAGGCCGCGCAGGCCGCCAAGCCCTCCCTGGTGGTCGTCGACGAGGCGTACGTGGAGTTCAGCCACCGCGACTCGCTGCTGCCCCTCATCGAGGGCCGCCCGAACCTGGTGGTCTCCCGGACCATGTCCAAGGCCTTCGGCGCCGCGGGCCTGCGCCTGGGCTACCTGGCCGCGGACCCCGCCGTCGTCGACGCCGTCCAGCTGGTGCGCCTGCCGTACCACCTGTCGGCCGTCACCCAGGCGACCGCACTGGCCGCCCTGGAGCACACCGACACCCTGCTCGGCTACGTCGAGCAGCTCAAGGCCGAGCGCGACCGCCTGGTCGTGGAACTGCGGGCCCTCGGCTACGAGGTCACCGAGTCCGACGCGAACTTCATCCAGTTCGGGAAGTTCGACGACGCGCACACCGCCTGGCAGCAGATCCTCGACCAGGGCGTCCTGGTCCGTGACAACGGCGTACCGGGCTGGCTGCGGGTCACCGCCGGCACCCCGGCCGAGAACGACGCGTTCCTGGAAGCGGTTCGCGCACTGAAGAAGGAGCAGCACGCATGAGCCGCATCGGACGGGTCGAGCGCACCACGAAGGAGACCTCGGTCCTCGTCGAGATAAACCTCGACGGCACCGGCAAGGTCGACGTCTCGACGGGCGTGGGCTTCTACGACCACATGCTCGACCAGCTCGGCCGCCACGGCCTCTTCGACCTCACGGTCAAGACCGAGGGCGACCTGCACATCGACAGCCACCACACCATCGAGGACAGCGCGCTGGCGCTCGGCGCCGCCTTCAAGCAGGCCCTCGGCGACAAGGTGGGCATCTACCGCTTCGGCAACTGCACCGTGCCGCTCGACGAGTCCCTCGCCCAGGTGACCGTCGACCTCTCCGGCCGCCCCTACCTCGTGCACACCGAGCCCGAGAACATGGCGCCGATGATCGGCACCTACGACACGACGATGACCCGGCACATCTTCGAGTCCTTCGTCGCGCAGGCCCAGATCGCCCTGCACATCCACGTCCCGTACGGCCGCAACGCCCACCACATCGTGGAGTGCCAGTTCAAGGCCCTCGCGCGCGCCCTGCGGTACGCCGCCGAGTTCGACCCGCGCGCCGCCGGCATCCTTCCCTCCACGAAGGGCGCCCTCTAGCCGTGAACGGCCTCAACACCATCCTGATCGTCCTCGGCCTCTTCCTGGCCGGCGGCGTCTACTCCTTCCAGAAGCAGCAGATGCCCAAGTCGGTCGTCATCCTGCTCGCCATCGGCTCCGCGATGTGTCTCGCCGCCGGAGTCCTGCGGATCCAGGGGATTTGGGAATGAGCACAGCACGTCCCACCAAGAAGGTCGTGGTCTTCGACTACGGCTTCGGCAACGTCCGCTCCGCCGAGCGCGCCCTCGCGCGCGTCGGCGCGGACGTCGAGATCACCCGCGACTACGACAAGGCCATGGACGCCGACGGACTCCTCGTCCCCGGCGTCGGCGCCTTCTCCGCCTGCATGCAGGGACTCAAGGACGCCCGCGGCGACTGGATCATCGGCCGCAGGCTCTCCGGCGGCCGCCCCGTCATGGGCATCTGCGTCGGCATGCAGATCCTCTTCGAACGCGGCATCGAGCACGGCGTCGAGACCGAGGGCCTGGACGAATGGCCCGGCACGGTCGGCCCGCTCAAGGCCCCGATCGTCCCCCACATGGGCTGGAACACCGTCGAGGCCCCGGCCGACAGCCAGGCCTTCGCCGGGCTGGACGCCGACGCCCGCTTCTACTTCGTGCACTCCTACGCGGTGCGCGAGTGGAGCCTGGAGGTCACCAACCCGGCGATCCGCGCCCCCCAGGTCACCTGGGCCACCCACGGCGAACGCTTCGTCGCGGCGGTGGAGAACCGGGCCCTGTGGGCCACCCAGTTCCACCCCGAGAAGTCCGGCGACGCCGGGGCCCAGCTCCTCACCAACTGGATCGAGACCCTCTGATGCACAAGACGCTTGAGCTCCTCCCCGCGGTCGACGTCCGCGACGGACAGGCCGTCCGCCTCGTGCACGGCGTGTCCGGCAGCGAGACCTCCTACGGTTCCCCGCTGGAGGCGGCCCTCGCCTGGCAGCGCTCCGGCGCCGAATGGCTGCACCTGGTCGACCTGGACGCCGCCTTCGGCACCGGCGACAACCGCGCCCTGGTCGCCGAGATCACCGGCGCCATGGACATCAAGGTCGAGCTGTCCGGCGGCATCCGCGACGACGCCTCGCTGGCCGCGGCCCTCGCCACCGGCTGCACCCGCGTCAACCTCGGCACCGCCGCCCTGGAGACGCCCGAATGGGCCGCCAGGGCCATCGCCGAGCACGGCGACCGGATCGCCATCGGCCTCGACGTCACCGGCACCACCCTCAAGGGCCGCGGCTGGACCAGCGAGGGCGGCGACCTCTACGAGACCCTCGCCCGCCTGGACTCCGAGGGCTGCGCCCGGTACGTCCTCACCGACATCGGCAGGGACGGCACCCTCACCGGCCCCAACCTCGAACTGCTGAAGAACGTCTGCGCCGCCACCGACCGGCCCGTCGTCGCCTCCGGAGGCATCTCCTGCCTCGACGACCTGCGGGCCCTGTCCGAGCTGGTCCCGCAGGGCGTCGAGGGCGCCATCGTCGGCAAGGCCCTGTACGCCAAGGCCTTCACCCTGGAAGAAGCCCTGAAGGTGGTCTCCGCATGAGCAGTTCCTCCGCCGACTCCTCGCCCTCCGTACGGCGCATCTCCTCCGGCGGGCCCTACGAGGACGTCATCGCCTACTCCCGCGCCGTACAGCTCGGCAACGGCCTGGTCCTCGTCTCCGGCTGCACCGCCGCCGACGCGGGCGGCCCGTACGACCAGGCGGTCGCGGCCTTCGACGTCGCCTTCAAGGCCCTCGCCCAGGCGGGCCTCGGCCCCGAGGACGTCGTGCGCACCCGCATGTACCTCACCCACGCCCGTGACGTGGACGAGGTGGGCCGCGCCCACAAGGAGCTCTTCGACGCCGTCCGTCCCGCCGCGACGATGCTCATCGTCTCCGGCTTCGTCGACCCCGGCATGGTCGTCGAGGTGGAGGTCGAGGCGTACCGGGAGCCGTCCGCATGAGCCTGTCCGTACGTGTGATCCCCTGCCTGGACGTGGACAACGGCCGGGTCGTCAAGGGCGTCAACTTCCAGAACCTGCGCGACGCGGGCGACCCCGTGGAGATGGCCAAGCTGTACGACGCCGAAGGCGCCGACGAGCTGACCTTCCTCGACATCACGGCGTCCTCCGGCAACCGCGAGACCACCTACGACGTGGTGCGCCGCACCGCCGAGCAGGTCTTCATCCCGCTGACCGTGGGCGGCGGCGTCCGTACCGCGGACGACGTGGACAAACTGCTGCGGGCGGGCGCCGACAAGGTGGGCGTGAACACCGCCGCCATCGCGCGCCCCGAACTCATCCAGGAGATCGCGGAGCGCTTCGGCCGCCAGGTCCTGGTCCTGTCGGTGGACGCGCGCCGCACCGCCTCGGGCTCGTTCGAGGTCACCACGCACGGCGGCCGCAAGGGCACCGGCATCGACGCCGTCGAATGGGCCCACCGGGCGGCCGAACTGGGCGCCGGGGAAATCCTGTTGAACTCGATGGACGCCGACGGTACCAAGGACGGCTACGACACCGAGATGATCGCGGCCGTGCGCAGGCACGTCACGGTCCCGGTGATCGCCTCGGGCGGCGCGGGCTCCCTCGCGCACTTCCCGCCGGCGATCGCGGCCGGCGCCGACGCGGTGCTCGCGGCCTCGGTGTTCCACTTCGGTGACCTGCGGATCTCAGAGGTCAAGGACGTCCTCCGAGAGGCGGGCCACCCCGTCCGCTGACGTTCCCCGGGGGGTGGGGGTGAACCGGAACACCTGGCGCTGGCTGGCCGCGTACGCCGCTTCGCTGATCGGGGACGGGGTCTACTTCCTCGCCCTCGGCTGGGCGGCGGCGCAGTCGGCCGGCCCGGCCGAGGCCGGGCTGGTCATGGCCGCCGGAGCCGTGCCGCGCGCCCTGCTGATGCTCGGCGGCGGGGTGGTGGCCGACCGGTTCGGCCCGCGCCTGGTCGTCATCTCCTCCGACGCGGTCCGGTGCGCCGTCGTCCTGGCGCTGGCCGTGGCCATCGCCGTGACCTCGCCCGGGCCGGGGGTGCTTGTCCTCGTCGCGCTCGTCTTCGGCGCCGTCGACGCGCTGTTCATGCCCGCGGTGGGGGCGCTGCCCCCGCGGATCGCCGCGCCGGGCCGCCTGGTCCGCGTGCAGGGACTGCGCAGCCTCGCGGAACGGGTCGGCCACACCGCCGGGCCGCCGGTGGCGGGCCTGGCGGTGGGGCTGGGCGGACCGTCCGCGGCCTTCGCCGTGGCGGCCGCGCTGTTCGGGGTCTCGCTGGTGCTGCTGCTGGCCGTACGGATCGCCCCGCAGGCCGCCCCGGACCCCGTCGGGCCCGTGCGGGAGAGCCCGTGGCGGCAGCTGCGCGGCGGCATCGGCTACATACGGCGCCACGGGCTGATCGGACCGCTGGTCCTGTCCGGCGCGCTCAGCCAGCTCGGCACCTCGGCTCCGCTGACGCTGGGGCTGATCCTGCTGGCCGAGGAGCGGGACTGGGGGCCGGGCGGGATCGGCTGGATCGTCGGCGCGTTCGGGGCGGGCGCGGCGAGCAGTGCGCTGGTGCTGACGCTGGTGCCGAGGTTTCCCCGGGCGGGGGCGGTGCAGAACCTGACGCTGATCGTCGGCTCGGCCGGCATCGGAGCCCTGGCCCTGGCCCCGACCCTGCCGGTGGCGGTGGTCCTGGCCGTGCTGACGGGGCTGGTCTGCGGGGTCTGCGGAGGCCTGGCGGTGGCCCTGATCCAGAGCGCGACGGACCCCGCGTACCTGGGCCGGGTCAGCTCGGTGATGGCCTTCACCGCGGTGGGCCTGGCCCCCCTCGCCTACCCCCTGGCGGGGGCTGCGGCCGCGCTGTGGGGCGTCACCCCGGTCTTCCTGGCGGGCGCGGCCCTCAGCATGACGGGCGCGGCAATAGGCACGTCCGCCCCGGCGGTCCGCCGAGCGGAACTCTCCTTCACCGTTGCCCCTGCGGGGGGCTCGGCGGTGTCCTGATACCCGGGCTGGGCGGTGTCGTGGTGGCCCGTCTGCGGCTCTGTTGCACGGGGCTCCGCGGTGTCCCTGCGGGGCTGGGCGGTGTCGTGGTGGCCCGTCTGCGGCGCCGCTGCACGGGGCTCCGCCCCGGACCCCGCTCCTCAATCGCCGGAGGGGCTGATTTTTGCCTCGTTGCAGCGGGGGCTGTGCGTTGGGGGTCGGGGAGCGGTGCCCCTCCGGGGTGTCTCCTCGGCTCGCGCACCGAGCCCCGTCGGACACGTTCGGCCCTGGTTGCGCGCTCGTCCTGCGGGGACACCCCGCAGTATCCCCACTCCCCTCGACCACGGCTTCGCTTCCGACGCCTGGGCGTGTGGGGTGGGGGCGCGCAGGAGGGTCCCCGCAGGACGAGCGCGCAACCCAGGCCGCATCTCTCGCAGCATGGGCTAAGTGCGCGGGCCGAGGAGACACTCCGGAGGGACCCCGCCCCGCACACGACACCCAGGCCAAGACCCAACCCGGCCAGCACATCCAAAGCCCCACCTGGGCAAAAAACAGCCCCGCCCGGGGGTCCCCCCGGACGGAGTCTGGGGGAGCTTGAGGCGCGGGGTCCGGGGCGGAGCCCCGTGCAGGCGGGGCCGCAGACGGCAGGGCACACCGCAGCCGGGGGACGGGTCAGATGCCCAGTTGGGCCGTGGTCAGTTTGGCCACGGCGTCCTTCTCCCCGTCGAGCGCCACAGCGGCAGCGTCCTGGCGGCCGAAGCAGAACAGCGTCAGCTCCCCCGGCTCGCCCGTCACCGTCACCACCGGCGAGCCCTTGTGCGCCACCGCCGTCTGCCCGTTCGGCCGGCGCAGCACCAGGCCCACCGGGGAGCGGCGGCCGGTCAGGCGGGCCAGCTTCTCCAGGCGGGACCACAGGGAGTCCGAGAACACCGGGTCCAGCTCCCGCGGGGACCAGTCCGGCTGGGCCCGGCGGACGTCCTCCGCATGGACGAAGAACTCCACCGCGTTCGCCGCCTCGTCGATCTGCTTCAGCGCGTACACCGACAGCTTCGGCGGCCCCGTACGGATGAGCTGCACGAGCTCCTCGTACGGCTTGGCCGTGTACTCCTCCATCACCTTGTCCAGCCGGGCCTTCAGCACGTTCAGCAGGAGCCCGCCCGCCGCGTCCGGGCGCCGCTCGCGGACCACGACGTGCGCCGCGAGTTCCCGGCAGGTCCAGCCGTCGCACAGCGTCGGGGCCTCCGGGCCCGCCGCTTCCAACAGGTCCGCCAGCAACAGGCGTTCACGCTTCGCATGGGTAGACATGCGCGAAAGCCTACGGCCGGAACCCGCCGCGTGCCTGCTCATCAGGCGGACAGTGATCCGTATCCGGCTTTCCCGCCCGGCACAATGGCCGCATGAGTACGTCCCCCCGCCCCGGCAACCTCGATCCCGCCGTCGCCGCGCGCCTCAAGCGCTCCGCGGACGGCCTGGTACCGGCCATCGCCCAGCAGTACGACACCGGTGAGGTGCTGATGCTCGGCTGGATGGACGACGAGGCCCTGCACCGCACCCTGACCACCGGACGCTGCACGTACTGGTCGCGCAGCCGCCAGGAGTACTGGGTGAAGGGGGACACTTCCGGCCACTTCCAGCACGTGAAGTCCGTCGCCCTCGACTGCGACGCCGACACCGTGCTCGTCAAGGTCGACCAGGTCGGGGCCGCCTGCCACACCGGCGCCCGCACCTGCTTCGACGCCGAT
The DNA here is from genome assembly GCF_000725805.1 of Streptomyces xanthophaeus. Lineage (GTDB taxonomy): Bacteria > Actinomycetota > Actinomycetes > Streptomycetales > Streptomycetaceae > Streptomyces > Streptomyces xanthophaeus. The sequence continues at coordinate 271,159 of NZ_KL647132.1, read as the reverse complement.
GTCCTCTTCCGCGAAGCCGACTGAGTAGGGTCCCCACGCACATGGATCTCGATACGTTCCGCAAGCTCGCGGTCGACCGCCGCGTCGTCCCCGTGAGCCGCAAGCTGCTGGCCGACGGGGACACCCCCGTGGGGCTGTACCGCAAGCTGGCCGGCGAGCGCCCCGGCACCTTCCTGCTGGAGTCCGCCGAGAACGGCCGCTCCTGGTCCCGCTACTCCTTCATCGGCGTGCGCAGCGACTCGACCCTGACCGTCCGCGACGGCCAGGCGCACTGGATCGGCACCCCGCCCGTCGGAGTCCCCACCGACGGCGACCCGCTGGACGCCCTGCGCGCGACCGTCGAGGCCCTGCACACCCCGCGGGACCTGGCCGCGGGCATGCCCCCCTTCACCGGCGGGATGGTCGGCTACCTCGGCTACGACATCGTGCGCCGCCTGGAACGGATCGGCGAGCACACCACCGACGACCTCGAACTGCCCGAGCTGACCATGCTGCTCACCTCGGACCTCGCGGTGCTGGACCACTGGGACGGCACCGTCCAGCTCATCGCCAACGCGATCAACCACAACGACCTCGACACCGGGGTCGACGAGGCGTACGCGGACGCCCTCGCCCGCCTCGACGCGATGGAGGCCGACCTGGCGCGGCCCGCCCCGTACGTGCCCGCCCCGCTGCCGGCCTCCGAACTGCCGGAGTTCTCCGCGCTGTGGGGCGGCGAGAAGTACCAGGCCGCGGTCGAGGACATCAAGGAGCGGATCCGGGCCGGCGAGGCCTTCCAGGTGGTTCCCTCGCAGCGGTTCGAGACCCCCTGCCGGGCCTCCGCGCTGGACGTCTACCGGGTGCTGCGGGCCACCAACCCGTCCCCGTACATGTACCTCTTCCGCTTCGAGAACGGCTTCGACGTCGTCGGCTCCAGCCCCGAGGCCCTGGTCAAGGTGGAGGACGGGCGGGCGATGGTCCACCCGATCGCCGGTACCCGCCACCGCGGCGCGACCCCGCAGGAGGACCACGAGCTCGCCGAGGAGCTGCTGGCCGACCCCAAGGAGCGGGCCGAGCACCTGATGCTCGTCGACCTGGGCCGCAACGACCTGGGCCGGGTGTGCGAGCCGGGTTCCGTCGAGGTGGTCGACTTCATGAACATCGAGCGGTACTCGCACGTCATGCACATCGTCTCCACCGTCACCGGCCGCGTGGCCGAGGGGAAGACCGCCTTCGACGTGCTGACGGCCTGCTTCCCGGCCGGCACGCTCTCCGGTGCGCCGAAGCCACGGGCCATGCAGATCATCGAGGAGCTGGAGCCCTCCCGGCGCGGCCTGTACGGCGGCTGCGTGGGCTATCTGGACTTCGCGGGGGACTCCGACACGGCCATCGCCATCCGCACCGCGCTGCTGCGCGACGGGACGGCGTACGTCCAGGCCGGCGCCGGGGTCGTGGCGGACTCGGTGCCCGAGCTGGAGGACAACGAGTGCCGCAACAAGGCGGCCGCCGTGCTGCGCGCGGTGGGAGCGGCGAACCGCCTCCACGGCGCGTGAGGGCGTAGGGGATAGTGGGATACGTGAGCGCCGTACCCCCGCCCCGAAACGATGACGCCTCCGAGCCCGAGGGCCCGCAGGCGCCCGCCGGCCCCGACAGCCGCAGCAGCCGCCGCAGTGTGGCGGCCGCGCTGCTGCTCGGGGGCCTCGGCGCGACCGTCGTCCTGCTCGCCTCCGGCCGGGTCTGGGCCCGCGGCACCGCGGCCGTCGGCGGCGGCGCGCTGCCGCTGACCGCGGACGGGCGGGCCGTCACCGGGCTCCCGGCGGCGCTGGCCATCGTGGGCCTGGCCGCGCTGGTGGCCGTGTTCGCCGTACGGGGCAAGGGGCGGCTGCTGGTCTCCGCGCTGCTCGCGCTGAGCGGCCTGGGCGCGGCGCTGGGCGCCGTCTTCGCCGCGGACGACCGCCAGGCCCTGGACGCGGAGGCCGCCCGGACGACGGCGGACAGCGCCGCGCAGGTGGCCGGGCTGACCCACACGGCGTGGCCGTACGTGACGGCCGGCGGCGGCGCCCTGATCCTGGTCGCCGGACTGCTCGCCCTGTGCTTCGGCCGTGGCTGGCCCGCGATGGGGGGCCGCTACGAGCGTGACGGAAGCCCGCGCAAGCGCGCCGCCGCGGCGGTTGATCCGGAGCGGCCGGAGGATCTGTGGAAGGCTCTGGACCGCGGAGAGGATCCGACCCGCTGACCCCGTGTGCCGACCGGACCCCCGTGGACGGCGGCACCGCCCGGTGCGGGACAATGGCCCCGAGCGTTCTACCCACCACGTGCGACAGAGCAGACAGAGCAACGAGGAGCAACTCATGGCGGGCACTTCACACGGACACACCCCGGCCGCCTGGACCGGTGTCATCATCGCCTTCATCGGTTTCTGCATCTCCGGTGCCTTCATGGTGCTGGCGAACCAGCTCGGGTTCTGGCTCGGTCTGGGTGTCGTCGTGCTCGGTGGTGTCGTCGGCATGGCGATGAAGGCCGCGGGCATGGGTGCGCCGAAGGCCACCTACACGGACCTCGCCGAGGTCATCGCCGCCTCCAAGGTCCCCGCCAAGGTCTGAGCGCCCGGCCGGGGCGGTTCCGGAGCAGCCGAAAGGCGCGGCCCCGTCGGGCTGCGCCTTTTGTCATGAGCGGAGAGAATCAGCGCGTGGACGCCTCCCGTACCCCCGAAGCCGCCCGGGCCGGCCTGGTCCGACGGATGGCCGCGCCCGTCCTGGTACTGGCCGGGGCCGTCGCCGCCTTCGGCTACGTGGGCGCCGTGGACCCGAACGAGCCCGGCCACTACCCGGTGTGCCCGCTCTTCCGGCTGACCGGCCTGCTGTGCCCCGGCTGCGGCGGCCTGCGCAGCGCGCACGCGTTCGCCCACGGCGATCTGATCACAGCTTTCGGGGCAAATGCCGTGGCCGTCGCGGGCTACTTCGTCTTCGCCGGATACATGGCCCTGTGGCTGCTGCGGGCGGCCCGCGGAGGGCCCCTGCCGGGGATCTCCCTGGCACCGCGCTACTGGTGGGGGATCGGCGCCGCGGCCCTGGTTTTCGCCGTGATCCGAAATCTTTCTTTCGGCTCCGCGCTGGCGCCCTGAGGCCTGTCAGCAGGCCATATGAAGCCCGGATTCCGAATGTCCAGTTACTGGGACGACGTCAACCGCGTGCGGAGAGCAAGGCCTCCTGCGGATACCATTTGAGTGCTGACCTTGCAGTTGTACGTGTCTGCAAGGCGGCCGACCGTCATCAACCCGGAAGGGGGCCGCTCGCGTGAGTGTGCTCGACGAGATCATCGAAGGGGTCCGCGAAGACCTTGCCGAACGGCAGGCCCGCGTGAGCCTCGACGAGCTCAAGGAGCGTGCCGCCAAGGCGCCCCAGGCCAAGGACGGCGTCGCTGCCCTGCGCGGCGACAGCGTCAAGGTGATCTGCGAGGTCAAGCGGTCCAGCCCGTCCAAGGGCGCGCTGGCCGCGATCGCCGATCCGGCCGGGCTCGCCGCGGACTACGAGGCGGGCGGTGCGGCGGTCATCTCCGTCCTCACCGAACAGCGTCGTTTCGGCGGCTCGCTGGCCGACCTGGAGGCAGTCCGCGCCCGCGTGGACATCCCGATCCTGCGCAAGGACTTCATCGTCACCGCGTACCAGCTGTGGGAGGCCCGCGCCTACGGCGCAGACCTCGCGCTGCTGATCGTCGCGGCCCTGGAGCAGGAGGCGCTCGTCTCCCTCATCGAGCGGGCCGAGTCCATCGGCCTCACCCCGCTCGTCGAGGTCCACGACGAGGAGGAGGTCGAGCGCGCGGTCGCCGCCGGCGCCAAGATCATCGGCGTCAACGCCCGCAACCTCAAGGACCTGAAGGTCGACCGCTCCACCTTCGAGCGCGTCGTCCCGGAGATCCCCGCCCACATCGTCAAGGTCGCCGAGTCCGGCATCCGCGGACCGCACGACCTGATCGCCTACGCCAACGAGGGCGCCGACGCCGTCCTGGTCGGGGAGTCCCTGGTCACCGGCCGCGACCCGAAGTCGGCCGTGGCCGACCTCGTCGCCGCCGGGGCCCACCCCGCCCTGCGCCACGGGCGGAGCTGACCCGCACCCATGGCCCACGACCGCTCCTCCGTCCGCACCCGGCCCGGCTCCGGCCGTGCCGCCGTGCCGACGGCGCACGCGCCCCTGGCGCGCGGCTGCCGCCCTCGCGGCTGCCGCGCCCCGGCCCGGCGCGTGCACGGGCGGCGGGTCCGGTACGTGATCGGCTCCGAGCCCGGTCAGGTCAACGGCATGCGATGGCGTCGCGGAAGCGCGCTGTAACGAGGAACGCCGGGCGGTCCCTGCTGCGAGGCAGGGCGCCCCGAGGGCTGTTCCCGTACGGTCCGCAGCCCGGGCCGCCGGCTCCGGGCACGGGCCGCCCCCTGCCGTACGCACGGCATGCCCCAGCGGGGTGTGCGCGTCACGGGCGGGCGGCGCAATACGGTGAAAACCCCCGCCGCACCACGCATCCGTAGGAGTACTGGGCATGTCCAGTGAGTTCTTCATTCCGGACCCGGAGGGTCACGTCCCGAACGCCGAGGGTTACTTCGGTGAGTTCGGCGGCAAGTTCATCCCGGAGGCGCTCGTCGCCGCCGTGGACGAGGTCGCCGTCGAGTACGAGAAGGCCAAGGCCGACCCCGCCTTCGCGGCCGAGCTCAACGACCTGATGGTCAACTACACCGGCCGGCCCAGCGCGCTCACCGAGGTGCCCCGCTTCGCCTCGCACGCGGGCGGCGCACGGATCTTCCTCAAGCGCGAGGACCTCAACCACACCGGCTCGCACAAGATCAACAACGTGCTGGGCCAGGCGCTGCTCACCAAGCGCATGGGCAAGACCCGCGTCATCGCCGAGACCGGCGCGGGCCAGCACGGCGTGGCCACCGCCACCGCCTGCGCCCTCTTCGGACTTGAGTGCACCGTCTACATGGGCGAGATCGACACCGAGCGCCAGGCCCTGAACGTGGCCCGGATGCGCATGCTCGGCGCCGAGGTCATCGCGGTGAAGTCCGGCTCCCGGACCCTCAAGGACGCCATCAACGAGGCGTTCCGGGACTGGGTCGCCAATGTGGACCGCACCCACTACCTCTTCGGCACGGTCGCCGGCCCCCACCCCTTCCCGGCCATGGTCCGCGACTTCCACCGGGTCATCGGCGTCGAGGCCCGCCGCCAGATCATCGAGCGCGCGGGCCGGCTGCCCGACGCCGTGGCGGCCTGCGTCGGCGGCGGCTCCAACGCCATCGGCCTCTTCCACGCTTTCATCCCGGACGCGGACGTCCGCCTGGTCGGCTTCGAGCCCGCCGGGCACGGCGTCGAGACGGGCGAGCACGCGGCCACGCTGACCGCGGGCGAGCCCGGCATCCTGCACGGCTCCCGCTCCTACGTCCTGCAGGACGAGGAGGGCCAGATCACCGAGCCGTACTCGATCTCCGCCGGTCTGGACTACCCGGGCATCGGCCCCGAGCACTCCTACCTCAAGGACACCGGCCGCGGCGAGTACCGCGCGGTGACCGACGACGCCGCGATGCAGGCCCTGCGCCTGCTCTCCCGCACCGAGGGGATCATCCCGGCCATCGAGTCGGCGCACGCCCTCGCGGGCGCCCTCGACCTGGGCAAGGAGCTCGGCGAGGACGGGCTGATCGTGGTCAACCTGTCCGGCCGCGGCGACAAGGACATGGACACGGCGGCCCGCTACTTCGGGCTGTACGACGGCACCGAGGGGGAGAGCAAGTGAGCACGGCCAGCGAGAAGACCGGGCGCATCCAGCTGCTGAAGGACACCCTCGCCAAGACGAAGTCCGAGGACCGCGCGGCCCTCGTCGCCTACCTCCCGGCCGGGTTCCCGACCGTGGACGGGGCCATCGAGGCCGTCAAGGCCGTCATCGAGGGCGGCGCGGACGTGGTCGAGATCGGCCTCCCGCACAGCGACCCGGTCCTGGACGGCGCGATCATCCAGACCGCCGACGACATCGCCCTGCGCGGCGGCGTCAAGATCGCCGACGTGCTGCGCACCGTCCGCGAGGCCCACGCGGCCACCGGCGCCCCGGTCCTGGTGATGACCTACTGGAACCCCATCGACCGCTACGGCGTGGAGCGGTTCGCCGCCGAGCTGGCCGAGGCGGGCGGCGCCGGCTGCATCCTGCCGGACCTGCCGGTCCAGGAGTCCGCGCTGTGGCGCGAGCACGCGGACGAGCACGGTCTGGCGACCGTGTTCGTCGTGGCTCCCAGCAGCAAGGACGAGCGCCTGGCCACCATCACGGAGGCCGGTTCCGGCTTCGTCTACGCCGCCTCCCTGATGGGTGTCACCGGCACCCGGGAGTCGGTCGGCAACCAGGCCCAGGACCTCGTGGAGCGCACCCGCGCCACCCCCGGCGCCCGGGAGGGCCTGCCGGTCTGCGTCGGGCTGGGCGTGTCCAACGCGGCGCAGGCCAAGGAGGTCGCGGCCTTCGCCGACGGCGTGATCGTCGGCTCGGCCTTCGTGAAGCTGCTCCTGGACGCGCCGGACCTGCCCGCCGGGCTCGCCGCGGTGCGGTCCCTGGCGGGCGAGCTTGCGGAAGGCGTACGCAGGAGCTGACGCACAGCGGTTCGCCGGGCGGGTTCTGTAGCCCGATCGGGTGGAAGTGGGAGCGGGGAGGCACGCGAGTGCCTCCCCGCTTCGTTTGGCCGAACGTGAGCGAGAAGAACGACGGTGCGAACCGCGATGCGACGAAACGATCGGCCCGGGAGCGACTCCAGATGGAGCGCGAGCGGCAGAAGACCCGGGACAAGCGCCGGCGGACCCTCGTCGTGTCGGCGGCGGTGGTCGGCGTGCTCGGCCTGGCCGCCGTCGTCGGCCTGATCGCGGCCAACACCGGCAAGAGCGGCGACTCCGCCAAGGACGGCCCGGTGGTCGCCCCCTCCGGGGCCTCCGGCAAGGACGCGCTCGCCATCCAGACGGGCAAGGGCGAGGCCAAGTCCACCCTGACGGTGTGGGAGGACTTCCGCTGCCCCGCGTGCAAGGCCTTCGAGGACAACTACCGGGACACGATCCACGACCTGGAGGCCAAGGGGCTGCTCAAGGTGGACTACCACCTGGTCACGCTCATCGACGGGAACATGGGCGGCAGCGGCTCCCTGAAGAGCGCCAATGCGGCGGCCTGCGCGCAGGACGCCGGCAAGTTCACCGCCTACCACGACGTGCTCTTCCAGAACCAGCCGCAGGAGGTCGACGACGCCTACGGCAAGGACGCCAAGCTGCTGGAGCTGGCGGGCAAGGTCGACGGGCTGGACACCCCGGCCTTCCGTTCCTGCGTCGCGGACGGCACGCACAACAGCTGGGTGGGCAAGTCGCAGGAGGCCTTCCGGGCCGGCAAGTTCCGGGGCACCCCGACCGTGCTGCTGGACGGCAAGGACATCTTCGCCGACCAGGCGAATCCGCTGACCCCGCAGAAGCTCAAGGCTCAGGTGGAGGCGGCGGCGAAGGACCCCGGCGGCGCAGACGGAGGGGTGTCGGGCTCCGGGGCCAAGAAGGGGTCGGACAAGGAATCGGACAAGGGGTCGGACAAGGGGTCGGACAAGTCCTCGCCGTCGGCCGGGACGGGCACACGCTCGGGCTCCGGGACGAAGTCCTCGCCCTCCTCCTCGGCCTCCTCCTCGGCCTCGTCCGGGTCCTCGGGCGCAGGGTCGAGGACGGCCCCGTAGGGCGGCTCGGTGGGGGTCGGCGGGTGAGCGCGACCCCGCGGGCCGTGTGTGGATTTGGTTTCGGCTTGCCGGGCGGTTGCGGTCAGCACCGCCCGGCAGGGTAGCGTCATGTCTGCCATGGACATTGCTTACATCCCCAGCCCGTCGACCGGCGTGATCCATCTCGGACCGATCCCGCTGCGCGGCTACGCGTTCTGCATCATTCTCGGCGTCTTCGTCGCTGTCTGGCTCGGCAACAAGCGGTGGATCGCGCGCGGCGGAAAGCCGGGCACGGTCGCGGACATCGCTGTGTGGGCAGTGCCGTTCGGCCTGGTCGGCGGTCGCCTCTACCACGTGATCACCGACTACCAGCTCTACTTCGGCGAGGGCCGCAACTGGGTCGACGCCTTCAAGATCTGGGAAGGCGGCCTCGGTATCTGGGGCGCGATCGCGCTGGGCGCGGTCGGCGCCTGGATCGGCTGCAGGCTGCGCGGCATCCCGCTGCCGGCCTGGGCCGACGCCCTGGCCCCGGGCATCGCCCTGGCCCAGGCCTGCGGCCGCTGGGGCAACTGGTTCAACCAGGAGCTGTACGGCCGCGCCACCGATCTGCCGTGGGCGGTGGAGATCAGCGAGGGCCCGAACCGGGTCGCCGGGACCTACCACCCGACCTTCCTCTACGAGTCGCTGTGGTGCATCGGCGTCGCCGTACTGGTGATCTGGGCCGACCGCCGCTTCAAGCTCGGCCACGGACGGGCCTTCGCCCTGTACGTCGCCGCGTACTGCGTCGGCCGCGGCTGGATCGAGTACATGCGGGTCGACGAGGCGCACCACATCCTGGGCCTGCGGCTCAACGTGTGGACCTCGATCGTCGTCTTCGTCCTGGCCGTGGTCTACCTGGTGCTGTCGGCGAAGCTGCGGCCGGGCCGCGAGGAGATCGTCGAGCCGGACACCTCCGGCGGTGCGGACGCGGACGCGAAGGTCCCGGCCGGGGACGGGTCCGCGGACACCACTGCCCCTTCCGGCGCGGAGGACGACGACCAGGACAAGGCGCAGGACGAGGCGCAGGACAAGGTCGAGGCGTCCGTGGCGACGAACGGCGAGCCCGCCAAGGCCGACCTGAGCAAGAAGCACCCGACCGAGGGCGAAGCCCCGGAGCCCAAGAAGCTCTGACCGCAACGATCCGTGAAAGGGGGCGCCGCGCACACCGCGGCGCCCCCTTCACGTTGCGCGGCCGGCCGCGGTCAGTGCGCGGGGACCCGCGCGGCCAGTGCGAGGGTGCGGTGCGCGGCGGCGACCACGGCAGGATCCACGAAACGCCCGTCGGGCAGCGCCAGCGCCCCGGGCGTGGCGCGGGCCGCGGCCAGCACCTCCCGGGCCGCGGTGACCTCTGCGGGAGCGGGCAGGTAGGCCTGCTCGATCACCGGCAGTTGCCGGGGGTGGATCGCCGCCCGCCCCAGGAAGCCGAGGGAGCGGCCCCGCGAGCAGGAGACGGCCAGCGCCTCCAGGTCCCGAATGTCGGGGAACACCGACTGGGCCGGCGGGACCAGCCCGGCGGCGCGGGCCGCGACCACCACCCGGGAGCGGCACCAGTCCAGGCCCGTCTCCGCGCTGACGGCCAGGTCGGCCCGCAGGTCCGCCTCGCCGAGGGAGAGCCCGCGCAGGGCGGGGTGCGCGCGGGCGATCTCGTAGGCGCGCTCCACACCCAGCGCGGATTCCAGCAGGGCGTACAGGGCGACCCCCCCGGTGCGGTCGGCGACCGCCGCGACCTGCTCCGGGGCGCTGATCTTGGGCAGCCGCAGCCCGGCCAGCCCGCGGCAGGGCGCCAGCGCGGTCAGGTCGACGCCGCCCCAGGGCGAGGCCAGGGCGTTCACCCGGACGTGCACGGGGACCGGGGGCCGCTCGGCGAGCAGTTCGGCCGTCGCGGCGCGGGCGTACTCCTTGCGGGAGGCCGGCACCGCGTCCTCCAGGTCCACGATGACGGCGTCGGCCCCGCAGCCGAGGGCCTTGGCCACCACCGCAGGACGGTCGCCCGGGGCGTACAGCCAGGTCAGGATCACAGCGCCCCCTCGGTGCGGAGCGCGGTGACCTCGGCCGGGGTCAGCCCCAGCTCGGTCAGCACCTCCTCGGTGTCCGCGCCGTGCGGGCGGCCCGCCCAGCGGATCGCCCCCGGAGTCTCGGAGAGCCTGAACAGGACGTTCTGCATCCGCAGCGGGCCGAGCTCCGGATCCTGCACCTCGGTGACCGTGTCCAGCGCGGCGAACTGCGGATCCTCCATCACGTCCCGCACGTCGTACACCAGCGCCACGGCCGCCTCGGCCTCCTCGAAGGCCGCGACCACCTCGTCCGCCTTGTGCCGGGCGATCCAGCCGCCCACCGCCTCGTCCAGGACGTGCCCGTGGGCGGCCCGCTCCGTGCCGGACGCGAACCAGGGCTCGTCGATCAGCTCGGGCCGCCCCACCAGCCGCACCACCCGTTCGGCGATGGACTGCGCGGAGGCCGAGACGGCCAGCCAGCGCCCGTCCGCACTGCGGTAGGTGTTGCGGGGCGCGTTGTTCGAGGAGCGGTTGCCGGTGCGCGGCTGGACGTAGCCGAGCTGGTCGTACCAGAGCGGGTGCGGGCCGAGCACGGTGAGGATCGGCTCGATGATGGCCAGGTCCACGACCTGCCCGTGCCCGGTGCGCTCGCGCCCGGCCAGCGCGGTCATCACGGCGTACGCGGTGGTCAGCGCGGCGATGGAGTCCGCGAGCCCGAACGGCGGCAGGGTGGGCGGGCCCTCAGGCTCCCCGGTGATCGCGGCGAAGCCGCTCATCGCCTCGGCGAGGGTGCCGAAGCCGGGCCGGTGCGCGTACGGGCCCTGCTGGCCGAAGGCCGTGACCCGGGCCAGGACCAGCCGGGGGTTGACGGCCGACAGCTCGGGCCAGCCCAGCCCCCACTTCTCCAGGGTGCCGGGGCGGAAGTTCTCGACGATCACGTCGGCGGTGGCCGCCAGACGCAGCAGGGTGTCCCGGCCGCCGGGCACCGACAGGTCGAGGGTCATCGTCCGCTTGTTCCGGCCGAGCAGCTTCCACCACAGGCCGATGCCGTCCTTGGCGGGGCCGTGGCCCCGGGAGGGGTCGGGCCGGCCGGGATGCTCCACCTTCACGACCTCGGCGCCGAAGTCACCGAGCAGGGTGGCGGCCAGCGGCCCGGCGAAGAGGGTGGCGAGGTCGAGGACGCGCAGCCCCCGCAGCGGTCCGGCGGGCGGCTCGGCCATCAGCGGACGCCCTGGGCGGCCGCGAAGGCGACGAGCTCGGCGCGGGACGGCATCGAGTCCTGCGCGCCCGGCCGCTGCACGGACAGCGCCGCCGCGCAGGAGGCCCAGGCGAGGGCGCCGTCCATCGCGCGGCCCTCCCCGAGCGCCACGGCCAGCGCCCCGACGAAGGTGTCCCCGGCGGCGGTGGTGTCCACGGCCCGCACCTGCGGGGCGGGCACGGCGCGCGGCTCCCGGCCCCTGGCCGCGTACAGCGATCCGGCGGCGCCCAGGGTGATCACGACCTCCGGCACCTGCTCCAGGAGCGCCTCGGCGGCCCGGTACGGGTCGGTGAGCCCGGTCAGGGCGGCCGCCTCGTGCTCGTTGGGGACCAGCAGGTCGGTGGCGGCGAGGAGCCCGGCGGGCAGCTGCTGCGCCGGGGCCGGGGTGAGGACCGTACGCACCCCGTGCGCGCGGGCCGCCAGGGCCCCGGCGAGCACCGCCTCCAGCGGCAGCTCCAGCTGGAGCAGCAGCAGGTCCGCGGCGCCGATCCGGCCGTCGTCACCCGCCTCCAGGCCGGTGACGTGCGCGTTCGCCCCGGGGACCACGATGATGCTGTTGGCGCCCTCGTCGTCCACCGTGATGTGCGCGGTGCCGCTGGCGCCCTCCACGGTGCGCAGGGCCGTCGTGTCGACCCCGGCGGAGGCGAGCGCGGAGCGCAGCCGCACACCGAAGTCGTCGGCCCCGACCGCCCCGATCATCACCACCTCCGCGCCGCTGCGGGCGGCGGCCACGGCCTGGTTGGCGCCCTTGCCGCCGGGGGCCGTGCGGAAGGCGCGGCCGGTGACGGTCTCCCCGAGGCGGGGGGCCTTCGGGACGTAGGCGACGAGGTCCATGTTCGTACTGCCGAGCACGGCGATGGCCGTCATGAGCGGGCTGCCTCCTGTGCGGTGAGGTGGGCGAGGGTGTCGAAGCCGATGCCGTCGAAACCGGCGACGGTCGTGGCGAGGCGGTTGCGCAGCGGAGCGGTCCAGCGCTCGGGCAGCCGCCCGGGCGACCCGGCCAGGATCCCGGCGAGCGCGCCGGCCGTGGCCCCGTTGGAGTCGGTGTCCCAACCGCCGGAAACGGCCCGGCAGATGGACCCGGTGAACTCGCCGCCGGCGTGGGTGAGGGCGGCGGCGACCAGAGCGGTGTTGGGGACGGCGTGCACCCAGTGGTAGTGGCCGTAGCGGGCGTGCAGCCGGTCGACGACGGCCTCGAAGTCCGGCTCCTCGCAGGCCGCCCCGATCCCGGAACGGACGGCCTCGGCGAGGCGCGAGCGCGGCGGTACGACGGCCAGCCCGGCCCGCAGCGCGCCGTGCACGTCGGCCCGGCCGGAGGCGGCCTCGGCGGTGGCGGCGGCGACGAACAGGGCCGCGTACACGCCGTTGCCGGTGTGGGTCAGGGCGGCGTCCCGGTAGGCGGCGGCCGCGGCGGCGGCCGGGTCGCCGGGGTGGGTCCAGCCGTGGACGTCGGCGCGGATGAGGGCGCCGATCCACTCGCGGAAGGGGTTGTGGTGGGTGGCGGTGGCGGGCGGTTCCAGGCCGAGGAGGAGATTGCGGTACGCGATGCGCTCGGCGGTGAAGGTCCGCCCCGCCGGCAGCTCGTCGAGCCAGAGGCGGCCCACGTCGGCGGTGGTGAAGCCCGGGCCGTGCCGCTGGAGCAGCAGCAGGCCCAGGAGGGGGTAGTTGAGGTCGTCGTCCTCGGGCATGCCGTCGATGTTCTCGGCGAGGGAGGTGGGGGCGGAGCGCCGGTTCCAGGGGTGCGCGGCCAGCAGTTCCGGCGGGACCCCCTCGGCGGTGAACCAGCCGTCGAGGGGCCAGTTGCCCGCCGCGCGGGCCAGGGCCCGGATGGCCTGGAGCGGGAGCTTCTCCACGGGCTTGCCCAGCAAGCAGCCCGCGGCGCGCCCGAGCCAGGCGGCCTCCAGCCGGTCCCGCAGGTCCGGCGGGACCGGGGGCCGCGGCGCGCCGGGCCCGGCGGCGCGGGGCGCGGCGTGGCCGGGCCCGGGCGCAGGGTGGGCGTCGGGGACGGGCGCTGCTTGGCCGTCGGGGACGGGCGCTGCTTGGCCGTCATGGGTGGGCCAGCAGGCGCGTACGGCTTCCCAGGTCTGCGGTTCGTCGACGGCCGACGGGGACGGCAGGGCCGCGAGTTCGTCCAGGAGACGGACGGCCAGGGCGCGCAGGGCCGGGTCTGCCGGGCCGGGGGAGGCCCCGGCGCGTTCCGGCGCGAGGTGCCCGCCCGCGGCGAGCCAGGCCCGCCGGGCGGGCCCCGGGTCGCGTCCGTCCTCGGCGGCCTGCCGCAACTCGTGCCCGATCAGGTCCTCGGGCTGCACCCAGGTCACCCGCAGCAGCACGTCGCCGTACTCCGCGGCGCCACCGCGGACGGGCCCGGAGCCCGGGCGGGCCGCCGGGCCGGGGTGCCGGCCGGGAGCAGGGGCCGGAGCCGGAGTCGGGGCCGGAGCCGGAGTCGGAGCCGGAGCCGGAGTCGGAGTCGGGGTCGGGGCCGGGGTGGGGGCCGGGGCGGCGCCGGGCGGGCCGGGCTCCGTACCGGGTGGCACCGGGCCGGGGGGCGCGAGGCCGGGGGCACGGTTCACCGGGGGGCCGAGATCGCGGTGAAGGCCGACTCGTGGGCATCGCGGCGTGCCAGGTCGCGGGTGAAGACCTCCCGGGCCACCGTGGCGAGGACCGCGGCCGGGGCGTGCAGGTCGAGGCGGCTGGCCTCGGCGACCTGCTTGGCCCAGGCCGCCGGGACCGCCTGCTCGCCGCCGAGCGCCCCGGCGATCGCCCCGGCCATGGTGGCGATGGAGTCGCAGTCCCGGCCGTAGTTGACCGCGCCGAGCACGGAGGTCTCGTAGGAGCCGTTCCCGACCAGCAGCATCCCGAGCGCGACGGGCAGTTCCTCGATGGAGTGCAGGCGCGAGGGGCGGCGGGCGCCCAGCGACGGGTTGCGGTAGTCCGGGCCGACCGAGTCGTACGGGGCCACCGCCGCCCGCAGCGGAGCCAGCGCCGACTCGAAGTCCCGGTGCGCCGAGGCCGCTTCGGCGACGGCGGCGATGGCCGCCCGGGTGCCGTCCTTGGCCAGGGACAGGGCCGTCTCCACCACCGAGGAGGCCGTCGCCCCGGGCAGGCAGGCGGCGGCCACCGCCGCCGCGAACACCCCGGCCGCCTCCCGCCCGTACGAGGACTGGTGGGCGCCGGCCAGGTCCAGCGCCTCCGCGTACGCGCCGTGCGGATTGCCCGCGTTGACGATCCCGACGGGCGCCATGTACATCGCGGCGCCGCAGTTGACGATGTTGCCGCTGCCGGCCTCGCGCGGGTCGACGTGCCCGTAGTGCAGCCGGGTCACGATCCACTTCTCGGCGAGGAAGATCCGCTGGAGCGGCAGGGCTTCGGCCTCCAGCTCGGGGATCCAGCGGGGGTTGGTCATCAGGTCGGGGACCAGGTGCTCGGCGACCGCGTACGCGTCCAGGTGGTCGCGCACGGTCGCGTAGACCCGCACCAGGGCGTGGGTCATGAGGGTGTCGTCGGTGACGTGCCCGTCGCCCTTGTGGTACGGGGCGATGGGGCGGGCCGTGCGCCAGTCCTCGTGCCACGGGCCGACGATGCCGTGCACGCGGCCGCCGTGCCGGTCGAGGATCTGCTCCGGGGTCCAGCCCTCCACCGGGCCGCCGAGGGCGTCGCCCACGGCGGCTCCGACGAGGGCGCCTGCGGCCCGTTCCTCCAACGTGAGCGTCATGTCCGAATCATCCCTTGGGTGAGGTGAGTTCCGTGCGGGTCAGGAGCGCGGCGAGTTCCACGAGGTCGGTGCCGGCGAGCCGGGGGAGGGCGCATCCGGAGAGGGTGCGGCAGGCCTCGCGCCAGGCCGTGGGGATCGAGTCGCCGCCGCCGAGGGCGCCGGTGAGCGCGCCGGCCAGGGCGGGGGCGGAGTCGGCTACGCGGGACAGGCAGGCCGCGGCCGGGACGGCCTCGGTGACCCTGCCGCGGGCGGCCGTCGCCAGGGCCAGGGCGACGGGCACGGTCTCGGCGGCGGCGATCCCGTAGCTGTACACGTGGTCCACGATCTCGTGTTCCAGGGTCGGGACGATGGCGAACGCACCGCCTTCCCGGCTCGTACGGGCGAGACGGACCGCGTGGCGGGCGTTGCGGCCGATCTCGGTGGCCTCGGGGAGCTGTCCGAGGGCGGCCTCGACCGCGGAGTCGACGTCCGCGCCGCCGAGGGCGGTCGCGATGGCGGCGGCCATGGCGCGGGCCCCGTGGACCCCGTCGCCGTCCTGGGTGTAGCGGGCGTCGAACTCGGCGAGGTCGGCGGCCGCGCGGGGGTCCCCGGGGTGGACGACGGCGAGGACACAGGCCCGGACGCAGGCGGCGTCGTCGAAGTAGTGCGGGTTGTCGTGGCCGGTGGCGGGCGGGCGGAGGCCTGCGGCGAGGTTGCCGAGACCGGCCCGGACGGAGATCCGGGCGCGGAGGGGGAGGACGGCGGATTCGACCTCGGGTGCGCGTTCGGCCGCCGCGGCGATCTCGGAGGCGAGGGCGTTCCAGGCGAGGTCGATGGCGGCGCGCATGCGGCGGGACCGGGAGAGGTCGCTGAGCAGCACGCCCGCGGCGGTGAGGACGGACTCGGCGACGAAGGCGGCCCATTCGGCGTCGTCGCTCGGGCCGAGGCGCAGGGGTTCGGGGGGCTGGTTGAGGGCGATGGGGACGGGGAGGGTGGTGGTGGCGTTCTGCTCGGCGAAGGTGTCGAGCTCGCGGGTGAGGCGGCGGGTCCACTCGGGCATCCGGCTGGCCCGGTGCCGGGCGGCGGGCCACCCGGCGGCGTCGCCTGCGGCGAGCCCGAGGAGCAGCCCCTCGATGGGCCGGACCCCTGCGCGGACCCCTGCGGGGAGCGACACGGGCCGGACCGCCGGGGCCGGGGCCGCCGGGGCTGCGGCGAGGGCCGATGCGGTACCGGCCCGTGCGGGCCCGGCGGCGGGTGCCAGGACCGGTACGGGGCCGGGCCCTACGGGGTGCAGGCCCGCCGGGGCCAGGGCCGGACGGGGCCCGGCGGGATGCAGGGCGGTCCCGGTGGGGGGCAGAACCGCACCGGGATCCGCGGCCGTGCCCGGCCCTGCGGGCTCGGGGACGGGGGACAGGGGCGGTACGGGGGGCAGGCCGGCCGGGGCCGGGTGGGGGTGGAGGACGATTCTGGTCCCGGGTCCGGAGAAGGGGGCCGGCGGGGCGAGGGCCACACCGCCGGCGGCCGGGGCCGTGGGCGCGGCGGGCACGGAGCCAGGCGCCGCAGCCCCGACGGCGGCCCCCGCGCCGGGTCCTGCCGCGGCGGTGGCGCTCGCGCCGAGGGGCGCTGGGGCCGCGGCCCGCGCGCCGAGGCCCGCCGGGGTTGCGGCCCCCGCGCCGAGGCCCGGAGTCGGGGCGCCAGTGCCGAGGCCCGCGGGGGCCGGGGTTGCCGGGCCGGAGGCTGCCGGGACGGGGCCAGTGGCCCCCGCGCCGGGTCCGGCCACGGCGGGGGCGCTCGCGCCGAGGCCCGCGAGGGTCGGGGTTGCCGGCCCGGAGGCTGCCGGGACGGGGCTGGTGGGCGGCGTGCCGAGGCCCGCCCGGGTTGAGGCCCCCGCGCCGAGGCCTGCCGGGGCCGAGGTCCCCGCCCCTAGAACTGCCGGAGTCGGGGCGCCAGTGCCGAGGGTTGGCGCGGGCGGGGTTGCCGGGCCGGAGGCTGACGGGACGGGGCCAGCGGCCCCCGCGCCGGGTCCTGCCGCGGCGGTGGCGCTCGCGCTGAGGCCTGCCGTAGTCGTGGCGCCCGCGCCGAGGGTTGGCGCGGGCGGGGTGGTGGTCGCCGGGGTGGGGTCGGGGGAGCGGGTCATCGGGGGGCCTCGTATTCGGGGGTGAGGAGGTCCGCGATGTCCAGGACGTGGTAGCCCCGCATCGAGGGCAGGCAGCTGCCCCGCACCGGGCCGATCGCCGAGGCCCATGCCTCGGGGATCGCCGCGGCGCCGGACATCGCCCCGGCCAGGGCGCCCGCGACGGCCGCCGTGGTGTCCGCGTCCCGTCCCATGTTCACGGCCGTCAGGACCGAGCCGGAGAAGTCCCCCCGGCAGGCGGCGAAGGCGCCGAAGGCCAGGCCCACCGCCTCCGGGGCCAGGTCGGTCCACGGGTAGCCGCCGATGACCACCGCCGAGCGCACCGCCCGTTCGCCGCGCGGGGCGGCGGTGACCGCCCGCCGCAGGGAGCGGGCCGTCCAGGAGTCGGACGGGATGACGGACAGGGCCGCCGAGACGACCGAGGCCGCGGAGCCGCCCGCCATCGCGGCGGCGACCCCCGCCGCGACCGCCTGGCCGCCGTAGATGCCCTCCCCGTCGTGGCTGACCGAGCCGTCGATCGCCACCAGCCGGGCCGCCTCCGCGGGCCGGCCCGCGGCGAACACCCCGAAGGGCGCCGCCCGCATGGCGAGGCCGTCCGACCACGCGTGCCGGTGCTGCGCCGAGATGGGGGCGGCGAGCCCCCGGCGGAGGTTCTCCAGGGTGCCGCGCTCGGAGAAGCCGGCGCCGCGGAAGGGGCCCTCGTCCAGGTCCGCGATCCAGTGGTGCCACGCCCGTTCCACGTGCGAGACGGTGAGGGCCGAGCCGTGCCGGGCCAGGAGGAGCCCCGAGAAGATCGCGTACTCGGTGTCGTCCGTACCCGCCGGGTCCTCCGACACGAAGCCTTCGATGCGGCCCCACTTCGCCCGGATCTCGGACGGCTTCATGTTCTCTGCGGGGGCGCCCAGCGCGTCACCCACCGCGAGGCCCAGAAGAGCGCCCCTGGCCCGTTCGAGGAGGACCTGCGGATTGCATGCAATCAGCTCCATGGCGCGCCTCTCCACTTGATGGGACTCATATTGAGCCCTTGGGGGATTTGTGCCATGGCATGTGGTTTGTCGCCTGTCGCGAAACACCCCGCGAAGACCCCCGTCACCCGGTCGCCGAGGCGCAAAACCGCAGGTAAGTACGGCCTTCCTTGCTGGCGGGGCCGAAAAATCGTGCGTAGGTTCGAGGTGTCAGGGGGAGCGGGACGTGTCGCGCCGCCCGTTCGCGCAAAAGGGGAGATTTGTCGCATGTCCATCATTGACGTCCAGGCACCGCTGCACACCGCCCACCGGGACAACCACACCCACCGGGACGTGAACGGCGGATGGCTGCGGCCGGCCGTGTTCGGCGCCATGGACGGGCTGGTCTCCAACCTCGCCCTGATGACCGGCATGGCCGGCGGCGCCGTCGCCCCGCAGACCCTGGTGATCACCGGCCTGGCGGGCCTGGCGGCCGGCGCCTTCTCGATGGCCGCCGGTGAGTACACCTCCGTCGCCTCACAGCGGGAGCTGGTCCTGGCCGAGCTGGACATCGAGCGCCAGCAGCTGCGCAAGCACCCGGTCGACGAGATGGAGGAGCTGGCCGAGCTCTACGTCTCGCGCGGCGTCGAGCCCGCCCTCGCCCGCGAGGTCGCCATGCAGCTGTCGCGCGATCCGGAGCAGGCGCTGGAGATACACGCCCGCGAGGAGCTCGGGATCGACCCCGACGACCTGCCCTCGCCGATGGTCGCCGCCGTCTCGTCCTTCGGCTCGTTCGCGCTCGGTGCGCTGCTGCCCGTACTGCCGTACCTGCTCGGGGCCACGTCCCTGTGGCCCGCGGTCCTGCTGGCGCTGGTGGGGCTCTTCGCCTGCGGCGCGGTCGTCGCCCGGGTCACGGCCAGGTCCTGGTGGTACAGCGGTGTGCGCCAGCTCGTCCTGGGTGGCGCGGCCGCGGGTGTGACGTACATCCTGGGAACCTGGATCGGTGGGGCCATAGGCTGACCGCGCAGGGAATGAGACACTATGCAGTAGGCAACATAAGTAGTCCGTTACTCGGCGGTTTCGATTGAGTGTCCGCCGGGCATCACACCAGGGCTCCGGGCAACGATGCCCGCCCTGCACCGGGACCCTCGCCCCGTGACGCATCCGTCGTACGACCTTCGGATGTTCAGCGAAGGTCCCCTCTTTTCTGCCTCGCGCAGTGTCCGCATGCTGGAATGACGTATCCGCTTCTCGGGATTGTCGTCATCATGTAATCTGCACGAAATTTCGCAGAGGGCCAACGTCGTCCCTCGGCTATGCACATATGCCACGACGACGACGGGAGAGCCGATGCGTTCCGCATCCACGCACTCCGCGACCGGCCTCAGCAACACCGCCTGGTCGCCCATGGACGGTCGCCCCGCCCAGCAGGGCATGTACGACCCGCGCAACGAGCACGACGCCTGCGGCGTCGGCTTTGTGGCCAACCTCACCGGCGAGGCCAGCCACACGCTGGTCGAGCAGGCGCTGACCGTATTGCGGAACCTCGAGCACCGCGGCGCCACCGGCTCCGAGCCCGACTCGGGCGACGGCGCCGGAATCCTTTCCCAGGTCCCCGACGCGTTCCTGCGCGAGGTGGCCGGATTCGACCTGCCCGAGGCCGGCGCGTACGCCGTCGGCATCGCCTTCCTCCCCGCCGACGGCACCGCACAGGCCGTCGCCGTGGAGCAGATCGAGGCCATCGCCGCCGAGGAGAACCTCACGGTCCTCGGCTGGCGCGAGGTCCCGGTCACCCCGGACCTCCTCGGCAACGGCGCCCGCGCCACCATGCCCGCGTTCTCCCAGCTCTTCGTGAGCAATGGTTCGACCGGCATCGAGCTGGACCGCAAGGCCTTCGTGCTGCGCAAGCGCGCCGAGCGCGAGGCCGGGGTCTACTTCCCGTCGCTCTCCGCGCGCACCATCGTCTACAAGGGCATGCTGACCACCGGCCAGCTGGAGCCCTTCTTCCCGGACCTCTCCGACCGTCGCTTCGCGTCGACGCTCGCCCTGGTCCACTCGCGGTTCTCGACGAACACCTTCCCGTCCTGGCCGCTCGCCCACCCGTACCGCTTCGTCGCGCACAACGGCGAGATCAACACGGTCAAGGGCAACCGCAACTGGATGAAGGCCCGCGAGTCCCAGCTGGCCTCCGAGGCCTTCGGCGACGGCGCGCTGGACCGGATCTTCCCGATCTGCACCCCGGACGCCTCCGACTCGGCCTCCTTCGACGAGGTCCTGGAGCTGCTCCACCTCGGCGGCCGCTCCCTCCCGCACAGCGTGCTGATGATGATCCCGGAGGCGTGGGAGAACCACACCTCCATGGACCCGGCCCGCCGCGCGTTCTACAAGTACCACTCGACCCAGATGGAGCCCTGGGACGGCCCCGCCTGCGTCACCTTCACCGACGGCACCCAGGTCGGCGCGGTCCTCGACCGCAACGGTCTGCGCCCCGGCCGCTACTGGGTCACCGACGACGGCCTCGTCGTCCTCGGCTCCGAGGTCGGCGTGCTCGACATCGACCCGGCCAAGGTCGTCCGCAAGGGCCGCCTCCAGCCCGGCAAGATGTTCCTCGTCGACACCGCCCAGAAGCGGATCATCGAGGACGACGAGATCAAGGCCGAACTGGCCGGCGCCGCTCCGTACGCCGAATGGCTGGAGACCGGCGAGATCGAGCTGACGGACCTGCCCGAGCGCGAGCACATCGTCCACACCCACGCCTCGGTCACCCGCCGCCAGCAGACCTTCGGCTACACCGAGGAAGAGCTGCGCGTCATCCTCGCGCCGATGGCCCGTACCGGCGGCGAGCCGCTCGGCTCCATGGGCACGGACTCCCCGATCGCGGCCCTGTCCGAGCGCCCCCGGCTGCTCTTCGACTACTTCACCCAGCTCTTCGCGCAGGTCACCAACCCGCCGCTGGACGCCATCCGCGAGGAGCTCGTCACCTCGCTGCTGTCCTCGCTGGGCCCGCAGGGCAACCTGCTGGAGCCGAACGCCGCGTCCTGCCGCAGCGTCACCCTGCCCTTCCCGGTGATCGACAACGACGAGCTGGCCAAGCTCATCCACGTCAACGCCGACGGCGACATGCCGGGCATGAAGGCGGCCACCCTCTCCGGCCTCTACCGGGTCTCCGGCGGCGGCGAGGCCCTGGCAGCGCGCATCGAGGAGATCCGCGGCGAGGCCGACGCGGCCATCGCCAACGGCGCCCGCCTCATCGTCCTGTCGGACCGCCACTCGGACGCCGAGCACGCACCGATCCCCTCGCTGCTGCTCACCTCCGCCGTGCACCACCACCTCATCGCCACCAAGCAGCGCACCCAGGTGGGCCTCCTGGTCGAGGCCGGTGACGTCCGCGAGGTCCACCACGTCGCCCTGCTGATCGGCTACGGCGCCGCCGCGGTCAACCCGTACCTCGCCATGGAGTCCGTCGAGGACCTCCTGCGCGCCGGTACCTTCCTGTCCGGCCTGGAGCCGGAGCAGGCCATCAAGAACCTGATCTACGCGCTCGGCAAGGGCGTCCTGAAGGTCATGTCCAAGATGGGCATCTCCACCGTCGCCTCCTACCGCGGCGCCCAGGTCTTCGAGGCCGTCGGCCTGAACGAGGAGTTCGTCGGCGCGTACTTCAACGGCACCGCCACCAAGATCGGCGGCGCCGGTCTGGACGTCGTCGCCAAGGAGGTCGCCGCCCGCCACGCCAAGGCGTACCCGGCCTCCGGCATCGCCGCCACGCACCGCGCGCTGGAGATCGGCGGCGAGTACCAGTGGCGCCGCGAGGGCGAGCCGCACCTGTTCGACCCGGAGACGGTCTTCCGCCTCCAGCACGCCACCCGCAACCGCCGGTACGACATCTTCAAGCAGTACACGGACCGGGTGAACGAGCAGTCCGAGCGCCTCATGACGCTCCGCGGCCTCTTCGGCTTCAAGACCGACGAAGCGGGGGCCCGCCCGGCGATCTCCGTCGACGAGGTCGAGTCGGTCCAGGACATCGTCAAGCGCTTCTCCACCGGCGCCATGTCGTACGGCTCCATCTCCAAGGAGGCGCACGAGACCCTCGCCATCGCCATGAACCAGCTGGGCGGCAAGTCCAACACCGGTGAGGGCGGCGAGGACCCGGACCGCCTGTACGACCCGGCGCGCCGCTCGTCCATCAAGCAGGTCGCCTCCGGCCGCTTCGGTGTCACCAGCGAGTACCTGGTCAACGCGGACGACATCCAGATCAAGATGGCGCAGGGCGCCAAGCCCGGCGAGGGCGGCCAGCTGCCCGGCCACAAGGTGTACCCGTGGGTCGCCAAGACCCGGCACTCCACCCCGGGCGTCGGCCTGATCTCCCCGCCGCCGCACCACGACATCTACTCCATCGAGGACCTGGCTCAGCTGATCCACGACCTCAAGAACGCCAACCCGGTCGCCCGCATCCACGTGAAGCTGGTCTCCGAGGTCGGCGTGGGTACGGTCGCGGCGGGCGTCTCCAAGGCCCACGCGGACGTCGTCCTCATCTCCGGCCACGACGGCGGTACGGGCGCCTCCCCGCTCACCTCGCTCAAGCACGCGGGCGGCCCCTGGGAGCTCGGCCTCGCCGAGACCCAGCAGACCCTGCTGCTCAACGGCCTGCGCGACCGCATCGTCGTCCAGACGGACGGCCAGCTCAAGACCGGCCGCGACGTGGTCATCGCCGCGCTGCTCGGCGCCGAGGAGTTCGGTTTCGCGACCGCGCCGCTCGTCGTCTCCGGCTGCGTCATGATGCGCGTCTGCCACCTGGACACCTGCCCGGTCGGCATCGCCACCCAGAACCCGGTCCTGCGCGACCGCTTCTCCGGCAAGCCCGAGTTCGTCGTCAACTTCTTCGAGTTCATCGCGGAGGAGGTCCGGGAGATCCTCGCCGAGCTGGGCTTCCGTACGCTCGAAGAGGCCGTCGGCCACGCCGAGCTGCTGGACACCACCAAGGCCGTCGCGCACTGGAAGGCCCAGGGCCTCGACCTGGAGCCCCTCTTCTACGTGCCCGAGCTCCCCGAAGGCGCGGTCCGCCACGCCCTCATCGAGCAGGACCACGGTCTGGAGAAGGCCCTCGACAACGAGCTCATCAAGCTCGCGGCCGACGCCCTGAACGCCGACTCCGCCGAGGCGGCCCAGCCGGTCCGCGCCCAGGTCGCGATCCGCAACATCAACCGGACCGTCGGCACCATGCTCGGCCACGAGGTCACGAAGAAGTTCGGCGGTGCGGGCCTGCCCGACGACACCATCGATCTGACCTTCACGGGCTCCGCCGGCCAGTCCTTCGGCGCCTTCGTGCCCAAGGGCATCACCCTCCGCCTGGAGGGCGACGCCAACGACTACGTCGGCAAGGGCCTCTCGGGCGGCCGGATCGTGGTCCGCCCGGACCGCGCGGCCGACCACCTCGCCGAGTACTCCACCATCGCCGGAAACACCATCGGCTACGGAGCCACCGGCGGCGAGATGTTCCTGCGCGGCCGCACCGGCGAGCGCTTCTGCGTCCGCAACTCCGGCGCCCTGGTCGTCTCGGAAGGCGTGGGCGACCACGGCTGCGAGTACATGACCGGCGGCCAGGCCGTCGTCCTGGGCGAGACGGGCCGCAACTTCGCGGCCGGCATGTCGGGCGGCGTCGCGTACGTCATCGACCTCGACCCGAACAACGTCAACGTCGGCAACACGGGTGCGGTCGAGACCGAGCTCTCCGACACCGACAAGCAGTGGCTGCACGATGTGGTGCGCCGCCACGAGGAGGAGACCGGCTCCACCGTCGCCGCGAAGCTCCTCGCTGACTGGTCCGTCGCGGCGGACCGCTTCAGCAAGATCATCCCGACCACGTACAAGGCAGTGCTCGCCGCCAAGGACGCCGCTGAGCTGGCCGGACTCTCTGAGTCCGAGACCACCGAGAAGATGATGGAGGCGGCGACCAATGGCTGACCCGAAGGGCTTCCTCACCACTGCGCGCGAGACCGCCTGCTCCCGTCCCGTGGCCGACCGGCTGAAGGACTGGAACGAGGTCTACGTCCCGGGCTCGCTGCTCCCGATCATCAGCAAGCAGGCCGGGCGCTGCATGGACTGCGGCATCCCGTTCTGTCACAACGGCTGCCCGCTCGGGAACCTCATCCCCGAGTGGAACGACTTCGCGTACCGCGAGGACTGGTCGGCGGCGTCCGAGCGGCTGCACGCCACGAACAACTTCCCGGAGTTCACCGGGCGGCTGTGCCCGGCTCCCTGCGAGTCGGCGTGCGTGCTCGGCATCAACCAGCCGGCCGTCACCATCAAGAACGTCGAAGTCTCGATCATCGACAAGGCCTGGGACAACGGCGACGTCACCCCGCAGCCGCCGGAGCGCCTGTCCGGCAAGACGGCCGCCGTCATCGGCTCGGGCCCGGCCGGTCTGGCCGCCGCCCAGCAGCTGACGCGGGCCGGCCACACCGTGGTGGTGTACGAGCGCGCGGACCGCGTCGGCGGCCTGCTGCGCTACGGCATCCCCGAGTTCAAGATGGAGAAGGTGCACATCAACCGCCGCATCGAGCAGATGCGCGCGGAGGGCACCAAGTTCCGCACCGGCATCGAGGTCGGCCGCGACATCACCGCCACCGACCTGCGCAAGCGGTTCGACGCGGTCGTCATCGCGGCGGGCGCGACCGTCTCCCGCGACCTGCCGGTCCCGGGGCGCGAGCTCGGCGGCATCCACTTCGCGATGGAGTACCTCCCCCTCGCGAACAAGGTCCAGGAGGGCGACTTCATGGCGCCCCCCATCACGGCCGAGGGCAAGCACGTCGTCGTGATCGGCGGCGGTGACACGGGCGCGGACTGCGTGGGCACCGCCCACCGCCAGGGCGCGGCCTCGGTCACGCAGCTGGAGATCATGCCGAAGCCGGGCGAGGACCGTCAGGCCAACCAGCCCTGGCCGACCTTCCCCATGCTGTACAAGGTCACCTCCGCGCACGAGGAGGGCGGCGAGCGGGTCTACTCCGTCTCCACCACCCACTTCGAGGGCGACGAGGACGGCAACGTCAAGGCGCTGCACCTCGTCGAGGTGGAGTTCAAGGACGGCAAGCTGGAGCAGAAGCCCGGAACCGAGCGCGTCCTCCCCGCGCAGCTGGTCACCCTGGCGATGGGCTTCACGGGCACGGACCAGGAGAACGGCCTGGTCCAGCAGTTCGGCCTGGCGCTGGACGCGCGCGGCAACATCGAGCGCGACGCGGCCTACACGACCAACGTCGACGGTGTCTTCGTCGCCGGTGACGCGGGCCGCGGCCAGTCGCTCATCGTCTGGGCCATCGCGGAGGGCCGCTCGGCCGCCCGCGGCGTGGACCGCTTCCTGACCGGCAGCAGCGCCCTCCCGTACCCGGTCAAGCCGACGGACCGCTCCCTGACGGTGTAGTCACCCCGCAGTACCCCCGCCCCAGGGCGGGGGTACTGCGGTCCGTACAACGGTGTGCGGAGCCCCTTCTTGACGCCGCGCTCGCACCGCTCGGCCGCAGGCGGCCTCCCGGGCTTCGCCCGGCTGCGCCGGCCTCCGACCGTCGGTGCCGGGCCCGCGCCACCGCAGTACCCCCGCCCCCGGGCGGGACCCCTCATACGGTCCGTACAACGGTGTGCGGAACCCTGACGCAGCGCCCGCCATGTCCCCGACCAGGGATGGCGGGCGCTGTGGCGTTCTGCTGGACTGGCTACGCGTACTCGGCGCGCGGGCCCGAGAGGTGGTCGGCCACGATCGTCAGCCAGGCGCTCGGGGTGTACGGGGCCGGGGGGTCGACCTCCATGCCCAGTTCGGCCACGGCGATCGCGTAGTCGACCTCCTCCAGGCCGAGGGCGAGGAGTTCGTGGATCTCGCCGACGAGGCGGGCCACCAGGGCCGGGGCCGTGGAGGCGGCGTAGTCGGTGACCGCGGCGGCGTGGTCCTCGAACTCGTCGGGCATGTCCTGCGAGAACCAGCCGCCCAGGAACTGGCCGAGCTCGGGGAAGCGGGCGTGCCACTCCCAGTGCGTGTCCGGCAGCGCGGCCGGGGGCGGGACCCGGCCCTCCTCGATGCTCAGCTTGATGTGGTCGGCGAGCAGCAGCAGCCACGCCTGGATCCCGTCCTCGGGGAGGCCGATGTCCGGGACCGGGTAGAACTCGCCGAGGCGCAGCCGCAGGCGGCCCGGCGGGTTCTGTGCGTAGGTGCGCAGCTGCTGCTCGGCCACCGACAGGGCCCAGGGCCGGGTGTGCCAGGTGTGGCGCAGGTAGGCGGTGAGGGCCTGACCGGGCCGTTCGGGGGTGTCGTCGGCGGCCAGGCCGGCGTACGCGCTGATCACCTGGTCGAGCTCGCCGTAGCGGCGGTCGAACTCCAGGGGCTTCATGGACATGGGCGTGCGCCTCTACAGGTAGATCGGGAAGGTGCCGTGCACGACGAAGCCGAGCGGGCTCGCGGGCTCCCGCCGGAGCACGACCCGCGCGGCCCGCACGTCCACGGCCCCGCGCCCGGCGAGGGCCATGGCCTGGATCAGGACGCGGCCGACCGGGTCCTCGCGCGAGGGCCAGGCCGCTTCGACGGTCAGGCGGGGGCGGGTGCCCTGGGCGAGCCAGCGGTGGATGGCCTGCTCGTTGCGGGTGACGACCTGCTGGGTGGCCCACTGGGCGGTTTCGCGGTCGGGGTACGTGGCGGATCTGGTGAGCACTTGTTCTTCCCGTTCGGCTTCGGCGGTCGGATCAGGTGTTCTGGAAGTTCCAGAACACGGCCACTTCGTCGTCGTTCACGGCGATCAGTCCGGCGTCCCAGTCGTAGGAGCTGAAGGGGTCGTAGCTTCGGGAGGAGGGGCTGTAGAAGTCGGGACGGTCGCCCTTCCAGCCGAGGTTGGTGTGGAAGCGGGTGCCGTCGGGGAAGCGGGACAGGATCGCCTCGGCCCGGCGTTCCATCCCGGGCCTGCGCTCTTCCCAGCCCTGTGACCTGGTGATGTCCAGGGGGCTGGCGGCGGATCCGAGCAGGACCAGGACCGACCGCACCGCCGAGCGGGGGAGCTCTTCCCCCATCCGCCGGCGGTAACGTTCCGCGTCCGCGGGGGTGGAGGGCGTCTCCAGCCAGGGGTGGAACGGATCGTCGCGGCGCTCCTCCTCCCCCTCGTAGGGGTCGATGGATTCCCAGCCCCGCGGGTCCCGGGTTTCCAGGCGCATGATCGCGCCGACGTCGAGCCACCACTCGTCGTGCTCGCGCCGGGCGACGCCGACGAACGTGCAGAGCCACTCGTACAGCGTGAGCGCGTCCGACCAGCTGCGGTCGGTGAGGCCGGTCGTCGTCGGGCCGTTCACGATCGAGTCGGTCACAGGGACTCGAAGGTCCACAGCACGGCCACTTCGGTGTCGCCGACCGCGATGAGGCCTGCGTCCCAGAGGTCCTGGCTCAACTGGTGCATCCCGGTCACCGGTTGCTCGTAGAAGTCCGGGTGCTCGCCCGTCCAGCCGACGTTGGAGTAGAAACGGGTGCCGTCGGGGAAGCGCGACAGGATCGCCTCGGCCCGGCGTTCCATCTCCGGCCTGCGTTCCTCCCAGCGCCAGGTCTTCGCGACGTCCATGCCGACGACGCCGAGGACGACCAGCAGGGACGCCGCCGAGGACCGAGGGAGTTCCCGGACCTTGGTGCGGAAGCGTTCCACGTCCTGCGCAGAGACGGGGGGCTCGATCCACGGGTACGGCGGCTCGGGACGCTCCAGGCCGACCTCGTCCTCGTACGGGTCGACCGCGCGCCAGCCGCGGGGGTCCTGGCTCTCGCCGCGCATGACCGCAGCCACGTCGAGCCACCATGCGGCGTGCGAACGGGCCGTGACGCCGACGCACGCGTGACGGGCGTCGAGCAGGTCGAGTGCGTCCGCCCAAGCGTCCGCGCGGGGATCAGCCATCATTCGCTCCATTATTCAGGCGCCGAGGTGAGGATGACGAACGGCGGATCGAGCCCGGCGTCGTACTTGAGCTTGGTGGTCACGCCGTACACGTCCTGGACCGGACCGGCGGTGAAGTCGTCCACGGCCTTCGAGCTCCGGCCGGTGGCCGTGGGCCCGGTCATGGGGCCCTCGGTCGGGACCGAGGGCACGTCGAAGGTCTTGGTCGGGGGATCCGGCGGAGGGTTCTTCAGCCAGTCCTGGATCTCCTGGGTGTTCGCGCGGACGCAGTGCTGGGTGTACTTCTGGGCGGATTCGAGGTCGGTGAACGTGGACGTGGCCCTCAGGCTCAGCTTGCCCGAGCCCTTCGCCTCGTCCTCGTGCCGTTGCAGGAGCTGCTCGTCCGTCTTGCCGACGTGCTTGTCGATGGTGTGGGCGCCGCCCAGGCCCTCTTGCGACGCCAGGTCCAGCGAGTACATGTACGGGAAGGGGCTCTCCCCGCCGATCTGCCAGCTGTGTTCCTTCTTGAACTCGTTGAGCGAGCGGGCGCCGAAGCTGTGGGCGCGGGCGATCTCGGCCCGGTAGGTCGGGGCGCTCTTGATGGCGATGTCGAGTTCCGGGACGAGGGCCTTGAGCTTGCCCGCCGCCTCCGTGAACTCCTTGTGGTAGGTCTCGACGACCGCGTCACAGCCTGATTTGTCCATGTGGGAACGGAAGACCAGCACGATCCGGCCGACGATCCCGCCGACCGCCAGCTTGGTCAGGTTCATCAGGCTCAGGTCGGTGAGGGACGAGGCCGTGGCCTTCGCCGCGTTGATGCCGGCCTGGCTGGTGAACTTGGTGGTCTTCTCGCCGACGTCCGAGACGTGTTCCAGGAGCGCCGCGACCTCGTCCGCCGTCTTCTTCAGGACGTCGACGATGGGGCGCCTCCCGGACGGCGGGAGGTCCTTGGTGGTGCGCCACTGGCGTCCCGCCTGGCTCCGGTTGCCTTCCGTGTCGAGCTGCCGGCCCCACGCCGTGGTGCCCCAGATGGTCTGGCCGAAGGTCCGCATGGCCGTCTGCCACTCGCCCCGGTCGCTCGGGTCGGTGATCCCGGAGATGGCGGTGTTGAAGTCGTCCGAGGCCTTCTCCGCCTCCGAGGCGAGCTTCTTCCAGGCCTTGGCCATGTCCCGGACCTCGTCCTCCTTGATGCCCGGGGTGATCTCGTGGACCTTGCCGAGGCGCAGTCCGTGCTCGATGGCGGGCCGGATGACGTCCGCGAGGAAGTCGGGGAACTCGCCGATGACGCCCGAGATCCACCAGGAGTCGACGTCCTCGCCGGTGCCCGTCCACTTGATGGGGTTGACCGGTCCGTAGCGCGGCGGCTTGTTGATGACCACGGGCTCCGGCTGGTTGCGCGGCTGCGTCCCCTTGCGGCCGCCCGCCTCCCATTCGGCCATGACGTAGTGGTTGGCGGTGTGGTTCAGCCCGACGGCCGCACCTCCGGCGCTGACGACGCTGCGGCCCCACGCCTCCAGGAACTTCGCGGCCACCTCCGCGTAGGCGTCCGCGAAGGCGTCCGCGCCCCGGCCGGTCCCGGCGGACTGGTTGTACTTGTTCAGCACGTCGACGAGGACGAACGCGCGCTCGGCGTGCGCGAACTGGGCCTCCTTCACCTTGTCGGCCGCATGGTGGACGTGCACCGGCTGGACGTCGAAGCCCCCGTTCGCCGCGGGGGAGGGCGGGGTGGTCATCAGGCGGCCCCCCAGCCGCGCAGCACCGCCCGGTGGGCGGAGGCGTAGGTGAGGTGGCCGTTCACCACGATCTCGTGCAGCCAGGCCTGGGTGGCTTGCAGGTCCTGGGCGGAGCGGTCCCACTTGTCGAGCTGGTCGACGAAGGCCTGGCGGGCTTCGCCGTCCCAGGTGAGGACGAGTTTCTCGACGCGCCGGTAGAGCAGGTCGAGCTGCTCGTTGAGCGTCTTGAGGATCTCCTCCAGGTCCCCGGCCATGCCCTGCAGCGCCGCGAAGTCGACTGATATGTGGCCGTCGTTCGACGACATGAATCCCCCTGGTGACTCTGGACGTGCTGCTACAGGTCGGCGATGCGGCTGCGCGGGCCCGGCGGCGGCGCGTCCGCCGCGGGAGCGGTGCGGGGCGTGGACAGCGCGTCGGTCTCCGCCTGGACGTCGGCGTGCGACTGGAGGCGCCTGAAGTCGTCCAGGAGTTCGAGCTCCTGCGCCGAGAAGCCGTCCTTGCTCATGAGGATCGCCTTGGCCAGGAGCTTCATCGTCTGCCGGATGTGGACGGCGTCCTCGGCGGCGGCCCGGTGCTTGGCCCGGTACGCCTCCGAGGCCGGTCCGCGCCAGCGGGCCTCGATGCCGTCCACGATCTCGTCCATGCGCAGGAGCTGTTTCTTCAGGACCTCCCGCATCGTGTCGAGGTCACCGGCAAGTTTGCTGAGTTTGTCGCCTTCGACCGCGAGGTCCGCCCGGGAACCGGCTGAACTTGCCGAACTGCCCGCGCCAGAAGCTGCATTCACGGTGCCCCTTCCCCCGAAGTGTGCCGTAGCAAGGTCGTCCGGTTGACCGTAGCAAACGCCTGGGAGGGGTGAGCAAAGCATTACCGGCAGTACCGGCAGTGCCGGCAGTACGGATCCGTCAGGCGGTCGGGGTGCCCGGGGTGCCCGGGGTGCCCGGGGTGTCCGGGGTGTCCGGGGTGCCCGAGTTCTCCGGGCCGTCCGGGCCGTCCTCGTCCGTGACCTCGCGCGCCGGCTCGTCGTCGTTGCCCCGGCGCAGCGTGCGCAGTCCGCGCGCCGGGGTCCAGGACCGCACCACCAGCTCGTCGCCGTCCACCCCGATGTGGACGACCTCCGTCAGATCCGCGTGGAAGAGGTGGAAGGGGTGCGGGGTCTCGGTCTCCTCGGCGTACCGGTGCAGTTCCGGCGGGTCCACGAGCTCCACCGCCCGCCCGGAGATCCGCACGTCCCCGTCCGGCATCGTCTCGCCCTCGCCCGGATTGGTGTGCAGGGCGAAGCGCGGGTCGCGCTGGAGGTCCCTGGCCTTCATCGAGCCCGCCATCATCCCCAGCCACAGCTCCCCGCCCCGGACGTCGACGTTGAGTCCGGCGACGCGGGGCGACCCGTCCTTGCGGAGGGTGGCCAGCACGTGGTGCGGGTACTGCGCGAAACGGGCGCGGACGGCTCGTGCGAACTCCGGTTCCGCCTTCTCGAACGCTGCCCAGTTGTTCGTCGTCATGGTGCCATCAAAGCGCCCTGTTCCTGCACGGACCGTACGATTCCCTCCCGGCGCGCCGCCGCCAGCCACCTGGGGAACTCCGCGACCAGCCGGTCGTACAGCTCGTCGTCCGGCACCGCGCGCGGGTCCATGCCCGCGTGGAAGTAGCCCGCGTTGTCCACCGGCCGCCTGCCCGGGACGGGCAGCTCGTCGAGCCGGCGCAGGAAGTCGAACTGCGAGCTGCGCGTGTTGCCGAAGCCGACGAACTGCCAGAACAGCGGCAGCCGGGCCGCCTTGCACAGGTACTTCTCCGCCGCGAGCTTGTTGACCGGCCCGCCGTCGGTCTGGAAGACGACCAGGGCGGGGGCCGAGGACCCCGAGTCCAGGTAGTGGTCGATGACCGCGTCCATCGCCGCGTGGTAGGACGTCTTGCCCATGTGGCCCAGGCGGGAGGCGATCTCGGTGACCCTGCCCTCGTGGCCGGACAGGGAGACCTCCTCCACCGCGTCGACCTCGGTGGAGAAGAACACCACCGGCACCCGCGCGTCGTCGTCCAGGTGCGCGGAGAGCCCCAGCACCCGGTCGGCGAGGGCCTGCACGCTGCCGTCCGCGTAGTACGGGCGCATCGACCCCGAGTAGTCCAGGACCAGGTACACGCAGGCGCGCCCGCCCTCCAGGCCGTACCTGCCGAGGGCCGCCCCGGCGCTCTCGTAGAGGCCCACGAGCGCCGGAGCCGTCTCCTGGACCTTGCGCAGGCTGATCGCACTTCCCGTCACGGCGTCCTCCTCAGGGCCGCTCGCCGCGCCCGGCGGCCAGCGCGTCGATGTCGGCGAGCGCGGCGGCCGCGAGGTCGCGCTCGGAGGCGTAGTACCGCTCCGCCCACTTCAGGGTGAGCGCCGGGTACGCCGCCCCGGCGTCGCCCGCCCCGCCCGCCCCGCCCGCCCCGCCCGCCCCGTCCGCCTCGTCGGCGATCGCGCGCAGCCGCATCGTCTCGGCGAACTCCTGCTGCTGGAGCAGCAGTTCACGCATCTGTCCGGGCTCCAGCAGATGGCCCAGCCACAGCCGCAGCATCGGCCCGTGCTTGAGGACCAGGGGGTCGACGGGGGCCTCGCGGGCCCACTCGCGTACCGCCGCCATGCCCTCGCCGGTGATCCGGTAGACCCGCTTGTCACGGGCGCCGGACTCCGGGGTGACCGTCCGCGAGGAGGCGTAGCCGGCCTTCTCCAGGCGTTTGAGCTCGCTGTAGATCTGGCTGAAGGAGGGGCTCCAGTAGAAGAAGCCCAGCGACCGGTCCGACCACTTCTTCAGGTCGTAGCCGGAGAGCTCCTCGCCGAAGGAGAGCAGCCCGAGCACTGCCCAGCCGGTCGCGGGGAGCGGGCGCCCGTTCGTCTCGTCTGCCACGCCGCGCAGTCTACGACCGCTGCCCGCGGGCCCCCTTCCGGCGGCGAGGGGTCACTGCTAGAAGTATTCCTCTTAGGAATACTTCCGCAGGGCAAGGAAGGGTGGGCCGTGACCGTCTCCCTCGACGGAAAGGTCGTCCTCGTCACCGGTGCCGGACGCGGCCAGGGCGCGGCCGAAGCCAGGCTGTGCGCGCAGGCCGGCGCGCGGGTCGTCGTTACGGACGTGCGGGAGGACGAGGGCCGGGCGGTCGCCGCCGAACTCGGCGACCAGGGCCTGTACGTACGCCACGACGTCGCCGACCCGGAGAGCTGGGCGACGGTGGTGGCGCGGGCCGTCGGCGCCTTCGGCACGGTCTCCGCGCTGGTCAACAACGCGGCCCTGTGGCGCACGGCCCACGTCGAGCGGCAGACGCTGGAGGGGTTCCAGGCGCTGCTCCGGGTCAATCTGCTGGGCCCGTTCCTCGGCATCCAGGCCGTGGCACCGGTGCTGCGGGAGGCCGGCGGCGGCTCGATCGTCAACATCTCCTCGACGGCCGGGCTGGCCGGGATACCGGGCCACGCGGCCTACGGCTCCACCAAGTTCGCGCTG
Source organism: Streptomyces xanthophaeus (assembly GCF_000725805.1). Taxonomy (GTDB): domain Bacteria; phylum Actinomycetota; class Actinomycetes; order Streptomycetales; family Streptomycetaceae; genus Streptomyces; species Streptomyces xanthophaeus. The sequence continues at coordinate 238,337 of NZ_KL647132.1, read as the reverse complement.
CGCGGGCTGACCCGCTCGGCGGCCCTGGACCTGGCCCGGGACCGGATCCGGGTCAACTCGGTGCATCCGGGGGCCATCGACACCCCGATGGTCGCCGGGGCCGTCGAGGGCCGCGACTGGTCGCACGTACCGCTGGGGCGCATGGGCAGGCCGGAGGAGGTCGCGGAACTCGTCCTGTTCCTCTGCTCGGACGCGTCCTCGTACGTGACGGGCTCGGAGTTCGCCGTGGACGGCGGGACGACGGCCCGCTGAGAGCGCGGAAGGGTGGCGGGGCGGCCGGATTCGAACCGGCGTCCTCCTGCGATGGAGCAGGCGCACTGCCTCTGCGCTACGACCCCGCCGTGGGGGAGCCTACTGCGGTGACCGCCGCGCCGGAGAACCGCCCCCCGCCCCGTTCCCGCAGCCGGTGAGCGGCACCCGCCGCGGCGCACGGCGTCCCCCGGGCGGCCGGACGCGACCGAAGACAATGGCCGCATGACGACACGCGCACGGTCCTTCGACGCCGCAGCCGCCCTGTACGGCGCGCACCGTCCCGGCTACCCCCCGGCCCTGTTCGACGCCGTCGAGGGCCTCGCCGGACGGCCGCTCGCCGGGGCGCGGGTGGCCGACGTGGGGGCGGGCACCGGGATCGCCACCGCGCTGCTGCACGGCCGGGGGGCCGAAGTCCTCGCCGTGGAGCCCGGGGACGGGATGGCCGCCGAGTTCCGCCGGGCGCACCCCGGCATCCCCCTCGTGCGCGGGGACGGGGACCGGCTGCCCCTGGCGAGCGGCGCGTTCGACCTCCTCACCTACGCCCAGGCCTGGCACTGGACCGACCCGGCGCGCTCGGTCCCCGAGGCCCGCCGCGTGCTGCGCCCCGGCGGTGCGCTCGCCATCTGGTGGAACGACCCGGATGCCGCCGTGCCGTGGATCGCCGGGCAGCAGGAGCGGCTGCACGCCTTCTTCGGGGAGCAGGGGCAGAGCTTGCGCACCCTGCCCCGGGGGCTCGGGGAGTTCGCCACCCGCTCCGTGCGGTGGTCCCGGCGCGTCACGCTGGAGGGCCACCTCGCCAATCTCGCCAGCCACTCCGCCTTCCTGCTGCTCGGTGAGGCCGGAACCCGCGCGTACGTGGACGCCGAACGGGAGCGGCTGGCCCCGCTCTTCCCCGCCGGCACGGTCGAGGAGCAGTACGTGGTGACCCTCAGCGTCGCCCGGGTGTGACGGGGTCCGGCCCGCCCGTCCCGGGGCCGGCGCAGCGCACGACCTCCGCCCGGCACTGCGACGGCGTCCCCCACGCGTCGCGCAGCGGGCGGGCCTTGCGCAGCCACAGGGACAGGTCGAGCTCCTCGGTGTAGCCGACCGCGCCGTGCAGCTGGAGGGCGGTCATCGCGGCCCGGTAACAGGCCTCGCCCGCCGTCAGTTTGGCGGCCGCGACCTCGCCCGGCGCCAGGGACAGGGCCGCCGCCCGGACCAGGGGCCGGGCGAACTCCAGGGCCAGCAGGGTGTCCGCGAGGCGGTGCTTGACCGCCTGGAAGCCGCCGATCGGCGTCCCGAACTGGGTGCGCCGGCGCACGTACTCCACCGTGTGCGCCAGCAGTGCCTCGCCCACGCCCAGGCACTGGGCCGCCGTCAGCAGCCGGGCCCACTGCGCGGCGCGGTGCGCGGCCGCCGTGACCCGGGGCCCCTGCGCGAGGAGTTCGCCCCCGGCGGCCGGGGGCAGGAACAGCCTGCGCGCCGGGTCCGTGGACCGCTTCGCCTGCCAGGGGCCCGGGGCCAGGCGGAGTTCGCCCGCCGCCGACACGGTGAAGCAGTGCGCGGCGGCGTCCGCGTCCAGGGCGTACGGGCTCCCGCCGGCCAGGGTCAGCGTGGCCGCGGCCCGGCCCGCGACCAGGCCCGGCAGGAACCGCTTCGACAGCGCGTCGTCCGCCAGCCCGGTCAGCAGCACCGAGACGGCCGCGCTCTCCACCACCGGCCCCGGCACCCCGGCCCGGCCCGCCTCGACGAGGCCGAGGCACAGCTCCAGCGGGAGCAGGCCCGCGCCGTCGTAGGCCTCGGGCGCGGCCAGCGCGGTCAGCCCCGTGTCCGCCAGCCTCGACCAGAGCGCCAGCCCGGGCGCGTGGTCGCCGTCCGCCCAGGCACGTACCGCCGCGGGCACGTCCGCCGAGGCCAGCAATGAGCGCAGGGTGCGGGCGTAGTCGCCCTGCTCGTCGGTCAGCAGGAAGCGCATCAGCGGCGGCCCTTCGGGAGGCCGAGCAGCCGCTCGGCGATGATGTCGCGCTGGATCTCGTTGGTCCCGGCGTAGATCGGTCCGGCCAGGGAGAAGATCCACGGTTCGGCCCAGGCGCCGTCGGCGAGTTCGGCGTCCGGCCCCAGCAGGTCCAGGGCCGTTTCGTGGAGGGCGATGTCGTACTCCGACCAGAAGACCTTGTTCAGGCTCGACTCGGCGCCGATGGTCTCGCCCGCCGCGAAGCGGGAGGCGTTTCCCCAGGTGAACAGTTCGTAGGCGCGGGCCCCCACCAGCGCGTCGGCCACCCGGTCCCGCAGCGCGGTGTCGCCGGGGTCGCCGCTCTCCTGCCACAGGGCGAGGAGCCGTCCGGCGGCCGCCAGGAACCGGCCGGGGGAGCGCAGGGTCAGGCCCCGCTCGTTGCCGGTGGTCGACATCGCGATCCGCCAGCCCTGGCCCGGCTCACCGATGACGTCCTCGTCCGGGACGAAGACCCGGTCCAGGAAGAGCTCCGCGAAGGCCGGTTTGCCGTCCAGGCGGCCGATGGGCCGCACCGTCACCCCGGGCGCCCGCAGGTCGAACATCAGGTAGGTGAGCCCCTGGTGGGGCCGTGCGGCCTGCGGGTCGGTGCGGAAGATGCCGAAGGCGCGGTCCGCGAAGGCCGCCCGCGAGGACCAGGTCTTCTGTCCGGTCAGCAGCCAGCCCCCGTCGGTGCGTTCGGCCCGCGAGGTCAGCGAGGCGAGGTCGGAGCCCGCCTCCGGCTCCGACCAGGCCTGGGCCCAGACCACCTCGCCGCTCGCCATGGACGGCAGCACCCGGGCCCGCTGGGCGGGGCTCGCGTGGTCGAAGAGGGTCGGGGCGAGCAGGCTGATGCCGTTCTGCGAGACCCGGCCGGGCGCGCCCGCCGCCCAGTACTCCTCCTCGAAGACCAGCCAGCGCACGATGTCCGCGCCGCGGCCCCCGTACTCCTCGGGCCAGGACACCACCGCCCAGCGGCCGGCGTGCAGCAGGGCCTCCCACTCCCGGTGGGCCGCGAAGCCCGCCCGCGTCTCCAGGGACGGCAGGGGCGTGGCCGGTACGTGCCGGGCCAGCCAGGCCCGGGCCTCGGCCCGGAAGGCCGCCACCTCCGCCGTCTGGGTCAGATCCATCAGGTGCCCGCCCCCTCCACGCTTCCCTAACAAGTGTTTGGTAGGTTAACGTACGGCCATGAGCAGCGTCGAGGAGTGCGCATGAACGAGCCCCGCTACCTGGCCGGCCACGGCCTGCTGGAGGGCCGCTGCGCCGTCATCACCGCAGCGGCCGGGGCGGGCATCGGCGGCGCCACCGCCCGCCGTTTCCTGGAGGAAGGGGCCCGCATCCTCATCAGCGACGCCCACGCCCGCCGCCTGAAGGAGACCGAGGAGGCGCTCGCCGCCGAGTTCGGGTCCGCCAAGGTCGCCTCCCTGGCCTGCGACGTCACCGACGAGGACCAGGTCCAGGCCCTCTTCGCCCGCGCCGGGCACCTGCACGGCGGCCTCGACGTCGTGGTCAACAACGCGGGCCTGGGCGGCACCGCCGCACTCGTCGACATGACCGACGACCAGTGGTCGCGGGTCCTCGACGTCACCCTGAACGGCACCTTCCGCTGCACCCGCGCCGCACTGCGCTCCCTGAAGGCCGCCGGGCGCGGCGGGGTCGTCGTCAACAACGCCTCCGTCGTCGGCTGGCGCGCCCAGAGCGGCCAGGCCCACTACGCCGCCGCGAAGGCCGGGGTGATGGCCCTGACCCGCTGCGCGGCCCTGGAGGCCGCCGAGTTCGGCGTACGCGTCAACGCGGTCGCACCGAGCCTGGCCATGCACCCGCACCTGGTGAAGGTCACCAGCGAGGAAGTGCTCGCCGAACTGACCGCCCGCGAGGCCTTCGGCCGCTACGCCGAGCCCTGGGAGGTCGCCAACGTCATCGTCTTCCTGGCCAGCGGCTACTCGTCGTACATGACGGGCGAGACCGTCTCGGTCAGCAGCCAGCACGCCTAGGGGGTGTCTGGTGGATCTCCGCGGCGTCGCGACGCCCGGCACGCACTCTCGCCGCACCGGACGAAAGCCCGAGTACGGCCAGTACGGGGGCTTTCATCCGGCACGCCGAGAGCACGCACCGGACGCCGCTCCTTCCCTCACGGAGATCCACCAGACACCCCCTGGCCCCAGAATGGGCCCGTGCCAACGAACAAGCCGACAGCCAAGAAGAAGCCGCAGGTGACCGCTTCGCCCGAGCGTCGCAGGGAACTCCTCGCCACCGCCGCCGAGGTCTTCGCCGCGCAGGGCTACAACGCCACCACCGTCCGCAAGATCGCCGACGCCGCCGGGATGCTCGCCGGCAGCCTCTACTACCACTTCGATTCCAAGGAATCGATGCTCGACGAGATCCTCTCCGCCTTCCTGACCGAGCTGTGGCAGGGCTACGACACCGTCCTGGCGGCCGGCCTCGGCCCCAGGGAGACCATCGAGGCCCTGGTCACCGAGTCCTTCCGGGAGATCGACCGGCACCGCGACGCCGTCGCGATCTACCAGAAGGAGTCCCGCCACCTGTCGGTCCAGCCACGCTTCCACTACCTCGCCGACTCGCAGCAGAAGTTCGAGAAGGCCTGGCTGGGGACGCTGGAGCGCGGGGTCGCCGCGAAGGTGTTCCGCGCCGACCTCGACGTCCGCCTCACCTACCGCTTCGTCCGCGACACGGTGTGGGTGGCGGCCTCCTGGTACCGGCCCGGCGGACAGCACAGCCCCGAGGAGATCGCCCGCCAGTACCTCTCGATGGTGCTGGACGGGATCGCCCTGCGTACGTAACCCGATCCGAGGAGTCCCGATGCCTGAGGCCTACATCGTCGAAGCCGTACGCACCCCCGTGGGGCGGCGCAAAGGCGCCCTGTCCGCCGTCCACCCGGCCGACCTGGGCGCGCACGTCCTCAAGGCGCTGGTCGAGCGCTCCGGGGTGGACCCGGCCGCCGTGGAGGACGTGGTGTTCGGCTGCCTCGACACGGTGGGGCCGCAGGCGGGGGACATCGCGCGGACGGCATGGCTGGCGGCGGGCCTGCCGGAGGAGGTCCCCGGGGTCACCGTCGACCGCCAGTGCGGCTCCTCCCAGCAGGCGGTGCACTTCGCGGCCCAGGGCGTCCTCTCCGGCACCCAGGACCTCGTCGTCGCGGGCGGCACCCAGAACATGTCGATGATCCCCATCGCCTTCGCCTCCCGGCAGGCCGCCGAGCCGCTGGGCCTCACGGAGGGCCCCTACGCGGGCAGCGAGGGCTGGCGGGCCCGGTACGGGGACGCCCCGGTCAACCAGTTCCACGGGGCCGAGCTGATCGCGCGCAAGTGGGGCATCTCGCGCCGCGACATGGAGGAATTCGCCCTGCGGTCCCACCAGCGGGCACTGCGCGCCCTCGACGAGGGCCGCTTCGCGCGCGAGACGGTGGCGTACGGGGAGGTGACCGCGGACGAGGGCCCGCGGCGGGACACCACCCTGGAGAAGATGGCGGGCCTGAAACCGGTGGTGGAGGGCGGCACCATCACGGCCGCGGTCTCCTCGCAGGTCTCGGACGGCGCGGCGGCCATGCTGATCGCCTCCGCACGGGCGGTCCGCGAGCACGGCCTGCGGCCGCGGGCCCGCATCCACCACCTCTCCGTCCGCGGCGAGGACCCCATCCGCATGCTGTCGGCCCCCATCCCGGCCACCGCGTACGCCCTGAAGAAGACGGGCATGTCGCCGGCCGACATCGACCTGGTGGAGATCAACGAGGCCTTCGCCCCCGTGGTGCTGGCCTGGCTGAAGGAGACGGGCGCCGACCCGGAGAAGGTCAACGTCAACGGCGGCGCGATCGCCCTGGGCCACCCGCTGGGCGCGACCGGCGTCAAGCTCATGACCACCCTGCTCCACGAGCTGGAACGCACCGGAGGCCGCTTCGGCCTCCAGACGATGTGCGAGGGCGGCGGCCAGGCGAACGTGACGATCATCGAACGGCTGTGAGCGGCCGCCCGCCGCGGGGCCCGCGCCGTGCTGCTGTCGCGCGGCGCGGGCGGGGCCGCAGGGGCGGGCCATGCGGGTGCGCGGGTACCACGTGAGAGTGAGCTCGCACACCACCAGTGACACTTCCCGGCCGAGGTGTGCTAGCTTTGGACGCGTTGCAGTTGTGGTACCCATGAACTTTATGTGCGCCTGACGGGAATGTTCCTCAGGCGCTTTTATTGTTTTGCCGGACTCTCCGGATGGGGCCCTTTGCCGCCTATTCAGGAGATTTAAAATGGCACTTGGCACCGTGAAGTGGTTCAACTCGGAAAAGGGCTTCGGCTTCATCGAGCAGGACGGTGGCGGCCCGGACGTCTTCGCCCACTACTCGAACATCGCCACCCAGGGCTTCCGTGAGCTCCAGGAGGGCCAGCGCGTGTCCTTCGACGTCACCCAGGGCCAGAAGGGCCCCCAGGCGGAGAACATCCTCCCCGCCAACTAAGTATTTCAGCTGGCCGGGGTCCGCACCGCGAGGTGCGGGCCCCGGCTTGTCTGCTGTTTCGACCTTTTTGTTGTACCTGCCGGTTTCAGGAGGGCATTTCCGCATGACCAGCTCCAGCTCCGCACGACCCAGCCGCCGCCCCACCCGGGGCCGAGGTGCGGCCCAGGGACGTCCGAAGGCTGGCGCGGGACGGCAGAAGTCCGCCCCCGTGGCCAGGCCCCAAGAATTCACCATGCCCGTACCGCTGACCCCGGCCCTCCCGGCCGTCGAGGCGTTCGGCGACATGGACATGCCCGAGGCGCTGCTGAAGACCCTCGCCGCCCAGGGCGTCACCGAGCCGTTCCCGATCCAGGCAGCCACCCTGCCGAACTCCCTCGCCGGCCGTGACCTCCTCGGCCGCGGCCGCACCGGCTCCGGCAAGACCCTCGCCTTCGGCCTGGCACTGCTGGCCCGCACCGCAGGCCGCCGCGCGGAGCCCAAGGCCCCGCTCGCCCTGGTCCTCGTACCGACCCGCGAGCTCGCCCAGCAGGTCACCGACGCCCTGGCGCCCTACGCCACGTCCGTCAACCTGCGCATCGCGACCGTCGTCGGCGGCATGTCGATCAACCGGCAGTCGGGCGCCCTGCGCCGCGGCTCCGAGGTGCTCGTCGCCACCCCCGGCCGCCTGAAGGACCTCATCGACCGCGGTGACGCCGACCTCTCCCAGGTCGCCATCACGGTCCTCGACGAGGCCGACCAGATGACCGACATGGGCTTCATGCCGCAGGTCACCGCCCTGCTCAAGCAGGTCGCGCCCGGCGGCCAGACCATGCTGTTCTCCGCCACGCTCGACAAGAACATCGACAAGCTCGTCAAGATGTTCCTCACCGACCCGGTCGGCCACTCCGTCGACCCGTCGGCCGGCGCGGTCACCACCATGGAGCACCACGTCCTGTACGTCATGGACGAGACCGACAAGAAGGCCGTGGCGACGCGTATAGCCGCTCGCGACGGCCGGGTGATCATGTTCGTCGACACCAAGCGCGGGGTCGACCGCATGGTCAAGAAGCTCCTCGCCGACGGCGTCCGCGCCTCCGGCCTGCACGGCGGCCGCTCCCAGCCGCAGCGCAACCGGACCCTGGACTGGTTCAAGACGGGCGAGGTCACCGCACTGGTGGCCACCAACGTCGCCGCCCGCGGCATCCACATCGACGACCTCGACCTCGTCGTCAACGTGGACCCGCCCACCGACCACAAGGACTACCTGCACCGCGGCGGACGCACCGCCCGGGCCGGCGAGTCCGGCAGCGTGGTCACCCTGGTGCTCCCCGACCAGAAGCGGGACATGACCCGCCTCATGGCGGACGCCGGGATCTCCCCGCGCACCGCGCAGATCAAGTCCTCCGACGCGGAACTGGCCCGCCTTACCGGCGCCAAGGAGCCCTCGGGCATCCCCGTCGTCCTGGACGTGCCGCAGCCCACCCCGCCGCGCCAGCGCTCCGCCGGCCAGGGCGGCTCGGGCACCGGCGGTGGCGGACGCCGCCGCTCCGGCGGCCCGCGCACCGGCTCCGCCACCGGCACCGCCGCGGCCGGGGGCGGCCGCGGACGCCGCACCTCCGGCGGCGCCGCGGGCCAGGCCCCGGCCGCCGGCTCCGGCCAGCCCCGCCGCGGCCAGGGCGGCCAGGGCGCAACCGCAGCCGGCTCGGGCGAGCGCGGACGCCGCAGCACGGGCAACGCCTCCGGCGGCGCGGCCGCGGCTTCGGCCCGCAGCCGGGTCGGCGGCGCCGGCCAGGGACGCCGACGCTCGGCCTGACCCCACGCACCACCACGACGCCGGGCGGCGCGCACTGCGCACCGCCCGGCGTCGTGCCGTTCCCGGCCCGGATCAGCGCACCAGCTTCTCCTGGAGCTTCACCAGGGTCCGCAGGTCCAGGCCCAGCCCCTCGGTCAGGTACGCGTAGAAGCTGCCGTAGTCGGCCTCCAGCCGGTCCGTCGCAGCGTCCAGGTAGTCCTGGCGGACCTCCTGGAGCGGGATCAGCAGATCCGGGTTCTGCATCCGCCCCGACTGCTTCAGCCCGGCCCGCAGCTGGGCGTCGTAGGCCGCCCGGAAGGTGTTCGACGCCAGGTAGTCACGCTCGGCCGTGCCCTGCGGGACGGCCAGGGCGCGCAGCAGCACGTAGCTCGTCCAGCCCGTCCGGTCCTTTCCGGACGTGCAGTGGTACAGCAGCGGGCCCTGCTTGCCGTCGGCGATCTCCCGCAGCGTCGTCGCGAACTGCGCCCGGTTCTCGGGGCTGGTCACGAACGTCCTGTAGATGTCGCGCATGTACGCCTCGGCGCGGCCACCGCCGAGCATCTGCTCCTGCTTGACGGGATCGCCGCTGGAGATGGCACCCACCAGGGTGCCGTAGAGGCCGAGATCGCTGACCGGCCGCGAGGTGGCGGAGAGCCCCGCGGGCAGCTTGTCGGGGCCGTCGTACTGGAGCTCCATCGGGATGCGGAAGTCGACGACCTTCGTGAGGCGCAGACCGGCGACGGTGGAGACGTCCGAGGGGGTCAGCTTGCTCAGCGCATCGGCGCGGTAGACCAGCCCCTTACGGACCTGACCCCCCGTGTACGTACGGTAGCCGCCCAGGTCACGGACGTTGACGGCGCCCTGGAGCGGGATCTGGACGATCGGCTCCGCACCGGCCTGGTACCGGAGCGGGGAGCGGGCACTGGACGCGGCTTGCGGCGCGGGCGCGGCGAACGCGGAAGCGGGCAGGCCCGCGACGGCGAGAACGGCGGCGAGCACCGAGGTCGCCAGGCGGATTCGGGCACGGCTCATCTGTAGCGACTCCTGTGGCGGAGAAGGGAGATCACCCTGGTGGTGGCAGGGTGCCGAGCGGGTGCGGTCGCTCCAGCTGTTCCAGGTGCTTCAGCACGGTGTGTGCCTCGGCCATGACGCGGGAGACGAGCTCCGCGCAGGACGGGAGGTCATCGATCACCCCCGCGACCTGGCCCGATGCCATGACTCCGAGATCCGTACGGCCCTCGACCATGGACGCCTTGAGGAGCATGGGGGTGTTCGCGGCGAGCAGGACCTGGCTCCAGGACAGGTCCTTGCCGTGTTTCATCGCGAGACCGTCGCGCACCATCTGCGCCCAGCTCAGCCCGGAGAGCCTGCGGAAGCCCGCCGCATGCCGCACCGCCCGCACCAGCGCCCCGGCACGGCCAGAGCGCTCCAGCGCATCGACCAGCTCCGAACGGAGCATGCGGTGCGGCAGCCCGTCCACGGCCGTGGTGACGGTGACGTCCTTGACCGTGGCCGCCAGATAGCACGCCTTGACGGCGTCCGGGACCGTCGAGTCCGAGGTCAGCAGGAAGCGGGTGCCCATGGCGATGCCCGCGGCCCCGTACGACAGGGCCGCGACCAGGCCCCGTCCGTCACTGAACCCGCCCGCCGCGACCACCGGGACGTCCACCGCGTCCACGACCTGCGGCAGCAGGACCGTCGTGGCCACGTCCCCCGTGTGCCCCCCGCCCTCACCGCCCTGCACGATCACCGCGTCCGCACCCCAGGCCGCCACCTTCTCCGCGTGCCGCCGCGCCCCGACCGACGGGATGACGACCACGCCCGCGTCCTTCAGCCGCGCGATCAGCTCCCTCGACGGCGCGAGCGCGAACGAGGCCACCCGCACGCCCTCGTCGATGATCAGCTGCGCCCGCTCGGCCGCGTCCCCGGCGTCCGCACGCAGGTTGACCCCGAACGGCACGCCCTCCCCGGTACGGGACCTCACCTCGCGCACCGCCGACCGCAGCTGGTCCAGGGTCATCGTCGCCGAGGCCAGGATGCCCAGCGCGCCCGCGTTCGCCGCGCCCGACACCAGCCGCGGACCGGCCACCCAGCCCATGCCCGTCTGTACGAGGGGGTGGCGGACCCCCACCAGCTCCGTGAACGCCGTCTCCACCGGATCAGCCCCGCACTTCGCGCTCGCGCAGACCCTTGGGGTCGATCACCTCACGGATCAGCCGCAGCTCCTGCGCGTCCGGCTCCCGCGTGAACGGCACCTCGCCGTCCGCGGCCAGCTCGAAACCGGTGGCCGCCCGCACCTGCCCGACGGTCACACCGGGGTGCACCGAAGCCAGGCGCATGCTCTGGCCGGGACCGGTGAAATCGAAGACCCCGAGATCGCTGACCACCCGCGGCAGCCGGTGGTAGCGGGTCACCCCGGCCTCCCGGGCACGGTCGTGGCCGACCCCGCTCACCATGTCGACGCGCTCCACGAACACCCGCGCCGAATGCCGGGGGATCCAGTAACTCACCGGATTGTTCAAGGTGTTGACGGGAGCGCCGCGCACCCCCAGCAGCTGCCGGACAGGCTGCTCCCAGTCACCGATGCAGGAGATGTTCTGGTTGCCGAACCGGTCGATCTGGCTGGCGCCCATCATCACGTGCCGCTTGCCGCCCGTGACCATCGTCAGGTGCCGCCGGTACGGGAGCCAGCCCTCGGCCGTGCCGTCGAGACCGACGAGCATGGCCTCGCCGTCGGTCAGCAGCAGGTCGGGGGAGAAGGTCCGCTTCGCGAGCCGGGCCCCGAAGGAGGGGATCAGGCCCATCGGACTGGCGAGCACCTCGCCGTTGCCGCGCCAGGCCTCGGCGCAGGCGATGACGCAGTACTCGGCGCGGGTGACGCTTGCGGTGCTCACTGCTGCTCCTCGTGCCAGGTGCGGACGGCGGACTGGTAGTCGTGCTCGCTCGCGCCGGAGAGGAAGCGGGCGGCGAACTCGGGCCACGGGGTGGTGGCGTACAGCTTCTGGAAGGCCTCGTCGCGGTCGTAGTCGGGGACGCAGGAGGTGAAGTGGGCGCCGTTCGGGCTCTCCACGACGCCGGTGACGCAGTGCCTGCTGACCAGCAGGGACTGCGGGGGACCGGCCTTGGCGAGCTCGGCGGTCTCCACCAGCTGCTCGCAGGAGACGTAGGCGGTGTCCGCGGCCTCGCAGAACAGGTCGTCGAAGTAGGGGTCCGGGCCGAGGTACTGGGCGTTGCCGAGGCGGTCGGCGCGGTTGAGGTGGACCAGGGCGGCGTCCATGCGCAGGGCGGGTACGGCGACGAACTCCTCGCCGTCCGCGTAGGGCGAGGTGACGGTGCGCAGCTCGGGGTTGACCCGCATCACGTCGGAGCCGAGACCGGCCCGGACGGGGAGGAAGGGCAGCCGGTTGGCGGCGGCGTGCAGGCCCCACATGAACATGGCCTCGTCGAGCTCGGTGAGGGTGAAGGCGGCGCGCTCGCGGGCGGCCCGGAAGTGGGGTTCCAGGGGGATGGAGTCGAGGGTGGCGAAGGGGGTCACGAGCCTGCGGATGCGGCCCGCGGCGGCCAGCAGGCCCACGTCGGGGCCGCCGTACGCGATCACGGTGAGATCCGTGATCTCGGACCGGAGCAGCGCTCTCACCAGGGCCATGGGCTTGCGCCGCGACCCCCAGCCGCCGATGCCGAGCGTCATCCCGCTCTGCAGCCGCCCGACGACCTCTTCCGGGGTCATGGTCTTGTCGGTCATGGACGCGGTTCCTTCCCGAAGGTGTCGCGGACCCGGTCGGCCACCCCGCTGAGGTTGGCCTCGAAGGTGAAGCCCTGCTCGAAGCGGTAGCTGCGGCGCACGTCCACGGGGTCGATGCCGTTGATGGCGGCCTTGGCCAGCCGGATCAGGTAGCCGTCCTTGCGCGCGATCTCGGCGGCCAGCTCCAGGGCGGCGCCGGCCAGTTCCGCGCGCGGGACCACCTTCCAGACCGAGCCGTGCGCGTGCAGTTCGGCGGCGCTCGCCGTGCGCGAGGTGTAGTAGAGCGCCCGCATCAGGTGCTGCGGGACGAGACGGGCCAGGTGGGTGGCCGCGCCGAGGGCGCCCCGGTCGAGCTCGGGCAGGCCGAAGACCGCGTCCTCGGAGGCGACGATCGCGTCGGCGTTGCCGACGAGGCCGATGCCGCCGCCCAGGCAGAAGCCGTTCACGGCCGCGACGACGGGCACCTCGCACTCGTACACGGCGGCGAAGGCCTCGTAGCAGCCGCGGTTGGCGCCGATGAGGGAGGCGTGTCCCGCGTCCCGCTGCATCTCCTTGATGTCCACGCCCGCGTTGAACCCGCGGCCCTCGGCGGCGAGGACCACGCACCGGACCTCGGGGTCGCGGCCCGCGGCGCGCAGGGCGTCGGCGAGGTCGTACCAGCCCTGCACCGGCAGCGCGTTGACGGGCGGGAAGTCGACTGTGACACGTGCGATGCCCTTGCCCGGGCTCGAGGTGGAGACACCCATGAACGGATCAGCTACCTTTCCACCAAACATTTGTTAGGTGAGGAAGGTAGCAGCCTATGGAGCTCGACGGGAGGGTCGCCGTCGTCACCGGCGGAACCCGGGGCGTCGGCGCCGGCATCGCCCGGTCGTTCCTCGCGGCCGGGGCCGAAGTCTTCGTCTGCGCACGCCGCCCGCCCGCACAGCCGGTCACCGCCGGCGGCCGGGAAGCCGCCTTCAGCGCGGTCGACCTGCGCGACCCCGCAGCCGTCGAGGACTTCCTCGCCGCGGTCGCCGCACGCCACGGACGGCTCGACTGCCTGGTCAACAACGCCGGCGGCACCCCGTACCGGCTGCTGGCCGAAGGCGGCCCGCAGCGCCACGCACGGATCCTCGAACTCAACCTGACCGCCCCGATGACCGCCTCCCTGCTGGCCTACCCGTGGCTGCGGGAGGCCCGGGGCTCGGTCGTCATGATCGGCAGCGTGAGCGGCACCCGGCCCTCGCCCGGCACCGCCGCGTACGGGGCGGCCAAGGCGGGACTGGAGAGCCTGGCCCGGTCCCTGGCCGTGGAATGGGCGCCCGAGGTACGGGTCAACTCCCTGGTCCTGGGCATGGTGCGGACCGAACTGTCCCACCTGCACTACGGCGACGAGGCAGGGATCGCGGCGGTGGGCGCGACCGTACCGCTGGGACGGCTGGCCGAACCCTCGGACGTGGGGGAGGCCGCCGTGTTCCTGGCCTCCGCCCGCGCCGCGTACGTGAGCGGAGCGAGCCTGCTGGTGCACGGGGGCGGGGAGCGCCCGGCGTTTCTGGATGCGGCAACTGTGAACAAGGAGAGCTGAGATGGGCATTGCCGAAGGCCGAGTGGTCATCGTGACGGGCGCGGGACGGGGGCTGGGCCGGGCCCACGCCCTGGCCTTCGCGGCCGAGGGGGCGAAGGTCGTCGTCAACGACCTGGGGGTGGGCCTGGACGGGGCCCCGGGGACGGACGGCCCGGCCGGGCAGGTGGTCGCGGAGATCCGGGCGCGGGGCGGGGAGGCGGTGGCGCACGGCGGGGACATCGCCACCGCAGAGGGCGCCGCCTCCCTCGTGGAGTGCGCGGTCACGGCCTTCGGCCGGCTGGACACCCTCGTCAACAACGCGGGCTTCCTGCGCGACCGGATGCTCGTCAACCTGGACGAGGAGGACTGGGACGCCGTCATGCGGGTCCACCTCAAGGGGCACTTCCTGCCGCTGCGCAGCGCCGCCGCGTGGTGGAGGGCCGAGGCGAAGGCCGGCCGTCCGGTGGCGGCGCGGGTGGTCAACACCTCCTCCGGGGCCGGACTGCTGGGCTCGGTCGGGCAGGGCAACTACAGCGCGGCCAAGGCCGGGATCCTCGGCATGACCCTGGTCGCGGCCGCCGAGATGGGGCGCTACGGGGTCCAGGCCAATGCGATCGCCCCCGCCGCGCGGACCCGGATGACGGAGCAGACCTTCGCCGAGACCATGGCCGCTCCGGGGGAGGGCGGCTTCGACGCGATGGCGCCGGAGAACGTGTCCCCGCTGGTGGTCTGGCTGGGCTCGACGGCCTCGGCGGGGGTCTCGGGCCGGGTCTTCGAGGTGGAGGGCGGCCGCATCACGGTCATGGAGGGCTGGCGGCCGGGTCCCACCGCGGACCGCGGGGCCCGCTGGACCCCGGCCGAGGCGGGCGAGGCCGCGGCGAAACTCCTCGCGTCCGCACCGGCCCCGCTGCCGGTGTACGGGGCGCGCTGAGGGGACCGACCGGATCCGGCTCCGGGGCGTGGTCCGGCGGACCGGCGGATCGGCGTCCGGCGGATCGAGTTCCGGGCGGCGGTCCGGCGGATCGGGGGGTTCCGGTCATCTTCGGGGCCTGCGGGGGTCCGTACCGTCCGGCCGCCGCGGGTCGCGGGGCTGATGCGGGGCGCGGGGGCCGGATCGGCGCCCCGGGTTCCGGCCAGGGGAGGGCGGGCGCCCGGCGTTGGCCGTATCGCAGCCTTATCGGCACCCCGGCATGCGTGATGGCATGCGCATGCCGAATGGCGATCCGGTCCGAACGGAAATGGAGACACGATGACGTCGCTCCGAAGACTGACCGTCGGTGCGGTGGCGGTGGCCCTCTTGGCCGTCGCCGCACCCGCAGGTGCCGATCCCGCACCCACACCGCCGCCCGGGAGGATCACCGTCGAGGTGGTCGGGGTCAACGGCTCGGGCTGCCCGCAGGGGACCGCGGCCGTGGCGGCCGCCTCCGACAACACCTCCTTCACCGTCACCTACAG
This sequence comes from Streptomyces xanthophaeus, assembly GCF_000725805.1. Taxonomy (GTDB): domain Bacteria; phylum Actinomycetota; class Actinomycetes; order Streptomycetales; family Streptomycetaceae; genus Streptomyces; species Streptomyces xanthophaeus. Next base: position 223,143 of record NZ_KL647132.1, on the reverse strand, counting down.
CGACTACCTGGCCCGGACGGGGGCCGGCTCGGGCGGCACCGAGTTCCGCAAGAACTGCCAGCTCGCCCTGCGCGTCCACGTGCCCCAGGGGTTCACGTACGCCATCGCCCGCGCCGACTACCGCGGCTTCGCCCACCTCCAGCGCGGGGCCTTCGGGCAGCAGCGCGCGAACTACTACTTCCAGGGCGCCGCGCAGACCGCCCGCAGCACCCACCAGTTCAACGGCCCGCACTCGGACAACTGGCAGGCGAGCGACCGCACGGAGTACCAGGACCTGGTCTGGGCCCCCTGCGGCGAGGAGCGCAACCTCAACGTCAACACCGAACTGCGCGTCTACGCGGGCACGTCGAGCCCGCAGGCGCTGAGCTTCATGAGCATGGACTCCACCGACGGCAGCGTCAGCACCGTCTACCACTTCGAGTGGAAGGAATGTCCGGCCTCCTGATCCGCCCGTGCTCGCGCAGAAGGAAGTGACGACGATGTCTCGTTCCCTGTCCCGCACCCTGCTCGTCGGAGCCGCGGCCGTGGCGCTGATCGCCACCGCCGCCCCGGCACAGGCGGGCGGTCCCGCCCCCGGCCCGATCACCGCACCGCCCGACAAGATCGTGATCGAGCTGGCCACGGTCAACGGCTCCGGCTGCCGGGAAGGCACCGCCGAGGTGGCCGTCGCCCCCGACAACACCGCCTTCACGGTCACCTACAGCGAGTACCTCGCGCAGGTCGGCCCCGGCGCCCCGCCGACGGCGTTCCGCAAGAACTGTCAGCTCAACCTCCGCGTCCACGTGCCCTCGGGGTTCACCTACGCGATCGTCCAGGCCGACTACCGCGGGTTCGCGTTCCTGCAGCCCGGCGCGTGGGGCCAGGAGCGGGCGAACTACTACTTCCAGGGGATGCCGCAGACCTCCCAGCGGACGCACACGTTCAACGGTCCGCTCAACGACAACTGGCAGGCGTCCGACCGGACGGAGTACGCGGACCTGGTCTGGGCGCCCTGCGGGGAGAAGCGCAACTTCAACATCAACACCGAACTGCGCGTGAACGCGGGCACGTCCAACCCGCAGACGGCGACCAGCTTCATGGCGATGGACTCCACGGACGCCAGCGTCAACACCCTCTACCACCTGGCCTGGCAGGTGTGCCCCGCCCCCAGGTAGCCGGCACGGGCGCAAAGCCCCCGGACGCGGCCGGGCCCGGCCCCCTGGCGAGGGGTCGGGTCCGGGTCCGTCACTCGTGCGATGAGGTATCAGTACCCGCTCCGGGCGGGTGCTGAACCGCGTTCACCCCATCATGTTGTCCCGTCGACCGGCTCAGGACAGCTTGCCGTCGTAGTCGGGCAGCTTGACGGTGCGTTCGGCGTGGCCGCCGACGAGGTCGGTGGGGCTGTTGCCGATGTTGGCGATGATCGTGTAGCCGCGGGCCTCGATCTCCGCGCGCTTGCTCGTCTTGTAGGCGCTGACCTCGTCGAACAGGTCGGGCAGATCGCGTACGTAGAGCCCGGAGACCGGGTAGCCGACGGCCTTGAGGTTGTGCGCGGTGAGGGACTCGATGATCCCGGGGCGGGCGGTGACGAAGAAGACGGCGACCCCGCGCTGGCTCGCGTACTGGGTGAGGGCGCGCACCTTGCTGATCGCCGGGGTCGGGAAGGTCCAGAACCAGTGGAAGTCCGTCTCCAGCGACGTGTTGTCGATGTCGAGGACGAGGGCGGGCTTCTCCCCGGCGGGGGAGGCGGCGATGCGCGCTTCGATGGCGGGGCGGGCCGCGTCGATGACGGCGGCGACGTCGCGCTGCCAGGTGGCGTAATCGATGCCGAGGATCGCAGCGTTGCCTCCGGGCGCGGAGGCGGTGACAGCGGCGGCGGCCGCGGGGGCCTGAACCTGGGCCGGGGTCGGGGCCGCCTGTGCTGCGGTGGCCGGAACCAGTGTCAGGATCGCGGCGGCGGCGGCCGTGCCGACGGCGGCGGTACGGGCGGCACGAACGGCACGAACGGTATGGGTGGGCCGGTCGTTGCGGGTGCGGCGGGTGATGCGCATGGGGGACGCTCCTCGGTCACGCAATTGGCATGTACGCGACCAGATTCGGTCAGGGCCGACCCCATGTCTACTGGCCGGTAAGAAACTTTTCGTGGCCGGGGGGTGAATCCGCGCCTTCGAGTGGATCTACGTAGCGCACTCCAGCACCGTGCGGCACAACCCGCACCGCGCCCGCAGCGCCCCGCGCACCGGCAGCCGCAGCCCCTGCCCGCACACCGGGCAGGGGAACTCCACCCGCAGCCCCGAGCCGTCCCTCCCGAAGCGGTAGGGGGCCCCGCCCCGGCCGTCGCCCCCGGGTGCGGTCCCGGGAGCGGTCCCGGTCCGCCGGGCCGCGGCGTAGCGCAGCCGCTCCGCCCGGCCCGCCGCGGCGAGCGGGGCCCGGCGCAGGTCCCGTCCGGCCAGGTCGCGGCCGCGCACGTAGGCCTCGTACGCCTGCGGGCTGGTGAACCAGGCGGAGGGGTCCTCGCCGAACAGGGCGGCCCGCCGGGCGAGGACGTAGCCGAACTCCTCCGGGGTGAGGTAGCCCAGCTTCTGGTGGGTGAGCGCGTCCTCGCGGTAGGCGTCGAGCAGCAGCCAGCCCGCCCCCAGGTAGACGGCGGCGGTGTCGGTGAGGATCTCGTTGTCCGCGACGGACGGGAGGCGCAGGTCCAGGCGGTGCAGCAGCACGTGGGTGACCTCGTGGGCCAGGGCCGCCGCCAGGTCCCGGCGGTGCGTGCGGAAACGGTCGTTGACCTCGACGAAGTACTCGGGCCCGTCGGCGAGTTCCACGGTGGCCGCCTCCTCCATCGGCCGGAACGCGACCACCATCCGGGCCTCGGGCAGACGCAGCGCGCGCACCATCGCCGAGGCCACCCGCTGCGCCCCCAGGTGCAGGTCCTCGGTGGCCTCGAAGGTGGCGTCGGCCGGGGCGAAGCTCGTCGCGTAGGCACCGATCCCCTCGGGCCCGAGGCGCCGGAAGAGGGCGGTGATGCAGGAGCGCACCGCCGTCACGTGCGGAAATCCGTGCTCGATCGGGCTGCGGACCCCGCCGTTCTGCGTCATGGAGCCCTCCTTACCGCAATCCCTGCCGCACGGACGGGAGTTGGCCGAAAATGCGTTCTTGATGGCGGCCACGGCTTCGATGTGTCATGGACCCGTCATTCACCCGATGACGCGCACGGCCCAACCCCCCACGAAAGGCAGTGTGTCGACTGTGTCCACCCTCATGCGGTTCATGAAGCGCACCCTTGCCGTCGGCGCGGTCGCCCTCGCCGCCGTCAGCCTCCAGCCCGGCTCCGCCACCGCCGGCACCGCCCCCGTCGTCGGCGGCACCCGCGCCGCCCAAGGCGAATTCCCCTTCATGGTCCGCCTCTCCATGGGCTGTGGCGGCGCGCTCTACACCCAGCAGATCGTCCTCACCGCCGCCCACTGCGTCAGCGGCTCCGGCAACAACACCTCCATCACCGCCACCGCCGGAGTCGTCGACCTCAACAGCTCCAGCGCCATCAAGGTCAAGTCCACCAAGGTCAAGCAGGCCACCGGCTACAACGGCACCGGCAAGGACTGGGCCCTCATCAAGCTCGCCAAACCCATCAACCTGCCCACCCTCAAGATCGCCGAGACCAAGCAGTACGACAACGGCACCTTCACCGTCGCCGGCTGGGGCGCCACCCGCGAAGGCGGCGGACAGCAGCGCTACCTGATGAAGGCCACCGTCCCCTTCGTCTCCGACGCCAGCTGCCAGCAGTCCTACGGCAGCTCCCTCGTCCCCAGCGAGGAGATCTGCGCAGGCTTCGACCAGGGCGGCGTCGACACCTGCCAGGGCGACTCCGGCGGCCCCATGTTCCGCCGCGACAACACCAACGCCTGGATCCAGGTCGGCATAGTCAGCTGGGGCCAGGGCTGCGCACGGCCCGACTACCCCGGCGTCTACACCGAGGTCTCCACCTTCGCCGCCCAGATCAAGGCCGCCGCGGCCGCGCTCTAGCCGCCACGGGAGCCCGTACGAGGTGCCGTACGAGGTGCCGAACGGGCTTCCGCACGGCACCCCGCACGACAGCCTCGCCTCGTCCTTCCGGCCGGACCAGGTCCGGCCGGAAGGACGAGGCACCGCACCCCGTACGCCCGTAGGGTCGAAGGCACTACCGCGAGGCCCGGACACCGCCGTCCCAGCCCCGCGGCACCCACCCGACGGTCCGGCGTGCGGTTGCGGGCCGACGCGCGCACCCGTCCCATGGAGAGGACCGGCCGGGGAACAGGACACCGGCAACGGGCGACAGTGGGGCAGGTGGCGCATGGCGATCAGAGTGGTCATCGCGGACGACCAGGAGATGGTCAGAACCGGATTCCGGATGATCCTCGAAAGCCAGCCCGACATCGAGGTCGTCGCCGACGTCGTCGACGGCGAAGCCGCCCTCGCCGCAGTGGCCGAACACCGCCCCGACGTCCTCCTCCTCGACATCCGCATGCCGAAGCTCGACGGACTCGAAGTCACCCGGCGCCTCTCCGCCCACGACGGACCCCGCATCGTCATCGTCACCACCTTCGACCTCGACGAGTACGTCCACGCGGCGCTCCACGGCGGAGCATCCGGCTTCCTCCTCAAGGACGCCAGCCCGGCCATGCTGGTTGAGGCCGTACGCGCCGCAGCCGTCGGCGACTCGCTCGTCTCACCCGCCATCACCGTGCGGCTGCTGCGCGACATGGCCCTGCGGACCCCCGCCGCCCTCGCGGCACGCCGCCCCGCCGAACCCCTGACCGAACGCGAGCGGGAAGTCGTACGCTGCCTCGCCCGCGGGCTCACCAACGCCGAGATCGCCGGGGAACTCTTCGTCTCACTCTCCACCGTCAAGACGCACCTCGCCAACGTCCAGGCCAAACTCGACGCCCGCAACCGCGTCGAGATCGCCGCCTGGGCCTGGGAAAGCGGCCTCGCCGCCAGCACGGCGTGACCCCCCACGCGTCCCGCACCCCGCCACCCCGCCCGACCCCGGAGCGCCCCACGGGGGCCCCGGCGGGCGGCCGCGGCCGGGCCCCGGCGAGCGCCTGCCGCGGAGGGTCCCGTACCGGCACAAGCCCGGTGAAACAGCTCCCCGCGGCCCGTGCGGACCACCACGGCCGCGGGGGGAGCCGTACCTGTACCCGTGCCTGGACCGGCAGCCGCGATCGCCTCCGTGCCGGCGCCCGTACCAGTACCAGTACCCGTACCCGGCCATGCAGCCTGACCGGCACCCCGATCGGCCTCGGTACGGGTGCCCGCACCTGGGCCAGGTCCCGGACGGCCACTCGGGACGGCCTCCGGGCGGCGGGCTCGGCGGGCCTTCGCCCGAGACCCCGGACCCGGAGCGGCCCCGGCAGCGGAACCGCTGCTCGCACGGCCAGTCGCGACGGGCTCTGCGCGGGCGGCCGGCCCGGTCCGTGCAGGGGAACCCGCGCCCGGAGCGGCAGCCGGGGCGACGCCCGCACGGCCACGCGGCACGGCCTCCGTACGGCGGCCCCTCCCTGGAGCAGCGCTCGCACCCGCAGCACCCGGGCCGGCCTGCGCACGCGAACCCAGACCCGGAGCGGCAGCCGCAGGCGCGCCCGGCCCCGCGGGGGCGCGGCGTGAGCCCCCTCGCCAGCTGGGCGCGGCGCCACCCGCACGCCGCCGACTGGATCCGGCTCTGCCTCTCCCTCGCCCTGCTCGCCCTCGTCACCTTCGAAGGCGTCGTCCTCGCCCGCCAGCCCAGCCTCCCGCACGCCGCCGTATGGGTCTCCGGGATCCTCGTCTGCCTCAGCGCCGTGCCCTGGCCCGCCCTGCCGCTCCTCGGCCGCGCCTGGTTCGCCGCCGCCGTCACCTGGACCGTCACCCTCCTGCTCATCTTCGGCAACCACCCCCTCGTCGTCTGGGGCGGAGGCGAAGCCATCGCCCTCCTCGTCCTCCTCTCCCAGGTCCTGCTCCGCGCCCCCGCCCGCACCGCCGCCGTCCTCGGCCCGCTCCTCGGGCTCGGCTGCATGGCCGTCCCCGTCCGCGACACCGACCCCGGCCGCTTCACCCTCCTCTTCTCCGTCCTCACCGTCGTCGTCGGCGCGTACTCCCTCCTGCTGCGCCTCCAGGCCGCCCAGCGGGTCCGCGAGCTGCGCGCCGTACGCACCGCCGAACGCCTCGAACTCGCCCGCGAACTCCACGACCTCGTCGCCCACCACGTCACCGGGATCGTCGTCGAGGCCCGCGCGGCCCGCTTCACCAAGGTCTCCGCGGAACGCGCCGCCGAGGTCCTCGGCCGCATCGAGACCGCCGGCGACGAAGCCCTCGGCTCCATGCGCCGCCTCGTGAAGATCCTCCGCGAGGACGAGGACGAGGGCGAAGGCCCCGACGGCCCCGACGGACCCACCGCCACCGGCACGGCCTCCGCCACCGGTACCGGCCGCCGGGCCGGCACCGCCCCCGTCGCCGGCCTCGCCGACATCCGCACCCTCACCGAACGCTTCTCCGTCACCGGCCCGCCCGTCGTCCTCTACATCGAAGCCGGACTGGAGGAACACCTCCCCGGCGACGTCGCCGCCACCGCCCACCGCATCGTCCTCGAAGCCCTCACCAACATCGCCAAGCACGCAGCCACCGCCACCGCCGTACGGGTCGGCCTGCGCACCGTCCCCGCCGGACTGGAGGTCCGCATCGCCGATGACGGCGGCCGCCCCGCCCGCCTCTCCGAGAACGCCCGCGGCGGCGGCTACGGCCTCGTCGGCATGACCGAACGCGCCCAAGCCCTCGGCGGCTCCCTCACCGCAGGCCCCGCCCCCGAAGGCGGCTGGCTCGTCACCGCCGTCCTGCCGCTCTGACGTGCCGTCTCACGGACCGACTGGCCGCAGGACCACCCGCCACCGCCACGTATTCTCGGTGACCATGAACAAGAGCGACAGCGACAACGGCACCGGCGGGATCGACTCGGACGTCACCGCCGAGCTGGCCCGACTGCGGGACAGCATCGACAACATCGACGCGGCCGTGGTCCACATGCTCGCCGAACGCTTCAAGTGCACCCAGCAGGTCGGCCACCTCAAGGCCAAGCACCAGCTGCCCCCGGCCGACCCGAACCGCGAAGCCAGCCAGATCGCCCGGCTGCGCCAGCTCGCCGAGAACGCCAAGCTCGACCCGGCCTTCGCCGAGAAGCTCCTCAACTTCATCATCGCCGAGGTCATCCGCCACCACGAGACGATCGCCGCCGGCGAAGACGCCCCGTAGCCCCGGCCCCCGCCCCCCGGCCCCCGCCCCTCGGCCCGTAGTCCCGTAGCGCCGTAGATCACACCGCCTGGGGCCCGGCTGCCCCCTTGCGGCAGCATGGGCCCCATGTCCGCACTGACGCGCAACGAAGCGCAGCACCGAGCCCAGCTCCTCGACGTCCACCACTACGCCGTCACCCTCGACCTCACCGGCGGCGACGAGACCTTCGACTCCACCACCGTCATCCGGTTCACCACCCGCACCGCCGGAGACACCTTCCTGGAGCTGAAGCCGGACGAACTGCGCTCCGTCACGCTCGACGGCCACCCCCTCGACCCCGCCTCCCTCGACGGCAACCGCCTCCCCCTCCCCGGCCTGGCCGAAGGCCCCCACGAGCTGCGCACCGACACCCGCATGCGCTACTCCCGCACCGGCGAGGGCCTGCACCGCTTCACCGACCCCGCGGACGGCCGGACGTACGTCTACAGCCAGATGTTCCTCGACGACGTCCAGCGGGTCTTCCCGGCCTTCGACCAGCCCGACCTGAAGGCCGTCTTCGAATTCACCGTCACCGCGCCCGCACACTGGACCGTCCTCGCCAACGGCATCACCACGCGCATCGACACGACGGACACGACGGACACGACGGACAGCCCGGACGGTAGGGACACCGCCGAGGGCCGGACCGCAGTGTGGCGGTCCGCCGCCACACCCCCCATCCCCACCTACCTCGCCGCCGTAGCCGCAGGCCCCTGGCACAGCGTGACCACCGAACACGCCGGACTCCCCTTCGGCATCCACTGCCGCCAGTCCCTCGCCCCCCACCTGGACGCCGACGCCGAAGAGATCCTCTCCATCACCAAGGACTGCTTCGACCGCTACCAGCAGAAATTCACCGAGCCCTACCCCTTCGACTCCTACGACCAGGCCTTCGTCCCCGAGTTCAACGCCGGAGCCATGGAAAACCCCGGCCTCGTCACCTTCCGCGACGAATACGTCTTCCGCTCCGCCGTCACCGACACCGAACGCCAGCGCCGCGCCGTCACCATCGCCCACGAGATGGCCCACATGTGGTTCGGCGACCTCGTCACTCTCCGCTGGTTCGACGACATCTGGCTCAACGAGTCCTTCGCCGAATACATGGGCTACCAGACCCTCACCGAAGCCACCCGCTTCACCGGCACCTGGACCGACTTCGCCGCCACCCGCAAGCCCTGGGGCTACGACGCAGACCAGCGCCCCTCCACCCACCCCGTCGCCCCCGACCCCGACGACGTACCCGACACCGCCTCCGCCCTCCTCAACTTCGACGGCATCTCCTACGCCAAGGGCGCCTCCGCCCTGCGCCAGCTCGTCGCCTGGCTCGGCGAGAAGGACTTCCTCGCCGGAATCAACACCCACTTCGCCCGCCACAAGTTCGCCAACGCTTCCCTCGCCGACTTCGTCGACTCCCTCGCCGCCCACACCGACCGCGACGTCCACGCCTGGGCCGACACCTGGCTCCGCACCACCGGCACCGACACCCTCACCCCCAAGATCCAGGTCAGCGCCGACGGACCCCCCGGCTGGACCCTCACCGTCGACCGCCGCGGCAGCCGCCCCCACCACATCGCCGCCGGCCTCTACGACCACGACCCCGTCGACGACCGCGTCCTGGAACTGCGCGAACTCCTCGACCTCGACGTCCCCTCCGACGAGATCCTCTCCGCCAGCGGCCCGCGCCCCGCACTCCTCGTCCTCAACGACGCCGACCTCACCTACGCCAAGGTCCGCCTCGACCCCACCTCCGTCGACACCGCCCTGCGCAGCCTCTCCGGCATCCCCGACCCGCTCACCCGCGCCGTCGTCTGGAACTCCCTGCGCGACATGGTCCGCGACGGCGAACTCGCCCCCGCCGACTACCTCGCCACCGCCCGCGCCCACCTGCCCGCAGAAGCCGACCTCGCCATCGTCCAAGGCGTTCTCGGCTTCGCCCGCACCCAGGTCGCCGACTGCTACACCGCCCCCGACCAGCGCGGCGCCGCCCTCGCCACCCTCACCGCCATCGCCCGCGACCTGCTGCGCCGCACCGAGGACGGCTCCGACCCGGGCCTGCGGCTCACCGCCGTACGCGTCCTCATCGACAGCGCCACCCAGCCCCACACCCTCACGACCTGGCTCGCCGACGACACCGTCCCCGGCGGCCCCGAACTCGACCCCGAACTGCGCTGGCGCACCCTCGCCCGCCTCTGCGTCCTCGGCGCCGCCGGTGAACCCGAGATCGACGCCGCCCTTGCCGCCGACCCCAGCGCCACCGGCCAGGAAGGCGCCGCCCGCTGCCGCGCCGCACTGCCCACCCCCGAGGCCAAGGCCGCCGCCTGGCAGCAGCTGTTCCACGACGACGGCCTCTCCAACTACCTGTTCACCGCCGTCGCCCAGGGCTTCTGGCAGCCCGAACAGAGCGAACTCGTACGGGACTACGTGCCGCGCTACTACCCCGAGGCCGTCGCCCTCAGCGCCCGCCGCGGCCCCGCCATCGGCGCAGCCGCAGGCCGCTGGGCCTTCCCCGCCTACGCCGTCGACGAAGCCAACCTCCAGGCCGGCCGCGCCTGCCTCGCCGACCCGGACATCCAGCCGTCACTGCGCCGCAAGCTCGACGACCAACTCGCCGACCTCTCCCGAGCCCTCCACGTCCGCACCCCCTGACCCACCCCCTCCCCGATGCGCCGAGCCCCCGGGGGGACGGAGGCCACCCCAGCCCTGCACCCCGCCACCGGGGCCCGGCTGGTATGCCCCCGCCCCCGGGGCCCGTCCCGTCGGTGCAACCCGCGCCGGGCCGTCCCGCCCCCGGGGGTGGGGCCCGGTAGTGGGCCCCGCCTCCGGGGCCCGTCCCGTCGGTGCAACCCGCGCCGGGCCGTCCCGTCACTCGGGGTGGGGCTCCGGTGGTGCGCCCCCGCCCTCGGGGGTCCGTCCCGTCTGGTGGGTGTGACCTCCGCCGGGTCGGCTTGCCACCGGGGGTGGGGCTCCGGTGGTGCGCCCCCGCCCTCGGGGGTCCGTCCCGTCTGGTGGGTGCAACCCGCGCCGGGCCGTCCCGCCACCTGGGGTGAGGCTCGGTGGTGTGTCCCCGACCCCAGGGGTCCGTCCCGTCTGGTGGGTGTGACCTCCGCCGGGCCGTCCCGCCACCGGGGTTGGGGCCCGGTGGTGCGCCCCCGACCCCGGGGTCCGCCCCGCCCGGTTGGTGTGACCTCCGCCGGGCTGGCTCGCCACTGGGGGCGGGGGCCCGGTCGGTGTGCCCCCGACCCCGGGGGAGCGTCCCGTCCGGTTGGCGCGACCCGCGCGGGGGCTCGCCTCAGCCGGTTGGTGTGACCCTCCACCCCAGGGGTCCGCCTTGCGCGGGTGGTGCGACCCGAGCGGGGGCGCCACACGAGGTTGAGCCCCCTCCGGCCGGGTGACGCGCCCGTTCCGCTGCCCGGTTCGCGCCGACCCGGCCGCCGCGGTCCCGCGCGGGCTCCGGGCCGCCCCGCCTGTGCCGGCCGGGCTCGGAGCCAGAGGGTTCCGTACTGACCGGGCCGTCGTCCCGCCAGCCCACTTTCCCCCCCCGCCCTGGCGACCGTTGGGGGAGTCCCGGCCACTCCGTCCAGGCGTCTGCGATCCGGCGGTCGTACGGGCCCGCCCCGGCCCTGCCCGCCCCGGCGGGCAGCGGGAAAGCCCAGTCCCGCGGCGGGCAGCGGCAGAGCCCCGCCCCCGCGGGCAGCGGCAGAGCCCAGCCCCCGGCGGGCAGCGACAGAGCCTCGCCCCTGCGTGCAGTGGCAGAGCCCAGCCCCGTTCCCGCGGGCAGCGGCAAAGCCCAGCCCCCGCGGGCCGTGGCAGAGCCCAGCCCCCGGCGGGCAGCGACAGAGCCTCGCCCCTGCGTGCAGTGGCAGAGCCCAGCCCCGTTCCCGCGGGCAGCGGCAAAGCCCCGCCCCCGCGGGCAGCGGCAAAGCCCAGCCCCCGCGGGCCGTGGCAGAGCCCAGCCCGGGCGGGCAATGGCAGAGCCCCGCCCAGCCCCGCAAGCAGCGGCAGAGCCCGCCCCCGCCCAGCCCCCGCGGGCAGCGGTAGGGCCCCACCGGTCGGCCCCGCGCCAGCGGGACCGCGCCAGCGGAACGGGCACGGACAAACCCCGGCGGTTACCCCATTCGGGTCGGATCGTTGTACCCACCGGGGGCCCAGCCCCAGCCGCCCCCGGGCAGCGCCGAACCCGCCTCCGGAGGACCCGATGACCGCGCCGCCCGGCACACCACCCCTCGCCGGCGGCCCCGCAGGCCCCGACGCCCTACGGCCGCTCCTCGACACCGTCCTCGACGCCCTCCGCACCGGCGCCCGCGCCCGCGGCGGACCCCTCCCCGCCGGCGGCCCCGACACCGTCACCGCCCAGGTCCACGCCGCACTCGGCGACGTACTGCCCGCCCACGGCACCGGCGACCACGAAGCCCTGCGCACCCTCGTCCACACCCTGGCCGCCGGCGCCGCCGACCCCGCCGAACCCCTCTGCGCAGCCCACCTGCACTGCCCACCCCTCGCCGTCGCAGCCGCCGCCGACCTCGCCGCCAGCGCCCTCAACCCCTCCCTCGACTCCTGGGACCAGGCCCCCGCCGCCTCCGCCGTCGAAGCCCTCCTCACCCGCACCCTTGCCGCCGAGTTCTACCCCCACGCCCCCCACCCCGACGCCCTCGTCACCACCGGCGGCACCGAAGCCAACCAACTCGCCCTGCTCCTCGCCCGCGAACGCCACGGCCCCCGCCTCACCGTCCTCCACGGAGCCAACGCCCACCACTCCGTCCCCCGCGCCGCCTGGCTCCTCGGCCTCCCGCCCGCCATCACCGTCCCCACCCCCACCGGCACCCTGCACCCCGACGACCTCGCCCGAGCCCTCGCCGCCACCCCCGGCCCCGTCCTCGTCACCGCCACCGCCGGAACCACCGACGCCGGACTCATCGACCCCCTCCACCCCATCGCCGACCTCTGCGAACACCACGGCGCCGACCTCCACATCGACGCCGCCTACGGAGGCCTCCTCGCCCTCAGCCCCCGCCACCGCCACCAGCTCGACGGACTCGACCGCGCCCACTCCCTCACCATCGACCTGCACAAACTCGGCTGGCAGCCCGTCGCCGCCGGACTCCTCGCCGTCCCCGACACCACCCTCCTGACCCCCCTCGCCCACCAGGCCGACTACCTCAACGCCACCGACGACACCGAAGCAGGCCTCCCCGACCTCCTCGGCCGCTCCCTCCGCACCACCCGACGCCCCGACGCCTTCAAAACCGCCGCCACCCTGCGCTCCCTCGGCCGCGACGGAATCACCCGCCTCATCGACCACACCTGCGCACTCGCCCAACACCTCGCACACCTCCTCGACGCCCACCCCGGCTTCGAGCTGCACTCGGCGCCCACCATCAGCACCGTGCTCTTCCGGCCCACCCGAGCCGACGACAACCAGGTCGCCGCCCTGCGCCGCACCCTCCTCCACGAGGGCCGCGCAGTCCTCGGCCGCACCCACACCGCCGGCCGCCTCTGGCTCAAAGCCACCCTGCTCAACCCCCACACCACGGCGGCAGACCTGGACACCCTCATCGCACTCCTGGAAGGCAGCACCCACCGATGACCGCCCAGCTCGATGCACCCCACGACCTCGTCGGAATCGGCATCGGCCCCTTCAACCTGTCCCTCGCAGCCCTCGCCCACGGCCTCCCCCGACAAGGCGCAGGCGAACTCGCCACCGCCTTCTACGACCAGCGCCGCGACTTCCGATGGCACCCCGGACTCCTCATCGAAGGCGCCACCCTCCAAGTCCCCCACCTCGCCGACCTCGTCACCCTCGCCGACCCCACCAGCCCCTGGAGCTTCCTCAACTACCTCAAACACAAAGAACGGCTCTTCCCCTTCTACTTCGCCGAGCAGTCCCACATCCACCGCGCCGAATACGACGCCTACTGCCGCTGGGTCGCCGGCCGCATCCCCGGACTCCACTTCGGCCACCAGGTCGACGCCGTCCGCTGGAACCCCGAACGCGACCTCTTCGAAGTCGACTTCACCCAACTCGACCCCGACGGCGAAGCCGAAGCCCTCGGCCGCACCTACACCCGCCACCTCGCCCTCGGCATCGGCACCGCCCCCCACATCCCCGAACCCCTACGACCCCTCGTAGAAGCCCCCACCGTCCCCGTCATCCACTCCGCCGACTACCTCGACCACCGCGACCGCATCCTCGGCGCCCCCCACGTCACCGTCATCGGAGCAGGCCAATCCGGCGCCGAAGTCTTCCTCGACCTCCTCCGCGCCCGCCCCGACAGCCGAGAACGCCTCACCTGGCTCGCCCGCACCCCCTCCTTCGCCCCCATGGAGTACTCCAAACTCGGCCTCGAACACTTCACCCCCGACTACACCCGCTACTTCCACTCCCTCCCCGAACCCGTACGCGACCGCCTCGTACCCGCCCAATGGCAGCTCCACAAAGGCATCGACGCCGACACCATCGCCGCCATCCACCACGAGCTCTACCGCCGCACCCTCCACGGAGGCTGGCCCGACGCCGTCCTCACCCCCGGCGTCCACGTCCGCACCGCCGGCCGCGTCGCCACCACCAAAGTCGAACTCCACCTCGAACACGTCGAAGAAGGCACCCGCTCCCGCCTCACCACCGACGCCGTCGTCCTCGCCACCGGCTACCGAGAACGCCCCCTCAGCCGCCTCCTCGCCGGACTCGACCCCTACCTGCGCAAAGACTCCTCCGGCCGCCCCCGCATCGACGACCGCTACCGGATGATCACCGACCCCGCCGTCACCGGCAGCATCTTCGTCCAGAACGGCGAACGCCACACCCACGGCGTCGGCGCCCCCGACCTCGGCCTCGCCGCCTGGCGCAGCGCCGCCATCCTCAACACCCTCACCGGCAAAGAGCCCTACCCCCAGCCCCGCCGCACCGCCTTCACCACCTTCGGCCTCGAACAGCGGGAGCACACCCGCCCCCGACCCGCCGGCGAACTGCTCCCGCTGGTCGACCACCCCTGACGACCGGACAACCCCTAACAACCCACCACGGCTAGAACACCGGGACCGACCCCCGCGTCAGCCGCCAGCCCACCGAAGCGAACTGCGCCGCATCCACCGTCCCCTTCGCCTTCACCCACGACACGATCGTGTTCCGGATCTCATCCGAATCCGCCCACAACTGCCTGGCCTGCGGAACATGCGGGAAGTTCCCACCCCCCGAGGCCCGGTAGTTGTTCACCGCCAGCACGAACCGCTCCGCCGGATCCACCGCCCGACCCCCGAACGACAACCCCGTGATCCGCGAACCCACCGGCTGCGCGATGTCCACGTCGTACACCAGCCCGGACACCGCGTCGTAGTTGTAGTCCGGAATCCCCTCCGCATTCGTCAGCTTCGCCGGATCCACCACATCTCCCGGCGCCGTCCGCACGAAATACCGAGCCGAATACTCCAGATAATCCTTCAACTGCGCACCCGTCAGCAGCCGCGCCTCCAACGTGTTCTCGAACGGATACAGACCCGCCGCATCCCGGATCGTCACCTGACCCGCCGGTATCCCCGCCGTCCGCGAGAAACACGAAGCCTGCGACACCACCGGCAACGCCGCCCACTCCGAACCCGCCAGAGCCGCCCGCACCGTCTCCGCCTGCACATGGTTGATCAGATCGATCACCGGCACGTCCTTCACCGGACCCTCCGCCGAACTCATCGCCTGCAACGACGTACCGATCACCTGGTTCACGTACGCCACCACCTTGCGGTGCTCGTCCGACAACAACCCCGTGATCTTCGGATCCTCCACCGCCACATTCGAATTCATGACGCTCGCCGACACCTTCGCCACCGACCAACGCCCCTTCACCCACGTCAGCTCGAAATCGAACAACGTCAGCCGCTGCCCCCACTTCAACGGCTCCGACAACACCACCTCCTTACCCGTCGCCTTGTTCCTCACCCGGTACTCCGGGATCTCCGTATGCGCATGCCCCACCAGAATCGCGTCGATCCCCGGCACCTGCTCCGCCACCAGAGCCACCGCATTCTCCACGTACGGCAACTGGTCCCCGTACGAAGACGTACCGCTCGACCCCGAATGCGCCGACACGATCACCACATCCGCACCCATCGAACGCAACCGCGGCACATACTTCGCCGCCTGCTCCTCCAGACCCGGGAACGTCATCTTCCCCTGCACGTGCGCCTTGTCCCAGATCGCGATCCCCGGATTCGTCAACCCCAGCACCGCCACCTTCACATCCCGCCCGCACGGCGTCCGCAACCGGTGCATGCTGTACGGCGCGAACGCCGGCCGCAACGTCTTCGCATCCAGCGCATTCGCCCCCAGCAGCGGAAAATCACACTGCTCCTCGAACTTCCGCAACACCGGAATCCCGTAATTGAACTCGTGATTCCCCAGCGCCGCCGCGTCGTACCCGATCGCATTCATCGCCTGCGCCATCGGATGCACCGGACCACGCCGCGCCGTGATCGGATCCACCTTCGCGTAGTAATACGACAACTGCGTGCCCTGGATCGTGTCACCCGCATCGATCAGCAGCGTATTGCGCCGCCCCTTCGCTGCCCGCACCTCATTCACCAGAGTCGAAATCTTCGCCAGACCCACGTCGTTGTGCGCCTTGTCATCGAACTCCCGGTCCGTGAAGTAGTCCCAGTTGAAGACGTTCCCGTGCAGATCCGTCGTCCCCATCACCGTGAACGCATACGTCCGCGAGCCCTGCGACCCCTGCCCCGCCGGCTGCGCAGCGGCAGCAGCAGCCGGAGCGGCCGCGCCCCCCACCAGCGCCACCGCCGCACCCGTCACAGCCGTGGAACCCAAGAACGTCCTGCGGTCGAACCCCATGCCATCTCCCTCGTGAGGAACCAACAACGCGCGTAGATCAGCGCGCGTAGATTCTGACCCGGCCACGACAACCGGCAACACCCCCACAAGGTTTCGATCCGATGACCCCACCCCTCCGCACCACAGTGCGACAGTGGAAACCATGACCCAGGACGTATCGCACCAGCCCTACGGAACCCCCGAAACCCCCCGCGTCGCCGTCCGCGGCGAAGCCCGCCTCGAAGTCGAACCCGAAATCGCCCGCATCACCATCACCGTCAGCGCCCGCGGCACCGACCGCCGCACCGCCCTCGAAGACCTCACCCGACGCAACGCCACCGTCCTCGACCTCATCAAGAGCTACGGCGACCCCGTCGAAAAACTGGAGACCGGCTCCTTCTCCATCAGCCCCGAACTCACCCGCCACGGCCGCGGCGAACGCATCCGCGCCTACCACGGACGCGTCCACATCACCGCCGAACTCAACGACTTCACCACCCTCGGCGAACTCACCACCCGCCTCGCCGACCTCGAACTCACCCAGGTCGACGGCCCCTGGTGGGCCCTGCGCCCCACCTCACCCGCCCACGGCCAAGCCCGCCGCCAAGCCGTACTCGAAGCCGTCCAGCGCGCCCGCGAATACGCCGAAGCCCTCGGCGCACGCCTCGCCGCCCTCGTCGAACTCGCCGACCTCGGAGCCGAGAACGCCGACCCCTTCCCCGCCCACCCCGGCAGCGGAATGCGCACCATGGCCTTCAGCACCACCGAGGACGCAGGCGCCCCGCCCCTCGACCTCGAACCGCAGCGCCAGACCGTCTACGCCCAGGTGAACGCACGCTTCACAATGACCCCGCCGCAGCTCTGAGAACACGCGGAAACGGGCCCATGAGGGTGCTCATCAGAGCACCCTCATGCACATTCAACAGTTGTCAACAAGCTTTTGCTCAAAGGTTGTTGAGTGGACACCAGGAACCAATTTCCTACTCCCTGGTAGGGGCATACGCTCACCCCATGCGCCGAGCGAAAATCGTATGTACCCTGGGCCCCGCCACCGACTCATACGACCAGATCAAAGCACTGGTCGAAGCCGGAATGGACATCGCCCGCCTCAACCTCAGCCACGGCACCTACGCCGAACACGAAGAGCGCTACCAGCGCGTACGCAAAGCCTCCGACGAAACCGGCCACAGCGTCGGCATCCTCGCCGACCTTCAAGGCCCGAAGATCCGACTCGGCCGCTTCCGCGAAGGACCCGTACTACTCGAACGCGGCGACGAGTTCACCATCACCGTCGAAGACCACGAAGGCGACCGCCACACCTGCGGCACCACCTACAAAGGACTCGCCGCAGACGTCACCACCGGCGAACGCATCCTCGTCGACGACGGCCGCGTCACCCTCGAAGTCACCGCCGTAGACGGCCCCCACGTCCGCACCACCGTCATCGAAGGCGGCATGGTCTCCGACCACAAGGGCCTCAACCTCCCCGGCGTCGCCGTCTCCGTGCCCGCCCTCTCCGAAAAAGACATCGACGACCTCCGCTGGGCCCTGCGCACCGGCGCCGACGTCATCGCCCTCTCCTTCGTCCGCAGCGGCGACGACATCAAGGACGTCCACCGCATCATGGACGAGGAAGGCCGACGCCTCCCCGTCATCGCCAAGATCGAAAAGCCCCAGGCCGTCGAGAACATCGACAGCATCGTCGCCGCCTTCGACGGCATCATGGTCGCCCGCGGCGACCTCGGCGTCGAAATGCCCCTCGAACAAGTCCCCATCGTCCAAAAGCGCGCCGTCAAACTCGCCAAGCGCAACGCCAAACCCGTCATCGTCGCCACCCAGATGCTCGACTCGATGATCGACAACTCCCGACCCACCCGCGCCGAAGCCTCCGACGTCGCCAACGCCGTCATCGACGGCACCGACGCCGTCATGCTCTCCGGCGAAACCAGCGTCGGCAAATACCCCGTCGAAACCGTCCGCACCATGTCCCGCATCGTCGAAGCCGCCGAAGAAGACATCCTCGCCAAGGGCCTCCCCCCACTCACCGACCGCAACAAGCCCCGCACCCAAGGCGGCGCCGTCGCCCGCGCAGCCGCCGAAATGGGCGACTTCCTCGACGCCAAATTCCTCGTCGCCTTCACCCAGAGCGGCGACACCGTCCGCCGACTCTCCCGCTACCGCTCACCCATCCCCCTCCTCGCCTTCACCCCCGACCCCGCCACCCGCTCCCAACTCAACCTCACCTGGGGCGTCGAAACCTTCCTCGGCCCCCACGTCGACTCCACCGACGCCATGGTCGCCCAGGTCGAAGAAGAACTCCTGCGCATCGGCCGCTGCGTACCCGGCGACACCGTCGTCATCACCGCCGGCTCACCCCCCGGCGTCAGCGGCTCCACCAACCTGGTCCGCATCCACCACATCGGCGACGCCGTCCGCTGACCGTCGACGACGACACACCGCGTCGGGCCGCTCCCCACCGCACAGAGGGAGCGCCCGCCCGACGCGGTCGCCCCCGACTCCCTTGACCTCAAGTCCGGTCGAGCTCCTACGCTCACACCATGACGATCAAGGAATACCCCCAGGCCCGCCTCGCCGCCCAGCCCATCGGCTACTGGACCCGCGAAGCCGCCAACCTGGTCATCGGCGGCCTCCGCACCGCCCTCGCCGAAGAAGACCTCACCCAGCCCCACTGGTGGACCCTCAACCACGTCGCCGGCTCCCCGGCCACCTGGACGCGCACCGCCCTCACCGCGAAGCTGGCCCCCTTCGACGACCAGGACACCGACTTCGAGGCCCTCTATGACGACCTCACCGCCCGCGGCTGGCTCACCGGGACCGACGGCACCCTCACCCTCACCGAAGCCGGCGAAGCGGGCCGCCGGCGCGCCCACGACCGCAACGCCAAGGTCCACGCCCGCATGCGCGAAGGCATCGACGACGCGACGTACGCCGCCACCATCGACACCCTCCGCCGCCTGGTCGCCAACCTCGGCGGCAACGGCGACCTCCCCTAGTACTTCGCCCCGACGTGGGCATCCAGCAGCACGACGGACGCCCGCCGGGCGATCGACACGTTGAACGGGTCACTGCCCCGCGCCAGGATCGTCCACTCGACGCCGACCTTCGCGAGGGTGTCCGTGCACAGCTTCCGGATGTCGTCCGACTTGTTGGTGAAGAAGTACCGCGGGTACTCGTAGCGCTTGCCGTTGCGGACGGTCCAGTTGGTGACCCGACACCCGTCGGAATGGATCAGCCCCCGGATGAACTCCCAGGGATGCGCATCGACGATCTCCTGCTGCCAGTCCTCAAGGGCGATGCGGCGCTCGTGTTTGCGGCCGGGGCCATGCTGTGGGAACAGGCAGGGGAGGTGCTTCGAGTACACCTTGACGTTGTGGCATCCGGTCTTCCGTACGCGGCACACCTGGTTGAAGGGGAACACGCGCTGCATGGCCTGCTCTGTGGCGTCCATGAGGCCGGGCCAATGGTCATCGCATGTGATCATCAGATTGGGCACCCTGTGGCCTGAATACCGGCTTATGTGGCCGTCTCCCAGGTATAGGCCGAGGAGATAGGAGTAGGCCTCCGTGTCGAGCGGGCTACCGTCACACCGTGGGCAGTCGGGTTGATGGGGCCCGGGGCATTCGCCACGCTTCGCCCGGTCCTTGTGCTTCCAGTAGCTGATCGTGCCGAGCGGCACCTTCAGCTTGCGGGCCACTTCCGCGTTGCGGACACCTTCACGCAGCAGGGTGACGGCCGTCTGTCGTACTTCGAGGCTGTGAAACTCCATGAGGACACCGTGCGTGATGAGCGGTGACCCTGTGCAGCAAAAAGCGAACGTTCACGCGAAGGTGAACGTCCGCTTTTCGGACTCTGTGCCGGGTGCGGGACTCGAACCCGCAAGCCCTCACGGGCAGATGTGTTTGAGACATCCGTGTATGCCATTCCACCAACCCGGCAGGGTCGCACGTCGGAGTGTACCGGGTGACCATCGGGCTCCGCTGCTAGGTAGGCTCATACAAGCAGCACAGCCCCGCAAAGAGGAGCCCCCGTGACCGCCGAGCACGAGTCGACGCCCATGCCCGACGCCGACCAGTCGCACGTTCCGCCGCTGACGACCCGCGTCGTCATCGCCGAGGACGAGGCGCTCATCCGTCTCGACCTGAAGGAGATGCTGGAGGAGGAGGGGTACTCCGTCGTCGGTGAGGCCGGGGACGGCCAGCGGGCCGTGGAGCTCGCGCGTGAGCACCGGCCCGACCTGGTGATCCTCGACGTGAAGATGCCCGTCCTGGACGGGATCTCCGCCGCGGAGAAGATCGCGGAGGAGTCCATCGCCCCGGTGCTCATGCTCACCGCGTTCTCGCAGCGCGACCTGGTCGAGCGGGCCCGGGACGCCGGGGCCATGGCGTACCTGGTGAAGCCGTTCAGCAAGAGCGACGTGGTGCCGGCCATCGAGATGGCGGTGTCGCGGTTCGCGGAGCTGCGTGCGCTGGAGAAGGAGGTCGAGGACCTCTCGCAGCGGCTGGAGACCCGCAAGCTGGTGGACCGGGCCAAGAGCATCCTGCAGACGCAGTACGGGCTGAGCGAGCCGGCCGCCTTCCGGTGGATCCAGAAGACGTCCATGGACCGCCGCATGTCGATGCAGCAGGTCGCCGAGGCGGTCATCGAGGACGCCGAGGAGAAGAAGAACGCGGCCAAGGGCTGACAAGGGCCGAGGCCCCCGGTACGTACGTGAGGCCCGCCTCCCCCCGAGGGGAGGCGGGCCTCACGCGTGTGTGGCGGTCCTGCGGCGGGGGTCAGTCCTCGCCGAGGTAGGCCTTGCGGACGTCCTCGTTGGTGAGGAGGTCGCGGCCGGGGCCGGACAGGACGACGTTGCCGATCTCCATCACGTGGCCCTGGTCGGCCAGGGAGAGCGCGGCCTGGGCGTTCTGCTCGACCAGGAGGATGGTCGTGCCCTGGGCCTTGAGCTCGGCGATGGTCGCCATGATCTTCTGCATCATGATCGGGGAGAGGCCCATGGAGGGCTCGTCGAGCATGAGCAGCTTGGGCTGGGACATGAGGGCGCGGCCCATGGCGAGCATCTGCTGTTCGCCGCCGGAGAGGGTGCCTGCGGCCTGCTTGCGGCGTTCTCCCAGGATGGGGAAGAGGTCGTAGGCGCGCTGGACGTCCTTCTGGATGGCTTCCCTGTCCTTGCGGAGGAAGGCGCCCAGGAGGAGGTTGTCCTCGATGGTCATGCGGGGGAAGATGTGCCGGCCCTCGGGGGAGTGGGCGAGGCCGAGCGCGACGATGTCGTGCGCGGGGACCTTCTTCAGCGACTTGCCGTTGAACTTGATCTGGCCGCCGCGCGGTTTGATCAGGCCGGAGAGGGTCCGCAGGGTGGTGGTCTTGCCCGCGCCGTTGGTGCCGATGAGGGTGACGATCTGGCCGGCGTCGACGCTGAAGGAGATGCCCTTGACGGCTTCGATCTTGCCGTAGGCGACGCGGAGGTCCTCGACCTCGAGGAGGGCGGTCACTTGGCTTCTCCGTCCGTGCTGGTGGTGCTGTGCGCCTCGGCCGCCTCGGCTTGGGCGGCTACGGCCTCAGCCACTTCGGCTTCGGCGGCTTCGACCTCTGCGGCTTCTTCGGCGCCGGGGGCGCCTTCGAAGGGTTCGCCGAGGTAGGCGGCGATGACGCGCTCGTCGCTCTGGACCTCGCTGGCGGTGCCTTCGATGAGCTTCTCGCCCTGGACCAGGCAGGCGACCCGGTCGCAGAGGTTGAAGATGAAGCGCATGTCGTGCTCGATGACGAGGACGGCGATGCCCTGGTCCCGGATGGCGAAGATGAGTTCTTCGGTGGCTCGGGTTTCCTGGGGGTTCATGCCGGCGGTGGGCTCGTCCAGGAGGATGAGTCCGGGGTCGCTGGCGAGGGCGCGGGCGATCTCCAGCTTGCGCTGTTCTCCGTAGGGGAGGTTGCGCGCGAGGTGTTCGGCCTTGTGGGCGAGGCCGATGAACTCCAGGAGTTCCATGGACCGTTCGCGGCTGGCGGCTTCCTCGCGGTGGAAGACGGGGAGGCGCAGGAGCGAGGACCAGAGGCCTTGCTTGGTGCGGGTGTGGCGGCCGACGAGGACGTTTTCCAGGACCGTCATGTTGTTGAAGAGACGGATGTTCTGGAAGGTGCGGGCGACGCCGGCGGCGGTGACCTTGAAGGACTTGGGCGGCAGGACCGTGTCCTTGTACCGGACTTCTCCCTCGGTGGGGATGTAGAGGCCGGTGAGGCAGTTGAAGAAGGTGGTCTTGCCGGCGCCGTTGGGTCCGATGAGGCCGACGATTTCGCCGCTGCGGACGGTGAGGTCGACGTTCTTGACGGCGGTGAGGCCGCCGAAGCGCATCGTGACGCCGCGTGCGTCGAGGACGGTTTCCGCCGTGGTGGGGGCGGGGGTGGTGGTGGTCGTCATGGGTCAGACCCCTGCCTTGCCGAGGACGGTCGGGGCGGCAGCCTCGTCGTGGAGTTCGAGCTGGTTGCGCCGGTTGGGGATGAGGCCTTCGGGGCGCAGTCGCATCAGGATGATGAGGGCGAAGCCGAAGACGAGGAGCTGGTACTCACCCAGGAACTGGAGCTTGTTGGGGATGAGGAAGAGGAGTGCGCCGCCGACGAGGGGTCCGGAGATGGTGCCCATGCCGCCGAGGACGACCGCGGCGAGCAGGAACGCGGAGTTCGGGGGTACGGCGTTGGCGAACTGGTACTGGTCGGGGGTGACCGTGTACTGGACGTGTGCCTGGACGACTCCGGCGAGGCCGGCGAGGGTGGCGCCGAGGGCGAAGGCGATGAGCTTGACGCGGAAGCCGTTGATGCCCATGGCTTCGGCGGCGGTTTCGTCTTCGCGGATGGCGACCCAGGCGCGGCCGATGCGGGATTCGGCGCTGCGGCGGAAGACCAGGACGACGATGAGGGTGATCGCCAGCATGAGGAGGAAGTAGTTGGCGAATCGGCCGATGGTGAAGCCGAGGAAGGTGTGTGCGGCTCCGAAGTCGAATCCGAACAGGTTGATGTTCGGGATGTTGGCGACGCCGTTGGGGCCGTTGGTGACGTCGGGGCCGGAGACGCCGTCGAGGTTGTTCATGGAGATGCGGAAGATCTCTCCGAAGCCGAGCGTGACGATGGCGAGGTAGTCGCCGCGCAGTCGCAGGGTCGGGGCGCCGATGAGGACGCCGAAGATCATGGATGCTGCTGCTCCGGCGAGGAGTGCGGCCCAGAAGGGGAGCTGGACGCCGAAGGGGGAGTTGGGGCTGCCGGAGACCAGGGCTGCGGTGTAGGCGCCGACGCCGAGGAAGGCGACGTAGCCGAGGTCGAGGAGGCCGGTGAGGCCGACGACGATGTTGAGGCCGAGGGCGACGGTGGCGAAGATGAGGATGTTGACGCCGAGGCTTGCGTACTGGTCGTCGGTCTGGGTGAGGGGGAAGGCGGCCGCTGCTGCGAAGGCGCCGACGAGGGCGACGTTGCGGTGGCGGTTGGTGAGGGTGGTGAGGCGGGCCATGAGGCCTGCCTTGTTGAGTGCGGCGGCACCGAAGCTGGTGGTGATCAGGAAGCCGATGAAGAGTTCCTGGTAGGCGGTGGTGATGCCGTAGGTGAAGACGAGGAGTCCGAGGCCGAGGACGGCGGCGATCAGGAGGATCTCGGTCCAGGCGGGGAGGACTTTGGCGGGGGTGACGGGGCCGGTGGCGAAGGAGGCCTTGAAGGTGGCCCACTTGTTGCCGGCTTCGTGCTTGAACTTGTCCCAGTCGTTGTCGTCGGGGTCGGGGCCTTCGAGAGCCGGTCGCTTGAAGGGCAGGGCGAAGGCGCCGATGACGGCGGCGAGGCTGACGAGGGCGGCGAAGGCTGCGCCGGGTTCGAGGTCGACGAGGGCGCCGAGCTCGACCACGATGGAGACGACGGTGTACCAGGTGGTGACGAATGCGGCGAGGGCGGAGAGCTTGATGGCCGCGTCGGTGCCGGCGGGGGCGAGCCAGCTGAGGCCCTTGACTCCGTAGGAGGCGAGGCCGAAGAGGGTGGTGAGGATGCCGCCGATGAGGACGAGGACCTGGAGGCCGCCGGGGTAGCCGTAGACGGTGAGGTTGCCGGGGTAGGCGGTGGTCCAGGTCCAGGCGAGGAAGGCGGAGAGGGCGGTGAGGGCGCCGCCGCCGGTGGCGAGGAGTCGGGCCGTCTTTTCGGAGAGGGCGATGAAGCCCTTTTCCGTGGTGGGGCTCTTCTCGGTGTTCGCGGTGTCCGCGGTGATGGTCGTCATGGAGGTCACACCCTGTCCGACACGCGCTGGCCCAGCAGGCCTTGCGGCCGGAAGAGGAGCACGAGGATGAGAAGTACGAACGCCCAGGTGTTGCCCCAGGACTGTCCGCCGAGCTGCTGGAGGCCGGGGATGTCGTCTACGTAGACGGTGGTCAGGGTTTCGGCGAGTCCGAGGACGAGGCCGCCGACCATGGCGCCGTAGATGTTCCCGATGCCGCCGAGGACGGCTGCGGTGAAGGCCTTGAGGCCGAGGAGGAAGCCCATCTTGAACTGGACTTCGCCGTACTTGAGGCCGTAGGCGACGGCTCCGACGGCGGCGAAGAGGGCGCCGAGGGCGAACGCGGTGGTGATGATGCGGTCGGTGTTGATGCCCATGAGCTTGGCGGTGTCGGGGTCCTGGGCGGTTGCCTGCATGCCGCGGCCGGTGCGGGTCTTCTTGACGAAGAAGCCGAGGAAGGCCATGGAGACGGGGGCTGCGATCAGGAGGAAGACGTCACCGGTCTGGATGGTGATGCTGCCGAGGTGGAAGGGTCCGCCGGGGATCTCGGGGAAGACGATGGAGCTGGTGGCGCCCGGGTACCAGGCCCATACCGCCTGCTGGAGGGCGATGGAGAGGCCGATGGCGGTGATGAGCGGGGCGAGGCGTGGTGCGTTGCGCAGGGGGCGGTAGGCGAAGCGTTCCGCGCCGACGGCGATGGTGGTTGCCACGATGACCGCGCCTATGAGCATGAGCGGTAGGGCGATCCACATGGTGGTGCCGCCGGGGAGCATCAGCCAGACCGTGAGCGCGCCGAAGCCGCCGGTCATGAAGATCTCGCCGTGGGCGAAGTTGATGAGCTGGACAATGCCATAGACCATCGTGTAGCCGATGGCGACGAGCCCGTACATGGATCCCAGTAGCAGGCCGTTGACCAGCTGTTGCGGCAGTTCGTGCACCGCAGGTCCTCCGAGTCTTTCGACGGATGTGACACCGCGCGGGGCGCTTTGTGTGCGCGCCCCGCGCGGCAGAGAGGGGTGGGGGTGCTAGCGGGTGGCCGGGGGGCTGCCGGCTAGCGGGTGGGAGGTCAGCTGAGGGTGCCGGACTCGACGGTCTTGAAGTCGTCGCCCTCGACCTTGTAGACGGTCAGCTGCTTGTTGGTGGCGTCGCCGAACTCGTCGAAGGAGACCTTGCCGGTCACGCCGTCGAAGGAGACCTTCTGGACGGCGTCGAGGACCTTGGCGCGGGCGTCGGCGGGGAGCTTGCCGTTGTTGGCTTCGACGACGGTCTTGATGGCCTCGATGATGGCCCAGGCCGAGTCGTAGGAGTAGCCGCCGTAGGCGGAGAAGTCGTCCTTGAAGCCGGCCTTCTTGTAGTTGGCGATGAAGTCCTGCGCGGAGGGGAGGGTCTCCACGGGGGCGCCGACCGAGGTGCTGAAGTCGCCCTGGGCGCCTTCACCGGCGAGCTCGACGTACTTCTTGTCCTTGATGCCGTCGCCGCCGGCGAGCGGGATGTTGGTGCCGGAGGCCTTGATCTGCTTGCTGAGCGGGCCGGCTGCGGGGTACTCGCCGCCGTAGTAGACGACGTCGGCGCCGGAGCTCTTGACCTGGGTCACGACGGCGGAGAAGTCCTTGCTCTCCGGGTCGATGTGGCCTTCGCCGACGACCTGGCCGCCGAGCTTGGTGAATTCTCCCTTGAAGGTGCCGGCGAGGCCTGCGCCGTAGGTCTTCTTGTCATCGATGATGAAGACCTTCTTCTTGCCGGCCTTGTTGAAGAGGTACTGCGCCGCGAAGGGGCCCTGGATGGCGTCCGTGGTGGCGGTGCGGAAGTAGCTCTTGTAGGTGCGGGCCTTCTCGCCGGTGGCCCACTTGGGTCCCTGGGTGAGGGAGGGGCTGGTGTTGGCGGGGGAGATCTGGACGAGCTTGGCGTCGTCGAAGACCTTCTGCATGGACTCGGAGACCGAGGAGTTCAGGGGGCCGACGACGCCGAGGACGTCCTTGTTCGCGACGAGCTTGGTCGCGTTCTGCTGGCCGGATGCGGCCTGCGCCTGGTCGTCGAGGGCTTCGAGCTTGAAGGTGATGCCCTTGACGTACTTCTTCTCGTTGGCCTGGCGGACGGCCAGGTCGACGGAGTTGCGGATGCCGAGGCCGAGGGCCGACAGGTCGCCGGTCGTCGGGGAGTCGACGCCGATGACGACCGTGGTGTCGCCGCCGCCGGCGTCGTTCCCGCCCTTGTCGTCGCGCGATCCACAGGCGGTGAGAGTGAGGGCTCCCGCGGCAAGCGCGGCCGTCACGGCAATGAGGGAACGATGACGCACGATCAGTCCTTTCCAGGCACGGCGTCCCCCGTGGGACGCGCCGAGTCGTAACGCGGGGAACCGAACTGAAAGGAATCCGGTGGTCGCGGTGACTGGCCGTGACTCTAAGCGGCTGATAGGCCCATATGGAGGGCTCAGGCCAATGATGTGACTCTCTTGTTATGCCACGGCGTAATACATAGCGGATCTGTGGGGGTGGAACGGGGGAATTCCGGCCGGTTCGTCTTGTCCGCATGGTGAGATGCGGCAGGACTGTCTGGGGGTTTGAGTCCTGACCGTGCAGGACTGTGGCGGGTTTTGGTCATGACCTGCCGGGGGGTGGGTCGTCTCGATCTCCGGGACAAGGCCTGGTCAGGGGGTTGAAATGATCCCCTTCATAAGGGTTGCCCGGGGTGGAGGGGTGGCCTGCTTTTCGATGGTCATTGCGCAGAGTTACCCCCGGAAATGGGAGTCCTGAATTCCGTGTCATATGAACCCATTCGAAGGGTCAATCGCCGCCCCTGCCCGGCCGGGGGCTCCGGTGCCGGTCGCAGAGGGTGTGCGACGTGTCCGCGTCACCGTGCGTGTCCGCCGGAGGGGGTCCGTCCGCTGGGCGGTCACCGGCGGGGCGCAGGGCGGGCCGCAACGGACGGTGAGGGTCTCGGTCACCAGGGGCCGCCGGTGGGGGTGCCGGAGCGGTAGCGCTCCTCGCAGCGCAGCCGGGCCTCGCGGGCGACGAGGGCGCGGGAGGCCTCGCGTCCCGCGGTCTGCTCTTCGGTGCGGGCGGCGGCGACGACGGCGCGCAGGATGTCGTTCTGGCCGCCGGAGAGTCCCATGGCCTGGTAGTCGAGGCCTACGGGGTCCTGGCCGGGTCCGGCGTCGAGGAGGACGCCGCTCCAGTGGGTGATCAGGTGGGTGCACAGGTCCTGGGGGGACGTGGTGTGCGGGGCGGGGGCGGAGGGGGTGCTGGAGGCCGTGGGGGCGCCCCTGGTGCCGTCTGCGGTGCCGCCCGTGCCGCCGCCCGTGGTGCAGCCGAGGGCGAGGGCGGCGACGAGGGCCGCCGCGCCTGCTGTCCGGGCGCTCCGCGGCGCCGGTCCCGTACCCATGCGGGGCACGCTAGACCGGCGCCGGGGAAGTCACAACGGTCAGGCGTTGCCGGGGTGTTGCGGGTCTGTGTCGCGCAGCAGGCAGGTGAGGCGGGCGGTGCAGATCCGCTTGTCCTGCTCGTCGGTGATGACGATCTCGAAGGTGGTGGTCGAGCGGCCGCGGTGCACCGGGGTGGCGACGCCGGTGACCAGGCCGGAGCGGGCGCCGCGGTGGTGGGTGCAGTTCAGGTCGACGCCGACGGCGATCTTGTTGATGCCGCCGTGCATCATGGCGCCGATCGAGCCGAGGGTCTCGGCCAGCACGGCCGAGGCACCGCCGTGCAGCAGTCCGTAGGGCTGGGTGTTGCCCTTGACCGGCATGGTGCCGACGACGCGGTCGGCCGAGGCCTCCAGGATGCGGATGTCCATCCGCTCGCCGAGGTCTCCGGCCGAGAACAGAGCGGGCAGGTCGATGCCCAGGGCCGCGTACTCGTCGAGTACCTCCTGCGGGAACTTCACTGCGTGCTTCTCGCCCATGGGCCGGCTCCGTTCGTCAACGCTCGTTAACCATCTTGTCCTGGGGTCGTTCTATCAGGCCGGTTCGAAGCGGATGACGACGGACTTGGATGCGGGGGTGTTGCTGGTGTCGGCGGTGGAGTCGAGGGGGACCAGGACGTTGGTCTCGGGGTAGTAGGCGGCGGCGCATCCGCGGGCGGTGGGGTAGTGGACGATGCGGAAGCCGGGGGCGCGGCGTTCCACGCCGTCCTTCCATTCGCCGATCAGGTCGGTGTAGGCGCCGTCGGCGAGTCCGAGTTCGGCGGCGTCCTCGGGGTTGACCATGACGATGCGGCGGCCGCCGGTGATGCCGCGGTAGCGGTCGTCGAGGCCGTAGATGGTGGTGTTGTACTGGTCGTGGCTGCGCAGGGTCTGCAGGAGCAGGCGTCCTTGGGGGACGCGGGGGTATTCCACGGGTGCGGCGGTGAAGTTGGCCTTGCCGGTCGTGGTGGGGAAGCGGCGTTCGTCGCGGGGGCCGTGCGGGAGCTGGAAGCCGCCGGGGCGGGCGACCCGGGTGTTGAAGTCCTGGAAGCCGGGGACGACGCGGGAGATCCGGTCGCGGATGGTGGCGTAGTCCTGCTCGAACTCCTCCCAGGGGGTGCTGGAGGCGCTGCCGAGGACGGCGCGGGCCATGCGGGCGACGATGGCGGGCTCGGAGAGCAGGGCGGGGCCGGCGGGGGTGAGGTTGCCGCGGGAGGCGTGGACCATGCCCATGGAGTCCTCGACGGTCACGAACTGCTTGCCGGTGGCCTGGACGTCCTTGTCGGTGCGGCCGAGGGTGGGCAGGATCAGGGCGCGCCGGCCGGTGACGGCGTGGGAGCGGTTGAGTTTGGTGGAGACGTGGACGGTCAGGCGGGCGCGGCGGACGGCGGCCTCGGTGACGTCGGTGTCGGGGGTGGCTCCGACGAAGTTGCCGCCCATGGCGAAGAAGACCTTGGCCTCGCCGTCGCGCAGGGCCTCGATGGCGCGGACCACGTCGAAGCCGTGGTGGCGGGGCGAGGTGATGCCGAATTCCTTGTCGAGGGCGTCGAGGAAGGCGGGTGCGGGGCGTTCGAAGATGCCCATGGTGCGGTCGCCCTGGACGTTGGAGTGGCCGCGGACGG
Organism: Streptomyces xanthophaeus; assembly: GCF_000725805.1. Lineage (GTDB taxonomy): Bacteria > Actinomycetota > Actinomycetes > Streptomycetales > Streptomycetaceae > Streptomyces > Streptomyces xanthophaeus. Next base: position 193,808 of record NZ_KL647132.1, on the reverse strand, counting down.
GGCAGACGCCGGCGCCGGGGCGGCCGATGTTGCCGCGGAGCAGGAGGAGGTTGACGACCTCGCGGATGGTGGCGACGGAGTGCTTGTGCTGGGTGAGGCCCATGGCCCAGCAGATGATGGTGCGCTCGGAGGCCAGGATCATGGCGAGGGCGCGTTCGATGTCGGGGCGGGTGAGGCCGGTGGCGGTGAGGGTGTCGTCCCAGTCGGTTTCCTTGGCGGCTGCGGCGAACTCCTCGTAGCCGTGGGTGTGTTCGCGGATGAAGTCTTCGTCGGTGGCGCCGCCGGCCTCGATGACGAGTTTGTTCAGGAGGCGGAAGAGGGCCTGGTCGCCGCCGATGCGGATCTGGAGGAACAGGTCGTTCAGGGCGGTGCCCTTGAGCATGCCGGCGGCGGTCTGGGGGTCCTTGAAGCGTTCCATGCCGGCTTCGGGCAGCGGGTTCACCGAGATGATCTTCGCGCCGGCGGACTTGGCCTTGTCCAGGGCGGAGAGCATGCGGGGGTGGTTGGTGCCCGGGTTCTGTCCGGCGACGATGATCAGGTCGGCCTGGTGGAGGTCCTCCAGGGAGACGCTGCCCTTGCCGATGCCGATGGTCTCGTTCAGTGCGGAGCCCGAGGACTCGTGGCACATGTTGGAGCAGTCGGGCAGGTTGTTGGTGCCGAATTCGCGGACGAAGAGCTGGAAGAGGAACGCGGCTTCGTTGCTGGTGCGGCCGGAGGTGTAGAAGACGGCCTCGTCGGGGGAGTCGAGGGCGGTGAGCTCCTCGGCGATGACGGCGAAGGCCCGCTCCCAGCTGATCTCCTCGTACCGGTCGGCGCCCTCGGGCAGGTACACGGGGTGGGTGATGCGGCCCTGCTGGCCCAGCCAGTAGCCGGAGCGGCCGGCCAGGTCGGCGAGCGGGTGCGCGGCGAAGAATTCGGGGGTGACCCGGCGCAGGGTGGCTTCCTCGGCGACGGCCTTGGCGCCGTTCTCGCAGAATTCGAAGGTGTGCCGCTTGTCGCCCTCGGGCCAGGCGCAGCCGGGGCAGTCGAAGCCGTCCTTCTGGTTGACCTTGAGGAGGGTGCGGGCGGTGCGGGCCAGGCCCATCTGCTGCTGCGCGGCCTTCAGCGTGTACCCGATGGCGGGCAGTCCGGCGGCCGCGTGCTTGGGGGGCGCGACCTGCGGCGCGTCCTGTACGGGATCACCTGCGGGCGGCTTGGCGGCCATGTCGCTCCCCTTCGAGCTGTCATCGCTTACGTGTCCGATCCTGTCACGCCCGGGGGACATCGCCGACGCCGGAATTGTCGGCGGGGGCGCCTAGGATCGGGGGCGTGGCAGATTCAGCATCGAAGAAGACCGACCAGACGACCGCAGCGGGCCGCCCCCGCCTGATGCTCATGGACGGGCACTCCCTGGCGTACCGGGCGTTCTTCGCGCTGCCCGCGGAGAATTTCACGACGGCGACCGGCCAGCCGACGAACGCCATCTACGGCTTCGCGTCGATGCTGGCGAACACGCTGCGCGACGAGGCGCCCACGCACTTCGCGGTGGCGTTCGACGTGTCCCGCAAGACGTGGCGCTCGACCGAGTTCCCCGAGTACAAGGCGAACCGTTCCAAGACGCCGGACGAGTTCAAGGGGCAGGTCGAGCTGATCGGCGAGCTCCTCGACGCGATGAAGGTGCCGCGGTTCGCCGTGGACGGCTTCGAGGCGGACGACGTGATCGCGACGCTGGCGACGCAGGCGGAGGCCCTCGGCTTCGACGTCCTGATCGTCACCGGTGACCGGGACTCCTTCCAGCTCGTGTCCGAGCGGACGACCGTGCTGTACCCGACGAAGGGCGTCTCCGAGCTGACCCGGTTCACGCCGGAGAAGGTCGAGGAGAAGTACGGGCTCACCCCGCAGCAGTACCCGGATTTCGCGGCGCTGCGCGGGGACCCGTCCGACAACCTGCCGGGCATTCCGGGCGTCGGGGAGAAGACGGCCGCCAAGTGGATCACGCAGTTCGGGTCGTTCAAGGAGCTCGTCGAGCGGGCCGAGGAGGTCAAGGGGAAGGCCGGGCAGAACTTCCGGGACCACCTGGAGGCCGTCAAGCTCAACCGGGTCCTGACCGAGATGGTCAAGGACGTGGAGCTGCCGAAGGCGCCCGAGGACCTGGCCCGCGCCCCCTACGACCGGTCCGCGGTGACCGGGGTGCTGGACGTGCTGGAGATCCGCAACGCCTCGCTGCGGGAGCGGCTGCTGGCCGTGGACCCGGGCGCTGCCGAGGAGGAGGCGCCGGCCCCGGTCGCGGCGGGTGTGGAGCTGGACGGGTCCGTGCTGGGCGCGGGCGAGCTCGGGCCGTGGCTTCAGGCCCGTGGGGGTGCGCCGCTGGGTGTGTCCACCGTCGACAGCTGGGCCCTGGGCCAGGGCAACGTGAGCGAGATCGCGCTGGCGGCGGCCGACGGCCCGGCCGCCTGGTTCGAGCCGTCCGCGCTGGACGAGGCCGATGAGCGGGCTTTCGCGGCCTGGGCCGCGGACGCGGCGCGGCCGAAGGTCGTGCACAACGCGAAGGGCCTGATGCGGGTCTTCCCGGAGCACGGCTGGACCCTGGCGGGCGTCACCATGGACACCGCGCTCGCCGCGTACCTGGTCAAGCCGGGCCGGCGGTCCTTCGCCCTGGACGTCCTGTCGAACGAGTACCTGCACCGGGAGCTGGCTCCGGCCGCCGCGGACGGGCAGCTGGCCTTCGGCGCCGACGACACGGCCGAGGCGGAGGCGCTGATGGCGCAGGCCCGTGCGGTCCTGGACCTCGGTGAGGCCTTCACCGGCAAGCTGGACGAGGTGGGTGCGGCGGAGCTGCTGCACGACATGGAGCTGCCGACCTCGGAGCTGCTGGCCCGGATGGAGCGGGCCGGTATCGCCGCCGACCGCGATCACCTGGAGGCCATGGAGCAGCAGTTCGCGGGCGCCGTGCAGCAGGCGGTGAAGGAGGCGCACGCGGCGGTCGGCCACGAGTTCAACCTGGGATCGCCCAAGCAGCTCCAGGAGGTCTTCTTCGGCGAGCTGGACCTGCCGAAGACCAAGAAGACCAAGACCGGCTACACCACGGACGCGGACGCCCTGGCCTGGCTGGCCACGCAGACCGACCACGAACTGCCGGTGATCATGCTGCGTCACCGTGAGCAGGCCAAGCTGCGGGTGACCGTGGAGGGCCTGGTCAAGACCATCGGCGCGGACGGGCGGGTGCACACCAGCTTCAGCCAGACCGTCGCCGCGACGGGCCGGCTGTCCTCGACCGACCCGAACCTGCAGAACGTGCCGGTGCGCACCGACGAGGGCCGCGCCATCCGCCGCGGTTTCGTCGTCGGCGAGGGCTTCGAGTCCCTGATGACGGCCGACTACAGCCAGATCGAGCTGCGCGTGATGGCGCACCTGTCCGAGGACGAGGGCCTGATCGAGGCGTTCGCGACCGGCGAGGACCTGCACACCACCGTCGCCTCCCAGGTGTTCGGGGTCGAGCGGTCCGCGGTCGATGCCGAGATGCGCCGCAAGATCAAGGCCATGTCGTACGGGCTCGCGTACGGGCTGTCCGCCTTCGGGCTGGCCCAGCAGCTGAACATCGAGCCCGCCGAGGCGCGCGGCCTGATGGACACCTTCTTCGAGCGGTTCGGCGGGGTCCGCGAGTACCTCCAGCGGGTCGTCGACGAGGCCCGGGCGACCGGGTACACGGCGACGGTCTTCGGCCGCCGCCGCTACCTGCCCGACCTCAACAGCGACAACCGCCAGCGTCGTGAGGCCGCCGAGCGGATGGCGTTGAACGCCCCGATCCAGGGCACGGCGGCCGACATCGTGAAGGTGGCGATGCTGCGCGTGGACCGGGCGGTCACGGAGGCCGGGCTGAAGTCGCGGATGCTGCTCCAGGTCCATGACGAAATCGTGCTGGAGATCGCCCCGGGCGAGCGGAAGAAGGTGGAGGAGCTGGTGCGCCGCGAGATGGGCGCCGCCGTCGAGCTCCGCGCCCCGCTGGACGTCTCGGTGGGCGTCGGCGCGGACTGGGAGTCCGCCGCGCACTGACCTGCACCGGCCCGCGGACGCCCGTCCCCCGTTATGCGGTGGGGACGGGCGTCCGTGCGTCGCGGCCGTCGTGACCGTTGCTGTCCTGGTCCTGGTCCTGGTCGTGGTCGCGGCGGTGGCGGTGGCGGTGGCGCAGCCGTACGAGGGCCCCGTACAGCAGCAGCGCGACGGCGAGGCCGCCGCCCGCGCCGAAGCAGACCGTCGGGATGATGTCGAGCGGACTGTCGATCCGGTCGAAGAACGTGAAGAAGCGGACCACCCGCATCGTGACCCCGGCCGCGACGCACACCGTCACCAGTGCGAGCGCGCCCCGCACTTCGGCGCGGGTCAGCACCGGGACGGACGCGGGGGCCGGGGCCGGCGGCAGCCGCCGCAGCGCGGTCGCCGTGAACCACACCAGCGCCACGGCCGCCACCGCCGAACTGCCGTACTGGAGGTAGGAGTACAGCGGCAGCCCGAAGGCGAGCGGCTCGCCGAGGTCCGGCAGGAGCTGCGTCCCCCAGCGGTCCAGGTGCGTGAAGCTGTCCCACACCACGTGCGTGAGCGAGCCGGCCACCGCCGAGAGGTAGAACCAGAGCGCGAGCGGCAGGAGCCGGCGGCCCCGCCAGTGCTCGCCGCGCACGAACGCGTGCACCCGGCCCCGCCAGCCGGCCGGCAGGAGCGCGATCAGCGGTTCGCGCAGCAACAGCCAGCAGGCCACGAGGGCGGCGGTGAGCGCCGCGTCCGCGGTCAGGACACCGGGCAGGGAGTGCGTGAACGTCCCGTACCCCATGACGCCGGAGACCACCGCGTCGGCGAAGTAGAAGGTGTCCGGCGCGAACGATCCGAGGACCAGGGCCGAGGCGACGAGCGGCCCGCGTGCGCGTCCGGTGCGGCGGACGGCCGGAAGTACGGCGGCCGCATGGCTGAGAGTGAACGGCACGGCGCCTCTCCTCGGGGGGTCGGGGACCGCCGGGAGCCCCCGGCGCGGGTTCCTTACTTCGGGCCAATGCCCATGAAGGGTCTGGACAGTATGCGTGACCTGGGCAGGGACGTGGGGATGTGGTGAAATCCCCGTCACGGTGCGTGCCGTGTGCAGGGAGTTGGCATAAGGTCGCGCGGACGTCGAGGGGGAGGGGTCCGGCTCATGTCGGCTCGAATATTCGGACGCAGGCTGCGCCGGGGCGCCATGGCCGCCCTCGCCTCCGCGCTGGTGGTCGCCGCGGTGACCGCGTCCCAGGGTCCGGGCGCCGGGAGCGCCGGGCGGACGGACACGGCGGGGAAGGGCAGCCCGCAGCCCCTTCCCGCGGCAGAATCCGGAGGCGACTCCTCCTACTTCACCGAACTGCCGCCGCTGATCAGCCCCGAGCCGCCGGCCGTCCTGCTGCCCGAGGACGGGCAGCAGCAGCCGCCGGACGCGGCGGACCCGGCGCAGGCGCAGCAGCCGCAGGCCGGGACGGGAGCGCAGGCCGAGCAGGTGGTCACCGGCGCGGGCGAGGGCGCGCAGGGGATACCGGCGAGCGTGCTCGCGGCGTACCGGCGGGCGGAGGCGACGGTGGGGGAGAGCGACCCGGGCTGCGGGCTGCGCTGGCAACTGCTCGCGGCGATCGGCAAGGTGGAGTCCGGGCAGGCGCGCGGCGGCCGGGTGGACGGGGCGGGGACCACGCTGCGGCCGATCCTGGGACCGGTGCTCGACGGCAACGGCTTCGCGAACATCTCCGACACGGACGGCGGGGCCTACGACGGGGACGGCCGCTACGACCGGGCGGTCGGGCCGATGCAGTTCATCCCCTCCACGTGGGCGGCTTGGGGGCAGGACGCGGACGGCGACGGCCGGCGCAACCCGAACAACGTGTACGACGCGGCGCTGGCGGCCGGACGGTACCTGTGCGCGGGCGACCGGGACCTGCGGCGGGACGCCGACCTGGACCGGGCGGTGCTCTCGTACAACCGGTCCACGGCTTACCTGCGGACGGTGCGGTCCTGGTTCACGTACTACCTGAAGGGGACGCACGAGGTCCCGGACGGTGCGGGCGCGGGCGCGGGTACCGGGGCGGGCGTGCCCGCGGTGAGCCCGCCGAAGCAGGAGCCCAAGCCGGACCCGAAGCCGAAGCCGGACCCGAAGCCGGAGCCCACGCCGGACCCGAAGCCCAGCCCTACGCCGGACCCGAAGCCGAGCCCGACGCCTGAGCCGACGCCTACACCGACTCCCACGCCGACGCCGACACCTGAGCCAACTCCTACCCCTGAGCCGACTCCCACGCCCACGCGGACGCCTGAGCCGACTCCCACCCCGACGCCGACGCCGACCCCTGAGCCGACGCCGACGCCGACTCCCACCCCGACCCCGACTCCCACCCCGACGCCGACCCCCACCCCCAAGCCGACCCCGACCGCGAGTTCCGCGCCCAGCCCGAAGCCCAGCCCCTCCGCCAGTGCCCGGCCCACGCCCTCGGCCTCCGGAGCGGCGGCCCCCGGCCCGGTGCAGGGTCCGGCCGAAGCCCCGTAGGCGCGCGGTCCGGTCCGGTCCGTCAGCCGTAGCACCACGGTGCGGAGGGCGACTTCAGGCACGGGTCCGGAGGCGGCGGGGTGTCCTCGCGGTGCTGGTAGGAGGCGCCGCCGAGGATCACCACCACCGTCCCCATCGCCATGAGGGCCTGCGTCACGGCGGTCACCCCTTCGCCGCGGTGGGACGCGCCCAGGCTCGCCCAGGTCATCAGGACCGCCAGGCACCCCGCGGCCACCAGGTAGCCCCAGACCGGATGGCCCTCGTCCGTCGAGGGGCCGAAGCTCAGCCCGGAGAGCACCCACAGGAAGAAGACCGTGGCCAGGGCGAGGAGTTCGCCCACGATCAGGAAGGCGGCCCGGGCGACGTCCGCGCCCGGGCCCCGGTGTTCCCGCGGGCCGGCAGGCGCAGGTGAGGTGTCCATGCCCACCACCCTGCCCTCGGGAGCCCGCCCGGGCATGAGTACCCGTACTCAGGGCCGACGCTGCGCGGCCCGCGCCGCCGCCGCCCGTGAAACTGCAGGCCCAGACGGTTCTCATCTCGCCTCCGCGTTGCTACGGTGCCTCCGCCCTGACGCCCTATCAGATTCCGGAGGCCCGGCATGCGCGCAGCCATCGCCGCCGCCGGCGGGCTCGTCCTCGCGGTGCTCCTCGTCCTCGCCGTCACGGCGTTCGGGGCGCCCGAAGGCAAGACCTCGCCCAAGCCGTTGCTCACCACCGCGCCCGCCGCGCCCGGAAAGTAGAGGAGGGCCCGGCCATGCGACGCAGAGCGAGCCTTGTCCTGCTGGCCCTCGCCGTGTTCTGCGCGGCCCTCGCGCCGCTGCTGCGCTGGTACGCGTACCCGCGGCTCGCGAAGATCCCGCCGAACCAGTACCAGGAGATGGTCCTGGAGGCGAAGGACGCCACCCTCATCGACTACAACGACGGCATGAAGCCCAAGAAGGTCGACAAGGTCACGATCGTCCAGACCCTCAAGGGCAACGTGGAGGCGTCGAAGGAGATCGAGGCCGACGCGGGCAAGGACGTCGTCGTCTGGGACACGCTGTCGTACATCATCGGGCCGGACGGGAAGATGGTCTCCCAGATCCCCGAGCGCTACATCTTCGACGCCCACACCCAGGACCCGGTGCACGCCACCGGCGAGATGGTCGACGGGGACCCCGTCAAGCGCGAGGGCATCGAGTTCAAGTGGCCGTTCTTCACCGAGCCCCGCGACTACCTCTACTTCGACGCGCAGACCCGCTCCTCCTCGCCGATCCACTACGTCGGCCCGCGCACCTACCGGGGGATGGAGGTCTACTACTTCGAGCAGACCGTCCCGTGGACCAAGGTCCCCATGCCCAAGAAGATGCCGATCGAGGGCATCGACCCGGCGACGATCGAACAGACCACCGGCACCAGCCTCTGGTACACGGTCAAGGCGATGTTCTGGGTCGACCCGGTGACCGGGGCGCCCGTCAACGCCGAGCAGCAGATCCAGCAGGAGATGCGCGGCGGCATCGCGGCGGGCGGCCCCGACGGGAAGCTCACCGCCTTCGCGGGCCACGTCAAGATGCGCGCCGACTACGCCGACCACACCTTCGACCTGGTCTCCGCGAACCGTACGAAGGTCCTCGCCCTGCACACCTACGCCCCGGCGGGCCTCGCCGCCGGCGGGCTGCTGTTCCTCGGGCTGGCTCTGTGGCTGGAGGCCCGGGGCCGCAGGCCGCGGGAGGTCCCGGAGGAGGGGCTCAGCGCCTGAGCCGGGCGTTGGTGTGCCGGGTGGGCTCGGCGGTGGCCGGGTCCTCCGGCCAGGGGTGCTTGGGGTAGCGGCCGCGCAGCTCGGCCCGGACGGCCCGGTAGCCGCCCTGCCAGAAGGAGGCGAGGTCGGCGGTGACCGCGGCGGGCCGCCCGGCGGGCGACAGCAGGTGCACCAGGACGGGCACGCCCGCGACCCGGGGGGTCTCGGCCAGCCCGAACAGCTCCTGGACCTTCACGGCGAGCACCGGCTGGTCCGCCGTGTAGTCCACCCGGATGCGGGAACCGCTGGGCACCTCGATCCGTTCGGGCGCCAGCTCGTCCAGCCGGGCGGCCTCTCCGGTGGCCCACGGCAGCAGCCGGTTCAGGGCCTGACCGGCATCGATGCGGCCGAGGTCCGCGCGGCGCCGGGCCCGTGACAGCTCGGGCTCCAGCCAGTCGTCGGCGCGCTCCAGCAGGGCGGCGTCGTCCGCCACGTCGGGCCAGCCGCCGCCGAGCGTCCGGTGCAGGAAGCCCAGCCGGGCCCGCAGCCCCGCGGCGTCCTGGGTCCAGCGCAGCAGGCCGAGCCCCTCCTGGCGCAGGCCCGCCAGCAGTGCCTCGCGGGTCCGGCCGGGAGCGGGATCGCGCAGCGGGCGCACCGACAGCTCGATCGCGCCGAGCCGCTCGACGGAGCGGGCCACCACGTCGCCGTCCTCCCAGCGCACCTCCTCGCCGCCGCTCAGCAGGTGCCCGGAGGCCGTACGGGCGGTCTCCTCGTCGACGACGGCGGCGAGCCGTACCCGGGCGGACGCGGAGTGCGCGGCCCGGTCGGCGACGGCGACGGCCAGCCAGGGCGCGCTGCGCAGGGCCGACCCGTCGCCGAGTTCGGCCCCGGTGCCGGAGGCCATGAGGAACGCCCCCGCGCCCCGGGCCTTCGCGACCCGCTCGGGGAACGCCAGGGCGGCGACGAGCCCGGCGGCCGCGTCGTCGGCGAGCGCGCGGGAGCGGGCCGGGGCGGACCCGGGGCCCGAGGGGCCCGCCGGACTCGCAGGGTCCGCCGGGCTCGCAGCGTCCGCCGGGTCCTGGGCGGACCGCTCCAGGCGGCGGACCTCCGCGCGCCAGCGTGCCGCGTAGCCGTCCGCACCCCGGCGGGCCGCCCGCCAGGCCGCGGCCAGGTCGTCCCCGTACTCGCGCGGCGGCTCCTCGCTCAGCAGGGCCACCACCTCGGCCGCCCGCCGGGCCCCGAGGGCCGCGGTCCCGTCGAGCAGGGCGCGGGCCAGCCGGGGGTGCAGCCCCAGGCGGGACATCCGCAGGCCGCGCGGGGTCGGGCGGCCCGCCGCGTCCACGGCGCCGACGGTGATCAGCACCTCCCGCGCCGCGGCCATCGCGCCGGCGGGCGGCGGGTCCAGCAGGGCCAGCCCGGCCGCGTCGGGATCGCCCCAGCAGGCGGACTGGAGGGCGAACTGCGCCAGGTCGGCGAGGCGGATCTCCGGCGCGGGGAAGGAGGGGAGCCGCAGGTCCTCGGCCTCGGCCCAGCAGCGGTACACCGTGCCCGGCGCCTCGCGCCCGGCCCTGCCCGCCCGCTGGCGCCCGGCCGCGCGGGAGGCCCGTACGGTCGCCAGCGCGCCCAGCCCGCGGGCATGGTCGACCCGGGGTTCGCGGGCCAGCCCCGAGTCCACGACCACGCGCACCCCGGGCACCGTCAGGCTCGACTCGGCCACCGCGGTGGAGAGGATCACGCGGCGGTGCGCCGCGGCGGTCAGCGCCGCGTCCTGCACGGCCGCCGACGCCCGGCCGTGGACCTGGAGCACCTCGGCGTCCACGCCGCCGAGCTGCCCGGCGACCCGGGCGATCTCCCCGACGCCGGGCAGGAAGCACAGGACGTCGCCCTCGCGCTCCGCCAGGGCCCGCCGCACCACCGAGGCCACGTGCGTCAGCTGCGCCGGGTCCACCCGCATCCCGTGCGGGGGCCGCACCGGCCTGGCCGGGGGAGCCCACACGGTCTCCACCGGGTACGCGACCCCGGCGGCCTCCACCACCGGCGCGCCGCCCAGCAGCCGGGACCAGCCGGCCGCGTCGGTCGTCGCCGAGGCCGCGACCAGGCGCAGCTCCGGCCGCAGGGTCTCCCGTACGTCCAGGAGGAAGGCGGCGACGGTGTCGGCGTCCAGATGCCGCTCGTGGCACTCGTCCAGGACGACCACGTCGACGCCGGACAGTTCCTGGTCGCGCTGGAGCCGCTGGAGCAGCACACCGGTGGTGACCACCTCCACCAGCGTGCCCGGGCCCACCACCCGTTCGCCGCGCACGGTGAAGCCCACCCGTTTGCCGGGCTGCTCGCCCAGCAGCCAGGCCATCCGCCGGGCTGCCGCCCGGGCGGCGATCCGGCGGGGCTCGGCGACGACCACCCGGCGCCGCGGGCCCCCGCCCGCCAGCCCGGCCAGGACCAGCGGGACCAGGGTGGTCTTGCCGGTGCCGGGAGGGGCGCAGAGCACGGCCGTGCCGTGGCCGTCGAGCGCTGCGAGGAGCGCGGGCACGGCCTCCCGTACGGGAAGGGCGGCGAGGGCGGCGCTGCGGTCGGGGGGCGGCGCGGAGGTCAAGGGAGTCAGTCCCTCTCGCACACGAAGATCGCGGTGCCCGGGATCAGGTTGCCGCGCAGCGGGGACCAGCCGCCCCACTCCTGGCTGTTCCACTCGGGCCATTGCGGTTCGACCAGGTCGAGGAGGCGGAAGCCGCCCGCGACCACGTCGCGGACCCGGTCGCCGATCGTGCGGTGGTGCTCGACGTAGACGGCGTTGCCGTCCTCGTCCTGTTCCACGTACGGGGTCCGGTCGAAGTAGGAGGCGGCGACCGACAGCCCCTCGGGGCCGGGTTCGTCGGGGAACGCCCAGCGGATCGGGTGGGTGACGGAGAAGACCCAGCGGCCGCCGGGGCGCAGGACGCGGCGGACCTCGCGCATCACGTTCACCGGATCGGCGACGAAGGGGACGGCGCCGTAGGCGGAGCAGGCGAGGTCGAAGGAGGCGTCGCGGAAGGGGAGCCTTCCGGCGTCGGCCTCGACCAGGGGCACGTCGTCGCCGATGCGCAGGGCGTGCTGGAGCTGGCGGTGGGAGAGGTCCAGGGCGACCGGGCGTGCGCCCTGGGCGGCCAGCCAGCGCGAGCACTGGGCGGCGCCGGCGCCGATCTCCAGGACGTCCTTGCCCTTGAGGGAGGCGGCGGGGCCCAGGAGGGCGGCCTGCGCCTCGTCGAGTCCCTCCGGGCCCCAGACGAAGCGGTCGTCGCCCAGGAAGGCCCCGTGCTCGCTCTGGTACTCGTCGGCGTTGCGGTCCCACCAGCCCCGGCTGGCCCGACTGCTCTCCGCTTCCCCCGCGTCACGGCGGGTGGCCTCGGCGTCGTCCGGGGCGTCGCCGTCCGCTCCGTGCGCGTCTTGGGGGGCGTAGGACTCTTGGTTCATGGGGCCCGTCGTCGTAGTCTGCGAATACGGCAGGAAGGGCCATCAGGGCCTCCCCGCCGAAGAATTGTGCCGGTTATCCGGCGATCCGCCCGGGGTGTGCGCCTTCGCGCATTGACCCTGTCCGGCTGCCCCCGTATGCTACAAGTTGCGCTGCGAGCCTGTGCTCCTCAGACCTAGCAGGCTGCGCTTGCATCTGTTGATGTCCCCTCGGTTTTCGAGGCCCCGCCGCTCATCTTGCGGATCGGGGGCCTCCTTGGCTGTCCGGTCTTCGGTGGATGCCGATAAGGGCTCCCGGCGTAGCAGTACCTACGACTTTCTGTCCGTAACCGGAGCCCTTTCCCACATGACGAGCAGCACCGAGACCACCGCCACCACTCCGCAGGTTGCGGTCAACGACATCGGCGACGCGGACGCGTTCCTCGCGGCGATCGACGAGACGATCAAGTACTTCAACGATGGCGACATCGTCGACGGCGTCATCGTCAAGGTTGACCGGGACGAGGTTCTCCTCGACATCGGTTACAAGACCGAAGGCGTCATCCCCAGCCGCGAGCTCTCGATCAAGCACGACGTCGACCCGAACGAGGTCGTCAAGGTCGGCGACGAGATCGAGGCCCTGGTTCTCCAGAAGGAGGACAAGGAAGGCCGCCTGATCCTCTCGAAGAAGCGCGCTCAGTACGAGCGTGCCTGGGGCACCATCGAGAAGATCAAGGAAGAAGACGGCATCGTCACCGGTACCGTCATCGAGGTCGTCAAGGGTGGTCTCATCCTCGACATCGGCCTCCGCGGCTTCCTGCCGGCCTCTCTCGTCGAGATGCGTCGCGTCCGCGACCTCCAGCCCTACGTGGGCAAGGAGCTCGAGGCGAAGATCATCGAGCTGGACAAGAACCGCAACAACGTGGTCCTGTCCCGCCGCGCCTGGCTCGAGCAGACCCAGTCCGAGGTTCGCCAGACGTTCCTCACCACCCTGCAGAAGGGTCAGGTCCGCTCCGGCGTCGTTTCCTCGATCGTCAACTTCGGTGCCTTCGTGGACCTGGGCGGCGTCGACGGTCTCGTCCACGTCTCCGAGCTGTCCTGGAAGCACATCGACCACCCGTCCGAGGTTGTCGAGGTCGGCCAGGAAGTCACCGTCGAGGTCCTCGACGTCGACATGGACCGCGAGCGCGTCTCCCTGTCGCTGAAGGCGACGCAGGAAGACCCGTGGCAGCAGTTCGCCCGGACGCACCAGATCGGTCAGGTCGTCCCGGGTAAGGTCACCAAGCTGGTTCCGTTCGGTGCGTTCGTCCGCGTGGACGAGGGCATCGAGGGTCTGGTCCACATCTCCGAGCTGGCCGAGCGCCACGTGGAGATCCCGGAGCAGGTCGTCCAGGTCAACGACGAGATCTTCGTCAAGGTCATCGACATCGACCTCGAGCGTCGCCGGATCTCGCTGTCGCTGAAGCAGGCCAACGAGTCCTTCGGTGCCGACCCGGCCTCGGTCGAGTTCGACCCGACGCTGTACGGCATGGCCGCGTCGTACGACGACCAGGGGAACTACATCTACCCCGAGGGCTTCGACCCCGAGACCAACGACTGGCTCGAGGGCTTCGACAAGCAGCGCGAGGCCTGGGAGACCCAGTACGCCGAGGCGCAGCAGCGCTTCGAGCAGCACCAGGCGCAGGTCATCAAGAGCCGCGAGGCCGACGAGGCCGCTGCCGCCGAGGGTGCTGCCGCCCCGGCCGCCAGTGGCAACGCCGGTGCGGGCATCTCGGGTGGTTCGTACTCCTCGGAGTCGGACGAGACCTCCGGCGCCCTGGCGTCGGACGAGGCCCTGGCCGCGCTCCGCGAGAAGCTGGCCGGCGGCCAGAGCTGATCGCAGCGCATCACACCCCGGTGTGAGCTGAGCTGAGCTGAACGTGAGGCCCGTCCCCTTCGGGGGGCGGGCCTCACTGCTGTCTCCCGGCCGCCTCCCGGCTGTCTTCCGGTTGCCGCACTGCTTGTCTCCCGCGCGCTCTCCCCGCGCTCTTCCGCGTTGCCGTCCCGTGTTGCTTTCCTGTGAAAGGGGCCAACTGGGGAATGGCGCAGCAGCCTTGGACGTTCTTGGCAGGGAACGCGGCGAGGAGGAGTGGTTGACGGTGCTTGATCCACAGGGTTTGTACGAATGGGACGCCAAGGGCCTGGCGGTGGCCGACCTGGCGCTGGCCCAGGACTCGGCCGGTCTGGTCATGCTCTACCACTTCGAGGGGTACATCGACGCAGGTGAGGCCGGGGAGCAGATCGTGGAGCGGCTCCTGGACACCCTGCCGCACCAGGTGGTGGCCCGCTTCGACGCGGACCGCCTCGTGGACTACCGGGCCCGGCGCCCGCTGCTCACCTTCCAGCGCGACCACTGGACGGAGTTCGAGGAGCCCCGGCTGGAGGTGCGCCTCGTCCAGGACGCCACCGGCGCCCCCTTCCTGCTGTTCTCCGGCCCCGAGCCGGACGTGGAGTGGGAGCGGTTCTCCGTCGCCGTCCGGCAGATAGTCGAGCGGCTCGGCGTGCGGCTCTCGGTCAACTTCCACGGCATCCCGATGGGCGTCCCGCACACCCGGCCCGTCGGGATCACCCCGCACGGCAACCGCACCGACCTCATGCCGGGGCACCGCAGCCCCTTCGACGAGGCCCAGGTGCCCGGCAGCGCCGAATCGCTGGTGGAGTTCCGCCTCGGCCAGGCCGGCCACGACGTCCTGGGCGTCGCCGCCCACGTACCGCACTACGTGGCCCGCTCCGCGTACCCCGACGCCGCGCTGACGGTGCTCGAAGCCATCACGGCGGCGACCGGGCTGGTCCTGCCGGCCGTGGCGCACGCGCTGCGCACCGAGGCGCACCGCACGCAGACGGAGATCGACCGGCAGATCCGCGAGGGCGACGACGAGCTGGTCACCCTGGTGCAGGGCCTGGAGCACCAGTACGACGCGGCGGCCGGAGCCGAGACCCGCGGCAACATGATCGCCGAACCGGCCGAGATCCCCTCGGCGGACGAGATCGGCCGCGAGTTCGAGCGGTTCCTGGCGGAGCGCGAGGGCGAGAACTGACACAGGGGGTTCCGGTGACCCCTTCCGGTGGCGGCACTAGGCTGCGGGCATGCTGAAAGTGGGCCTGACGGGCGGAATCGGTGCCGGCAAGAGCGAGGTCTCGCGGCTGCTGGCGGGGTACGGGGCGGTCGTCGTCGACGCCGACCGGATCGCACGGGAGGTCGTCGAGCCCGGAACCCCCGGGCTCGCGGCCGTCGTCGCGGCCTTCGGGCCGGACGTGCTGACCGCCGAAGGCACCCTGGACCGGCCCAAGCTGGGGTCGATCGTCTTCGCCGACCCGGCGAAGCTCCGGACGCTCAACGCGATCGTGCACCCGCTGGTCGGGGCCCGGTCCGCCGAGCTGGAGGCCGCCGCGGGCCCCGGAGCCATCGTGGTGCACGACGTACCGCTGCTCGCCGAGAACGGACTGGCCCCGCTCTACGACCTGGTGGTCGTGGTGGACGCGGCCCCGCAGACCCAGCTGACCCGGCTGACGGCGCTGCGCGGGATGGCCGAGGAGGAGGCGCGGGCCCGGATGGCCGCGCAGGCCACGCGCGAGCAGCGGCTGGCCGTGGCCACCCTCGTGATCGACAACGACGGGCCCCTGGAGGCCCTGGAGCCCCAGGTGCGCAAGGTGTGGGCGGAGCTCACCGAGCGGGCCCGGGCAGCCGGGGCGGACACCGGGGGTGCCGGGGCCTGACGCCCGCCCCGTGACGTGCTCATGGAATAGGGGACGGGCCCCGGGGCGTTGAACGCGCCCGTAGAGGGAAGGATCAGACCGTGTCCGACACCACGCCGCAGCCTCCGCCGTCCTCGCCCGTGCCGTCCGGCCCGGCGAGCCCGGAGACGCACGTCATCGACTACCGGGCCGCCGAGCAGCTGCTCGCCGCCCGCGACCCGCGCGGCGCCGTCAAACTGCTCGACTCGGTGATAGCCGCCCACCCGGAGAACACCGCGGCCCGGCTGCTGCGCGCGCGGGCCTTCTTCGCCGCTGCGCAACTGCGCCCGGCCGAGCTGGAGTTCGAGCTGGTGCTGGAACGGGAGCCGGACAACGCCTTCGCCCACTTCGCACTGGCCCGCACCCACCAGCGCTCCGGCAGGCCCGCGCAGGCGCGCAAACACTTCCGGCTGGCCGCCGCCCTCGACCCGCAGCCCGAGTACCTGGAAGCGGCCCGCTTCGAGGAGTAGGCGGACCGAGCGGCAGGGTCGTTCGCGCGGCGGGCCGTCAGCCGCGCGATGGCTTGTCTGCGCGCCCGTCCGCGGGCCCGTCCGGAGGCTCGTAGGGCGGGACATCGGGGCCCGGCTGGTAGTGGGGCCCCTGGCCGAGGTGCCGGAGCACCACGAACAGGTCCGTGGCCGCCAGCAGTGCCAGTACCCCGCAGGCCGCCGCCCACCCGGGACGGCCGGCCACGGAGAATGCGGCCGTCCCGGCGGCGGCCCAGACCAGCCCCCACAGACTCAGCCAGAACCGCAGCCGCAGCGGGCTGCGGGCGGTCACCGGCTCGTTCCCGGAACGCATCACTCTCGCCTCGGATCGTGCGGAGGTCCCTCGTCCCATGGTCCCACCGGGACCGCCCGTACGCGGCGGATCAGGGGTTGAGCTTGTTCACGGCCTTGGTCGTCGTCTTCTTGAACGCGCCGACCGGAGCGTGCGACAGGTTGCCCATCTCACCCCACTGCACGACGGTCACGGTCGCCCCGTCCCGGCCGATGCCGAAGAGGTGCACGCTCGGCTCGGACTCGGGGATGGAGACGTGCACCCCGTAGACGTGCGCACCCTCCTCGACGGCCACCTTCCCGTAGTCCTGCCAGGAAGCCGTCCCGCCCGGGGTCGTCCGCAGCCAGTCGGCGGCGCAGGCCGCGACCTTGCGCTCCAGCGTGCCGGCGAGCTTGGCCGCCGCAGAGGCCGACGCGGACCGTACGGAGACCTGAACGGCGCCGGTGTCGAATTCGGTGCCGAACTGGCGGTGCCAGCTGCCCGCCGCCGGAAGCACACCGTCCAGGCAGAACGGCGCGAACTCGGGCAGGCCCTTGGTGACGTCACCGGCGAACCACGGGGAGCTGGCGTGCGGCGGCAGGTCGGTCCCGATGAGGAACCCCGGCGCGGTGGCCGCTGTGGCGGTGGTCGAGGCGGTGAGGACGAGGGCGGCGGCCGCCGCGAGGACGGTGGAGGCGAAAGTGGCGGCGGTACCCGTACGTCGGAACATGGTCGGTGTCTCCCGTTTCAACATGACGCGCCTCAACCCGGCGCGCCGTCAGTGCGGATGCTGATGCCAACAGCCTTTCCCCGGGCCGGGGTGTCGGACGACGGATCGCGGCGGATTCGGGACACTGGAACGGCCGTACGTGCTGTCACCTGGGGGAACACCCCCTGCATGGAACGCAGTCGTGGGACGGGGGGAACGCCGTGGGTGTGGGAGTGGGCGTGGGGGAGGACGGAAGCGTGGGAGAGGACGCGGGGGCGGGCGAGGGCGAGGCGCAGCGGTTCGCCCGGCTGATGCGGGAGCTCAAGGAACGTGCCGGGCTGAGCTACGGGGTGCTGGCGCGCAAGCTGCACACGAGCACCTCGACGCTGCACCGCTACTGCAACGGCGAGGCCGTGCCGACGGAGTTCGCCGTCGTGGACCGCTTCGCGCGGCTCTGCGGTGCGCGGCCGGCCGAGGCGGTGGAGCTGCACCGGGCGTGGCTGCTGGCGGACGCCCGGCGGCGGGCGGTGGCAAGGGCCGCGCCGGTGCCGGTGCCGCTGCCGGTGGTCGTTCCGGAGTCGGAGCCGGAGCCGGAGCCGGAGCCGGATCGGGAGGCGGAGCCGGTTCCTGTGCCGGAGGCGGCGCCCGCGGTGGAGGCGCCGTCCGTTGCTCAGGCCGCCGGGGTCCCGGAGCCGGAAGCGGAGCCGGAACCGGCTGAGGCTGCCGAGGTCGGACGGGTGGACGTACCGGAGCCGGTCCGGCCGCGCTGGTACCGGCGGCGGGGAGCCGCCGTGGCCGTCGCCGGGGCCGCGGCGGGTGCGGTGGCTGTGGCGGTGCTGACCGCGGCCCTGCCGGACCGGGGGACGCCCTCGGCCGGAGCGGGCCCGGCCGCCTCCGCGCCGCCCTCGGCTCCGTCCCGGGCGGCGACGGACACCGCAGCACCGCAGCCGACGGCCCCCGAATCCGGGGCGGTCTCCGCCCCGCCCTCCGGCCCGGCCACGGTTCCTGCCGCGCCCCAGGGCTCGGCCGCCGGCTCCGCCCCCGCGCAGGGTCCCGCGCCCTCGGGCGGCACGGGGCCCGGTACGGCCCCCGCCGCGGGCGCGCCGCTCAGGGCCGCGGTCCGCCCGCACGTGTGGGCCTCGGGCTGCGACCACGCCTACCTCGCCGCACAGGGCCCCGGGGCCCTGCCCCCGCCGCCGGTGGAGGCGGACGCGGCCGCCTGGGCGTCCTCGCAGCGGGCGGTGCACGCCGGGACGCAGATCGTGGAGGTCACCCTGCACGGCACGGGCCCGGGCGCCGTGGTCCTGGAGGACCTGGAGGTGAGGGTGAGCGCGCGCCGGACCCCGCTGCCCTGGAACGTCTACCAGATGTCCCAGGGCTGCGGCGGGGCCCTCACCCCGGCCAAGTTCACGGTGAACCTGGACGCGCCGCGCCCGCTGGCCCGCCCCGTCGCGGGGAACGACTCCGGGAGCGCCCTGCCCGCCCCCGCCTTCCCGCTGCGGGTCTCGGCGTCCGAACCGGTGGTGCTGCGGATCGAGGCCGCCACCGAGGGCTGCGACTGCGACTGGTCCCTCGACCTGCGCTGGACCGGACCGTCCGGGTCCGGCACCCTCCGGGTCGACGACAACGGCCGGCCGCTGCGCACGAGCGCCACCAAGGGCCGGCCCGTCTACGGCTACGCCACGGAACAGGGACGCTGGGCACGCTGACCACCGGTGCCGCGGCAAGGACAGCGGCCGGAGAGGATACGTGCAGGTCAGCTGTGTTGTCAGTGCCCGGACCTAGACTCGGTGCACAGGAGATCCGCATCGACCGGGGGAGGGGGACCGCATGACAGCGCAGCCGCATGCCCGAGCGCAGCCGCACGCGCCGGCGGCCGACACCGCCCGTGCGCTGCTGCGCCATGCCGCCGTCTTCCTGCCCGCCGCCGTCCCCCGCGAGGGACGGGTCGCCTTCTGGTCGCCCGAGGGGGACGCGCTGCCCGAGGGGGAAGCGCTGCCCGAGGAGGGCAGAGCTGCGCCGCTCACCGTCGTACGCCCGCACGGAGAGGGGGTCCGCAGCCGGACCGTGCCCGCCGTGAGCTTCTCCGTGGCCGCCGCCCTGCCCCTGCTGGTACGGGCTCCCCGCAGCCCCGCCGCACACCCCGCGACCCGCGCCTGGGGCACCGCCGCCGCCCAGGCGCTCGCCCTGGTGGCCCGCGGCAGGCTGCTCCCCGGCCTGACCCCCGAGGGCATCGACGCCTGGCGTGCCGGACCGCTCGACGCCGCCGATGTCGGCCACCTCCGCGCGGTGGCCGCAGCGATGCCCCACGAGGGGTACGCCACGCCCCTGGCCGGCCGCCGCCCGCTCCAGCTGCCCGAACCGGAGGCCCTGCTCCGCGCCTTCCTCGACGCCGTCGCCGACACCCTGCCCCGCACCCCGGCCGCCGCGGTGGCCGCCGGACAGCCCTTCGCCGCGCAGCAGGCGCAGAAGGTGCCCGGGATACGGGACTGGGCCGCGCAGGTCGCGGCCGGCGCCGACACCGGCGTGGGGATCTCGCTGCGGCTCGACCTGTCCTCCTTCGGCCTCTTCGACCGGGACGAGGAGGACGACGGCCCCGGGGCGGAGGTCCGGCGTGCCGGGGCCGCCGTCGTCCAGGTGCACAGCCTCGCCGATCCCACCCTGGTCACCGATGCGGGGCTGCTGTGGGCCGGTGCGGCCGCCGCCGGCTTCGGCCCCCGGGCCCGTATCGATGCCGTGCTCGCGCTGCGCCGGGCCGCGCGGGTCTGGCCGCCCCTGCTGCGGCTGCTGGACCAGCCCGTGCCCGATGCGCTGGCCCTGTCCGATCCGGAGCTCGAAGACCTGCTGGGCTCCGCCGCGAACCGGCTGGCCGCCGCCGGGGTCCTGGTCCACTGGCCGCGCGAGCTGGCCCGTACGCTCTCCGCGGCCGCCGTCGTGCGCTCCACCGCGCCCGGGTCCGCCACCGACGGCACCGCCTTCTTCGATGCCGACCACCTCTTCGCCTTCTCCTGGGAACTCGCCCTGGGCGGTGACCGCCTCACCCCGGGGGAGATGGACGCCCTGGCGCAGGCGCACCGGCCCGTGGTGCGGCTGCGGGACCAGTGGGTGCGGGTGGATCCCGAGCTGGTGCGCAAGGCCCGCAAGCGGGAGCTGGGCCTCCTGGACCCGGTGGACGCGCTGGCCGTCGCCCTGTCGGGCACGGCCGAGGTCGACGGGGAGCCGGTCGAGGCCGTCCCGGTGGGCGCGCTGGCCGCGCTGCGCGAACGGCTGACGGGGGAGCTGGCTCCGCTTCCGCAGCCGGCCGGGCTGAAGGCCACCCTGCGCGACTACCAGGCCCGCGGCCTGGCCTGGCTGGACCTGATGACCTCGCTCGGGCTCGGCGGCTGCCTCGCCGACGACATGGGCCTGGGCAAGACCGTCACGCTGATCGCCCTGCACCTGCACCGCGACCGCGCCGAGCCCACACTCGTGGTGTGCCCCGCGTCCCTGCTGGGCAACTGGCAGCGGGAGATCGAGAAGTTCGCGCCGGGGGTAGCGGTGCGCCGCTTCCACGGCGGCGCCCGCAGCCTGGACGGGCTGGCGGGGGGCTTCGTCCTCACCACGTACGGCACGATGCGCGCCAGTGCCCCCCGGCTGGCCGAGCAGGCCTGGGGCATGGTCGTCGCCGATGAGGCGCAGCACGTCAAGAACCCGCACTCGGCGACCGCGAAGGCGCTGCGCACGATCCCGTCGCCCGCCCGGGTGGCGCTGACCGGCACCCCGGTGGAGAACAACCTCTCCGAGCTGTGGGCGCTGCTCGACTGGACCACGCCCGGGCTGCTGGGTCCGCTCACCGCCTTCCGGGCCCGGCACGCCCGCCCGGTGGAGCACCAGCAGGAGGAGGACGGGGGCAATGAGGCGGCGGTGGCCCGGCTGGCCGCCCTGGTGCGGCCGTTCCTGCTGCGCCGCAAGAAGTCCGACCCCGGGATCGCGCCCGAACTCCCGCCCAAGACGGAGACGGATCATCCGGTCTCTCTCACGCGCGAGCAGGCCTCGCTCTACCAGGCCGCGGTGGACGAGGCGATGGCCGTGATCGGGGCGAGCGAGGGCATCGAGCGGCGCGGCATGATCATGAAACTGCTGGCCTCGCTCAAGCAGATCTGCAACCACCCCGCCCAGTACCTGAAGGAGGAGCAGCCCCGGATCCCGCACCGCTCGGGCAAGCTGGCCCTGCTGGACGAGCTCCTGGACACGATCCTGGCCGAGGACGGCTCGGTGCTGGTCTTCACCCAGTACGTGACGATGGCCCGCCTCATCGAGCAGCACCTGTCGGCCAGGGGCATCTCCCACCAGCTGTTGCACGGCGGGACGCCGGTGCCGCGCCGCGAGGAGCTCGTGGACCGCTTCCAGGCGGGCGAGGTGCCCGTCTTCCTGCTGTCGCTGAAGGCGGCGGGCACCGGGCTGAACCTCACCCGGGCCGGACACGTCATCCACTTCGACCGCTGGTGGAACCCGGCCGTGGAGGAGCAGGCCACCGACCGCGCCTACCGGATCGGCCAGACCCAGCCGGTGCAGGTGCACCGGATCATCGCCGAGGGCACCGTCGAGGACCGGATCGCCGAGATGCTGGAGGCGAAGCGGGCACTGGCCGATGCGGTGCTCGGCTCCGGCGAGGCGGCGCTGACCGAACTGACCGACCGGGAGCTCGCCGATCTCGTCTCCCTGCGGAGGCCCGCGTGATCACCGCCAAGGACGACCGCCGCCGCACCTTCGAGACCGTGCCCGCCGGGGCGCAGGCGGTGAGCTGGTGGGGCCGGGCCTGGGTGTCGGCGCTGGAGCAGGTCGCGCGTGACCCGGCGCGGCTGGCCCGCGGCCGTACGTACGCGGACGGGGGCCAAGTCGATGCGGTCACCGTCACCCCGGGCCGGATCGTGGCGTACGTACGGGGCAGCCGTCCCCGCCCCTACCGCACCGAACTGGTCCTGCCCGCCTTCCCGGACGCGCAGTGGAGCGAGCTCCTGGAGACGGTCGCCGCCGATCCCGCGGCGCTCGCCGCCCTGCTGGAGCGGGAGGTCCCGCAGAGCCTCGCGGATTCGGTCCTGCCGGGTGTCGGCGAGCTCGTCCCGCGCTGCTCCTGCCCGGACGTGGCGCGTCCGCCCTGCAAGCACGCCGCCGCCCTGTGCTACCGGGCGGCCCGGCTGCTGGACGAGGACCCGTTCGTCCTGCTGCTGGTGCGCGGCCGCGGGGAGCGGGAACTGCTGGAGGACCTCACCCGCCGCAACGCCGCCCACGCCGCGCGCGAACGGCCCGACGCCACACCGGACTTCCCCGGAGTCCCGGCCCGCGAGGCGCTGGCTCGGCGCGGGCTGCCGCTGCCGCCCGCGCCCCTCGCCGCGCCCGCCGCGCCGGGCCTCCCTCCCGCGTACCCGGCCGACCCGGCGGCCCCGGACCCGCTGGCACTGGACCAGCTCGCCTGCGACGCGGCGGCCCGCGCCCACGCCCTGCTGGCCACCGCCGAGGACCCGATCGCCGGGCTCGGCCTCTGGCAGGACGCCGTCCGGCTGGCCTCCGCGCACGCCACGGCCGGCCTGACGGGAGCCGCCCGCATCCTCTACCGCGACCTGGCCCGCGCCACCGGCCGCAGCACCACCGACCTGGCCCGCGCCGCCGCGGCCTGGCGTCAGGGCGGCCGCCCGGCCCTCGCTGCCCTGGAGGAGCCCTGGGACCCCCCGGCGGGCCCCTTCGACCGGGCCCGCCCGCTGCTCCTGGCCGCCGCCCAGGGCTCCTTCCGCCCCGAGCGCAACCGGCTGACGGCCGCCACCCGCCAGCTCCGTCTCGGCCGCGACGCCCTCTGGTACGCCTACGAGTCCCGCCCGGGCGACGAGGACTGGTGGCCCACGGGCCGGCCCTCACCGGACCCGCTCACGGCACTGCGGGGCTGATCCCGGCCGCCCACCGGCCGAGGGTGGTGAAGTCGCGGGTGCGCAGGCCGTGGCGCGGGTGGATGCGCAGGAGCAGGGCGGGCGACGGGTGGTGGGCCGCGACCCAGGCCCGGTCGAGGGGGGTGATCATGTCGTCGACCCAGGCGAAGGGGCGGCCGGCGGCCCATTCGACGAGGGGGCGGGTCTTCCAGGAGAGGCCCTCGGGGTCGCGGGCGAAGAGTTCCGGCCAGTCGATGACAGGAAGATCGCCGGGAAGTCCGATGTGCGGGGCGATCATCGTGTTGGCCTGGTGGGTCCAGGCGGTGGCCCAGGTGAGCTCGAAGGGCAGGGCCTGCAAGCGGGCCCCGTGGGAGGGGTGCAGGCGCACCCGCGCGCCGCGCCGGGCCTTGCGGGAGTCGGGGTCGCGGTAGGAGAGCCACACGTCCGGGCGCATCCGGTGGCTCGTGTACCCGCGCAGACCGGCGGACAGGGACCGGAACGGGTTCAGGGGGCCGTCCACATCGAGGAGGAGCAGCGGGCGAACAGTCATGAAATAGGCATTACCCAGTACACGATGGGGTGAAATGCCTAACGGCCCTATAACCCGAACGGGTTCAGGGCGTTGTCTCCGGTACGGGTGCCATGCCCGTGTACCTCTCCGGAAGGCAGGAAAACTGATGCGTCACAGTCGTCGAAATGGCTTGATCGCGGCGGTGGTTGCGGGAGGCGGTCTGACGGTCGTGGGCGTGAGCGGGTTCGCCTACGCCGATGCGGACGCGGGCGGCGCCGCCGAGAGGTCGCCGGGGCTGCTGTCGGGGAATCTGGTGCAACTGCCCGTGCACACCCCGGTGAACGTGTGCGGGAACACCGTGAGCGTGGTGGGCGTGCTCAACTCGGCCACCGGCAACCGCTGTACCAACGAGGCGCCGAGGGGCGGCAGTCATCACGGATCGAGGTCCTCGCAGCCCTCGTCCCTATCCGCACATCCCTCGAAACCCGGTACGGGCAGCGGCTCGGGCAACGGAGGCGGGGCCACAGCTGAGGGCCGCGGAAAGGATTCACCGGGGCTGCTCTCCGGCAACGGGATCCAGCTCCCCGTCGACATCCCGCTGAACCTCAGCGGCAACTCGGTGAGCGTCGTCGGCATCGGCAACAGCTCCAGCGGCAACACCTCCGTCAACGGCGAGGTGCCCAGCGGCCCCAAGCCGCCCCAGCCCCAGCCCCCGGTCGTCGAACAGCCCGTGACCCCGCCGCCGCCGGTACCGCCGGCACCGCCCGCCCCGCCGCGCCACACCGAGGCACTCGCCCAGACCGGAGCCGACGGCCTCGGATACCTGCTCCCCGGCGGCGGAGCCCTGCTGCTCGGCGGCGCACTCCTATACCGGCGCTTCCGCCCGGTGAGCTAGGGCGCCCTCGGGCCCGGAAGGTCAGGGCCGGGGCGGTACGGGGCGCCAGCCGTCCAGGACGGCGTCGATCTGCGCGGCGAGCCGGGCGCGAGCGGCGAAGCGCGGGACGCCCGCCATCAGCAGGGCGTCGTACTCGGTGTCGGTGTGCCGCACGGCGGCGCGCACCGCGTACGAGACCGCCAGCTCGTCCAGGGCCCGGCCGGCCGCGCTGCGGCCCACGCGGCCGCTGCCGCGCACCGAGGCGTGCGTGGCGATCGCGACGGCCCGGTCCGCCGGGCACCCGGGGAAGAGCCGCACTATCTCGGCGGCGAAGGCCGCCGTGAAGCGGGTGTCCTCGGCCGCGCGGCGCAGCCGGTCGCGCTCACGGCGCCGGGCCCGCGCCTCGGAGTCCGCGAGGCAGGCGCGCTCGGCGCGGGCGAGGGCGGCGTCCTCGACGAGCATCCCCTGACGCTCGTAGCGACGGCGGCGCCGGTTGAAGCGGACGACGACGGCGCAGAGCGAACTCCCCTCCCGGGAACGGCGGGTGAGCGCCGCGTCCCCGCGCGGAAGGTAGACCAGATGTCCGAGATCGGCACAGTCCAGGCAGCGCGGTACGCCCGCCTCGCGCACGAGGTGCCGCAGCGGGCCCTGCCGGCACTCCGCGCAGTGGATCTGCTTCGCGGACTCGAAGACGACCAGGCTCATACGGGTGTGATACCGCCGAACGGGCCGCATATCACCTGGTGGAGAGGGTCGGTTGATGTTTCGTCAACTCTTCCTCGAAGCGGTGCTGCCCTTCTACGGTGTGGCGGGTGGACGGTGGCCGCCGGCCGGTCCGCCGAGGAGGGCACATGGGTGGACAGCAGATGAAGGTACGGCCCGCGCGACGACGCGTCGCCGCGGCTCCGGCCGGCCGGAAGATCGTCATAGCGCCGGGCGGCTGCACGGGCTGGCACTACCACCACGTGCCGCTGTACGCCGTCGTCCTGGCGGGGACGCTGACCCGGGTCCTGCACGACCGCACCATCGAGGTCCATCCGGCCGGTACCACCTTCGTGGAACCCGCGGGCATCGGACACGTCCACCTCGGCCACAACCTCGGCACCGACCCGGTCGTGCTGCAGGTGACCCCCGCGCGGCCCGAGGTGACCCCCTTCTCCATACCCAGCCCGGCCCCCCGTGGGGCCACGCCCGCGGTGTGCCGGGAGCACACCGCGTGAAGGACGCTCAGACCAGGCGGCGTATCTCCCCGCGCACCCGGTAGAAGCCCCCCGAGGCCGCGTGCAGCCCCTCCACCACGTACCGGGCGCCGGGCTCCCGGATCCCGCGCGGGAACTGCACGTTCCACGAGGGCTCGAAGCCGTCCGACACCACCTGGACCCGCATCCGGCCGCCCTGCTGGACGCACTCCACGACCACACCGCCCGCGGGCGCCGAGGCCACCGAGACCGTCGCCACCGCCGCGGCGGAGGCGGCCGGGGTGAACACCGGCAGCGCCGCCGCCGACTTCACGTCCAGGGCCGTCGGCACCGAGCCCTGCTGGGCCGCGGCGATCGCCTGCTCGCTCGCGTCCACGCACACCAGCGAGCCGTCGGTGGTGACCAGGTACAGCCGCCCGTCGAGGTACTGCATGGACAGGGCCGCCCCGCTGCCCGTGCCCAGCTTCCACAGCCGCTGCCCGTCGGCGTCGAAGCAGTACACCGAGGAGGAGAGGTCGCCCGCGAAGACGTGCCGGCCGTCAGGAGAGGTCGCGCACGAGTACACCGCCGCGTCGCACCGGTAGCTGGCCTCCACCGCGCCCGTCGCCTTCGACAGCCGCTGCACGGTGTTGCGCCCGGTGCCCGCGTACACCGCGTGCTCCTCCTGCCAGCCGAACAGCACCGAGCCGTTGGTGGCCGTGTGCCACAACTCCCCGCCGCCGTCCGGGGCGTACGCCGTGACCCCCTGGCTGTGCCCGTGGTAGATCCCGTCCGCATCCGCCCGGACCATCCAGGCGTTGGAGCCCGCCGAGCGCCGCGACCACTGGAACTCGTCCTCGTGGTCGATGACGGTGAGCCCGCCGTTGCGGTCGGACACGTTCAGCACGCCCTCGCGGATGTCGAGCCAGAAGATGTCCACGTCCGCCGCGATGTCGTACGCGCCGAACGGCACCTTCGACGACAGGTCGTACACCGTGCCGTCGTCACAGCCCGCGTATATCCAGAACTCGTCCGCGACCAGGCACTTCACCCCGTCCGGAAGGGAGTAGCGGGCCAGCACCTCGCCGCCGTGGCTCAGCGTGTAGACATCTCCCGCCTGGTTGCCGACCCAGCAGCGGTCCTCGTCCACATGGATCCCGAAGGCCGAGGAGCCGGTGCGGAAGCGCCACAGCACGGGGGCCACCGCGCGGGCCGTGGACGGCGCCGCCGTGACCTGGCGGCGGGTCACCGAGCGGGCCGCGCGCTGCCCGGCCACGGCCGGGGCGTAACCCTTGCGGACCTTCTCCCCGATCTTCTTCGCGGCGGCCGCCCGCGCCTTCTCGGCGGTCGGGAAGGAGGAGCTCTGCAGCTGTCCGTCCGCACCGATGCGCCCGTACCGCACGGAGACGGCGGTGCCGTCCACCGTCACCTCGTAGAACTTGTGCGCTCCGCCGCCATCCTGCGAAAGCTCCAGGTACGTCGTCTCCCGAGCCATGACAGACCCCTCCCCAAGGCCGGGCCGCCGGCGCCCTTTCCGCCGGTGATCCCTCGTGGAAAAAGCTACGGGCCCCCACTGACAATGGGCTGGTGCAGTTGGAAGCGATCACATGGCAGCGGATGGCCGAGCGGCTCGCCGGTCACCTCGACGACCCCGCGGCGGCCTCCGGCCCCGGCGTCTGGCAGCGGGTGGGCGTCGACGGCGCGCCCGCCGCCGGCACCGGCGTGCTCGCCGGGCTCCTGGCCGAGGAACTGCGGCTGCGCGGCCGGGCGGTCCTCGTGGTCCCGGCCGAGGGCTTCCTGCGGCCGGCCTCCCTGCGCTTCGAGTTCGGCCGCGAGGACGTGGACACCTACCTGGGCGGCTGGTACGACACGGCCGCGCTGTGGCGCGAGGTCTTCGGCCCCACGGACCCCGGTGGCACCGGCCGGGTGCTGCCCGACCTGTGGGACCCGGTGACCGACCGGGCGACCCGCAGCGCGTACGCCGAACTCCCGCCCGGCGCCGTGGTGATCGTGCACGGCCCGCTGCTGCTGGGCCACTGGTTCCCCTTCGACCTCAGCGTGCACATCCGCCTCTCCCCGGCGGCGCTCGCCCGGCGCACCGAGGAGTCCGCGCGCTGGACGCTGCCCGCCTTCGCCCGCTACGAGGCCGACACCGACCCGGGGGCGACGGCCGACGCGGTGGTCCGCGCCGACGACCCCCGCCACCCGGCGTGGACCGGCCTGCGCGGCCAATAACGGCCCTCCGCCTGCCCGGCCCTGCCCGCTTTGCGTCTGCCCGGCCCGGCCCGCCCTGCGCCTGCCCGGCCCTGCCCGCTTTGCGTCTGCCCGGCCCGGCCCGCCCTGCGCCTGCCCGGCCTGCCCGGCCCGGCGGTTGCCGGGCCTGCCCGGCGTACAAGGCTCTGCGCTTGCCCGGGTGCCTGCCCCGCGAGGGCGAGAGTTTGCCCGGATGCCTGGCCTGTGAGGCCCTGCGCGTGCCTGGCCTGCCCGGCCCTGTGCGTGTGCCCGGCGTGCCCGGCTCACGCGGCTCTACGCCTGCCTGGCGTGCGCGGCACTGCGCCTGCCCGGCCCACTGCGCCTGCCCGGCCCACTGCGCCTGCCCGGCGGGCCCGGCCCACTGCGCCTGCCCGCCTGCCCGCCTGCCTGGTTTGCCCGGCCTGTGCGCCCCTGTGCCTGCCTGGCCGCCCCCGCCCGCGCCGGGCCCCTACGGCCTGCCGCCCAGGCGGGTGATGGCCAGGGCTGCCGCCCGGCAGCCCGCGCGGGCCGCGTCCGCCGGGCCGGCCCCCGTCAGCCGGGCCGCGAGGAACCCGCCGGTGAAGGCGTCCCCGGCGCCCGTGGAGTCCACCGCCTCGGCCGGCTCGGCCGGGACCTCGGCGGTGACCCGGCCGTCCTCGGCGACCAGCGCCCCGCCCGCGCCCCGGGTGACCACCACCAGCGGTACCCGGCGGCTCAGTTCGGCCGCAGCCCGCGCCGCCCCGGCGTCCCCGGGCAGCCCGGCCAGCAGCAGGGCCTCGTCCTCGTTGGGCAGCAGTGCGCCCACCCCCGCGACGGAGTCGAGGAAGCGCCGCGGCCCCAGGGTGAGCAGGAACCCGGCCGAGGCGGGGTCCACGCTCACCGGCACCCCGCGCGCCCGGGCCGCCCGCAGCGCGACCAGTGCCAGCTCCCGGCTGCTGTCGGCGAAGAACAGGTAGCCGGACAGGTGCAGGTGCGCCGCTCCGTCCAGCAGGGACGGCGTCCAGTCGGCGGGGCACAGCCGCAGTGCGGCCCCGCTGTCCGTCAGGAAGGTCCGCTCCGCGTCCTTGCCGACCAGCACCACCACCGTCCCGGTGGGCTCCTCCGCGTCGACCACCAGGTGCGGCCGCACCCCCGCGGCCAGCAGCGCCCGTTCGTGCCACTGCGCTGAACCGGCGCCCACCCGGGCCAGGAGCCGTACCTCCGGGGCCCCCGTACGCGCCGCCCAGCAGGCCGCGTTGGCCCCCGCGCCACCCGGCAGGGTCCTGATCCGGGCGGCCGTGTCGGTGGCCGGAGCCAGCGGCTCCTGGTGCACCGCCACCACGTCCGTCACCACGTCCCCGACGACCAGCAGCGCCCCCGCCCCGGTCATGCCCAGGCCGCCCAGGCCCCCGCGATCCGCGCGCCGAGCCGCACGTTGCCCCGTACCGCGGCCAGGTTCGCCTCCAGCGAGGCCCCGTCCGTCGCTCGGACCAGGAAGCCCAGCAGGAACGGGGTCACCGCCTGCCCCGTGATCCCCTGCTCGCGGCAGACCGCGAGCGCCTCGGCCAGCACCCGGTCGTGGAGTTCCGGATCCAGCTGTTCCGTCTCCGCCACCGGATTCGCCACGAGCAGCGCCGACTCCGGGCCGCCCAGCGCGTCCTGCGCGGCCATCACCCCCGCGACCTCCTCGGGCCGCTCCACGCTCCAGTCCACCGGCTCCCCGGAATCGGCCAGGTAGAAGCCCGGGAACCGGCGCGTCCGGTAACCCAGCACCCCCACCCCCAGCGTCTCCAGGCGCTGCAAGGTGGCCGGCACGTCCAGGATCGACTTCACCCCCGCGCACACCACCGTGATCCGCGTCCGCGACAGGAGCGCCAGGTCCGCCGACTCGTCCTGGCTCTGCGCCCATTCCCGGTGCACGCCGCCCAGCCCGCCCGTGGCGAAGACCCGCAGCCCCGCCCGCGCGGCCAGGAAGGCCGTCGCGGACACCGTCGTCGCCCCGGTCGCCCCCCTCGCCAGGGCGGGCGCCAGGTCGCGGTGGCCGAGCTTGCGCACGCCCTCACCGCTCGCGATCCGTTCCAGCTGCGCCTTGTCGAGGCCCGCGTACGGGACCCCGTCCAGGACCGCGACCGTTGCCGGAACGGCCCCCTCCGAGCGGACCAGGGCCTCCAGTTCCTCACCCACCGCCAGATTGCGCGGGCGGGGCAGGCCGTGCGCGATGATCGTCGACTCCAGGGCCACGACGGGCGCCCGCCGGGAGAGCGCCTCGGCCACCTCCTCCGACAGGACCGGAACGCCGGGCAGGGACGCGGATGCTGTGTGCTGTGACATGTCCCCATCCATGGCACCGGATGCGCGCCCCCAAACGCACTCCCGTCACAGCCGCCCCAAGCTGTCCGAGTAGCGTTCCTCCATGGACCCGCGCGCCTTCTACGACGAGCTGGCAGACCGGTACGACCTCATGTACGCGGACTGGGACGCGAGCACGGCCCGCCAGGGCCGGGCCCTCGACGCCCTGCTCACCGCCGGGCTCGGCCCGGGTCCGCACGCCGTCCTGGACAGCGCCTGCGGCATCGGCACCCAGGCCCTGGGCCTGGCCGCCCTGGGCCACCGCGTCACCGGGGCCGACCTGAGCCCCGTCTCGGTGACCCGCGCCGCCCGCGAGGCCGGACGGCGCGCAGTGGCCCTGCCCGTCGTGACCGCCGACATGCGCGCCCTGCCCTTCGAGGACGCCGCCTTCGACGCCGTGGTCTGCGCCGACAACGCCCTGCCGCACCTGCTCACGCCCGAGGACGTGCACACCGCCCTGGCCGAAACCCTGAGGGTGCTGCGCCCCGGCGGACTGCTGCTGCTGTCCACCCGCCCGTACGACGAACTGCGCCGGACCCGGCCGCGGAGCGAGGCCCCGCACGTGCGCGAGGGGGCCGACGGACGGACCGTCACCTTCCAGCTGTGGCACTGGCACCCCGACGGCGAACGCTACGACCTGGAGCTCTTCCAACTGCTCCCGTCCGGTGACACCTGGACCACGCGGACGTCGAGCACCACCTACTGGGCGCTGCCGCAGGAGCGGACGGCGGAGTTCGCCCGGCAGGCCGGGTTCCGCGACACGCGCTGGCACGCGCCGCAGGACAGCGGATTCCACCAGCCGGTCCTCGCCGCGCGGCGGCCCGCTCCCTGACCGGGCGCTGGACAGGGTGCCCCGTCCGCCCCGCCGGCGCTGGACGCTCTGGTCACCGCGCAGGACAGCCCGGGCGGATTAGGGTGCGCGTCATGAGCACCAGTGATCACCGCGCGGCCGCCCCGGCCCCCGCCGCCCCTGCTTCCGGCCCCGCCTCCTTCGCCGTCTCCGTCCCGGACTTCCCGGACGCCGAACTGGAGGCGGAGGAGCTCGATCCGGAGCAGGTCGTCTCGGGTGCGCCGGTGGTGACGGGCAAGCTGCTGTGGGAGTCCCCGGACGGCAAGCAGCTGCGCGGGATCTGGCAGATCACCCCGGGAGTGGTCACCGACACCGAGGCCGACGAACTGTTCGTCGTGGTCAGCGGCCGCGCCACCATCGAGGTCGAGGGCGGCGCGACCCTGGAGGTCGGCCCCGGTTCCGCCTGCGTCCTGCGGGAGGGCGACCGGACCACCTGGACCGTGCACGAGACGCTCCGCAAGGCGTACCACATCAGCCTTCCGTGACACCGTCCGCGGAGGTGGCCGGGCCGGGCGCGGCCTTCGCGGGCACCGGGTGCCGGCGCGAGGTGAACAGGGCGAGCGCGGCCATGGGCAGCAGCAGGGCGGCGCCGATGGCGTTCAGCCAGCCGTAGCCGGCCTGGGCCATCACCAGGCCGGAGGCGGCCCCGCCCACGCCCGCGGCGGTGTTCATGGTCAGGTCGCTCAGGCCCTGTACGGCGGCCCGCGCGGGCTGCGGGACCGAGTCGGTCAGCAGCGCCGAGCCGGACACCATCCCGGCGGACCAGCCGAGGCCCAGCAGGAACAGTCCGAGCGCGGTCTGGCCGTGGTGCGGTCCGGCCGTGCCCGCGAGCAGCGCGGCGACGGACAGCAGCCCGGCGGCCAGGCCGATCACCGACAGCCGGCCCAGGCGGTCGGCGAGCCAGCCCATCACCGGGGAGAAGGCGAACATGCCCGCGATGTGACCGCTGATCACCAGCCCGATGAGTTCGAGCCCGGCTCCGTGGTGGGCGAGGTCCATCGGCGTCATCACCATGATCGACACCATGGTGGTGTGGGTGACGGCGACGGTCAGCAGGGCGAGCCGCGCCCGCGGGGAGGCCTTCACGGCCTCGAACCCGGCGCGCAGTGAGCGCCCCTCGCGGGTCTGCTCCGCGGGCGAGGCCAGCGACCGGGCCGTCAGCAGCGGGTCCGGCCGCAGGAATACGGCGATCAGGGCGCCGGTGAGCAGGAAGACGGCTCCGGCCCAGACGAAGGGCCCGGCCGTCTCGGGTATGGAGGTCCCGGCGAAGCTGCGGCTGGCGGGGGCGGACAGGTTGGGGCCGAGCACCGCGCCGATGGTGGAGGCCCACACCACGAGGGAGATCGCCCGGGCCCGGTGGTCCGGGGCTGCGAGGTCCGCGGCGGCGAACCGCGACTGGAGGTTGGCGGAGGAGGCGGCGCCGAAGGCGGCCATGCCGAGCAGCAGCAGCGGGAAGTTCCCGATCGCGGCGGCGACCACGACGAGGCCGGCGCCGACCGCGCCGATCGCGTAGGCCAGGACCAGCCCCGGCCGGCGCCCGCGCGCGGTCATCAGGGCGGCGAGCGGGAGCGAGACCACGGCGGTGCCGATGACGGCGGCCGTGGACGCCAGGCCGGACATGGCCTCCGTACCGCCGATCTCGGTCGCCAGCACCGGGGCCAGGGCGATGCTGATGGGCACCCCCAGGCCGCCGAGCATCTGGGAGGCGATCAGCACCCCGGAGGTACGCCGCCGGAGCCGGGGCAGGTCCTCCTGGGTGACGGCGGGAGCGGGTCGGCCGGTGTCCGGCGAGGCGGTCATGCCGTACACCCCGTCCGGGGGTGCGGGGCGCGCTGGGAGGATATGGGGCCTGGGGCGACGGCAGGAGTGGTCACCGCGGCAGTTTCCCACCCCGCACCGCGCCGCGAAACCCGAAATGCCCGGCCTGACCGGGAGCCCGCCCCCGTGACCGACGCGCTGACCTGGGCTCCGACCGGGCCCGCTGACCGGCCCCGCCGACCCGGCTCGCTGACCGGGGCCGCCGACCGGCCGGCCGACAGCGCCCGCCGACCGGGCCTGGCGCCCAGGTCCGCCGACAAGACCCCCGGCCCGCTCAGAACAGCGGCTGCGGGAGCACGCCCTCCAGCGCGAGCAGGATGCGCTTGGTCTCCACCCCGCCGCCGAAACCCCCGATCCCCCCGTCGTTCTCCACGACGCGGTGGCAGGCCACCACGAGCGGCAGCGGGTTCGATCCCATGGCGTTGCCCACGGCCTGGGCGGCGCCGGGCTGCCCCACCCGGGCGGCCAGCTCCCCGTACCCGACGACCGCCCCGTACGGAACGGAGCGGTCCAGCTCCTGGAGCACCTGACGGTTGAAGCCGGAGCTGAGCCGCCAGTCCAGCGGGAGCTCGAAGCGCCGCAGGGACCCGGCGAAGTACGCGGCCAGCTGGCGGACGGGCTCGGCCAGCAGCACCTCCTCGCCCGGTGCGGGCCGCCAGGCGTCGGCGCCGAGCCGGGAGACGAGCGCGCCGATCATGGGGGCGACCCGGTCCGGCACGGCATGGAACTCGACCCGGACCAGTCCGTCGGGGGTCGCGGCCAGGAGCAGAGGTCCGATGTCGCTGGCGACGACGGTCCATTCGAGGTGCGGCCCGCGGGGCCGCTCGGTGCTGTCCACGCGTCCACGGTACGGCGCGCCGCCGACAGGACCGGCAGGACCGGCAGGACCGGCGGCGCCGGGCGGCGCGCGGTCAGAACCCGCCCACGGCCTCCTGCACCACGTCCGGGGCGTTGGTGATGATCCCGTCCACCCCCATGTCCTGCACCTTGCGGGCGGTCGCCGCGTCGTCCACGATCCAGGTGTCCACCTCCATGGCCTTGCCGTGGGCCCCCAGCAGACCGTGCACCGCCGCGACCCAGTCGGCCGTGATCGTGGTGTGCCACGGGTTGATCCGGTCGGTGAACTGCGCGTACCGGGGGAGGTCTGCCACCGGCGGGGTGCCGAGGAAGGCCGTCACGAGGTCGGGGCGCAGCTGGTGCACGAGGCGCACGCAGTCCGCGCTGAAGCTCTGGACGACCAGCCGCTGCGTGACGTGGCGCTCGTCGAGCCAGCCGGTCTCCTCCAGCACCTCCAGGGTCTGCTCCTCGATCCCGGGGTACAGCTCCGGCTTCTTGATCTCCAGGAGCAGCCGCTGCTGGTTGCGCTGCACGCGGTCCATGTACTGCCGCAGGGTCGGCACCCGGGCCCCGGTGAACTGCGCGCCGAACCAGCTGCCCGCGTCCAGCCGGGCGATCTCGGCGGCCGTGAAGTCCTTGACCTTCCAGGGGGAGCGGCCCGGGAAGACCTGCTCGACGTCGGTGGTCCGGGACAGCGTGTCGTCGTGGATCACCACGAGCACGCCGTCCTTGGTGCGCTGGACGTCGTTCTCGACCCAGTCGAAGCCCAGCCGCATGGCGAGGTCGATC
Organism: Streptomyces xanthophaeus; assembly: GCF_000725805.1. Lineage (GTDB taxonomy): Bacteria > Actinomycetota > Actinomycetes > Streptomycetales > Streptomycetaceae > Streptomyces > Streptomyces xanthophaeus. The sequence continues at coordinate 159,590 of NZ_KL647132.1, read as the reverse complement.
GCGGCGAGGGTGTTCTCGGGGGCGTAGGCCGATGCTCCCCGGTGGGCGTAGACGACGGGCCCCAGCAGTCCGTCCAGCGGGCCGCCGGGGGAGGCCGCGGAGCCGGGGGCGCCCGAGGCGCCCGCGGAGGGGGCGGTGGGGGAGGAGGCGGAGGAGGCGGAGCAGGCTGTCCCGCCGAGCACGGTGAGGGTGAAGCCCAGGAAGGCGGCGGCGGCCGCGGCGGCGGGTCGGACGACGTACATGTGCGTTCTCCTCGGGTCGTGAGAGCCCTGGTCCTGCGTCAGACATGTGCGGAGCGACCAACGTTGCGGCGATGCGCTGCACGCCGGAGCCTGTACCGCGATCATGGGGTTGAAGATCACCGCGCCGCCACCGAACTACGACAAACGGACCAGAACGTGTGAGGGGACACGGCCTGCCGGACCCGCCTGCCGGACGTGCCCGCCGGGGCCGCCCGCCCGGCCTGCCCGGGCGCCGCGCAGCCGTGCGGCTGCGTGAGTGTCAGTGGCGGGTCGTACGGTGGACTCATGCGGCCCGTATCGAAGATCGAACGCACGGTGGCGCCTTTCGAGGTCGTCAGCCCCTACCAGCCCAGCGGCGACCAGCCGGCGGCCATCGCCGAGCTGGAGAAGCGCATCCGTGCAGGTGAGAAGGATGTCGTCCTGCTGGGTGCGACCGGCACGGGCAAGTCGGCGACGACCGCCTGGATGATCGAGAAGCTTCAGCGCCCCACCCTGGTCATGGCGCCGAACAAGACGCTCGCCGCCCAGCTGGCGAACGAGTTCCGCGAGCTCCTGCCGAACAACGCCGTCGAGTACTTCGTCTCGTACTACGACTACTACCAGCCCGAGGCCTACGTACCGCAGTCCGACACCTACATCGAGAAGGACTCCTCGATCAACGAGGAGGTGGAGCGGCTGCGCCACTCCGCGACCAACTCGCTGCTGACCCGGCGCGACGTGATCGTCGTCGCCTCCGTGTCCTGCATCTACGGCCTCGGCACCCCGCAGGAGTACGTGGACCGGATGGTCTCGCTCAAGGTGGGCGAGGAGATGGACCGGGACCAGCTGCTGCGCCGCTTCGTCGACATCCAGTACACGCGCAACGACGTGGCCTTCACCCGCGGCACCTTCCGGGTGCGCGGCGACACCATCGAGATCTTCCCGGTCTACGAGGAACTGGCCGTCCGGATCGAGATGTTCGGCGACGAGATCGAGGCCCTCTCCACCCTGCACCCGCTGACCGGCGAGGTCATCAGCGAGGACCGCGAGCTGTACGTCTTCCCCGCCAGCCACTACGTCGCCGGCCCCGAGCGCATGGAGAAGGCGGTCCGCGGCATCGAGGCCGAGCTGGCCGAGCGCCTCGCGGAGCTGGAGAAGCAGGGCAAGATGCTGGAGGCCCAGCGCCTGCGCATGCGCACCACCTACGACCTGGAGATGATGCGCCAGATCGGGTCCTGCTCGGGCATCGAGAACTACTCGCTGCACATGGACGACCGTGAGCGCGGCTCCGCTCCCAACACCCTCATCGACTACTTCCCCGAGGACTTCCTCCTCGTCATCGACGAATCGCACGTCACCGTGCCGCAGATCGGCGCGATGTACGAGGGCGACGCCTCCCGCAAGCGCACCCTGGTCGACCACGGTTTCCGGCTGCCGTCGGCCCTCGACAACCGGCCGCTGAAGTGGGAAGAGTTCCAGGAGCGGATCGGCCAGACCGTCTACCTGTCGGCGACCCCCGGCAAGTACGAGCTCTCGCGCGGCGACGGCTTCGTCGAGCAGATCATCCGTCCCACCGGCCTCATCGACCCCGAGGTCGTCGTCAAGCCCACCGAGGGCCAGATCGACGACCTGGTCCACGAGATCCGGCAGCGGGTGGAGAAGGACGAGCGCGTCCTGGTCACCACCCTCACCAAGAAGATGTCCGAGGACCTCACGGACTACTTCCTGGAGCTCGGCATCCAGGTCCGCTACCTGCACAGCGACGTGGACACGCTGCGCCGCATCGAGCTGCTGCGGGAGCTGCGCGCCGGCGAGTACGACGTCCTGGTCGGCATCAACCTGCTGCGCGAGGGCCTCGACCTCCCCGAGGTGTCCCTGGTGGCCATCCTCGACGCGGACAAGGAGGGCTTCCTGCGCTCCGGGACCTCCCTGATCCAGACCATCGGCCGCGCGGCGCGCAACGTGTCGGGTCAGGTCCACATGTACGCGGACAAGATGACCCCGGCGATGGAGAAGGCCATCGACGAGACGAACCGGCGCCGCGAGAAGCAGATCGCCTACAACACGGCCAACGGGATCGACCCGCAGCCCCTGCGCAAGAAGATCAACGACATCGTCGCCACCATCGCCCGCGAGGAGCTCGACACCGAGGAGCTCCTCGGCACCGGCTACCGGCAGACGAAGGACGGCAAGGCGGCCAAGGCGCCGGTGCCGGCCCTCGGCGGCAAGGCGGCCGTGGGGAAGGCGGGCAAGGCCGCCAAGGGGGCGAAGGGCGCCAAGGGTGCAGCCGCCGGGGAGGTCCTCACCGACCGGCCCGCCGCCGAACTGGCCTCGCTCATCGAGCAGATGACGGAGCGCATGCGCGGCGCGGCCGCCGAGCTGCAGTTCGAGGTGGCCGCCCGGATCCGCGACGAGGTGAGCGAGCTGAAGAAGGAGCTGCGGCAGATGAAGGAAGCGGGCCTCGCCTGAGCCGGAGCCTGTCAGTAGGGTTGTGCCACAGCCGCAGGTACATGCTGCGCGCCCGTTAGCGGGCGGGCTACGGAGAGGGGACAGTACGTGACGGTCAACATGACCAAGGGTCAGGCCATCAGTCTGCAGAAGGCGGACGGGGGCACGCTGACCGCGGTCCGGATGGGCCTCGGCTGGCAGGCGGCGAAGCGCCGCGGGCTGTTCGGTTCGCGGACCCGTGAGATCGACCTGGACGCCTCGGCGGTACTCTTCGCCGACAAGCAGCCCGTGGACGTCGTGTTCTTCCGGCACCTGCAGAGCGACGACGGCTCGGTCCGGCACACCGGCGACAACCTCGTCGGCGGCGTGGGCGCGGGCGGTGACGACGAGTCGATCCTCGTCGACCTCCAGCGCGTGCCGGTGCACATCGACCAGATCGTCTTCACGGTGAACTCGTTCACCGGCCAGACCTTCCAGGAAGTGCAGAACGCGTTCTGCCGCATCGTCGACGAGACCAACGGCCAGGAGCTGGCCCGCTACACCCTCGACGGCGGCGGCCAGTACACCGCGCAGATCATGGCGAAGGTGTCCCGCGTCGGGACCGGCTGGCAGATGACGGCCCTCGGCAACCCGGCCAACGGCCGGACGTTCCAGGACCTGATGCCGTCGATCCTGCCGCACCTGTAGGACGTGGAGCCGCAGGGCCCGCCGGGTCCCTGCGGTCCCTGCACAACAACGCAAGACGTGACGTACGGACGCAAGCCGTACGAGAGCTGTGAACAGAAGAAGGCACGGGGGAGGGGCTGCACGATGACGGCCGAACTGGTCCGGGGGCAGAACCACCCCGTGTCCCACAGCCGGGTGGAGGTCAGGGTCTCGGCGGGCACGCCCGTGCTCGTCCTGGCCTCGCTCGCCGACGAACAGGGCCGGTTCGCCGGCTCCGGGACCCTGGGCCACCCCGGTGCCCGCTCCCTCCCCGGCCTCCAGGTGCCGGGGGAGGCCGCGGACCGGCACGCCTTCGCGGTGGACCTCGACGCGGTCGCCGCCGAGATACACCAGGTCGGCGTCCTCCTCGTGCTGCCGCCCGGCGGGCCTGCCCGCTTCGGCGCCGTCCCCGCCTCCTACGTCGCCGTGGCCGACGGGGCCGGGGCCGAGCTCGCCTGCTTCACCCTCACCGGGCTGGAGGCCGAGACCGCCGTCGTCGCCCTGGAGCTGTACCGGCGCCAGGGCGCCTGGAAGGTCCGGGCCGTCGGCCAGGGGTACGCGGACGGGCTCGGAGCCCTGCTCGCCGCCGGCGGCATGGCCCTGCCCGAGGCCACGGAGCTGGCCGCCACCGTCCTGCGGACCGCCTCGCCCGCAGGCGGCGTCCTCGGCGACGACGACCGCACCCTCGCCGCGATGCCCTCGGCCACGCGGGAGCTGCACGCCCCGCAGGAGCCCGCGCCCGAGCCGCCGCCGCAGCCGGTCCCGCTCTCCGGGAGCCCGTACGCCGGCACCCCCGGCACCGCCCCGGGCGGTGACACCGCCGGCTCCCCGCCCACCATCAGCTACGCCCACCCGCGCCGCCGTCGCACCAGCACCGAGCCGCCCGAGCCGGCGCCGCGGGCCGCACCCGCGCCGCAGCCCGGCCGTCCGCCGGTGCCCGTCGCCGGGGACGCCAGCGGCTGGTCCATGGAGGAGCGGCTCTACAACCAGGTGTGGGGCATGTTCGAGGACCTGGCCCGCACGGTCGCCGCCTACCGCAGCGCCGTCGAGTTCGCCGACTCCCGGATGGACCGCGAGCTCGACGAGGCCCTGTCCGACCCGCGCCACCGCCTCGGCGGCTCCGGGAACGCCGCCCGCGACACCGCGCGGGCCCGGCGCGAGGAGCTCGTCGCCCAGGCGCGGGCCGTCCTGGACCGGGACCTCGTCCAGCTGGTCGCGGAGTCCGAGGTGGTCGAGCCCGCGCTGCCCGCCTCGTACGCGCGCTGGGACAATCCCGTGTGGCACGGCCACCGCACGCCCGAGGAGGGGCCGCTCGCCCTGCGCCTGGGCGACCTGCACCTGCCCGAGCAGCCCTCCCTGCGTATCCCCATGCTGGTCCGGGTCCCGCTGGAGCGTGGCCTGTGGATCGACAACGGCCGCACCGGCTCCGAGGCCGCGATGACCATGGACACCGACCGGCTGCGCCGGGCCGCCATGGACATGGCCGTCGCGCACGCCGTGCGGCTGCTCGCGGTGCACCCCGGGGACCGGTTCTCCGTCCACGTCATCGACGCCGCCGGGGCCGGAGCCGCCTCCCTGGCGCCGCTGGTGCGGGCAGGGGTGCTGGCCGGGCCGCCCGCCGCCGGGGCCGCGGGCGTCACCAAGACCCTGGCGGAGCTGACCCGCCGGGTGGACCTCGTACAGATGGCGCTGCGGGCCGGCGCCCCCGAGGACCTGCCGCCGGACCTGGACACGGCCGAGCAGCTGCTGATCGTGCACGACTTCCCGCACGGGTTCGACGACCGGGCCGTCACCCAGCTCCGTTACCTCGCCGACGAGGGCTCGGCGGTCGGCGTGCACCTGCTGATGGTCGCGGACCGTGACGAGGCCTCGGCCTACGGACCGCTGCTGGACCCGCTGTGGCGCTCGCTGATGCGCCTGTCGCCCGTCCCGGACAACCATCTCGCCGACCCCTGGGTCGGCCACGCCTGGACCTTCGAGCCGGACCTGCCCCCGCAGGGCAGCCGGGTCCTCGACCAGGCACTGGAGCGGATCGCGCAGGCCCGGCGGACGGCCCGGCCGTGACGGGAAGCGGCGGGCGGATGACCTGCCGCTGACCAGTCCTTGGTACTCCCTTTACCTAATCCGCCTCGGCCGGGTAGGCTAAGCGGTGCGGAGGGGAGTATTCCTGCTTTCCTGCTACGACGTACCCGTCAATACGGACCGCTGCGGTGAACGACCGCCGCCGGGCCCGGGGCGTCGGCCCACGGCCTCCAGGCCGTCCGGGTGGAAGAGACCTCCGGCAGCGATGACGCTGACGAAGTGCTGAGCCATCCGCCGGAGGCGTGTTTACCGTGGAAGTTTCCTGGACCCTGTGGGCGTTGACCATTCTCGGTCTGTCGCTCCTCATCGGCGCCGATTTCTTCATCGGCCGCAAACCGCACGACGTATCGATCAAGGAAGCGGGCACCTGGACGATCGTCTGGATCGTCCTCGCCGGACTCTTCGGCCTCGGCCTGTGGTTCTTCGGCAACGGCCAGGCCTCCCAGGAGTTCTTCGCCGGCTTCATCACCGAGAAGTCCCTGAGCGTGGACAACCTCTTCGTCTTCGTCCTGATCATGGCGAAGTTCGCGGTGCCCTCCCACCTCCAGCAGCGGGTCCTGCTCGTGGGCGTGCTCATCGCCCTGGTGCTGCGCGCGATCTTCATCGCGGCCGGCGCGGCGATCATCGCCAGCTTCTCCTGGGTCTTCTACATCTTCGGCGCGTTCCTCATCTACACCGCCTGGAAGCTGATCCAGGAGGCCCGCAAGGACGAGGACGAGGAGGAGTTCGAGGAGAACCGCCTCCTGAAGTCCGTCGAGAGGAAGTTCGGCGTCGCCGACAAGTACCACGGCACCAAGCTCTTCATCGAGACCAACGGCAAGCGCGTCCTGACCCCGCTCATGGTCGTCATGCTCGCCATCGGCACCACCGACGTGCTCTTCGCCCTGGACTCGATCCCCGCGATCTTCGGCCTCACCCAGGACCCGTACATCGTGTTCACCGCGAACGCCTTCGCGCTGATGGGTCTGCGCCAGCTCTACTTCCTCATCGGCGGACTGCTCAAGAAGCTCGTCCACCTCAGCTACGGCCTCTCGATCATCCTGGGCTTCATCGGCGTCAAGCTGGTGCTGCACGCCCTGCACGAGAGCGGGGTGCACGTCCCGGTGATCTCGATCCCCGTCTCCCTCGGCGTGATCTGCGGCGTCCTGGTGATCACCACGATCACCAGCCTCATCGCCTCCAAGAAGCAGGCGGCTGCCGAGGCCGCCGCCCAGGAGAGCGTCGAGGCGTAACGCCGGTAGTTGCGAGGGCTACGGGAGCTACACGGGGGCGGCCGCTTCGGCCGCCCCCTTCTCCGTACCCGCACCCGTACCCGCACCAGCATCCGTATCCGTACGCGCCCGCCTGCTGAGCGCCGCCGGAGCGGTCTCCGGCAGCAGCGCGAAGCAGCCCAGGCTGAGCAGGGCGACGGCCGTCAGGTACACCGCCACGCCCCACGGCGGACCGGAACCGTCCGCCAGGGCCGTCGCCACGAGCGGGGTCAGCGCCCCGCCCAGCACCCCGCCGAGGTTGTAGCCGACGGCCGCGCCCGTGCAGCGGATCCGCGGGGCGTACAGCTCGGGCAGGTACGCCCCCACCACCGCGAACATCGTCACCATGCCCAGCAGCGCCACGACGAAGCCCAGGGTCATCAGCAGGGGATCGGCCGTGTCCAGCAGGGCCACGAGCGGGAACATCCACAGGGCGCAGGCCGTGCATCCGGCCAGGCACAGGGGCCGGCGCCCGTACCGGTCGCCCGCCACCGCGACCAGCGGAGTCACCAGTCCCTTGAGCGCGACCGCGCCCATGATGCAGGCCAGCACCACCGTGCGGCTCACCCCGAGCTGCTCGGTGGCGTAGGCGAGGGACCAGGTGGTGACCGCGTAGAAGACGGCGTAACCCACGGCGAGCGCCCCGCCGGTCAGCAGCAGCAGCCGCCAGTGGCCGCGGACCACCTCGGCCAGCGGGGCCTCGGCCCGCCGCCCGGACTCGGCGAGCGCGCGGAACTGCGGGGTCTCCTCCACCGAGCGGCGCAGCCACAGCCCGGCGAGGGCCAGCAGCCCGGCCGCCCAGAACGGCACCCGCCAGCCCCAGGAGGTGAACTGGGCCTCGGTGAGGGTCGCGGACAGGGCCAGGACGATCCCGTTGGCCAGCAGGAACCCCACCGACGGACCGATCTGCGGGAAGCTCGACCAGAGCCCGCGCCGCCGCTCGGGGGCGTGCTCGGCGGTCAGCAGGACGGCCCCGCCCCATTCACCGCCCAGGCCCAGCCCCTGCAGGAAGCGCAGCAGGAGCAGCAGGAGGGGCGCGGCCACGCCGATCGAGGCGAAGGTCGGGACGCAGCCGACGGCCACCGTGGCGAGGCCGGTGAGCAGCAGGGAGCCCAGCAGTACGGGCCGACGGCCGTAGCGGTCGCCGATGTGGCCGAACAGGGCCGAGCCCAGCGGGCGGGCGAGGAAGCCGACGCCGAAGGTGCCGAACGCGGCGAGGGTCCCGGCGAGGGGGGAGAAGGAGGGGAAGAAGAGCGGGCCGAGCACCAGGGCCGCGGCCGTGCCGTAGACGAAGAAGTCGTAGAACTCGATGGCGGTGCCGGCGAGCGAGGCCGAGGCGAGCCGCAGCATCCCGGGCCCGGAGGTGCCGGTCGGGGTCGGGGAGGGGTCTTGTCGCATGGAGCAGCAGATACCCCCTCCCCGGCCGTCAGGACGTGCGTTCGGCCTTCATCGACCGGAAGGAGTGCAGCGCGTACCGGAATTGACGCGCGGGCCGTCTACCAGCCGCGCTCGCGCCACTCGGCCAGGTGCGGCCGCTCGGCGCCGAGAGTGGTGTCGTTGCCGTGTCCCGGGTAGACCCAGGCCTCGTCCGGCAGCTGCTCGAAGAGCTTGTGCTCGACGTCGTCGACCAGCTGCGCGAAGGCCTTCGGGTCGCCCCAGGTGTTGCCGACGCCGCCCGGGAAGAGGCAGTCGCCGGTGAACACGTGCGGGTGCCCGTGCGGGTCGTCGTAGATCAGGGCGATCGAGCCGGGGGTGTGGCCGACCAGGTGCCGCGCGGTCAGCTCGACCCGGCCGACGCGTACGGTGTCGCCGTCCGCGACCGGGACGTCGGTCGGCACCGGGATGCCCTCGGCGTCGTAGGCGCCCGCGTACGTGGTCGCGCCCGTCGCCTCGACGACGCTCTGCAGCGCGCCCCAGTGGTCGCCGTGCCGGTGGGTGGTGACGACGGACTCGATGCCGTCCTCCCCGATCAGGCTGAGCAGCGCGTCCGCGTCCGCGGCCGCGTCGATCAGCAGCTGCTTGCCGGTGGCCCGGCAGCGCAGCAGGTAGGCGTTGTTGTTCATCGCGCCCACCGCGACCTTGGAAATCATCAGGTCCGCGAGTTCGTGTACGTCGGCCGGACCGCCGACCTTGACCGCTCCGCTGTACGTCATGTCCTGATCCTAGAGCGGCGGGAGCGCGGGGAGGCCGTCTCCGGCCACGACGGTGAGACCGGCGCCCCGGCGGCCGCGCCCGGCCAGCCAGCCGAGCAGCTCGTCCCGGGGGCCCTGGAGGGCCACCGGGGTGCCCTCGGTGCCGCCGGTGTGCCAGACCTCGCCGGGGCCGGCCTCCAGGGTCACCGGGGGGACCTCGGGGCGGCCGGACCAGCGGTCGGCGAGGAAGACGATCTCGCGGGTGGTGAACTCCTCCGAGAGGTCCGAGAGCTCGTAGCCGATGTTCAGGTCGACGTGGTGCAGCTCGACCTCGACGAGCCGGCGGAAGGGCACGTTGGCCGCGAGGTCGGTGACTCCGTTGCGCAGCTCGACCGTGCGGGACCAGTCCTGGGCGGGCTCGGTGGTGGCGAGGAAGCGGGCCCCGGAATCACGGAGGTCCGTCAGGTGTTCTTCCAGGGACCGGTCGCTGTCGCGTGCGATGTCCGCGTCCCGCGCGGAGGCGCTCTCGTACATGGGGCGCCCCTCGAGGACGTTGACGAGGGCGTCCGCGTTGCGTGCGAGGTGGGCCAGGATGTGCCCGCGGGTCCAGCCGGGGAGATGTGACTCCCCGGCCAGGGCGGCGTTGTCCAGTTTCGCGACAGCGGTCAGCAGTCGGTCCGTGGCTTCACGTACAGATCGCAGGTCGTGCACATGATCAGTCATGGTCCCGAGCCTAGTGCTCGGGGCCCCCGGCCACACGATCGGGTGAAGCGGTCTGCGCAGTGCCGTAAATCGAATGTGCGTGCTATACGCTCGGAAGTCCAGACAGCAAGTCCATCGCAGAGGCGCCCCCCATACCCTGGGACGGGGGCCCGTGCCCCCGCTCTCTCAAGAAAGGTGCGGACCGGCGTGACCGACCGTCTCATCGTTCGTGGCGCTCGCGAGCACAACCTGAAGAACGTCTCGCTCGACCTGCCCCGCGACTCACTCATCGTCTTCACCGGACTCTCCGGGTCGGGCAAGTCCTCCCTGGCCTTCGACACGATCTTCGCCGAGGGCCAGCGCCGCTACGTCGAGTCGCTCTCGTCGTACGCACGCCAGTTCCTCGGGCAGATGGACAAGCCCGACGTGGACTTCATCGAGGGCCTCTCCCCGGCCGTCTCGATCGACCAGAAGTCGACCTCGCGCAACCCGCGCTCGACCGTGGGCACGATCACCGAGGTCTACGACTACCTCCGCCTGCTGTTCGCCCGCATCGGCAAGCCGCACTGCCCCGAGTGCCGCCGCCCCATCTCCCGCCAGTCGCCGCAGGCCATCGTCGACAAGGTGCTCGCGCTCCCCGAGGGCAGCCGCTTCCAGGTGCTCTCGCCGCTGGTGCGCGAGCGCAAGGGCGAGTTCGTCGACCTCTTCGCCGACCTGCAGACCAAGGGCTACAGCCGGGCGCGGGTGGACGGGCAGACCATCCAGCTCTCCGAGCCGCCCACGCTGAAGAAGCAGGAGAAGCACACCATCGAGGTGGTCATCGACCGCCTCACCGTCAAGGACAGCGCCAAGCGCCGGCTCACCGACTCGGTGGAGACCGCCCTCGGCCTCTCCGGCGGCATGGTCATCCTGGACTTCGTCGACCTCGCCGAGGACGACCCCGAGCGCGAGCGGATGTATTCCGAGCACCTCTACTGCCCGTACGACGACCTGTCCTTCGAGGAGCTGGAGCCGCGCTCCTTCTCCTTCAACTCGCCCTTCGGCGCCTGCCCGGAGTGCACGGGCATCGGCACGCGCATGGAGGTGGACCCGGAGCTGATCGTCCCGGACGAGGACAGGTCCCTCGACGAGGGCGCCGTCTCGCCGTGGTCGCTCGGCCACACCAAGGACTACTTCCAGCGGCTGGTCGGTGCGCTCGCCCAGGAGCTGGGCTTCCGCACCGACATCGCGTGGGCCGGTCTGCCGCTGCGCGCGAAGAAGGCCCTGCTGTACGGGCACAAGACGCAGATCGAGGTCCGCTACCGCAACCGGTACGGGCGGGAGCGGGCCTACACCACGGCCTTCGAGGGCGCCGTGCCCTTCGTGAAGCGGCGGCACTCGGAGTCGGAGAGCGACGCGAGCCGCGAGCGCTTCGAGGGCTACATGCGCGAGGTGCCCTGCCCGACCTGTGACGGGACCCGGCTCAAGCCGATCGTCCTGGCCGTGACGGTGATGGAGAAGTCCATCGCCGAGGTCGCCGCGATGTCGATCAGCGAGTGCGCGGACTTCCTGGGCCGGATGCGCCTGGACGCCCGCGACAAGAAGATCGCCGAGCGCGTCCTCAAGGAGGTCAACGAGCGGCTGCGCTTCCTCGTGGACGTCGGCCTGGACTACCTCTCGCTCAACCGCGCCGCCGGCACCCTGTCGGGCGGCGAGGCCCAGCGCATCCGCCTGGCCACGCAGATCGGCTCCGGCCTGGTCGGCGTGCTCTACGTCCTGGACGAGCCCTCCATCGGCCTGCACCAGCGGGACAACCACCGGCTGATCGAGACGCTGGTGCGGCTGCGGGACATGGGCAACACGCTCATCGTCGTCGAGCACGACGAGGACACCATCAAGGTGGCCGACTGGGTCGTGGACATCGGCCCGGGCGCCGGCGAGCACGGCGGCAAGGTCGTGCACAGCGGCTCGCTGAAGGACCTGCTGAAGAACCCCGAGTCGATGACCGGGCAGTACCTGTCGGGCAAGCGCTCCATCGCGATCCCGGACGTCCGCCGGCCCGTGAACGGCGAGCGCAGGCTGACCGTCCACGGCGCCAAGGAGAACAACCTGCGGGACATCGACGTGTCCTTCCCGCTGGGCGTGCTCACCGCCGTGACCGGCGTGTCCGGATCGGGCAAGTCGACCCTGGTCAACGACATCCTCTACACGCACCTGGCGCGCGAGCTGAACGGCGCCCGCTCGGTGCCCGGCCGCCACACCCGGGTGGACGGGGACGACCTCGTCGACAAGGTCGTGCATGTGGACCAGTCGCCGATCGGCCGGACCCCGCGGTCCAACCCGGCGACGTACACCGGCGTCTTCGACCACGTGCGCAAGCTCTTCGCGGAGACGATGGAGGCGAAGGTGCGCGGCTACCTGCCGGGCCGCTTCTCCTTCAACGTGAAGGGCGGCCGGTGCGAGAACTGCTCCGGCGACGGCACGATCAAGATCGAGATGAACTTCCTGCCGGACGTCTACGTCCCCTGCGAGGTCTGCCACGGCGACCGCTACAACCGGGAGACGCTGGAGGTCCACTACAAGGGCAAGTCCATCGCGGAAGTCCTCAACATGCCGATCGAGGAGGCGCTGGACTTCTTCGAGGCGGTGCCGACCATCGCGCGCCACCTGCGGACGCTGAACGAGGTCGGGCTGGGCTACGTCCGCCTCGGCCAGTCCGCGCCGACGCTGTCGGGCGGCGAGGCGCAGCGCGTGAAGCTGGCCTCCGAGCTCCAGAAGCGGTCGACGGGCCGGACGGTGTACGTCCTGGACGAGCCGACCACGGGTCTGCACTTCGAGGACATCTCGAAGCTGATCAAGGTGCTGTCGGGGCTCGTGGACAAGGGCAACTCGGTGATCGTCATCGAGCACAACCTGGACGTCATCAAGACCGCGGACTGGGTCATCGACATGGGCCCGGAGGGCGGTTACGGCGGCGGTCTGGTCGTGGCCGAGGGCACGCCGGAGCAGGTCGCCTCGGTCGGGGCGAGCCACACCGGCAAGTTCCTGCGCGACATCCTGGGCGCCGACCGGATCTCCGACGCGGAGGTGCCCCCGGCGCGGTCCGCGGCCAAGAAGGCCCCGGCCAAGAAGGCTCCGGCCAAGCGGGCCGCGGCCCCGGCGAAGAAGACGGCGGCCGCCGCGAAGAAGGCGGCCCCGGCGAAGAAGGCGACGACGAGGACCCGCAAGGCGTAGCCGCTGCGCGGTACCGCCGAGGAGGGGTCCGGCCATGAGGCCGGGCCCCTCAGCCGTACGGGGCCCGGGGCGTCCCGGTCAGCTGGTGAGTTCGGCTGCGTACGGGGGTTCCGCGCCCGGGCGGCTGCAGGTCAGGGACGCCGCGTGTGCGGCGTAGGCCAGGACCTGGGGCCAGTCCACCGGGGCGCCGGGCGCGGCCGCCAGCCGGTGCAGCAGGGCCGCGTTGACGGTGTCGCCCGCCCCGATCGTGTCGGCCACGGCGACCGGCCGGGCCGCGGCCGTGTGCTCCGCGCCCTCCCGGGTCCACACCGTCAGGCCCGCCGCCCCCCGGGTCAGCACCACCGCCGACGGTCCAGCCGCCAGCCAGTCCGAGGGCCGGCCCCCGAGCCACAGCGCGTCCTCCTCCGACAGCTTGAGGACGGTCGTGCAGGGCAGCAGCCGGTCCAGGAACCGGGCCCGGTAGGCCGCCGGGTCCGCGATCAGCGCGGGCCGGATGTTGGGGTCCAGCAAGGTCAGCAGCCCGCGCCCGGACTCGCGGCGCAGCAGGTCCTCGTACGCGCTCGCCCCCGGCTCCAGGACCAGCGAGCAGGTGCCGAGCGCGAGAGCCCGGGCCCCTGGCGGGAGGGCGGGGGGCAGGGTGAACAGCCGGTCCGCGGTGCCCTCCACGTAGAAGCCGTACGAGGCCGAGCCGTCCGGACCCAGCGAGGGCACGGCCAGGGTGGTCGGCTCGGGCCCGCGCTGGACGAGCGACAGGTCCACCCCGGCCGCCCGCAGCCCGGCCAGCAGGGTCTCCCCGAAGCCGTCCGCCGAGACCCGGGAGCAGAAGGCCACCTCCGCGCCGAGCCGCCCGAGCGCCAACGCGGTGTTGTACGGTCCGCCGCCCGGCCGCGGCAGCAGCGCGCCAGGCGGCCGGGCCACGGGCACGAGGTCGATCAGGGCTTCTCCGCCGACGACGATCACGCGGGGGAAGGTACCCCATCCGGCGGCGGTATCGTCGGGAGCGCCGTGCCCAGCCCCTCGCAGCCCTTCCTCCAGGAGCACCAGATGCCCGCGTCGCCGTCCCCCGCCCGCCGTACCGTTCTGCGGGGCGCCGCCGCGCTCGCGGGAGCCGCCGGCGCCGGTGCGGCCCTCACGGCCTGCTCCATCGCGACGAACAGCGGCGGGAACACCCCTGCGACGCCCACCGCCCCGGTGGAGCTGGGGGCCGCCGCCGACGTGCCGGTGGGCGGGGCGAAGCTCTACCGGGAGCGGAAGCTGATCGTCAGCTGCCCGGCGGAGGGGGAGTACAAGGCGTTCAGCGCCCAGTGCACGCACGCCGGCTGCGTCCTGGACAAGATCGTCGAAGGTGAGGGGAACTGCCCCTGCCACGGCAGCCGCTTCGACGTGAGCACCGGCAAGGTGCTGCGCGGACCGGCCACCGACCCGCTGCCCGCCGTCCCGGTCCGCGCCGAGAACGGCAACCTCGTCGCGGGCTGACGCTCAGGCCCAGTCCCAGGCGATGCCCAGGAGCCCGCGCCGCACCTCGCGTTCCACCAGGTGCACCGCCCGGTGCCGGCCGCTCGGGGTCAGGTCCGCCAGGCCGGTGCGCGGGGCCCCGGGGCCGCTGCGGGCGAACCGCAGGCAGCGCACCGGCAGCGCGGCCTCGTCGAAGCGGACCTGGAGCATGTACTGGCCGCCCGCGTAGTTGAAACCGCGCACGTACTCGGTGCTGCGCGCGCCCGTGCCGTCCTCGACGCGGTAGCCGAACACGTACGTGTCGCCGCGCCGCAGCCGGGCGTCGAAGAGCAGCTCGGCGACCACCAGCCCCGCCTCGGGGTGCCACCGGACCCGGCCCGTGCGGCAGTTCTCGTACGCCGTCACCTCCACCCGGGACGGGTCGCAGCCCGGGTCGCCGTGGTGGACGGCGAGGTAGCGGTCGACGCCGTCGCGGTGCGCGCGCACGATCTGCTGGGAGTCGCGCCCGCGCAGTTCGCCCGCGGGGCCGATGCGGACCCGTTCGTGGTGGCCCACCGAGTGCAGGCCGCCGTCCGGCGGGAGGTCCATCGACTCCAGCAGCCGTTCCACCGCCGCGCCCGCGTCCACCAGGGCCCGGTAGGAGCGGCCCGGAGGGCGGGTGGGTCCGGTGCCGGGCCCGGGGGTGCTCAGCAGGCGCAGCAGGGCCCCGTCCGGCAGTTCCAGGATCTCCTCCAGGGCGCGGACGGCCCGGAGCGACTCCGCGTGGCGGGGCCGCCGGGCCCCCTGCTGCCAGTAGCTGAGGCTGGTGACCCCGACCTTGATGCCGCGGGCCGCCAGGCGGTGCTGCACCCGGTGCAGGGGGAGCCCGCGGGCGGCCAGGGCGGCCCGCAGGGCCAGGTGGAAGGGGCCGCCGCGGAGCAGTTGGCCGAACTCCGCCGTACCCGCCGTTTCCCCGGCCGTCCCCATGGAGCCTCCTCTGTGAACGTTCACTCGCGCCGGAGCAGGGGGAACGCGCCGGCGGACGGGAGACCAGGTGGAACCGCAGCCACCGTTCACACCGCAGTCCCCACCGTTCACACTGCGATGTCACCGCGTATTGAAGCGTGTTGACCTGATCGCGACAACACCCTGATGCTCCTCCACAGCGTCCGGACGCGCTCCTCCACCCCCCCCACTCCCCACCTCGGGAGGAACGCGATGCGCAACCGAAACCGGCGGCTTTCCCTGGCCGCCTTCCTCACCGCCCTGCTCATGGCCCTGTCCACCGCCGGCACCGCCACCGCCGCCGAGGCCGGCCCGGACACCGTGAGCGCGGCCCTCGCCTCCAAGCGCCTGAACATCACCATGCAGGCGCAGCAGAAGACCAACTGGTGCTGGGCCGCGGGCGGCAACACCATCGCCACCTGGTTCGGCCGCAACTACAGCCAGAACCAGTTCTGCAACGCCGCCTTCAACCGCCAGCAGGGCTACGACTGCCCCAACAACCAGGCCACCCTCGGCAACGTCCAGACCGGCCTGCGCTGGGCCGGAGTCAACTCCGGCTCCTACGTGAACGGCTGGCTCCAGTACTCCACCGTCCAGACCGAGATCAACGCCAACCGTCCGGTCGAGACCCGCATCCAGTGGGCGAACGGCGGCGGCCACATGCACGTCATCTACGGCTACGACACCGCCAACAGCTGGGTCTACTGGGGCGACCCCTGGCCCTCCAGCGACCGCTACAACTGGGCCTCCCACGCCTGGTACGTCGACAACAGCACCTTCTCCTGGACCCACTCCCTCTACCGGATAGGGGCGTGACCGCCATGACCCCGCGCGCCACCGCCGCGGCCGCGGTCCTCGCCGCCGCCGTCCTGCTCGGCCCCGCTCCGCAGGCCTCCGCCGCCGCAGCGGCTCCGGCACCCCGGCCCGAGGCCGCCACCGCCGAGGCCCGGGCGGCCGCCGCCGGGGCCGCCGCAGCCCCGGACACCCTGGCCACCCTCGCCCGGTTCTTCGCCCGGGAGGGCAAGGTCTCCCTCACCGCGGCGCAGCCCCGCATCGAGGGCGAGGCCGTCCCGGTGCACCACCTCTCCCCGGACTTCGTCGCGGGCAGGGCCGGGGCGAGCGTCGCCCGGCTGGAGTTCCTCGCCAGCAAGGCGGTCTCCTCCGACGGCCAGCAGGCCGCGCTGTGGACCGCGCGGACCGGGTCCGGCTGGCAGGTCGTGAACATCGCCACCGGGGACGACGAGTTCCGCTACGCGCAGCTCGGCGCCGCCAAGCTGCCCGGCGGGACCGTCTTCCGGGAGCCCCAGATCGACGCCTGGTACGTCGCCGGGGACGCCGAGGTGCTGCCCCTGGACGAGGACGCGGTGCGGGCCGTGGGCGCCGGGGGCACCACCCTCGCCGCGTACCGCCTGCGCGTGACCAAGGAGTACGGGGACAAGCTCCCCGGCTCGGCGTACGCCCGCCAGGGCGTGGCCGGGGGCTTCGCGCAGCCCGGCCCCCGGGAATCCGGGACCCCGGCGGGCCTGCTCGCAGGCGGGGCGGGGGCGCTCGCCCTGGCCGGTGCCCGCCTGCTGGCCCTGCGCCGCCGCCGCGGCCTGACCCGCAGGGCCGCCGAGGCCTGATCCGCCGCCGCGCAGCCGCCGTGGTCGGACCCGCCGCGCAGCCGCCGTGGTCCGACCCGCCGCCCCGGCTCCGCGCAGGGCCCGGCTCCCCGCCAGGAGCCGGGCCCTGCGCCCGCCGGGGGTACGGCCGGTTGTCGGCCCGCGCAAGTAGGGTGGTCGACATGGCCGACCCTTCCAGCTACCGCCCCAAGCCGGGACAGGTCCCCGACTCCCCGGGGGTCTACCGGTTCCGCGACGAGCACCGCCGCGTGATCTACGTCGGGAAGGCCAAGAGCCTGCGCCAACGCCTGGCCAGCTACTTCCAGGACGTCGCCGGACTGCATCCCCGTACCGCCACGATGGTCACCACCGCCGCCTCCGTCGAATGGACCGTGGTGTCCACCGAGGTCGAGGCGCTCCAGCTGGAGTACTCCTGGATCAAGGAGTACGACCCCCGGTTCAACGTCAAGTACCGCGACGACAAGAGCTACCCCTCGCTCGCCGTCACCATGAACGAGCAGTACCCCCGCGTCCAGGTCATGCGCGGCCCGAAGAAGAAGGGCGTGCGCTACTTCGGCCCCTACGGCCACGCCTGGGCCATCCGCGAGACCGTCGACCTGATGCTCCGGGTGTTCCCGGTACGGACCTGCTCCGCCGGGGTGTTCAAGCGCTCCGCCCAGATCGGCCGCCCCTGCCTGCTCGGCTACATCGGCAAGTGCTCCGCGCCCTGCGTCGGCCGGGTCACCCCCGAAGAGCACCGCGAACTGGCCGAGGACTTCTGCGACTTCATGGCCGGCCGCACCGGCACCTACCTCTCCCGCCTCGAACAGCAGATGCAGGAGGCCGCCGAGGAGATGGAGTACGAGAAGGCCGCCCGGCTGCGCGACGACATAGGGGCGCTGCGCCGGGCCATGGAGAAGAACGCCGTGGTGCTCGCCGACGCCACCGACGCCGACCTGATCGCGGTCGCCGAGGACGAGCTCGAAGCCGCCGTGCAGATCTTCCACGTACGCGGCGGCCGGGTCCGCGGCCAGCGCGGCTGGGTCACCGACAAGGTCGAGGCCGTCGACACGGCCGGGCTCGTCGAGCACGCGCTCCAGCAGCTCTACGGGGAGGAGAAGGGCGAGGCCGTGCCCAAGGAGGTGCTGGTCCCGGCGCTCCCCGAGGACACCCCGGCCCTGAGCCTGTGGCTCGCCGAGCGCCGCGGGTCCCAGGTCAGCCTGCGGATCCCGCAGCGCGGCGACAAGAAGGCCCTCATGGAGACGGTCCACCGCAACGCGCTGCAGTCCCTCGCCCTGCACAAGACCAAGCGCGCCAGCGACCTGACCACCCGCTCCCGGGCCCTGGAGGAGATCGCCGAGGCCCTGGAGCTGGACGGGGCCCCGCTGCGCATCGAGTGCTTCGACATCTCCCACCTCCAGGGCGACGACGTGGTGGCCTCGATGGTGGTCTTCGAGGACGGCCTCGCACGCAAGAGCGAGTACCGGCGCTTCCAGATCAAGACCTTCGAGGGGCAGGACGACGTCCGCTCCATGCACGAGGTGGTCTCGCGGCGCTTCCGCCGGTACCTCCAGGAGAAGCTGAAGACGGGGGAGTGGTCCCCCGAAGAAGGCGTTGACAGCGCTGTCGGCGCTGTCGGCGCCGCCGGCCCCGTCGTGGAGGACCCGCTCGCCGAGGACGACGGGCGGCCCCGGCGCTTCGCGTACCCGCCGCAGCTCGTCGTCGTCGACGGCGGGCAGCCGCAGGTCGCCGCCGCCAAGCGGGCCCTGGAGGAGCTCGGCATCGACGACGTGGCCGTGTGCGGCCTCGCCAAGCGGCTGGAGGAGGTCTGGCTGCCCGGCGAGGACGACCCGGTCGTGCTGCCCCGCACCAGCGAGGGCCTCTACCTGCTCCAGCGGGTCCGTGACGAAGCCCACCGCTTCGCCATCCAGTACCAGCGCAACAAGCGCGGCAAGCGCCTGAAATCCGGACCGCTGGACGAGGTGCCCGGCCTCGGGGAGAGCCGCAAGCAGGCCCTGGTGAAGCACTTCGGTTCGGTGAAGAAGCTGAGACAGGCGACAATCGACCAGATCTGCGAGGTCCCGGGCATAGGGCGCAAGACGGCCGAGACCGTGGCCGCGGCCCTCGCCCAGGCGGTTCCCGCTGGTCCTGCGGTCAACACGGCCACAGGAGAGATCATTGAGGATGAGACTCCCGCACCCGCGGGAGCAGCGTCCGAACGGGGGACCGAGCAATGACCGAGCACGAGTCCGATCGCACGAACACGCACGACCGAGACGGAGCACAGGTGAGTACGGGCACGACAGTGGAGCCCGGAGATACCGCCGAGGCGGCCATCCCCGAGCTGGTGATCATCTCCGGAATGTCCGGGGCGGGCCGCAGTACGGCGGCCAAGTGTCTGGAGGACCTCGGCTGGTTCGTCGTCGACAACCTCCCGCCCGCGCTGATCCCCACCATGGTGGAGCTCGGTGCCCGTTCCCAGGGCAACGTGGCGCGGATCGCCGTCGTCGTCGACGTCCGCGGCCGGCAGTTCTTCGACGCCCTGCGGGAATCCCTCGCCGACCTCGACAGCCGCGGCGTCACCCGGCGCATCGTCTTCCTGGAGTCCTCCGACGACGCCCTGGTGCGCCGCTTCGAGTCGGTCCGCCGTCCGCACCCGCTCCAGGGTGACGGCCGCATCACCGACGGCATCGCCGCCGAGCGCGACCTGCTGCGCGAGCTGCGCGGGGACGCCGACCTGGTGATCGACACCTCCAGCCTGAACGTGCACGAGCTGCGCGCCAAGATGGACGCCCAGTTCGCCGGCGACGAGGAGCCCGAGCTGCGGGCCACCGTCATGTCCTTCGGCTACAAGTACGGCCTCCCCGTCGACGCCGACCTCGTCGTCGACTGCCGCTTCATCCCCAACCCGCACTGGGTGCCGGAGCTGCGGCCCTTCACCGGGCTCAACGAGGAGGTGTCGGGCTACGTGTTCAGCCAGCCCGGCGCCAAGGAGTTCCTCGACCGCTACACCGAGCTGCTCCAGCTGATCGCCACCGGCTACCGCCGCGAGGGCAAGCGCTACGTGACCATCGCGGTCGGGTGCACGGGCGGCAAGCACCGCAGCGTGGCCATGTCCGAGAAGCTCGCCGCCCGCCTTGCCTCCGAAGGAGTCGAGACCGTCGTCGTCCACCGGGACATGGGGCGCGAGTGACCGCACGGACCCCGCGGCTGAGCCGCCTGCGCCGCCTCACCCCGGGACGGGGCGAGGTCGGCGTGGGCCGCTCCGGCCGCAGGCGCGGCGCCGCGCCCAAGGTGGTCGCGCTCGGCGGCGGACAGGGCCTGTCGGCCTCCCTCGCCGCGCTGCGCCGGATCACCGGTGACCTGACCGCCGTGGTCACCGTCGCCGACGACGGCGGCTCCAGCGGCCGCCTCCGCGAGGAGCTCGGCGTCCTGCCGCCCGGCGACCTGCGCAAGGCGCTGGCCGCGCTGTGCGGGGACGACGACTGGGGCCAGACCTGGGCCCGCGTCATCCAGCACCGCTTCCAGTCCCAGGGCGACCTGCACGGGCACGCCGTCGGCAACCTGCTGATCGTCGCCCTGTGGGAACAGCTCGGCGACCCCGTCCAGGCCCTCGACCTGGTCGGCACGCTGCTCGGCGCGCAGGGCCGGGTCCTGCCGATGTCGGCGGTGCCGCTGGAGCTCCAGGCCCTGGTCAAGGGCCACGACCCGGCCCGCCCGGAGGAGGTGGACACCGTGCGCGGGCAGGCCACGGTGGCCCTGACCCCCGGCGAGGTGCTCTCCGTGCAGGTGGTGCCGAGCGACCCGCCCGCCGTGCCGGAGGCCGTCGCGGCAGTCCTGGACGCCGACTGGGTCGTGCTCGGCCCCGGGTCCTGGTTCTCCTCCGTCATCCCGCACCTCCTGGTGCCGGAACTGCTCGACGCACTGGTCGAGACGAAGGCCCGGCGGGTCCTCTCGCTGAACCTCGCACCGCAGCCCGGTGAAACAGAGGGCTTCTCTCCGCAGCGTCATTTGGAGGTTTTGGCCCGACACGCCCCTAAACTCGCCCTGGACGTGGTGTTGGCCGACGAGGCCGCCGTGCCCGACCGCGAGTCCCTTGCCGATGCCGCAAAACGCTTCGGTGCCGCGGTCGAGCTGGCGCCGGTGGCCAGGGAAGACGGCTCTCCGAAGCATGATCCGGAGCTGCTTGCAGCCGCGTACGACCGTATTTTTCGGATGCATGGAAGGATCGGCCCATGGCGATGACGCCCGCGGTGAAGGACGAGATCTCGCGCCTCCCGGTCACCCGGACCTGCTGCAGGAAGGCGGAGGTCTCGGCGATCCTTCGGTTCGCGGGAGGCCTGCACCTGGTGAGCGGCCGCATCGTCATCGAGGCGGAGCTGGACACGGGGATCGCGGCGCGGCGCCTGCGCAAGGACATCCTGGAGATCTTCGGCCATTCCTCGGACCTCGTGGTCATGGCCCCCGGCGGACTGCGCCGCGGCAGCCGGTACGTCGTCCGGGTGGTGGCCGGCGGTGACCAGCTGGCCCGCCAGACGGGCCTCGTGGACGGCCGCGGACGCCCCATCCGGGGTCTTCCCCCGCAGGTGGTCTCCGGGGCCACCTGCGATGCCGAGGCGGCCTGGCGCGGTGCCTTCCTGGCCCACGGCTCGCTCACCGAACCGGGCCGGTCCTCCTCCCTGGAGGTCACCTGCCCCGGCCCGGAGGCCGCCCTGGCCCTGGTGGGCGCCGCCCGCAGGCTCTCCATCGCCGCCAAGGCGCGCGAGGTGCGCGGGGTGGACCGGGTCGTGGTCCGCGACGGGGACGCGATCGGCGCCCTGCTGACCCGGCTCGGCGCGCACGAGTCGGTGCTGGCCTGGGAGGAGCGGCGGATGCGGCGCGAGGTGCGCGCCACCGCCAACCGCCTCGCCAACTTCGACGACGCCAACCTGCGCCGCTCGGCACGGGCCGCCGTGGCCGCGGGAGCCCGCGTGCAGCGTGCGCTGGAGATCCTCGGCGAGGAGGTCCCCGAGCACCTCGCCGCGGCCGGCCGGCTGCGCATGGAGCACAAGCAGGCCTCCCTGGAGGAGCTGGGCGCGCTCGCCGACCCGCCGCTGACCAAGGACGCGGTCGCGGGCCGCATCCGCCGCCTGCTGGCGATGGCGGACAAGCGGGCCCAGGACCTCGGCATCCCGGGCACCGAGTCGAACCTCGACCTCAGCGAGGAAATGGCCGACAACATGGCCGGCTGACCCGTTCCCCCGTACGGCCGGAAAAGGGCCCGCACGTTCGTCCGTGCGGGCCCTTTTCCGGCTGTATCACCCGGAGGGCCCATTGACATGAGCATGGGCTGGTCGTGAGCCTGGCGTCCGCACGCTTTGGTGGCAGACGACGCCCAGGGGGGCACATGAGGCACCGCGCGAGATCGATCCTCGCCGCAAGCGCACTCGTCTTCGGAACCACGCTCGCCGCACTACCCGCCGCGGCCCAGCCCCAGCCCGCCTCCGCAGGCCCCACCGGAGCCCCGGGCGCCGATGAGGTGCGGGTCTACGAGGCCGACATCACGAAGGAACAGGTCCCGCTCGTCCTCGCCGCCGGACAGGACGCCCACGAGCTCTCCGAGCGGGCCCCCGAGACCGGCACCGCCCGGGTCGAGCTCTTCCTCACCGGCGCCCAGGCCGGGGACCTCGCGGCCCAGGGCATCGCGCTCGCCGAACGCAAGGTCCCGGCCAATGCCGCGGCCCGTTCCGGTGCGGTGGGCGACGGGGTCTTCCGTCCCTACAGTGGCAAGGGAGGTCTCCAGGAGGAGATCCTGCGGACGGCCGGGTCCCACCCCGCGCTCACCAAGGTCGTCTCCATCGGCAAGACCGTCCAGGGCAAGGACATCCTCGCCCTGAAGGTCAGCAAGAACGCCAGGAAGACCGCGGACGGCGACAAGCCGTCCGTGCTGTACATGTCGAACCAGCACGCCCGGGAGTGGATCACCCCGGAGATGACCCGTCGGCTGATGCACCACACGCTCGACAACTACGGCAAGGACCGGCGCATCACCGAGCTGGTGGACTCCACCGAGCTGTGGTTCCTGCTCTCCGCCAACCCGGACGGGTACGACTACACGCACGCCCCCGACGGCCGCCGGCTGTGGCGCAAGAACCTGCGCGACAACGACGCGGACGGGAAGACCACCTCCGCGGACGGGGTCGACCTCAACCGGAACTTCGCCTACAAGTGGGCCTACGACAACGAGGGTTCCTCCCCCAACTCCGCCAGCGACACCTACCGCGGCCCCAAGGCCCAGTCCGAGCCGGAGACCGTCGCCCTCGACCGCTTCCAGAAGCGGATCGGCTTCGAGTACGCCATCAACTACCACTCCGCCGCGGAACTGCTGCTCTACGGCGTGGGCTGGCAGGTGGCCACCCCGACCCCCGACGACATCGCCTACAAGACCCTCACCGGCACCCCGGAGAACCCGGCGGTCCCCGGCTACTACCCGCAGGTCTCCTCCGAGCTCTACACCACCAACGGCGAGGCCGACGGACACGCCTCGAACGTGAACGGCATCATGATGTTCACGCCGGAGATGACCACCTGCCAGACGGCCTCCGAGAGCGTCCCGGACGACCGGTGGAAGCCCGAGGACTGCGCCTCCGGCTTCCACTTCCCGGACGACGAGTCGCTCATCCAGGCGGAGTTCGCCAAGAACGTCCCCTTCGCGCTGTCCGTCGGCGAGAGCGCCGCCCGCCCGGACCGGCCCGTCTCCTCCGTGGGCCTGAGCGCCCCGGACTTCACCCTGGACCCGTTCACCACCTCCTACGCCGCCCGCGGCGAGGACCAGGAGGTCGCCGTCACGGCCCGCAAGTCCCTGCGGGACAAGGAGCTCAACTACCGCATCAACGGCGGCCGCACGCACGACGAGGACCTCAAGGCCTGGAAGGGCGGCGACGTCTACGGCGGCGAGGACAACAACTGGTTCGACGAGTACCGCGCCGAGGTGGACGGCGCCCGGCCCGGCGACAGGGTCGAGGTCTGGTTCACCGGCCGCGACCGCTCCGGCAAGCAGGTCTCCAGCGAGCACTTCACCTACACCGTGGCCGAACGGCCGCGCGCGGACGTGCTGGTGATCGCCGAGGAAGGGGCCCCGGCCCAGCACGCGCAGACCTACGTGGACGCCCTGCGCGCCAACGGACGGTCCGCCGCGGTCTGGGACGTCGCGGCCCAGGGCGTGCCGCACCACCTCGGGACGCTGTCCCACTTCCGCACCGCCGTCCACTACACGGGGGGCAGGACCCCCGGCGGTGACACCCAGCTCGCGGTGCGCGACTTCCTGAACGAGGGCGGCAAGCTGATCGAGGCCGGTGAGCTGGCGGGCGGCAACGCCCAGGTCGGCCGCGCCGTGACCAACGACTTCAGCCAGTACTGGCTCGGCGCCTACGGCCGTACGAGCGGCAGCGGAGCCACCGGCTTCACCGGCGCGGGCACCCTCGCCGGGGCCCGGGGCGGCCTCGGCGACGCGGCGGGCAACCCGCTGAACGCCCCCGGCTCCTACACCGTGACCTCCGAGACCCTGGCTCCCGAGCTGTTCCCGCAGTTCAAGAGCGCCCAGGCGGGCAGTTACGCGGGGGTCGTGAACCCGTACGCCCCGTACGCCGGGTCCCAGATGGCCTCGGCCCTCCACCAGGACGACGACTGGAAGCGGCTGACCCGCACGATCGACCTCACCGGGGTCACCGCCGCCGACAGGCCGCAGCTCAAGACGGCCCTGAGCTGGAACACCGAGGAGGGCTACGACCACGCCGTGCTGGAGGCCCGTACGGCGGGCGGCGACGACTGGACCACGCTGCCCGAAGCCTCCGGCCTGACCAGCTCGGCCGTCCCCGAGGAGTGCGCGGCCGGGTTCTTCCTCAACGGCCACCCGTTCCTGGGCCGCTACCTCACCCTGGGCGCCGGCGGCTGCACGGCGCAGGGCACCAGCGGCACCTGGAACAGCTTCACCGGTTCCTCCGGCGGCTGGAAGCAGGTCTCTTTCGACCTGAGCGCCTACGCGGGCAAGACGATCGAGGTCTCGCTCTCCTCCATCACCGACCCGGGCTCGGGCGGCCGCGGGGTGTTCGCGGACGAGGCGCGGCTGAGCGTGGGCGGAACCGACCAGGCTGCGGAGGGCTTCGAGAGCGGCCTGGGCGCCTGGACCGCACAGGGCGCACCTGCCGGAAGTCCCGAAGTTCCGGGCGACTGGTCCCGGTCGGGGGAGCTGTTCAAGTCCTACGCGTCGGTCACTACGCGTGACACGGTCCTCCTGGGCTTCGGGCTGGAGCACCTGCCGGCCGCCGGAGACCGTGCCCTACTCGTCGGTAAGGCGCTCAAGTCCCTGAGCCGCTGATCAGCGGCCCGCCCGTCACTCACCCTGAGTGACGGGCCCAAGGTCCCCGAAGTCCCGTGCCGGCACGCCCGGAACGGGCTTCGGAGGTGGTCCCCCCGCGAAGTAGGGGGAGTGTCAGGCCCCGGCCGATGTCACTCCGAAGCTCACGGAGAGGTAGGGTCGTAAGCGGTCGGGGACATCCCATACAGCTCGCCGGCGCACTTACCGGCGCACCAACGAGGAGATCGGTTCGTGACGATCCGCGTAGGCATCAACGGTTTTGGCCGCATTGGCCGCAACTACTTCCGGGCGCTCCTTGAGCAGGGAGCGGACATCGAGATCGTCGGTGTCAACGACCTGACTGACAACGCCACTCTGGTGCACCTGCTCAAGTACGACACCATTCTGGGCCGCCTCAAGGCCGAGGTCTCCCACACCGACGACACCATCACCGTCGACGGCAACACCTTCAAGACCTTTGCCGAGCGTGACCCCGCGAACCTGCCCTGGGGCGAGCTGGGCGCCGACATCGTCATCGAGTCGACCGGCATCTTCACCAAGAAGGCCGACGCCGCCAAGCACATCGCCGCCGGCGCGAAGAAGGTCCTCATCTCGGCTCCGGCCAAGGACGAGGACATCACGATCGTGATGGGCGTCAACCAGGACAAGTACGACGCGGCCAGCCACCACGTCATCTCCAACGCCTCCTGCACCACCAACTGCGTGGCGCCGATGGCCAAGGTCCTCCTGGAGAACTTCGGCATCGTCAAGGGCATGATGACGACGGTCCACGCCTACACGAACGACCAGCGGATCCTGGACTTCCCGCACTCGGACCTGCGCCGCGCCCGCGCCGCCGCCGAGAACATCATCCCGACCACCACCGGTGCCGCCAAGGCCACCGCGCTGGTGATCCCGGAGCTGGCGGGCAAGCTCGACGGCATCGCGATGCGCGTCCCGGTCCCGACCGGTTCCGTGACCGACCTGGTCATCGAGCTGGAGCGCGAGGTGACCAAGGACGAGGTCAACAACGCCTTCCAGAAGGCCGCCGAGGGCCAGCTGAAGGGCATCCTCGACTACACCGAGGACGCGATCGTCTCCTCCGACATCGTGAACTGGCCCGCCTCCTGCACCTTCGACTCCTCCCTGACCATGGTCCAGGGCAAGAACGTCAAGGTCATCGGCTGGTACGACAACGAGTGGGGCTACTCCAACCGTCTCGTCGACCTCACGGTCTTCGTCGGTGGCCAGCTCTAAGGCCTTCCGGCTTCCTGTACACGAGGTCTAAGGCAAGGCACCAGGATGTGAGCACAGGGTCCGGGCAGCGCGACGAAGCGCCGCACGGGCCCTGTGGCTTGTCTCGTTCTCCCTTCCTCGCCCTAGGGTGAAGGGCTGACAAGGAGTAGGAACCACATGAAGACGATCGACGAACTGCTCGCCGAGGGCGTCAAGGGCAAGCGGGTCTTCGTCCGCGCGGACCTCAACGTCCCGTTCGCGAAGGGCACCACCACCATCACCGACGACGGCCGCATCCGCGCCGTCCAGCCGACCATCGCGAAGCTCGCCGAAGCCGGCGCCCGCGTGGTCGTCGCCTCGCACCTCGGCCGCCCCAAGGGCACGGGCGTGGAGCCGGAGTTCTCCCTCGCCCCCGCCGCCGCGCGGCTCGGCGAGCTGCTCGGCGCGGACGTCGCGTTCGCCACCGACACCGTCGGCTCCTCCGCCAAGGAGACCGTCGCGGCCCTCACCGACGGCCAGGTCGCCGTCATCGAGAACCTGCGCTTCAACGCGGGCGAGACCTCGAAGGACGACGCCGAGCGCGGCGCCTTCGCCGACCAGCTCGCCGAGCTGGCCGACGTCTACGTCGGTGACGGCTTCGGCGCCGTGCACCGCAAGCACGCCTCGGTCTTCGACCTGCCCGCGCGCCTGCCGCACGTGGCCGGCTACCTCATCGCCACCGAGGTCGGCGTCCTGAAGAAGCTGACCGACGAGGTCGAGCGCCCGTACGTGGTCGTGCTCGGCGGCGCCAAGGTCTCCGACAAGCTCGCCGTCATCGACCAGCTGCTCGGCAAGGCCGACCGCATCCTCATCGGCGGCGGCATGGCGTACACCTTCCTCCACGCCCAGGGTCACGAGGTCGGCATCTCCCTGCTCCAGAAGGACCAGGTGGACGTCGTCAAGGAGTACATGAAGCGCGCCGAGGACACCGGCGTCGAGCTGGTCCTGCCGGTCGACGTCCTGGTCTCCTCCGACTTCCCGGACCTGAAGACCAAGGCCCCCGCCGACTTCGAGACCGTCGCCGCCGACGCGATCCCGGAGACCAAGGAAGGCCTCGACATCGGTCCCAAGACGCGCGAGCTCTACGCGTCCAAGATCGCCGACGCCAAGACCGTCTTCTGGAACGGTCCGGTCGGCGTCTTCGAGCACCCCGACTACGCGGGCGGTACCACCGCCATCGCGCAGGCCCTCGTCGACAGCAGCGCCTTCACCGTCGTCGGCGGTGGCGACAGCGCTGCCGCGGTCCGCATCCTGGGCTTCGACGAGAACGCATTCGGCCACATTTCCACCGGTGGCGGCGCCTCCCTCGAATACCTCGAGGGCAAGACGCTCCCCGGTCTCGCCGCCCTGGAGGGCTGAACCCCCATGTCTGCTGACACCCGCACCCCGCTCATGGCGGGCAACTGGAAGATGAACCTCAACCACCTCGAGGCCATCGCCCACGTCCAGAAGCTCGCCTTCGCGCTCGCCGACAAGGACTACGACGCCGTCGACGTCGCCGTCCTGCCGCCCTTCACCGACCTGCGCTCGGTCCAGACGCTGGTCGACGGCGACAAGCTGAAGATCAAGTACGGCGCCCAGGACCTCTCGGCGCAGGACTCCGGTGCCTACACCGGCGAGATCTCCGGCTCCATGCTGTCGAAGCTGAAGTGCACCTTCGTGGCCGTCGGCCACAGCGAGCGCCGCCAGTACCACGCCGAGAACGACGAGGTCTGCAACGCCAAGGTCAAGGCCGCCTACCGGCACGGGATCACCCCGATCCTGTGCGTCGGCGAGGGCCTGGACGTCCGCAAGGCCGGCCAGCAGGTCCCGCACACGCTGGCCCAGGTCGACGGCGGCCTCAAGGACGTCCCGGCCGAGCAGGTCGAGTCCATCGTGATCGCGTACGAGCCCGTCTGGGCCATCGGCACCGGCGAGGTCGCCACCCCCGAGGACGCCCAGGAGGTCTGCGGGGCGATCCGCGGCCGCCTCGCCGAGCTGTACTCCCAGGAGCTGGCCGACAAGGTCCGCATCCAGTACGGCGGCTCGGTCAAGTCCGGCAACATCGCGGCGATCATGGCCCAGCCCGATGTCGACGGCGCCCTGATCGGCGGCGCGGCGCTGGACGTGGACGAGTTCGTCAAGATCGTCCGCTTCCGCGACCAGTGAGTATGCGGTAGGGCGGATCCGTCGTACCCTTGCGGGGGCCAGGAGGCTGAACCACCAGCCACTGGCCCCCGCGCACTTCCCGGCACTGCCGGAAAGCCAGAGAAGCCAGAAAGTAGGAATCAGCCGTGATTATGGGGTTCTCGATCGCCCTGATCGTCTTCAGTGCCCTGCTGATGCTGCTCGTGCTGATGCACAAGGGCAAGGGCGGCGGCCTTTCCGACATGTTCGGTGGAGGCATGCAGTCGTCGGTCGGCGGTTCGTCCGTCGCCGAGCGGAACCTGGACCGGATCACCGTCGTCATCGGTCTGCTGTGGTTCGCGTGCATCCTGGCGCTGGGCCTGCTGATGAAGTCGAGCAGCTGACCGTTCTGGCCATTCCGGCGGACCGGTCGGCTCCGCCCGGCCTATCATGAGGTTCGGCGCCCGGTCGCGGAACGAGTAACTCTGCTTCCCGCCTCTGCGGGGTCGGTCCCTCCGTTCGCTGCAAGCGAGTTGGGCCGTACGTAGACCCAGGCGCCCGCAGCGGACATTTTCCACTCACGCTTTGCGGCACCATCACGCAGGGAGTTACGACCGTGGCAAGTGGCAACGCGATCCGTGGTAGCCGGGTCGGAGCGGGGCCGATGGGTGAGGCCGAGCGCGGCGAGTCCGCGCCCCGCCTGCGCATCTCCTTCTGGTGCTCGAACGGGCACGAGACGCAGCCCAGTTTCGCCAGCGACGCACAGGTGCCGGACAACTGGGACTGCCCGCGCTGCGGGTTCCCGGCCGGTCAGGACCGGGACAACCCCCCGGCACCGCCCCGCACCGAGCCCTACAAGACCCACTTGGCGTACGTACGGGAGCGTCGTACGGACGCCGACGGCGAGGCGATCCTCGCGGAGGCCCTCGCCAAGCTCCGCGGCGAGATCTGAATCCACCCGGCGCGCACATGACTTGGGGCCCGGCCCCGCAGGAAAGCCCTTCCTGCGGGGCCGGGCCTTTTTTGTGGAGGAGCGCGCCGATTGCGCCGGTACGCCGCAGCGCCTTCCGATCCTTTAAGTTGGAGCCCGGCGGGGCACGACAGGACGGAAGAAGTGGGTTGATGTCGGAGATGGACGCAGAGGGACGTACGAAGCTCGACCGGACGCCGCAGTGGCACGCACTGGGCAAGCACCGGGAGGAGTTCGGGCAGACGCATCTGCGGGAGCTGTTCGAGGCTCACCCGGGCCGCGGCACCGGATACACCCTGCAGGTCGGGGACCTGCACATCGACTACTCGAAGCACCTCGTGACCGACGAGACGCTGACCCTGCTGCGCGAGCTGGCGCAGGCCACCGGGGTGGCGGAGCTGCGCGAGGCGATGTTCCGCGGAGAGAAGATCAACACGACGGAGGACCGGGCCGTCCTGCACACCGCCCTGCGGGCGCCGAAGGGCACGGTCGTCGAGGTGGACGGGGAGGACGTGGTCCCCGGCGTCCACGCCGTCCTCGACAAGATGGCGGCCTTCGCCGACCGCGTCCGGTCGGGGGAGTGGACCGGCTTCACCGGCGAGCGCATCACGAACGTCGTCAACATCGGCATCGGCGGCTCCGACCTCGGTCCGGCGATGGCGTACGAAGCCCTGCGCGCCTTCACCGACCGCGGCCTGACCCTGCGGTTCGTCTCCAACGTGGACGGCGCGGACCTGCACGAAGCCCTGCGGGACCTGGACCCGGCCCGGACGCTGTTCATCATCGCCTCCAAGACCTTCACCACCATCGAGACCATCACCAACGCCACTTCGGCGCGCGGCTGGCTGCTCGACGGTCTCGGCGGCGACCAGCAGGCGGTGGCACGGCACTTCGTGGCGCTGTCCACCAACGCCGAGAAGGTCACGGACTTCGGCATCGACCCGGCCAACATGTTCGAGTTCTGGGACTGGGTCGGCGGCCGCTACTCCTTCGACTCCGCCATCGGGCTCTCCCTGATGATCGCGATCGGCCCGGACGCCTTCCGCGAGCTGCTCGGCGGCTTCCACGCCATGGACCGGCACTTCCGCACGGCGCCGCCGGAGGAGAACGCCCCGCTCCTGCTGGGGCTGTTGGGGATCTGGTACAGCGCGTTCTTCGACGCGCAGTCGCACGCCGTCCTCCCGTACAGCCACTACCTGTCGCGCTTCACCGCGTACTTGCAGCAGCTGGACATGGAGTCCAACGGCAAGTCCGTCGACCGCGACGGCGATCCGGTGCAGTGGCAGACCGGCCCGGTGGTGTGGGGCACGCCCGGCACCAACGGGCAGCACGCCTACTACCAGCTGATCCACCAGGGCACCCGGATGATCCCCGCGGACTTCATCGGCTTCGCCCGCCCGGTGGCCGACCTCCCGCCGGCGCTGGCGGCCCAGCACGACCTGCTGATGGCGAACTTCTTCGCCCAGACGCAGGCGCTGGCCTTCGGCAAGACGGCCGACGAGGTCCGGGCGGAGGGCGCCCCGGAGTCGCTGGTCCCGCACAAGACCTTCCAGGGCAACCACCCGACGACCACGATCCTGGCCCGCGACCTCACCCCGTCCGTACTGGGCCAGCTGGTCGCCCTGTACGAGCACAAGGTGTTCGTCCAGGGCGCGGTCTGGAACATCGACTCCTTCGACCAGTGGGGCGTCGAGCTCGGCAAGGTGCTCGCCAAGCGCGTCGAGCCCGCGCTGACGGAGGGCGCGGACGTGCCGGGCCTGGACGCCTCGACGAAGGCGCTGGTGGCCACGTACCGCAAGCTGCGCGACCGCGGCTGAGGCGACCGGAGCCGCCGGTACGACGGAGCGCCCCGCACCGGGAAGGTGCGGGGCGCTCTGCGTCGTGGCCGGGTCAGGCCTGGGACGGCGGGTACATGTCCAAGGGGAGCCGGGCCGCCGCCGCGCGGTCCAGGAGCCACAGGGTGCGGGACCGGCCGCGGGCGGCCGCCGCCGGGGCCTGGACCTCGCCCGCGCCGCCGAGGGCGATGGCCACGGCGCCGGCCTTGTCCTCACCCGCCGCCAGCAGCCAGACCTCGCGGGCCGCCCGGATGGCCGGGAGGGTCAGCGAGATCCGGGTGGGCGGGGGCTTCGGGGCGCCGTGGACGCCGACCACCGTGCGCTCGCCCTCGCGGGCGGCCGGGTGCTCGGGGAACAGGGACGCCACGTGCGTGTCCGGGCCCACGCCCAGCATGAGCACGTCGAAGGTGGGGACGGGGCCGTGGTCCTCCGGGCCGGCGGCCTTCGCCAGCTCCGCCGCGTACGCCGCGGCCGCCGCGTCCACGTCGGCGCCGTACGGGCCGTCCGAGGCGGGCATGGCGTGCACGCGCGCGGGATCCACCGGGACGGCGTCCAGGAGGGCCTCGCGGGCCTGGACGTGGTTGCGTTCGGGGTCGTCGGCGGGGACGTAGCGCTCGTCGCCCCACCACAGGTCCAGCCGGGACCAGTCGACCGCGTCCCGGGCCGGGGCGGCGGCGAGGGCCGCCAGCAGCCCGTTGCCGTTGCGGCCGCCGGTGAGGACCACGGACGCGGAGCCGCGGGCCGCCTGCGCGTCCACGATCTTCGTGATGAGCCGGGCCGCCGCGGCCTGGGCCATCAGCTCCTTGTCCCGGTGGACGACGACCTGGGGAGTCGTCATACCCATGTGCTGCCGCCTTCGAGGTTGTGCGGGTGCGGATGTGGGTGCCGTTCCCGGGCCCGTACGGACCCCGGTCCCAGAACGCCGGGCGGGGCTGGGGATCCAGCCCCGCCCGGCGTCCGGGGTGCGGGTCCGGGCAGGGCCCGGGCCGGTGCTACTTGGCGGCCTTCTTCGCCGGCTTCGGCGAAGCGGGCTTCGGGGCAGGCGCCCCGGCCCCGGCGTCGGCCTCGGGCTCGGACCCGGGCTCGGACCCGGCCTTCGCCTTGGGCTTCGGCTCGGCCGGAGCCGCCTGGGCCAGCTTGGCCACGCCGAACTTCAGTGCGGACTCGTACGTGTTGTCCGGGTCCAGCCGGCGCAGTTCCTCCGCCAGGAGCTCGGCGGTCTCGCGGCGCTTGAGCGCCACCGCACGGTCGGGCTGCCCCGGCATGCACAGCGTGGCCAGGGCCCCGTCCGCCCGGTCCAGGACGATGTCGCCGTCCTTGGTCTCCAGGCGCACGGCCGTGAGGCCCGGGCCCGAGGACAGGGTGCGCTTGACGGGGACCTGGAGCCGGTCCGCCAGCCACATGGCCAGCAGCTCGCAGCTCGGGTTCTCGTCCTCGCCCTCGACGGTCGCGGAGAGCACCGAGTGCGACTGCTGGTCCAGCGCCGCCGCCAGCATGGAGCGCCACGGGGTGATCCGGGTCCAGGACAGGTCCGTGTCCCCGGGGGCGTACGCCGCGGCCCGCTTGGCGAGGGCCGGGACCGGTTCCTCGCAGGAGTACGTGTCCGTGATCCGGCGCTGCCCCAGTGTGCCGAGCGGATCGCCCGCCAGGTCCGCGGGAGCACCGTCCGGCCACCAGACGACCACGGGGGCGTCCGGCAGGAGCAGCGGGAGGACCACCGACTGCGCGTGGTCGACGAGCTCGCCGTGCAGGCGGAGCACAACCGTTTCACCGCTGCCGGAGTCCGCCCCGACGCGGACTTCCGCGTCGAGACGGGCGTCGCGGCGGCTGCGCGGCGAGCGGCTGACCCGCTTGACGACGACGACGATCCGCGAGGGGTGTTCGTGGGACGCGTCGTTCGCCGACTTGAGCGCGTCGTACGCGTTCTCCTCGTCGGTCACGATCACCAGCGTGAGGACCATGCCGATGGCCGGCGTGCCGATGTCCCGGCGTGCCTGCACCATCGCGGCATTGATCTTGCTGGAGTTGGTCTCCGTGAGGTCGATCTTCATGGCCGGCGCCAGCTCCGTCCGTCTCGTGCGAGCATCTCGTCCGCCTCGACCGGTCCCCAGGTGCCCGCCGGGTACTGCGCGGGCTTGCCGTGCTTGTCCCAGTACTCCTCGATCGGGTCGAGGATGTTCCAGGACAGCTCCACTTCCTGGTGGCGCGGGAAGAGGTTCGCGTCGCCGAGGAGCACGTCGAGGATCAGCCGCTCGTACGCCTCGGGGCTCGACTCCGTGAAGGACTCGCCGTAGGCGAAGTCCATCGTCACGTCCCGGACCTCCATGGAGGTGCCCGGAACCTTGGAACCGAAGCGGACCGTCACGCCCTCGTCCGGCTGGACCCGGATGACCAGGGCGTTCTGCCCCAGCTCCTCGGTCGCGCCCGACTCGAACGGGAGGTACGGGGCCCGCTTGAAGACCACCGCGATCTCGGTCACCCGGCGGCCCAGGCGCTTGCCGGTCCGCAGGTAGAACGGGACGCCCGCCCAGCGGCGGTTGTTGATCTCCAGGCGGACGGCCGCGTAGGTGTCGGTCTTCGACTTGGGGTCGATGCCGTCCTCTTCGAGGTAGCCGACGACCTTCTCGCCGCCCTGCCAGGCCGCCGAGTACTGGCCGCGCACGGTGTGCTTGCCCAGGTCCTCCGGCAGCTCCACGGCGGTCAGCACCTTGAGCTTCTCCGCCACCAGCGCCTTGGGGTGGAAGGAGCCGGGCTCCTCCATCGCGGTCAGCGCGAGCAGCTGGAGCAGGTGGTTCTGGATGACGTCACGGGCCGCGCCGATGCCGTCGTAGTAGCCGGCCCGGCCGCCGATGCCGATGTCCTCGGCCATGGTGATCTGCACGTGGTCGACGTACGACCGGTTCCAGATCGGCTCGAACATGGTGTTGGCGAAGCGGAGCGCCAGGATGTTCTGGACGGTCTCCTTGCCGAGGTAGTGGTCGATCCGGAAGACCTCGTCGCGCGGGAAGACCTCGTGGACGACCTTGTTGAGCTCTTCCGCGCTCTTCAGGTCGTGTCCGAAGGGCTTCTCGATGACGGCGCGCCGCCAGGAGCCGTCCTTCTGGGCCAGCCCGTGGTCCTTGAGCTGCTGGACCACCTTGGGGAAGAATTTCGGCGGGACGGACAGGTAGAAGGCGAAGTTGCCGCCCGTGCCCTGCGCCTTGTCCAGCTCCTCGATGGTGGCCTTCAGGGTCTCGAAGGCCGCGTCGTCGTCGAAGTCGCCCTGGACGAAGCGGCAGCCCTGCACCAGCTGCTGCCAGACCTCCTCGCGGAACGGCGTGCGCGAGTGCTCCTTGACGGCCTCGTACACCTCCGTGGCGAAGTCCTCGTGCTCCCACTCCCGGCGGGCGAAGCCGATCAGGGAGAAGCCCGGGGGAAGCAGGCCGCGATTGGCCAGGTCGTAGACGGCAGGCATCAGCTTCTTGCGCGACAGGTCACCCGTAACGCCGAAAATGACCAGGCCGGACGGCCCCGCGATGCGCGGGAGCCGCCGGTCCTGTGCGTCACGAAGCGGGTTCGCTCCGTTAACAGACAAAGTGTTCAGGCCTCCGTGGGGGCGAGGCGCTCAAGCTCCGCCTCGGTCGACTTCAGCAGGTCGTTCCAGGACACCGCGAACTTCTCGACGCCCTCGTCTTCCAGCAGCTGCACCACATCGTCGTACGAGATGCCCAGCTTCGCGACCGCATCGAGCTCGGCGCGGGCCTGCTCGTAGGTGCCGCGCACGGTGTCGCCCGTGATCTGCCCGTGGTCGGCCGCGGCCTCCAGGGTGGCCTCCGGCATGGTGTTCACCGTGTTCGGGGCGACCAGGTCGTCCACGTACAGGGTGTCCTTGTACGCCGGGTCCTTGACGCCGGTCGAGGCCCACAGCGGACGCTGCTTGTTGGCGCCGACCCGCTCCAGGGCGGTCCAGCGGTCCGAGGAGAAGACCTCCTCGTAGGCCTCGTAGGCCAGACGGGCGTTGGCGAGCGCCGCCTTGCCCTTGAGGGCCTTGGCCTCGTCCGTGCCCACCGCGTCCAGGCGCTTGTCGATCTCGCTGTCCACGCGGGACACGAAGAAGGAGGCGACCGAGTGGATCAGGGACAGGTCCAGGCCCGCGGCCTTGGCCTTCTCCAGACCCGCCAGGTACGCGTCCATGACCTCGCGGTAGCGCTCCAGCGAGAAGATCAGCGTGACGTTGACGCTGATGCCCTTGCCGATGACCTCGGTGATCGCCGGCAGGCCGGCCTTGGTCGCCGGGATCTTGATGAGCGTGTTCGGGCGGTCCACCAGCCAGGCCAGCTGCTTGGCCTCGGCGACGGTGGCCGGGGTGTTGTGCGCCAGGCGCGGGTCGACCTCGATCGACACGCGGCCGTCCTGGCCGTCCGTGCGGTCGTAGACCGGGCGCAGGATGTCGGCGGCGTCGCGGACGTCCGCCGTCGTGATCATGCGCAGGGCCTCTTCGACGGTCACCTTGCGGGTCGCGAGGTCGGTGAGCTGCTGCTCGTACCCCTCGCCGCCGCTGATGGCCTTCTGGAAGATCGCCGGGTTGGTGGTGACACCGACCACGTGCGACTGGTCGATGAGCTCCGCCAGGTTGCCGGACGTGATGCGCTTGCGGGACAGGTCGTCCAGCCAGATCGCCACGCCCTCGTCGGAGAGGCGCTTGAGTGCGTCTGTCATGGGAATTGCATCTCCTACTGGTGTTGTACCGGCGTCAGCGCGCGGCGGCGGCGAGGGACTCGTGGGCAGCGGCCGCGACGCGCTCGGGGGTGAAGCCGAACTCGCGGAACAGCACCTTCGCGTCGGCCGAGGCACCGAAGTGCTCCAGCGAGACGATCCGGCCCGCGTCGCCCACGTAGCGGTGCCAGGTCAGGCCGATGCCGGCCTCGACCGCGACGCGCGCCTTGACGGAGGGCGGCAGGACGCTGTCCTTGTACGCCTGGTCCTGCTCCTCGAACCACTCGACGGACGGCATCGAGACCACCCGGGTGGGGATGCCCTCGGCCTGGAGCTGCTCGCGCGCCTCCACGGCCAGGTGCACCTCGGAGCCGGTACCGATGAGGACGACCTGCGGCTCGCCGCCGGTGGCCTCGAACAGGACGTAGCCGCCCTTGGCCGCGTCCTCGTTGCGCTCGTACGTCGGCACGCCCTGGCGGGTCAGCGCCAGACCGTGCGGGGCGCCCTTGCCGAACACCTTGGTGTGACGGCGCAGGATCTCGCGCCAGGCGACGGCGGTCTCGTTCGCGTCGGCCGGGCGGACCAGGTTCAGGCCCGGGATGGCGCGCAGCGAGGCGAGGTGCTCGACGGGCTGGTGGGTCGGGCCGTCCTCGCCGAGGCCGATGGAGTCGTGCGTCCACACGTAGGTGACCGGCACGTGCATCAGCGCGGACAGGCGGACGGCGTTGCGCATGTAGTCGGAGAACACCAGGAAGGTGCCGCCGTAGATGCGGGTGTGGCCGTGCAGGGCGATGCCGTTCATGGCCGCGGCCATGGCGTGCTCGCGGATGCCGAAGTGGATGGTGCGGCCGTACGGGTCGGCCTCCGGCAGCGGGTTGCCCACCGGCAGGAACGAGGAGTCCTTGTCGATGGTCGTGTTGTTGGAGCCGGCCAGGTCGGCCGAGCCGCCCCACAGCTCCGGGATGACCGCGCCGAGGGCCTGGAGCACCTTGCCGGAGGCGGCGCGGGTGGCGACGCCCTTGCCGGCCTCGAAGACGGGGAGCTCGTCCTCCCAGCCCGCGGGCAGCTCGTTGGCCTGGATGCGGTCGAACTCGGCGGCGCGCTCCGGGTTGGCGGTGCGCCAGGCGGAGAAGTCCTTCTCCCAGGCGGCCTTGGCCTCGCGGCCGCGGTCCCCGAGGGCGCGGGTGTGGGCGATGACCTCGTCGGAGACCTCGAAGGCCTGCTCCGGGTCGAAGCCGAGGACGCGCTTGGTGGCCGCGACCTCGTCGTCTCCGAGCGCGGAGCCGTGGGCGGCCTCGGTGTTCTGGGCGTGCGGCGCGGGCCAGGCGATGATCGAGCGGGCCGCGATGAAGGACGGGCGGCCGGTCTCGGCCTTGGCGGCCTGGAGGGCCGCGAACAGCGCCTTCGGGTCGAGGTCGCCGTTCTCCTGCTGCGCGACGCGCTGCACGTGCCAGCCGTACGCCTCGTAGCGCTTCAGGGTGTCCTCGGAGACGGCCGTCTCCGTGTCGCCCTCGATGGAGATGTGGTTGTCGTCCCACAGCAGGACGAGGTTGCCCAGCTTCTGGTGGCCGGCCAGTGCGGACGCCTCGTGCGAGATGCCCTCCTGGAGGCAGCCGTCGCCCGCGACCGCGTAGATCATGTGGTCGAACGGGGAGCTGCCCTGGGCGGCCTCGGGGTCGAACAGGCCGCGCTCGTAGCGGGAGGCCATGGCCATGCCCACCGCGTTGGCGATGCCCTGGCCGAGGGGGCCGGTGGTGGTCTCGACGCCGGTCGTGTGGCCGTACTCCGGGTGGCCGGGGGTCTTGGAGCCCCAGGTGCGGAACGCCTTGAGGTCGTCCAGCTCCAGCCCGAACCCGCCGAGGTACAGCTGGGTGTAAAGGGTGAGGGACGAGTGCCCAGCGGAGAGCACGAAGCGGTCGCGGCCCACCCACTCGGGGTCCGCCGGGTCGTGCCGCATCACCTTCTGGAAGAGGGTGTACGCGGCGGGGGCCAGGCTCATCGCCGTACCGGGGTGGCCGTTTCCGACCTTCTGGACCGCGTCAGCGGCCAGGATGCGGGCGGTGTCGACGGCCCGCTGGTCCAGTTCGGTCCACTCGAGCTCTGTGGTGGTCGGCTTGGTGCTCACCGTTGGTCAGGGCTCCTCTCCACATGTCTGTTCCCGGTGACGAACGGTGCACCGGCGCGATTCCGAGCCTACCCCCGCAACGGCGTGCAGCTATTCGAGTGTCCACAGTCCGTCACCGCGTCGGCAGCCCGTGTTCACCTGCCCGCGGGTGTGCGCGCCGGCGCTCCGGGGGTGCCCTTCGGCGGATCCGTTCACGGTCCGTCAGCGGCCGGCGGCCGGTCCGATCGGCCCAACACGAAGCGACCCCCGCGCAGGGCCACGTAAGTGCAACGTCTAGAGTGGCGTGGTACGCGCAAGCCTTTACCCGGCCTTCACGATGTGAACGGTCCGGGTCGGAGCTTGCTGGATTCTCTCTCAGGGGTGCGTGTGACGGCCGTCGAATCCCGTCCAGCGGGGGTGCTCGGGACGAGCCCCGTTCACCGGCCGTTCGGGGCCCGGGTCATGGCTTTCGTGGCTTTGACCAAGCCGCGGATCATCGAACTTCTGCTGATCACCACAGTGCCGGTGATGTTCCTCGCCGAGCAAGGTGTCCCTTCCCTGTGGCTGGTCCTCGCGACCTGCTTCGGCGGGTACCTCTCCGCGGGCGGCGCCAACGCGCTGAACATGTACATCGACCGCGACATCGACGCGCTGATGGACCGCACGTCGCAGCGCCCGCTGGTGACCGGCATGGTCAGTCCCCGCGAGTGCCTGGTCTTCGGCATCACCCTCGGGGTGGTCTCGACCCTGTTCTTCGGTCTGCTGATCAACTGGCTGTCGGCCGCCCTCGCGCTCGGTGCGCTCCTCTTCTACGTCGTGGTCTACACGATGCTGCTGAAGCGCCGCACCGCGCAGAACATCGTCTGGGGCGGCATCGCGGGCTGCATGCCCGTGCTCATCGGCTGGTCGGCGGTCAAGAACGAGGTCTCCTGGGCCGCGGTCATCCTCTTCCTCGTCATCTTCTTCTGGACGCCGCCGCACTACTGGCCGCTGTCGATGAAGGTGAAGGACGACTACGCGCGCGTCGGCGTGCCGATGCTCCCGGTCGTCGCGGGCAACCAGGTCGTGGCGCGCCAGATCGTCCTCTACAGCTGGGTGATGGTGGCGGTCTCGCTGCTGCTGACCCCGCTGGGGTACACGGGCTGGTTCTACACCTCGGTCGCGCTGCTGGCCGGCGGCTGGTGGCTGTGGGAGGCGCACGCGCTCCACGCGCGGGCCAAGGCGGGCGTGACGGGCGGCAAGCTCAAGGAGATGCGGCTGTTCCACTGGTCGATCACCTATGTGTCGCTGCTCTTCGTCGCCGTGGCCGTGGATCCCTTCCTCCGATGATTACTCGCCGGTAGCATGCCGTTCATGGCAGAGACCACGGGCACCGCAGACACCACCACCGACAAGAGCCAGGACCGCAAGGCCGCGAAGCTGGCCAAGCAGATCCGCGCGTTCGCCGAGCAGCACGGCGGCGTCGACGGCCACCTCGCCCACATCGGCCAGGCCGGCACCCGGATCGTCCTCGTGGGCACGGACGGCGGCTGGGGCGATCTGGTGGCCCCGACCTGGGCGGTGGCCGAGCTGGCCGCCGAGAAGGCCGGGCTCACCCTCCACGAGGAGTTCGACGGGGAGCTGGCCGCGCGCGTGCGGACCGGCCCGTACGAGTGGACGCGGATGGCGGGCATCCAAGTGGGCGGTCCGGCCAACCCGGCCGCCTGAACCGCGTCCCCCGCGCCGGTCCGCCGGACGAGGGGTCCGCTCGGTCAACAGCGCGAGCAACACCTCACACCCCGCTCACCCGTTAGGACGTGTGGAAGCCCCTTCCTCACGTCCGCAAACGGGATGCCCGGATGATCGAAACGCCGCCCCTGGTGGACCAGTACTGCCACGGAGTGCTCCGTACGGAGCTGGGTCTCGGCACCTTCGAGGCCCAGCTGGTCCGCTCGGCCGGCCCGCCCGCCGCGGGCACGACCTTCTTCGACACGCAGGCCGGCTTCGCGGTGCGCCGCTGGTGCCCGCCGCTGCTCGGCCTGGAACCGCACTGTGCCCCCGCCCGTTACCTGGCCCGGCGGCGCGAGCTGGGCGCGGCCGAAGTGGCGCGGCGCCTGCTGCGCGGTTCCGGGGTCGGCGCCTACCTGGTCGACACCGGGGCGCCGGGGGACCTGACGGGGCCCGGGGAGCTGGCGCTGGCCGGGGAGGCCGAGGCCTTCGAGGCCGTGCGGCTGGAACCGCTGGCCGAGCAGGTCGCCGACACCTCCGGCACCGTGGCCGCCTTCCTCGCCAACCTCGCCGGGGCGGTCCACGCCGCCGCCTCTTCGGCCGCGGCCTTCACCTGTGGCGCCGGCCCGGGGCGCGGCCTGGCCCCGGCCCTGTCGGCCGAGCCGCCCGGACCCGGTGAGGTGCGCGGGGCGGCCGGGCGGTGGCTGGGCCGGCGGTCCCGGGGCGGGGCCTTACGGGACCCCGTACTCCTGCGGCACCTGCTGTGGAGCGCGGTGGCGTCCGGGCTGCCGATCCAGCTGCACACCGGCCCGGGGGAGCCCGCGGAGCGGCCGGACCCGGCCGGGCCCGGGCTGCTGACGGACTTCGCCCAGGCCACCGCGGGCCTCGGTACGCGGCTGGTGCTGCTCGGCGGCCACCCGTACCACCGGCACGCGGCGCACCTGGCGGCAGCCTTCCCGCACGTGCACGCCGATGCCGGGGCGGCCCTGGGGCGGACCGGGGCCGGGGCCGCGGCGGTCCTGGCCGAACTGCTGGAGCTGGCGCCGTTCGGGAAGCTGCTGTTCTCCAGCGGTGCGGGGCGGCTGCCCGAACTCCACGCCGTGGGGGCCCTGGTCTTCCGCGAGGCGCTCGGCAAGGTGCTGGGCGGCCGGGTCGCGGAAGGGGCCTGGTCCTGGCGGGACGCGGACCGGGTGGCCGCCATGCTCGCCGCGGGCAACGCCCGCCGCGTCTACCGGCTGGACGGGGGCGGCTGAGCCCCCGCCGGCCGTCCCGGCCGGGGTCAGGCCGTGACCAGCCGGGGTTCGCCCTGTGCCGGGACCGGGGCCCGTCCGGCGGGCCGCTCGCGCAGGCTCAGCGCGACGCGGAGCACCGCGATCCACACCAGGCACGAGCCGAGCATGTGGGCGGCCACGAGGACCTCGGGCAGCTCGGTGGCGAACTGCACGTAGCCGACGGCGCCCTGGGCGAGCAGGACGACCAGCAGGTCACGGGCGCGGGCCCGGGTGTCGGTGGGGGCGTCGACCACGCGCAGCACCAGCCACATCGCGACGGCGAGCGCGCACACGATCCAGGCGGCGACGGCGTGCACGTGCGCGGTGGTCTCCCAGTCGAACGGCATCCGCGCGATCTCGCTGCTGTCGCCCGCGTGCGGCCCGGAGCCGGTGACCACGGTGCCCGCGGCGATCAGTACGAAGGCCGTCGCGAGCAGGGCCCACGAGAGCTTGCGCACGGGACCGGGCACCCGCGGCCGGGGGGCGGTGTCGCCCTCGGCGGTGCGCTGCCAGGTCAGGGTGGTCACCGTGATCAGCGCGGTGGCGAGCAGGAAGTGCCCCGCCACGCTGTACGGGTTGAGGCCCGTCATGACGGTGATGCCGCCGAGGACGGCGTTGGCCATGACGATGGCGAACTGGAGCCAGCCGAGCCGCGTCAGCACCTTGCGCCAGGGCTTGGCCGCGCGGGCCGCGAGGATGACCCAGCCCACGGCCGCGCAGAGCACGTACGTCAGCATCCGGTTGCCGAATTCGACGGCGCCGTGGAAGCCCTGGGCGGGCGTCGCGATCAGGCTGTCGTCGGTGCACTTGGGCCAGGTGTCGCAGCCGAGACCGGATCCGGTCAGCCGCACCGCGCCGCCCGTGACGACGATGGCCACGCTCATGAAGAGCGCGGCGAACGCGGCGCGCCGGAGGGTCCGGGGTGACGGGGTCCAGCGGCCTGCGAGGTATGCGAATGGGTTGAACACGGCACCCATCGTAGGCGGAGCCTTGTGCAAAGTTTCACGAGGGGTTGGCCGAAGCGGAATCGGGGCCCGTCACGCGGCTGAACCTGGCGCCCGCGGGGTCGCCCTCCTCGTGCCACCACACGCGGACGCGCCAAGGGGCGCCGTCGCGGGGGCAGTCCGCCGACTCCGCGAAACCGCGCACCAATTCAGCCCCTACGTCACCAGCTGTCCTATTTCTGACTTCTGTGGCGCTGTGCCAGGAAAGGCCCGGTACGGTCCACAGTCCGTCAGGTCCGCGCACCTCCACGCGCCAGACCGCACGCCAGGGAGTGACCTCCAGCATCGTGCGGACCTGCTCGGGCCCCAGGCCCAGCCCCGCAGCGATCCCCGGCTCGGCCACCCCCTGGATCCGGGCGGCCACCACGGCCTGGGGCAGCAGCCGTTCGGGCAGCAGACCCCTCGCGCGCAAGCCGGTCAGGGAGTCGAAGGACAGGAAGCGCAGGCGCAGTTCCAGCTGGCGGCCGATGTGGTCCAGGGCCTCCTCGGTCTCGGCGGACTCCTGCCCGCCGGGGTCCGACAGCAGCAGGTGCCGCAAACCCGCCTCCGCGTCGACCGCCCAGGCCACCGCCTCCTCGGCGAAGCCCAGCTCCGCGAGCCGGTCCCCGAGGAACACCTTGGCCTGGGCGAGGCCCCGCCGGTTGACCGCCTCGCGCTGGTCCAGTCCCGCCCACACCTCGACGGCGGCCCGGGTCAGGTCACGGGCCCGCTCGCCCGCGGCCCGCTCCATGGCACTGGGCCCCTCGCCGGCGGCCGTCCCCAGCGGGTGCCGGGGCAGCCGGGCCGCGTCGCTCAGCGGCCAGGCCAGCCAGACCCCGTGGTTGATCAGCCCGCGGCCGTACCAGCGGGCGAACTCGGGGGCGTAGGCCGCGGCCCGCTCGGAGCTGCGCAGCGCCTCCTCGATCGTGGCGAGGGCGGCGGCCCGGTCGCCCTCGGCGAAGCGCAGCGCGGCCCGGTCCGCCAGGCGCAGCCCCAGCAGGGCCGTGCACTCGGGGTCGGCGGGCCAGGAGCGCAGGGCCCCGATCAGTTCGTCCAGCAGCCGTTCGCGTTCCCCGGGCCCGGCGGGCACGGCCCCGGAGCGGACCTGCGCCCACCGGTCGTCCAGTCGAAGAACAGCCTCTCGCTCCGCCATGTCCGCCCCCCGGCGTCGTGGTCCGCGCACCTCACGGTGACGCGTTCATAGTCGCGGGAAGGCGGACCTCAGCGGAAGGGTTTCATTCCCAGCGGAACAGCCGCGCGGCGGCGCCCAGCCCGAGGACGGCCCAGCCCGCCAGCAGCGCGGCGGCGCCCCA
Organism: Streptomyces xanthophaeus; assembly: GCF_000725805.1. Classification (GTDB taxonomy): domain Bacteria; phylum Actinomycetota; class Actinomycetes; order Streptomycetales; family Streptomycetaceae; genus Streptomyces; species Streptomyces xanthophaeus. Next base: position 116,203 of record NZ_KL647132.1, on the reverse strand, counting down.
CGGCAGCGCGGCCCCCTGCTGGAGCACCTCGCGCAGCCCGTCGGACAGGGCCGAGATGGGCAGCAGGCCCAGGACGGACTGCGCCGCGTCCGGGAACTTCTCCAGCGGCACGATCACCCCGCCGCCGACCAGCAGCAGCAGGAAGACCAGGTTGGCGGCGGCCAGGGTCACCTCCGCCTTGAGCGTGCCGGCCATCAGCAGGCCGAGCCCGGAGAAGGCGGCGGTGCCCAGCAGCAGCAGGAAGGCCACCGACAGCGGGTTGCCGTGCGGGGACCAGCCCAGCGCGAGGGCGATCACCGTGAGCAGGGCGATCTGGAGCACCTCGGTGACCAGCACCGACAGGGTCTTGGCGGCCATCAGCGCCCAGCGCGGCAGCGGGGAGGCCCCGAGCCGCTTGAGGACCCCGTACCGCCGGTCGAAGCCGGTGCCGATCGCCTGGCCGGTGAAGGCGGTGGACATCACGGCGAGCGCCAGGACGCCGGGGGCGAGGAAGTCCACGGACTTCCCGGCACCCGTGTCGAGGATGTCCACGGTGGAGAAGAGGGTCAGCAGCAGCGCCGGGATGACCACGGTCAGCAGCAGCTGCTCGCCGTTGCGCAGCAGCATCCGGGTCTCCAGCGCCGTCTGCGCGGCGATCATGCGCGAGACGGGCGCCGCGCCCGGGCGGGGGGTGAACGTGCCGGCGCTCATCCGCGCAGCTCCTTACCGGTCAGTTCGAGGAAGACGTCCTCCAGGGTGTGCCGCTCCACCGAGAGGGTGTCCGGCATCACGCCGTGCTGGGCGCACCAGGAGGCGACGGTGGCCAGCAGCTGCGGGTGGACGTCGCCGGTGACCCGGTAGGCGCCCGGGGTGAGCTCGGCGGCCTGGGTGCCGTCGGGCAGCGCCTTGAGCAGCGAGGCGAGGTCGAGGCCGGGGCGGCCGGTGAAGCGCAGGGTGTTCTCGGCGCCGCCCCGGCACAGCTGCTCGGGGCTGCCGTGGGCGATGACCCGGCCCGCGTCGACGATGGCGACCTCGTCGGCGAGCTGCTCGGCCTCGTCCATGTGGTGGGTGGTGAGCACGACGGTGACCCCGTCGGCGCGCAGCTCCCGTACGAGGTCCCAGGTCGCCCGGCGGGCCTGGGGGTCGAGGCCCGCGGTGGGCTCGTCCAGGAAGACCAGCTCGGGGCGGCCGACCACGGCCATGGCGAGGGCGAGGCGCTGCTGCTGGCCGCCGGAGAGCCTGCGGTAGGTGGTGCGGCCGCAGCTGCCGAGCCCGAGGCGCTCCACCAGGGAGTCCACGTCCAGGGGGTCGGCGTAGAGCTTGGCCGTGTGGCGCAGCATCTCGACGGCGCGCACGCCGGAGTAGATGCCTCCGGACTGGAGCATGACGCCGATCCGGGGCCGCAGGGCGGCCGCCTGGGCGACCGGGTCGAGGCCGAGGACGCGGACGGTGCCGGAGTCGGGGCGGTGGTAGCCCTCGCAGGTCTCCACCGTGGTCGTCTTGCCCGCGCCGTTGGGACCGAGGACGGCGGTGACCGAGGCCCTGGGGACGGTGAGGTCCAGGCCGTCCACCGCGGTCTTGGGTCCGTACCGCTTCACCAGTCCGCGGATCTCCACGGCGGGGTCGTTGCTCATGGGGGCCCAGTCTACGGAGCGGGGAGGGGGTCCTAGGTCCCGGGGTCGAAGGGTCACGGGCCCGCTCATTCATGACCTTTTCGGGCCGTCGGGAGGCCGCTGCGCCCCTAGCGTCGAAGGGTGGACAGCATCGCTCAGAACGTCGAAGCCACCTCGGGGCAGGCCGAGCACAAGGCCCACGACCTGGGGCACCCCCCGCGCTACTTCGTGTCGGCGGTGCTCGCGGGCGCCTACATCGGCATCGGCGAGGTGCTGCTGCTGGTGGCGGTCTCGCCCTTCGTGGCCCAGGGCTCGGCGGCGGTGAAGCTGCTGGAGGGCGCGGTCTTCCCGGTCGCCCTGACCATCGTGATGTTCGCCGGGGCCCAGCTCTTCACCAGCAACGTGATGGTCATGCTGGTCGGCGCGCTGTCGGGGCGGACCGGGCTGAAGGACCTGTTCTCCTCGTGGACCCTGTCGCTGGGCGGAAATCTGGTCGGCGCCTTCGCCTTCAGTGCGATGGTGCACGCCTCGGGTGTCCTCTCGTCGCCCTCGGCGCGGGCGATGCTCACCGAGATGGTCCACGGGAAGACGGCGCTGGGCGGGGGACAGCTGTTCTGGCGCGCGGTCCTGTGCAACATGCTCGTCTGCCTGGCGATCTGGATGTTCACCCGGGCCCGGGGCGATGCGGCCAAGATTTTCGTGCTGTGGCTCCCGGTGGCGGTGTTCGTGGCGGTCGGATTCGAGCACTGCGTCGCCAATATGGCTCTTTTCAGCCTGGCGATCCTGGATGGCTCAGCCGGTTTGGGTGACCTTTTCAGAAATCTGATCTTCACCGTCCCGGGGAACGTCGTGGGCGGAGGATTGCTGGTGGGAGCCGTGTACTGGTTCGCCGGGGGCGCTCACAGGGAATGCGGAGCGATGCCCTCCGAATAACTCTGCGTAGACAAATTAGGTAACCCTTAGTGATGGAGGCCACCAGGAGTGGCCTCCGTCACGGCTTGTCGGGGCTCGACTAATTACGCAACAATGGCGTTGTGAAATACGGCGAACGGCAGACCGAGACCCCCCAGGGGGAGCTCGCGACCGGGGAGCGGTCAACCCGCAACCGGGTCGCGCGGTCGATCCTGGACCACGGTCCGTCCACCGTCGCCGACCTCGCCGCGCGTCTCGGCCTCACCCAGGCCGCCGTCCGCCGCCACCTCGACACGCTCGTCACCGACGACGTGGTCGCATCCCGTGAGCAGCGCGTGTACGGCACGCGCACCCGGGGCCGGCCCGCCAAGGTGTTCGAGCTCACCGACTGCGGCCGCGACGCCTTCGACCAGTCCTACGACACCCTGGCCGCGGACGCCCTGCGCTGGATCGCGCAGTCCGTCGGCGGCGGGGAGCGGGGCGAGGCGGCCGTCGCCGCCTTCGCCCGGGCGAGGATGGAAACGCAGGCCGAGGGCTACCGGGCAGCCGTGGAAGCGGCGCCCCCGGAAGGCCGCGCGGAGGCCCTCGCCAGGGCATTGACCGTGGACGGGTACGCTGCTACGGCGAAGAGCGCTCCCGGTCCGCACAGCGGTGAACAGCTCTGTCAGCACCACTGTCCGGTCGCTCACGTGGCCGAGCAGTTCCCGCAGCTCTGCGAGGCGGAGACCGAGGTCTTCTCCCGTCTGCTCGGGACGCATGTGCAGCGCCTCGCCACGATCGCCCACGGCGACGGGGTGTGCACGACGTTCATTCCGCGAAGCGCGAGCGCCACACAGACCGACACATCAGTATCTGCAAGTACGGCCGGGAGGAACCCCGCATGACCACGGAGACTGCTCACCCTGAGCTCGATGGCCTGGGCACCTACGAATACGGCTGGGCCGACTCCGACGCGGCCGGCGCCGCTGCCAAGCGGGGCCTGTCCGAGGACGTCGTCCGCGACATCTCGTCGAAGAAGTCCGAGCCGGAGTGGATGCTGAAGCTCCGCCTCAAGGGCCTCAAGCTGTTCGACAAGAAGCCCATGCCCAACTGGGGTTCCGACCTCTCGGGCATCGACTTCGACAACATCAAGTACTTCGTGCGTTCCACCGAGAAGCAGGCTGCTTCGTGGGAGGACCTGCCGGAGGACATCAAGAACACCTACGACAAGCTCGGCATCCCGGAGGCGGAGAAGCAGCGCCTCGTCGCCGGTGTCGCGGCCCAGTACGAGTCCGAGGTCGTCTACCACCAGATCCGCGAGGACCTGGAGGAGCAGGGTGTCATCTTCCTCGACACCGACACCGCGCTCAAGGAGCACCCGGAGCTCTTCCAGGAGTACTTCGGCACGGTCATCCCGGTCGGCGACAACAAGTTCGCGTCGCTGAACACCGCGGTGTGGTCCGGCGGCTCCTTCATCTACGTCCCCAAGGGCGTCAAGGTCGACATCCCGCTCCAGGCCTACTTCCGTATCAACACGGAGAACATGGGCCAGTTCGAGCGGACGCTGATCATCGTCGACGAGGACGCCTACGTCCACTACGTCGAGGGCTGCACCGCCCCGATCTACTCCTCGGACTCGCTGCACAGCGCCGTGGTCGAGATCATCGTGAAGAAGGGCGGCCGCTGCCGCTACACGACCATCCAGAACTGGTCGAACAACGTCTACAACCTGGTCACCAAGCGCGCCGTGGCGTACGAGGGCGCGACCATGGAGTGGATCGACGGCAACATCGGTTCCAAGGTCACCATGAAGTACCCGGCCGTCTACCTGATGGGCGAGCACGCCAAGGGCGAGACCCTCTCCATCGCCTTCGCGGGCGAGGGCCAGCACCAGGACGCCGGCTCCAAGATGGTCCACATGGCGCCGTACACCTCCTCGAACATCGTCTCCAAGTCGGTGGCGCGAGGCGGCGGCCGCACCTCCTACCGCGGTCTGGTCGAGATCGGCGAGGGCGCGCACGGCTCGAAGTCCAACGTGCTGTGTGACGCGCTCCTGGTCGACACGATCTCCCGCTCGGACACGTACCCCTACGTGGACGTCCGCGAGGACGACGTGTCCATGGGCCACGAGGCGACCGTCTCCAAGGTCTCGGACGACCAGCTCTTCTACCTGATGAGCCGCGGCCTGACCGAGTTCGAGGCCATGGCGATGATCGTGCGCGGCTTCGTCGAGCCCATCGCGCGCGAGCTCCCGATGGAGTACGCGCTGGAGCTCAACCGGCTGATCGAGCTGCAGATGGAAGGTTCGGTCGGCTAGTAGGCCCGACCGTCCGGCATCACGCAGCACATTCTTAGACGTAGGAAGAGAGCAAGACGACAGCCATGGCAGAGGCTCAGAACATTCCGGCGGGTTCCACCACCGCCGGCGCGATCGCGGTGGCCGCCGAGTCGACCGTCGCCACCCGGATGAGTGCGCCCCCGTCCTTCGACGTGGCGGACTTCCCCGTCCCGCACGGCCGCGAGGAGGAGTGGCGGTTCACCCCGCTCGCCCGCCTCAAGGGTCTGCACGACGGCACCGCGGTCGCCAACGGCACCATGAAGGCCCAGATCGACGCGCCCGAGGGCGTCACCGTCGAGTCGGTGGAGCGCGACGACGCGCGCATCGGCAAGGCCGGCACCCCGGTGGACCGGGTCGCCGCGCAGGCGTTCACGTCCTTCGCCAAGGCCACGGTCGTGACCGTGCCCAAGGAGGCCGTCCTGACCGAGCCCGTGCGCGTCTCGCTGCACGGCGAGGGCGGCACCACCTTCGGCCACACCGTCTTCGACGTCCAGGCCTTCGCCGAGGCCGTCGTCGTCATCGACCACACCGGTGACGGCGTGCGCGCCGCCAACGTCGACTTCCTCGTCGGCGACGGCGCCAAGCTCACCGTCGTGTCGGTGCAGGACTGGGACGACACCGCCGTCCACGTCTCCCAGCACAACGCGCTGGTCGGCCGCGACGCGACCTTCAAGTCGATCGTGGTCACCTTCGGCGGCGACCTCGTACGCCTCCACCCCCGCGTGACCTACGCGGGCCCCGGCGGCGAGGCCGAGCTCCTCGGCCTGTACTTCACCGACGCCGGCCAGCACCAGGAGCACCGCCTCCTCGTCGACCACAAGGCGCCGCACTGCAAGTCGCACGTGGTCTACAAGGGCGCGCTCCAGGGCCAGGACGCCCACGCCGTCTGGATCGGTGACGTGCTCATCGAGAAGACCGCCGAGGGCACCGACACCTACGAGATGAACCGCAACCTCGTCCTCACGGACGGCGCGCGGGTCGACTCGGTGCCGAACCTGGAGATCGAGACCGGCGAGATCGTCGGCGCCGGCCACGCCTCCGCGACCGGCCGCTTCGACGACGAGCAGCTCTTCTACCTCCAGGCCCGTGGCATCCCGGCCGACGAGGCCCGCCGTCTGGTCGTGCGCGGCTTCTTCGCCGAGCTCGTCCAGCAGATCGGTGTCGACGACATCGAAGAGCGTCTGCTCTCCAAGATCGAGACCGAGCTCCAGGGTTCCGTCTGATGAGTTACGTCAAGGCCTGTGCGCTGAGCGAGCTGGAGGCTGACACCCCCAAGCGGGTGGAGCTGGACGGCACGCCGGTGTCCATCGTCTCCACCGAGGGGGAGGTGTTCGCGATCAACGACATCTGCTCGCACGCGAACGTCTCCCTCTCGGAGGGCGAGGTCGAGGACTGCATGATCGAGTGCTGGCTGCACGGGTCGGCCTTCGACCTGCGCACCGGCAAGCCGTCCGGCCTGCCCGCGACGCGCCCCGTACCCGTTTACCCCGTAAAGATCGAAGGGGGCAGCGTCCTTGTTGACGTACGCGCCTCCCTCACCCAGGAGTCCTGAGGTATCCATGGCAACGCTTGAAATCCACGACCTGCACGTCTCCGTCGAGGCCGAGAACGGCGCCCGCGAGATCCTCAAGGGCGTCGACCTCACCGTCAAGCAGGGTGAGACGCACGCCATCATGGGTCCGAACGGCTCCGGCAAGTCCACCCTGGCCTACTCCCTGGCCGGTCACCCGAAGTACACCATCACCGGTGGCACCGTGACCCTCGACGGCGAGGACGTCCTCGAGATGTCCGTCGACGAGCGCGCCCGCGCCGGCGTCTTCCTCGCCATGCAGTACCCGGTCGAGGTCCCCGGCGTCTCGGTCTCCAACTTCCTGCGCACCTCGGCCACCGCCATCCGTGGCGAGGCGCCGAAGCTGCGCACGTGGGTGAAGGAGGTCAAGGCCGCGATGGAGCAGCTGCAGATGGACCCGGCCTTCGCCGAGCGCAACGTCAACGAGGGCTTCTCCGGCGGTGAGAAGAAGCGCCACGAGATCCTCCAGCTGGAGCTCCTCAAGCCGAAGATCGCGATCCTCGACGAGACCGACTCCGGCCTGGACGTCGACGCCCTGCGCGTCGTCTCCGAGGGCGTCAACCGGGTCCGTGAGGGCGGCGAGGTCGGCACCCTGCTGATCACGCACTACACGCGCATCCTCCGCTACATCAAGCCCGACTTCGTGCACGTGTTCGCGAACGGCCGCATCGCCGAGTCCGGTGGCGCCGAGCTCGCCGACCAGCTGGAGGCCGAGGGTTACGACAAGTACGTGAAGGGTGGCGCGACCGCGTGACACAGCTGCCCGGCCTCCTCGACATCGAGGCGATCCGCAAGGACTTCCCCCTGCTGGATCGTGTGGTCCACGACGGGAAGAAGATCGTCTACCTGGACAACGCGGCGACCTCCCAGAAGCCGCGCCAGGTGCTCGACGCGCTGAACGAGTACTACGAGCGGCACAACGCGAATGTGCACCGCGGCGTACACGTGCTCGCCGAGGAGGCCACGGCGCTGTACGAGGGCGCTCGTGACAAGGTCGCCACCTTCATCAACGCGCCCAGCCGCGACGAGGTGATCTTCACCAAGAACGCCTCGGAGTCGCTCAACCTGGTCGCGAACATGCTCGGCTGGGCGGACGAGCCCTACCGGGTCGACCGCGAGACCGAGATCGCCATCACGGAGATGGAGCACCACTCCAACATCGTGCCGTGGCAGCTGCTCGCGCAGCGCACCGGCGCGAAGCTGAAGTGGTTCGGCCTGACCGACGACGGCCGGCTCGACCTGTCCAACATCGAAGAGGTCATCACGGAGAAGACGAAGATCGTCTCCTTCACGCTGGTCTCCAACATCATGGGCACGGTCAACCCGGTCGAGGCGATCGTGCGGCGCGCCCAGGACGTCGGCGCCCTCGTGCTGATCGACGCCTCCCAGGCCGCCCCGCACATGCCGCTGGACGTGCAGGCGCTCGGCGCCGACTTCGTGGCCTTCACCGGCCACAAGATGTGCGGCCCGACCGGCATCGGCGTCCTCTGGGGCCGCCAGGAGCTGCTGGAAGACCTGCCTCCGTTCCTCGGTGGCGGCGAGATGATCGAGACCGTGTCGATGCACGCCTCGACCTACGCCCCGGCACCCCACAAGTTCGAGGCCGGTACGCCCCCGATCGCCCAGGCCGTCGGCCTCGGTGCGGCCGTGGACTACCTGACCGCGATCGGCATGGACAAGATCGCCGCGCACGAGCACGCGATCACGGAGTACGCGATCAAGCGCCTCGCCGAGGTGCCCGACCTGCGGATCATCGGCCCCACCACGGCCGAGGACCGCGGAGCCGCGATCTCCTTCGTGCTGGGCGACATCCACCCGCACGACGTGGGCCAGGTGCTGGACGAGCAGGGCATCGCCGTACGCGTGGGTCACCACTGCGCGCGCCCGGTCTGCCTGCGCTACGGAATTCCTGCGACCACGCGAGCGTCTTTCTACCTGTACTCCTCTCCGGCCGAGGTCGACGCCCTGGTCGACGGGCTGGAGCACGTACGGAACTTCTTCGGCTGAGGGGGGCGACGAAGCAGTGAAGCTGGATTCGATGTACCAGGAACTGATCCTGGACCACTACAAGCACCCGCATGGGCGTGGCCTGCGCGACGGCGACGCCGAGGTGCACCACGTCAATCCGACGTGCGGTGACGAGATCACGCTGCGCGTGAAGTACGACGGCGAGACGCTGACCGACGTCTCGTACGAGGGCCAGGGCTGCTCGATCAGCCAGGCCAGCGCGTCCGTACTGAACGAGCTGCTCGTGGGCAAGGAACTCGCCGAGGCGCAGAAGATCCAGAGCGTGTTCCTGGAGCTGATGCAGTCCAAGGGCAAGGTCGAGCCCGACGAGGCGATGGAGGAGGTGCTGGAGGACGCGATCGCGTTCGCCGGTGTCTCCAAGTATCCCGCGCGCGTGAAGTGTGCTCTGCTGAGCTGGATGGCGTGGAAGGACGCGACCGCCCAGGCACTGGGCGACGCGGAGAGGAAGACGGCATGACCGAGAACGCGACGCCCGAGGCGTCGATCAAGCCGGCCACCGAGGAGGAGGTCCGCGAGGCCCTCTACGACGTGGTCGACCCCGAGCTGGGCATCGATGTCGTCAACCTGGGCCTGATCTACGGCATCCACATCGACGACGCGAACATCGCGACCCTCGACATGACGCTGACCTCGGCGGCCTGCCCGCTGACGGACGTCATCGAGGACCAGGCGAAGTCGGCGACGGACGGCATCGTCAACGAACTCCGCATCAACTGGGTCTGGATGCCCCCGTGGGGCCCGGACAAGATCACGGACGACGGCCGTGAGCAACTGCGCGCGCTCGGCTTCAACGTCTGATCGACGCCCGCAGGTGAGGGCCCCCGGCACGGTCGTGCCGGGGGCCCTCCCTGTTCTCCGGGCGGACGGATGGTGTGCACCGGGTGTTGGCCGCGGTGGCCGAATCTTCTCGACGGCCGTCACGCCGTGACGCAGCACACGAGAGGACCATCCGTGACCGTTCGCCTTTCACCGGGTCGCCGCCTGGGCGCCGCGGGCGTCGCAGGAGCCGCGGCCCTGCTCCTCGCCGGGGCGCTCCCGCCCGCGTACGCCGCCGGGCGCACCGCCGGGTACGCCGACCCGACGATCTCGCTCTCCGCCACGCACCTGAGCGGCGCGGTGGGCGCGTACGGCGACCCCGCCGTGACGGTGGACGTGGAGCAGGCCGGGATCCCGGCGGGCTTCCTGAGGCTGCGGGTGGTGTCCTCCAGCAACCCCGCGGTGGCGGACGCGGGCGACGTACGGCAGGAGCGGAACCGGACGGGCGAGCGCGTCCTGACGGTGCGGCCCCGCAGCCAGGGCTACACCGACCTGACCCTCGAAGTGACGGGCCGCGGCGGCCGCAAGGCCACGGCCACCCTCTCCTACGCCGCCTCGGCGCGGGTTTCCGGCGCACCCACCACCCGCTACCTCACCGGCTCCGCGGACGCCTCGGCCGCCGTCGACGTGGGCGGCGGTCACGTGCTGGTGGCCGACGACGAGTCCAACGTGCTGCGCCTGTACGACCGCGCCCGCTCCGGCGCACCGGTCAGGACCTGGGACCTGGGCCCCGCGCTCGGCTGGAAGAAGGAGGCCGACATCGAGGCCGCCGCCCGGGTGGGGGACACCGTCTACTGGACGGGCTCGCTGGGCAACAACAAGGACGGCAAGTACAAGGCCGAGCGGAACACCGTCTTCACCACGCGGATCACCGGCTCCGGGGCCGCCACCGAGATCGTCTTCGGCAGCGCCTACAAGGGCCTGCGCGAGGACCTGATCGCCTGGGACACCGCGCACGGCAACCGCTACGGCTTCGCGGCCGGGACCGCGGCCGGGCAGACGCCGAAGCAGATCGACGGGTTCAACGTGGAGGGCCTGGAATTCGCGCCCGGCTCCACGACCACCGCCTACCTGGGCTTCCGTGCCCCGCTGGCGCCCGTGGTGCCCGGCGGAAAGGCCCTGCTCGTACCGGTCGTCAATCTGGACCAGGTCGTCGCGACGGGGGCCCGGGCGGTGTTCGGCGAGCCGGTGGAGATGGACCTGGGCGGGCTCGCCGTCCGCGACCTCCGCAAGAACGCCGCCGGCCAGTACCTGATCCTGGCGGGCTCCTACGCCGCCGACGACAACTCCGACCCGTACGCCCTCTACCAGTGGGACGGGATCCCCGGGCACGCCCCGAAGAAGCGGGCGGACCTGCCCACCACCGACCCCGGCGGCTGGGAGGCCCTGGTGAACGTGCCCGACCTGCGGGTCCCCGGCGCGCGCGTCCAGCTGATCACCGACAGCGGCGCCGCCGACCTGTACGGCGACGGCAAGGAGGCCAAGGACCTCGGCCACCCGGAGTGGAAGAAGGCCCGCGCGGCCTGGTTCACCCTGCGCTGACGCCCGCCCGCGGCGCCGCGAGCACCTCGCCGGGGTGCTCGTGGCGCAGCCTGCGGTCCAGGTACAGCAGCCCGGACACCAGCGGGGGGAAGGCCAGGAGCAGAGCGGCCCCCAGCAGCGCGCCGGGCGGGCCCCACAGGAGCGCGGCGGCGTACGCGGCCCCGGGCGCGAGCACCCAGCCCGGGGCCGCGACCCCCAGGGTCCGCCACCAGGAGCCGCGGACCAGGACGGCCGAACGCCGCAGGGCCGCCGCGGGGCCGAGCCCCTCGTACCCGGCGGCCGTGGGCGCCAGGGACAGCAGCACCCCGAGCCAGAGGGACACCGGGGCGAGCAGCAGCGGCGCCGGTGGCGGCAGGCCCGCGGCGAGGCATGCCGCGGGCGGGGCGGCGACCGCCGCCAGGACCAGCAGCTGGGCGCCGAGCACCGCCGGGGCGCGGGCCGCGGCCGCCCGCAGCAGACCGGGCGCCGTCACCGGCCGGCCGAGCACCGAGGGCCGGAGCAGGGCCGCGGCCAGGGCGGTGACCAGCGCACAGGCGGACAGCAGGAACAGGGCGGCCACGGCCGGGACGAGCACGGGGACCGGGTTGCGGCCTCCTGCGGCGAGCACCGGGGCCGCGAGCGCGGCGAGCGCGGCGGTGACCGGCAGGCAGCCGAGCAGCCCGAGCAGCAGGGCGCCGAGCAGGTGCCCGCCGTGGCGGCCGAGGCAGCTCAGGGCGCCGCCGAGGATCTCGCCGGGACCCAGCGGGCGCAGCGGCACCGGCCCGGGCCGCAGCGGATGCGGGGCGGGGCCGGCCCCGGGCGGGTACGGGGCCGCTCCCGGCCGGGGCAGGTCCGGGCCGTCGCAGCTGCCCGTGCGTGGCTGCGCCATGTCCGGGCCCCCTGTCCCCTCGGCCGAGGCGGACACCGTAACCGGGCGGGGCGCAGGAGTCCCGGGTCGTGCGGGCCCTCCTTCGGCCGGAGGCACGGTACGACGGCGGCTCGGCGGCGGCCCTGCTTCGATGTGTACGGCCGTACGCAACGATGTGTACCCTCGTACACATGCCTTACGTACTGCTCGCCGCGGCCATCGTCGCCGAGGTCGCCGGGACCACCGCCATGAAGTACAGCGACGGCTTCACGAAGCTCTGGCCCTCGCTGGGCACCCTGCTCGGGTACGTCATCGCCTTCACCCTGCTCGCGCAGACGCTCAAGTCGATGTCGGTCGGTACGGCGTACGCGATCTGGGCCGGGGTCGGCACGGCCGCGATCGCCGCCATCGGCATGGTGTTCCTGGGCGAGCAGGCCACCGCGGCGAAGATCGCCGGGATCGCGCTGGTGATCGGCGGGGTGGTCCTGCTGAACCTCGGGGGGGCCCACTGATGGCCCCGGGCGCGCGCCGCCGCTACGACCCCGAGCGGCGGCAGCGGATCATCGACGCGGCGATCCGGGTGGTGGGGGCCAAGGGCATCGCGGGGCTCAGCCACCGCAGCGCGGCCGCGGAGGCCGACGTACCGCTCGGCTCGACCACCTACCACTTCGCGACGCTCGACGACCTGCTCGTCGCGGCGCTGCACCAGGCCAACCAGGCCTTCGCCGAGGCCGTGGCCGCCTCGCCGGCCCTGGCCGATCCGGAGGCGGACCTGGCGGGCGCGCTGGCCCGGCTGCTCGGCGAGTTCCTCGCCGGGGACCGCGGCCAGGTGGAGCTGGAGTACGAGCTCTACCTCGCCGCCCTGCGCCGCCCCGCGCTGCGGCCGGTGGCGGCCCAGTGGTGCGAGTCGGTGGTGACGGCCCTGGCCGCACGCACGGACCCGGTGACGGCGCGGGCCCTGGTCGCGGTGATGGACGGCATCGGGCTCCAGGTCCTGCTGACGGACGCGGCGTACGACGAGCCGTACGCCCGCGAGGTCCTGAGCCGGGTGCTGGGTCCTCGGTAGGGCCCGGCAGGATCCGAGGGGGGCGGGCCTATGAGGCCCCCGCCGTGCGGACGGCCGCGAGGGCCGCCCGGACGCTCGCCTCGATGTCCCCGATCGGGTAGAACACCTCGCGGACCGTGCGTTCGCGGTCGAGCACCAGGGTCAGCCGCTTGATCCGGCTCACCCCCGCCGCCCGGAAGGTCGGCAGCCGCAGCGCCGCCGTCAAGGTCAGCTCCGCGTCCGACAGGAGGGGGAAGCGCAGCCCCTCCTGCTCCGCGAACTCCCGCTGTTCGTCCGGCCGCTGGGTCGACACCCCGTGCACCGTGGCCCCCGCCTCCGTGAACAGGGCGAGCTGGTCGCGGTAGGTGCACGACTCGAAGGTGCAACCCTTGGCGCCCGGGATCCCCGCCCAGCCCGGCGGGTAGGCCTCGGCGCGGGCGTACGCGCCGGGGAAGCAGTACAGGACGGTGAACGGGGTGTCGGCGACGGGGTCGCGCAGCTCGCCGGTCCGGTCCGGCAGCAGCAGCTCCGGCAGCCTGGTGCCGCGCAGTGCGTGGACCCGCGCCGCCTCCCGCGAGGCCTCGTCGGCCGTCGCCGTCATCTCTCCCTCTCCCAGGACCCAGGTGTCTCCCCAGTCCTGGAGGGCCACCAGGACCGGCAGCAGCGCCCGCCCGCGCGGGGTCAGCCGGTAGGCGTGCCGCACCGGGCGTTCCTGGTACGGCTCGCGCGTCAGCACCCCGGCCTCGACCAGCAGCTTCAGCCGCTCCGCCAACACCTTCCGGGACACGCCCAGTTCGCGCTGGAGCTCGTCGAAGCGGTGCAGGCCGCGCGCCGCGTCGCGCACGATCAGCAGCGTCCACCAGTCGCCCACGACGTCGAGCGCCTGCGCGATGGAGCAGTCGTCGTCGCCGAGGTGTGTGCGCTGGGCCATGGCACTCCTTATGTCCGTTGACCCCAGGCTGTCATGCTGACATAGTCCGTTCCCAAAAGGAACTAACCATCTGGAGATGTGGGGGACACGGGTGTGCTGAAGGGGTTCAAGGACGTACCGCGGACTGTGTGGCTGCTGGCTGCGGGGGTCTTCGTCAATGCGGTCATCAGCTTCACCTTCGTCTTCGTCTTCCTCTACCTGACCGGGCCGCGGGCCCTGGGCGCCGCCGAAGCCGGCCTCGTCACCGGCATCGGCGGCGTCGGCCTCGTCGCGGGCAACTTCACCGGCGGCTGGTACGGCGACCGCTTCGGCCACCGCCGGGTGCTGCTCGTCGCCTCCGCCCTCGGCGGCCTCGCCCTGACGGCGCTCCCGCTGCTGCCGACCCCGCTGCTGTACGCCGCCCTGCCGCTGGCCGAGTACGCCTCCGGGGTGGTGCGGGCGGCCAACTCCGCCCTGGTCGCCGTCACCGTGCCCGAAGGGGCCCGCCGCCAGGCCTTCGCCGTCGTGCGCTGTGCGGCCAACGGCGGCTTCACCCTCGGCCCGCCCCTCGGAGCCCTGGTCGCGACCGGGATCTCGTACGACTGGCTCTTCGTCGGCGACGGGCTCGGCACCCTCCTCCTCGCCCTGTGGACCGCCCGGGTCGTCCCGGCCCGCGGCGCCCCCGCCAAGCCCGCCGCGGCCCCGGACGGGGGTCTGGGCCGCGGCGCCCGCGGCATCCGGAGCGAACTGCGGGCCAGGCCCGCCCTGCTGGTCCTCCTCGGCGCGATCCTGGTCACCGACCTCGTCTACCGCCAGCAGTACGGGGCGTTCCCGCTCTTCCTCGCCGAACAGGGCCTGGACGCGAGGGTGTTCGGCCTCGTCATCGCGCTCAACGGCGGGGTCATCCTGCTGCTGGAACTGCCCGCCGCGATCGCCCTGCGCAAGCGGCCCGCGCTGCCCGTCATCGGCACCGGGCTGGTACTGGTCGGCGCCGGGTACGCGGCGCTGCTGCTCGGGGCCGGGCTCGCGGGGGCCGTGCTGATGATGGTGCTGCTGAGCCTCGGCGAGATCCTGTACAAGACCACCGCCACCGCCTACGTCGCCGACCAGGCGCCCGAACACGCCGTCGGACGCTTCCAGAGCCTGTACGCCGGGGTCTCCGTCAGCGGGGTCGTCCTCGGCCCGCCGCTGGGCGGGGCGCTGTACTCCGCGGCGCCCGGGCTGTTGTGGCCGCTGTGCGCGGTGCTGGCGGCGGGGGCGGGCGCAGCGGTCCTGTGGGCCTCCCGGCTCAAGGGGGGCGGGGCGGGCGGGGCGGACGGGCCGGGTGGAGCGGACGGGGCTGATCCGGAGCCGCGACACGCGGCGCGACCGGCACATGAGACCGGTTCGCGACCCCGGGCCGTCGCCGGTTAGGTTTCAGGCATGACTGCTACGCGTACCACCGGCGCCGTCGCCGCCGGACTTGCCACCATCACCGCCGACGGCACCGTCCTCGACACCTGGTTCCCCGCCCCCCAGCTGGTCGACGCGCCCGGCCCGGCCGGCACCGAGCGCCTCACCGCCGACCAGGCCGTGGAGCTGCTGGGCGCCACCGCTCCGAAGGCGATCCGCTCGGACGCGGTGCGCGGCGTCGAGGTCGTGGCCGTCCGTACGGTGATCTCCTCGCTCGAGGACAAGCCGTTGGACGCGCACGACGCGTACCTGCGCCTGCACCTGCTCAGCCACCGCCTGGTCAAGCCGCACGGCCAGAACCTCGACGGGGTCTTCGGCCTGCTGACCAACGTGGCCTGGACCTCGCTGGGCCCGGTCGCGGTCGACCAGGTCGAGACCGTCCGCCTCAACGCCCGAGCCGAGGGCCTGCACCTCCAGGTCACCTCGATCGACAAGTTCCCGCGGATGACGGACTACGTCGCCCCCAAGGGCGTGCGCATCGCCGACGCGGACCGCGTCCGCCTCGGCGCGCACCTCGCCGAGGGCACCACCGTCATGCACGAGGGCTTCGTCAACTTCAACGCCGGCACCCTCGGCACCTCCATGGTCGAGGGCCGCATCTCCGCGGGCGTCGTCGTCGGCGACGGCTCCGACATCGGCGGCGGCGCCTCCACCATGGGCACCCTGTCGGGCGGCGGCAAGCAGATCATCTCGATCGGCGAGCGCTGCCTGGTCGGTGCCGAGGCGGGCGTCGGCATCGCCCTGGGCGACGAGTGCATCGTCGAGGCCGGCCTGTACGTGACCGCGGGCACCCGCGTCACCCTGCCGGACGGCCAGATCGTCAAGGCCCTGGAGCTCTCGGGCGCCAGCAACATCCTCTTCCGCCGCAACTCGGTCACCGGCGCCGTCGAGGCCCGCCCGAACAACGCGGTCTGGGGCGGCCTGAACGAGGTCCTCCACAGCCACAACTGACCCGCGCGGTCCGGCTGTCACGAACGCCCTCCCACCCCGTCCGGGGCGGGAGGGCGTCCGGCCGTACGGATGCCCCCTGTGCCTGGCTGCGTCTGCCCGGCCTTCCTGCGCTTTCCTACGCTTTCCTGCGCTGTGCGCGCAGCCGGGCCTGGGCGGCCTTGCGCTGCTCCCTGGCCATGCCGTACGCGGTCCACTTGCCGCGGTGCTGGTAGCAGCGGGAGTGGCCCACCATCGCGGGCCTGCGGCAGCGGCCGCTGGGTTCGAGCGGCGCCCCGCACTTCGGCTGAGTCATGGTCCTGCCCCCTCGACGGACCCTCGGGCGGGGCCCCCGTCCACGGTGGCCGAGGCGGCCACCGGCCCGGGAGGCGCGGCGGGGTGGCGCCGGGGGCACGGCCCGCGCGCGTCAGCGCAGGGGGAGGGAACGGATCACTTCGGCGAAGGCCTGCTGCTCCGCCTCGGTCAGCTCCACCGACTCCATCGGGTGCGCGGCGGCGCTGCGCTGGGCCGGGATCACCGGGAGGCCGTCGAAGGCGCCCGGCTCCGGGTGGTGGAAGCGGCTGTCCCACAGCATGTGGCCGAGGCCGACCACCCAGACCAGGGTGGCCACGAAGAGGACGGCGAGGCCGATCTCCTGGGCGAGCGAGATGGAGGGGAACACTCGGTCCTCCGGAGGGTGCGGGCGGTACAAGCCGGGGCAAGATCGGGCGTGCAGACACTCAACACCACAACCGGCCGGTTCGGTGAGGATGTGGCGAGCCTCACGCCAGGGCCGAAAGTCCCGACCTCGCCCGGAATGCGGACGGTCACCCAGAGGCACGGGAGCGCGCACGGGAGTGCGGGAGGCGCCGGATGCAGCGGCGCCGACCGCCGTGGCCCTGGCGGGGCCGGGTCACGGCTCCAGGAGCAGCTTGAAGCCCTCGTGGCTGCGCGCGAAGCCCAGGCGCTCGTAGAACCGGTGCGCCGCCGTGCGCCGCTTGTTGCTGGTCAGCTGGACGAGGCCGCACCCGCGTCCGCGGGCCCGCTCGACGGCCCGCCGCATCAGTTCCGCGCCCAGGCCGGCGCCCCGCCGGTCCGGGCGGACCCGTACCGCCTCCACCAGGGCCCGCTCCCGTCCGCCCTGGCCCAGGCCCGGCACGTACGTCAGCTGGAGGCAGCCCAGGACGGTCCCGTCCGCCCCGTCCGTCAGGACCAGCATCTCGTTGCGGGGGTCCGCCCCGATGGCGGCGAAGGCCCGCTCGTGCTCCTCGGCGACGACCACCGACGCCGGGTCCACGACCCGGTCCTCGTCGGCCAGCAGGGCCAGCACGGCCGGCAGGTCGGCGCGCGTGGCGGTACGGAAGATCATGGCCAGGAGTGTGGCAGGGGGCCCGGCCGGGACGGCGGCCGGGCCCCCTGCGGTCCGGGGAGACTACGGGCGGAAACGCAGCACCTGCGGGTCGTGGTCGCTGTTCTGCGCCGAGAACTCGGCGTTGATGTGCACGCTGTCGTACGTGAACTGCTTGATCGCCGGGCTGGTCAGGATCTGGTCCAGCACCTGGGCGTTGCCCTGGTAGACGTACGAGTACCGCTCCGACTTCGGCAGCGAGGTGATCGCCGGGTGCAGTGCCCCGCCGTCCGCCAGCGCCTGCGTGGTCGCCGAGAACTCGAAGTCGTTGATGTCGCCGAGGACGAGGACGTTCGCGTTCTTCTGCGCCGCGAGGATCTCCTTCACGAAGCCGTTCACGGCCTGCGCCTGGAGCAGCCGCTTCTCCTCCGACTTGCGCAGCGGCGGCTGGTGGTGCGAGGTCAGCCCCTCGTCGCCGCCCTTGGAACCGAAGTGGTTGGCGATCACGAAGACCGTCTTGCCCTTGAAGACGAACTCACCGGCCAGCGGCTTGCGGCTGTCGGCCCACGCCGGGTTGGCGGGGTCCACGCGGCCGGGGGAGTGGGTCAGCGCGGCCTTGCCGTTCGCCGAGGTCACCCCGGTCGCCGTCACCGCGTCGCCCGGGGCGCGCTCGGTGAAGGAGACCCGCGCCGGGTTGTAGAGGAACACCTGGCGGATGTTGCCGCCGGGCTCGCCGCCGTCCTTCTTGTCCTCCGGGTCGACGGTCGTCCACTGGTAGGCGGGGCCGCCCGCCGCGGCGATCGCCGCGGTGAACTTTGCCAGGGTCTGCCCGGCCGAGACGGTGCCGTCGTTCTTGGCGCCGTTGTCGTCCTGGATCTCCTCCAGCGCGAGGACGTCGGGCGAGGCGAGGTTCTCGACGACGGCCTTCGCCAGCGCGTCGAACTTCTCCTGCGGGTCGGTCGGGTCGAGGTTCTCGACGTTGTACGTGGCCACCGCGAGTTCGTTCGCGGCCTGCGGCTTGGTCTTCTCGGGGGCGAGGGTGCCCGCCTTGACCGTGCCGAGGGTGCGGGCCACCAGGGTGTAGCCGCCGAACTGGTTGAAGTCCAGCGGGCCCTCGGTGGTGCCCGTCAGCTTGTCGCCGACGTTGGCCACCGGGAAGGGCTGCTGCGCGACGGGCGCGAGCTGCTGGATCTGGAGGCGGCCGGTGTTCTGGGACTCGTAGGAGCCGTAGACCGTACCGCCGCGCTTGGCGGCGTTCTCCCAGCCCTTCACCGTGACCCAGAGCTCGGAGTACGGGTCGGTGGCGCCGACGACGCGGGAGGTGCCGATCTTGACGTTCATGCCCTCGAGGGACTCGTAGAAGTCCAGGGCGTAGCGCGAGGGCTCCAGGGTCAGGCCGTTGATGCTGCCGTCGGCGGCCGGGTCGCCGGCCGGGGCGTAGCCGGCGGGCACGGTGTACTCGTTGACCGCGGCGGCCTGCGGCAGCGCATTGCCCGAGGAGACCACGGTGACCGTCGGCTTGGAGATCTGCGTCACCGACTGGTTGCCGGAGGTGAGACCGCCCGGGACGTACTCGCCGACCGTGCCGGTGACCTTGACGGCGTCGCCCACGGCGACGGTCGGGACCGAGCTGGTGAAGACGAACACGCCCTCGCTGGTGGCCGCGTCGTCGTCGGCGTCCGGGTCCTGGATCCAGAAGCCGCGCGAGCCGTACGTGCGCACGCCCGTCACGATGCCCTCGACGTCGGTGACCTGCTTGCCGTTGAGCGGGGATATCCGGGTGGTGCCCTGGATGTCGTGAATGCGTATCGGATCGGCGGACGCGGCGCCCTCGGCCGCGTCGGCGGAGCCCACGAGCAGGCCGGTGGCCAGGGCGGTGGCGACGAGGGCCGCGACGGCGGCGGAACGGGGATGCGAGGAGCGCATGGTCAGGAACTCCGGTGTGTGGATGAGGAAAGAGGGGGCGGTGCCGGTGCAGCGGTGATCCGTGGATCGAAGTGGTGCAAGTCGTACATGTGGCGTGCGATCGGTGGGATCTGCGGTCACCCGGGGGTCCGTCACATGTCTACGCGCGTCAATTTCCTGTGTGGCCAGCAAAGTTGTCAAGGCCTCCAGGGGATACACCTGCTGACTGTGGGATGAACCAAAGGCGATGGCCCGGCGGGAGCGCCCGAATTGCGTCTACGCTGGGACGCCGAAAGACCGTCACCACCGTCACCACGGCCACACGGCGACACGGCCACAGGCCATTTCGCCCCGTCGCCCCACAGCCCCACCGCGTCCGCGAGGAGAACCGCCCCATGTCCGCAGAGCCGCACCCCTCGCTGCCGCCGGTACGGCTGCATCCCGATGCGGAACTCGCCCGCGACGCGCTCGTCGCCCCGCTGTTCGCCCGGGCCGTGCGCCTGGCCCGCTGGGCCGGGCCCGACACCCGCGTCGACACCGGCGGCGAACTCGTCGCCGCGCAGCTGCCCGAGGCGGTCGCCGTGCTCGGCCTCGACGCCGCCGACCCGGAGGCCACGGCGTTCGCGAGCCAGGCCTGGCGGGTGGCCGTGGACAGCGGCCTCGTGGACGTGACCGAGCCGGAGGAGGACACCGGGGCGGACGGCGAGGCGCAGTTCGGCACCGCCGCCCCCGGCGAGGACCTGGCCCTGGTGACGAGCGGTACGCCCGGGGACGTGCTCGACCTGTGGCTGGCCGCGGTGGACACCGTGCTCGCGGACGCGGCCGTGCCCGACCTGGACGACCTCGTCGACGCGCTCGACGAGGGCGGCGAGATCGACTTCGACCAGCTGGACTGGAACCCGCGCCGCGAGGCGGACTTCCTCGACGGGGTCCTCGCCAACCTCTACCTGCTGACCGTCGCCGAAGGCGGGGCGGCGGACGCGCCCGTCCCGCTGCCGGTGCTCGCCGCGTCGATGGTCGTGCCCGAGGGCATGGGCGAGCCGACCGACGCCGTGCTGGAGCAGGTCTCGGACGCGATGATGCGCCTGGACGACCAGTTCCGGCAGATGGAACCCATCGGGCTGGTCGAGTTCCGGCCCGTCGACGAGGCGCTGATGGCAGAGGCCGGGGAACCGGCCGCGGCGGCGGGCGTGCGCGCCGATCCGGGCGCTGCCGACGAGGACGACGAGGACGTCTCCCGGTACGGGATGGTCCGGCTGACCCCGCTCGGCCTCTACGGGATCCGCGCCCGGATGCTGGAGGCCGGGGTCGAGGCCCCGGCGGTCGGCGACCTGGCCGACAAGGGCGCGGACGCGCTGCTCGACGCGGTCGCCTCCTACCCCGAGAGCGCCGCCCAGGCCGAGATCGAGCAGTGGCTCCAGGGGCGCGAACTGTCCGCCGCCGCGGCCGAACTGCTGGCGGCGGCCCGCGGGGACGACGACGGGGGCCCGCTGCGCCGGCTGCGCTGCCAGCAGGCCCTCGCACCGGCCGGACCGGAGGCCGAGCCCGCGGTCCGCGCGGTGCTGGACGACGCGGAGCTCGGCGGTCTGGCCCGGGTCTG
Organism: Streptomyces xanthophaeus; assembly: GCF_000725805.1. Taxonomy (GTDB): domain Bacteria; phylum Actinomycetota; class Actinomycetes; order Streptomycetales; family Streptomycetaceae; genus Streptomyces; species Streptomyces xanthophaeus. The sequence goes on along the minus strand of NZ_KL647132.1, from coordinate 95,392 downwards.
GCTGGCCGAGCGCGGGGCGAGCGACGTACCGGCGCCGGACCCGGCGATGGTGTTCTGGCTGACGGTCGACACGATCGCGGCGCAGCTCGCGGCGGACGGGGAGACGGAGGAGCTGCCCCTCCTGATGGAGTCCCTGACGGCCCACCACGCGGGCTTCTTCGAGCAGGTGTGGCGGGTGGAGCACCCGGCGACGGCGTACGTGCTGGAGTCGATGGGCCGGCTGCACCCGGACAAGAAGTCGGCGAAGGAGGCCCGCAAGGCCGCCTTCAAGGCGCGCTCGCGCCAGCCCTGGCCGGGCGGCCACTCCTGACGGGGCGGGCCACGGGAGGCCGTTGACGGCGGGGCGGACGGCCGTCCCCCGACGGTCGGCTCGGGCCGCAGTTCCGGCTGCGGGCGCGGGAGCCGCGCCCGCAGCCGTGCCGGGGGCAGCGCCGGAGCGGCGCCCGCAGCCGCGTCCGGGCCCCGCCGATGGCCGTGCCGGAGCCTTCCCGTGAGTCGTGCCGGGGCCGTGTCAGGGATCGGGCTGAAGCCGCTGGGGCCGCGCCCGCAGCCGCGCTGAGGCCGGCTGGGGCCGCTGCCGATGGCCGCACTGAAGCCGCGCCGGGCCGTCCGATGGCCGCGCCGGGGCCGTGCCACCGCTGCGTCGGGAGCCGTGCCGGGGGCTGCGCCGGTGGCCGTGACGTCGCTGTGTCGGGGCCGCGCCCCGGACATGCCAGGGGTGCCTCGTGGGGTGGCGGGGGGCGACAATGCGCCGTTCCCGGGGCGGACTTGGCCATTCCAGGGCCCTCCGAGGGGGCGGCTGCCCTTCGTGGGTAGTTCAGCCGCCGTTCACGTGCGGGCGGGAGCGTGTGCGCCGACGACCGTACGACAGGCGCACCACCTCCCCACCCTGGAGATCCGATGCCGCTCAGCCGCAGAGACTTCACCGCCCGTACCGTCCTCGCAGGCGCGGGCGTCGCGCTCACCGGGACGGTCGCAGCCCTCGCCACCGCTCCGGGGGCGCTGGCGGCCGAGGACGGCACGCGGCGCGACGAGCAGGGCCGCCCCTGCGAGCCCGGCTACGGCCCCCTCGTCCCCGACCCGGCCGGACTGCTCGCGCTCCCCGCCGGGTTCACCTACCGCGTGATCACCCACAGCGGGGTGACGAAGCTGGAGTCCGGCGAGAGCACCCCGTCCCACCACGACGGCACCGCCGCCTTCGAGGGCCGCCGCGGGGTCACCCTCCTCGTCAACAACCACGAGCTCAGGGGCCGCCGGGAGGACTGGCCCCACCCCGTCCCGCACACCGAGGGCCTCGTCTACGACCCGGCCGCGGCGGGCGGCTGCACGGTCGTCGAGGTCCGGCGCGGCGGCGGGGTCGCCGAATGGGTGGGCATCGCCGGTACGTCCACCAACTGCGCGGGCGGTTCCACCCCCTGGGGCACCTGGCTGACCTGCGAGGAGAGCTCGGACCTCGCGGGCAGGAACGGCATGACCAAGGACCACGGCTACGTCTTCGAGGTGGACCCGCACGACCGCCGCGCCAACCGCGACCCGCGCCCGGTCAAGGCCTTCGGCCGCTACGACCACGAGGCCGTGGTCATCGACCCGCGCCAGGGCCACGCCTACCTGACCGAGGACGCCTCCGGCCCCAACGGGCTGCTCTACCGCTGGACCCCGCCGGGCGGGTTCCGCCACGGCCGAGGCCGCCTGCGCACCCTCGCGGCGGACGCGGGCGTGCTCCAGGCGGCGAAGTGCTTCGACAGCTCGGGCCGGCTCGTCGACGACCTCAGCCGCGCGAGCCGCACCGGCACCGTCTACGGGGTCGACTGGGTGGACGTACCGGACCGCGACGCGCGGACCGTGCCGGTCCGCAAGCAGTTCGCGGACGGGGCGGTGACGCGGGGGCGCAAGCTGGAGGGCATGTGGTGGGCCGACGGAGGCGCGTACTTCGTCTCCTCCTTCGCCCGTGCGGAGAGCCCGGGCGCGGCGCACGACGGCCAGGTGTGGTTCTACGACCCCAAGCGGCGCACGATCCGGCTCACCGTCCTGATCGGGGTGAACGCGGACCCGTCGACCGGCGGCGGCTACGACGGCCCGGACAACATCACGGTGTCGCCCTACGGAGGCCTCGTCATCGCCGAGGACGGCTCGGGCCTCCAGCACCTCTTCGGTACGACCGACTCCGGCCGCACCTACCCGCTGGCGCGCAACGAGCTGAACATCGGCTCGGCCGAGGAACCGGAGTACTCCGAGTTCACCGGCGTCTGCTTCTCCCCGGACGGGCGGACGCTGTACGCCAGTCTCCAGGCCCCGGGGATCATGCTGGCCGTCACGGGCCCGTGGCGGCGCTCCAGCTGATCTCCGCAGGCCGGGCGGCCGCGGGCGTCACTGAGCCGCGGCGACGTCCCCGCGGCTGGCCGCGGCCCACTCCTCGAGCAGGAATTCGTACGCCGCGGAGGGCCATTCCTCGTCCACCCGGGTTTCGACCAGGTGCCTGATCGCCTCGTTCGCCTCTGCGGCGGACGGGCGGGCGGGACCCGCGGCCCGGAGTGTCTGATGCATGCTTCAAGGCTACGGGCGGGCACTGACAGCAACGCGCGCATTACGGGTGGCATCCATCACCCGCTACGGCCCGCTGTGGCTGCATGTGCCCGCCCACCTGCTCAGAGTGCCTGCGAGGCGGGCTTGACCATGCCGCGCACTGTGCGGGACTTCACAAAGTCGCCCAGGGCCGTCATCTCCCACTCGCCGGAGAACTGCTTGATCAGCTTCGCCATCATCACGCCGGTCTGCGGCTCGGCGCCCGTGAGGTCGAAGCGCACCAGCTCCTCGCCGGTCGCCGCGTCGATCAGGCGGCAGTACGCCTTGGCGACCTCGGTGAACTTCTGGCCGGAGAAGGAGTTGACGGTGAAGACCAGGCCGGTGGCATCGGCGGGCAGCCGGCCGAGGTCCACGACGATCACCTCGTCGTCCCCGGCACCCTCGCCGGTGAGGTTGTCACCGGAGTGCTTGATGGAGCCGTTGAGGATGGACAGCTTGCCGAAGTAGCAGCTGTCGAGGTGGTTGCGCTGCGGGCCGTACGCGATGACCGAGGCGTCGAGGTCGATGTCCTTGCCGCGGAAGGCGGGCTCCCAGCCGAGGCCCATCTTGACCTGGGAGAGCAGCGGCCGGCCGCCCTTGACCAGGGAGACGGTCTGGTTCTTCTGGAGGTTGACCCGGCCCTTGTCCAGATTGATCTTCCCTGCGCCGAGGGGCGCGGCGGGGGCGGGGGCCGCGGGGGCCGGCGCGGCCGGGGCGGGCGTGGTGGCGCCGCCGAGCCAGGGGGAGACCGGAGGGGCCGTGGGCGGGGCGGGCGGAGCCGGCGGCACGGGCGGGACGACGGTGACGGGCGCGGCGGGCGGAGCCGGCTCGTCCTCCACCGAGACGCCGAAGTCGGTGGCGATGCCCGCGAGGCCGTTGGAGTACCCCTGGCCGACCGCGCGCACCTTCCACACGCCGCCGCGCTGGTACACCTCGACCACGACGAGGGCCGTCTCGCTGCCCAGCTGCGGCGGGGTGAAGGTGGCGATCAGCGAGCCGCCGTCCGCATTGCGCACGGTGGCGGTGGGCTCGACGCCCTGGAAGGTCTGTCCGGCGGCGTCGGGGCTGGCGGTGACCACGATCCGCTCGATGCCGGGCGGCAGCGCCCCGGTGTCCACGGTGATCGAGTCCGGGGCGCTGCCGCCGCCCGACCGGTAGCTGACACCGGGCCCGGCGGGCTGGTTGTAGAAGATGAAGTCGGCATCGGAGCGCACCTTGCCGTCTGCCGTGAGGAGGAGTCCCGATACGTCGAGCCGCACCGGAGCAGCCACGTCCACCGTCACCCGGACGGCATTGAGCGGCAGATTGGAACCAGGGGTCATAGCGGTCATGCCCGGAGAACGACCGGAGGTGCTTTGCCGTTCCCTTACCCTCGCGGGAGATTTCAGCGCCGGTTGCGCGGGTGGTTCTTCGCCATGCGCTCGTTGCCGAACTTGTACGCCCCGGTCCAGCGGGCCATCACGAGCTGGGCGTCGCCGGACTCCACCTCGGCCAGGAACTTGTCGGCGCGGCCCCCGCGCAGGGTGCCTGCGGCGCGGCCCTGGTGGGTGATGACGACGCAGTGGTCGGCGCGCACCTCGTACGTGAATCCGTGTGGTCTCGGCATGGGCCGCAGCCTGCCCCGCCGCGGGCGGGGCAGGCAACGCAATTACCCGGGCGGGCTCAGCCCCCGGTGACCCGGCGCGGCAGCCCCAGGGGGTTGGCCTCGCGCAGTTCCGCCGGGAGGAGGGCGTCCGGCACCGACTGGAAGGCCACCGGCCGCAGCCAGCGCTCGATCGCCGTGCCGCCGACCGAGGTGGAGTGGGAGGTGGCCGCGGGGTACGGCCCGCCGTGGTGCTGGGCCGGGGCGACGGCGACCCCGGTCGGCCAGCCGTTGACCACGATCCGCCCGGCCAGCCCCGTGACCTGGCCGATCAGCTCGGCGGCCGGACCCGGCGCGCCTGCGGTCTCGGCGGCCGACAGCTGGAGCGTGGCGCTCAGGTTCCCCGGCAGCCGCCCGAGCACCGCCGCGGCCTCGCCCTGGTCCCCGTACCGCACCACGACGGTGACGGGGCCGAAGCACTCCTCCAGCAGCAGCTCGTACGCCCCGCCCTCCAGGAGAGAGCCGGCCGCCACGGTCAGGTAGCCCGCGCCCACCGTGTGCTCCCCGCCGGAGCCCGGGGTGACGGGCGCGGCGACGCCCGGCAGGGCCGCGCGTGCGGCCACGCCGGAGACGAAGTTCTCCCGCATCCGGTGGTCCAGGAGCACCCCCGGCTCGGTCTCGCCGAGCGCCTTGGTGAGCGCGTCGGCGAGCCGGTCGCCGTCCGGGCCCTCGGGGACCAGCACCAGGCCGGGCTTCACGCAGAACTGGCCGACGCCGAGGGTGACCGCGCCCGCGAGCCCGGCGCCGATCTCCTCGGCGCGTTCGGCGGCGGCGGCCGGGGTGACCACGACGGGGTTGAGCGAGCCGAGCTCGCCGTGGAAGGGGATGGGCACGGGCCGGGCGGCTGCCGCGTCGAACAGGGCCCGTCCGCCGCGGACCGAACCGGTGAACCCGGCGGCGGCCACCAACGGGTGGCGGATCAGCTCCAGGCCCGCGTCGAAGCCGTGGACCACGGTCACCACGTCGGCCGGCAGCCCGGTGGCCACGGCCGCCCGGCGCAGCAGCGAGGCGCACAGCTCGGAGGTGGCCGGGTGGTCGGGGTGCGCCTTGACCACCACCGGGCAGCCGGCGGCCAGCGCGCTCGCGGTGTCCCCGCCGGGGACGGAGAAGGCGAGGGGGAAGTTGGAGGCGGCGTAGACCGCGACCACGCCCAGCGGCACCTTGTAGCGCCGCAGTTCGGGGCGCGGCGGGCTGAGGGCGGGGTCGGCGCGGTCGATCCGGACGTCGAGGTACGCCCCCTCGTCCACGGCGTCGGCGAAACCGCGCAGCTGGCCGGTGGTGCGGGCGAGTTCTCCCGTGAGGCGGCCCGGGCCGAGCGCGGTCTCGGCGTCGGCGGCCTCGATGACGTGGGCGGCGGCCTCGTCGAGCAGGGCGGCGGCCGCGCGCAGGAAGGCGGCGCGGGCGGGGGCGTCGGCCAGGGCGGCACGGGCTTCGTGTGCCGCGCGGACGGCTCCGTCGACCTCCTGGGGTGTGGCCTCCGCCGCAACCTGCTCGCGCGGCCTTCCGGTGCGGGGGTCCACACTCCAGACTGGTGTCGCTGTCATGGCCCGCTGCCTCCTGGATCGTTCAGTATTCTGAACGCCGTTCCGGTGGATGAATGATCACATCTGCTGCGGACTCTATTTCCGCGCCCTGCGCGTGACAAGGGGCGAGCAGAGGAGAGCAGGGGTATGACGACGACCGATCCGGCGGGCCCGATCGCGGCCGCGCCGGTCAAATCGGCGGTGCGCACGGTCCTGTTGCTGGAGCACTTCGCGGCGCACCCGGGACTGCACAGCCTGGCCGACATCCAGAACGACCTCTCCCTGCCGAAGTCCAGCCTGTACATGCTGCTGCGCACGCTGGTGAACCTGGGGTGGGTGGAGACGGACGCCACGGGCACCCGCTACGGCATCGGCGTACGGGCCCTGCTGGTCGGGAGCTCGTACATCGACGGCGACGAGGTCGTGGCCGCGGCCCGGCCCACCCTGGACCGGCTCTCCGACGACACGACCGAGACCATCCACCTGGCCAGGATGGACGGGACCAGCGTGGTCTACCTGGCCACCCGGCAGTCCCAGCACTACCTGAGGCCCTTCACCCGGGTCGGACGGCGGCTGCCCGTGCACTCGACCGCCCTGGGCAAGGCGCTGCTGGCCACGCACTCGGACGAGGAGGTGCGCAGGCTGCTGCCGCGGCGGCTGGAGGCGGTCACCGAGCACACCGTCACGGACCGGGAGCGGCTGATCGAGGAGCTGGCCCTGGTGCGGGAGCAGGGGTACGCGGTGGACCGGGAGGAGAACACCCTCGGGCTGCGCTGCTTCGGCGTGGCCGTGCCGTACCGGACCCCGGCGCGGGACGCGGTGAGCTGCTCGGTGCCGGTGGCCCGGCTGACGCCCGGGCACGAACAGGTCATCAAGGCGGCGCTCTTCGAGGCGCGGGACCGGCTGTCGGTGGTGACGCGGCGCATGTGAGGGGGGCGTGGTGACGCGGCCCATGTGAGGCGGGCGTGGTGACCCGGCCCATGCGAGGGGGCGGGAGCGGGCCGTCGTGTGTGCCCCGGTGGACGGAGGTGTTCCTCCCCCGGGCGGGGGAGGCGGTTCCCCTCGGAGGGGGAGGTGGCGCGGCGGCGGACGCGGGACCGTTGATCCATGACCACACGAGAGGTTCACCCGACGTGCAAGCCCCGGCCGCCCGAGCTCCGGGCGTCCGCACCTGGGCCGCCTGCGCCCCGGCCGTCCGAGCCCCGGCCCGGGCGGGTGCGGCTGGTCCTGGGGGCGCTGGCCGCGGCCGCGACCGTGCCGTACCTGCTGCTCAAGGCCGCCTGGGTGGCGGGGAGTCACCTGGGGATACCGGCCGACAGCGTCCTGCGCGAGCCCGGCCCGGTGCTCCTCGTCGCCAACGCCGTCACCCTGGCCATGGACGCATGCGTGATCCTCCTGGTGCTGGTGTTCACCCGTCCCTGGGGCATGCGGGTGCCGGCCTGGCTGCTGACGGTTCCCGTCTTCGTCGCCACGGGACTGCTCACCCCGATCCTGTTCGGGTTCTCGGGCCAACTGCTCGCCCGGGCCCTGGGCTTCGGTGCGGATACGGACGCGGACGTGCACGGAGCGGGCGGGCAGCAGCCCTTCCTGGACCCCTGGGTCCCCGACCTCGTGTACGCCGGCTTCACCGTCCAAGGTCTCGCCCTGGCCGGACTGTTCGTGCCCTACGCGCGGGAGCGCTGGGGCCGGCTGTGGCAGGGCGTGCCGGGGGAGCGGCTGCCGCCGTCCACGGGGGTGATGGCGGCAGCCGCAGCCCTGGTGGGCGCGGCCGTGGGCGGGGCTCACCTCTACTGGGCCTTCGGGGGCACGGCCGGCCTGGCCGAGGAGCGGGTGGCGTCGTGGTCCGTCGAGGCGAGCGTGGGCTCAGCGGTGCACGGGGTCTGCGCCGTGGTCGCCGGGGCGGTGGCGGTGCTGCTGGCCCGTGGCGGGCGCAGGGGTGCCCGGTGGCCCCTGGCCGTCGCCTGGACGAGTTCGGCCGCCACCGCGTGCTGGGGCCTGTGGATGCTGACCGCCTACGCGGGCCAGGACTTCGGCCCGGCGGAGGAGACCACCTTGATCATGTACCTGCCCTACGCTGGCCAGATGATCACGGGATTGCTCTCGGTCGCCGTCCTCACCCGCTTCCTCATATCCCGCCGTCCGGCATGAGGCGGGGCGGTGCGGTCGGCCCGGGGGCAGCGGGCGGGCGGGCAGCGGGCCCGGGTCCCCGGGCGGGGAGGGTGCTCGGACCGCGGGCCCGGCTGCGGTGGGTGCACCTGATACTCGGCGGGGCCCTGCTGATGCCGTACTTCCTGCTCACTCAGGTGGGGGTCGGCATGGCGGCGGGCAGGGGCAACGCCTTCGACTCGCTGCCGATGTCCCTCGCGGCCTACGCGGCGGCCCTGCCGCTGGCCTCGGCGACGGCCCTGTTCGGACCGGTCAGGCCCTTGTCGGTGACCGCCGTCCGTGCCCTGTGCGACGTGCCGGGGGAACGGCTCGCGGAAGGGCCCGCGCGGTCCTGGGCGGCGCGGGGGCGGACATCGGCCTGGTGGACCCTGCACCTGGGGGTCGGCGCGATGGTCAGCGGGATGACCCTCGCGGTGCCGCCGATGGCCGTGGCGCTGATCGGGCTGCCCTTCGTCGGCGGGTGGCGGGAGCTCATGCTGGAGGCGGGGTGGCTGGGAGGCGGGACCGATCCGTACGCCGCGCCCCTGCTCGGACTCGCCCTGCTGGCCGCCCTCGCGGGCGTCGCCGCCGCGGCCGGAGCGCTGCTGGCCCGGCTGGCCCCCGTACTGCTGGGCCCGACCGCGGCGGACCGGCTGGCCGCGGCCGAGGAGCGGGCCACCGACCTTGCGGTGCGCAACCGGCTGGCCAGGGAGCTGCACGACTCGGTCGGGCACGCGCTGAGCGCCGTCACCCTCCAGGCGGCCGCCGCCCGGCGGGTGCTCGACCGGGACCCCGCTTTCGTCCGGGAGGCCCTGGCCGCGATCGAGGACACCACGCGGCGGACGGTGGGCGAGCTGGACGCCGTACTGGGCCTGCTGCGGGACGGGGACCCAGCCGGGCCGGACGCTGTGTTCGCGCCGACGCTGGCCGCCGACCTCGACGGGCTGCTGGCCCGTACCCGGGCGGCGGGCACCAGCGTCACCGCCCACCAGGACCCCGGACCCGCCGGGGACTGGTCCTGGCTCCCGGCGATCACCTCCCGCGAGGCGTACCGGATCGTCCAGGAAGGCCTCAGCAACGCCCTGCGGCACGGCACGGCCCCCCTGGAACTGCGGATCTCCGTACGGGGAGGGAAGGCCGACGGGCACCATGACGCCGTCGGGCGTGACACCGGGGAAGACCGTGACGGACGCAAGGAGGGCGACGGCCGGGAAGGCCATGGAGGCCGGGAAGGCCGTGGGGACCGGGAAGGCCGTGGAGACCGTGGAGAGCGTGTACTGGAGGTCGTCATGACCAATCCGCAGGCCGGGCCGGGAAGCCGGGAGGCCCGCGCCACCGGGGGCCGCGGGCTGCGCGGGGCGGCGGAACGGGCCGCCCTGCTCGGCGGCCGCGTCGAGGCGGGCCCGTACGAGGGCCGCTGGCGGCTGCGGGCCGTCCTCCCGCTCGCCGGGGGCAAGCGGTGAAGGCGGCCGTTGCGGGTTCCCGGCCGCCGCTGCGCATCGTGCTCTGCGACGACGAGCGGATGGTCCGCACCGCCCTGCGCGTCATCCTGGAGGCCGAGCCCGACCTGGAGGTCGTGGGCGAGGCGGCCAACGGGGCCGAGGCCGTACCGCTGGTCCGTTCCCTGGCCCCCGACGTGGTGCTGATGGACGTCCGGATGCCCGAGATCGACGGCATCCGGGCCACCGAGCAGATCCTCGCCACCATGGCCGAGCCGCCCCGCATCGTGGTCGTCACCACCTTCGAGAACGACGACCACGTCTACGACGCACTGCGGGCGGGAGCCTCGGGCTTCCTCCTCAAGCGGGCCGGAGCCGACGAACTGATCGGCGCGGTCCGGCTCGTCGCCCGCGGGGACTCGCTGCTCTTCCCGGCCGCCGTCCGTTCCCTGGCCGCGGCCCGCGCGGAGACCCGGACCGCCGCCGCACCCTGGGTGGCCCGGCTCACGGACCGTGAGGCCGAGGTGCTGCGCCTGATGGCCGCCGGACTGTCCAACCAGGAGATGACCGGGAGCCTCGGAGTGGGAGCGCAGACGGTCAAGACGCACGTCGCGTCCGTGCTCGCCAAGACCGGTTCCCGGGACCGCACCCAGGCCGTCATCGCCGCCTACGAAGGAGGCTTCATGAGGAAAGGCTGAGAAGTCCGCCACAAACGGGGCAGAGCGGAACGCCCCGGACGGCTGGAGCGTCCTTCCGGGGGATGAACAAGACGATCAGGCGTGCGTCGGTCTTCTGTCTGCTCCTGGTGCTGGCCCTGCTGGTCCGCGTCACCTGGGTGCAGGCATACCAAGGCCAGGCCCTCGCAGACGACAAGCACAACCGGCGGAATCTCATCGGGCAGTACGAGAACCCGCTGGGCAACATCATCGTGGGCGGGGAGGCGATCACCGGCTCGGAGAAGACGGGCGGCAAGGACTTCGGGTACAAGCGGACCTACACCGACGGGCCGCTCTACGCACCGATTACCGGCTACAGCTCCCAGGCCTTCGGCACCAGCATGCTGGAGGGCGTCTACCGCAACGTCCTCAACGGCTCGGACAGCCGGCTGAAGACCATCATGGACACGCTCACCAACAAGCGGGCCGCCCCGGGCAACGTCCTGACCACCATCGACAAGGACGTCCAGAAGGCCGCCTACGACGCGCTCCAGGGCAAGCAGGGTGCCGCCGTGGCGCTCGACCCGGCCACCGGCGAGATCCTCGCGGTCGTCAACAACCCCTCCTTCGACCCCGGCCGCATCGCGGGCGCCAACGACACGGCCGCCTGGGAGGAGCTCTCCGCCGACAAGGGCAAGGCCATGGAGAACGTGGCCCTGCGCAAGCCGCAGGCGCCCGGCTCCACCTTCAAGCTGGTCACGCTCGCCGCTGCGATCGAGAACGGGCTCGTCACCGACCTCGACCGGCAGACCGGCATCCCGGACCCGTACACGATCCCGGGCACCCGCACCCCGCTGCCCAGCGAGGCGGGCTCGGCGGCCTGCAACAACGTCTCGGTCCGCACCGCACTGCGGCTGTCCTGCAACAACGTCTTCGCGGAACTGGCCTCCAAGCTCGGCCAGGACAAGATGCGCGCCACGGCCGAGAAGCTGGGCTTCAACGTGCAGATCGACACCCCGGTCCGCACCAACCCGCCGAGCAGCTACCCGTCGAAGAAGATGTCGGTCGACCAGGTCGCGCAGACGGGCATCGGCCAGTTCGACGTCCAGGCCACGCCCCTGCAGATGGCGATGGTGACGGCAGCGATCCAGAACGGCGGCAAGCTCGTCGCCCCGCACATGGTCTCCCAGGTCACCGACTCCAACGGCAACGTGCTGGAGAGCTTCAAGGACCCGAAGTCCCAGCAGGTCCTGAGCGCGAAGACCGCCTCGATGATCCAGGACGCCATGCGCACGGTCGCCACCCAGGGCGGCGGCCAGCCGGCCCAGGTGCCGGGCGCCGAGGTGGGCGGCAAGACCGGCACCGCCCAGCGCGGTGTGGGCAACAGCCTCGACCCGCTCGCCTGGTTCACCTCGTACGGGAAGCTGAACGGCAAGCAGATCGCCGTGGCCGTCGTGATCGAGAACTCCGACACCGACCGCTCCGAGATCGGCGGCGGCAAGCTGGCCGCGCCCATCGCCAAGAAGATGATGGAGGCGTGGCTGAAGAAGTAGCCCCGCCGCCGCACGGCCGACGCGCCGGGAACCGCCCGGGCTCCCGGCGCGTTTCCCTGTCCATGATCAGAGCCGCGCACCCCGCCGACCTCGACGCCATAGCCGCCCTGCACACCCGGGCCCGCGCCACCTACTACCAGGGCCACATCCCCGAGCAGGCCTACGCGGGCGACGCCGAGCTCCGGCGGACCCGCGAGGGCTGGTCCCGCGCCGTGGCCCGCGCCGCCACCGATGGCGGGGTGCTCTGCGCCGAGCGGGACGGGGAGCTGACCGGGGTCGCCGCCTTCCGCACGGAGGACGGCGAGACCACGCTCACCCAGCTCCACGTCGACCCGGTCCACTGGCGCCGCGGCACCGGGGCCGCCCTGCACGCGGCCTGCGTCGAGGCCTGGCTCCTCGCCGGGATCCACCGGGTCCGCCTCGAGGTCTACGAGAAGAACCTCCGCGCCCAGGCCTTCTACGCCGCCCACGGCTGGCTCCCGGACCCCACCGCGCCCGCCTCCGGCTCCCACCGCACCCTGTGGCTGACGCTGACCGCCGGGGCGCGGGCGTCCGGGGAATGAGACGGGGGGCCGGGTGGTTGAAGGGGAAACTGTCTTAGTTCACCGGACCCGGAGAGAAGAAGGATCATGCGCGTCGAGATCTGGAGCGACATCGCCTGCCCGTGGTGCTACATCGGCAAGGCCCGTTTCACCAAGGGGCTGGCCGAGTTCGCGCACCGCGACCAGGTGGAGGTCGTCTTCCGGTCCTTCGAGCTCGACCCGAACGGCCCGCGGACCTCCCCGGTGCCCGTCGTGGAGATGCTCGCCAAGAAGTACGGCCGCACGCTGGAGGAGGCGCGCGGCATGGAGGAGCACGTCGCGGGCAGCGCCCGCGCCGAGGGCCTGGTCTACCGCACCGACGGGCGTGACCACGGGAACACCTTCGACATCCACCGCCTGCTGCACCTGGCCGCCGCCCGGGGCCGCCAGGAGGAGCTGCTCGACCTCGCCTACCGCGCCAACTTCGGCGAGGAGCGCTCCGTCTTCGACCCCGAGGTGCTGGTCGCGCTCGCCGTGGAGGCCGGGCTGGAGGAGGCCGAGGCGCGCGCCGTCCTGGCCGACGGGTCCGCGTACGCCGCCGAGGTGCGGGCCGACGAGCAGGAGGCCGCCGCGCTGGGGGCCAACGCCGTGCCGTTCTTCGTCCTGGACCGCCGCTACGGGATCTCGGGCGGGCAGCCCGCCGAGGTGTTCACCCGGGCCCTGGAGCAGGCTTGGGCCGGCCGCGAGGTCGCGGCGCCGGAGTCCGTGGCCGGGGCCGAGGGCGAAGGCGAGGGCGAGGCCTGCGAGCCCGACGGGGCGTGCGCGGTGCCCCGGGCCTGACCGGCCCCCCGAGCGTTCCTGACTGCCCAGCAGGCGTTGCAGCCCCAAGCGATCCATAAGGATCGCTTGGGGCTGGCTCGGTTAATTAGGCAATGGACTTTGGGCCGCTCCTGGCGCAGAGTGGACGGCATGGATCTTTCGCTCCTCCAAGCGGCCCGAGCCGAGTTCGCGCACTCCACCACCTACCTCAACACCGCCACGTGCGGGATCCTCCCGCGCTCCGCCGTCGCGGCCGTACGGGAAATGGCCGAGGCGGCCGGGGCCGGAATCCCCGCCGGATTCGGTGACTTCGACCGGGTGAACCGGGTCCGCGCCTCCTTCGCCCGGCTGGCCGGGGTGGACGTCGCGCGGGTGGCCGTCGGCTCGGCCGTGGCCACCCACGTCGGCCTGATCGCGGCCTCCCTCCCGCCCGGCGCCGAAGTCCTTTGCCCCGAAGGCGAGTTCGCCTCGGTGATCAACCCCTTCGTGGTCCGCGGCGACCTCAAGGTCCGCTTCGCACCGCTGGAGGACATCGCAGGGAACGTCGGCCCGGGCACCGCCCTGGTCGCGCTGAGCGCCGTGCAGTCCGCCGACGGGCGCGCGGCCGACCTCGCCGCGGTGCGGGCCGCGACGAGCGCCCACGGGGCCCGGATGCTGGTGGACGCCACCCAGGCCGCGGGCTGGCTGCCCTTCGACGCCTCCCCCTACGAGTACACGGTCACCGCCGGGTACAAGTGGCTGCTCGGCTCCCGCGGGGTCTCCTTCCTGACCGTCTCCGAGGAGGCCCAGGACACCCTGACCCCGCTGCACGCCGGATGGGTGGCGGCCGAGTCGATGTGGGACGCCACCTACGGCCCGATGCCGGAACTGGCCCACGGGGCCCGGCGGTTCGACGAGTCCCCGGCCTTCCTCGCCTACCACGCGGCCGAGCCCTCGCTGGCCCTGCTGGAGCGGATCGGCATCGAGGCCGTGCACGCACACGACACCGCCCTCGCGGCCCGCTACCGGGCCGGCCTGGCGCGCCTCGGCCACGAACCGGTGCCCGGCGACGCGCCCATCGTCTCGGTGCCCGGGCTGGCCGGCCGCCAGCCCGCCCTGCTGGCCGCCGGGATCGCCACGGCCGCCCGCGCGGGCGCCCTGCGGGCCTCGTTCCACCTCTACACCACCGAGGCGGACGTCGACCGGCTCCTGGACGTCCTGTCGGACTGACGCGGGCCGACACGGCTGACGTGGGCTGACGCGGGTTCACGCCGGGTCGGCGCCGGGCCGGCGCCGGATCAGCGCAGGGTGTCCGCCCAGGCCGACTCCGCCGCCGAAACGGCCGCGTCGGCCGCCCCGGCGGGCGCCGACAGTGCGGCGGCCAGCGCCCCCAGACAGTCCCGGACCACACCGAGGGAGGCCGCCGGGCCGTAGTGGTTGACCCGGAGCATCTCCCGGGCCAGCGCCCCGCCGCCCGCCGCCAGCGGCACGGACGGGTCCGCGGCCAGGGCCTTGGCCGCCACCAGCGAGGCCTCGGCCACGCGCAGGGTCGTGGCCACCGGGGCGGCCTCCTCGACCCGGCCCACGTACGGGGCCAGGCCCAGCGCCTGCGCACCCGCGCGGGTCGCCGCCGCGGCCGCCGCGTGGCGGGCCGCCACCGCGGGCAGCCCCTCGGCCGCGATCCGGTCGAGGCAGGCCTCCAGGGCGAGCATCTCCAGCTGCGCCGGAGCGTGCAGCAGCGCCTTGCGCCCGCCGTCGATCCAGCGTTCCTTCCAGTCCAGCAGCGAGAGGTACGAACGCCGCGGCGCCGCCGGGTTCTCGGCGAACCGGGCCCACGCGCGGTCCGAGACCGAGACCGCGGAGACCCCGGCCGGGCCGCCCATCGCCTTCTGCGCACCGATCACGCACAGGTCCACGCCCCATGCGTCCGGCAGCAGCGGCTCCGCGCCCACCGAGGCCACGGCGTCCAGCATGAACAGGGCGCCGTGCTCCCGTACGACCTCGCCGATCGCCGCGACCGGGTTGGTGTTGCCGGTCGCCGCCTCCGCGTGCACGAGCGAGACGAAGTCGATCTCCGGGTCCGCCGCCAGCGCCCCGGCCACCTGAGCGGCCGTCACCGCCGTGTCGAACGGCACCTGGAGGTCCACCACGGTGGCCCCGCAGTCGCGCAGCCAGTTGCCGAAGGTGGTGCCGTAGGGGCCGGTGACCACGTTCAGGGCCGTCGATCCGGGCCGTGCGCCCGAGCGGATGCACCCCTCCAGGGGGAGCAGCGCCTCGCCCTGGGTGATCACCACGTCCTGCCGGGTGGACAGGAGGTCCGCGACCCCCTGCTCGATCGACGCGAAACGCTCCGCGGTGAGCGGCGGGAGGTCCAGGAGGGGGTGGGTCACGGTGGTGCTCTCTTCGTCCGGGGCTACCCGCAGAGCCTACCGAGCACGCCCGTACAGTGCCGACATGAGCGATGTGAGCGACGGGAACGGCGTGAGCGGCGTACTGCACGTGAAGGGGCGGGTGCTGGTCGGGCCCGACGAGGTGCGCGACGAACTCTGGGTGGTCGGCGGGCGGGTCTCCTACGAACGCCCGCCCACCGCCCGTGACGTCACCACGGTGAGCGGCTGGGTGCTGCCCGGCCTGGTCGACGCGCACTGTCACGTGGGACTGGACTCCCACGGCCCGGTCGACGCCGCGACCGCCGAGCGCCAGGCCCTCACCGACCGCGACGCGGGCACCCTCCTCATCCGCGACGCGGGATCGCCCTCCGACACCCGCTGGATCGACGACCGCGAGGACCTGCCCAAGGTCATCCGGGCCGGCCGGCACATCGCCCGCACCCGGCGCTACATCCGCAACTACGCCCATGAGATCGAGCCCGCCGACCTCGTCGCGTACGTCGGCCGGGAGGCCCGGCGCGGCGACGGATGGGTGAAGCTGGTGGGGGACTGGATCGACCGCGACGCGGGCGACCTGGCGGCCTGCTGGCCGCGCGCCGAGGTCGAGGCGGCCATCGCCGAGGCGCACCGGCTGGGCGCCCGGGTCACCGCGCACTGCTTCTCCGAGGACTCGCTGCGCGATCTGGTCGAGGCGGGCATCGACTGCATCGAGCACGCCACCGGGCTCACCGAGGAGACCATCCCGCTGTTCGCGGAGCGCGGGGTCGCCATCGTCCCGACCCTGGTCAACACCGCGACGTTTCCCAAGCTGGCGGCCTCGGGGGAGGGGAAGTTCCCGAAGTGGTCGGCGCACATGCGCCGGCTCCACGAGCGCCGCTACGACACCGTCCGGGCGGCCCACGACGCGGGCATCGCGGTGTACGTCGGCACCGACGCGGGCGGCTCCCTGCCGCACGGCCTGGTCGCCGCGGAGGTCGCGGAGCTGGTGAAGGCCGGTATCCCCGCGCTGGACGCGCTGTCGGCGACGGCCTGGGCGGCCCGCCGGTGGCTGGGCCGGCCCGGCCTGACCGAGGGCGCGCCCGCGGACCTCGTGGTCTACGGGTCCGACCCGCGGGCCGACGTACGGGCGCTCGCGCAGCCGCTGCGGGTCGTGGTGAACGGCGCGGTCCGGGCCTGAGTCCTCGCCGCCGTGTTGACTTCGCGTGACGTCGGCGGCCCGCCGGTCGTTGTCAACGCCCGCGCGGGTGGCTGGTATCAGCCGTTCCGGTGACGGGAGGGAACTCGCGTTCCTCCTGAGGCGTCGGGATTCGAATGCATGCGTGGAAACCACCCTTTGGGGTGAACTCACGTCAGGTTGCTGCCCGTTCACTCTCAGTGCGTAAAGATTCCGGGGTCGAGGCCGTCGGCGCGCGCAATGTCCCCCATTGGCGGCGCGACGGCACCCATCTCCCCGGGGGTTCCACCACCTTGAACAGCAACACCTTCCGCATGCCCGCGGCCGCCCTGCTCGCCACGGGAGCGGTAGCCCTGCTCACCGCTCCGCCCGCCTTCGCCACGGGAGGCGGCGGCGCCGGGAGCGAGGGCAAGGCGGGCGCCGTCGTCCTGCGCACCACCCTGGACGTCGGCCTGCTCAACAAGACCGTGCACGTCCCGCTGAAGACCACCCTGAACGAGGTCAGCGCCCCGGCGACGGCCGAGAAGACGGCGCTGACCGTCACCCTGGACGGGGTCGAGGGGGGAACCCCGGTCCATGTCCTGAAGGCCGACGTGGCCACGGCGAAGGCGACCGCGGACAAGAACAGGGCCGAGGCGGAGGCCAACCTCGCCAAGGCGAAGGTGCACGTGCCGGGCCTGCCGGCGCTCTCCCTGATCGAGGTGGAGAAGGTCACCTCCAAGGCCGTCTGCGAGGCCGGCAAGAAGCCCGTGGCCAGCTCGAACGTGCTCGGTACGGTGACCGCGCTGGGCAAGAAGGTCACCCTGTCGGCGGGCGGGCCCACCAAGCTGGAGGTCCCGGGCGTCGGCCTGGTCAGCCTGGAGCTGTCCGGCACCCAGACCACCTCCACCACCGCCGCCGCGGCCGCACTGCGCCTGAAGGTGTCGGTGAACCCGCTGAACCTGAACGTGGCGCAGGTGGAGGGCGAGGTCGTCCTCGCCGAGGCGCACTGCGAGTCCCCGAAGGGCCCGGCCGCGAGCCCGGCGGCCACGCCGGACGCCAAGCCGGACGTCAAGCCCCAGACGGCGACCGGGACGGGCACCGGCGCGGGCGCCCCCACCGGCGCCAACCTGGCCGAGACCGGCGGCGGTTCGACGACCCCGTACGTCGCGGGCGGCGCGCTGCTCCTGCTGGGCATCGGCGCGGGCGCCATGGTCGTGACCCGCAGGGGCCGGGCCTCGTAGCACGGGCCCCGTCAGCGCTCCGTGCGCGTCAGCCCCTGCTCGCCCGCGCCGCGCGACATCACGGCCTCGGTGACCTGCTTGTCGATCCGGGCGTACTCGGCCCGCTTGGCCTCCGGGAGCGTGCTGTCGGAGGCCGAGCAGGAGGCGCAGACGACGCGGAACGGCGGGCCCATGTCCGAGTACTGCGTGAAGTACTCGGCCTTGACCACCTCCCAGCGGCCCGGATGAGCAGCCGCCGGGGCGAAGGTGAAGCGCGGCACCGAGGACTGGTTGCCGCGCAGCTTGTCGGCCGGGACGAAGCTGGCGACCTGGTCGCCCATACCGAAGACCACCCAGGTGCCGTTGATCTTCTCGTAGGGCTGCGGTACGTGGTTGTGCGTCCCGATGACCAGGTCGATGTCGGCCAGTCCGTCGGCTCCGCGCGAGGCGGTCAGCGTCTGGGCCAGATCACGCTGCTGCTGGTCGGGCGCCGTCTGCCACTCCGTCCCCCAGTGGACGCTGAGCACCACCACCTGCGCGCCCGCGGCCCGGGCGGCGCGGGCGTCGGAGACGATCCGGTCCGGGTCGATGAGGTTGACCGCCCACGGCTTGTCCTGCGGGAGCGGGATGCCGTTGGTGCCGTAGGTGTACGACAGCTGGGCGACCTTGGCCCCGCCGGCCGAGAGCAGGGCGGGGGCCTTGGCCTCCTCCGCGCTGCGGGCGGACCCGACGTGCGGGATGCCGACCCGGTCCAGGTGGTCGAGGGTGCGGGAGAGGCCCTCGTAGCCGTCGTCCAGGGTGTGGTTCGAGGCGGTGGAACAGCTGTCGTACCCGGCGTCCTTGAGGGCGTCGGCCAGCTGGTGCGGCGCCTTGAAGGTGGGATAGCCGGTGTAGGGGCCGCCGGGGCGCCCGTACGGTATCTCGTGGTGGCATATCGCCAGGTCGGCCGCGGACACCAGGGGTTTGACCCCCGCGAGTATCTTCCGGAAGTCGTACTCCCCGGCCTTCTCCGCATCCTGCGCGGACCGCTGGACGATCGACGGGTACGGGATGATGTCGCCCGTCGCCACCAGGGTGAACGGCTGCCCGGCGGGTGCGGCCGCGCCCGGTTCCGCCGCCCCGGCCCCGGTCCCGGCCTCGGGCGTGGCCCCGAGCCGCTGCTGCGCGGCGGGCCCGCCGCCGTCGAGCAGCTCCGGGACCGCGTAGATCCCGCCGCCCAGCAGGGCCAGCCCCGCCACCGCGGCGGCCGCCTTCGCCGATGCCTTCATGTCCAGTCCCCCGGTTCGCACGGCCGATGCGGGGCTCGTCGCTCCACCCCGTCCCGTCCGCCATCGTAGGCAGCCCGCCGGATGACGGCAGCCGGGACGGCGCACGGGCGCCGCGCCGCCGTCGTCAGCGAGCCTTCGGCGTCAGCGCGCCGTCAGCGTCAGCGCGTGGTCCATCGCCTGGAGCAGCCGGCCCGTCGTCGCCCGGTCGCGGACCGCGAGGCGCAGCCATGACCGGTCCAGGCCGGGGAAGGTGTCCCCGCGGCGCACCGCGAAACCGAGGGCGCGCAGCCGGACGCGCACCTCGGCGGCGCCCGCCACCTGGATCAGCACGAACGGGCCCTGCGCCACCCCCGCCACCCGGATCTCGTCGAACTCCGCGAGCCCGGCCAGCAGGTGCGCCCGGTCCACCGCGATCCGCCGCGCGGCCTCCTGCGCCTCGGCCAGCGCCGCCGGGGCCACGCAGGCCTCGGCCGCCACCAGCGCCGGGGCCGACACCGGCCACAGCGGCTGGGCCGCCGCCAGCTTCGCGATCACCTCGGGCTCGGCCAGCACGTAGCCGATCCGCAGCCCCGCCAGCCCCCAGGTCTTCGTCAGGCTCCGCAGCACCACCAGCCCCGGCAGGTCCGTCCGTCCGGCCAGGGCCTCCTGCTCGCCGGGGACGGCGTCCATGAAGGCCTCGTCGACCACCAGGATCCGGCCGGGCCGGGCCAGCGCGGCCAGCGCGGCCGCCGGGTGCAGGACGGAGGTCGGATTGGTCGGGTTGCCGATCACCACGAGGTCCGCGTCCTCGGGCACCGCCGACGGGTCCAGCCGGAAGCCGTCCTCCGGCCGCAGCACCACCCGTCCGACCCGGTGGCCCGCGTCCCGCAGGGCCGCCTCCGGCTCGGTGAACTGCGGGTGCACCACCACCGGCCGTTCGGCGCCCAGGGCCCGCGCGATCAGGACGAAGGCCTCCGCGGCCCCGGCCGTCAGCAGCACCCGCTCCACGGGCAGCCCGTGCCGGGCCGCCACCGCCGCGCGCGCCTGCCGCCCGTCGGGGTACGCCGCGAGGTCGTCCAGGGAGGCCGCGATCCGCTGCTTGAGCCAGGCCGGAGGGGTGTCCGACCGTACGTTCACGGCGAGGTCCACGAGCGCCGCGCCCGCGTCGGCCACCTCCGCGTCCCCGTGGTGGCGCAGGTCGTGCGCGCAGAGCGTGGCCACCGCGCAGGTCGCCGCCACCGACCGCCGCTTCGGTACGAGGAGTTCCCCGCCCCCGGCGAGGGCCGCGGCCTCGGCGACCGAGGGGGTCCCGGCCGCCTCGCGCGCGGTCTCCGAGGGGTGGGGCACGACAACGGAGGCCAGTTCCTCGGCGGGATAGCTGAGGAGGGGCACGCCGAAACGTTCCGCCGCACCCGTGATCCCCGGCTCGCCCGCCTTCGACTCCACCGTCGCCAGCGCCGTCACCGCCTCCGAGGGCAGCCCGGCACCCCGCAGCGTCTCCTCGACCAGGGCGCAGACCTCCGCCACGGAAACCCCCGCGCGTCCCCCGACCCCGACCACCAGCTGCGTCGCGTACCCGTCCACCGGGGGGCCTCCTTCCGTAGTAGCCGTCACCGTGCCCGTCACGCTCCCGTCCCCGTCACCGTCTGCGCCACCCTCGCACGCACATGCGCACGAGCCCTCGCGGGCCCCCGCACGCGCCGTCGTCCGTACGTCACCGGCACGGGCCGGCCGTCAACGCCGCGCAGCCCGCCACCCGCGCCCGGACGTGCACGCGGGCCGCGGAGTCGGTATCCAGGGGCACATGGCCGTGATCGTGGCGTTGGGCGCGTTCCTGATGACCCTGGCGGGCGGGTGGACGGCGCAACGCGTCACCGACCGCCGCCACCTCGTGCTGGGCCTGGCCGGCGGGCTGATGCTCGGCGTGGTCGGCCTCGACCTGCTGCCGGAGGCCCTGCACGCGGCGGGCGACGAGGTGTTCGGCGTCCCGCTGGCCCTGCTGCTCTTCGTGGCCGGGTTCCTCGTCGCGCACGTGGCGGAGCGGATGCTGGCCGTACGCCAGGCCGCGCACGGCGGCGACGACAGCGCGCGCACCCCCCAGGTCGGGCTCGCCGCGGCCTGCGCGATGGTGGGCCACAGCCTTGCCGACGGGGTGGCGCTGGGCGCCGCCTTCCAGGTCGGGGGCGGGATGGGCGTCGCCGTGGCGCTGGCCGTCATCACCCACGACTTCGCCGACGGGTTCAACACGTACACGCTCACGAGCGTCTACGGGAACGACCGCCGCAAGGCCCTGCTCATGCTCTTCGCGGACGCCGCGGCCCCGGTCGTGGGGGCGGCGTCCACTTTGCTGTTCACCCTTCCGGAGGAACCGCTCGGCGCGTACCTGGGATTCTTCGGCGGGGTCCTGCTCTACCTCGCCGCCGCGGAGATCCTCCCCGAGGCCCACCACAAGCACCCCGCCCTGTCCACGCTGCTGTGCACGGTGGGCGGGGTGGCCGGGATCTGGCTGGTGGTGGGCATCGCGGAGTGAGCTCACGGCCGGTCCGCCGCCGCTGCGACGAAGCGGCGGGCGACGGAGGGCTCCGCCGCCCAGTGCGTGTGCAGGTAGCTGGCGTGCACGCCCCCCGCCACGAACCCCTCGACGCGCCGTTCCGGATGCGTGAAGCCCCACGCCGGTGCGGCCCCCGCACCCGGCTCGATCACCGTGCGGTGGAACTCGTGCCCGCGCAGCCGGGTCCCGGCCGCCGCGAGCGCGCTGTCGGACACCGCCACCGCCTCGCGGTAGCCCAGGGTGAGGCGCTCCGACATCCGCGCGTCGGCGTCCAGCACCCCGCACATCGGCTTCCCGTCCAGGGACCGCGCCAGGTACAGCAGCCCGGCGCACTCGGCGGCCACCGGGCCGCCGGCCGCGGCGAAGGCGGCCACGGCCGCGCGCAGCTTCTCGTTGGCGGACAGCTCGGGCGCGTACACCTCCGGGAACCCGCCGCCGATCACCAGACCGCGGGTGCCGGCCGGCAGGGCCTCGTCCCGCAGGGGGTCGAAGGTGACGACCTCCGCGCCCGCGGCGGTGAGCAGTTCCACGTGCTCGGCGTAGGAGAACGTGAACGCGGCACCGCCCGCCACGGCGACGACCGGCCGTCCGCCGGGCAGCGCGCCCCCGCCGGCCAGGGCGTCCGCCGCGCCCGGGCCCGCCAGGGCGGCCTGCGGCGACCACGGTTCGCAGTCGAGCGGCGGAGCCGTCCGGGCCAGGGCCAGCAGAGCGTCCAGGTCGCACCCGGCCCGGACCTGCTCGGCCAGCGCCGAGACCGCGGCCAGCGCGTCGGACCGCCGCTCCGCCACCGGCACCAGCCCCAGGTGCCGCGAGGGCGCGGCCACCTGCGGAGCCCGCCGCAGGACGCCGAGGACCGGCATCCCGGCCTCCTCCAGCGCCTCGCGCAGCATCGCCTCGTGCCGGTCGGAGCCGACCTTGTTCAAGATGACGCCGCCCAGGCGCACCTGCGGGTCGAAGGAGGCGAAGCCGTGCACGAGCGCGGCCACGGACCGCGACTGCGAGGAGGCGTCGACCACCAGCACCACCGGCGCCCGGAGCAGCTTCGCGACGTGCGCGGTCGAGGCGAGCTCGCCCCGCCCGGCGGCCCCGTCGTAGAGCCCCATCACGCCCTCGACCACGGCGAGGTCACAGCCCGCGGCCCCGTGCGCGAACAGCGGGGCGACCAGCTCCGGCCCGCACATGAACGCGTCGAGGTTGCGGCCCGGGCGGCCCGTGGCCAGCGCGTGGTAGCCGGGGTCGATGTAGTCGGGCCCGGCCTTGTGCGGGGACACGGCCAGGCCGCGCTCCGCGAAGGCCGCCATCAGGCCCGTCGCGACGGTGGTCTTGCCGCTGCCGGACGAGGGCGCGGCGACCACCAGCCGCGGGACGTGGAGCGAAGTCACCACTCGATGCCCTTCTGGCCCTTCTGGCCGGCGTCCATCGGGTGCTTCACCTTGGTCATCTCGGTGACCAGGTCCGCGAACTCCACCAGCTTCTCCGGGGCGTTGCGCCCCGTGATCACCACGTGCTGGGTGCCCGGACGCGTGCGCAGCACCTCGATGACCTCGTCGACGTCGATCCATCCCCAGTGCATCGGGTACGCGAACTCGTCGAGCACGTACAGCTTGTGCGTCTCGGCGGCCAGGTCGCGCTTGACCTGCTCCCAGCCCTCCTTGGCGGCCTGCTCGTTGTCGAGCTGGGCGTCCCGCTGGACCCAGGACCAGCCCTCGCCCATCTTGTGCCAGACCACGGAGCCGCCCTCGCCGGAGGCGCCGAGCACCTTGAGCGCGTTCTCCTCGCCGACCTTCCACTTCGCCGACTTGACGAACTGGAACACCCCGATCGGCCAGCCCTGGTTCCACGCGCGCAGCGCCAGCCCGAAGGCCGCCGTCGACTTGCCCTTGCCGGGGCCGGTGTGGACGAAGACGAGCGGACGGTTGCGGCGCTGGCGCGTCGTGAGTCCGTCGTCCGGAACGACGGACGGCTGTCCCTGCGGCATTACGCGGCCCTCCTCTTGCTGCTCTGCGCAGCGGACGATGTCACTGATGTACGTACGTTCTTCACGAGCCCGGCCAGCGAGTCGGCCCGCAGCCCGTCGAGCGTGACGGCGGGCCCGCCGAGGTCACCGGCCAGCGCCCCGGCCAGTCCCAGCCGCACCGGCCCGGACTCGCAGTCCACCACCACGGAGGTGACCCCTTCCGAGGCCAGCAGCAGGGCGCTGCGCGACGACAGGGCGCGCGGGTCCCCGCCGAGGGACCCGGCCGAGGTGGCCCGGCCGTCGGTGACGACCACGAGCAGCGGACGCCTGCTCGGGTCCCGCAGCCGCTCGATGCGCAGCACTTCGCGGGCCTTGAGCAGCCCGGCGGCCAGCGGGGTGCGGCCGCCGGTCGGCAGCTGCTCCAGCCGGGCGGCCGCCGCGTCCACGGAGGAGGTGGGCGGCAGCGCCAGCTCGGCGCCGGAGCCGCGGAAGGTGATCAGGCCGACCTTGTCCCGGCGCTGGTAGGCGTCCAGCAGCAGGGACAGCACCGCACCCTTGACGGCGCTCATGCGCTGCCGGGCCGCCATGGAACCGGAGGCGTCGACGAGGAAGAGCACCAGGTTGCCCTCGCGCCCCTCGCGGGTCGCCTGCCGCAGGTCGTCCTTGCGGACGACGAGACCGCGGCCGCTGCGCCCGCGGGCCTTCTGGTGCGGGGCGGCGGCCTGCACCGTGGCCGCCAGGTGCAGCTTCGTCAGATGCCCCCGGGGGCGCAGGGAACCGGTGGTCCGGCCGTGCGCGGTGCGGGCGCGCGAACGCCGCCCGGCGGCGCCCTCGCCGAGCCCGGGCACGCTCAGCATCTTGGTGCGGAAGGGCTCGGTGGCCCGTACGGCGGCCTGTTCGGCCGCGCCGGCCCCCTGCGGGGAGGACTCCGGGGCGTCGGGGGCCTGCGCGGGGGCGTCGGGAGCCTGCCCGGGGGAGTCCGGGCCGTCCTCGGGGGCGCCGCCCTGGTCGTGGGGGCCGCCGTCCTGCGGGGGCACGCCACCGCCGTCGGGGCCGCCTCCGTCGTCGTCCGGGCCCTCCGGCTCCGGGTCGGGCTCCGGCTCCTCCTGCGGCTCCTCGTCGGGGAACCGGTCGAGGATCTCGTCCAGCTTGTCCTCGTCCAGACCCGGAGCGTCGAAGGGGTTGCGGCGCCGCCGGTGGGGGAGCGCCAGCAGCGCCGCCTGGCGCACGTCCGCCTTCACCACGTCGGTCCGCCCGGCCCAGGCGGCCAGCGCGGTCGCGCAGCGGGCCATCACGATGTCGGCGCGCATCCCGTCGACCTCGAAGCCCGCGCAGGCCGCGGCGATCTGCAGCAGCGCGGTGTCCCCGAGCCGCACCTGGGGCAGCAGCGCCCGCGCCGCCACCACCCGGGCGCGCACCTCGTGCTCGTCACCGGCCCAGCGGGTCGCGAAACCGGCCGGGTCGTCCTCGTAGGCGAGGCGGCGGCGCACGACCTCGACCCGCTGCGCGGGCTCGCGGGAGGCGGCCACCTCGACGGTCAGCCCGAACCGGTCCAGGAGCTGCGGCCGCAGCTCGCCCTCCTCGGGGTTCATCGTGCCGACGAGCAGGAAGCGGGCCGCGTGGCGCACCGAGACGCCCTCGCGCTCCACGTAGGAGGCGCCCATCGCGGCCGCGTCCAGGAGGACGTCCACCAAGTGGTCGTGGAGGAGATTGACCTCGTCGACGTAGAGGATTCCGCGGTGGGCGTCGGCCAGCAGGCCGGGCTCGAAGGCCTTCACGCCCTCCGCGAGGGCCCGTTCGATGTCGAGGGCCCCGACCAGCCGGTCCTCGGAAGCACCCACCGGCAGCTCCACCATCCGGGCCGGCCGCGCCGCGCCCGGGCCTTCCCCGTGCGGGCCGTCCGGGCAGACCGGGTCCGGTGCACCGGGAGCGCAGGAGAAGCGGCAGCCGGGGACGACGTCCACCTGCGGCAGCAGTGCCGACAGTGCGCGCACGGCGGTGGACTTGGCGGTCCCCTTCTCGCCGCGCACCAGTACACCGCCCACAGCCGGGCTCACTGCGTTCAGCAGCAGCGCCAGCCGCAGGTCGTCCTGGCCGACCACGGCTGTGAACGGAAAGTGGGTGGTGCTCATGCGTTGTCCACTCCTTCTCGGTGTACGTGCGGCGTTCGGGCGGGACGGCCCCACCGGGCCGGGCCCCTCACGGCGCTCCCGGCGGCAGGAAGGGCAGGCCGACAGGGGCCCCGCCCTCGATCAGCCGCAGCAGGGCGTCCGTGTCCGCGTGCTCCTCGATCAGATCGCCCAGCAGGTCCAGCTGTTCCTCGCGCAGCGACTCGAACGAGGTGTCCGGGGCCGGGACGAAACGCCGTCCGGCCGCCGCGGCCACCTCGCGCAGGAACGCCCGGCGGAAGCCGTCCGACTCCAGCGAGCCGTGCCAGTGCGTGCCCCACACGGCGCCGACCCGGCAGCCGTCCAGGAAGGGGTCCCCGCCGAGCACCTCGGCCACGCCGTGGTGGATCTCGTAGCCCGAGACCTCCTCGCCCAGCGCCGAGCCCACCGGCCGGGCCAGGGTCTTCTCCACCGCGAAGCGGACGCGTACGGGCAGCAGGCCCAGGCCCGCCACCGATCCCGCCCGGGACTCGACCTCGTCCTCGATGTGCTCGCCCAGCAGCTGGAAGCCGCCGCAGATGCCGAGGACCGGACGCCCCTCGGCGGCCCGCCGCACCAGCGCGTCCGCGAGCCCGCGCTCGCGCAGCCAGGCCAGCGCCTTCACCGTCCCGCGGGTGCCGGGCACGACGACCAGGTCCGCGTCGGCCAGCTCCTCGGCCCGGTCCACGAACCGCACCACGACGCCCGGTTCCGCCGCCAGCGCGTCGACGTCCGTGAAGTTCGACATCAGCGGCACCGCGCACACCGCGACCCGCAGCACGTCCTCGCCGGCCGGCGGCGCCACCACGGACTCGCGCACGGCGCCCCGCAGCGAGACCCGCAGGCCGTCCTCCTCGTCGATGCCCAGCCCGTGCTGGAAGGGCAGCACCCCGTACGTGGCCCGGCCCGTGAGGCCGCGCAGCATCTCCATGCCCGGTTCCAGCAGCGAGACGTCGCCGCGGAACTTGTTGACCAGGTAGCCCGCGATCAGGGACTGGTCCTCGGGCGACAGCAGGGCCGTCGTCCCGAAGAAGGACGCGAAGACCCCGCCCCGGTCGATGTCCCCGACCACGACCACCGGGAACCGCGCGGCCCGCGCGATGCCCATGTTCACGATGTCGGTCCGGCGCAGGTTGATCTCGGCCGGACTGCCCGCCCCCTCGCAGATCACGGCGTCATACGTGCCCCGCAGCTGCTCCAGGCAGTCCGTGACGATGCCCAGCAACTGCTCCTGGCGCCCGCCGTGGTAGCCGCGGGCGCTCATCTCGCCCACCGGCTTGCCCAGCAGCACCACCTGGCTGCTGCGGTCGCTGCCGGGCTTGAGCAGGACGGGGTTCATCAGCGCGGTCGGCTCCACGCGGGCGGCCTGCGCCTGCATGGCCTGGGCGCGCCCGATCTCGGCGCCCTCCCGCGTCACGAACGAGTTCAGCGACATGTTCTGCGCCTTGAAGGGCGCCACCTTCACGCCGCGGCGGGCCAGCCAGCGGCAGATCCCGGCCGTCACCACGCTCTTGCCCGCGTCCGACGTGGTCCCGGCGACGAGCAGTCCGCCGCCGCGCTTCGCGCCGCTCATGCGCGCCGCCCCTTCCTCGTACCGGAGACCAGCAGCCGGGCGGCGACGCACGCCCCCAGCGCCAGCCAGGTCACCTGCCGCGACAGCCGGACCGCCCGCTCGATGTCCGCGACCTCCACCGGCCGCCCCACCGCACCGTTGAGCACGGTCCGGTGCTCGACCCGCCCGCCGTAGGAGAGCGTCCCGCCGAGGCGTACGCCCAGTGCCCCGGCGAAGGAGGCCTCCACGGGCCCGGCGTTCGGGCTCGGGTGCCCGGCGGCGTCCGCGCGCCAGGCCCGCAGGGCCCCGCGCCGGTCGGGGCCCGCGGCCACGGCGGCGAGGGCGGTCAGCCGGGCGCCCGGCCAGCCCGCCAGGTCGTCGAGCCGGGCCGAGGCCCAGCCGTAGCGCAGGTAGCGGGGGGACTTGTGGCCGACCATCGCGTCGAGGGTGTTCACGGCGCGGAAGGCCAGCAGCCCCGGGACACCGGCGACGGCGCCCCACACCAGGGCCCCGACCACCGCGTCGGAGGTGTTCTCGGCGACCGACTCCACGACGGCGCGGGCCATCTGCTGCTCGTCCAGGGCCTGCGGGTCGCGTCCGCACAGGTGGGGCAGGCGCTCGCGGGCCACTTCGGCGTCCCCGGCGGCCAGGGCGCCGCCGATGGCGCGGGCCTCCCGGCCGAGCGAGGTGCCCCCGACGACGGCCCAGGTGGCGGCGGCGGTGAGGGCGATGCGGGCGGCCGCGGGCCGGGCACGCACGGCGCGGGCGCCCAGCGCGCCCACGGCGGCGGTACTACCGGCGCATATCAGGGTGTGCAGGACGCCCCGGGCGCGGTCGTCGCGCCACAGGGCGCGTTCGACTGCGGCGGCGGCTCGTCCGAAGGCGGCCACGGGATGCCCCCGGCGGGGATCCCCGAGGATCCGGTCGCCGATCAGGCCGGCCGTGGCGCCGTACGCGAAGACGCGGTCGGCACGCATGGTGGCAGGTATGTCCTCACTCAGGGTCCGCGCCCTGGTTCGACGTGTCCGGCGGCGAGAGTTCCTGGCTCCCGGGACCCGCGCACTGCGCGCGTTCCCCGGTGACAGTGGCGGGACCGCGCCGGATTCGCACCGGACTTCCTCTCCATGCCGCCGCATTGGCCCGGGCAGTCCACCACGCTGTGCGAATGCCCGTCAACTCGCCGTTGACCTGCGGCGGGGTACGCGAAGGCTCCCCCCGGGAGAATCCCGGAGGGAGCCTTGGTCCCTCACCTGCCGCGGGTGCGGCGGTTCAGGCGACGATCAGGTAGATCCCGTAGCCCACGGCCGCCGTGACGAGCGCGAAGCAGGCGTAGGCGCCGGTGCGGGCGAGGGTGGCGGTGCCGCCCTGCTCGGTGGCGGCCTCGTGCTTGGACAGGCCCACCAGACCCAGGGTGAACAGGGTCACGAGGGCGACGGTGGCGGAGAGGCTGACCCCGAAGACGGAGCCGAGTGCTTCCCAGTCGATCTTCATGCTGCGGATACCTCTGTCGTTCTCGGGGTCAGACCGCGGCGGCGGGGGACGCCGGGGTGGCCGGGGACGCCGTCGCGGCCGGGATGGTGGCCTTCAGGGCGTCGTCCGTGACCGAGGCGGTCGTACCGGCCGCGGCCGTGGTCGGCGGGACGGTGACGGCGGCCATGGCCGTGGTGACGACCCCGGCCTCCTCGGCCCCGGCCGGCTCGAGCTCGTTGACGTTGTTGTGGTCGACGACCTGGCGGCGCGAGATGACCCAGATGGCGAAGCAGGACGCGACCAGGAAGACCGCGACGGCGGCGACGCCGACGTCACCGGTACGCATGACCAGCTCGGCACCGGCGGCGACGAGGGCGGCGGCCGGCAGGGTCAGGCCCCAGGCGATGAACATCCGGGTGGCGGTGGACCAGCGGACCACGCCGCCCTTGCGGCCCAGCCCCGCACCCATGACGGCGCCGGAGCACGCGTGGGTGGTGGAGAGGGAGAAGCCGAGGGTGGAGGAGGCCAGGATGACGCTGGCGGCCGAGGTCTGGGCGGCGAAGCCCTGCTGCGGCTGCAGGTCGGTCAGGCCCTTGCCCATGGTGCGGATGATGCGCCAGCCGCCGAGGTAGGTGCCCATCGCGATGGCCAGACCGGCGGAGACGATGACCCAGACCGGCGGGTTGGCGCCGGCGGGCAGGGCGTTCCCGGCGATGAGGGCCAGGGTGATGATGCCCATCGTCTTCTGCGCGTCGTTGGTGCCGTGCGCGAGGGAGACGAGTCCGGCCGAGGCGATCTGGCCGGCCCGGTAGCCCTTGGCCGAGGTCTTCTCGCCGACCCGGTTGCCGAGCTTGTAGGTGACCTTGGCGGCGAGCATCGCGGCCGCACCGGCCACGAGCGGCGCGGCGATCGCGGGGATCAGCACCTTGGTGACGACCACGCTGCCGTTGACGGCGCCGATGCCGGCGGAGGCGACCGCGGCACCGATCAGGCCGCCCATCAGGGCGTGGGAGGAGCTGGAGGGCAGTCCGACCAGCCAGGTGACGAGGTTCCAGAGGATCGCGCCGACCAGGGCGGCGAAGATGACCTCCGGCTGGATGCCTTCCTCGTTGACCAGGCCCTTGGAGATCGTCTTGGCGACCTCCACGGACATGAACGCGCCGACGAGGTTGAGCACGGCGGACATGGCCACCGCCGTCTTGGGCTTGAGGGCGCCGGTCGAGATGGTGGTGGCCATCGCGTTGGCTGTGTCGTGGAAACCGTTCGTGAAGTCGAACACGAGAGCGGTGATGATCACGATCCCGAGGAGAAGCGTTATGTGCTCCATTTACCCAGGCTTCTGTTTGACGTCAGTGGCACGGCGACCGTAGGCAACCTGAATGAACGGAAGATGAACTGACATGGGCTGATCGGTGTACTCGCCTCCCGCTGTATCGGGATGTTCGTCCCGTTTCTTCAGTGGATCCGCCTATTAATGCACGTCAAAGCCGGGTGAATGAACCCCTCCGGGCAGGACCTCCGGCCTGCCGGCCGGGCGAACCGGAACGGGGAAAGAGACGCGGATCACTCCGCCCGCCGTCCGGCTGGAAGGATCACCTCCGGTGGCCCTCCGGAGTCCGCGCCCCGACACTGGAGCCGTGCGTACCGCCACAGCGACGGCAGCTGCCGTCACCACCGCCCTCCTGGGTGCCGGCGCGGCCGCGGTAGCGGCGGGCCGGTACGCTGCCGACGCCGCCCTGCGGCCCGAACCGGGACGCCCGCTGCCGGACGGCCCCCGCCTCAGCGTCCACTCCGCCGGCGACGGCCGGGTCGCCCTGACCCGCTCCCTGGGCTCACTGCGCCCGGGGACGTACGGCCTCACCGCCCCCGGGGTGCACGCCGCCGTCGGCCCCGTCCTCACCGACGCCCCGCACGGCCCCGACACCGTCGTACGGCGCCTGCTCTCCGTCACCCACGGCAGTCTCCGCCCCGGCACCCGGGTCACCCTCACCCCGCAGGTCCACCTCGGTGACCCGCGCACCGCCCTCGGGCTGGAGCACGCCGACGTGGACGTGCCCGGGGAGCTCGGGGCGCTGCCGGCCTGGTTCGTGCCCGGCGCCCGGGACACCTGGGTCATCACCGTCCACGGCCTCGGCAGCAGCCGCGAGCACCCGATGGTGGTGATGCCCTTCCTGCACCGTCAGCAGCTGCCCGTGCTCGACCTCGCCTACCGGGGCGACCTCGGCGCCCCCGCCTCCCCCGACGGCCTCGGCCACCTCGGCGAATCCGAGTGGCGGGACCTGGATGCCGCCATCCGCTACGCCCTGCGCTACGGCGCCCGGCGCGTGGTCCTGCACGGCTGGTCCACCGGCGCCACCATGGCCCTGCACGCCGCCGAACGCTCGGCGCTCGCCGGCCGGATCGCCGGGCTCGTGCTGGACTCGCCCGTGCTCGACTGGCACGCCACCCTGCGCGGACTCGCCGCGGCCCGCCGGACCCCGGCCGCCCTGCTGCCGTTCGCCGTGCGCTCCGCCGAGGGCCGGGCCGGGCTGCGGGCCGACAGGCAGCCCCCGGGAGCCGACCCGGCCGCCCTGCGCATCCCCGTACTCGTCTTCCACGGCCCCGACGACACCCTGGCCCCCTGGGAGCCCTCCCGCCGGCTCGCCGAGGCCCGCCCCGACCTCGTCACCCTGCACACCGTGCGCGGAGCCGGGCACGGTGCGATGTGGAACGCCGACCCGGCCGGGTACGAGGAAGCCCTGCGCCGTTTCCTCACTCCGCTCATGTGAGGTCGTGTGAGGGACCGTCACATGTGAAGGCCCTGTGCCGGACAGGGGTCCGGGGGGTGTCTTGTCCGGATCTGGCACCCCGCTGCCAGTAGTAACGGATGCTTCCGTTTGGGCTTTCGGCCAGTGACGGGCGAGACTGCTTCCGTGACGTCCCGAAAGCCTGATGAGCAGTTGGCTCGCGACTCCAGACTCCGACTCGTCTCCCCGCGCTCCGTCGCCGCGGCCCGCAAGGCGGTGACCGACCGAAGGACCCGGACGGCCCCGCGGCCTCCGGCGGGCACGCCCGCCACGGCCGACCTCGCGAACCGGGCCCGGGCCTCGCTCGCCGACGCCGTCCGCCTGACCCGCTGGGCCGAGCTCAACCTCGGCGCGGGAGACGGCGGCCGGCCCGCCCCGACGGGCGCCCTGCCCACCCTCGACGTCGAACGAGCCGCCGGGGAGCTGAACCTGACGCACGGCCAGATCAGGGTCGGCTGGGACCGCGCCCGGCTCGCCGGACTCGTCGAGGTCCACGGAGGCCACGCCCGGCCCGGCTGGCGCCTGCGCGCCTGGGACCGTGACGACACCGCCGTGCTGCGCGGCTGGGTCGCGCTCTTCGACGCCTGGTCGCTGGTCCACCCGGCCCCCGCCGACATCGCCCCCGCGGCCGTCGCCGAGGTGGTCGAGGCGATGCCCCAGCTGCTGTCCCTGCTCCAGCTGTCGGCCGGTCCCGTGACCGTCCCCGACCTGCTCGACCTGCT
The DNA here is from genome assembly GCF_000725805.1 of Streptomyces xanthophaeus. Lineage (GTDB taxonomy): Bacteria > Actinomycetota > Actinomycetes > Streptomycetales > Streptomycetaceae > Streptomyces > Streptomyces xanthophaeus. The sequence goes on along the minus strand of NZ_KL647132.1, from coordinate 63,355 downwards.
CGGACAGCGGGTCACCGAGCTGCGCGACGAACGGTGCGAGATCCCCTACGACGCCGCACCGCAGCCCGCGCTCACCGCGCCCCCCGTACCGCTCGCCCGGCTGCTGCGCTGGGCCCTCGGCGGACTCGCCGCCGTGGACGCCGTCACCCTCGGCCCCGCCCAGGCCGCCCTCACCCCGCTCGGCAGCTGGGCCGTCTGGGTCAAGCTCGAACAGATCTGCGTCGCCGCGCAGAGCACCGCCGGGAACATCGAGCAGTCGGCCGCCGCCATGCTGCACGGCTGCGCCCGCCTCACCCCCGGCCCCGCCCGGGCCGAGTACCGGGCCTGGCTCGCCGCCCGGCCCGTCGGCCACGCCGTCAGCGAGCTGCTGCACGCCGCCCGGGGCGAGGACGCGCTGCTGCGCGGCCTGGCCTTCGAGGCGCTGCGCGTGGTCGGCGCCCCGGCCGAGCCCGAGGTGCGCGCCGCCGTGCGCGAGGCCGCCCTGCGGCCCTACGCCCTGCTCTGGCTCGCCGAGCACGACGGGGTCGACCCCGACGAGGCCCAGGACGTCCTCACCGCCGAGGAGCAGACCTGGCTCTGGGTGGACACCGCCGCGGCCATCGCCGACCACGGCGAGGCCGAGCTGCTGGCCCGCCACCTGGACTCGGCCGTGCGGACCACCGTCCCCCGGCTGCTGGACGAGGTCCGGGCCGTCGGACATCCGCGCACGGTGCAGGTGCTCGTCGCGCTGGCCGCGGCCCATCCCGACCCGGCGCTGGCCAAGGCGGTCCGCAGGGCCGCCTTCCAGGTCCACACCGGCGGGGTCTAGGCCGGGCGGGTCCGGGCGGGGCGGACCCGGCAAGATCCGAAAGAGACGGCCTAGACCTGGGGTGCGTACGTCCCGAAGCTCCAGATGTTGCCCTCGGCGTCCCGGGCCATGTAGTCCCGGGAGCCGTAGTCCTGGTCGGTGGGCTCCATCACGATCTCCACGCCGTGCTCGGCGGTCCGCCGGTGGTGGGCGTCCACGTCCTCGACCACGACGTAGACCCCGCAGGGCCCGGAGGTCTCCATCGCCTTGTCGAAGACCCCGCCGGTGCCCTTGCTGCCGAGCATCACCGCGCCGTTCCCGTACGACAGCTCCGCGTGCACCACTGCGCCGTCGTCCCCCTCGTACACGGCGACCTGGGTGAAGCCGAACGCTTCCGTCAGCTGCTGGATCGCCGCCTTGGCGTCGCGGTAGAGCAGCGTCGGACAGATGGACGGAACGCCTGCCATGACCATCACTCCCTCTGGTGCTGATGACGTGCCTGTGACCCACGACACAGCATGGCAGGCGCCGCCGACAGTCAGCGGAAGGTGTTGCACTGGGCCATGTCGCCGGTGCGGTAGCCCTGGTAGAACCACTGCTGGCGCTGCTCGGCCGAGCCGTGCGTCCAGGACTCCGGGGTCACCCGGCCCTGGAACTTCTCCTGGATCCGGTCGTCGCCGACCGCCGCCGCCGCGTCCAGCCCGTCCCGGATGTCCTGGTCGGTCAGGCTGGTGATCAGCGGCCGGCCCGTCGACTCGTCCGGGGTCTTCGTCGCGTTGTGCGCCCACACCCCGGCGTAGCAGTCGGCCTGGAGCTCGACCTTGACCGCGTTGCTGTTCGCGCCCTGCCGTCCGTCCTGGGAGCGCTGGAGGGTCCCGGTCAGGTTCTGGATGTGGTGCCCGTACTCGTGGGCGACGACGTACGCCTGGGCGAAGGGGCCGCCGCTCGCGCCGAACTTCGTCCGGAGCTCGTTGAAGAACCCGAGGTCCAGGTAGACCTGCCGGTCGGCGGGGCAGTAGAAGGGGCCCACCGCGGAGGTGGCGGCGCCGCACGCCGTGTTCACCCGGCCGGTGAAGAAGACCGTCGACGCCGGGGCGTACTGCCCTCCGCGCCGGGTGAACTCCTGCTTCCAGAAGTCCTGGGTGCTGTTGACCACCGCGACGAGGCGGCAGTCCTCCCGGGCGTTCGCGTCCTGCCCGGTCCGGCAGGCCTGCTGCACCTGGTTGACGGAGGAGGAGGCCGGGTCCGGCTCCTGGTCCCCCGAGGACAGGCCCAGCTGCTCGGGGCCCACACCGAACAGCAGGCCCATGATCAGCGCGATGAAGCCGATGATGCCGCCGCCGACCGTGGCCCTTCCGCCCGGGATGCGGCTCCCGCGCACGTCCTTGACCTCGGACGTGTCCAGATTGGCGTTGTCGTCGAACTGCATCCCGCACCGCCCTCGCTTCCACGTGGTCCGCCCCTGCGGTGAGTATCAACCCATTCAGACCGGTACGCCCCCTGGCTCCCGGGTGGGGTCACTGGGCCGGACGGGGGACGCGTGCGGCGGGGCGCCGGCCGTCCGGCAGCCTGATAAGTAGTTGCGCACCCCCGGTAGAATGTCTCTCATGGCAAATCTCCTCGCGGATTAGCGGCGTCGAAGCTTCGCGTCCTGCCCCCCTTCCGCCGTCCCCACCGCCCTGGAGTATTTCCGTGATCACCGCCACCGGCATCGAGCTGCGCGCCGGCGCCCGCGTCCTCATCGAGTCCGCCTCCTTCCGCGTCGCCAAGGGCGACCGCATCGGCCTGGTCGGCCGCAACGGAGCGGGCAAGACCACCCTCACCAAGTGCCTCGCGGGCGAGGGCCAGCCCGCCGCCGGCTCCATCGCCCGCTCGGGCGAGGTCGGCTACCTCCCGCAGGACCCGCGCACCGGCGACCTCGACGTCCTGGCCCGCGACCGGATCCTCTCCGCCCGCGGCCTCGACGTCCTGCTCAAGAAGATGCGGATGAACGAGGAGCGCATCTCCACCGGCTCCGGCGCCACCCGCGAGAAGGCCATGCGCCAGTACGAGCGCCAGGAGACCGAGTTCCTGACCAAGGGCGGTTACGCCGCCGAGTCCGAGGCCGCGACCATCTCGGCCGCCCTCGGTCTGCCGGACCGGGTGCTCGGCCAGCCGCTGCACACCCTCTCCGGTGGTCAGCGCCGCCGCGTCGAGCTTGCCCGGATCCTCTTCTCGGACGCCGACACCCTGCTCCTCGACGAGCCCACCAACCACCTCGACGCGGACTCGATCGTCTGGCTGCGCGACTACCTGAAGAACTACCGCGGCGGCTTCATCGTGATCTCCCACGACGTCGACCTGGTCGAGACCGTGGTGAACAAGGTCTTCTACCTGGACGCCAACCGCTCCCAGATCGACGTCTACAACATGGGCTGGAAGCTCTACCAGCAGCAGCGCGAGGCCGACGAGAAGCGCCGCAAGCGCGAGCGTCAGAACGCGGAGAAGAAGGCCGCGGCCCTGAACTCGCAGGCCGACAAGATGCGCGCCAAGGCGACCAAGACCGTCGCCGCCCAGAACATGGCCAAGCGCGCCGACCGGCTGCTCGCCGGCCTGGAGGCCGTCCGCGCCTCCGACAAGGTCGCCAAGCTGCGCTTCCCGGACCCGGCGCCCTGCGGCAAGACCCCGCTGACCGCCGAGGGGCTGTCGAAGTCGTACGGCTCGCTGGAGATCTTCACCGACGTCGACCTGGCCATCGACAAGGGCTCCCGCGTCGTCATCCTCGGCCTCAACGGCGCCGGCAAGACCACCCTGCTGCGCCTGCTGTCGGGCACCGAGAAGCCGGACACCGGCACCGTCGTCCCCGGCCACGGCCTCAAGCTCGGCTACTACGCCCAGGAGCACGAGACCCTGGACCCGGAGCGCACGGTCCTGGAGAACATGCGTTCCTCCGCGCCCGACCTGGACCTGGTCGCCGTACGCAAGACCCTCGGCTCGTTCCTGTTCTCCGGCGACGACGTGGACAAGCCCGCCGGGGTGCTCTCCGGCGGCGAGAAGACCCGTCTGGCCCTGGCCACGCTGGTCGTCTCCTCGGCGAACGTGCTGCTCCTCGACGAGCCCACGAACAACCTCGACCCGGCCAGCCGCGAGGAGATCCTCGGCGCGCTGCGCACCTACAAGGGCGCCGTCATCCTCGTCACGCACGACGAGGGCGCGGTCGAGGCCCTGGAGCCGGAGCGGATCATCCTGCTGCCGGACGGCGTGGAGGACCTCTGGGGTCCGGACTACCGGGACCTGGTCGCCCTCGCCTGACCCGCGGAGCCCGCCGTGGGACCCCGCGGCGGGTCGCACGGCGCCCTGCGGCGCCCGCCCCGCGCCCGCCCGCACTCGTCCCGGCCGGGTGATCCAGTTCCTTATGGATCATTCGGCTCAGGCGTGATCCATCATCTGAGTGAGACGGTCTCGTACCGTTGCGCGCTGTTCGACGGCCCCGGCCGCGCCCACGAAGGCGTGCGGCCGGGGCCGGCCCGTATCCGGCGTCCGGCCCCTGACCTGGCGATTCCCGGTAGAGACGGAGAAGTGTGACGGAGGTCATGCAGCGGAAGAGAAGATTCCGTTCTGCGCGCGCGTCCACTCCTCGAGAAATGCCGTTGCACGGACCTTGCTGAATGGGTGGCCAGGAAGCCGGGGAGGGGTGATCATGAGAAGTCCAGAGCGCACTTCCCATGAGGAGGCACGGGTGGCCGAGACTCTGAAGAAGGGCAGCCGGGTAACCGGCGCCGCGCGCGACAAGCTCGCGGCAGACCTGAAGAAGAAGTACGACTCCGGTGCGAGTATCCGGGCGCTGGCCGAAGAGACCGGCCGGTCCTACGGATTCGTCCACCGGATGCTCAGTGAGTCCGGGGTATCGCTGCGTGGCCGCGGTGGCGCGACGCGCGGCAAGAAGGCGGCTACGGCCTGACCCCGGTCCAACCGTTTCCGATGGCTCCACCTGCTCCAACGGTTCCTTCGGTGACCCCCGGTCGGCTTTCCGGTCGACTGGGTGGTTACTGTGCAGTCACTTAGGCCGAGTCCGCGGCCGACTGCACACCGGAGGCATACAGATGGCTCTGCTCGACAAGGACGGCGTACGGCTCACCGTCGACGACACGGTCGCCACGGTGACACTGACCAATCCGGCCAAGCGAAACGCTCAATCCCCTGCGCTCTGGCGGGCTTTGGCGGAGGCCGGAAGGTTGTTGCCGGGCACCGTCCGGGTCGTGGTGCTGCGCGGCGAGGGCAGATCCTTCTCCGCGGGGCTGGACCGGCAGGCCTTCACCCCCGAAGGTTTCGACGGCGAGCCGTCGTTCCTCGATCTGGCGCGCGGTTCGGACGAACTGCTCGACTCCACCATCGCCGAATACCAGGAGGCATTCACCTGGTGGCGCCGCAATGACGTCATCTCCGTCGCCGCCGTACAGGGGCATGCGATCGGAGCCGGCTTCCAGCTCGCGCTCGCGTGCGACCTGCGCGTTGTCGCCGACGACGTGCAGTTCGCCATGCGCGAGACCAGCCTGGGCCTGGTCCCCGACCTGACCGGCACCCAGCCCCTGACCTCGCTGGTCGGCTACGCCCGCGCGCTGGAGATCTGCGCGACGGGCCGCTTCGTGCACGCCGAGGAGGCCGAGCGCGTAGGCCTCGCCAACCTCGTGGTCCCGGCCGACGAGCTCGACGCCGCCGTCCAGGACCTCACCACCGCCCTGCTGGCTCCGGCGCGCGACGCCGTGACGGAGACCAAGGCGCTCCTGCGCGGCGCGACGTCCCGTCCGTACGACGAGCAGCGCGCCGCGGAGCGTGCGGCCCAGGCCCGGCGCCTGCGGGACCTGGCGGGCCTCTCCGACTGAAGTCCGGCGCGCCCCGCGCGCCCCCTGCGCACCGGCTTCCGCCCCGTTTCCCCCACCGGAGACGGGGCGGTGGCATGCCCGGGCCGCGGCGGGGCAGGAGGCCGGAGCGGTTCCGGCCGTCCGGCCGTCCGGCCGTCTGGCTTAGTCCCCGGGCGCCGACGGGCGTACCCGCTTACCGTGGACAGGAGTCAGGCCTTCCGATCCTTAAGGACGAGCGATGACCGAATCCGCAGCAGGAGGTACCGCGAAGGCTCCGGCCGACCGCGGCCGCACGACCGTTGCCGACGGGGTGGTCGAGAAGATCGCCGGGCTGGCCGCCCGCGAGGTCGTGGGCGTGCACGCCATGGGCAGCGGCTCCGGCCTCTCCCGCACCTTCGGCGCGGTCCGCGACCGCGTCCCCGGAGCCCAGCGCCCCTCCGTCAGCCGGGGGGTCAAGGCCGAGGTCGGCGAGGTGCAGACGGCGCTCGACCTGGAGATCGTCGTCGACTACGGCGTGTCGATCCGCGAGGTCGCCCGGGCGGTCCGTGAGAACGTCATCTCGGCCGTGGAGCGGATGACCGGTCTGGAGGTCGTCGAGGTCAACATCGCGGTCAGCGACGTATGGCTGCCCGACGAGGAGGACGAGGAGCCGGAGTCCAGGCTCCAGTGACCGGGAGGAACCCGATGAGCATGGCGATCGCCGGCCTGTTGGCCGGCATGGCACTGGGGTTCGCCGGGTACTTCGGCGGCTTCGGGGCCTTCCTGCTGGTGGCGGCCCTCGGCGCCGTCGGTTTCGTCGTCGGCCGGTTCCTCGACGGGGACCTGGACCCGGGCGACCTGCTGCGGCCCCGTGACCGGGGCGGCCGGGGCGACCGTGGTGACCAGCGCGACCGGCGCCGGTGAGCCGCCGGTGACCGCGCCGCGTTCCACGCCGCCCCGGGTGCCCGCCGCCGACCGGGGAGCCACCCGCATCGCCGACAGGGTCGTGGCCAAGATCGCGGCCCAGGCCGCCCGCGAGGCCCTCGCGACCGAGCCGGGCGGGCCCCCGCATCCGCACGCCACCGTCACCGTGCACCACGACATCGCGCGGGTCCGGATCAGCCTGGAGCTCGCCTACCCCTCCGACCTCGCCGACCAGTGCGCGGCCGTACGCCGCCAGGTCGCCCGGCGCGTCGAGGAGTGCGCGGCCATGACGGTGCCCGAGGTCGACATCGAGATCGAGCACCTGCACTCCCCGCCCGCGCGGCCGGCCTCCGGCCGGGACCGGCGGCTGCGGTGACGGCCCCCGGCGCCGCCGCCCCGCCGGCCGCCCCCGTACCCGCACCGGACCCGGCGGCCGGAGCCCCGGTACGGCGGGTGCGCCGGTTCCGTTCCGCCCGGCGGATCCCGGCCGCCCTCACCGCCCTCCTCGTCCTTGCGGCGGCGGGCCTGCTCCTCTACGACCTCGCCGCCGTACGCGCCGGACGCCCCGGCATGGAGTGGCGCGGGGAACTCGCCCGCCGGCTGGAGCAGCACACCCCGGCCGACCCGCAGGTGCTGATCGCCGGCGGGCTCCTCGCCGCGGCCGGGGCGGTGCTCCTGCTGCTGGCCTGCACCCCGGGGCTGCGCCGGGTGCTGCCGATGACGGTCCCCGGCCAGGACGCGGACCTGCGGGCCGGCCTCGGGCGCAAGGCCGCCGCGCAGGTGCTGCGGGACCGGGCCATGGAGGTGTCGGGAGTGCGGTCGGTACGGGTCAAGGTGGGCCGGTCCCACGTCAGGGTGCGGGCCACCTCGCACTTCCGGGAACTGGCCGACGTACGGGCCGACCTGGACGAGGTGCTCGCCGTCGGCATCGAGGAACTGGGCCTCGCGCACCCGCCGCGGGCGCGCGTACGGGTCAGCCGGGCCTCCGGACCGAAGGGGTGAGGCGATGACGGGCACGCTCGGAGCGGTCAACCGGATCCTGCTGGCGCTGGCCGGCCTGGTCCTGCTGGCCGCCGGCCTCGCGCTGCTCACCGGGTCCTGGCCGCTCGGCGGGCGCCACGCACCGCTGCTGACGGAGCAGACCCGGGACCGGTACTGGCACGCCGACGGCTGGTGGTGGTGGGCGGTGGTGGCCGCCCTCGCCGTGTGCGTGCTGCTGGCCCTGTGGTGGCTGCTGTCCCAGCTGAGGCGGCCGCGACTGGACGCGGTCGTCGTGGACACCGGCGACGGGGCCTTCGCCCTGCTGCGCGGGCGCGCGCTGGAAGAGGCCGTGGCCGCCGAGGCCGGCGCCCTCGACGGGGTGGCCGCCTGCAAGGTCGTGCTGCGCGGGAAGCGGGGGGCGCCCGCACTGCGGATCGGCCTCGAACTGGAACCGCACGCCGTGCCCGCCGATGCCCTGGCCGGGCTGGCGGGCCCGGTCCTGACCCACGCCCGCAGCTCGGCGGGCCTCCCCGCACTGCCCACGGAGGCCCGCCTGCGGGTCACCTCGCACCGGGCTCAGCGGGTCACCTGAGGCCGGGTGTCCAGGGGCGTCCCGCCGATCCGGTACGCGGGTGCCTCAGAAGCCGTGGCGGAAGCCGCCGTCGACCGGGAGCATGACGCCCGTCAGGTACGAGGCCGCGGGCGAGAGCAGGAAGGCCGCGGCGCGGCCGAACTCCTCCGGGGTGCCGTAGCGCCCCAGCGGGATGCGGGACTCGTTCCGGGCCCGGGCCGCGTCCGAGTCACCGGACAGCGCGTCGAGCTCGCGCACGCGGTCGGTGTCGATGCGGGCCGGCAGGAGGCCCACGACCCGGATGCCGCGCGGGCCGAGGTCCACCGAGAGGGACTTGGCGAAGCCCGCGAGACCCGGGCGCAGGCCGTTGGAGACGGTCAGGCCCGGAATCGGCTCGTGGACCGAGCCCGAGAGGACGAAGCCGATGACCCCGCCCTCGCCGAGTTCGGCGGCCGCCGCCCGGGCGAGCCGCACCGCACCCAGGAAGACGGACTCGAAGGCCGCCGTCCACTGCTCGTCGGTGTTGTCCGCCGCGGAGCCCGGCGGCGGCCCGCCGACGCTGATGAGGATGCCGTCCAGGCGGCCGAACCGCTCGCGGGCGGTGGCCACGAGCCGCGCGGCCGCGTCCGGGTCGGCGTTGTCGGCGGCCACCCCGACCGCCAGGGGGCCGAGGGCGGCCGCGGCGTCCGCCGCGCGCTTCTCGTCCCGGCCCGTCACCACGACCCGTGCGCCGTCGGCGGTCAGTTCACGGGCGGCGGCGAAGCCGAGGCCGCGCGTGGCCCCGGTGACGATGTAGACACGGTCCTTCAGTCCAAGATCCATGCCGACACGCTACGCCGCCGGTGCGGGCTCCCGCTCGGCGGCCGCGGCGGCCGCCTCCTCGCGGTCACGCTTCTCCCGCCGTACCAGGACGATCCAGCCCACCGGTACCGCGGAGGCGAACAGCCACCACTGGACGGCGTACGCCATGTGCGCGCCGATCGAGTCGTGGTCGGGCTCGCCGACCGGCTCGGGGCCGCCGTCCTGCGGGACCGGCGCGGTGAGTTCCAGGTAGCCGCCGAGGACGGGCCGGCCCAGGGACTCCGCCTGCTGAGTGCTGTTGATCAGCATCACCTGACGGTCCGGCAGGCCCTTGCGGTCCTTGATGCCGCTGCCGCCGCTGGTCTCGTCGGCCTTCAGCCGCCCGGTGACGGTGACCTCGCCCGCGGGCGGGGCCGGCACCGCGGGGTAGGCACGGGGGTCGCCGCCGCCGGGCACCCAGCCGCGGTTGACGAGCACGGCCCGGCCGTCGGCGAGGACGAGCGGGGTCAGGACGTGGAAGCCGACCTTGTCGTCGTCCGAGGTCCGCATCCGGACGACGACCTCGTGCGCGCTGTCGTAGGTCCCGGTCGCGGTGACGGTCCGCCAGTAGTCGGAGCGCGGGACCACGTGGCCCGGTGAGGTGAGCCCGGTCACGGGGACGGGCTGCGCCCGCAGGCTCGTCTCGATCAGTTCGTTCTGCGCGACCCGGTGCTCGTGGCGGTGGAACTGCCAGAACCCCAGCTTGATCATCGCGGGGATGAGGGCGAGGGCGACGAGGGTGAGGCACACCCACTGCCGGGTCAGTACAAAGCGGTACACGCCCACGACGGTACCCGCAGTCGGGTCGGCCCCGGCGGCCGGGTGGCCGTCCGGGGCCGCGGGGTACGGGACCGGGTGCGGGGCGTCGCCGCGCGGACGCCGTACGGGGTGCGGGATCGGCCTGGTCAGACGTGGTCCTTGATGCCCACCTTCCCCTCCGCCCGGGCGCAGTGCGCCCCGCAGAACCACTGCCCCTCGACCTCGACGCCCTGTCCGATGATCTGGACCCGGCAGTGCTCGCAGATGGGCGCCATGCGGTGGATGGCGCAGGAGAAGCAGTCGAAGACGTGCACGGCGCCCTGCGCGTGCACCTCGAAGGACATGCCGTAATCGTTTCCGCAGACCTCACAACGTGCCATGCGCCGCATGCTGCGCACAGCGGAGGACCGGAACAAGATCCAGCGGGGTGAGTCGCGGCGCCTGCACCCGGGCGGCGCAACGCGCACCGCCGGCGGCGCTGCCGGGGCCGCCGCCCGGGCCGCCGCGGGGCGGCCGCCGGCCCCGTCCTACTCCTCGGCCGCGGCCACGTCGCGCAAGAGCTGGGTGAAGGCCGCCTCGTCGACGACCGGGGTGCCGAAGGCCTTCGCCTTGACGGTCTTCGAGGTCGCCGAGTCGGGGTCGTTGGTGACGAGGAGGCTGGTGAGCCGGGACACGCTCGTCGCGATGTGCAGGCCCGCCTCCACCGCGCGGTCCTCCAGCAGTTCCCGGTCGACCGAGGTGTCGCCGGAGAAGGCGATCCGCATGCCCTGCCGGAGCGGCTCGCCGTCCTTGAAGCGCCCCGGGTTCGGGTGCGGGCACGGCGGGCGCTTGCGCGAGGGCCGCCAGCTGCTGCCGCGGTACGAGGCCTGGTAGCCCACCCGCGGCGCGGCGGGGGTGTCCGACCACTCGGTCAGCGGCCGGCACTCCAGCAGCGGCAGCCGTACGCCGTCCCGTGCGGCGGCGTGCAGCGACGGACGGAAGGCCTCGGCCAGCACCCGGGCGTCGTCGAGCGCGTGGTGCGCGCGCTGCTGGACCACGCCGAAGTGCGCGGCGAGCGACTCCAGCTTGTGGTTGGGCAGCGGCAGGTTCAGTTCCTTCGACAGGGCGATGGTGCACAGCCGCTGGCGCACGGGTGCGGTCTCGGCGGCGCGCGCGTACTCCCGGGCGATCATCTGCCAGTCGAAGATGGCGTTGTGCGCGACCAGCACCCGGTCGGCCAGCCGGCCGGCGAACTCCTCGGCGATGTCCTTGAAGAGCGGCGCGTCCTGGAGGAGGTCACTGGTCAGACCGTGGATCCAGACCGGGCCCGGGTCCCGCTGCGGATTGACCAGGGTGTACCAGTGGTCCTCCACATTGCCCTGGGCGTCGAGCCGGTAGACGGCGGCGGAGACTATCCGGTCGTCGCGAGCGAGTCCGGTGGTCTCCACGTCGACGACCGCGTACCCCTGTGGGTACGCGGTCGGCCACATCGTCTCTGCGGTCGTACGGTCGTCGAGCATGGTCACAGAGGATATCGGCACCGACTGACACCTGTGGCCCCGATGTCCCCTCCGGCCCCCGGGCCCGGGGCGGTGCGCGCTCAGCCCAGCGCGGTGACGAGGTCGCCCGCCGCCAGCTGTTCGAGGCCGCAGCCGTCAACGGGCCCCGGCAGCAGGCGGTATACGGAGCCGCTCGCCCCGGCCGGGGCGACCTCACCGTCCACGAGGGCGAGGAAGACCGACCGCCCGGAGGCTGCGGTGCCCGCGAGGGCATCGGCCCCGGCCGAGCGCAGCAGGGAGTCCGGTGGGTGCAGCCCGACCACCCGGGCGGCGAAGGCCGCGGTGTCCTCCTGCGTCCGCCGCCGGTAGGTCCACAGCTCGTCGGGATCGCTGGGCCGGGGGGTGCGGCGTACGACGGTCACCTCGGGGCAGCGGGCGGCCGCGTGCCAGCCGGCCAGTTCCCACAGGGTGGTGCGGCCGGTGGAGAAGTACTGGAACAGGTCGCGCCCGACGCGGGCCAGGTCCTCGCCGTGCGCCGCCACGCTGTGGTAGCCCTCGTCGTCCGGCAGGTGGACGTCGGTCCACAGGAAGCCGCGCCGTTCCAGGTCGACCAGGAGCGGCACGTGGATGCGGGAGTTGCCGACCAGGTCGTACCGCTGGCGGACCGTCCGCGGGTCGTAGCGGGAGGTGCGGCCGGAGCGGCCGGGCAGGGCCATGAACCCGGCGAAGGCGTCGGGCAGCAGCTCGAAGGGGATGTTGTTGTAGCTGAAGACCACCGGCATGGCGAAGCGCACGCCCGCGTCGGCGAGGGCGTCCAGGTCGATGTCCACGTACTCGCTCGCCCCGTGCGGCGCGGGCGCCGAGACGAGGTCGCCCGAGTGGACGACCGCGCGGCCGCCGTACACGAGGTTCGTGTAGTCGCACAGCCCCGCGTAGTTCCACTGCGCGTCGAACAGGACCACCGACAGGTCCAGGTCCACCCGCTTCTTCGGCGGTTCCATCCAGTGCAGGAACATGCGCAGCACCTCCCCGTCGGGCAGTGCCTGGAAGCTGCCCTTGGGGACGGTGACCAGGGCCTTGGCCGCGGCCCGCTCGGCGGACGGGACGTGCAGGTGGGCCAGCCGGGAGTCGAGGACCGCGAGGTCGTACGGGGGTGCGCAGGCGAGCCGGCGCAGCACCTCGGCCTCGAACAGCTCGCACACCGAAGCCGTCACCGCCTCGGCCAGCGGGGCCCGGTCGTCGTCCCGGGTGAAGGAGTGCGCGACCTGCCCGCGGGGGAAGAACACCCGCTTGGAGCCGGGCAGATGGCGGATCCGCAGCCGTCCGAGGGCGGACAGCAGGGGTCCCGGCCCGGCCTTCTCCAGCCGTTGCCGCAGCACCGCGGCCACCTGCGGGGGCAGGGCCTCGGCCGCGTACAGCCGCAGCAGGTGGTCGAGGCGGCGCACGAGTTCGCCGGGCCGTTCGGCGAGCACCGCGAGGGCCCGGTCCGGGTCGCCGCCGCGCAGGGCCTCCTCGGCCCGGCCCTTCCAGGTGGCCGCCCGGAGCCGGTCCCCGTCGAGGCGTACGGCGTCCGGGTGCGCGGCGGCGGTGGCGAGCAGCGCCGCGCCGAGGGCGGTGCCCGTGACCCGGGTGGAGCGCAGCACGGCGAAGGCGAGCGCGGCGCGCGGGTGGCGGGCGTGCTGTTCGAAGGGGTGCAGGATCTCGGCGGCGCGCTTGAAGAGGTCGGGGTGGCGCAGGACGTCCTCGACGAGCAGCGCCGGATCGAGTGCGTCCAGGACGGCGAGCAGTTCGCGCCGCAGGGCCCGGGGCAGGGAACGCAGCCGCGGGGGCGCCAGCAGGTCGGCCTCCCCGCCGGACCACACGGCGAGCAGCCGCAGCACGTCGGTGGCGGTGGTCAGCCGTGCGGGCAGCAGGGCCCGTACGGCCTCGCGGGTGCGGCGCTCGCGCAGCAGGGTGCCCAGGACCAGGGCCTTGGTCCCGCGCACCGGGATGTCGTCGGGGAGCCAGCCGAGGTCCGCGGGCGTGTGGGCGAGGAGGATGCGGGCCTCCTCGGTGTCCTGTGGGGAGAGCGGGGTCCGGCGGGCGAGTAGCTTGCCGAGCGCGGTGACGCAGTCGGCGGCGCGGTCGGCGGCGAAGGACAGCAGCCGCAGGGGGCCCGCGTATCCGCCGTCCGGGCCGTCCGGGCCGTCCGCGGCGGCCGCGGACTCGGGGCCGGGGTGCAGGAACGGGTCGGCGGGGTCGACGTGCCCCTTGCAGACCGGACAGGCGGTGCGCCCGGCCGCCTCCCAGCAGCCCCGGCACACCAGATGGGCGCACGGGGCGACGGGCCGGACGCCGCCGTCCGCCGCGCAGAGCGCGCACGGCTGGTGCGGCCACTGCGCGAGGAGGGCGCGGACCCGGTCGAGCCACAGCCGGGGGATGCCGTCGGGTACGGAGGCGGGGAAGGAGCGGAACAGCGGCATGTGGGTGCGGTCGGAGCCGAGCAGGGTGTCGACGTCACGGACCAGCTGGGTGCCCGCCTGGGCCAGTCCGGTGGGGCCCAGCCAGGCGAGGGCGGCGCGCAGGGGGGCCGTCAGGGCGTGGCCCCGGTCGAGGAGTTCGGCCTCCAGGGCCGTCAGGCCCGCGGCTGTCGGCGGATCACCCGGGCGCGGCCCGGCCTGGTCGACGTAGACGGTGTGCAGACGGCGCAACAGGACGGTCGACAGCTCGGGCAAAGGGGGGAGTCCTCCGGGACCGGAAAGGGATGGAGGCGGGGGCGGAGAGGGGACGCGCTACGGGTGTCGTCAGAGGTGGAGAAGGAAGCACGTCGCGGAGCCGCCCCCGCGCGGCAGATGCAACCACGGACCGACGGGGTGCGCACGTGATTTACCGCGGGGCCGCGGACGGTGCCAACAGGGCCTGCACGAGGGCCCGTACGGTCAGCAGGAAGAGCCGTTCCGGATCGGCCGGGCGGGCCAGGGCGCGGGCCAGCGCCGGGTCGTGCGGGGCGGCGGCCGGGTCCCAGAGCTCGCTCTCGGCGGGGGACTGGGCGGGGGAGCGCTCGCGGTTGCGCTCGACCAGGAGGAAGCCGATGACCTGGAACTGGACGGCGCGCACCGCGTCGGCCGCCCGGGTCCCGCGCAGGCCCGCGGCGTGCACCTCGTGGACGAGCGCCTGCTGGGCGGGCAGGAACATCCGCTCGGTGAGGCCGCGCTCGTGGACCATGGCGATCAGGTGCGGGCGGGCGCGCAGTTCGCGGCGCAGCACCCGGGCCACCGACAGGATCCGCTCGGCGGGGGTGCGTCCGGCCGGCCGGATGGCGCCCATCTCCTCGACCGTCCGCTCGACGAGGGCGTCCAGCAGGGACTCGCGGTTGCCCACGTGCCAGTAGATGGAGGTCACCGCGGTGCCGAGGTCGGCGGCGAGCCTGCGCATGGTGAGGGCGGCCGGACCGTGCTGCCTGACCAGGGACGCGGCGGCGTCCAGGACCTCCGTGCGGGTGAGTGCGGATCTGGTCATGTCGGACGGCCCACCAATCTGTCGGAACGTCAGTTCCGGTCCCTGCAAGGGTCTTTACCCTTCATCGGTGGCGGTGTAACTGTGTTACAGGAACCCGAACCGAAGGGTGGTGCGAGACATGGCACGCGTACGGTACGGAGCGCGCACCGAGGCCGAGATCGCTGCGGCGCGCGAGAAGAGCTCCAAACTCCCCGACATCTGGTCCACCGGTGTCGTCGCGGTCTGGGAGAGCGACCCGGACGTGGTGGCGGCGGTCCTGCCGCCCCCGCTCAAGCCCGCGGAACGGCCCCTGGTGCGGGCCAACATCAGCAAGGTCGACCTGCCCGGCTACCCGCTGGGCGCCGGCTCGGTGGCCGTCGCCGCCCGGCACGGCGGGGTCGAGGGCTGGTACCCGCTGGTCATGCCGATGACCCACGAGCGCGCCCTCGTCGGCGGCCGCGAGGTCTTCGGCGAGCCGAAGAAGCTGGGCGAGGTCACGGTGGAGCGCGACGGGCTCGTCGTCCGCGCCGCCCTCGCCCGTCACGGCATCGCCTTCGTGGAGGTGCGCGGGGCGGTGGACCGCGCGCTGCCGCTGCCCGAGCCCACCCAGAAGACCGACTTCTACTTCAAGTTCCTCCCCGCCGTGGACGGTTCGGGCTTCGACGCCGATCCGGTCCTGGTGCACTGCACCCGCAACGAGAAGGTCCGCAAGCTGGAGCACGTCACCGGCGACGTGGTGCTGCGCGAGTCCATGTTCGATCCGGTCGCCGACCTCCCCGTCCGCCGGATCGTGGAGATCACCATCGGCGAGAAGACCACCGACCAGCGGGGCCGCGCCGTCGAGCGGGTCAGCGCCCAGGCGCTGCTCCCGTACATCCACCAGCGGTACGACGACCCGATGCAGATCCTGGACGGGCCGCCCGAGGGGAGTGTGTGACATGAGACTCGAACCGGGACAGGTGGCCGTCGTCACCGGCGCCGCCAGCGGCATCGGCCTCGCGATGGCCCGCCGCTTCGCCGCCGAAGGCCTCAAGGTCGTCCTCGCCGACGTGGAGGAGGGCGCCCTGCACAAGGCCGCCGGGGAACTCGCCGCCCAAGGGGCCCAGGTGCTCGCCCGGACCGTCGACGTCAGCGAGCGCGACTCGGTGATCTCCCTCGCCGACGCCGCGTACGAGGCCTTCGGCGCCGTGCACGTGCTGTGCAACAACGCGGGCGTCGGCTCCGGGGCCGAGGGCCGCATGTGGCAGCACGAGCCGAACGACTGGCAGTGGGCCTTCTCCGTCAACGTGTGGGGCGTATTCCACGGCATCCAGGCCTTCGTCCCGCGCATGATCGAGGCCGGCGGCCCGGGCCACGTCGTCAACACCTCCTCCGGCGACGGGGGCATCGCCCCGCTGCCCACCGCCTCCGTGTACGCCGTCACCAAGGCGGCCGTGGTCACCATGACCGAATCGCTCTACGCCCACCTCAGGGCCGAGGGCGCCGCCGTGGGAGCCTCCGTCCTCTTCCCCGGACCGCACATGCTGCGCACCGGGCTGTGGGAGTCGCACCGCAACCGGCCCGAGCGCTTCGCGAAGCAGCGGCCGCGCAGGACCCCGTACCGCAGCCTCGACCAGTACGAGGCGGCGATGAAGCAGGCCGGGCACGAGGTGGACTTCACCCCCGTCGAAGAGGTCGCCGAGCACGTCGTCGACGGCATCCGCGCCGACCGCTTCTGGATGCTCCCGGCGAGCGAGCACAGCGACCGGCAGATCCGCGCCCGGTCGCAGTCGATGCTCGACCGGTCCAACCCCGCCTACCTGGAAAGCTTCATCCTCGACTGAGGGGCCTTGTCGTGAGCGCGTACGAAGACCCGTACCTGATCATCTCCTCCGACTGCCACGCCGGCCTGCCCACCGAGCAGTACCGGCCCTACCTGGACTCCCGCTTCCACCGCCAGTTCGACGAGTTCCTCGGCCAGCGCGACGCCCGCCGCGCCGAGGCGACCCGGCTCGGCGTCCGCAACGAGGCCTTCGCCGAGAAGTGGTTCCACGACCACGAGGAAGGCCTCCGCGGCGGCTGGGACACGGCGCAGCGGCTGAAGGAACTCGACGGCGACGGCGTGGCCGCCGAGGTCGTCTTCCCCGACGCGGACGCCGTCGACAGCCAGACCGCGGCCCCCTTCGGGGTGGGCCTGGGCCTCTCCGGGGACCAGGACCCGGAACTGGGCATGGCGGGCGCCCAGGCGCACAACCGCTGGCTGGCGGAGTTCGTGTCGGCCCACCCCGAACGGCACTGCGGCGTCGCCCTGCTCCCCATCACCGGCGAGCCGCAGAAGGTCGTCGCGGAGATCCACCGGGCCAAGGAGTCCGGGCTGGGCGCGCTGATGATCCCCGCCATGTGGGTGGACAAGGCGCCCTACCACGACCGCCGCTACGACCCGGTGTGGGCGGCGGCGGCCGAGACGCAGATGCCGGTGGTCACCCACTCGGGCTCCTCACCGCGCCACGAGTACGGCGACCACCTGGGCATCTTCGTCTCCGAGGTCACCTGGTGGCCCGCCCGGCCCCTGTGGTTCCTGCTCTGGTCGGGGGTCTTCGAGCGGCACCCGGGGCTGAAGTTCGGGGTCGCCGAGTCCGGCTGCTGGTGGCTGCCGAACCAGCTGTGGTTCATGGACCGCCTCTACCTCGGCGCGCACGGCGGCAAGAAGCTGTCCCCGTTCGAGGAGCTCAAGCGCCCGCCGAGCGAGTACCTGGACCGGCAGGTGTTCGTCTGCGCGACCAACACCAAGCGCCGGGAACTGGCCCAGCGCTACGAGATCGGCGTCGACAACATCCTGTGGGGCTCGGACTTCCCCCACCCCGAGGGCACCTGGCCCGACACCCGCAACTGGCTGCGCAGGACCTTCCACGACATCCCGGTCGACGAGACCCGCCGGATGCTCGGGCTGGCCGCGGCCGAGGTGTTCGGCTTCGACACGGCAAGGCTCGCCCCGCTCGCCCGCCGCATCGGCCCCACCCCGGCCGAGCTGGGGCAGTCCCCGGACCAGGCCGCCGTGGCGGCCTCCTGGGCCCGCTCCCGCGAGACGGGCCGGCACTGGCTGACGGGCGAGGACTTCCCGGTGCTGGGGGTGTCCGGATGAGCGGTGCCCCCGACCGGTACACGGTCATCTCGGCCGACTGCCACGCGGGCGCCGACCTGCTGGACTACCGGCCGTACCTGGAGAAGCGCCACCACGAGGAGTTCGACGCCTGGGCCGCCTCGTACGTGAACCCGTACGAGGACCTCCTCGCGGACACGGCGGACCGGAACTGGAACTCGCAGCGGCGCCTGGCGGAGCTCGAAGCCGACGGGATCGTCGCGGAAGTCCTCTTCCCGAACACCATCCCGCCGTTCTTCCCCAAGGCCTCCCTCATGGCCCAGCCCCCTACGGCGGCCGAGTACGAGATGCGGTGGGCCGGGCTCCAGGCCCACAACCGCTGGCTCGCCGACTTCTGCGCGGACGCGCCGGGGCGCCGGGCGGGCGTGGTGCAGATCCTGCTGAACGACGTGGACGCGGCGGTGAAGGAGATCCGCCGCACGAGGCGGGCGGGCCTCACGGGCGGCATCCTGCTGCCCGGCGTCCCGCCCGGCTCCGCCGTCCCGGAGCTCTACTCGGCCGCGTACGACCCGATCTGGGCCGTCTGTGACGAGCTGGACGTGCCGGTCAACCACCACGGCGGCTCCGCGTCCCCGCCGCTGGGCGACGAACCGGCCGCGCGGGCCGTCTTCATGGTGGAGACGACCTGGTTCTCGCACCGGGCCCTGTGGCACCTCGTCTTCGGCGGGGCCTTCCGCCGTCACCCGGGGCTCAAGCTGGTCCTGACCGAGCAGGGCTCCGGCTGGATCCCGGGCGTGCTGGACATGCTGGACTACTACCACGGCCGTCTGGTGGCGGCCTCGGCGACGGCCGAGGCCAAGTTCGGCGCGGGCCTGGCGGAAGCCATGGGCAAGGGCCCGAGCGAGGTCTGGCGGGACAACTGCTTCGTCGGGGCGAGCTTCATGCGCCCCCACGAGGTCCCGCTGCGGGACCGGATCGGCCTCGACAAGATCATGTGGGGCAGCGACTACCCCCACGACGAGGGCACCACCCCCTACTCCCGCGAGGGGCTGCGCATCGCGTACGCGGGCCTGCCGCGGGAGGAGGTCGCGGCGATGGTCGGCGGCAACGCGGCCCGGGTCTACGGGTTCGACCTCTCGCTCCTGGACCCGGTGGCCGCGAAGTGCGGCCCGCTGGTCACGGAGATCGCCGAACCCCTCACGGAGATCCCGCCCCAGGCCACCAGCCCGGCCTTCGCCCGCGGCGGCTCGGTCCGCGTCTGGTGACACCCTCCGCCGGGGCGGCTCAGGACCTGCTGAACCTGATCCGCCCCGGCGGGAAGAGCTCACCGCCCACGGCCCGGGTGCCGCCCGACACCTCGATCCGCAGATCGGGCAGGCCCGCGAGCGGCGTGATGTCGACGGAGGGCCCGCACTGGTTGAGGCCGAGACGGCCCAGCCGCGGGAGTTCGCGCAGCGGCTCCAGCCCGCCGGTCAGGGTGCTGCCCGACAGGAAGAGGTCGGTGAGCCCCTGGTGGCGCACCAGGCTGCCCGGGTCGAGCGCGCTCACGTCGAGCAGCTGGAGCGTGCCGAGCGGCGGCGCCGGGGCCAGCCGGCCGAGCTCCGCCGCCTGGTCGTCCCCGGACACCGTCAGCCAGTTCAGGGCCGTCCACTCCTCCAGTCCCGCCAGGCTCACCCGGTGCGCCCTGCGGTAGAACCCCAGGGCCGTGGCCGAACGCGCCACCGGGAGGTCGGCCACCCGGGCGATCCCCGGGGCGAAGTCCAGCCCGAGATGGTCGAGGGAGGCCATCCCGGCGACCGGTGACAGATCCAGCCCGTCGGGTATCCGGTAGAGGTAGAGGGTCCTCAGGGCGAGCCCCCGGATCCCGTCCAGGTCCGTCACCCGGCAGTCGTCGAAGCCGAGCAGGGTCAGCCGCGGCAGCGCGGACAGGGCCGAGAGGTCCGAGAGGCCGTTGTTCTGGCTGAGGTACAGCATCTCCAGGTCCGGGTGGGTCAGGACCTCCTGGGGGATGCCCCGGTCGCCCTCCAGCCGTACCCGGGACAGGTGCGGCACCCGGGGCAGCAGCGCCAACTGCTCGGCGCTGCTCACCTCCAGGAACGCCAGCTCGCCCAGCGAGGCGTGGGAGAGCACCGCGTCGACGTAGTCCGACCCTTTGAACCTCCGCCAGCCCGTGGAGAGTTCGTGGCACACCAGGAAGCGGCCGTCGTCACGGAACCCGGTGATCAGCTCCAGCGCGCGGACCCCGCCGACGAGGGCCGCCGTACGGACGGTCGCGGCCGCCTCGTCCTCGGTCAGGTCGGCGGGTTCCGGGAGGAGTTCGAGGACCAGCTCGCCCACCTTGGCCAGCTCGTCGGCCTGTTCCACGCTGCGGGGCGGCAGCAGCGCCGCCGTACGGTGCTCGATGTCCGCGCGGACCCCCGGCTCCAGCTCCGGCGCGTGCTCCAGACAGCTGGCCGCCAGCAGGACCAGACGGCTGTGGTCCCGTTTCACCCGGTCGGCCCGGCGCAGCAGGCCGCGCAGCAGCCTGGCCCGTTCGGCGGGCCGGGCGTGGCCGACAGACATCCGGATGACGTCCTCCCAGGTGTCGTCGTGCGCGTGCTGCACGAGGACCCCGAAGTCCCGTTCCTCGACGGCCGCCTTCGCACCCAGGTAGTCCTGGAAGGTGCGGTGCACGAAGTTCACCGCACCCGGGACCGGTTCGCGCAGCAGGCCGCTGCGGATCAGCAGGTGCATGAACACCTGGCCCGCGCTGCCCTGCGCCCGGACCTGCGGCATGGCGTCCATCCACTCGGCCACCATCTCGACGGCCTCGTCCCGGGCGGCCTCCACCTGGCCGTTGCGGATCAGCCAGTACGCGAGCCGCTGGAGCAGCAGGATCTGCTCGTCGCGGGTCAGGTAGACGCCCTCGACCCCGCTGATCTCCCGCTCGGTGTCCCGGCGGACCAGGAGCATGTCCAGAGCGGCGTCGTAGAGCTCCTTGCGGGCCCGGGGCAACTGCATGCGCCGGTCCTGGTTCAGCGCGCAGAGCAGGGCGCACATGAGCGGGTTGGTGGCCAGCTGCCCGAGGTCGCGGCGGGTGCCGACCGCCTCCAGCAAGGAGGTCTCGTACGCGTCCAGCCGGGCCAGCTCCGCCGGGGAGCCGCACTCCTCGCGCGCCGAGGCGTGCCAGTGGGAGACGAAGGCCCGGACGTCACCGCGTTCCATCGGCAGCAGGGAGTGCGGGGTGAAGTCCTGGTGGGCGAGCCAGCCCTCGGGGACCGCCGAGGAGCGGGTCGTGACCACGTAACGCGCCTTGGGGAAGGCGGAGATCAGCGAGCGGAGCCAGGACTCGGTGCGCATGCGCAGCCGCTGGGGCACCTCGTCCACCCCGTCGACGAGCACCACGGCGCGGCCCTCGGACATGAGCTGTTCGGCCCACCCGGCCGGGGCGGTCAGCGGGACGCCGGAGGCCCGCAGGAACTCCTCCGGCAGGGGCAGGCTCGCCGCCGCCGTGAAGGACCGCAGCCGCAGGACGAACGGTACGCAGCCGTTCCATGCCCGCAGTTCCGGGCCGAAGGTCCGCCGGGCCGCGTTGAGGGCCAGCCACTGCACGAGCGTGCTCTTCCCGGAGCCCGCCGGTCCGCGCAGCAGCATCCGCCGGGAGGCGCCGAGCGCCTGCTCGGCCTTCATCGAGGTGAGGTGCATCCCGGCCTCGCCCGGCACGATCTGCTCGCCGCTGACCGCCAGGCTGATGTACGCCACGTCCAGCGGCCACTCCTGCCGGGACCGGCTGAGGGTGAGGCCGAAGAGCTGCAGGCGGCCGTGGGTGCGGGCGACGTACTCGGCGTAGCGCTCCTCGAAGGCGTGGGCGGAGCCGTCCGGGCGGTCCTGGAGCCGTTCCAGCGAGCGGGTCAGCGCCCCCGTGCGCCGGACCAGTTCCACGTCCGCCCGGGCGCCGAAGCCCGGCAGGGTCGTCGCGTACTCCACGGCGTGCGCGCAGCACAGCCGCGTCAGCCGCGCGTACAGGGCCTCGGCCGCGGGGCTCAGGCCCGGCGGGGGAGCGGGGAGGGCCGCGGCCAGGGCGTCCGGGTCGAGGTCCGCGGCGAAGAGGGTTTCGGCGTCCAGCGTGCCCAGGGCGGCGAAGGCGTCGCCCACCGCGTCCACCGCCGCCGCGCGCTCGTGCTCCGGGAGCCGGAGCCGGGCCGTGGCCTCGCCGAGGCGGGCCGCCAGGACCTCCGCCAGCCGGCGGACCTCCGCGTCGCCCAGCTCCGCCGGGCGGCGCCACCGCGGTGCCGGGCGGGCCGGATCGGCGGCGAGTCCCGCGCCCGGAGCCCGTGCCAGGAGGGACTTCAGCAGTGCCCCCGCAGCCGTGCCCGCCACCCGTAAGAGAACCGTCTCGAAACCCGTCATCGCGCACCCTCCCCTTGGCCCCGGCATCATCTCGCGAACCCGCGGTAACCCAGATGGATACCGATCGGTAACAACCTCTAGCGGAGCCCCCGGAGGCGCCTCTATGGTGCGGGCATGCCGAACCTGCCCGATGTCGTGCTGTGGTCCATACCGGCCTTCGTGCTGCTCACCGTCCTGGAGGTGGTGAGCTACCGCCTCCGTCCCGACGAGGACGCGGCCGGGTACGACACCAAGGACGCGGTCACGAGCGTCACCATGGGGCTCGGCAGCATCGGCTTCGACCTGCTGTGGAAGATCCCGGTCGTCGCGGTCTTCACCGCGGTCTACGAACTCACCCCGCTGCGGGTGCCGTTCCTGTGGTGGACCGCCCTGCTGATGCTGCTCGCCCAGGACTTCCTCTACTACTGGCAGCACCGCGGGCACCACGTCATCCGCATCCTGTGGGCCTGCCACGTGGTCCACCACAGCAGCCGCATGTTCAACCTCACCACCGCCCTGCGCCAGCCCTGGACCAGCGCCACCACCTGGTGGTTCTACCTGCCGATGGTGGCCCTCGGCGTGCACCCGGCGGCCATCCCGTTCTGCTACGGGATCAACCTCCTCTACCAGTTCTGGGTCCACACCGAGCGCATCGGGAAGCTGCCGCGCGCCTACGAGTACGTCTTCAACACCCCCTCCCACCACCGGGTCCACCACGCTTCCCAGGGCGGCTACCTGGACCGCAACTTCGGCGGGATCCTGATCCTCTGGGACCGGATGTTCGGCTCCTGGGTGGGGGAGACGGAGCGGCCCGTCTACGGCCTCACCAAGAACATCGCCACCCACAACCCGCTGCGGGTGGCCACCCACGAGTACGCGGCCATCGCCCGGGACGTACGGGCCGCCGCGAACTGGCGCGAGCGGGCCGGACGGATCTTCGCGGGCCCCGGCTGGCAGCCCGCGGCCGCGGCTCCCGCCGCCGTGGCTGCCGCTCCCGCAGTCCAGGCCGCAGCTCCCGTCGCCCCGGCCGCCGCGCCGGCCGAGGCCGAGGCCACCGAGGCCGTCGCCGCAGCCCCCGCGCCCGCCCCGGCCGTCGCCGACGCCGCGGTCCCCGAGCCCAGGCCGGCACCGGCATCCGCACCCGCGTCCGTCCCCGCCCCGGCCGAGGCCCCCGACGCGGGCGCCGACAGCGACGCCCGGACCCCCGTGCGGGAGACCACCCCGTGAGCACCGCGACGCCCGCGCCCCGGCCCGCGCCCTCCTGGGCCGCCGTCCCCGCCCCCGCGGCGCGGGAGCGCCTCGCCCGGGCCGCCCTCCTGGCCTTCGCCGTGGCAGCCGCCGCCGACCTCGGGTCCCTCCTGGCCGACTGGCACCTCGGGCACGTCATCGCCAAGCCCCTCCTGATGCCGCTGCTCGTCGCCCACGTGGTCGCCCGCGGCGCCCCGCGGCTGCTGACCGCCGCCCTGCTGTTCGGCTGGGGCGGGGACCTCGCGCTGCTCTTCGACGCCGAGGCCGCCTTCCTGATCGGCATGGGCTCCTTCGCCGCCGGGCACGTCTGCTACCTGGTGCTCTTCGGCCGCCGCCGTACCAGTCCGCTGCTCGCCGGCGGGTACGCCCTCGCGCTCGTCGCCACCGTCGCCCTGCTGTGGGGGGACCTGCCGGCCGACCTGCGCATCCCGGTCGCCGGGTACAGCCTGCTGCTCACCGCCATGGCCCTGCGCTCCAGCGCCCTCGGCCTGCGGGCCGGGGCGGGCGGGGCGCTGTTCCTGCTCTCCGACACGCTCATCGCCACCGGGGTCGCCGAGTGGCCCCAGCTGCCCCGCCCCGACTTCTGGATCATGGCCACCTACCTGGCCGCCCAGTACCTCCTGGCCACTGGCGTGACCAACCGGAATGCGGGCGTACGGTAGGACGGTCATAGGTCGTACAAGACCGAACGATCCCCGAGCCGGAGGACTGCACCACCATGCGCGCCACCGTCATCCACGCCCCGCACGACATCCGCGTGGAGGAGGTGCCCGACGCTGCGATCCAGCGCCCCGAGGACGCCGTCGTCCGCGTCCTGCGTGCCTGCATCTGCGGCAGCGACCTGTGGGCCTACCGCGGCGAGGCCGCGCGCCAGCCCGGTCAGCGCATCGGCCACGAGTTCCTCGGCATCGTCGAGGAGACCGGCTCCGCGGTGTCCGGCCTGCGCGCCGGCGACCTCGTCGTCGCCCCGTTCATGTGGTCCGACGGCACCTGCGACTACTGCTCCGAGGGCCTCTACACCTCCTGCGTGCACGGCGGCTTCTGGGGCTCGGTCGGCCACGACGGCGGCCAGGGCGAGGCCGTCCGCGTCCCGCACGCCGACGGCACCCTGGTGAAGCTGCCCGCCGCGGCCGTCTCCGACGACCACCTGCTCACCGGTCTCCTCGCCCTGTCCGACGTGCTCGGCACCGGCCACCACGCGGCGCTGGGCGCGGGCGTGCGCAAGGGCTCCACGGTCGCCGTCGTCGGTGACGGCGCGGTCGGCCTGTGCGGGGTCCTCGCGGCCAAGCGCCTGGGCGCCGAGCGGATCATCGCCCTGGGCCGCCACACCGTCCGTACGGACATCGCCAGGCTCTTCGGCGCCACCGACGTCGTCGCGGAGCGCGGGGAGGCGGCCGAGGCGGCCGTCCGCGAGCTCACCGGCGGCCAGGGCGCGCACGCGGTCATCGAGGCCGTCGGCACCGAGCAGTCCATGCGCACCGCCGTGAACATCACCCGTGACGGCGGGGCCGTGGGCTACGTCGGCGTCCCGCACGGCAGTGGCACCGGCCTCGACCTCGGCGTCATGTTCGACCGCAACATCACCCTGCGCGGCGGCGTGGCACCGGTCCGCGCCTACATCCCGGAGCTGCTGGAGGACGTCCTCAGCGGCGCCGTCGACCCGGCCCCCGTCTTCGACCGGGCCGTGTCCCTCGACGAGGTCCCGGACGGGTACCGCGCGATGGACGACCGCAGTGCGCTCAAGGTGCTGATCAAGCCCTGATCAAGCCCAGGACGGCCGGGAGGGCCGGGCGGGGGTGTCCCCCCGCCCGGCCCTCCCGGGGTCCTGCTACTTCTTCACGGCCTTGAGGGCGTCGACCACGCCGTAGCCGTAGTAGCCGGTCTGACCCCACTTGCTCTCGCAGGTGGTGGCGTCTATCAGGACGCCGGCGGCGTCGTAGACCTGCGTCGGGCAGGCCGTCTTGGTGGCCTGGCCCTTGAGCATCGACTGGAGCTGCGACGGGGTCGCCGACGGGTGCGCGCTCTTGAGCAGGGCCGCGACGCCCGCGACGTGCGGGGTCGCCATGGAGGTGCCCTGCTTGTAGCCGTAGCCGCCGGGGATCGTGGACAGCACGCGGCCGTTGGCGTCCGGGGTGGCCGGGACCTGCCACTTGTCGCCGCCGGGGGCCGACACGTCCGCCACGCCGAGGCCGAAGCTGGAGTAGTACGACTTGAAGCCCTTGTCACCGGTCGCGGTCACCGTGACGACGCCCGGGAGCTGGGTGGGCACGTCGAGGCAGACCCGCGGGTCGATGGTGCGCGGCACCGGAGTGGTGTCGTTCGGGCTGGTGTCGTCGGTGATCGAGTCGGCCGACAGGTCGTAGTTCTCGTTGCCGGCCGCGGCGACATGCAGCACGCCCTTGCGCTCGGCGTACTTGCTCGCCCGGCTGAGGGCCTCCACCAGCGCCTTCTGGTCGTCGTCCGACTTGCAGTTGAAGTACCAGGGGTCGACGTAGTAGCTGTTGTTGGTCACCTCGATCCCCTTCTCGGCGGCGAACATGAAGCCGCAGACGACCGCCTCGGTGTAGAAGAGGCTGGTCGCGGGCTCGCTCACCTTGATCGCGGAGATCTGCACGCCGGGGGCGACACCGCTGATGCCCACGCCGTTGCGCGGGGCCGCGATGGTGCCCGCCACGTGGGTGCCGTGGTCGCTGCCGTCGGCGTACGGGCGCCAGGCGCCCTCGGAGGTGTCCGCGACGCCGCCGACACAGTTGGCCGACTGCGACTTGGAGAAGTTCCCCGCGAGATCGGGGTGGGTGTCGTCCACACCCGTGTCGATGACGCCCACCGTGACGTTCCGGCTGCCATCGTTGATCTTGTGAGCCTGATCGGCCTTGATCGAACGCAGGTCCCACTGGTTGGCTTCCAGCGGTTCCTGCCCGGGCGCAGCCTCCGCCGCCGCCTCGGTGGCGTCCGCGGCGCTCAGGCGCTGCGTGGTGCCCTCCTCGGTGGTCTGCACGGTCTGGAGCGGGGCCGTACGGGTGGCGCCCACGGAGACGAACAGGCTGCGCTGGGCCCGCAGCTGCTTGGCGAAGTCCGGGTTCTGGGAATGTGCGACGACGACCCCGATCTGGTCGTGGGCCTTCACCACCGTTCCGCCGGCGCGCTCGATGGCCTTCTTGGCCTGCTTCACCGTGCCGTACGCGGTCAGGTTCGCCACGTACGAGAGCTTGGGCCCGGTGGTGTCGGCCTTGGAGGCCGTCGCTGCGTCCGCGGTGCTGCCCAGCGGGGCGGCGGAGGCCGCGACCGCGGGGAGGAAGGCGAGCGAGGCGGTGAGCGCCAGCCCGACCGGCACGGAGAGGGCACGGCGGCGTCCGTTGAAGGAACGCGACCCCAGATGAGCCATGGGTTCTCCACATCATCCTTGGTAAAGCCGTCCGGACGTGGTCACGGCGGACGGGTTCATGACAGGTGGAACCTAGTGCCGGTGTTCCCCTCTGCGCCATCAGTTCGAGAAATCAGTTTCTAAAGAAACAGCGGGTGTTGAACCGTCCCGACACGCCGGCCGTGCCGTTGACAGGGGGGCTCAGCACCACCGTCCCCCCACACGGAGGTTGTTTTGTCCGTCGTCCCCACCGCACCCGCGTCACAAGGAGAGCCCCCCGTGACCACCGAAGCAGCGCCGCCCCCCGGCAGCGCGGGAGCGCCCCCGGCGGCTCCCACGGCCGAAGAGTTCGGACACGTCCAGCGCAGCCCCGAGTTCGCCGAACTGCGCAGCTCCTACCGCTCCTTCGCCTTCCCGCTCACCGTGGCCTTCATCGCCTGGTACCTGCTCTACGTCCTGCTGTCCAGCTATGCGGGCGGCTTCATGGGGACCAAGCTCTTCGGCAACATCAACGTGGCCCTCGTGCTCGGCCTCGCGCAGTTCGCGACGACCTTCCTGATCGCCTGGCTCTACTCGCGGCACGCCGCCGCCAAGCTCGACCCGAAGGCCGCGGCCATCAAGGCGCGGATGGAGGGCGGGGAATGAGCAACAGCCTCCAGCTGACGACGACCGCGAACATGACGGTCGGCGCCGGGGCCACCGAGCACCGCCCGCTGATCATGACCCTCTTCGGCCTGTTCGTCGTCGCCACCCTGATCATCACGATCTGGGCCGGCCGCCAGACGAAGGACGCCGCCGACTTCTACGCGGGCGGACGCCAGTTCACCGGCTTCCAGAACGGCCTGGCCATCTCCGGCGACTACATGTCCGCCGCTTCCTTCCTCGGCATCGCCGGAGCCATCGCCCTCTTCGGCTACGACGGCTTCCTGTACTCCATCGGCTTCCTCGTCGCCTGGCTGGTCGCCCTGCTGCTCGTCGCCGAGCCGCTGCGCAACTCCGGCCGCTACACGATGGGCGACGTCCTCGCCTACCGGATGCGCCAGCGGCCCGTGCGCACCGCCGCGGGCACCTCCACCATCGTGGTCTCGATCTTCTACCTGCTCGCCCAGATGGCCGGCGCCGGCGTGCTCGTCTCCCTGCTGCTGGGCATCACCAGCGACGGCGGGAAGGTGGCCGTGGTCGCGCTGGTGGGCGTCCTGATGATCGTCTACGTGACCATCGGCGGCATGAAGGGCACCACCTGGGTCCAGATGATCAAGGCGGTCCTGCTCATCGCGGGCGCCCTGCTGATCACCTTCCTGGTGCTGCTGGAGTTCGATTTCAACGTCTCCGACCTGCTGGGCAAGGCCGCGGAGAACAGCGGACAGGGCGTCAAGTTCCTGGAACCCGGACTGAAGTACGGCAAGGACGGGGTCACGAAGCTCGACTTCATCTCCCTCGGCCTCGCCCTGGTCCTGGGCACCGCGGGCCTGCCGCACATCCTGATCCGCTTCTACACGGTTCCCACCGCCAAGGCCGCCCGCAAGTCCGTGAACTGGGCCATCGGCATCATCGGCGCCTTCTACCTGATGACGATCGCGCTGGGCTTCGGCGCCGCGGCCCTGCTGAACCGGGCCGACATCCTCGCCTCGAACAAGGCGGGCAACACCGCCGCCCCGCTGCTCGCCCAGGAGATCGGCGGCGGAGCGGACTCCACCGGCGGCGCGATCCTGCTCGCCGTGATCTCCGCGGTCGCCTTCGCCACCATCCTCGCCGTGGTCGCCGGCCTCACCCTGGCCTCCTCCTCGTCCTTCGCGCACGACCTCTACGTGAACGTCATCCGCAAGGGCAACGCCACCGAGAAGGAGGAGGTGCGCGCGGCCCGCTGGTCCACCGTGGTCATCGGAGCCGTCGCCATCGGCCTCGGGGCCCTCGCCCGCGACCTGAACGTCGCCGGCCTGGTCGCCCTCGCCTTCGCGGTGGCCGCCTCCGCCAACCTGCCGACGATCCTCTACAGCCTCTTCTGGAAGCGCTTCACCACCCAGGGTGCGCTGTGGTCGATCTACGGAGGCCTGATCTCGGCGGTCGGGCTGGTGCTCTTCTCCCCGGTCGTCTCCGGCAAGCCCACCTCGATGTTCAAGGACGCCGACTTCTACTGGTTCCCCCTGGAGAACCCCGGCATCATCTCCATCCCGCTCGGCTTCCTGCTGGGCTGGCTGGGCACCGTCCTGTCGAAGGAGAAGGCGGACCCGGCGAAGTTCGCCGAGCTGGAGGTCCGCTCCCTGACCGGTACCGGGGCGCACTGACGAAGGCTCCATGAGTTCGTCCGAACACCCTGCGTGGCCGCATCGTACTTCTCTACGATGCGGCCACGCCGCGTCTCGTTCCTTTGGGCACCCCTACACGTAACAAGCGTCGCGTAGGCTCGAATCAGCGCATCAGCGGATCCGCGGGCTGCGCCAACCTCTACAGAACCGGACAGGGGAGGAGGCCCACAGTGCTTCTCGACACCTACGGCCGTGTGGCCACTGACCTGCGCGTCTCGCTCACCGACCGGTGCAATCTGCGCTGTACGTACTGCATGCCCGAGGAGGGACTGCAGTGGCTCGGCAAGTCCGACCTGCTCAGTGACGAAGAGATCGTCCGGCTGATCCGCATCGCCGTCACGCAGCTCGGCATCACCGAGGTGCGCTTCACCGGCGGCGAGCCGCTGCTGCGGCCCGGTCTGGTCGGGATCGTCGAACAGTGCGCCGCCCTGGAACCCCGCCCCCAGATGTCGCTGACCACCAACGGCATCGGCCTCAAGCGCACGGCGCAGGCCCTCAAGGCGGCCGGCCTGGACCGGGTAAACGTTTCCCTGGACACCCTGCGCCCCGAGGTCTTCAAGACCCTCACCCGCCGTGACCGCCACCACGACGTCATCGACGGCATGGCCGCGGCCCGCGAGGCGGGCCTGACCCCCGTCAAGGTCAATGCGGTCCTGATGCCCGGGC
The DNA here is from genome assembly GCF_000725805.1 of Streptomyces xanthophaeus. GTDB lineage: Bacteria > Actinomycetota > Actinomycetes > Streptomycetales > Streptomycetaceae > Streptomyces > Streptomyces xanthophaeus. The sequence goes on along the minus strand of NZ_KL647132.1, from coordinate 33,687 downwards.
TGAACGACGACGAGGCCCCCGACCTGCTGGCCTGGGCCGTCGAGAACGAGTACGAGCTCCGCTTCATCGAGCAGATGCCCCTCGACGCCCAGCACGGCTGGAAGCGCGACGGCATGATCACGGCCGGCGACATCCTCCAGTCGCTGCGCACCCGCTTCACGCTCACCGAGGAGGGCTCCGAGGAGCGCGGCTCGGCCCCCGCCGAGCGCTGGGTGGTCGACGGCGGCCCGGCCACCGTCGGCGTCATCGCCTCGGTCACCCGCCCGTTCTGCGGAGCCTGCGACCGTACGCGGCTCACGGCCGACGGCCAGGTCCGCACGTGCCTGTTCGCCACCGAGGAGTCGGACCTGCGCGCCGCCCTGCGTTCCGGGGCCCCGGACGAGGAGATCGCCCGCCTGTGGAAGGTGGCGATGTGGGGCAAGAAGGCCGGATCCGGCCTCGACGACCCGTCCTTCCTCCAGCCCGACCGCCCGATGTCGGCCATCGGCGGCTGACCGGCCCGGCCGGCATGACACCGCGAGCCCCGGCCCTGAGGCCGGGGCCCGCGCGCGTACGGGTGCGGTGCGGTGCGGCGCCGCTCAGGTGCGTTCCGAGCCCTCCGGCTGGACCCACTCGTCGATCTTCACGACGTCCTTCAGGAAGCCGCGGACGCCGAGGAACTGGGAGAGGCTCTCACGGTGCTCCTCGCACGCCAGCCAGGTCTTGCGGCGCTCGGGCGTGTGCAGCTTCGGGTTGTTCCACGCCAGGACCCAGACGGCCGTGTCACGGCAGCCCTTGGCGGAGCAGGTGGGTTCTTCGGTGCCGGGGGAGTCAGGGGAAATCACGGCTCAACCCTACAAAGCCCCGGACCGGAAGGGCGACGCCGGGCAGCCACGGGGGGAGCTGCCCGGCGTCGGTCCGTCGCTCCGACGGGGGATGCGGAGCGCGTAGGCAGTATGTCACGCAGGACCCGGTGTAGTGCACCGGAACTTCATGATTGATCTGAGCTTTTCTTGAGGTTTCCTGCTCCGAGGGCCGGACGGACCGGGGCCGGGACGAAGTGGGAGGGCAGGGAGGGGGTCGACTCGCGGCCCGCGTTGGCGATGACCACGGCGACGTAGGGCAGCAGCGCACCCGCGACGAGCGTCACGACCGCCACGTGGCGTTCCACGTTCCACAGGACCACGGTCGCGATGACCGACAGGGTCCGGATGACCATCGAGATCACGTAGCGTCGCTGACGGCCCCGCACGTCCTCGGCGAGCCCCATCCGTGCGCCCGTGATCCGGAAGACCTCGGCTCCGCCCTGCTTCTGCCGCTTCGTCCGCTGCACGCTCCACCACCCGATCGCCCGCCGGGCGCACCCAGGCCCGGACCCCCTCCACGGTACGCCGCCCGTCCGGAGGTGGGGAGAGGGGGTGTCCTCCGTACAGCCCTGCCCGAAATGCGCCGTTCGCCGCGCGGGTTGAGACTGGCCGCACATGCGCACATCGCGCCGGAGGAGGCGACATGCATTGGTTGTGGGCGATCATCGTCGGTTTGGTGCTGGGGCTCATCGCCCGCTTGATCCTGCCGGGCAAGCAGCACCAGCCCCTCTGGATGACCGCGATCTTCGGCATCCTCGGCGGCGTCCTCGGCAACGCCGTCGCCACGTGGATCGGCGTCAATGACACCAAGGGCATCGACTGGATCCGGCACCTGCTGCAACTGGCCGGAGCCGTCCTGCTCGTCGGCCTCGGCGACATGGTGTACATGGGGCTGAGGGGCAACAAGAGAACGACCTGACAGGGCGGCAGAGCAGGCGGAACGGCGCGGGGGCCGGTGCGGACACGACGTGTCCGCACCGGCCCCCGCGCCGTTCACCCGAGGATCAGCCCGTGACCTCGACCGCGGCCAGGTTCTTCTTGCCCCGGCGCAGCACCAGCCAGCGGCCGTGCAGCAGCTCTTCCCGGGCGGGCACCGCGTCCTCGGCGGTGACCTTCACGTTGTTCACGTAGGCCCCGCCCTCCTTCACGGTGCGGCGCCCGGCCGACTTGCTCGCGACCAGACCCGTCTCGGCGAGCAGGTCCACGACCTGGCCGAGCTCGGCCACCTGGGCGTGCGGCAGCTCGGACAGGGCCGCGGCCAGCGTGGCCTCGTCCAGCTCGGTGAGCTCGCCCTGGCCGAACAGCGCCTTCGACGCGGCGATCACGGCGGCGCACTGGTCCGCGCCGTGCACCAGGGTCGTCAGCTCCTCCGCCAGCGCCCGCTGGGCGGCGCGCGCCTGCGGCCGCTCGGCGGTCTGCGCCTCCAGCGCCTCCAGCTCCTCACGGCTCTGGAACGACAGGATCCGCATGTAGGTGGAGATGTCCCGGTCGTCCACGTTCAGCCAGAACTGGTAGAACGCGTACGGCGTGGTCATCTCCGGGTCGAGCCAGACGGCCCCGCCCTCGGTCTTGCCGAACTTGGTGCCGTCCGCCTTGACCATCAGCGGGGTCGCCATCGCGTGCACGACCGCGCCCGGCTCCACCCGGTGGATCAGGTCGAGACCGGCCGTCAGGTTGCCCCACTGGTCGGATCCGCCCTGCTGGAGCACGCAGCCGTGGCGCCGGTACAGCTCCAGGAAGTCCATCCCCTGGAGCAGCTGGTAGCTGAACTCCGTGTAACTGATGCCCTGGTCGGACTCCAGCCGCTTGGCGACCGAGTCCTTCGTCAGCATCTTGTTGACGCGGAAGTGCTTGCCGATGTCGCGCAGGAACTCGATGGCGGACATGCCCGCCGTCCAGTCCAGGTTGTTCACCAGCACGGCCGCGTTCTCGCCCTCGAAGGACAGGAACGGCTCGATCTGCGACCGCAGCCGGTTGACCCACTCCGCGATGACCGCCGGGTCGTTCAGGGTGCGCTCGGCGGTCGGACGCGGGTCACCGATCTGGCCGGTGGCCCCGCCGACCAGCGCCAGCGGCCGGTTCCCGGCCAGCTGGAGCCGGCGCATGGTGAGGACCTGCACCAGGTGCCCCACGTGCAGCGAGGCCGCGGTGGGGTCGTAGCCGCAATAGAACGTGACCGGACCGTCCGCGAACGCCTTGCGCAGCGCTTCTTCATCGGTGGACTGGGCGAAGAGCCCGCGCCACTTCAGTTCGTCGACGATGTCCGTCACGGTTTCTCGGCTCCTTCGGAGGATGGGGGTCGCGCTACAGGCGAAGACCCAGTCTAGGTGGGTCAGACGCCCTTGCTGACCGAGCTCATGTTGAAGTCCGGGATGCGCAGCGCGGGCATCGCGGCCCGGGTGAACCAGTCGCTCCACTCGCGCGGCAGGGTCTTCTCGGTCCGGCCGGCCTCCGAGGCCCGCGACAGCAGGTCCACCGGGGACTCGTTGAAGCGGAAGTTGTTCACCTCGCCCACGACCTGCCCGTTCTCCACCAGGTAGACGCCGTCCCGGGTCAGCCCCGTGAGCAGCAGGGTGGCCGGGTCCACCTCGCGGATGTACCAGAGGCAGGTCAGCAGCAGGCCCCGTTCGGTGTCCGCCACCATCTCCTCCAGGGACTTCTCGCCGCCCGCGTCCAGCGTCAGGTTCCCGAAGCCGGGGGAGAGCGGCTGCCCGGTCAGGGCGGCGCTGTGCCGGGTCGTGGTCAGCCGCTTCAGCTCGCCGCCCTGGATCCACTCGGTCACCGGGACCGGCAGCCCGTTGTCGAAGACGGACGCGTCGTCGCCCGAGCTGTGGGCGATCACGAACGGCGCGGACTCCAGGCCCGGCGCGTTCGGGTCGCTGCGCAGGGTCAGCGGGAGCTCGGAGAGCCGCTCGCCGAGCCGGGTGCCGCCACCGGGCTTGGAGAAGACCGTCCGGCCCTCCACCGCGTCCCGGGCCGCCGCCGACCACATCTGGTAGATCAGCAGGTCGGCCACGGCCGTGGGCGGCAGCAGGGTCTCGTACCGCCCGGCGGGCAGGTCGATCTTCCGCTCGGCCCAGCCCAGGCGTACGGCGAGCTCCGCGTCCAGGGCCGTGGGGTCCACGTCCTTGAAGTCCCGGGTGGAGCGGCCCGCCCAGGCCGAGCGCAGCCGGTCCGGGGACTTGGCGTTGAGCTCCAGGGTGCCGTTGGGCTGGTCGTGGCGCAGCCGCAGGCCCGTGGAGGTGCCGAGGTAGGTGGAGACCAGCTCGTGGTTGGCGAAGCCGTACAGCTCCCGGCCGCCCGCGCGGGCCCGGGCGAAGGCCTCGCCGAGGGCCGGGGCGAAGTCCGCGAACACCGCGGAGGAGGTCTCGGCCGGGGCGTCGGTGAAGTCCGGGGAGGCCGGGGTGCCGGTCACCAGCGGCTGGGCGTCCTCCGCCGGACCGGCCCCGCGCGCGGCCGCCTCGGCGGCCCGCACCAGCGGCTCCAGGTCCTCGGCGGTGACGGCGGAGCGCGAGACGACCCCCGAGGCCGTGCCCTCCTTGCCGTCGACCGTGGCGATGACCGTCAGGGTCCGGCCGCGGGTGACGCCGTTGGTGGTGAGCGCGTTGCCCGCCCAGCGCAGGTTGGCGCTCGACTCCTCGTCGGCGATGACGACGCAGCCGTCGGCGGTGGACAGCTCCAGGGCCCGCTCGACGATCTCGTGCGGCTTGGTGGTTCGAATAGACGAGCTCATCGCCCGGCCTCCTGCGTGGTGTTCAGGATGTTCACGTCGCGGAAGAGTGCGGACGGGCAGCCGTGCGAGACGGCCGCGACCTGGCCCGGCTGGGCCTTGCCGCAGTTGAACGCGCCGCCCAGGACGTAGGTCTGCGGGCCGCCGAGCTTCTCCATCGAGCCCCAGAACTCGGTGGTCGTGGCCTGGTACGCCACGTCGCGCAGCTGCCCGGCCAGCTTGCCGTTCTCGATCCGGAAGAACCGCTGGCCGGTGAACTGGAAGTTGTACCTCTGCATGTCGATCGACCAGGAGCGGTCGCCGACCACGTAGATCCCGCGCTCGACCCCGCCGATCAGGTCCTCGGTCGAGAGCCCGCCCGGATCCGGCTGGAGCGAGACGTTCGCCATCCGCTGCACCGGGACGTGCCCGGGGGAGTCGGCGTACGCGCAGCCGTTGGAGCGGCCCAGCCCGGTCAGCTTCGCGATCCGCCGGTCCAGCTGGTAGCCGACCAGGGTGCCGTCCTTGACCAGGTCCCAGCTCTGCCCCTGCACGCCCTCGTCGTCGAAGCCGACGGTGGCCAGACCGTGCTCGGCAGTGCGGTCCCCCGTCACGTTCATGATCGGGGAGCCGTACTTCAGCTTGCCCAGCTGGTCGAAGGTGGCGAAGGAGGTCCCCGCGTACGCCGCCTCGTAGCCCAGCGCCCGGTCGAGCTCGGTGGCGTGGCCGATGGACTCGTGGATGGTCAGCCACAGGTTCGAGGGGTCCACGACCAGGTCGTAGCGCCCGGCCTGCACGCTCGGCGCCCGCATCTTCTCGGCCAGCAGGCCCGGGATCTGCTCCAGCTCGGAGTCCCAGTCCCAGCCGGTGCCGGTCAGGTACTCCCAGCCGCGCCCGGCGGGCGGGGCGATCGTGCGCATCGAGTCGAACTCGCCGGTCGTGCCGTTCACGGCGACCGCCGTCAGCTGCGGGTGGATCCGCACCCGCTGCTGGGTGGTCGAGGTGCCCGCGGTGTCGGCATAGAACTTGTTCTCGTGCACGGCGAGCAGCGAGGCGTCCACGTGGGCCACCCCGTCGGCCGCCAGCAGCCGCGCGCTCCAGTCGGCCAGCAGGGCCGCCTTCTCCGCGTCCGGCACCTCGAAGGGGTTCACGTCGTAGGCGGAGATCCAGGTCCGGTCCGCGTGCACCGGCTCCTCGGCGAGCTCCACCCGCTCGTCCGACCCGGCTGCCTTGATCACCTGGGCCGACAGCTTGGCCATGGCCACGGCCTGCGAGGCCACCTTGGCAGCGGCGTCCATGGTCAGGTCCACTCCGGAGGCGAAGCCCCAGCTGCCCCCGTGCACCACGCGGACCGCGTACCCGAGGTCGGTGGTGTCGGACCCGCCGGAGGGCTTGGCGTCACGGAGCCGCCAGGAGGCGCTGCGAATGCGTTCCAGCCGGAAGTCGGCATGATCGGCACCCAGCGCGCGCGCCCGGGCGAGCGCCGCGTCGGCGAGCGCCCGCAGGGGCAGCGCGGTGAATGCCGCGTCGATGGAATGGGCCACGGAAGTCCTCCCGGGGTCGGGGCCGGTCGCCCCGATCATGTCGCGCTCGGGGCCCTTGTGCCTACATCTTTCTGTAGGGACTCGACAGAGCCCGTCGCAAGGCCCTGTCGGAGCCCGATTCTCCGTCCGGGCGGTACGACCTATAGGTTTTTGGTAATCAGACCGCTGAGCGAAAGGGTGATCCGTTGAGCCGCTCGGTTCTCGTCACCGGAGGAAACCGGGGCATCGGCCTCGCCATCGCCCGTGCCTTTGCGGAGGCCGGAGACAAGGTCGCCATCACGTACCGGTCCGGCGAGCCGCCGGAGGCGCTGACCTCCCTGGGCGTGCTGGCGGTCCGCTGCGACATCACCGACTCCGAGCAGGTGGAGCAGGCCTACAAGGAGATCGAGGACAAGCACGGCAACGTCGAGGTGCTGGTGGCCAACGCCGGCATCACCAAGGACACGCTGCTGATGCGCATGTCCGAGGAGGACTTCGCCTCGGTCGTCGACACGAACCTCACCGGCACCTTCCGCGTGGTCAAGCGCGCGAACCGTGGCATGCTCCGTGCCAAGAAGGGCCGCGTCGTCCTGATCTCCTCGGTCGTCGGACTGCTCGGTTCGGCGGGCCAGGCCAACTACGCCGCCTCCAAGGCGGCACTGGTCGGCTTCGCCCGGTCGCTCGCGCGTGAGCTGGGCTCCCGGAACATCACCTTCAACGTCGTCGCCCCGGGCTTCGTGGACACGGACATGACGAAGGTGCTCACCGACGAGCAGCGCGCGGGCATCGTGGCCCAGGTGCCGCTCGCCCGCTACGCGCAGCCCGAGGAGATCGCGGCAGCCGTCAGCTTCCTGGCGTCCGACGACGCCGCGTACATCACCGGAGCCGTCATTCCCGTTGACGGCGGATTGGGCATGGGTCACTGATCACCATGAGTGGAATTCTCGAGGGCAAGCGCGTCCTCATCACGGGTGTGCTGATGGAGTCCTCCATCGCCTTCCACACGGCCCGGCTGGCCCAGGAGCAGGGCGCCGAGGTCATCCTCACCGCGTGGCCGCGCCCGTCGCTGACCGAGCGCATCGCCAAGAAGCTGCCCAAGCCGGTCAAGGTGATCGAGCTCGACGTCACCAACGACGAGCACCTGGCCCGCCTGGAGGGTCTCGTCCGTGACGAGCTCGGCGGCCTCGACGGCGTCGTCCACTCGATCGGCTTCGCCCCGCAGGACGCCCTCGGCGGCAACTTCCTGAACACGCCGTTCGAGTCGGTGGCCACGGCCATGCACGTCTCCGCGTTCTCGCTGAAGTCGCTGGCCATGGCCTGCAAGCCGCTCTTCCCGGCGGAGGGCGCGGCCATCGTCGGCCTCACCTTCGACGCGCAGTTCGCCTGGCCGCAGTACGACTGGATGGGCCCGGCCAAGGCCGCACTGGAGGCCACCAGCCGCTACCTGGCCCGTGACCTGGGCAAGGAGAACATCCGCTGCAACCTGGTCTCGGCCGGTCCGATCGGCTCGATGGCCGCCAAGTCCATCCCCGGCTTCGGCGAGCTGGCCGAGGTCTGGAACTCCCGCTCGATGCTGGAGTGGGACATGAGCGACCCGGAGCCGACCGGCGCCCCCGTGTACCGCCTCGGCTCCCGCGGGTCGGACCTCGACGCCGACGGGTACCGGCTGCCCACCCAGGCCGAGTGGGGGGGGGCCTGCCCGCGTTGGGCGGGGGGCGCCCCCCCCCGCCGTTCGCGCGAGCGGGTCCGCAGTGCGGCCCGGGGCGGGGACCGGAGGCCGGGCGGGGGGCCGGGCCGTAGCTGGTGCTCGATCAGATGTGCGCCGTCTGACCGGATCTTCCCGAGTCGAAAACCAGGACAGATGCCTGCAAACTGTCCAAGTCGGGATCTTCCCGGCTCCTGCGGGGAGGAGGTAGGAGTGCGCGCGAGACCGAGCCGAGGGGTATCGCTGCTGGTCACCTCCGTGATCCTGACCGGCCTCCTGGTCCCCGGGGCCGCCGCGGAGCCCGCGGGCGGCGAGCCGGCGTCCGGTTCCGAGGCCGCCCCGGCGGTGGTCGACCTGACGGAGATCCCCGCGGAGCCACCCGTACGGCCCGCGCCGGGCGCCGGACGTGAACTCTTCGGGGCGGACTGCGACACCGAGATCAGCGGGTCACAGGTGACGGCGTACTGCCTCAACAGCTATCCGGAGACCGACCTGGTCACGCTGCACGTGGAATGCGACCGCTGGTGGGACGTGGACGGGGACGCCGCCCCCGTGGCCGTCGGCCCGGCCGGGCGGGTGGCGCTCGCCGGGCGCTGCTGGAAGGAAGTCCGCTCCGCCTGGGTCAGCCACCGGCGCGCGTGACGGCGCCCGCGCTCGCGCTCGCGCCCGTGCCCGCGCCCGGGGCGGTCGCCTCCGTGTCCTGGCCGAGGCAGACGAACGGGTAGCCGGCCGCCTCGGAGGCCGCCGCGTCCCCGTCCCCCCGCCGGATCGCCTCGATCAGCCGGGAGTGGTCCAGATGCGAGGCCGGGTCCAGTTCGGTCCCGACGTCCGTCCGCAGCCAGTCGGCCACCAGCTCCCCGAGGTCCGCGTACAGCTCGATCAGCACCTCGTTGTGCGAGGCCGTCACCACGGCCATGTGCAGGCTCACGTCCGCCGCCACGAACACCTCCGCGTCCCCGCCCGCCCAGGCCTCCTCGCGCCGGGCCAGCAGGGCGTCCAGCTGTACGAGGTCCCGCGCGGTGCGGCGCTCCGCCGCCAGCCGGGCCGCCGAGGACTCCAGCGTCGAGCGCAGTTCCGCGATGTGGCGCGGCTCGGCCCCCGCGAAGCGCCGGTGCATCACCCCGGCCAGCTCGCTGGTCGCCAGCACGTACGTGCCCGAACCCTGCCGGATGTCGAGGAGCCCGTTGTGCGCGAGCGCCCGGACGGCCTCGCGGACGGTGTTGCGGGCGACGCCCATCAGTTCCACGAGCTCCGGCTCGGTGGGGATGCGGGAGCCCACGGGCCACTCGCCGGAGGTGATCTGGTTCCGCAGCTGGGCGATCACCTGGTCGACGAGTGCGGAGCGCCGGGGCGAGGTCAGCGGCATGGGTTCCTCTCAAGAGCGACTGGACAACCAATCATCCCATGATTCTATGATGGTTCAATGTCCGACGAAGAAATCCAGACCATGAGCCGCCCACCGGCCGCCCGCATCCGCGCCGGCCGGCCCCTTTCCCCTTCCGCCCACGTCACCCCCACGTGGCTCGGCCCGGTGCTCCTCGTCGGAATCGTGCTGGCCGCCCTCAACCTGCGGCCCGCCATCACCAGCCTCGGCGCCCTCTTCGAGGAAACCCGTACGGGCCTCGGCATGAGCGGCACCGTCGCCGGACTGATCACCTCCGTCCCGGCCCTCTGTTTCGCCGTCTTCGGCGTCACCGCGCCCCGGCTCTCCCGCCGCTTCGGCCCCGCCGCCGTCGTCTGCGCGGGCATGGCCGCCGTCGCCACCGGCCTGCTGATCCGGCCCTTCGCCGGCAACGCCGCCGCCTTCCTCGCAGCCAGCGCGCTCTGCCTGGCCGGCATAGCCGTGACCAACGTGCTGCTCCCGGTCATCGTCAAGCGCTACTTCCCGGACCGCGTCGGCACGATGACCGGCCTGTACTCCATGGCCCTGGCCGTCGGCACCTCGCTCGCCGCCGCGGCGACCGTCCCCCTGACCACCGCACTCGGCGGCAGCTGGCGCACGGGCCTGCTCGTCTGGGCCGTCCTCGCCGCGGTCGCCGTCCTGCCGTGGCTGCCCATCGCCCGCGCCTCCCGGCGCGCCGAACGGGCCGCCGCCCAGGACGCGGCCGCGCAGGGCCCCCTCACCGGCCCCGCGCGCACCGACACCGGCCCCAAGGTCTTCCGCAGCCGCACCTCCTGGGCCCTGGCCTGCTACTTCGGACTCCAGGCCACCGGCGCGTACATCACCATGGGCTGGCTCCCGCAGATCTTCCGCGACGCTGGGGTCTCCGCCTCCACCTCCGGCGTGCTGCTCGCCCTCACGATGGTCATGGGCGTCCCGCTCGCCTTCGTCATCCCCGGCCTCGCCGCACGGATGAAGAACCAGGGCGCCATCGCCGCCACCCTCGGCCTCTTCGGTCTCGTCGGCTACCTCGGCCTCTACCTCGCCCCCGTGGCCGGAGCCTGGGCCTGGGCCCTCATGCTCGGCGTCTCCAACTGCGCCTTCCCGCTCGCCATCACCATGATCGGGCTGCGCGCCAAGTCCCCGGCCGGAGTCGTCAAGCTCTCCGCCTTCGCGCAGAGCACCGGCTACCTCATCTCCATCCCCGGCCCGCTGCTCATCGGCACCCTCTACCAGCACAGCGGCGGCTGGGACCTTCCCCTGGCCCTGATGGCCGGCCTCCTGGTCCCGCAGATCGCGCTGGGCGTCCTCGCGGGCCGGGACCGCACGATCGAGGACGAATGCGGCGTGCGAAACTGAGTCGCATGTCGCCCGTACTCGAACCGAACCCCCAGGACGGCCGCAAGAAGCTCGGCCTCGTGCTGGGCGCGATGCTCGCCGTGACCGTGATCATCTCCGTCATCGCGACGATCGCCTCCCCGTGAGGGAGGGTTGGTGGGGTTAACCCCACCAACCCCTAGGGGGCAGGGCTCAGGGTGAAGTGGGGTGCGCCCCGGATGGGAACGGCCCCTTCGGATCCATAGATTCGAAGACAACGAAACCCGTCCCGTCCGCACACCCCCGGAGGCGGCCATGCCGGCCCCCACGCACCCCCGGTCCCTCCCGTCCGGCCACCGCGCAGGCGCCGGCGCCGACGCCCGCCTGCACTGGTGGGCACTGGCCCTGCCGGCCCTCGGCTTCGGCCTGATGCTGCTGCTCCTCGCCGGGTCCGCCGAGGCCCATGCGGCCGCCGGGGAAGCCACCGGCCTGCTCCACGTCACCCAGCAGGTACTGCGCGCCGTCGGCTGATCCCGCGTGCGCCGGGTGCGCCCCACCAACGGGCCGCGGCCCTCCAACACCCTGCGCCCCATGGCCCGTTTCATGCGAAGCTGGGAGCCATGAGCGCCGACACACCCCGCAGGATCGCCCTCCTCCGGCACGCCAAGGCCGACTGGCCCCAGGTGTCCGATCACGACCGCCCCCTGGCGGAACGGGGCCGCAAGGACGCCCCCGCCGTCGGTCTGAAGCTCGCCGAGACCGGCATCGCCTTCGACCTGGCCCTCTGCTCCACCGCCGCCCGCACCCGCGAGACCTGGAAGCTCGCCGTCCAGGAGATGCCGCACCGGCCGAGGACCTCCTACGAGGAACGGCTGTACGACGCCTCGCTCGGCGAGCTCATCGCCCTCCTGAACGAGACTTCCGAAGACGTCGCGGACCTCCTCGTCATCGGCCACAACCCCGGCATGCACGCCCTCGCCGACGCCCTCTCCGGGCGCGCCGAAGGCGACACCCTGGCGCGGATGAGCCGTACGGGCTTCCCGACCGCGGCGCTCGCCGTCGTGTCCTTCACCGGCACGTGGAAGTCCCTGGAGCACGGCGTCGGCACCCTGCTGGACTTCTGGACCCCCAAGGACCACTGACCCGGGCCCACCAGGACCACTGATCCAGGCCCACCGACGCACGAACGGGCCCCGGCGGCCGTCCTGCCCGCCGGGGCCCGTCCTCGTACTCGTGGGCCTCGCCGGCCTCGCCGGCGCTCACGCCAGGTCGGCGGCCTCCACCTCTTCGCGGGTGATCCCCAGCAGGTACAGCACGGCGTCCAGGAACGGCACGTTCACCGCGGTGTGCGCGGCCTCGCGCACCACCGGCTTGGCGTTGAAGGCCACGCCCAGCCCCGCCGCGTTCAGCATGTCCAGGTCGTTGGCCCCGTCTCCGATGGCCACCGTCTGGGCCAGCGGTACGCCGGCCTCCGCGGCGAAGCGCCGCAGCAGCCGGGCCTTGCCCGCCCGGTCCACGATCTCGCCGGTGACCCGCCCGGTCAGCTTCCCGTCGACGATCTCCAGGGTGTTGGCGGAGGCGAAGTCCAGCCCCAGCCGCTCCCGCAGATCGTCCGTGACCTGGGTGAACCCGCCGGAGACCACTCCGACCTGGTAGCCCAGCCGCTTGAGGGTGCGGATCAGGGTCCGGGCGCCCGGCGTCAGCTGCACCTCGGCGCGGACCTTGTCCACCACGGACGCGTCCAGCCCCGCCAGCAGTGCGACGCGGGCGTGCAGCGACTGCTCGAAGTCCAGCTCGCCGCGCATGGCCCGCTCGGTGACCTCGGCGACCTCGGCCTCGCAGCCCGCGTGGGCGGCGAAGAGCTCGATGACCTCGTCCTGGATCAGCGTCGAGTCCACGTCCATGACGACCAGGCGCTGGGCCCGGCGGTGCAGCCCGGCGGAGACCACGGCCACGTCCACGCCGATGTGCGAGGCCGCGGTGGCCAGCGCCGTGCGCAGCGGCTCCGTCTCGGTGCCCGAGACGGCGAACTCCACGGCCGTCACCGGATACTTCGCGAGCCGGAAGATGCGGTCGATGTTGCCGCCGGTCGCGGTGATCCGTGCCGCTATGGCCGCCGTGGACTCCGCGGTGAGCGGGTGCCCGAGGACGGTGACGTGGGAGCGGCCGCTGCCGCGCGGCCGGTTGTCACCCGTACCGGACAGGATCTCGGCCTGGAGCTTGAGTGACTCGGCCCAGCTGTGGACGGTGGCCCGCAGCGAGCCCTCGGTCCCGGCGGCGGGCTGGGTGACGAGGGCGCACAGCACGATGCGGCCACGGGTGACGACCTGCTCGATGTCGACGACGTCGACGGCGTAGGCGGCGAGGGTGTCGAACAGCCCGGCGGTGATCCCGGGACGGTCCTTGCCGAAGATCTTGACGAGGAGGGTGGGGGCGTCTGAGGTCTGCGAAGCGCTCATGGTGCCCTCACCGTATCTTCCCCGGCCCGGGGGCCGGACCCCCGTCCCACCCTCCGGGACCGGGTCGTCAGCGCCGGACCAGGAGGGCGACCGAGATGCCCGAGACCTGCTGGTAGTCCGTCTGCGTGTATCGGTCCTGCAGGGCCTTCGCATGCTCGGGCGGCAGCGTCGTGAAGGGGTCGCCGCCGTCGTCCTTGGAGACCAGCCAGATCCGCGGCGCCGCGAGGGTGTCCAGCGCCTTGACCGGGTCGGGGGTCAGGGCCGGCCACAGGTCGTCGCGCTGCTCGCCGCTGCTGCCGAGCAGGACGTCCGGCAGTTCGATGCGGTCCGGGAGGTAGTACGCGACACCGGTGTCCACGCCCCACCACAGCTCCTGCTTCTGCTGGCCGTACGCCGCCGCGTCGCCGGGCCGGTAGCCGGCGGCCACGATCTCGGCGGCCGACCGGTAGTCCAGCGGCTTGAACCAGGTGACCGCCTCGGGGTAGGTGTACGAGGCGTGGGAGAGCGGCCGGTGCATGGTCAGGTGGTCCGGGACGACCATCACGCCCATCACCAGCAGCGCCGCCACCACACCGCGCCACCGGACCAGGGCGATCCCCGCCCCGGCCATCACCGCCCAGGCGGGCAGGACGAAGAACAGGTACTTCGGCATGAAGTAGGAGACGTCGGCCCGCTGCGAGATGACCCAGATCGCCACCACCGGCATCACGGCCGCGACCGTGCCGAAGAGGGCCGACTGCTTGCGGTCGCCGCCCCAGGCGAACGCCGCGGCCAGGAAGAGCACGGCGGCCAGCAGGGTGCTGCAGAAGACCTGCGGCCAGATGCCGGCCAGGTCGCTCAGCTGCGGCTTGGGGATCCAGCTGATCTGGCGCCCCGCCTGTCCGCCGGCGAGCTTGATCAGCGGGTACGTCGAGGCCACGCCCAGGCAGGCCGCCAGGGTGAAGCCGACCGGGAGCCGCCAGTTCCGGCGGTCCTTCCACCAGTACAGGGCCACCCCGAAGGCGTGCGCCCCGAGGAAGACCAGCGACACCAGGTGGAACCAGCCCGCGGCCGCCACCGGCAGCGCGTAGCAGAACCAGCGCACCGGGCCGGGCCGCTCCAGCGCCCGCAGCAGCAGGACCAGCGCCAAGGCCGCGACCAGCACCACGAAGGAGTAGGAGCGGATCTCCTGTGCGTACCGGGTGACGGCCGGGATCAGCGCGAACACCAGGCCCGCCGTCAGCCCTGCGCGGGCGCCGAACATCCGCTTGCCGGCCAGAGCGACACAGGCGGCGGCCGCGGCCATCGCCAGCACCGTGGGCAGCCGGAGCACGGCCGGGGACTCGCCGAAGGCCACCATCCAGTAGTGCATCAGCAGGTAGTAGGCGCCGTGCACGGCGTCCACGTTCTGCAGCATGTCCAGCAGGGCGCCCCGCGGCCGCCGGATCACCGAGAGGGTGGCCAGCTCGTCGTGCCACAGGACCGGGGTGCTGATCCGGAAGAGCCCGGAGGCGAGGGTCGCCAGCAGGGGCAGCAGCCAGACCAGCCCGGATATCGGGCGGCGCCGCAGCGCCCGCCGCGCTCTGCGCGCGGCGCTGCGAGGGCCGAGCTGCTCGACCGCAGGCTCGGTCGCGGGCGGCGCGGCGTGATCTGTACGCGTCATTGCATTCCTGGAGGTGGAGCGGGCGCGGCGGGAGCGCGGGAGCGGATGGATCCTGATCCAGGAGCCATTCTGCCGGGGTCGGGGAGCGGGTGCGGACTCCGGGCGCCCCACTGTGAGGGAAATCCTGCGGGGCGCCCGGCCCGCCAGGGCCCGTCCCGGACCCCGCGCGGACGTTGCCCGGATCCGTCCCGGACCCCGCCCGGACCGTCGCCGTGTCGCCTCCGCTTCCCTGCCGTGCCGACCCGAGGGGTGGGCGAGAAGTCCCCTATCGCACTCTCCGGGTGCCTTTCGCACCCCACCGGCGGGCCGTCACGTCCAGCCGGACGGGCCCGGATTCCACTTGTGGCCGCGGGCCTGAAATAGTTCCCCCGGATGTTCGCCATCCCTAGACTCCCTGACGTCAGGGGGATTCTCGGGGGACTTAAGTGGGGCTGGAGTGCCGGAACTCGTACTGGAATTGAACGGAAGGACCTGGACGCTTGATCCGTCCAGGTCGTACTCCCTGGGGCGCGATCCCCAGGGGGATGTGGTGATCGACGACGCCCGGGTGTCGTGGCGGCACGCCACCGTCAGCTGGAACGGCCGTGGTTGGGGCATCGAGGACCACGGCAGCACCAACGGCACCTACGTGCACGGTGCCCGGGTCCAGCAGGCCGAACTCGTGCCCGGCACGCCCGTGTTCCTGGGCAATGCGACCGACGGCCCGCGGCTGAACCCCGTCGGGGCGGCGGCCGCCGCGGCGCCCGCGGCCCAGCAGCAGGCCCCGGCGTACGCCCAGCCGCAGGCCCAGGCCTACCAGGCGCCTGCGCAGCAGCAGCCCCAGCAGGCCTGGCAGCAGCAGGCCGCGCCACAGCAGCCGCAGCACGCACAGCCGCAGCACGCACAGCCGCAGCACGCGCAGCAGCCGCAGGCGCACGTCCCGCACCAGCAGGGCGGCGGCCCTGCCGCCTCCCGCCCGGCGCAGGGCGCGGCACCCGGCTACAACGACCGCAGCCCGACCACGTTCCACCAGCTCTCGCTGGGCAACGTCATGCGCATCGGCCGTGCGCTGGAGAACGAGCTGGTCGTCTCCGACCTCCAGGTCTCCCGCCACCACGCCGAGTTCCGCTCGATGCCCGGCGGCCGCTTCGAGATCCACGACCTCGGCAGCCACAACGGCACCTACGTCAACGGTCAGCCGGTACCCAAGTCCGGCACCGCCCTGCTCGGCCCGAACGACATCGTCGGCGTCGGCCACTCGACGTTCCGGATCGTCGGTGACCGCCTCGAGGAGTTCGTCGACACCGGCGAGGTCTCCTTCTCGGCCCGCCACCTCACCGTCACGGTCGACGGCGGCAAGCAGATCCTCAAGGACGTCACCTTCGGTGTCCCGGAGAAGTCGCTCATCGGTGTCATCGGCCCCTCCGGCTCCGGCAAGTCGACCCTCCTCAAGGCGCTCACCGGCTACCGGCCCGCCAACCAGGGCGACGTCCTGTACGACAACCGCAACCTGTACAAGCAGTTCGCGGAGCTCCGCCAGCGCATCGGCCTGGTCCCGCAGGACGACATCCTGCACAAGGAGCTGCGCGTCCGTACGGCCCTGAAGTACGCGGCCAAGCTGCGCTTCCCCGGGGACACCGCCGAGTCCGAGCGCGCCGCCCGCGTCGACGAGGTGCTGCGCGAGCTCAAGCTCGACATCCACAAGGACAAGAAGATCACCGCCCTCTCGGGTGGTCAGCGCAAGCGCGTGTCCGTGGCCCTGGAGCTGCTCACCAAGCCCTCGCTGATCTTCCTGGACGAGCCCACCTCCGGCCTCGACCCGGGCATGGACCGCGACGTCATGCAGCTGCTGCGCGGCCTCGCCGACGACGGCCGCACGGTCCTCGTCGTCACCCACTCGGTCGCCGAGCTGGCCATCTGCGACAAGCTGCTGGTCATGGCCCCGGGCGGTTCGGTCGCGTACTTCGGCCCGCCGGACGAGGCGCTGAACTTCTTCGGCTACACCACGTGGGCGGACGTCTTCTCGGCCTTCGAGAACTACCGCGACTACGACTGGGCCGGACGCTGGAAGGGTTCGCAGCACTACCAGCTGTACGCCGCCGACATCGACGCCGTCGCCCCGCAGTCGGTCGCGATGCCGCCGCACCAGCAGATGCGCCCGCCGAAGCCGCAGGGCTGGGGCTCCCAGCTGTGGACGCTGATCCGCCGCTACGTCTCGGTGATCGCCTCCGACAAGGGCTTCATCGGCCTGATGCTGATCCTGCCCGCCGTCCTGGGCGTGGTCTCCACGGTCATCCCCGCGAAGTTCGGCCTCGCGCCGCCCGTGGCCCCGTCGCGCTTCAACGGCGACGCCGGCACGATCATGCTGATCCTCGCGGTCGGCATGTGCTTCTCGGGCGCGGCCAACTCGGTCCGTGAGCTGATCAAGGAACGGGTCATCTACGAGCGCGAACGGGCCACCGGCCTGTCGCGGTCGGCCTACCTCATGTCGAAGGTGATCGTCCTCGGCATCATCACCGCCGTCCAGGGCGTGATCATCTGCGGGATCGGCTTCTACCCGCGCGACCTGCCCACCGAGGGCCTGCTCATGCCGCCCGCGGTGGAGATCTGCCTGTCGGTCATCGCGCTCGGCTTCACCTCGATGATGTTCGGCCTGGTCATCTCCTCGCTGGTGAAGACCGCCGAGAAGACGATGCCGCTGCTGGTCATGTTCGCGATCGTCCAGGTCGTCTTCACCGGCATCCTCTTCCAGGTCTACGACTCCCCGGGCCTGGAGCAGTTCGCCTGGCTGATGCCGTCCCGCTGGGCCATCGCCGCTGCGGGCACCACCTTGAACCTCGGCGTCCTGATGCCGCCGTGGGACGCGGACAACCCGACCAACACCGACCCGCTCTGGGACGCCACGGTCGGGCAGTGGAGCCTGAACATCACCATCCTGCTGCTCCTCGGCATCGCCTGCGGCTTCGCCGTGCAGCGCCTGCTGCGCCGCCACGAGCCGGAGGTCATGCGCGCGGGCAAGTAGCGGCATGAAAGCCTGAACGCACGAACGCCTCAGGGCGGCCCCCGGAAGTCCGGGGGCCGCCCTGAGGCGCGTGGGGGTACGGCTACGCCAGTGGCCTAGTAGGCGCTGTTGACGTTGTCCATCGAGCCGTAGCGGTCGGCCGCGTAGTTGCAGGCGGCGACGATGTTCGCGACCGGGTCGTACTGGTCGAACTTGGTGCCCTTGACGTGGTACGTCTTGAAGGTCGGGAGGATGACCTGGAGCAGACCCTTGCTGGGGATGCCGTTCTGGGCGTTGATGTCCCAGTTGTTGATCGCCATCGGGTTGCCGCTGGACTCGCGCATGATGTTCTTGTGGATTCCGGCGTAGGTGCCCGGAATGCCTTCCTTCTTCATGATGAAGAGGGCTTCCTTGATCCAGCCGTCAAGGTTGTTCGCGAAGACGGGGGTGCGGGCGGCGGAGCGGCTCGCGGCCTGCTTCTGCTCGCGGTCCTTCTTCGCGGCGGCCTCGGCCTTGGCCTTCGCGGCGGCCTTCGCCTTGGCGTCCGCCTCGGCCTTGGCCTTGGCAGCGGCCTTCGCGTTGGCGTCGACTATGACCTGCTGTGCGGAGAGGTGGCCCTGCATGGCCTTCACCTGCGCGCCGTCGACGGCCTGGGACCAGGCGACGGGGGCTACGGCGACCGTCTGGGCCTCGACGGCGCCGGCCGGAACGAGGGAGAAGGCGACGGCGGCGGCACCGAGCGTGGCAACGCCGGCGATGGACAGCTTGTGTGCCTTCGTCAGACGACTGTGACCGGGAGTGCTGGAAGCAGACATGGCGGGGCAACCTCTTCGAATAGCGGGGGCCGCAGGAAGGCGCCGCTGGGATCCGGGATCCGCGGCGCTGTGCGACGGGAGCAATTCTTAGCGGCGGCAAAATCGCCTGGCAAAGGTGTGACCTACGATGCTGCTTAGTGGATCACGCACCGGCGCCGAGGCCGGTTTTCCGGCCTCGGCGCTACGCCCGCCCGTGTTCACGGGACCTTTATTTGTCCACTAGGTACCTTCGTAAGTGATGTGCGTCCTATGTGCGGGCTCACATCGGGCACGTAACGGTTTGACCGTGCGTTGCTGAAGCAACGCACTCCGTCACCGTCCTCATCCTTGAGTAGTACGCGGAGGCCCCCGCGCTCGTCCCACAGGCAGCCCCGGGGCACCGCTCCCGCATACCCAGGGCGTACGCCGACACGCTGCAGTCGGCATCCGGGCCGAGAGTGCTCCCGGTTTGTCCGTTATATACGGTCCTGCTTTCTGCACCGGCCGGAGCCCGCTCCCCGCCACCCCGGCTCCACCCCCGCCCCGGCCGTCGGCGCATCCGTCAGACCGGACCGGTCACGGTCCGGCCCAGGCCCAGGCCCAGGCCCGCGGCCGTGTACCGGCCGCTCGGCAGGCGGCCTGCCACCAGTCGCAGCAACGCCGGGGCCACCTCCTCCGGTGTCGGCAGCGAGGCCAGCTCCTCCTCCGGCTCGGCCGCCGCCATCATCCGCGTCCGCATCGAACCCGGATCCGCCCACCACACCCGCAGCCCCGGCTCCTCCACCGCGAGCACCGCCGACATCAGGTCCCCCGCCGCCTTCGTCGCCCCGTACGCCCCCCAGGTCTCGTACGCCACCACCGCCGCGGCCGAGCTGATGTTCAGCACGGCCCCCGCCTCCGCGGCCCGCAGCAGCGGCAGCCCCTCCTGAACCAGCCCCAGCGGCCCCACCACGTTGATCTCGAAGGCCTCGCGCAGCCCGTCCAGCGCGTGCACCGCCAGCGGCACCAGCGGCTCGGCCCCCAGCACCGCCGCGTTGTTCAGCAGCAGGTCCAGCCCGCCCAGCTCCCGCGCCGCGTCCACCAGGGCAGTCCGGTACCCCGCCGAGGACACGTCCCCCGCCACGGCCCGGACCCGGACTCCCGCCGCCCGCGCGGACCGGGCCGTCTCCTCCAGGGCCGGCCCGCCCCGCGCACCCAGGACGAGGTCCCAGCCGCGCCCCGCCAGCTCACCGGCCAGCGCCCGCCCCAGCCCGCGGGAGGCTCCCGTCACCATCGCCACCGTCATGCCCGCACCCCTGCCTTCCGCACCGCCCGCCAGATGCCCCCAACCTAGGAACGCGGCCCGCGCCGCCGCCTCGGCCGCCGGACCCGGCCCGGGCGGGCCCTTCGGCCTACGTCCGGACCTACGTCCGCGGCCCGATCCCGATGATCACTCCCGCGGGTACCGTGAGCCCCATGCACCGACCCCGCAGCGGCCTGGCCGCCGTCAGCACCGCGCTGCTCGCCATGAGCCGCCGACTGGAGGTCCGTGACGTCCTGCGCACGATCGTCGTCTCGGCCCGCGAGCTGCTGGACGCCGAGTACGCGGCCCTGGGCGTCCCCGACGACCACGGGGGCTTCGCCCAGTTCGTCGTCGACGGCATCAGCGAGGAGCAGTGGCGCCGCATCGGCCCGCTGCCCCGCCAGCACGGCATCCTCGCCGCGATGCTCCACCAGGACGGCGCCGAGCGGCTGGCCGACGTACGCAAGGACCCGCGCTTCGAGGGCTGGCCCGCCGCCCACCCGGACATGTCCGACTTCCTCGGCCTCCCGATCCGGGACGGCGAGGAGACCCTCGGCGCCCTCTTCCTCGCCAACAAGCGCTGCCCGGCCCCCGGGGCCGGCTGCGGATTCACCGAGGAGGACGAGGAGCTCCTGGACCTCCTCGCCCAGCACGCGGCGCTCGCCCTGACGAACGCCCGGCTCTACGAGCGCAGCCGCGAGCTCACCATCGCCGAGGAGCGCTCCCGCCTCGCCCACGAGCTGCACGACGCCGTCAGCCAGAAGCTCTTCTCCCTCCGCCTCACCGCCCAGGCCGCCGCGGCGCTCGTCGACCGCGACCCGGCCCGCGCCAAGGACGAGCTCCAGCAGGTCTCCGTCCTCGCGGCGGAGGCGGCCGACGAACTGCGGGCGGCGGTCACCGAGCTCCGCCCGGCCGCACTCGACGAGGACGGCCTCGTCGCCACCCTGCGCACCCACGTCCAGGTGCTCGACCGCGCCCACGGCGCACACGTCACCTTCATCTGTGACGGCGTACGGGCCCTCCCCGCGGCCCAGGAGGAAGCGCTGCTCCGCGTCGCCCAGGAGGCCCTCCACAACGCCCTGCGCCACTCCGGTGCGGACCGCGTCGAGGTCACACTGGCCCGGACGCGCGGCGGGGGAGCGGTACTGAAGGTCACCGACCCCGGCCGGGGCTTCGACCCCCGCACGGTCCGCCGGGCCGGCCGCCACCTCGGACTGGTCTCCATGCGGGACCGCGCGGGCGGCGTCGGAGGCCGGCTGGAGGTGCACTCGGAGCCCGGCAGGGGCACCACGATCGAGATGGAGGTACCGGGTGGCTGACACCCCCGTCCGCGTCCTGCTGGTCGACGACCACCAGGTGGTCCGGCGCGGCCTGCGCACCTTCCTGGAGGTCCAGGACGACATCGAGGTGGTCGGCGAGGCCTCCGACGGCGAGGAGGGCATCGCCCGCGCCGAGGAACTGCGGCCCGACGTGATCCTCATGGACATCAAGATGCCGGGCACCGACGGCATCGAGGCGCTGCGCCGGCTGCGCGAGCTGGCGAACCCCGCGCGGGTCCTCATCGTCACCAGCTTCACCGAGCAGCGCACCGTGGTCCCGGCCCTGCGGGCCGGCGCCGCCGGATACGTCTACAAGGACATCGACCCCGATGCCCTGGCCGGGGCCATCCGGTCCGTCCACGCGGGCCACGTCCTCCTTCAGCCGGAGGTCGCGGAGGCGCTGCTCGCCCAGGACGACCGGAGCACCCCGCCGGGCCGCAGCGGCTCGCTGACCGACCGGGAGCGGGAGGTGCTCGCCCTCATCGCGGACGGCCGTTCGAACCGCGAGATCGCCCGGGCGCTCGTCCTGTCCGAGAAGACGGTCAAGACGCACGTCTCGAACATCCTGATGAAACTGGACCTCGCGGACCGCACGCAGGCCGCGTTGTGGGCGGTCAGGCACGGATTGGCGGAATGAACCGACCGGAATGAGATTCATACCGTCGGGGGAATGTCGCCCACATGGCGTATCCCCGAGGCGGTGCGGCCGTTCTCCATGGCGTGCCGCGACGGCTGGTCGCGGCAGACGTACTGGAGGACGAGAACGTGAAGAACTTCAAGAAGGCCGCTGCCGTCACCATGATCGCGGGTGGCCTCCTCGCCGCCGGCGCCGGTGTCTCCTCGGCGCACGGCGGTGCGTCGGCGGAGGGCGAGGCCCTGAACTCGCCCGGCGTGGCCTCCGGGAACCTGCTCCAGGTCCCCGTGCACGTCCCGGTGAACGCGGTCGGCAACACGGTCAACGTGATCGGCCTGCTGAACGGCGCCTTCGGCAACACCGGCGTGAACGCCTGACCGAACCCCGCGAACCGCTGCGCGGGCCCCGCACCGCCGCGCCGGAATCCGTCCGGCGGGTGACCGCGGCCCGCGGAGCGGCGTGGACGCCACCGGCCCCGCTTCCCTCCACTCCCCGGGAACCGGGGCCGCTGCACACCCGCCCCCCGACCGGCGGGCCCCCCGCCGCCCGAGCCTCGCCGGACCCCCGAGCCCCTCGGCGGCCACCCGACGCCCCGGATGACACCGACGCCAGGGCGCCCGCCGCCCGCCCGAAGCTCGACGGATGCCTGCTGTCCCGGGGCGCGCGACATCCGAGCCCCTCGACGGCCACCCCGACGCCCGGGCGCCCGCGATCGGCCGGAAGCCACCCGATGCCCCCGCCCGGCGGACCCGCAGAACCCCGGCGGCAGCCCGAAGCCCCGCCGCCCCCCCCCGAAGCCTCGACGGATGCCCGAGACCCTAGGCGGCCACCCCGACGCCCCGGCGGACGCTGATGCCCGGCGCCCGCGATCGGCCGGCAGTAACCCCGCCCCCGCCCGGCTGGCGTGATGCCGGGCAGACCCCCGAGGCCGCGCCGCTCGCCCAAGCCCCGGCGGCACCCCGACGCCCCGGCGGACCCGCAAAGCCCCGGGGGCAGCCCGAAGTCCTGCCGCCCCCCGACCGGCGGCCGCCCGCCCGAAGCCTCGTCGGATGCCCGACGCCCCGCCGGATGCCCGACGATGCGGCGGCCACCGATCGGCCACAAGCCGCTCGCGGCCCCGGCGGCCCCGGCGGCCCCGGCGGCAGCCGACCGGCGGGCTACCGGTCCCGCTCGCGTTCCTCGACCGCCGCGTTGTACGCCGCGACCAGCGCCCGCCGCGCCACGCGTTCCACCGGACGCAGGGCCTCCGTCCGCGCCGCCATCTCCGAGGCGGCCACCGCACCGCCCGGCCCGTTCTCGTACGCCAGCGACACCAGCAGGTCCACCCGCTGCGCCAGCGACAGCACCCGTACCGCCCGCGGCGGATATCCGGGCGCCAGCACCTCGCGCCCCGCCTCCGCCCGCGCCCGGTACGCCGACAGCGCGGCCTCCGCCACCGGACCGGAGCCCGCCACGTCCAGCTGCGTCAGCAGCACGGTGGCCTCGCGCAGCGCCTCCGCCAGCTCCCGTTCCGCCTCGCCGAGCGAGGGCACGTCCGCCGGCGGCGCCTCCCGTACCGGTAGGCAGTGCCAGGTCACCGACACGTGCAGATCACCCGCGGGCCCCACCTCCTCGACCTCGGGTACGAGACCCAGCGCGGCCCCCGTGCACACGACCGCCTCCTCGGCCTCCAGCGCCCGCGCGTTGAACTCCGGCGGCCCGCTCAGCCCCAGCGGGTGCCCCGGCGCCGGCAGGGCCACCCGCAGACCGGTGACCCCCAGCGCCCGCATCCGCCCCAGGGCCAGCGTGAGCCCCACGGGCCCCGCTTCCCCCGGCAGCCCCAGGACCCGGTGCACGGAGTCCTCGCCCACGATCGACGTCACGGCCTCGTCGGGCGAGACCAGACCGGCCAGCAGTGCGTTCCCCCAGGCGGCCAGCCGCCCTGAACGTGGTTCGAAAAGCATCCCCCTACTTTACGGATCCGGCCCGGCGCCGGGCCCCGGCCCCGGACCCCTCCCCGAGTGGCGTAGGTTTTCCCCTGGGGCTGCGCCTGCCGGCGCACAGAGAACCGTGACTGCAAGGGGTGACAACACGCTCATGAGCGATGTTCTGGAGCTGGTGGACGTATCCGTGGTCCGCGAGGGCCGGGCTCTGGTGGACCAGGTCTCCTGGTCGGTCAAGGAGGGCGAGCGCTGGGTGATCCTCGGCCCCAACGGCGCCGGCAAGACCACCCTGCTGAACCTCGCCTCCAGCTACCTCTTCCCCACCAAGGGCACTGCCACCATCCTCGGCAGCACCCTCGGCCGGGTGGACGTCTTCGAGCTGCGCCCCCGCATCGGTGTCGCCGGCATCGCGATGGCCGACAAGCTCCCCAAGAGGCAGACCGTCCTGCAGACCGTCCTGACCGCCGCATACGGCATGACGGCGACCTGGCAGGAGCAGTACGAGGAGGTCGACGAGCTGCGCGCCCGCGCCTTCCTCGACCGCCTCGGCATGAGCGACTACCTCGACCGCAAGTTCGGCACCCTCTCCGAGGGCGAGCGCAAGCGCACGCTGATCGCCCGCGCCCTGATGACCGACCCCGAGCTGCTGCTCCTCGACGAGCCCGCCGCCGGCCTGGACCTCGGCGGCCGCGAGGACCTCGTACGCCGCCTCGGCCGCCTCGCCAGCGACCCGCTCGCCCCGTCGATGGTGATGGTCACGCACCACGTCGAGGAGATCGCCCCCGGCTTCACCCACGTCCTGATGATCCGTCAGGGCAAGGTCGTCGCCGCCGGACCGATCGACCTCGAACTCACCTCGCGCAACCTCTCGTTGTGCTTCGGCCTCCCGCTGGTCGTCGAACGCAACGGGAACGACCGCTGGACCGCGCAGGGCCTCCCCCTGCGGTAGGACGAAGCCCCCGCACCCTGTCCGGACCGCGCCCCACCGACCTACCATGACCATGTGGACATCGACGCATGGGTGTGGTGGCTGATCGGCGCGGTCGGACTGGGCATTCCCCTCGTGCTCACCGCGATGCCGGAGTTCGGCATGTTCGCGGCCGGAGCGGCGCTGGCCGCCGTCACGGCCGCCCTCGGCGGGGGAGTGGTGGCACAGGTCCTCGTCTTCGTGATCGTCTCGGTCGCGCTGATCGCCGTCGTCCGGCCGATCGCCAACCGGCACCGGGAGCAACGACCCCAACACCGCAGCGGAATCGACGCGTTGAGAGGCAGGAGCGCCGTCGTCCTCGAACGCGTCGACGGCAGCGGCGGCCGCATCAAGCTGGCCGGCGAGATCTGGTCGGCGCGCACCCTCGACGCGGACACCAGTTTCGAACCGGGCCAGTCCGTGGACGTCGTGGAGATCGACGGAGCGACCGCCGTCGTCATGTGACAAGCAGCCTGCTCGCAGCCCCCGGGTCTGCGAGACTCCGTTCAACGGGGCAGCACAGACAGCCGGAAGGGCACGGGGAACCGCATGCAACCGATCATCATCGTCCTGATCATTCTGGTGGTTCTGGTCTTCATCGCACTGGTCAAGACGATCCAGGTGATCCCGCAGGCCAGCGCCGCCATCGTCGAGCGCTTCGGCCGCTACACCCGCACCCTCAACGCGGGCCTCAACATCGTCGTCCCGTTCATCGACTCGATCCGCAACCGGATCGACCTCCGCGAGCAGGTCGTCCCCTTCCCGCCGCAGCCGGTGATCACCCAGGACAATCTCGTCGTCAACATCGACACCGTCATCTACTACCAGGTGACCGACGCCCGCGCCGCGACCTACGAAGTGGCCAGCTACATCCAGGCCATCGAACAGCTCACCGTCACCACGCTCCGCAACATCATCGGCGGCATGGACCTGGAACGGACCCTGACCTCCCGCGAGGAGATCAACGCGGCCCTGCGCGGCGTCCTCGACGAGGCCACCGGCAAGTGGGGCATCCGCGTCAACCGCGTCGAGCTCAAGGCCATCGAGCCGCCGACCTCCATCCAGGACTCGATGGAGAAGCAGATGCGCGCCGACCGCGACAAGCGCGCCGCGATCCTCCAGGCCGAAGGTGTCCGGCAGTCCGAGATCCTGCGCGCCGAGGGCGAGAAGCAGTCCTCGATCCTGCGGGCCGAAGGTGACGCCAAGGCCGCGGCCCTGCGCGCCGAGGGTGAAGCCCAGGCCATCCGCACGGTCTTCGAGTCCATCCACGCCGGTGACGCCGACCAGAAGCTCCTCGCCTACCAGTACCTCCAGATGCTCCCGAAGATCGCCGAAGGCGACGCCAACAAGCTCTGGATCGTGCCGAGCGAGATCGGCGACGCCCTCAAGGGCCTCTCCGGGGCGATGGGCAACTTCGGCCCCATGGGCGGAGGTTCCGGCTTCAACCCGCAGAACTCCGGCAAGGACGGCGGCGGCATCCCCGCCGCCCGCGACAAGGACTCGGCCGACCGCCGCGAGCAGCCCCCCATCGACTGAGCCCGGCCGCCCCTGCTGCATGATCAGTGAGGCCCCTCGACCTTCATGGCGGGGAGGCGACCCACTCATGCGAAGGGGATGGCCCAGCCCATGTCCATCTGGGAATCACTCGCGGTCTTCGCCGCCGGCATCGGCGCGGGCACCATCAACACCATCGTCGGCTCCGGCACGCTCATCACCTTCCCGGTGCTGCTCGCCACCGGCCTGCCCCCGGTCACCGCCAACGTGTCCAACACCCTCGGCCTGGTGCCCGGTTCCATCAGCGGAGCCATCGGCTACCGCAAGGAGCTCCAGGGCCAGCGCGCCCGCATCATGCGCCTGGGCGCCGTCTCCCTCGTCGGCGGGTTCGCGGGCGCGGTCCTGCTCCTCACGCTGCCGTCCGACTCCTTCGACACGATCGTGCCCGTCCTCATCGGCATCGCCCTCGTGCTCGTCATCCTGCAGCCCCGCCTCGCCAAGGCCCTGCGCCGCCGTCAGGACGCGGCCGGCAAGGACCCCGGCCACCCCGACGGCGGGCCGGTGCTGCTCGGCGGCATGCTGCTCTCCAGCGCCTACGGAGGCTACTTCGGGGCCGCCCAGGGCGTGCTCTACGTCGGCCTGATGGGCCTGTTGCTCCGTGACGACCTGCAACGCATCAACGCGGCGAAGAACGTCATCGCCGCGATGGTGAACGGCATCGCGGCCGTCGTCTTCCTCTTCGTCGCGGAGTTCGACTGGACGGCCGTCCTGCTCATCGCCGTCGGATCCACCATCGGCGGCCAGATCGGCGCCAAGGTCGGCCGCCGCCTCCCGCCCACCGCCCTGCGCGCGGTCATCGTGGTGGTCGGAGTCCTGGCGATCGTCCAGCTGCTGGTCCGCTGAGCGACGTAGAAGAGATACGCCGCCCAGCGGGGCCGTACAAGAGCCCGGACGGGGCAGACACACCGTCCGGGCAGGGCATCAGGACCGCGTCCGGACTAGGCCGAGCGCTCCAGCCACTCCGGCAGCACGTCCCGCCCGGCCGCCCCGAGGGCGAGCAGCATGGCATCCGCCGGAGACGGTACGAAGGGCTTCCGCAGGAGCGGCATCCCCGCCTCCTCCGGAGTCCGGGCCGCCTTGCGGTGGTTGTCCTCGGCGCAGGAGGCCACCGTGTTCAGCCAGGTGTCCCCACCCCCCTGGGCCCGCGGAAGGACGTGGTCCACGGTCGTCGCGCGCTTCCCGCAGTACGCGCACCGGTGCTGGTCCCGGACCAGCACCCCCCTCCGTGACCAGGGAGCATGTCTTCGGAAGGGCACCCGGACGTACCGGCAGAGTCTGATCACCCGGGGCATCGGCAGCTCCATGGTGGCCGCTCGCACACGCAGCTCGGGATGCGACTGTTCGACCACGGCCTTGTCCTGGAGCACCAGGACCACGGCCCGGTTCAGGGTCACCGTCGACAGCGGCTCGAAGCTCGCATTCAGCACCAGCGTGTCCCGCATCTCGCCCACCTCCCGTGTGCAGGCCCGCGACCACCCTGGCGGCAGGGCCCGCAACCACTCTGGTCGCGCGCGCCACGCGGGACAACGCATTAAAAATGCCCGGTCCTGGACGTCTTTAGACCAGGACCGGGCAAACGCTCTGCGAACGATCAGCCGACAGGAGCCTCGTACTCACCGATCAGGTGGGCCCGACCGAGCGTGTGGAACCGCAGGTTGAAGCCGATGACCGCGGGGGAGGCCTCGTCGTCCGGACCGAGCTTCTCCGTGTCCACCGCGTACACCGTGAACACGTACCGGTGCCGCTCCCCGGCCGGCGGCGCCGCCCCGCCGAAGTCCTTCGTCCCGTAGTCGTTGCGCACGTGCACGGCTCCGGCGGGCAGTCCCTCGAACGCCCCGCCACCCGCCCCGGCCGGCAGCTCGGTGACGGACACCGGCAGGTCGAACAGGACCCAGTGCCAGAACCCGCTGCCCGTCGGCGCGTCCGGGTCGAAGCACGTCACGGCGAAGCTCTTCGTCCCCTCCGGGAACCCCTCCCACCGCAGCTGCGGCGAGAGGTCGCCGCCCGACTTCACCTGGGCGTCGCCCAGGTCCGCGCCCGGGGCCAGATCGGCGCTCGTCACGGTGAAGCCGTGCACCTCGGGATGGAAATCGTGGGGGAGCGGCGGCCTTTTGAGCTCGGACACGACGGAGACCTCCTGATGTGATCGGAAAACGTCCGCCCCGGAGCTTAGGGGGTGCCGTGCCGATCCGGCCGGGCCCGCGGGGTGTCCGGGCTCCGCGGCCGTGGTTTACCGTCTCCGAATGCGAAGATCATTCTCTGGTCGCGTGCTGATCACCGCGACAATGCTGGCCTGCGCGGGCAGCCTGCTCGCCCCACTCCCGGCCGGGGCAGCCGGAACCGAACCCTCCGACAACGGGCAGGTCCTCTTCCGCTCCGGCACCGCCGGATACGGCTGCTTCCGCATACCCACCGTCGTCCGGACCAAGGCGGGCAGCCTCCTGGCCTTCGCCGAGGCCCGGACCTCGCCCTCCTGCGCCGACCGCGGCGACATCGACATCGTCGTACGCCGCTCCACCGACGACGGCCGCACCTGGAGCCCCGTTCGCACCGTCACCTCCGGAAACGGGACCGACCCCGACGCCCCCCACACCCGCGGCAACCCCTCGCCGGTCGTCGACGAGACCGGCGACGGCACCATCCACCTGCTGTCCACCGCGGAACAGGCGATACCTGTCCACAACGACGTCCGCACGGCCCACGTCCAGACCAGCACCGACGACGGCCTCGGCTTCTCGGCCCCGGAGCCCCTGCCCCGCTTCGGCGACGGCAAGGGCAAGGACTGGTTCGGCACCGGCCCCTCCCACGGAATCCAGCTGACCGAGGGCCCGCACCAGGGCCGCCTCGTCGTCGGCGCCTACGAGAACTTCGGCAAGACGGGCCGCCGCACCGGCTTCCTCTACAAGGACCCGGGCGGCCCCTGGCAGGCCGTCGACACCGCCCTGACCCCGCCCGCCACGGCGAAGCCCGGAGAGCCCGCCGTCGCGGAACTGCCCGGCGGGGACGTCTACATCGGCGCCCGCAACGAGACCGAGGGCGCCAACCGGACCCACGCCACCAGCAAGGAGGGCGGCGCCACGGTGCCCGCCCACGCCCAGACCGGCCTGAAGACCCCCAACGTCCAGGCCTCCGTCCTCACCCTGCGCCGCACCTACACCGCGCGGCCCCGCGACCTCATGCTCCTCACCTCACCCACCGGCACCGCCACCAACCCCGACGACCGGGCGAACCTGAAGGTCCACCACTCCCTCGACAAGGGCGTCACCTGGACCGCCGGCCCCACCCTCAAGACCGGCCCGGCCGGCTACTCCGACCTCGCCGAACTCGACAACGGCCGCATCGCCCTCGTGTACGAAGGCGGCAAGCCCGCGCCCACCTCCCGGGAACAGGGCGACTGGTCGGCCGCCCACATCTACTTCCGCTCGCTCGACCCCAGGACGCTCGGCCTGCCGGCCGGCACCACGCTCCCCGCCCCGCCCCCGTTCACGGCACCGCCCACCGGACGCACCACCCCCGACACCACCCCCCAGGCCAACGACGCCCACCTGGCCGGAGCCGCCGCGCTCGACCCGGCCGCCCCCGACGGGCGCGCCCTGCGCCTCGCTGCGGACGGCGACCACGCGGAACTCCCGTACACCCGCTCGCTCGACCCGGGCAGCGGAGACTTCACCATGTCCCTGCACTTCCAGTACGGCCCCCTCCCCACGGGCACCGAGGCCGACCGCCGGACCCTGCTGTGGGCCTACGGCATGGGCGCGGGCACACCACAGGTCTGGATCCGGGCCGACCCCGCCAAGAACCGCATCTGGGCCTGGGCCGAAGGCTCCGGCGGCAGTGCCGAGGCCGAGGTGAAACCGGCCGACCCCAAGACGGCCGCCGCCTTCAGCGACGGCAAGCCGCACCACCTCACGCTGATCCGCCGCGGCAACGCCGTCGAACTCCGCGTCGACGGCGTCAGGGGGACCACCCAGCGCCAGGTCACCGGAACCGTCACCGGCCCCGCCAGGACCGGCTTCGACGGCATCCGCCTCGGCGCCCGCCCCGGCGTCACCACCGAGACCTTCAAGGGCGCCCTGGACGAGTTCCGCCTCTACCGCTCGGCCCTGACCGAGGCGCAGGCCACGGCGCTGCGGACCAAGGACGCCCTCGGCACCCCCCAGGACCCCGCACCCGCCGTCCGCCTTCCCTTCCAGGCCGTCGACCTGACCGACGCGCCCGTGACCACTCCCGTCTCGATCGTCGACGACGTCTCCGGCAACGGCGCCGACGGCACCCTCGTCAACGACACGTACCTGCGTCACCCCACGAAGGTCACCGGCCGCGTCGACGGCTCCGCCCTGAAGATCACCGCGAACCCCGACGCAGCCGCCACCGAGAAGGGCAAGGGCGTCCAGGGCGTCCAGGTCCCCTTCACGCCCAGCCTCGACATCGCCGACCGGGACTTCACCTATTCGCTGTGGTTCCAGGCCTCGCGACAGGCCACCACGCCCCAGACCCTGCTCACGGCGTACGGAAGCAGCACCACCGCCCCGCACCTGCGGGCCACCGTCGAATGGGACCCGGTCAGGCAGCAGCACCACGTCCTCGCCTCGGCGAAGACCGTCACCGGCCCGCCGGTGCAGCAGCAGCGCGACCTCCCCGCCCTCGACCCCGCGAAGCCCTGGCACCTGCTCACCCTCACCCGCTCCGGCGACACCTTCTCCCTCGGGGTCGACGCGGTCCTCTCCACCCCCACGGCCCTCACGGGTTCCTTCACCTCCGACGCCACCGCACCCTTCGGGCTGCGCGCGGGCTCCCAGGAACACCCCACCCTCCCGGGCAAGCCGGCCACGCACGTCCTCGACGGCCTCCTCGACGACGTACGGCTCTACGGAAACGCCCTGACCGAGCAGCAGATCAAGGCCATGTACCCGGTCGGCGGCCCGAACCCCAAGGAAGGGATCAAGCTCCGCTGGTCCATGGAGGAGGGCAACACCCAGATCCACGAGGTCATGCGGCCCCCGGCCGCCCCCACCCAGCAGTCCACCCCGGACAGCTCGCGCCACCACAACCACGCGTACGTCCGCGACGCCTCCACCCACGACGGCAGGACCCCCACGGGCAGCCCCTCCGGCAGCCCGTTCGGCAAGGCCCTGAAACTCGGCGCCGACGGCGCCGTCACCCTCCCTTACGGCCACGCCGAAGCCCTCGGCGCCGGCGACTTCACCGTGGCGACGCTCTTCAGCCACGCCCCCGAAGCCACCGACTCCCAGACCATCGCCTGGGCCTACGGCAACGGCGCCGCCGAACGCCAGCTGCGCCTGCGCACCGAGAACGTCAACGGCCAGAAGAAGATCACCGCCTACGTGCAGACCGACGCGGCCGAGGCCACCCTGTCCGTCGACGCACCGGGAGCGGGCTGGCACCACGTCGCCCTGACCCGCGAGGGCAACGCGCTCAAGCTGTACGTGGACGGCGTGCACCGGCAGACCGCCCCCGTCACCGGGAGCCTCACCCGCGGTGACGCCCACCAGGTGACGGGCTTCCTGCTCGGCTCCCGCCCCGACGGCCGGCAGCACCTCCAGGGCTCCCTGGACGAGTTCCGCATCCACCGCTCGGCACTCGGCCCGGCCGAGATCAAGGCCCTCTGGGACACGAACACCGCTCCCGCGGCCCTCCCGGTCGTCCACCTGCCCTTCGACACCCTCGCCGAAGGCAGCTACGCCCGCATGTAACCGCACACAGCCGCCGCACGGGGGACCGCAGCACAGAGGGGGCCGGGTCGCAGCAAGCGACCCGGCCCCCTCTTCAATTCCTCTTCACCTCTTCAACGCCGCGCTCCGGTCACAGCCAGTTGCGCTGGGAACCCACCGAGGCGATCCACTGGTTCAGGTACGCCGCCCAGTCGGTGTCCTGGTACGACTGCAGACCCACCTGGAAGCAGCGGTAGGTGTCGCTGCCCTCGCTGAACAGCCCCGGCTTCTTGTCCATCTCCAGGACCACGTCCATCTCACGGCCGTCCGAGACGAAGGTGAGCTCGACCTGGTTCAGCCCCCGGTACTGCGACGGCGGCACGAACTCGATCTCCTGGTAGAAGGGCAGCGTCTGGCGCGTCCCACGGATGTGACCGCGCTCCATGTCCGCACTGCGGAACGAGAAGCCCAGCTGGCGGAAGGCGTCCAGGATCGCCTGCTGCGCCGGAACCGGGTGCACGTTGATCGAGTCGAGGTCGCCCGCGTCCACGGCGCGCGCGATCTCCAGCTCGGTGCTCACCCCGATGTTCATCCCGTGCAGGTGCTGACCCCCGAAGTGGGTGATCGGCGTCTCCGCGGGGATCTCCAGACCGAAGGGCACCACGTGCAGCGCGCCGGCCTGCACCTGGAAGGCACCGCCGAGGCGCTGCTTGTTGAAGACGATGTCCTGCTTGTACTCCTGGTCACCGCCCTCGACCTCGACCCGCGCCTGCAGCCCGACGGACAGCCCCTCGATCTGCTGGTCCACGGACCCGCCCTGGATCCGGACCTCGCCCTGGACGATCCCGCCCGGCACGACGTTCGGCTCGGTGATGACGGTGTCCACCGAAGCACCACCGGCACCCAGGCTCGCGAACAGCTTCCTGAACCCCATGCTCAAAACTCCCCTGCTACGGATCTAAGGATCTGGCGACAACGCCGCGTCTACCCCTTACCAACGCGGAACATTAGGCCCCGGTTGCAGGTCTACGCGTTCCACTACGCTCGACCGGATGAGCGCGCGCCCTGACCGTACGCCCCTGCCCAGGTCCTTCTACGACCGCCCGGTCCTCACCGTGGCCCCGGATCTACTCGGCCGCACCCTGGTCAGCCGCACCGCGGAAGGCCCCCTCGAACTGCGCATCACGGAGGTCGAGGCGTACGAGGGGGAGGCCGATCCGGGCTCCCACGCCTACCGGGGCCGCACCGCCCGCAACGCATCGATGTTCGGGCCGCCCGGACACGCGTACGTCTACTTCATCTACGGCATGTGGTTCAGCCTCAACCTGGTGTGCGGCCCGGCGGACCATGCGAGCGGTGTCCTGCTGCGCGCGGGCGAGGTCACGGTGGGTGCCGACCTGGCAGCCAAACGTCGTCTCTCGGCCAGAAACCGCAGCGAACTGGCCAAGGGTCCGGCCCGTCTGGCCACCGCCCTGGCCGTGGACCGCTCCCTGGACGGCACGGACCTCTGCGGCGGCCCGGATTCCGCCCTCTCCCTCCTGGCGGGCACCCCGACCTCGCCCGACCTGGTGAGCAACGGCCCGCGTACCGGAGTGGGCGGGGCGGGATCCGCCCATCCCTACCGTTTCTGGATCACGCACGACCCGACGGTGAGCCCGTACCGGGCCCACGCGCCGCGCCGCCGCTCAACTTGACTCGGCCTTGCGGGACGCCTAACGTAGCCCGAGCCGCTTGAACGGGGCACTGCTGTCAGCAGACCCCCAGAGCGGCCAAACCACTCACTACGACTTACCCCTGGCGGGGTCCTATTCGGCATGCCCGAATTCCCGCCCGGTGCCTCGATTATGAGTCGCAAGGGATAAGCGCTAATGTGGTGGCACGCCGAAAGGGAAACGCGAAAGCGGAAACCTGGAAAGCGAAACCCGCTTCGACCGGGAATCGGACACGAAAGAGTCTGATAGAGTCGGAAACGAAGAACGAAG